>NZ_JARUWY010000001.1:0-1322810 GCF_030433815.1 Paenibacillus sp. PsM32 | reverse complement strand
GTAATGGGGATGTTAGGTCAAAATGGACAACCAGTAGAATTATAACGGTTTGTTTTAAAAAATAAAAGAAATCTTGAAAGATTGTTCCTTTCAAGATTTCTTTTTTATTTAAATATTTTTCTTATCCTACTATAGTATTAACTATTGAATTTGCAGATGTATACGGTACAGGCGACAAGACCAATGACTTATCGTGCAGCCAATCGTCTGGCTACAGTTAATAGCCAAGCGGTGAAATATGATGCCGAAGGTAATATGCTGGTTGGCCCACTTGCAGGACAAATACAAAACTATACGTTAATTAAGAAATGGTGAGGTGTCTTATTAGTGATTACTATAAATTCTGATTTACTAGATTTATTTTTGGCTCCAATTACTGGATCAGAAGATGATAATGAAGCAGTTGAATGTTATCAAATAATTTATAGAATATAAGTCATCTACTTTTTTATGTTAATTCACAAATTGATAAAATTATAACGATCAATAAATATACTATCTAAAAACATGAAAAATTATACCTTCAATGCACGTAACCGTCTGATAGAAACTATTTTTTTCACTGCAGATACGATAACGAAAATTATCGCATGTCGATGACTGTTAATGGAACGACAAAGAAATATGTGATCAATCTAAAAGTTATTCTTTTAAAACAAAATAGTATTGAATATATTATAAATAAAAATAATAATGCAGATTTTAAAGTGAAGGAGAATGATTTTTAAATGAATAAACATCAAGTAGTTATTGAAGAAGAGACTGATCTTCTTGCATTACATCGTATTTTATTCGAAACTAAATTCACGCCACATTTAGTAGATGACCGTGTAAGTGCTAGTCCTTTTACTGCAAATTTAGCTAACACTACTTTAGAAAAAATTATTGCTCTGCAGTGTGAAAAGGAACCTTCTAAATTAAAAAGTTGGAAGAGTTGGCTTGAGAAAAAAAAGCCATGGATATGGAGACGTTCTTTATCTTATTTATTGCAACGACCGCCTTTTCAATGGGATAAGATGAAACTCGAAAATCGATTGAATTGCATAAGATGGGTTTTTAGCCCATATCCAATTGTAGATGATGAAATATTAAAATTTATACAGGAATATGATCATTATTTACAAATCATAAATGATGGTTTAAATCCTAAATTAAGAAGATTTGGTCAAGCTACAGAATCTAAAATTCAAAAATTTATAGATTCTCATAAAGTTTCTCTTCCAGAAGACTATAAAAATTTTTTGAAAAATAATAATGGTGGGACTGTACTAACGCATTATTGGTTATTTGTTGTAGAAGAACTGAATGAAGCAGTCCCTCTAGAAGCTTTATACGGAATTGAAGTAGAATCCTCTATGAGTTTAGAAATATGGAATAAAGATCAAGATGAAATTCCATCCCATTATTTAGTTATAGGTGAGAGCGGAGATAATAGTAAAATTTTGCTGAATACTGGTTTTTCCAAAGGGATTTATTTTATGAAAAATGAATTTAGGGAAGAACCAGAAAGTGAAGACGGAATATATCGAATAGCAGAAAATTTTGATGATTTTATGAATAGTTTGAGAAAATTTAATAGTAGTATTAGATTATAATCAGCTGGAATTTATATTCAAAGTATTTACTTTATTGGAGTAACTTATAGAATATAGAAAAGTATTTCATTAAAAAGCTCCCTTCTAAAAGTAATAAATTATTAAATATGAGAAAGAGGAAACTTTGATAGATTTAGATCTTTCAAATTTTCCTCTTTTTATACTCGAATTTTTTAGGTTATAAAATAGTATACGGGGAGTCGATAATAGCATCATTTGTTTTACTGCTCAAAAAAATCAATACATTTTTTTTGAGAAAATGGACAATTTCCCAATCGATCAACATTTGAGTCTTAAAAAAAGAAAAGATTTACTTTGGATTGAAATCACAAGTCGTTCTTTGCTTTCAGTCTTTCAAAATGACGCATAAAGTTATCAAAAGGAGTGAGTAAGTTGAATGATAATGATTTAAAAAAATCCACATTTCTACTTAGACTCCATGAAAGGCATTTTAAAAATGAGATTACTTGTTTAGGAGAACAACTTGTTGAAATCATAAATTGTATTAGAGAGGAAACTTCTGATCTTATTTGGTTTGCATTCGATGTATTTGGGAGTAGTGACCGAGCATTTGTAGAATTATTTTCAAATGCCTATTCGGAATTTCTAAGTACAGACGAATTGATTCAAAAGGCAAGTGGGGTTATTCAGTTCTATTCAGGAGTATTTATAGGGATCAAGAAAGGCAAACATGTAGAATGGAACTTTGATAGGTTACCAGATACAGAAGAAAATGAAGGATTACAGCATCCTGAAGCCGAAATTCGACCATTTGATACTTCCTATTTTGAAATCTATGGTATGGATAGGATTATTGAGAGTAAAATAAAATCGCATTTTATGCTATCCGATCAATAATATGTTGTAAATGAAAACTAACGAAAAGCACATGTTAGACAAAGGAGAAGAAAAATTGAAGACGCAGCCGAAGTATGCAGAAAATATAATCGTTTTAGTTCAATATATGGATTCTTACCGATGGTTTGTGACAGATAAGGAGATATGGTTTTTAGATTTCAAAAAATTAATTGTTGCTTATGTTGAGAAGGGGTTTCATGTTCCAAATCCAAATGATTATTCAGAAAGATTTAATATTCCTGTAGTTAACGAAGATACAGCAAAAGCATTTTTGGAGTACATTGCAGACGACGAAGTTGAAGTAGAAGAACTCAAACATATATTGAAGCAAACCACATATCAAGACACCTATATAGATATTTCAGATATGTATCCTTCTTTATATGTAAATTTCGATCACAAAGAATTGATATCTTACTATCCTGAACCTGCCTCTTACGAATTATATGTACCCGACGGATGGATTGGATATTATAAAAATTCTGTTGAAGATATCCCTGAGAAATATTGGTATTGGATAGTAGATGGGCAAAATTTATTTGTACACACAAGCTAGATAAGATTTCTATAAGATCATCAACATAGATAGTTGTACTACATATAACTATAATATCTCAATACAATAACAATAAAACGGAGGAATTATATATGCAACTGGAAACACAGCGACTGCTTATTCGTGAAATACAACATAGTGATTGGGAAGCGATTCATACTTATACGCAATTGCCAGAGGTGACCCAACATACTGCGTGGGGGCCTAATACTGAAGCAGATACTAAGGGGTATGTTGAAGAGGCCATCGCTCAGCAACAGCAATCTTCTCGTCAAGATTATGAATTCGCTATTTGCTTGAAAGATGAAGGGGTATTGATGGGTGGGATTGGTATCCATGTCCACAACACTAATGCTGAAATAGGTTATGTGCTGAATCCTGATTACCAGGGCAACGGTTATGTAACAGAAGCTGCGCGTGCTATATTGGCTTATGGATTTGAGACATTGGATGTACATCGAATCTATGCTACCTGTCGCCCCGCTAATATCGCTTCAGAGAAAGTGATGCAGAAGATTGGAATGACACGCGAAGGCATTATGCGTGAACACTGGTATTATAAAGGCGAATTTCATGATTCTTCTCTGTATTCTATACTTGCAAAAGAATATACAGCTCGCTCCAAATCATAAGTGATATTAGCTTATATAGGGATATGTCTCTGTTATTACATGCTAAACTAAAAAAGAAACCCTGCAAAGTATCACTTATCAGGGTTTCTTTTTCATATCAATTACAAAATAAAAATGTACTCTAGTATTATGTTACGTTTGCTATTAGGCAAAGCACTTTTCAAATTTCATCAGCAATTTAGGATTACCTTTGAGCCGTAGTTTTCCTGTGAGTAAGGCTACGCCTACATTTTTTTCTTTCGCTACGATTTTAAGCCATGTTTTGCTGTCTACTGTAATCTGGATGTCGGGTGTACCCTGTAGACCATCTTGTACCTGAAGCTTTTTATCGCGAATATCGAACGTGGTTTGTCTATTTTCATTGCCTGTGAACGTAAAGTGATACGTGCAGTTTAAGTCTGCTGACTGATTTGGCTGAAATACATGAGGCATAAGAGTCACCAGAAGACCGATCGAATTGGGTATCAGTCCATTACCAACGCGTTTGATCGTTTTATGAGGAAAACGTTTTTTGACATGTGCTTCTGCATCTGAATTCGGTATCACATAAATAGTCTCTTCTTTTGCTTGCAACGGTTTTACTATATCTTTCATAAATCCTTTGCGATCTTCTAGAAATGGCCCGATTACATCATCGCCTGCCGGACAAACAGATAAGCAATAAGCCGCTTTATAATTAGCACCAAAACTCAAACTTTGCCACCACGAAGCCGCTTCAGTTGCCGGTACTTCGCTCCGAAATTCTTTCGTATTTTTGCTCTCTACTACCGTCTCTACAAAATCGCTAAAACCCCCCATAAATTCCCGATAATTATGTGTAGCACAAGATGAGAAATTGAATTGTCCATCCGCACCGATTGCACCTACCGGGCAGGCGGCTACGCAAAGTTTACATTCCAGACAAGGATTATAGTCGATTGGACGGTCTTCTTTGCTAACCGGAGCATCTAGTATAATAGCGCCTAGTAGAATAAAATTACCGAATTTGGGATGGATGACATTGCGATGAATCCCTATCTTACCTAAGCCTGCTGCAACCGCTACAGGTTTAAGTGAAACGACCCATGCTTTGCCGGGAAACTTATCCATTTCCATCGGGAACCCCATAGCTGCATTCAAAGCCCGTATGCCTCGTGCTTCTAATGTAGATACGATATTATGAGATATATCTGCTACCCTATCCCCTGTATGATGAAATTCAATATTAGCAAGTGAGCGAGCAGGGGTACGGATCGGTTCTCGGTTCATTTTAGCAACAAAGCTAATCATCGTTTTAGCATGTGGAAATACAGATAGAATATCTTCACGTTGATCATCCAATTCGGAACGTTCCATAGAAATCACTCCGACATCATCTGCTCCAGCGTCCAGACATAATTCACGTATCCAATCATAATCAAGAATTTCATTTTTGACAGGGGTAGATTGCGCAACCGATTCATAATAACGAAGAACAGTAGGATGTTTTTTCATATCAGCCATGTATATATCGATCCTTTCTAAAATAAGTGTATATACACCTAATTGATCAAAAAAAATTAATTTTATCTATTTAGCTTCACAATATCAGATAATTGTCCAAGTAAACCTCTATAACGATCTTCGCCCATATACTCTTGTACACGAACTTGTGCTTGTTCCCATAATGGTAATGCTGTGTTGAGAAGGTGCTGACCGTCAGGTGTCAAAGCAATAAAACGTTTTCTACGATCCTCTCCTGGTGTAATTGATACCCATCCATTTCGTTCAAGTGGCTTTAGATCGCGTGGCAGTGTAGTCCGATCCATCAAAAGTAATTCAGCAAGAGTCGTAATAGTGACCGAGCCTGCTTGTTCAAGTGCCATCAGTAATGATAACTGGGTCGCTCGAAGCCCTACAGGTCTTAAATACTCATCATATAGGCTAGTAATAAAACGTGACGCTTTTCTAAAATTTAAGCAGGCGCACTCTGCTGTGTAATCGATTGTTTTGGGCAGATTAGAATTATCGTTTCTCATAAATATGAGTATATACACATATTTGTTGATGTCAATCTTTATGCTTGTTTTACAGCGTAGCAACCAGATGAGATATTCTTCAAAAATAGCCATTTGTGCTACAATGAGTCCTTACGCTATGATAATATTCAAACACAGATCAACCATATCCGTATGAGCATCTGTAACTACACTCGGATCATAGAGAAAGGGCAGTAACTATGGCGAAAATGACAATGGCAGATGTAGCTCGTGAAGCAGGAGTATCCAAAAGTACAGTCTCCCAATATCTTAACGGGCGTTATGAATATATGAGCAGTAATACAAAAGATAAAATAGCTGCGGCGATTCAGGCATTGGATTATCGTCCGAATGTACTAGCACGCAGTCTCAAACAAAAACGTACGTTTACGATTGGCGTAATCGTTGCAAATATGTTGCATCAATTTTCTTTGGAAATCTGTCGGGGGATTGAGAGTTATTGTCGGGAACAGGGCATTAGCGTAATTCTATGCAATACCGATGAAGATGAAGCAAGAGAACGTGAAGATTTGGAATTGTTGCGCTCCAAGCAAGTAGATGGCGTGATTGCTTTTCCGTCCGGTCAATTAACTCCTTTGTATCAGAAGCTAGTTCAAGAAGGCTTCCCATTAGTATTTGTAGATCGGAAGCTGGAAGGGGTACAGGTAAGTCGTGTCGTTGTAGATAATGAACAAGCTGCGTATAAAGCGACAGAACATCTGATCCATACGGGGCACCAACATATTGCAATGCTTACAGCACCGCTGTCTATTTCTACTCGTGTAGAGCGAGTACATGGATATACACGTGCGATGGAGGATCTATTACCACAGATCACACCGATGATATTATCGGATGAAGTTAAGCAATTACGTCATACATTAAGCACCTGGGCACAGCAACAGCAATTACCAACAGCAATTATTGCAGGTAATGATCTGGTATTGCTTGAAGTTCTTGCTTTTCTCAAAGAATATCAATTGCAGATTCCGCAAGATATGGCATTAATCGTATTTGATAATATACCGTTTGCTGAATTGCTAACCCCTACATTGTCTACGATTGTTCAACCTTCGCATGACATGGGCATACAAGCCGCAGAAATGTTACTTGCTTCGATTTCTGCACAGAGTACACAACAAGAACAACCAGCTATACAAGAAAAGCAATTTACTTGTACATTAATGATCCGCGAATCTTCGGCACAACCGATGAATATACAATAAAATGAATACTTGATTATCAGAATGAAGATAGAACTATACGTTTGTGATCAAAAAAAGACCGTCCAACATCTGATCAATTTGATGTTAGACGGTCTTTTTTGGTGCTATACAATCATATAATCGACCCAATCGACTCTCGTACATCCCATTCGATCAAAAAAGCGATGCGCACGTGTATTATGCGGTGCAGCTACCCAGCTCATATGAGCAAATCCATGATCTTGAGTATACGTCTGGCAATGCTTAAACAATTGAACTTCCACTTCGGTATCACGCAAATGCTCTTGCAGATAAAGATCGTTCATAATCGTGACTTTATCAGCTTTGATCGAGCTGAATGAAAAGTACAATGTGGCAAATCCTACAGTCTGATCATTTTGCTCGACTACAAATTGTACCCCTAATTGCAGATCCAATAACGTCGTAATCAGATGATGTAGCTTTTCTACAGATGGTTTGGGCTTTTGATAAAAGTCTCCAATATATTCATTCATAATAGTTATCAACGCTTCGACATCTGCTGTAGTTGCTTGACGAATCACTGTCGGCACAGTTTCCAAAAACATCATCTCCTTTATATGTAAAAAATAAATATACATAATTATGTATTTAAATGCAAATAAATTTATATTTATTAGTTAATTATTAGTTATTTATTTCAGAATGGGTCCAAAGTACCTTTTACCATATAAATACAGATAACGTTTACAAAAAGACTTGTATTTATAAAATAGTTGCATTATACTGACCTCATAAACCGATTTACTAAACCGATTTATTAAGTTGAAATTAACTTATTGTTTTGAACATTTTCATATGAATTGAGCAGATGAAATAGATAGTAATGCTCTACTTTGTAGTTGAAAGGAGATTATCAATGTCGATTACTATTATTCCTACTTCTGTTTTTGCAGATGTCGTTAATGGAGAAGTTGCACAATCACAAGTGACTACACGTATTGCTGATCTTGGAGCACAGGGCATAGAGATTCGTCGTGAACTTTTTGTAGAGTCAGACGATAGTTTGCCTTTAGAACAGTGTAGACAAGCGATTCAACAAGCTAATCTTTTATATACCGTCTATTCTGTACCTTCATCGTTATGGCAAAAGAATCATAGACTGAATCAAGAAATAGTATATCGTTCTTTCACAGAAGCACAGCGATTAGGAGCAGATGCAGTCAAGTTATCACTTGGTCATTATGATCATGTGCAATCTTCTATAGATGTATTGCTTACAAGTTTGGATCAATTTTTTGCTGAACAGTCATCGGTATCTCCAATTCATCTATGGATAGAAAACGATCAGACAACATACGGGGGAGATCCTGCACATATACTTTCATTTTTTGAACAATTAGATACTTTGCAAGCGCATTCGCAATGGTATTCGATCGGAATGACATTCGATATCGGTAACTGGTTGTATGCAGGACAAGATGCACTGGAAGCAGCGCAATGTTTATCACCTTATGTGACTTATATTCATGCGAAGCATTCGGTTCAGCAAGAGAATAGATATCTAACGCTTCCTTTACCGATAGAGGAAAAAGCATTATGGCGACAAGTCATCGAACTTCTTCCGAATCAAGCATGGCGGGCGATCGAATTTACTTTATCTGATGATGCAGAGATTAAATATTACAACCATGTACTAAGCACAGCAGGAAGGAGCAACATTGCGATGGATCATACAACAGATACCTCTAGAGTAAATGGAAATAAGCTTTTACCATCATCCAACTTACCTGTAGAAAGTGATAATACATTACTGGACATTGTGACATTTGGCGAAGCAATGACTATGTTTGTAGCTGAAGAAGTAGGCGATCTGCATGAGGTGGCTTTATTTAGTAAACGATTAGCAGGAGCTGAAGCCAATGCAGCGATTGGATTTGCACGTCTCGGTCTTCGATCGGGTTGGGCAAGTAAAGTCGGTGCCGATGCATTTGGAACTTTTGTCCAACATAAGTTAGCGAGTGAACATGTGAATCTAGATCATGTACAGATAGATACAGAACGTCCTACAGGATTTCAGCTCAAGTCCAAAGTCATCAGCGGTGATCCGCAAGTTCAATATTTCCGTCGTGGATCAGCAGCAAGTCAGATGAGTATAGCTGATCTGGATGCTACTTATTTTAGCTCAGCACGTCATTTGCATATGACAGGTATTCCATTAGCATTATCAGATCGTAATCGTGTATTTGCACAGCATGTAATTCAGCAGATGCGTGCTCACCATCGAAGTATTTCATTTGATCCTAATCTGCGTCCTGCATTGTGGAGCAGTCATACTGAAATGATTGAGACGATCAACCATTTTGCTATTCAAGCTGATATCGTGTTGCCAGGTATTGAAGAAGGACAGATATTAACAGGATCATCAATACCTGAAGAAATTGCTGAATTTTACTTGCAGCAAGGAGTCAAAGCCGTTGTCGTTAAATTAGGCCCGGCTGGTGCTTATTATCGCACGCTGGAACAATCAGGCACAGTACCTGGTTTTATCGTCGAGCACGTGATTGATACGGTAGGTGCAGGGGATGGATTTGCTGTTGGAACTGTTAGTGGTTGGTTAGCTGGACTGACAATAGAAGAAGCGATTACCAGAGGATGTGCCATTGGAGCTTTAGCAGTCCAATCGATCGGCGATCATGAAGGATACCCTTTGGAAAATGAATTACAATATATGATTGAACATCATCCCAGATATCCAGCAACAGATATAGTTGTTGAGGACGTTACTCGTTATGACCCATCTTTGGAAGGAGTGAAATAAACATGCAAGAAAAGACAGCATTACCTGCTTCTCGTTGGTTAAGACTGATTCCGGTTATTTTTATTACGTATAGCCTCGCTTATCTGGATCGAGCGAATTATAGCTTTGGCGCGGCATCAGGTATGGCACATGATCTGAATATTTCAGCAGCGATGTCATCGTTACTGGGTGCTCTTTTCTTTCTAGGTTATTTCTTTTTCCAAATTCCAGGTGCTCATTATGCAGAGAAAAAAAGTGCGAAAAAACTGATTTTCTGGTCATTAATTCTATGGGGTGGACTTGCATCCGCTACAGGGATGATCACCAATGTCAATCTGTTGATCGTCATCCGGTTCGCACTTGGAGTTGTTGAAAGCGCGGTCATGCCAGCGATGCTTGTTTTTAATGCACACTGGTTTACGAACAAAGAACGTTCACGTGCAAATACTTTTCTGATTTTAGGTAATCCTGCAACTGTTTTGTGGATGTCGATTATTTCCGGTTATCTAGTGACCGCAGTTGGTTGGCGTTGGATGTTTATTATAGAAGGGATGCCAGCTATTATCTGGGCATTTGTATGGTGGAAAGTAGTACAAGATAAGCCTTCAGAAGCCAAATGGTTAACCGATGCGGAAAAACAAGCATTAGAAGATGAATTAGAACGTGAACAAGCAGGAATGAAGCAAGTAAAAAATTACCGCGAAGCTTTTCGTTCGCCTACGGTTATTAAGTTAAGTCTGCAATACTTTTTCTGGAGTATTGGGGTGTACGGATTTGTGATGTGGTTGCCATCTATTATTGCCAAAGCACCGAATATGGATATGGTATCAACAGGCTGGTTAGCGGCTGTTCCGTACGTACTGGCTGTCATTTTGATGCTAGTGACTTCATTCTTTTCTGATAAAATGCAAAGTCGCAAAAACTTTGTCTGGCCGTTCTTATTGATTGGTGCGCTTGCTTTTTACGGTTCCTATCTCATTGGACCAAATCATTTCTGGATTTCATTTGTGCTACTGGTGATTGCTGGTGGAGCGATGTATGCGCCGTATGGTCCGTTTTTTGCGATTGTACCAGAAGTATTGCCACGTAATGTAGCCGGTGGAGCTATGGCATTGATTAACAGTATGGGAGCATTAGGTTCATTTGCCGGTTCTTATATTGTAGGGTATCTCAATGATCTGACAGGTGGGTTCGATGCGTCGTATATGTTTATGGCGGGATCACTGCTTCTGTCGGCGATCTTAACAATGATGGTACGCAAGCCACAGACGCAGAAACCTCAGACTTCTCCCGAATGGAAACGCAAAGTCAGTGCGACGTAATGCAAAGAGTAGTGAACACATAAAATAACACAACATATAACAGCGTAATTCTTTTATATCTAATAATGTAAAAAATATATTCTATATTTGGTAAAGGAGTGAAGGAGTATGAGTGAACAACAACCAGTACGTGTGCAATTAGCGCTAGATCGAATGACTATCCAAGAAGCGATAACGATGGCCAAACAAGTAGAGCAACATGTTGATTGGATCGAAGTGGGTACATCCCTAATCAAAGAATTTGGCATCGAAAGTGTACGTCAGATGAAGCAGGCTTTTCCACATAAAATTATCGTTGCGGATATCAAAACATTTGATAATGCGAAATACGAATTTGAGCTTTGTTTTGAAGCAGGAGCAGATGTCGCTACTGTTATGGGAGCGGCGCCAGATGCTACATTAGAATTATGTATGCAGACAGCACATCGCTATCAGGGGCAGACAATGATTGATCTGCTCAGCGTATCGCCTGATCGAATTCAAGATCTTGAGCGCTATACAGATGCTGTATTATGCCATCATGTTAGCAAAGACGAGCAAGAGCATAACGGACAAAAGGTCGGGCAATCAAATAGACATGAAGCTCATGCTACTTCTAATGCTAACCATGCAACACCTCAGATTGCGGTAGCAGGCGGCATTACGTTAACGACATTACCGAAAATTTTACAGCAATCCCCGTCTGTGATTATTGTGGGTTCTGCGATTACTCAAGCTGCTCAACCTCAACAAGCGGCGCAACAGATTCGAGAACAGATTAACCAATTTGCTATCCAGAACGTTAACCCTTTAGCTTCTTTATAACTATATAACAGGGAGTGATATTCAATGAACCAAGTTCAATCGACAGCAACAGCAGAGCAGATTATTGCTGAGATTAGTCAGGTGATCACGCAGGTTCCACAAGAAACGATCCAACAGCTAGCTACCCAATTAGTAAATAGTCAGCGTATTTTTGTAACCGGTGAAGGACGGTCTGGCTTTATGGCTAAATCATTCGCAATGCGGTTGATGCATCTAGGTGCAGATTCCCATGTGATTGGAGAAACAGTCACACCTGCACTTGCTGCGGGTGATCTACTAATCGCTGTATCTGGATCAGGCACAACCAAAGCGGCTGTATGGACCGCAGACAAAGCCAAAGAGTTAGGATGCCATATTGTGGCGGTGACTACCGACGAATCATCGCCACTAGGTACTCTAGCAGATACAATCTTGCATATTCCAGCAGCGACCAAGTATAGACGAGAAGGCGAAGCACCAAGTATTCAGCCTTTAGGATCTTTATTTGATCAATGTACACATGTATTACTGGACGCAGTCTGCTTGAATTACGGACAGCTTAAGCAAGTTCAACATGATGATGTATTTGCTAAACATAGCAATGTCGAATAAGTAATTACATTTATTACTGATAGAATAGATAGGAATATGATAAATATCAAAAACCCTGCACACCATTTTTGGATACAGAACACTTTGTAGTGAAAAGTGCTTATCCATCAATTGAGCAGGGTTTTTAGTGTGTTATTTGTTATGAGTAAATAGCTAGTAAGATAAATCTACAATAATAAAACACTACTTATTAATCAATTTATCCCCAAAGATACGAGACGATCATTACTATATAGACAGGTAAACTGAACAACAACATACTCCATGAGTTCACCATATTGCGATCTCTGGAACTAGGATCGATTGCTTGATTCGCACGCATTCGATCTCCACTGACCATTGTACCTGAAAGAGCTAGTGTAGCAATAATTAAAATGATGGTGACGACTCTAAGAATATCATTAAAGTCGTAGGGTAATAGAAAATGAATCAAATACAATAATCCTAGAAAAAGAACGCCCGATCCTAACAGCAAACCTGATTTTTTCATATCGATCTACACCTTTCTACTATGTATTGGGAGCTATGATCCATCTACAATCTACGATGATAAAACAAAAGACTGTCGAATAATCTATTCGCAGTCTTTTGTCTATTATATCAATTAAACGTTTGACATTATACCTAACAACTAAGATCAATCAGATTTCTACAATCGAACATCATAATGCTAATGCTACCATGTTGCTTTATAACTTAAAGTACTTTTTCTAAAAAGCTAATCGTACGTTCATGCTTAGGATTGCCAAATACTTCTTCAGGTGAACCATCTTCGACCACATAACCGCCATCCATAAAGATTACACGATCTGCCACTTCGCGAGCAAAGCCCATTTCGTGAGTTACGATCATCATGGTCATTCCTTCTTTAGCAAGGGAATTCATAACACCCAATACTTCACCAACCATTTCAGGGTCAAGTGCAGAAGTCGGTTCATCGAATAACATCACATCTGGATTCATAGCGAGTGCACGCGCTATTGCCACACGTTGCTTTTGTCCACCCGATAATTGGTTAGGTAGTGCGTCGGCTTTGTCTGCTAATCCTACACGATCTAACAATTGCAGCGCAATTTTACGAGCTTCTGCGGGAGAAGATTTTTTGAGTTCAGTTGGAGCTAACATAATATTTTTGATAACACTCATATGCGGGAAAAGGTTAAAATGCTGGAATACCATTCCGATATTTTCGCGTACTTTGTTGATGTCGGTTTGTTTGTCATTGATATTGTGATCATCGACAATAACGGTACCTGCTGTAATATCTTCCAGACGATTAATACAACGAAGGAAGGTACTTTTACCAGAACCGGATGGACCAATAACACATACCACTTCGCCTTCTTTAACTTCCAGATCGATACCTTTCAGTACATGATTGGAACCAAAGCTTTTTTTCAGACCGGTAACTTTAATTTTATCCATTGCTGACCTTCCTTTCGATGTGGTTAGAGATTTTAGTAAGAATGGTAATCACGATCAGGTACATTAGAGCAACCATTAACCAGATTGTAAATGAATCCAGTGTACGAGCAATAACGATTTTACCGGATTGAGTCAATTCAACTAAACCGATTGCAGATAAAATTGATGTATCTTTCAATGTAATAACTAACTGATTAATGAAAGAAGGAATCATTAATTTAACAGCTTGTGGAATAATAATTTTGATCATGGCTGTACGATAAGGTAGCCCTAGTGAACGAGCAGCTTCCATTTGTCCACGATCAATTGATTGAATACCACCACGAATAATTTCAGTTACATATGCCCCTGCATTCAGACTTAATGCCAAAATGGAAGCAACGAACAATGGCATTGTAAATCCTAAAGCTCCTGGAATACCAAAATAAATAAAGAATGCTAATACCAACAATGGAACTCCGCGGAATACATCAACAAATACTGTTGCAATACCTCTTAAAATACGATTATGACTAACTTTCATAAATCCAAAGATTAGACCTAAAATAAACGCAAAGAATAAAGAAACAATAGTGTAAAGTAGAGTTTTTAATAAGCCATTTACTAGATAAGGGAAAGATTGTTGAATTAATTCCCACCGACTTAATTTCTCTGTAACTACGCCTTTACCGTCTTTACCTAAATATTTTTCTAAAATCTTATCGTATTCTCCATTACTACGAAGATTTGCAAGACCAGCATTAAACTTTTGTAATAGTTCTTGATTTTGTCCCTTGCTTACAGCAAATCCATAAGAACCACCCGGTTCTTTTTCAGTAACTAATTTAAGTCCTGTATTTTGTGTAACACCATACGCCAAAACAGGATAATCATCAAAACAAGCTACTGAATTTCCTGTTTTTACATCATCGTACATTTGTGAAGAATCATCGAATGGAACCATAGTAAATCCATACTTATCTTTAATCGAATCAGCAAAAGTATAGCCTTCTGTTCCTGTTTTAACAGCTACACGTTTGCCACGCAAATCTTCATACGTTTTTACAGTGTCATTATCTTGTTTAACAGCCATGACTACACCAGAATCAAAATAAGGCTTGGAGAAATCAAATGTTTGTTTGCGCTCATCGGTGATGCTCATACCTGCAATAACACCATCAACCTGATTAGATTGAAGTGCTTGAACAGCGGCATTAAATCCTAGAGGTTTAATTTCATAACTAAAGTTCTGGTCTTTGGCGATTGCTGCCATAAGATCCATATCAATTCCTACAAATTGTCCCTTTGAATTTTGGAATTCGAAAGGAGCAAAAGTAATATCTGTAGCAATTTGATAAGTTTTGCCTTCCTGTGCTTGTGCAGTCGTGGCAAAGCTTCCTGTAGATACTCCAAAGAAAAGAAGGAGAGCCATTACTAACCACATTACCCTAGATTTCTTCATAAAATCCTCCATTTCATTGACTTCTTCATGTACATCAGCAATTGTTGTAGTGCGTATACCTGGATCGAGCTAGAACAAATCTACTTACGATCAGTATTGCTTACAATAGATATCTCAAATTGATATCTTACATCACATGTCTTCCCATTCTACAAAAAAAACAAGCTATTGACTATAGTTCATTCTACTTTTCAGCTAAATAGGTATCACGTAAACGGTATCATTAAAATATTCATGTTAGGTATTACACAAATTATGAATAATACCATACTAAAAAACCAAATATAGTTAATTTACAGCAGTGTTGTTTTGTGATCTGTTGTATAGATAGAATGAATTTCAATTTGTATCCCTTTACACCTTCACCACATATGATAAAATGCAATGAACATATAAGAAGGGGACGGGATATATGAAATCAGTTATTTTAGATGTAGATACAGGGATCGATGATTCATTAGCGCTAGCCTACGCGGCTCATTCACCTGAATTGGATATTTTGGGAGTGACGACGGTATTCGGCAATATTACAGTAGAAGAAGCAACACGTAATACACTGGTAGTGCTCGACAAATTAGAGCGTGAAGAAATTCCAGTCTATGCCGGAGAAAGCAAGCCGATGAGTCGAGAATATACGAAGCCATTTGCCCGTCATATTCATGGAGAAGATGGTATTGGTAATCAGTATCGGGAACCGTCTGAGCGTCAAGCAGAGACGATGAGTGCATCTGACTTTATCGTTCAGCAAATTATGGCTTTTCCTGGAAAAGTGACTGTGGTTGCTGTAGGCCCTCTAACCAATATCGCCAAAGCTATTCAGACCAATCCAGAGATCGTACATACTATTGAACGATTAGTAATCATGGGAGGAGCGGTAACGGTACCGGGGAATGTCACTCCATATGCTGAAGCCAATATTTATTCTGATCCTGATGCCGCGGCGCTTGTGTTAACCTCTGGCATGCCGATTACATTGGTTGGACTGGACGTCACGATGAAAACATTGTTAACCGGTGTTCATCTGGATGAGTGGAGACGGGAAAACAGTTCGTTATCTGTTTTTTTAGCAGATATGACAGAATTTTATATGGGTGCATATAATGAGATTGTAACAGGTGGTAAAGGTTGTGCTCTACATGATCCATTAGCTGTCGGCGTAGCGATTGATCCAACGATCGTGCGCACAACTTCATATGCAGTACATGTAGAATGTACAGAACAAGATACACTAGGAAATACAACAGGCAAACACGATACTTTATTACCGCATATTGATGTTGCTTTAGATGTAGATTCTTCACGTTTTTTAAATCATTTTTTAAGTCGAATTGTGTAAGCATTTTTGCATAGAAATAATCCCAAGCCTGTGTAGCGTATATAAGGAGGTCGTTTATCCTTGTTGAGTTATACAGGCTTTTTTAATGATATCTAGTCAAAATTTATGAATACAATAGAGATGATTTCAACATATGTGGGTTGGATGATAGTTTATACTTTTATCTACAAAAAGATATCTGTGAGCCATTATTGTTATCCGATCATAATGCTAATAGATGTCTGAACAGGGTCACTTATTGACAAAATTTTTATAAAATTGAAATTTATTTGTACAAATAAACGACTAAAGTAGACATTCTCTTTCATTTTTTATTGTTACTGTAAGGTAAATACGGTATCATTAGAGTATATAGCTAAAGCTATTGATAAACGCTTACACGAATCGTTTCGACACGAATGAGCATTGTACTAGATGCTGACCTATATACGTTTGACAATATACAATAGTAAGGCCAGGTGTAACTCCATGAGCAGCAAGAATCCAAAGCGACAAGACACTACATCCGCAGCACAACGCAAGCTGGAGACGCTGCGAATTTTGGAAGCGGAAGGCACTGTGCGGGTATCCGGACTCAGTCGCCGTTTTCAAGTAACTGAAGAGACAATAAGACGTGATCTGGAACGTCTGGAACATGAAGGCGCTGTAGTTCGTACGCATGGCGGAGCCGTATTTAACCGTAATCGGGAACAATATGAATCTCCTGCTGTTCAGCGTGAGACACAGAACCTAGAAGAGAAAAAAGCAATTGTCGAATATGCCTTATCTTTGATTGAACCCGGTGATGTGATTGCGCTGGATGCAAGTACAACTTGCCTGCATTTGGTCAAACAATTGCCTAATCGATCATTAACTGTACTGACATATTCACTAGCGATTGCTAACGAATTGGTACAAAAAACCGAGATCAATGTGATTGTGATTGGAGGTTACCTGGATCGAGATTCAATGGCGAATACAGGTATTCATGCAGAGAAAATGGTCGAAAGTTATCATGTCGATAAATTTCTATTTTCCTGTCATGGCTTTGATCTAACACGCGGGTTAACCGAACCTTCTGAAGCACATGTACAATTAAAGAAAAAGATTATTGAGATTTCAGACGAATTGATTCTGTTAACAGACAGTACGAAGTTTCGCCGCAAATCATTAGTACGTCTGATGGGTATGGAAGATTTGAATCGTTTTGTAACCGATGATCAGTTGCCTCAAGAAGCGATTCAAGATTTACAAGATATGGGTGTCGATGTCATCGTTGTTGAGTAATAGGGCGATGGTTGCTACCTGCATTTAAGCCTTTTCCTTTAGGGAAAAGGTTTTTTTGTATATAGAAAGAAATGTAAGATTTTTGTTGGTTTTAGATTAATTTTCAACAAATTCTTCGGTTAAGCTTGAAAATAGGGTACGTTAGGAGTACTTTAGATAAATGAGAAAACGTTGAGAACCGTATAGAGATGGTTGAGATCAATGAGGCGTTTGGAGTGAGGAGAGAATCAATGACAGCAACTGGTGAATATAATCCGCAAATCGTAGGCATGGAAGATATCGTCCGTGCTCATCATGTATTACGCGAAGTAATTGTGCGTACCCCGTTACAGCGAGACAATACATTATCTGAAAAATACGAATGCAATATCTTTTTAAAGCGTGAAGATATGCAAGTCGTTCGTTCATTCAAAATTCGCGGGTCGTATAACCGTATTCGTAGTCTTTCTCAAGCAGAATTGGACAAAGGCATTGTATGTGCTAGTGCAGGTAACCATGCGCAGGGTGTAGCCTTTTCATGTTATGCGCTTAATATTCATGGCAAAATCTATATGCCAAGCACAACACCGAACCAAAAAGTAAAAATGGTGAAAAAGTTCGGTGGTCAAAATGTAGAAGTAATTCTAGTCGGTGATACATTTGACGATGCTTATGAAGAAGCGATGAAAACATGTGAAGAACAAGGCATGGCATTTATTCATCCATTTGATGATCCGAAGATTATTGCCGGTAACGGTACGATCGGGATGGAGATTATGGAAAGTCTAGATGTACCGGCTGATTATATTTTTCTAACGATTGGCGGCGGTGGTCTGGCTGCTGGCGTTGGGCAATATATGCATACGATGAGTCCTACCACTCAATTGATCGGTGTCGAACCAGCAGGTGCGGCGTCTATGAGTGAAGCAATTGCTCGTAATGAAGTCGTCACACTCGGTGAAATTGATAAATTTATTGATGGTGCAGCAGTGAAGCGTGTCGGTCAGCTCACATTCGATATTTGCCGCGAGGTGTTAAACGATGTCGTGAAAGTGCCAGAAGGTAAAGTGTGTTCGGCGATTCTGGATCTATATAATGAAAATGCGATTGTAGCGGAACCAGCAGGAGCTTTGCCTATTGCGGCGCTTGATATGTACCGCGAGCAGATCAAAGGAAAAACGGTTGTCTGTATTATCAGTGGTGGTAATAACGATATTGATCGTATGCAAGAGATCAAAGAACGCTCACTGATCTATGAAGGATTGAAGCATTACTTTATGATTAATTTCCCACAACGTGCAGGTGCTCTACGTGAATTTTTGGAAAAAGTATTAGGGCCAAATGATGATATCGCTCGCTTTGAATATACCAAAAAGCATAATAAAGAAAATGGGCCAGCGTTAGTCGGTATCGAACTTAGTACACCGGAAGATTACGGTGCACTGGTCGAACGAATGGAAGCTCATGGTATTAAATATACAGAGCTTAATCGGGATCTGAATTTGTTCAATTTGCTTATCTAATGAGTATTCTTAGAGTTATAGTTGGGTTTTGAGCGGAATTACTATATAATTAATAAGTCGTGCCAGTTTATTATTTATAGGAGGCTTTACCCCAATGTTAGTAATTCATGCTGAAATATTGATTCAACCAGAACACGTAGAAACTTTTCTACAACTTGCTGATCCTTTTGTGAGTGCTTCACAAGCAGAAGCAGGCAATATTCGTTATACACTGATGGTGGATTTACATCAATCCAACCTATTTACCATGGTTGAAGAATGGGAAAGCCAAGAAGCGCTTACCGCCCACGAACAAAGTGCTCATTTTCTGAAGCATATCAATGATACAAAAGATATGGCGGCTGCACCTTTGAACGTTAAAGTATATGAAGTGATGCAGTTGCCTGTAGTTTAATAAGTAAATAAGTCTGTACTATACAAAGGCTATTTCTTTCGGGAAGTAGCCTTTTGTATATCTATATGTGTTATTAGCCGTAGCTGAATTTCGTAGGTTTACAATATAATTTGGGTTTTGACATCATATAGGTTATAATTAGTAAGTGAGATTTTTAGAACATTAAAAAAATCATATTACATTATATACTTATAGGAGGTTTACTTATATGTTTGTTATTCATGCTAATATCACGATTAAACCTGACAGAGTAGAAGAATTTTTAGTAGAAGCAGAAGGTTTGGTTAGTGCTTCTCAAGCAGAAGCAGGTAATATCCGTTACACACTAATGCGTGATCTTCACCAACCGAACTTGTTCACAATGGTTGAAGAATGGAAAGACGAGCAAGCGGTACAAGAACACAACGCAAGCGCTCATTTCCAAAAATTCGTTAAAGATATGCAAGAATTTGCAGGTGCACCTTTGGATGCAAAACTGTTCAACGCAACAGAAGTACCAAGAGGTTAATTACCTGTATCTCGATGCTAAAATAGATATGTTGCGTGGCAACAATCGTTTTCGTATTGCATCATTTGGTATAGATAACTAAATAGTTACGTAAGCAAACGTTCTTTCCATTGGAAAGGACGTTTTTTTGTTATTTAGTATACATAATTCCTAAAAGCCATCCGATAAATGCTATAAGGTAAATGTCGAAATTGCTCGAAAGAGTAGAAAAGGCATCACTTGAGTAGAATGTAACGTCGTTTTTTACTGTCTAAAATTATATTTTTCGCTATTTAATTTTACGTAATCTCAATTGAAAAAATATGCGTACTATAAATAGTATCTTGCATCAAAGGCTTTCATTTTATCTATCAAAGGAGAATCAGTGAATGAAAAAATATATCGCTATCGTAGCTTCTTCGTTGCTTACATTATCTCTAGTTCATACCGGCTTAGTCTACGGGGAAGAATCAGTTCCTTCTGCAACAGGGCCAGATCAAGAAGTCGTGATTGTGTACAAAAATGCAGCGGGTAAAGAAGCAGCTATTGATCAAAGTGTAGAAGTACAGCATGAATTTAAAACATTGCCTGCGGTTTCTGCGACTGTCAGTGCAGGTGAATTACAAGACCTTGTGCAAGATCCTAATATTGCTTATATCGAACGTAATGTTCCTTTTCAAGTCACCGATTCATCCGATTTTCAAGTGTTAGGTTCGACAGTCAATGCCACCGAACAATCACAATGGAATTATCAAGCAGTGCAGCCTAACCAAATGTGGGATAAAGGATATAACGGATCAGGCATCAAAGTTGCTGTGATTGATTCTGGTGTAGCCCCTCATAGTGAGCTCACTATTGCTGGTGGTGTATCGACTGTAGACTATACAACATCTTATGCAGACGATAATGGACATGGTACTCATGTCAGCGGGATTATTGCAGCTCATAGCGGCGATGGTGCTGTAACAGGAACAGCTCCTGGAGTGCAATTATATGGTGTCAAAGCATTGGGCGCAGATGGTAAAGGAAATCTACAAGATGTATTAGAAGGTATTGATTGGGCGATCCAAAATCATATGGATATTATCAATATGTCTTTGGGAACCGAATATGATTCACAAGCATTGCATGATATGGTCGACAAAGCATATAAAAATGGAATTTTGGTTGTATGTTCTGCGGGAAATAGTGGAGCAGGCACAGATACAGTCAATTACCCTGCACAATACAGTAGTGTAATCGCTGTTGCAGCAGTAGACAAAAATTTAAATCGTGGTGACTTTTCATCTACAGGTCCCAAAGTAGAGGTCTCTGCACCTGGGGTTGATATTGTGTCTACGTATCTTAATGGCAAATATGCTGTAGCTAGCGGAACGTCTCAAGCAGCTCCTCATATTGCAGGTATACTAGCGATTTTAAAACAAGAACATCCTTCCGAATCTATAGCGAATCTACGTACCGATTTGGAAAATTATACAGTCGATCTAGGAGCAACAGGAAGAGATAACTCATACGGATATGGATTTGTTACATTCGCTCCTAAAGTAGACAAAACAGCTCCAGCAGAAGTGAGTGGCTTAACTGTAAGTAACACAACTACTCATTCCTTAACATTGAATTGGCAAAACCCGGCAGACAAAGATTTTGCAAAAGTAAATATCTACAATGATGCAGGCAAATTCGTGACTTCTGTTACTCAAAATGTATATCAAGCAGAAGATTTATCTCCATCGACGACGTACTCATTTACATTAAAAACAGTAGATACAACAGGTAATGAATCCACAGGCAAATTTATCTCCGGTCAGACACTATCTACACCTAGCGATTCTACACCCATTGTTGAAAGTAAGCCTGTCGTTCCAGCACCAACACCTGTCGTGAATCCAACACCAGCCGTAACTGTACCCGTCGTGACCACGCCAGCACCTACTAATCTGGTAGCGGCTGTTCCATCAGGTGGTGGGGGCGGAGGAGGCGGTGGTGGCGGTATTCCACGCCAACCATCTACACCAAGCACAAGTGTTACTGCCCCTGTGGCGGCTCCAACACCAACACCGACTCAACAAGCAACACAACAACTGAATACAGCCAAAACATCAGGTAAAGCCGCAGACTGGTTAAAAGCTAAATTGGATGGCAAAAACGTAACAGATACTAATTTCCAGAAGCAACTAGCACAAATCAAACAGTCTATGGGTATTAAAGACTTGCCAAGCAAAGCACAATTATCTCCTTCGATTCCGGTAAGTATCAGCTTGCAAGTTGCACTCAAAAATAAACAATATAAATATATCGATCCTTCTTCGATTACAGCTGATCATGTCACCGTGCTTAACAGTAACGGAGAAGTAGTCACCAATGTGAATCTATCTGTCAAATGGAATCGTATCTTTATCACACCAACAGCTAGTGGATTTGCCAAAAATGAAACGTATAATATCATTATTGAAAAAGGTATCCAGGCGAAGCCATCAGCGAATAGTGATCAACAAGTCACATCGACCACTCCACTAATCTTGCAATTTACAACACGTTAAAATAACACAGATCAGAAAGGTGCACACCGATGAAAATAAAATCAGTATTTCAGATTGGACTTACGCTTTGTCTGGTAGTGTCTTTGTTCGGCACTATGTTTGCTACTAAAGCACAAGCGGCAGATGGACTTCCTTTTTCAGATATTTCGAATAATTACTGGGCAAAAGATACGATTCAATGGGGTTATGAAGCTGGCTTAGTCAACGGATACAAAGACGGTCAATTCAAACCGAACAAAACAGTCAGTGAAGCCGAATTTTTGGCGATGTTGATTCGTACGTTTGAACCCGAAGTGACCAGTAGCAAAACAGGCAATTGGGCGAATCCTTATTATGTTCGTGCCAAAGCTTTGAATTATCCGGTGAGTAGCTATACCAATGCATCGACTCGTAATCAAATTCTAACTCGTACTCAAGTGGCGGAGTTAATCTCTTCTGCGGAAGGTGTCAATTACAGCGGTAATAATGCGATTCAATATATGTTAGCTTTGGGTCTGGCTAACGGTAGTGATGCTTCTCAAGTATCTATCGCTTCATTCAAAGGAAGCAAAGCATTAACTCGTGCCGAAGCATTGCAGTTTATCAAAAACTTTGCAGATTATGGAGTAGGCGGTTTGCTTGATCGTCCAACTGAACCTTCAAATCCAGCCGACCTTCCTGCATTGCCGACAGCCAATTAAGTTTTTCTATTATTCATAAGCAAAAAAAGCGACTTCAACGGATAGGATGTATATCTATCCAGAAGTCGCTTTTTTGCTTGTTTTTATTGAATAATCATTCTTATATTAAGGTGCAACAGGGGAGGTGCCGTCAGGATCATGATCCATATTCAGTAATTCTCCGATATTGGTATTGGATACGACGGTTAATCGCTTCAATGTTAACGGATCATCGCCTGGTCGAACAAATCCTTGATGGACAGTGAATGCCATTCGGTAACCTGACTCTTTAAGTGCATAGACCATTTGCATCCGGAAATCTCCAAAAGGATACGCAAAATATGGTGTATTGATGCCTGCTTCAGAACGCATAATTTTATCATCAGCGATAAAGCTAGCTTCATTCATACCTGCGGCATAATCATCGCCACAGTGAAGTAATGTTTTGTAATGCAGGTTATACGTATGGCTGTTGTACTCAAATACATCTTTCGAAGCTTCCATTTCTTCTTTGGACACATAGCTTGTTTTGTGTGGATCGAACACTGTTGTTTTGGCTTGAATACGTGAACCAATTACAAATAGGGTGGCATGAAAACCATACTTTTTCAGAATAGGATACGCATAAATAATATTATTTTGATATCCATCATCGAATGAGATCACCACTGTTTTTTCGGGTAACGATATTTCTTCATCCACATATTTTTCTAACTGCTGTAGTGTTGCTGTGTGATAACCGTTATCGTGCAAGTATTTCATATCTGCTTCAAAAGCTTCCAAATTCACAATAGAATTGTTTGTCGGTTCAGTATTATCTTTTTGCGGAGTAATATAATGGTACATCAGTACAGGGATTTTATCGGCTGTACCTGTAGGAACAACATAATCTGCGGCTAGTGCGACATTGCGTTCATTTAATACATTATGATGCTCATAGTAAAATAATTCGTTTTGAGCGGCTACCCAGGAGCTACATATTTTGTGTGCAAGAACAGACGATTTGGGGAAATTAACCCCTAGAACATAGACAACGAGCAACACTGCCATTAGGGCAAGTGAGTATTTCTTCCAATGCTTTTTCATGCGTATCTAAGTACTCCTTTATACTGGTGGTCAAATCTTATTATCGGACAAATGCTACTTTTTTTAAATGGACGCAACAAGTAATTAACGAAAATAAATTCGCTAATCCCAGCTATCCATTTAAGCAGAAACATGACATCTGCACTTAATTGTAAACGAAATGAATATATAAAAAGTTACATCACCTTCTTGAAATAGTAACAATATTTTTGCTTATGGTTGGTAAAAAAAGGGTGGTAAGGAAATTGAAATAAAAGTTTGAGATGAGAATAGGATTCGAAAGGATGGGGAAAAAAGCAAAGAAACAATATATAAAATAATAAAAGTACATATAATAAATTGGCAAAACAAATAGCTAGACATGAAACTAATACTCTTTTCTAAAGTTAACTTATATGTTAAGATAATATAAAAGTTATGATAGGGAGATAGACATATGTATTTGGAATTCAACGAAAATGGAGTGTTGGAGCCTAAAGATTATCAATTGACTATAGAACAATTGAAACACTCTTTATTGGTTCAGGGTCCAGCATATGATCAACCTTGGAATAAAGAATGGAGAAAATTATTAGTCAGTAATTTAGAAATTATGGTTAACCAGCTTCATCAAGTAGGAATTGAAGAAATTTTTATTGATGGTTCTTTTGTAGAAGATAAAGCAAGTCCAAGTGATATTGATGGATACTTTGTAGTCGACCCTTTTGATTTGGAAAGAATAACAGAAGCACTAAATAGTTTAGAACCAGATCAAATTTGGACATGGTCTGAAAGAATACCGGATCATAATTCTTCAAAGCTACAATTACCCATGTGGCACAAATATCATATAGAATTATATCCGCACGTTGGACAAGGGTGTGGAATACTAGATGAATATGGTTATGAACAAATGTTTCCTGCCGCTTTTCGTAAAACAAGAGATACATTTTTGCCAAAGGGTATTATCCAAATTGTAAAGGAGGTAGATTATCATGATCAAAAATGATATGGCTTATCAAAAATCTCTACAAAAGCTAGAAACAGATAAAGAATATATTGAAAAAGAATATCAACGATTATCTGATTTGGGATTAGAAGGTACACAGTTGGAAATGGCGATTCAGCCATTAATTTCATTTCATGAGCAACTCCAAGAAGAAGTTGCGTACTATGAACGTGTCAAAAAAGGAGAATTTAATCCGATTCATAGCCTATCTGATCTTGGAAAAAATCTAATAGCATATCGCATATATAAAGGTATGACACAAGCTGAGTTAGCAACTAGATTAAATGTATCTGAGTCACAAGTCTCCAGAGATGAACGTCATGAGTATTATGGAGCGACCACGGATAAGCTAGAAAGAGTAATGAAAGCGATGGAAATGACTGCAGTTATTCATATAGAATTAAGCTTAATTTCTTAAAAAAATAATAAATAAGTAAAAAAGAAGGCAAACCTTGTTAAAGGTCTGCCTTCTTTATTGTTTTTTCGATTATAAAAAAGAGTTAGCGAATAAAAGCTTGAGGACGCTGTTCTAGTGCATCGGCTAACCATCTAGGATGCATACGAAGTAAATTGGTAGGTAACTGGTCGGTAGGGAAAAATTGATAATCAAGCGATTCTTTAGGGTCAACGATAAGCTCGCCACCGATAATTACCGCTTCAAAACAATTGGTAATAAAATGAACATTTTTTCCATTAGGGTATTCAAAAATCTGGCTATCTGGATCAGAATAAACTCCGATTAAGCGTGTCACTTCTACGTCTAGTCCTGTTTCTTCTTTGATCTCTCGTACAACTGCTTGTGTGACGGTTTCCCCTTTTTCAACATGTCCTGAAGGGATACCCCATTGTCCGACATCAAGCCGCTTTTGCAAAAAGACATGACCCTCGGCATTAAAAATAATAACAGCAATCCCTGCATACAGTTCATCAATAACGACAGACAAAGTAGTTCCTCCTAAATGAAATATCATCATTAAATATTGAGTCTATTATACACTTTCCTCATAGTAGAAAACATTTCTGTATAAATACCCTTTATTTACTAAAATAACATTAAATGATATTATTTAGTATATATTGGAATTAAATCCATCATTGGAGGATAGAATATGAATAAAAAATTATTTTTAGCAGCTCCTTTTAAAAATCTGATGAATATGGAAACTTCTACTTTAGAAAAAGGTACACAGGATTTTTTGATCAGATTAATTGAGTTTTTTGAACATCGAGGTTATGAGGTACATAATGCGCACAAAAGAGAACAGTGGGGACAGAAGTTTATGCCTCCAGAACAATGTACCAAAATTGATTTTGACGAAATTGAGAAATGTGATTTATTTGTAGCTTTGCCCGGTATCCCAGCCTCACCTGGAACACATATAGAAATAGGTTGGGCATCTGCTATGCAAAAAAATATGATTTTGCTATTGGATCATGATCTTGAACAATATGCTTATCTGGTTAGAGGTTTACACACGGTATGTCCGGTTGATTATGTAACGTATCATACGGAAGAAGATTGTATTCAGCAGTTGGAACAGCTATTGCAAGAAAGGCTTATTGCTTATGATCTTTAATCATTTTCATGATGCGTATTTGTATACTCTTGCTAAAGTGTATCATAAGCCCCAATTCTACAATCAGCCGCGTGGTAACCGAAGCCGAGAAATTCTGAATTATACGTATGGTATTGAATCGCCAGTTGAACGCATTTGTTATGTACCTGAACGGAAGACCAATATTATTTTTAATTTTGCAGAAGCGTTATGGTATTTATCAGGGAGTAATGATTTGGACTTTATCCGTTATTATGCCAGCAATATGAGTAAATATTCAGCAGATGGTCGGACACTGACAGGCACAGCTTATGGGCCAAAGCTATTTACTTATGGTGATAAGCGCTTAAATCAATGGGAGCGTATTAAAGAAGTGCTTCGTGAAGATCATGATTCTAAACGTGCATTTCTATCTATTTTTGACCCGAATGAAGTACTTCAGCTAGAAAATATTGATGTGTCTTGTACACTTGGATTGCAGTTTTTTATCCGTGAAAATCAATTGCATATGAGCAGTTATATGCGTGCAAATGATGCTTATCGTGGCATGTTGAGTGATGTGTTTTCGTTTACTTTTCTACAAGAACTTATGGCTACTGAGCTTGGAATAGAAGTGGGCGCCTATTATCATAATGTAGCTTCTGTACACATTTACGAAACAGATTATGCTCAGACCAAGACAGTACTTTCCAAAGCTAAGCAGATCGGAGCTGTACCAGCGTATCCATTTCCGCATATGCCGCAAAAAGATAATAGGTCAGATTTGCAAGTTGTTTTTGAATACGAACAGCAACTTAGAGCAGGCATAATCACTCTAGAGCCAGCAGATATTTTTTGTTTGGATATAGACGATTACTGGAAGCAAGTGATTTTGTTATTAGCTGTGTATCAATCGATTCAACAAAAGCAAGCAGTAGATCATACGCTTTACCAAGAATTGATTCCACTTTATCAAATACTTGTCCAGCAGAAGTGGGAATCTTACTTTTCGATCACAATGGAGGAATCGTAATGCATACTTCTTGGAAAGAAAATAATGTATCCAGTCAATTCAACGCGTATAACGATATGTTAGAAGATATATTAGGATTCCGCTATTTATTCGCTGTTCTGGATTCAGATCCTACTATTCGTACAGTACTTGATTATGGTTGTGGTCCTGGAAAAGTAGCGGAGCGCATAGCAAAGCAACATGAACGTTATCAAGTTATTGCTGTAGATGAATCAGAAAATATGCTAAAAATAGCAACTGCTCAACGGTCACATCCACAGATCAATTATCAGTTGATTCACAATAATCAGTTGGATTTTTTAGAATCGGATTCGATAGATTGTGCTGTGAACTGTTTTGTGATTATCAATAATTCTAGTGTAGATCATATTCATCATATGCTTACAGAAATCTACCGGGTATTGAAGCCGGGCAAGCCATTATTGGTATTGGATTCGAATCCAGATGCAACAGGGTATGAGTTCACTACATTTCGCAATGGAGAAAAAGGAAAGAAATATACAGACGGAGACCGCAAACAACAGTTTCTCAAGATTCCTGAAAGTTCAGATTTAATTTTAAATGATTTTTACTGGTCCAAGCGTTTTTATCAAGAGATGTTAGAAAAAGCAGGGTTTGATTCGATTCAGATCATGGAACCATGTATTGATGATATTTCGGTAAGCAAATTGCGCGAGTACGAAGAGCAATATGATCATCCGAAATGGGGTGATGAACAGTATCATGCTCCTTTTGTGATCTATAAAGCTATCAAATCGGTGTAAGCATGGGATAGACAAATTGCTATGAAGAGGTGGGATCATGATAATGAGGAATAGTACAGCTTGTCAAAAAGGGTTTTTGGTATTTATTTCGTTTTTGCTGATGTTTGGTATTATTCCGAATGCGAGTTACAGCTATGCAGCAGCAACCGATCAACCGACAGTCATCAATGTAGCTTTATACGATTATGTTCCTGATCCCGAGCGTTTTCAGCAAGCGGTCGTAAAAAATTGGGCAGAAGTTGAACCCAATGTACGCTTGAATTTTGTTAAATGGGATGGATATGAAGCCGATCCAGATGCGAATGTAGATGTGTTTGTATTTGACGCGATCTTTTTATCTCATTTTGTAGACAAAGGATACTTGAAAGCGATACCACAGAATCAAATTCAAGATCGTCAAGATATTATTGATTTTGCAATGGAAGGATGCACAGTAAATGGAGCAGCCTACTGTATTCCACAAATTGTGTGTACTAATTTATTATTTTATCGGGAAGATGATACAGCCCTTGCCTCTGTCCGTAGTGTACCGGATTTATATCGCATTTTAGGTGAACGACAATCAACAGGCGTTATTCCTGACAATAACGAAGGATTGCTGATCGACATGTCTGGTGGTACTACCAAAGCAGCCATGTATCTGGATGCATTGTTAGATACCCGTCAACAATATACGGATTATACTGTTTTGCCTGATCCTAATACGTTAAATTCAAAAGCATTTAAAAGTCTAAAACAATTACAAAAAATGGGCGGTAAAGATCAGATTGAGTACTGGCCTGATAACAACGATGCTTATATCCGAGCAGATTGGTTCCGTAGTGGTATAGGTCGTGCATTTATTGGATATACCGAAGCGATGTCCAGTATGGGCGATTATGCAGATGATGTGAATTTTAAAACCATCTCAATGTCGAGTAAAACAGATATTCCTGTTTTTTATGGAGATATGGTTGGTGTGAATTCGGCAATTACAGATCCTGCCAAGCAAGATATTGCGATCAAATTAGCAAATGTGATTACAGCGAGTCAAACGATGGTAGATGCTATTTCTCCAAATGAAGCTAAAGTGTATCCTCAATATTTGTTACCTGCAAGACATAGTGTATACGAAAAAATGCAGCAACAATTCCCGATTTATAGCCAATTGATCCCGATTGCTACTCATCCTGATAACAAAATATTCAAAATGGGGCCGGATGCAAGAAATTGGATTGAACAAGCCAAAGTAACGATTACAGATCGATTAGCAACTGTAGCTGTTCAGTAACCAAAGCTACTTCTATTCTAGTAAGATTAGGAGACTGATGATGAAAAAACTACTAACGATTGCAGGTTCTGATTGTAGTGGAGGCGCCGGAATACAGGCGGATCTCAAAACATTTTCAGCGTATGGTGTATTCGGTATGAGTGTGATTGTATCTGTAGTGGCTGAGAATACAGCACGTGTCATAAGTATTCAGAATATCACCCCAGAAGTAATCAGTGATCAGATCGATGCGATCTATGAAGATATTGGAACAGATGCTGTCAAGATTGGGATGTTATCCGATCATGAATGTATGGAAGCTGTTGCTTATAAGCTGAAGCAGTATCGTCCGAAGCATATTGTAATCGATCCTGTTATGTATGCCAAAAATGGAAGCCCACTCATGCAACAAGATGCAGTAGGTACATTGATTCGAGACATTTTACCATTTGCGGATGTACTGACGCCTAATATTCCAGAAGCAGAGCGGATCACTGGGATAACGATTGAATCGATACATGATATGGAAGAAGCCGCTAAGCGAATAGCCGATCAAGGTGTCCGTCATGTCCTTGTTAAAGGTGGACATTCACTTGGCGATGAAGCCACAGATATACTGTATGATGGTCAGCAGATGTATTATTTTACAGAAAAACGAATAGACACTTTGAATACGCATGGTACAGGATGTACGTATTCTTCTGCTATTGCAGCAGGGCTTGCCTTAACTGATAATTTGCACGAAGCGGTGAAGCAGGCCAAAGCTTATGTAACGACAGCGATTCGTCATTCACTTCATATAGGCTCAGGTCCGGGACCTACACATCATTTTTATGATTTGTATAAACATGGACTACGGCAGAGTGATCCCACCAAGCAGATTTGATAAGTAAGGTTAGACAGCGAAATATCTGACCCATGAAGTACAATGAAAGTAATAAACAGATTAGAGGGATATCCTTTAATCTGTTTATTTTTTGCTACCATAGCTGTATCCTAATAAAAAGTAATATAAAGCGAATAAGGAGACAATAAAGTATGCGACGCAAAACAAAAGGATCTAAGCGAAAAAGAGAGAAAAAAATAGAATCTTTTTTGCACAGCGTATTAGATATGTTCTTCTGGTGGAGATAGGATGACTTGTAGCAAAAAGTATAAAATAACAAACATGATAAGTAATCATTTTTATGTATATCGTTTGACATCTTTGATTTAAGGGTAAAGTAATAAAGGACGAAGATGCCAAAGTAATCTTGTTTGTTGTTTATAGTCAAAATTTTTTTGTTGAAAATTTGATTGTGCACAAAAAAGTTGTATAATACTAAATATGTATTATGTATAAAAGTTCATAATCTAAAACAGAAATCATTAACTGATGTTTTCTAAATATAAATAGAGGAGTCGATTAATATGACTAAAAAAGTATTGTTAGTAGCGACAAGTGCTACAGAAATGAACGGACACCCTACAGGACTATGGTTAGAAGAATTGGCTGCACCTTATCATGTATTTCAAGATGCAGGCGTAGAACCTACTATCGTATCGGTTAAAGGCGGTAAAGTAACCATCGATAAAAACTCTATTCCAGACGGAATTCCTGCGGAATTGCAATCGGTAGCTGATATGCTTGAAGACACCAAAGCTCTTGCAGACGTCAATGTAAGCGACTTTGATGGCGTATTATTTGCTGGTGGACATGGCCCTATGGTCGATTTTGCAAGCAACCCGGTAATCGCTCAATTGATTCATGATACAGAAGCTCATGACGGCGTAGTTGGTGCTGTATGTCATGGTGTTGGTGCTCTTGTCGATGTGAAAAAAGCAGACGGTACCTATTATGTACAAGGCAAAAACATTACAGGTTTCACTGATGAAGAAGAAGATATGGTGAAATTGACGAAATATGTTCCTTTCTTACTTGAAAGCAAATTGCGTGAGCAAGGTGCAGCATTTGTAGCCGCTTCTGCTTTTGCAGATCATGTAATCGTTGATGGTAAATTAGTAACAGGACAAAACCCTGCTTCTAGTGAAAGCACAGCGAAAGCGATGCTTGAATTGCTATAATTTCTAATCGCTATACGTTCTACTAAGTAGATAATAGATAGTGAATATACAAAAGCGAAAGTTCTCTGGCTGTTATCTGAGGATTTTCGCTTTTTTTATTTTAATACATCAAACTATATGTTGCGGATATTTATAGGGATTAGATTTTATCGGTTAGAAAGATATTCTATAAAAAATATACTATCCATACAAAATTTGAATAACTACGTAAGTAAATATGTACACAGGTTTAATCGAAAAACGATTGTGACAATGATGCAAATAAGATAGACTGACTTTAACTGTAATCAAGATATGATTCATATTTTGTAAATAGAAGCTTGTACAGGTCAGGAGGAGCTACCATGAAAGAACAGGAAGAACGTCGCCGTGTAGGCATTATGGATATAGGATCGAACTCGATTCGACTGGTTATTTATGAAACAGGCAATGGTGGTGGATATCAGGTTCTTAAAGAATGTCGGGAATCTGCTAGACTCAGTGCTATTGTTACTCCTCAAGGAGATATGCCACTGGAAGCAGTCAGTGTCATTGTGCCTGTCTTAAAACAATTTGCCGATGTCAGTGCTGCTTATGAAGTAGAAGAGATTCGAGCTGTCGCTACAGCGGCTATACGTAACGCTAGTAATGGCGAAGAAGTAATTGAATATTTGAATCGTGAAACTGGAATTACCATCGAGTTGTTACCCGGTGAAATGGAAGGGCATTATGGATTTATCGGGGTAGTGAACCGAATCGATATCGAAGATGGATATATTATTGATATTGGTGGCGGAAGTACCGAAGTCACTTTGTTCCGCGATCGGGCTCGCGTCTCTACAGTGTCTTTCCCTTTCGGAGCTGTTAATATGAATGTGCGATTTGGTAACGAAACGACAGGACGCTGGGATGAATCGTCTGTTAATGAACTGCAACAACTGGTACTGGATGCCGCAGAAAAGCATGATTGGATCAGTCAGTATCCTGATCTTCCTATGGTCGGTCTGGGAGGAACGATTCGTGCTGTAGGTAAAATGCATCAACGCAAATTAAAATATTCGCTGGAACAGATTCACCATTATACATTAGAAGCAGAAGATACGGATTATTACTATCAACAGCTTCCTGCGATGAGTAATGATCAACGTAAGCGTATTGCCGGTCTATCCAAAACACGCAGTGATATTATTGTACCGGGCGTTATTATTTTAAATACATTATTCCGGTATATGCATTGTTCGCATTATGTGATTAGTGGAACAGGGTTACGGGATGGATTGTTTTTTGAATGGGAACGCGGTAAAGATAATGTGATTGTCGAAGATGTATTAGAGTATGAGATTGGTGCAGCTCTACATGGAGAGCCTTTGCCACGTCAACGCCATTTACGTTGGGTACAACAGTTATCTTCTGAACTATATGAAGCGCTTGGAGAAGGTCAGGAAGACGTTTCTAATCGCAAAATATTACGTACCGCTTCGTTACTGTATCGGGTAGGTATGAAAATTGGTTATCATGACTTTGAAGAACATACCCGCTATTTGCTGACCACTCGTGCGGTAGCCGGACTTAATCATCGCGAAACGGTTCTAGTTGCTTTTATCGCTATTTTTGGTAGCAAAGGCAAAATCAAAAAAAGACGCATCTCGACAGAGTATGCCGATATTCTTCATCCCAAAGACGAAGAGCGTATTCGTCGCTTAGGCGCTGTATTGCAATTAGCTGCTGCGATGGATGTGAGCGAGACGCAACCTGTGGATCGCTTGGTCGCTGTACGCAAAGGAAGAGACTTCGAGCTGACAGTTCACTGTCATACCGAAGCCTCTATGGAAACACATGAAATTACAGAAGCAGTTAGAGATTTGGAGAAGGAGTGGGACGTGAGAGTGAGACTGGTGGTACATATGGTTTCCAAGAGTTAATTTCCCACGCTTTGAATTGACTGCGTAACGGAGGTTTTCCGTTATCAAATCGCTCATAACTGCCACTAGGTAGTAGCAATCTGGCTTTGATATTATCCGCAAGGATAAGATCCAGAATGCGCTGCATAGTGGCTTTTGTGCTTTTATCGAATAATGGACACATCAGTTCAACACGACGAGTGAGATTACGAGTCATCCAATCTGCACTGGATAACCAGATCTCAAGATCGCCTCCATTTTCAAAAGAGTAAATACGAGAGTGTTCTAGATAGCGATCGACGATACTGCGAACTGTAATTCGCTCACTTAGACCAACTACACCCGGACGTAGACAGCACACTCCACGTATAATGAGATCAATATTCACTCCTGCTTGAGAAGCGATATATAGTTCATCAATAATCTGCTGGTTAGATAATGAGTTCATTTTGGCAATGATGCGTGCAGGTCTGCCGTTACGTGCATGTTCGGCTTCACGCTGGATCAATTCGATAAATTTGTTCATCATCGTATCCGGTGCGACAGCGACAGCTTGCCATTCATGGCTTTCTGTATATCCTGTAATATGGTTGAATACTTCAGAAGCATCTTCACCAATATGAGGATTCATCGTTAACAGACCGATATCTGTATATGATTTTGCTGTAGAAGCATTGTAATTACCTGTACCGATATGGATATAACGTTTGAGCCCATCTGCTTCACGGCGTACCACTAGAATTAATTTGGCATGTGTTTTGAGTCCAACTAGACCATAGACCACATGACAACCTGCTTTTTCCAGTGTGCGTGCCCAAGCGATATTACGTTCTTCATCAAATCTTGCTTTCAGTTCTACCACTACTGTAACCTGTTTGCCAGATTCAGCAGCTTTGGCAAGTGCCTGAATAATCGAAGAGCGACCACTGACCCGATACAATGTCATTTTGATCGCCATCACATCATCATCTTCAGCAGCTTGTTCTATAAAATCACTAATCACATCAAATGATTCGTATGGATGATACAGCAATACATCACGTTCTTTTAAGACGCTGAAAAAGTCAGTATCGCTACCTTCTGGAAATTCTGGTGCATAACGCGGAATTTCTGGCGGATAACGTAACGATTCATGATTTTGCACCGAATCTGAAAATGGCAACAAAAATCCAAGATCAAGCGGGCCATCGATTTCGTACACTGCTTCAGATACGTCGAATTCTTCTTGTAACATTCGAAGAGCAAATGGATGAAAATCTTTCTCCACTTCAAGACGTACAGGAGCACCACGACGACGTTTACGTAATTTATTCTCGATTTCTTCTAATAAGTCTTCTGCTTCTTCTTCATTGATATCTAGATCTGTATTACGTGTCAGACGGAAAGCATTCACGCCTACAGGCTGATATCCGCCGAATAATGTATGAATATGATGACAAATTAATTCGTCGATCATAATGTATTGTTGTTTTTTACTATTTTGACGGTGAGGTAGTGCTACCAATCTAGGAAGATTGGATGGAATCTGAACAATTGCAAAATAAAAGGCATCATGCTCATCTTCAGTAATCGGTTCTCTACCTCCATGTTCAAGCACGACAGACAAATACACATTCAGTCCATGAACAAGCGGGAACGGGCGACTCTGATCGACAGCCATCGGTGTAAGGACAGGGAAAATTACATCTTCATAATACGTATCTGCCGCTTTGCGCTGAGTGGCACTAAGATCGGTATAACGATTGACCGTAATGCCCTGCTTGCCAAGTAGACGCATAAGTTCGCGGTATGTACGATATTGAGTATGAACCATTTTTTCTACTTTTTTGGTCAGACGCTTGAATAGACCAGACGGAGTATAGCCGGTAAAATCTTTTTTGAGATAGCCTTCTTTGATTTGATTACGAATCCCAGCAACACGTACACTCATAAATTCGTCTAAATTACGGGATACAATCCCCAAAAATTTGATACGTTCTAACAGTGGAGCTTCTGAATCTTGCGCTTCTTCCAGTACTCGACTATTGAATTCGATCCAGCTTAGATCACGGTTAATATAGCTTGAATGAGTAGGATGGTTTACATGTTTGTTTTCCATAATGCCTCCGCTTAATCATTGTTATCCAATCATATTCTCTAATCTAGTGTAACGTGCAGTATGCGGAATACCAAATGTTGGGTATGCAAATACTTTTGTCATAAGGTGTCAAAACAACTCGTATAGAGTCATTATAACGTTCAATTGTTAACGCTGTGTAAAAGCGAATTACCATTCGTTCCACAAATTAGGACCGCCTACTTTGCCAATCGCTTTTTTCTGAGTACGTCCAAAGTTAAAGCCATGAGTACGCAGTTCATAACCGTCCTCATGCAACTGGTCTGGAGGGATCGTTTTTTGCAATTCAGCAACAGAACGGGTAAGATAACCGGGCTTGTGCATATTCACAAGTAATAAATCATGATGTAAATGACTCAAACATTCTGCTAATGTCATCAAGTGTAGGCTCCTTTGAATAATTACATAGCTTACTTTCAATATATATTACCCTTATACATTCGTTTTGATAATATAGTGGGTATGAAAAAAATACCTGATTTCTACATGATTAGCGTCAAACGCATCGTAGATGTCAGGTATTTGTGTTTAATCTTTTAGATGAAGAATATGTTTTAGTTCAGTATGCGAATTGACATTTAGTCGTGGTAAATGCATCAAATCATCACCCGGATGAACAAAGCCAGGTCTAACGGTGAACGCCATACGATATCCATTTTCTCGTAACGTATAGATCATCTGATCTTGATACTCTCCATAAGGATAAGCAAAGTAAGGCGTATCAATCTTTGTTTTGGTTTTCATTAATTCAATATCGTTTTTAAGACGATCATTTTCTAGACCGACCGCCGCAGTATCTCCACATTGAATCGTATTTTTGTAGTGAAGGTTGTACGTATGGCTATTGTATTCAAATACATCTTTAGTCGCTTTCATTTCTTTACGCGAAATCGTTGTTTTTTCTTTAGGTAGAAATTTTTGTGTTTTGCTTTTGAGCTTAGTTCCTACTATAAAGATCGAAGCGTGGAATCCATATTTCTTCAATACGGGATACGCATAGACCACATTATTCTGGTATCCATCGTCAAATGTAATGACAACCGTCTTTTCAGGTAATTGAATTTCTCCATTCACATATTGCTCTAGCTCGGACAAAGTGGCTGTTTTGTAGCCATTGTCGTGTAGATATTTCATACCTTTGGTAAAAGATTCTAAGCTCATGCGAGCATTATTTTTCTTTTCTACATTGTATTTCTCAGGTACGACATAATGGTACATCAATACAGGAATACGTGCAGCTTTGCCTTTAGGAGCAGTTTTGATCGACTCTGAAGCTGAAGCCACATTATCTTCACCAGCATTGAGCAAATTAGCAAACAAATCATTTTTGGTATCATAGGAAGCTTTACAAGTCTTATAAGAAAAAGCTGAGGCATGCGGATACTTTAAGCTAAGTATGTAGAATGTGATCACAAATGCGATTGAAATATAGAGCATGAGTACAAATAAATGTCGAGCCCGCATAACTACTTTCTCCTTTCTAAGCGCTTGGCAGTAAAAGCGCGACAAACTGTAATAAAAAGTGATTTTACAAAGCAAAATATCTTTACTTATATAATATCGGATTCAGCAAAGTAAAATTTTATGGTGCTGTGGTTCTATGTTATTTCTCCAAATGAACTAATATTTCTTCTGCAAACGCTTCACCATAGCGCATTTAGAAAAGATTGTCAGTGACAAAACTCACATGGTTTGGATGCATGAAGGAGTATAGTTGTCTGTAGTGATAAGTATCACACGGCGCTAGATTGTAGTCGCCTCGTCTTGCAAGCGAAGAAAGTAAGGTCACTATGTCGGTCAGGAACATCAATTTTTTTATGTAGTAGACTGTAATTATCCAAAAGGATGTGTTCATTATGGCAGATTTCGTCAGATCCGTAACTTCACCTAGAAAATTTATTACAGGTCAGCATTTATTATCTAAATTAAATGATTATACGCGTGGTTATGGTGATCATGCTTATGTTATTTGTGATGAATTTATATTAGAACGTGCACAAACAGAAGCTGAACCTACATTTACAGCAGCTAATCATAAAGCACATTTTGAGAAATTTGAATATGAATGTACCAAAGAAGAAGTAATGCGTCACCGCGAATTGGTCAAACAATCTGGCGCTAACGTTATTGTCGGAATTGGTGGCGGTAAAACGCTAGATACAGCGAAAGCGACTGCTTATTATGAGCAACTTCCTGTAGTCATTTTCCCAACAATTGCGTCTACCGATGCACCTTGTACAGCACTTGCTGTTATTTATAAAAAAGATGGTTCTTTCGATGAATATTTATTCTTACCTAATAACCCGGATACAGTGCTTGCCGATATGGGTATTCTTGCAGGCGCACCTGTTCGTTTCTTCGCTGCGGGTGTCGGCGATGCGTTAGCGACTTATTTTGAAGCTCGTGCGTGTTATGCTTCTAATGGAGATAATCTGGCTCTTATGAAACCAACAGCTACTGGACTTGGATTAGCTAAACTATGCTATGAAATGTTGCTTGATAATGCAGTCAGTGCAACTAAAGCTGTTCAACAAAAAGTAGTAACCAAAGCGGTAGAAAATACGATCGAAGCAACAATCTACTTGAGCGGTGTAGGTGCTGAATCTGGCGGACTTGCTGCTGCTCATGCGATTCATAACGGAATGACGGCTGTTCCTTCGATCCACCGTGCACAACATGGTGAAAAAGTGACATTCGGATTGTTAGCACAATTGGTGCTAGAAAACTCGCCTAAAGAAGAGTTCGAAACAGTAGTCAATTTGATCAAAGCAGTAGGTCTTCCATTGACACTTGAAGATTTAGGTATGACTGAATTTGTAGAAGCTGAATGGAGACAAGTTGCTGAAAGTGCTTGTGCACCAGACGATACAATGGGACATATGCCTTTCCCTGTAACTCCAGATGATGTCTACAATGCGATTGTAGCTGCTAATGCGATTGCTCATACGTACAAATAAGTTATTGTTCTGATATGAAATATATGCAATGTAAAAGAGCTCTGCCTGAGTAAATAGGTAGAGTTCTTTTTTATTTTAGTATAAGTGACAGCAACTTTTTTATGTATATAACGTCATAAATAAAATAAAGGAGATGATATATTGAAGTATTTTAAATGGTTATCAGTAGTTTTTCTATTTATATGTATGATTCTTATATCGCCAATGGTAAACGCTCAATCAGTAGTACAGGCATCTTCACCACCTATCCTCAAAATAAATCAGTATTATATTTTATTTACTTATCCAACTTCACCTTATGTGGATCAAAATAATAGATTACTTGTACCTTTACGTTCATTGAGTGATCTTTTAGGAGCAGATGTGGCATATAATAAAGGTAAAAAGCAAGCAACTATTAACTTTAATAATCATCATTTAGTTTTGACTACAGGCTCTAAAGAAGTGACTATTGATCAAAATATAGAGCAGATGGATACTATACCTGTACAAAAAAGGAATGCTCTTTATATTCCTCTTAAAGTAATGTTAGAATATTTAGATGTAGATGGAGCTTACAATGCTAACACTAAAATAATTGAATTAAATAATCCTAAGTATATGAAGAATACCCCTCAGTTAACCCAAGAAACTCAAGACAGAGTAGGGTTGGATGAAAATCAAAATGCATTCCAAGTCACTTCATATCAAATAAATCTAGGAGCAACGGATAAAAAAGCAGGTATTTGGAAAGGTAGCATAACCTATACATCTAAAAATGTTACAGGCAAAACCATCGAGCAAGGAAAAGAAGATATTCATTCTTCGTATATGCTTGCTAATGGTAATTCGCAAGGAGAACTATACAAATATATGCGTGAAAAGCATAGTGCAGTAAAACCAGGTGAGTCTATTACCAAAACAAGAACATTAATAGGTAATACTGATTTGGCATACATCATTGTTAAACCATATGCTGTGAAATAAAAAAATGCACCTTTACATATCCATTAGTTAACCTCAAGGTTTTCTAACAGTGATATGAAAGGTGCATTTTTGTCTACATATTTATAAAGATCATAGGGAAACAGTTATATTTTTAAAACATACCATTTTCATTCACTGTTTTGGCAGGGACGTCTTGAGAAAGCATCCACATTTCAGCAATTTCATTATTTTCTACGCGGAAGATTTGGACTACAGATTGACCGGCATCGTCAGCGTTCTTTTTCATCTGACTTTGGATCAATACAAGGTCACCTTCTGCAACCATATTAACTACAGTAGCAGTGCTGTCCGGGTTAGCGCGGAATTGAGCAAGATAGTTGTTCACTAATGGTTCAATACCGTCTTTCATTTTCACATTATGTTGAACCAATGATTCACTCACAACGCCTGAAGCCGCATCCGTATTATGCTCTACAAAAAAGCTGTTAAAGAAGTTGCTTACAAATTGAGCATTAGAAGCTACGACTGCTTTATCGGTAGCAGCAACATCTGCGCTCGTAGACGCACTTGGTAGTAGATTTTGGATCATACTAGAAGCACCTGTTACTGGTTGAACCGTATTCCAGTGCTCTACAATTTTACCATCGGTTACACGGAAAATGTCTACAGCCGCTTGACCGGGATCATCTGGATTAGCCATTGGGTAATTCATGACAGCAACCAGATCATTTTGACCGATCATACCTTTGACATTGACTTTGTAATCAGGGTTCGCTTTGATAAAGGAAGCGATATACGTTTTGAACGCTTCTTTACCTGTAGCAATCATAGGATCATGTTCTTTGTAATCGTCTGCAAGATACATATCTATTTTATCGGTCTGATGCCCATTGAGTACGTCTTGGTACATACTCGCAACAACTTTTTTGTTTGCTACGATTTTAGCATTTTGAGCAGAAGCTGACTCTGTGCTAGCCGGATCAGTAGAAGTACTACCTTCTGTCGGTGTCGTTGCTTCTGGATTGGTAGCTGATGGATTACCAGTGCCTGTATTTTCAGTAGTAGGCGTGGTTGCAGGTTGATTTGTCGTACTGGAATTACTGTTACATGCTGCAAGAGCAGACATTAACAAAATACTGGTTAGGATTAAACTGATTTTTTTCATCATAAAACTCCTTTGTCATAAATAGTGAAGAATCGTTTGCTTAGCAAACATCACTTTTAGCATATGCTAGTAGAATGCGACACTTTCAATTAGAACAGATTTTTGCGAAGTCAAAGACCTATTCGGTAGAATGGTGTCCTTTTTCTATTACCCATAGTTATCTATGATATCCCTAAAATGACAAAATCGACAACTTTCACGATTGATCCAAAACAGTAAAAAACCGTCTCCCTATACTAGCAAAGACGGTCAGATCACAGGTTATGTTGCACTTTTGGCGGAAGTTCTATAATTCCAGAGGAGCGACTTGTACTCGGTATGCTTCTAGCTTGGATGTCAGTTTGTAATTAGATTGTGCCGCCAAATCCATCAATCCATGCAGGTCACTAAGAAGTGTACTAGACGGATAATCTTCTGCGGTATCCGTATCATTTAACAAATCGAGATACTGCTTTTTGGCATCAGGATCGATAGTTTTGGACGTGCTATCAAATAGTGGAGTGTTGTCTGCACCATAAAATACCGTATAAACAGCATAACTATAATTTTGTTGAATAACTGATAGGCGATTAGAATGAGGATATTTTAAAATAAATTGCTCCATATCCAGTGTGCGTACTAATAACTTATCCCATCCGATCACAAGCCCTGCATCCATCAGCGCTGGCTCATCTGACTCTTCAGCCATAATATCTACATAATCATTAATGTCTTTGGTGACATAGTCGTCATACGCATCATACTGATCGTAGTCAATAATAGGCATGTAATAGCCTTCGACATTGATAATTTGATAACCGCTATTTTTGGTGTTGGACAGTAACTTTTTAAGCGCTGGATCGGTAGTGCGTTTGATCATATCTTCTATTTTTTCATCACCATATACACCGGTTGAAGCATACATATTCATCAGTTTCTTTTGGATCGATTCGGTATATTGATCTGTCCAAGCATCCAGATATTTATTTTGAGCATTTTCCAAAGTTAGAACCAGTAAAGTACCAGTGGAAGGAGTCACTTTTTTAATATTCTTTTTGAGGTAAGAGACTGCTTGGGGAAGTTTGGAACTGCTTGTGAGCATTTTTTTGAAATGAGCAACAGTAATTGTAGATGAAGAAGATGTTGATGCCTGGTTAGTGGTACTTTTTTTGGCGGGAGATGCAAGTTCAGCCGTGCTTTCAAATGAAGAATTAGTCGTAGGGAGCGTAGATGTCTGTTGTTGACTACATCCTAGCGTCTGTAAAACAAGCAATGTGGCCACAGCAGATATAGTGATCGGATTGGATAATTTCATTAGTAATCATTCTCCTCGATAGAAAAATATAAATACATATCCACATCAGATTCAACAAAATAACGATACCAAAGCTTTATGTATATCCCTACCCTTGCTTATCTGAGGTGAACCGAAAGTAAATACAATGTCATTTTTGCTCGCGATTGAGATCATAGAAGGATGTAAAAGTATGAAATGGATTGTAATTGATAATGATTATCATTAAAATAGAAAGAAGTATAGATAGGTATTCAAGTAGAATAGGTTTGTTCAAAGGGGTTAATCATGAATCTAGATCATTATATCAAGCTGTGGAATCAAGCTTCTGTTCAAGTCATGGATGTTCAGCATCATGTACTGACAGCTAAGCAATTATCACTACCATATTATGTACCGGAAAACGGATTTTTATATACTGTTCGTGGAAATGCGTTGATTACGATCAATGATAACACATACACAACAGAACGATTTCATATTATTCATAGTGGGAAAGAAAGTATCTTTCAGATTGAAGTATATGACGAGTTATTAGAATACTATCTGATATTATATCGACCACAATTATTCACCTCCAATTCATCTGCCCGCTCGTTATTAGAGCATCATTCGGTATTAGATACTGCGTATGAACTTAAACCACATCATCCTATTCTGTTGCACGATAAAATCAAACAATTGCACCAAGCATGGACATATGTTCATCCATTACAACAATTGCAAGTCCGTACTTCTTTTTTGCAAATCGTATATGACATTTTGGAACAGTTACAGACCGCAGGTCATCAGCCCACAACTACAGATCTTGTCTCGCAAGCTATTCGTTATATTCACGAGCATTATGAAATGCCGCTTACGATTGATTCGCTGGCTACTATATTAGAATGCAGTCCACGTCATCTAGCCCGATTATTCCGCAATAGTGATATTGGTCAAAGTCCATCGGATTATCTGATTCAGTTTCGTATGCAAAAAGCGAGTGAACTGCTGATTCAGACAGAGCTAACCTTACAAGATATTGCGATTAATGTGGGCTATCAAGATGGATATTATTTTAGTCGTATGTTCAAAAAGTATATGGGCTTGTCTCCGATACGTTATCGTCAACAACATCGCCAGAACGTACAAAGTCTCAATATGACATCCAACATGTCCGATTTCTCTATTGTTGGGTTAGATGGACACCGCTATAGTGATAATGATTCTCAAAACATTATAGTAAGTGGAGGTTCTTTAATGATGCATAATCCGATAAGACGTTCAGCAGTGTTGATGCTGCTTCTGAGTTTTACTCTTTTACTGGGTGCTTGTTCAGCTCCCGCTTCTTCAACAAGTCAGACCGCTTCAAGTAAGCAAAGTGCAAGCGAAGAAAATGCAACACAAAGCTCTACACGCACGATCACTCATGATCTTGGCAGTACCGAAGTGCCTGATCAACCGAAGCGTATTGTTGTATTAGAGCAAGGATTTACCCAGACTGTGGCAGAACTACAAGTCAAACCTGTCGGTGTAGCAGATGATAATAAACCTGAACGGTTTCCGCAAGACACGCTAGCTTATATTGAAGGATATACATCTGTAGGTACACGCTCGGAGCCGAATTTGGAAGTTATACGTACCCTTGAGCCGGATCTGATTATTGCAGATACAAGTCGTCATAGCAATGTATATGAAGAATTATCAGCGATTGCACCTACAATTGTTTTCAAAAATGATACAGCAAATTATTCCGATATTATAAATTCTACTCAGGCGATCGGTGAAGCTTTGGGTAAAGCAGATGCGACAACAGCGATGCTAGCAGAACATCAACAACAATTGGAGAACGTAAAGCAATCGATTAACAGTAATCAATCTGTGCTTATTATTGCGGCTGATGAAGAAGCAAGCAATTCGTTCCAAGTACGGACAGATCAAGCATTTCATGCTTCCTTTCTTCAAGCGTTAGGTATGAATTATGCTTTGACTGATGCAGAAGAAGTAAGCCAACTGATGACTACAGAACAATTATTAGCGATCGATCCTGATCAACTACTCATTTTGATTAATGAAGATGATCCCTCTGTATTAGCAGGGCAAAAAGACAATCTACTCTGGAATCAATTAAAAGCTGTGCAAACAGGCAAAGCGCATGAAGTTGAATTAGCCAAATGGTCCAGACAACGCAGCATCCCGGCATTGAACCATATTATGAGTGAAGCGACTACTTATTTTAAATGATCAAAAAGCTGATCTTAGTAGCAGGGAGTCTAGCAATCTTGATCATACTGTTGATGCTCTCGCTAATGATAGGTTCGTCCTGGATTACTTTACCGACAGTGATCGATTATGTATTTCATTATTCTACGACAGTCAAAGAACATATTATTTTGCATATTCTAAGAATGCCGCGCACAATAGCAGTAATACTAATTGGTGCTAATCTCAGTATTGCTGGCTGTATTATGCAAGCTTTGACCCGTAATCCATTAGCTTCTCCTAGTATATTTGGAATTAATGCAGGCGCTTCTTTTATGATCGTCTTGTGTACGATTGTTTTACCTGCTGTCAATGGATGGATTCTAGCAGGAGCAGGTTTTGCAGGTGGACTGCTAACAGTCATGATCGTATTGATAATGAGTGTTGCGATTCGCGGAGGTAAAGTCGAAGTTCGTATGGCATTAATCGGTGTGGTTATTCAAGCATTATTATCTTCGTTTACACAGGGATTATTGATCTTTAATGAAGAATCGGCTAGCAAAATATTGTTCTGGCTTGCCGGATCAGCAGCAGGAGTCAAATGGGCCGAACTCAGACTATTAGCGATCGTAAGCGTTATTGGCTTGATCATGGCTATAGGTCTTAGCCGTTCGTTATCTCTGATAAGTCTAGGTGATGATATCGCACGCGGACTCGGTCAGAAAATATGGACAGTACGTGTGGTTGGTAGTGTGATCGTTATTTTGTTAGCAGGCATATCGGTTTCTGTTGTTGGACCGATTGGGTTTGTCGGATTAATCGTACCGCATATTACACGTTATCTTATCGGAACAGATTATCGATTGTTGATTCCTTTTGCCGGAGTGTTTGGAGCTATTTTATTAACGCTTGCAGATATCGGTTCTCGGTTTGTACATTTTCCAGCAGAGACGCCTGTAGGGATCATAACAGCTCTAATTGGTGCGCCTTATTTTGTGTATTTAGCTAGACGGCAGAGCAGGAGTTCATTATGAGTCATTCTATCGGGAAAAAGCGAAATGTTATGATCATGATCGGGCTTATTGTGATTACTTTTGTTTTGATCATGATAAGTATTCAAGTAGGTGCTGTCGATATAAGCTGGCAAGATATCGGCAGAGCATTTACACAGTATGGAGATGCTGATCTAGCCTATATTATTTTTCATTATCGATTGCCTCGCATTATACTGGCGATCTTAGTAGGTAGCGGGCTTGCAGTGTCTGGTCTGGTGGCACAAAGCATTTTACGTAATCCTTTAGCAGCTCCTGATACACTAGGGATTTCGGCAGGAGCTGCTTTAGGAGCAGTCTGTACTGTACTTCTTTTGCCTGTAGATATACAGAGTACATGGCTGACATCGCTAACAGCTTTTGTTGGTGGAGCTCTCGGTGCTTTTTGCGTATATCTATTATCTTATCGAAATGGAGTCGATCCTGTTCGGCTGGCATTGGTTGGGATTGCGGTGAGTGCTTGTGGAAGCACACTGGTACAATTACTGATTACACAATCGTCTGCGAATACGAATACCGTTCTTTTATGGTTAAATGGTTCGTTATGGGGACGTAATTGGGAGCAGGTGGTTCAATTAGCACCTATTATTCTGATTATTGTACCTATCGTCTGGATATTAGCAAAATCTATTGATATTTTCGGATTAAGCGAAGAATCTTCCAAAGGGCTAGGATTATGCATAGAGTGGATGCGTGCTATATTGCTGCTACTGACAGTTATATTAGCCAGTGGTTCGGTAGCGGTTGTAGGTATGGTAGGCTTTGTAGGTCTGGTGAGCCCTCATATTGCACGGCGCTTGGTATCTGGTGGTCATCGTTATTTTGTGCCAGTAGCAGCACTGGTCGGGGCGATCATGATGTTACTGGCAGATGTGATTGGACGTGTTCTGGCGCCACCTCTGGAGTTTCCTGTAGGATTGGTTACTTCGGTCATTGGAGCACCGTATTTTTTATTTTTATTATGGCGTGAGTATAAAAGCAAAAACCGTACAGGATGAAGTTAAATCTGTGCGGTTTTTTGGCGTTTCTTTTACGATTACAGCGATTGTTTGATTGATAAGGAAGAAGGCAAACGTTGTTCTGCATGCTGAATAGCATCTTGCATAGCTTGATACGGATCGGTGATCATCGCACCATGACCTACAGCAAGTAAACTTGGTTGTAATGCTACTAATTTGCGAGCACTTTGTAGAGATCGTTCTTTGCTCCATGTCGCCAGAGCAGGGAAAGGAAATGTCAGACGTACTGAACCTGCCACAGCGATCCCACCTCTAGTCTGCAAAGCATCACCAGCTATAAGTGATTGATCTCTAGTATCCCACAGCGAAATAGAGCCTGGCGTATGACCCGGTGTGGCGATGACTTGAAGAGAACCTATTCGATCCCCTTCATTAAGCAAAACAGAAGGGCGAGTTTGTAGACGCTTGGGAACACTCCCTTTGATCTTAGTCTGAGGTTCATCCGCATCCAAGCTCATATCACCGATCATTAAGCGTGCATCTCGCTGTGATACATAGACAGGTATATCAGGATAAAGCTGACTTAATGTATCTAATGAACCGACATGATCATCATGGATATGAGTTAGAACGATAGCGCCTAACGGTTTGCCGATCTGAGAAATCGTGTGCTGAATACCTTTATAACTATTTGGCAATCCTGCATCAATTAAAGTCACACTGGACTCTTCTTCGACGATATAACAATTTACGGGAAATATGCGTGGTAAAAAAATAAGTTGATGTAAGTTGTTCTTGCTAATTATTTTCATATCAATCACCTCTTGATTACACTATAAACTAATAGTATTAGTTAAATCAATAACTATATTAATTATTTCTAAAAAAATTATAAGTCTTTTGTAAAAGAAAGAGTTTTTCTTTACTAATCTAACGATGATTCTGTTACCAAAAAGCATAAAAATACACCACTCTACAGACAGAAGTAACATATTTAAACGTTACTATCTCTGTACAAGTGGTGTATTTGCTTATTTATGATTGGACTCTACCGTATGCAGACCTTGCAGAAAAGTATTAATAATCAATTCAAAACTTTGATTTATATCGACATTCAAGCCAAATCCACCGATACGTTCGAGTGAGCTAAAGCCATGCAAAACACTGCGTAGTCCACGTATGGCATGAATCAAGGCTTCTTCATTCAAATCAAAGCCGGTTAATACTTGCATGAATAATTCCAACATTTGATGTTTGCTATCATTGATCTCTGCATCATCTATATCTGATGTATAGAACGTAGCTTCATATAATCCGGGATGAGCACGAGCAAATTCCAGATAAGCGCGCGACATTTCACGTATCGCTTTATCTTCAGATCGTCCTACCGCAGCCCGCATCAATGCGTCTTTGAGTTGATCCAATCCTGTTAATGCCATTTCACGACGTAATCCCGGTAATCCGTTCACATGATTATACAAAGAAGGCGAACGAACCCCTAGCTTCTGAGCTAATATCGTAAGTGTCACTTCATTCCATCCACGTTCATCTGCTATTTCTGTAGCTGCTTGCAAAATAGAATGAAGACTAAGCCCGGTGCGAGGTGGCAAAGCATAACCCTCCTTTAACTATACCTGTTCGTAGAATATGAATAAGATTTGTGTATAAGCTAATGATATTCATCAATCTTATTTATTGTAAGCGATAGGTATACCTTTAGCAAAATAAAATGCAATCTTTCTATTTTGATTTATTCAATAATACATAGGCTTGCTGATCTTTTTATTTGCGCATAAAAATAAATTTCTGTCCGACTACACCGATCACAAATAACAACAAACTTACCCATGGAGCAATCGTAATCACAGGCATCACTTCACGTAAAAAGATTCCCACACCAAAAATCAGTACCAAAATCACCAGATACGTTAAGATAGCGCGTGCATTGATTTGCATACCTGGCTTTGTTGCATCACTTTGTTCAACAGGCTGATCGGTAAATCTTGTAAGCATTTCGACCAGAGCAATCGAACCTACCGCTACAATAATAAGAGTCGCTACATTGATCTGCCCAACAATGCCAGAATCGCTAATACTGATTTTGAACAATCCCATTAATGCTTGAATAAGAAATACCCATGTTAACGCTACCCACGGAATCATCAAGTAATACATCGGCTTGCTCAATTGTTTCTTTTCCGGTAAATTACGAATTAATATATTGCCGTACTCTATCGATTCTTTACCGAATAACTGTTTGGCAGTTTTACCTTTTTTCTGCGCTTCTAGCAAATGATGACCCATTTCTAAAAGCAATTCTTCGCCTGCTTCACGATCAATTCGTGCATCCCGTACATGTACAATAACATCATCATAATAATCCAAATTTTCTGGTTTTAATTGATCCCGTACGACGTTAATATTTTTAACCATTTGGCGTATTGAGCTCATTATTCATTCCTCCATTCTCGTTGTTCGAAGCTACTATTTTGCCATACTTTCCTTGCGTTGACAATGATCTAGCGTTAATGATAATATGGTTTCAAGATTAAAGCATATTAAACTGATCGGAATTGTTTATTTAAGAGGAGGAATCATCATGGAACGCAATATCGTCATTCGACATCACGACTTGGATCTGACAGCTAGTATTCATTATCCTGAACAGGAACCACAATCAGCAGGACGAGGCAAAAGCCGTACACCGCTAATTGTGATCTGCCATGGTTTTGTTGGCAGCCGTATTGGAGTGGATCGCCTATTTGTTAGTACAGCCCGTGAATTGGCGGCTGACGGTTATATGGTGGTTCGCTTTGATTATGCAGGTTGCGGTGAAAGTGGCGGCGACTATGGCAAAGAAGGACTTGAATCAATGGTCGCTCAGACTCGTACTGTACTGGATTATGCAATGAATTGCAGTGACATTGATCCTACCCGCGTCACATTGATCGGTCATAGTCTGGGTGGTGCTGTAGCTATTCTTACTTCTGTACGTGATCATCGTGTCAAAAGTCTAGTCCTCTGGTCAGCAGTAGGACATCCATTTAACGATATTATCAAATTAACCGGTCGGGACAAATACGATCAAGCTGTGATCGAAGGACAAGCCGATCATTTAGGTTACTCGTTTACACCTGTATACTTTGATTCGTTAGGCAATTTCCAACCGTTTCAAGAAGCCAAGCAATTTGGTGGCGATGTGCTGGTGATTCATGGTACAGGGGATGATGTGATTCCAGTAGATTATGCCTTTTTGTATCAAAAAGTATTCTGGACACGTTCAGAAGGACGTTGTGATAAAGAAATTATTTTCCAAGCAGATCACACGTATTCCAATGGAACCCACCGCCGGGAACTGCTGGACAAAACCCGTCAATGGCTCACCGAACGCAAAGTCGCTCAGACCGATTGGCAACACTGGATGATTTAAGCGTTTGGCAATATAAACGCGATTTCTTCTAGTGTAATCAACCATGATTTTTGCATAGCAAAATATCTTACATTAAGCGCTTGGCAATATAAGCGCGATTTCTTCTAGTGTAATCCTTTACCAGATCATTCACCAGTGGTATGGTAAGAAAGAACAATCGAATAGTTACTGATTTCACTAGGGGAGCCTGTTGGCTGAGACGAAAATTCAATTTCGGACCCTTGGAACCTGATCTGGATTATACTAGCGGAGGGAAGTGGAGGCTGAATTTTCACTCATGTTGTGATATACCTGAATGAATGTTTGACCCATTTGTCTCTTCTGGAGATGGATGGGTCTTTATTACGTTATAGGAGGCAATATCAATGACTTTTCTAGCCAAAGTACGGGCGCAACATCCACTGATTCACAATATTACCAATATGGTCGTGACTAATTTTACAGCGAACGGATTGCTGGCGCTGGGAGCTTTTCCTTTTATGGCATATGCGCATGAAGAAGTAGCCGATGTGGCAGCTATAGCGAATGCAGTTGTGCTTAATATCGGTACGCTTGATCCATACACCGTCGAATCGATTCAACGTGCAGGACGTGCAGCGAATGAATCAGGTGTGCCTGTTGTATTTGATCCGGTAGGAGCAGGAGCTACCCCGTATCGTACACAATCGGCTTTGCAAATTATCGAACATGTTCAAGTGGATGTGTTACGTGGCAATGTGGCTGAAGTGGCTAATGTGATCGGCGAATCATGGCAGATCAAAGGTGTCGATGCAGGAGCAGGCGAAGGCAATATGATCCAGATCGCAGAGCAGGCTGCTCAAAAATTAAAGTGCATTGTAGCCATCACCGGTGAAAAAGACGTCGTAACCGATGGACAGAACACCTATACCATTGCTAACAGTCATCAGATATTAACACAAGTGACAGGCGGCGGTTGTCTACTGAGTGCCGTAGTCGGTGCATTTATCGCAGTCGCTGATCCTGCACAAGCTCAAGAACGTCTGGAAGCCGTAACAGAAGCTTTAGCATTTTACGGTATAGCCGCAGAGATTGCCTATGAACAGACAGCAGGGCAAGGCACAGGCAGTTTTCAGATGCAATTTATCAATCAATTGTCTCTAGTCACCCCGGAGATCGTAACTGCACGAGCCCAGATCACTTCATCCAAAGCTTAATATTGAACATACATTCATATGATAAAGGAGCGAGACAAGATGAACGTGTATCAAGCATTGACGATTGCAGGTTCAGATAGTGGAGGAGGCGCAGGCATTCAGGCCGATCTCAAAACATTTCAAGAACTCGGTGTCTATGGCATGTCTGTTATTACCGCTATCACAGCGCAGAATACGACAGGGGTACAAGGTGTCTATCCGGTTCAGATTGAAGGTGTTGTACAGCAATTGGATTCGATCGGAACGGATCTACAACCCCACGCTGTCAAAACAGGGATGTTATTTAGTGCAGAGATTATTCGTTATGTCGCAGCAAAAGTAAAACAGTATCAATGGCAACATCTAGTGATTGATCCGGTGATGGTCGCTAAAGGAGGTTCTGTGCTGTTACAACAAGAAGCGTTGCAAGCGCTGATCTCTGATCTGATTCCGCTGGCAGAGATTATCACGCCTAATTTGCCAGAAGCTGAGTTATTAACAGGTCTATCGATTACCAATCTACAGCAGCGCGAACAAGCCGCCAAGCAGTTTGTAGAAATGGGAGTAACATATGTAGTGATCAAAGGTGGACACGATACATCGACGTCTACTGTAATCGATCTGTTATACGATGGAAAGCAATTTGATTATTTGGAAAGTCAGCGGATTGATACGCCTCATACTCATGGCACAGGATGTACTTTTTCAGCGGCATTAACAGCAGAACTTGCTAAAGGCAAAACTATTTATGAAGCTGTACATACCGCGAAGCAATTTATTCAAGCAGCGATTGAAGATGGATTGGGTATCGGTTCCGGTCATGGGCCTACCAATCATTTTGCTTATCAGCAAAGGAGCCGAGTCTATGATCACCAAGCCTGATACTCAGCATATACGTCAGTATTTACGCCTTTATCTAGTGATGGGAAGCGTCAATTGTACTCGACCACCAGAAGAAGTATTAAGGTCTGCTATTGCAGGAGGGATCACTCTTTTTCAATTTCGGGAAAAAGGGGTTGGAGCTTTAACAGGGCAAGCGTATTATAAGCTGGCAGAACGTCTGCAACAGATATGCCACACTCATCAGATTCCGTTTATTGTGAATGATGATGTAGAGTTAGCGATCGCTCTGAATGCGGATGGAATTCATGTAGGACAAGAAGATGCACCCGCGGATCAGATTCGGGCACGTCTAGGGGATGATAAAATTATTGGTGTATCTGCTCATAGCGTAGCTGAAGCCAGACAAGCTATTGAAGATGGCGCTGATTATTTAGGCATAGGACCGATCTACCCTACAATCTCTAAAGCTGATGCGCAAGCCGTACAAGGAACAAGCACTATTACAGCACTTAAGAACCATCATATTGAGGTTCCATTAGTCGGTATTGGAGGAATTCATGCAGGTAATGCCGAGCCGATCTTTACCGCGGGCGCAGACGGAATAGCAGTGATCTCTGCGATCGCAGGGCAGACGGATATAGAACAAGCGACGCAGCAGTTAAATACGCTTACCCGTCGATTGATTGCGAACTAATCACCACGATATGATGTAATGCTGAATACATGTTTGTTGATCTCATCAAAAAAAGCCATTCGGTATACCGTAGCTTACAGTACGGTGTGTCGAATGACTTTGAATGGTAAACACTATTTTCTGTTTGTATAGTGTAACGTAACAGTAGGTTCTTTCCGCTATCCTTATGATGATCTGTATGTTACTGCGAATAACATCGATCATTCTGTAGAAGCCAAGTAATGCGTTTATTTGTATTGTTAAGCTATTTTATGCTGATTAGGCAAGGTATCTTGTTGTTTGTTACGACGGTTGAAGAAGCGAGTACGTAGGTAAGGAACAATCCAGCGATCCAGACCAATTTTACCAGCGTTTGCGCCAGCAACTACGATAAAGATTTCAGCAAGTAACAAGTAAGGGTTAGTGCTTACAGTACCCGAGAATAAGAACGCAAAGTTCATTACCATTCCCATTAATGCTGCTAGTGTAGTACAAGCTCCTAAGATCAATCCAAGTCCGACAAGGAATTCACCGATTGGAACAAGAACATTGAATAATCCGACATTTGGTAAAGCAAAGTGTTGTAAGAATGCTCCCCAACCTGCTTGTACACTTGGATGTTCTCCGCCTGTATTAGCGATAGCACCTGTCAAAAATCCACTAGCATCAAATCCGCCACTGCTTAATTTTTCCCATCCACCTGTGATCCATTTGAATCCGATGTATACCCGTAAGATAGTTAATAACCACATTGCCACACTATTTTCTCTTAGCCATCTGTTCATGATTGCCACTCCCCTGAATAATGTATTATTTTTTTAAGTCTGTGTTAACTTGTTGAGTTGGTGATGATCATCTCTTCCATGTCTTTATTTTAAATCACAACTAAATTTTTAAATGTGATAAAAATCACAATCTTATATAAATTTTTAATATTTTATTATTGTACTGTTAAAATATGGTATATATAGTTGAGAGAACACTTTTGAGCTTTTGAATGTGTGAATTACGCTATATGTATTCTATATAGAAGAAGCTTATGTTTTAATACATAGTAAGCTGTGTTTAACATCTTCGGAATCATACATACGTTAAAAAAGAAACTATTGAATTCATTTGGAGTTCATATGCGTGTTCTATAGTAGGAGTGTATCCTGCTAGTGCACATCAGAATGAGCTACTGATCTATCTAATGATGTTCAACACCGAGGAGGATACTATTGTAATGAATCAATCCCGATTATGGAAAGTCACCAAATGGTCAGTACCGCTTGTGCTAACGATGAGCTTGATCGCTTGCGGCTCTGAGGAAGTGGCTACCCCTGCACCACAGCAACAACCGGAACCAGCCAAAGTGACAGAACCGATAACACCGGAAAAACCCGCAGAAGTCGTCTATACAGCGCCACTTACAGGATTGCCTGTTGATCAGCCTTCTCTATCCAGACCGATTGCAGTGATGATCAATAATGCTCCTGCTGCCCGTCCGCAATCTGGATTAGCTCAAGCCGATATGGTCTATGAAGTGCTAGCAGAGGGAGGAATTACCCGTCTAATCGCTGTATATCAGAGTTATCATGGTGATGTGACGATCGGCCCTGTGCGAAGTATTCGTCCGTATTTGATCGGAATCGGGGAAAGTATCGGTGCATTACTGGTTCATGCCGGTGGTAGCCCTGAAGCGTACAGTATCTTGCAACAAGGACACAAAGAACATCTTGATGAGATTACTAATGCAAGTGCTCCATTCTGGCGAGACTCCAGTCGCAAAGCTCCTCATAATTTGTATACCAATGAAGAGAAGTTACGTGAAGGTGCACTCAAAAAAGATTACAAACAAGAAGTAACTATTCCAACATATCCTTTTTTGAAATCTACAACAGAAGTAACAGATACTACAAATACAGAATCACTCGATAACTATACCGATTCTGCCGATAATAATGATAAGCCTGCTGACAGTGCTACTCCTAACCAGAGTGCTACCGATCCTACAGATAATACAAATGCTACAACCAGCACAACACCTGCTACTACAGGAGTCAAAGCAACATCGATCCAACTTCAATTTTTGCTGGAAAGTTATAAAGTAGGTTATGACTACAATGCCAAAAGTGGAGTCTATACTCGCAGTATGAACAATGAACCTCATATTGATTTGAACAGTGGAAAGCCATTAACCGCGTCCAATGTTATCGTGCTGGGTGGAGATTACAAAGTATTAGATGATATCGGTAGATTAAGTCTGGATCTGGACGCTGGCGGAGAAGCTATTTTATTTCAAAAGGGTCAACAGATTAAAGGTCAATGGAGTAAAAAAAGTGGTGATGTGATTCGCTTTATGAGCAGTGGTCAAGAAGTGCCGCTTGTCCCTGGCGTAACGTATTACAATATTGTCCCTAATAGCCCGTCGTTTGAAAATCATTTAACAATAGATGGTAAAAAGTTGAGCGAAAACGGGTAAATAAGGAAAAATATGCTAAAATGATGAAAGTAAAGTCGATTTTTGTATGATTTTTGTATGATAAATGTAAACAGAATCTTTACAAACCTATGTACAGATTGATAAGATAACAAAGGTTGTTATGAAATCATTTTGTTTTCATAATTCTAATTTACGACATTTTTCGGCAAAATTTCGAAAAGGGGTTATAGAAATGCGTGTTAAGAAAAAGGATATCTTTTTTCAAACGCTGGAGAACATGGCAGATGCAATTGTGCAGGCTGCAGATTACTTTGCGGAACAAGTACCTAACTTGAAGGATATTCCAGAGTTTACGAAGCAAATGAAGATTTACGAGAATCAATGTGATGATTACACGCACACCATTATTACCGAACTGAACAAAACATTTATCACACCTATTGAGCGTGATGATATTATGGATTTGACGACAACGATGGATGATGTATTAGACGGTCTGGAAGCTTGTGCTTCTCGTTTTGATATGTATCATATGACTGAGCCGGATAACTATATTGTTCAATTTGCTGAAATTTTGCGTGAATCTGCTTATGAAATTCAAAAAGCTATTCACTTGTTGTCTCATAAAAAACTGTTGGCTATTCGTGAACACACGATTCGTCTGAACGATCTGGAAAATCAGGGTGATGACGTATTGCGTAACTGTATTAAAGATTTGTTTGCCACAGTAAAAGACCCGATCGAACTTATTAAGAAAAAAGAAATATATGAGCGTTTGGAAACAACGACTGATGCTTGCGAAGATGTAGCGAATAGACTCGAATCTATTATTATGCGCAATTCCTAAAATTGCTTACAAGATACGCATATGATCCATTTTGCTGAGTATAGATGGATGTAATATGCAGAGATGCAATAATCTGTAACAGATAACTAAGGAGGTAGGATTGCGCAGATTCTCTTGATTGGAGTGCAAGAGATCCATCTGGGCGATGAATGATATGGTAGAAACCTCAATATGGATACTGGCTATCGTCGTATTTTTGGCTTTAGCGTTCGATTTTATTAATGGATTCCATGATACAGCAAATGCAATTGCTACATCGGTTTCTACTCGAGCGTTACCGCCACGTACAGCGATTTTGATGGCGGCAGTGATGAACTTTCTGGGAGCGATCACGTTCACAGGCGTAGCCAAAACGATAGGTGGTAGTGTAGCAGATCCAGCAACTTTGGATAACGGTATAGAGATCGTTATTGCGACACTGATTGCTGCAATTATCTGGAACTTGGCAACATGGTGGTTCGGGATTCCTTCTTCTTCTTCACATGCTTTGATTGGTGCACTAGCAGGAGCTGTATTTGTTGGAGCAGGTTCAAGTTCTGTGAATTGGAGCGGATTTATCAAGATTGTAGAAGGATTGATTTTGTCTCCTTTGATTGCCTTTGCGATTGGTTATATTGTGATGACGATTCTGAAATGGATTTTTGCCAAACGTAGCCCGCATACTGTTAACAAAGGATTCCGTACGATGCAAATTTTGACAGCAGCGATTCAATCATTTACACATGGTACAAATGATGCGCAAAAAGCGATGGGTATTATTACATTTGCTCTTGTAGCAGCTGGTGTACAAGATAATCTGGATGTACCGTTATGGGTTAAAATTTCAGCGGCAACTGCGATGGCTCTTGGAACCTCTGTCGGTGGTTGGAAAATCATCAAAACAATGGGAACCAAAATTTTCAAAATCGAGCCTATTAACGGATTTGCAGCGGATATCTCAGCAGCATCGGTTATTTTTACAGCAACATTGACTCACTTACCTGTAAGTACAACACATGCGATTACATCTGCTATTCTGGGTGTAGGTTCTGCCAAGCGCTTCCGCGAAGTAAAATGGGGACTTGCTGGACGTATCGTGATTGCATGGGTCGTTACGATTCCAATTGCAGCTGTATTATCTGGCCTTATTTTCAAAGTATTATTCGATTTGTTCTAATATAAATCGGATCATGATAGATCACTTCCGCCGTTTCTTGCGAACGGCGGTTTTTTGTGCGATTCTAAGTAAAATAGGGATAGCAATGGACGTTCTCGCAGATGATCCGTCTATATTTGATACAAAGGAAGTGAACGTGGTCAATGATTCGCATTATCGGTGTTACTCAAGAACATGATATTGTACAGAATATACAGTTAGAAGAGATAGAGTCTGGCGATTACTTATGGTACTGGGTAGATTTTAATCAGCCTACTGAAGAAGAGTCCAAGTTGTTAAGTACTTTTTTTCATTTTCATCCATTAGCTGTAGAAGATTGTCTGCATGTGCTTCAACGTCCGAAGATTGATTACTATGGAGATGTGCAATTTCTTGTTCTTCATGCGATGCATCCTGAGACATTACTGGTCGAAGAAGTCGATTTGTTTGTCAGTGATCGGTTTTTGGTATCATTTCATCATAGCGATCTACGAGAAATCGAATCCGCATGGCAACGAATTATTAGTTACAGTCAGCAAGGCAATCGTCCCAAATGGGCGAACGGCCCTATTGCTGCGGCTTATATCGTGACAGACAAAATTGTTGATGAATATTTCCCCTGTGTGTATGAGATTGAAGATGAATTGAATGAACTTGAAAATACAGGACCAGATGAACCGGTTGATGATCTGTTAGCTCAAGTATTTGTATTACGTTCTCGTCTACTGAAGTTAAGACGTACTATTATTCCGATGCGTGATCTGATGTATCGTGTTATTAATTCACAACATATTCAGAAAGTCGATCAGCATCACTCATATTTTGGCGATATTTATGATCATTTGCTCAAATTGTCTGATATGATTGAATCTAATCGTGAAATGACATCTGATCTACGGGATAGTTATATCTCACTTAATTCCAATCGAATGAATACGATTATGAAAACGTTAACGGTGATTACGACTATATTTATGCCACTGACGTTAATAGCCGGAATTTATGGTATGAATTTTGAAAATATGCCAGAGCTTAAATGGAAATATGGCTATTTCGGTGTATTGTTGCTGATGTTTGCTTTGGGAGCAGGCATGATGACTGCTTTTACAAAGCGTGGATGGTTTAAATAATTGTTTTTGCTCAAACAAAATCTGGTATCCTGTAATGCTGTACATCGTTAATGCTTGAAAAAATAACCAGTAATCTATACAATGTAGGTACAGTAACCGTAGTAGGGGATGATCACATCGTGCAACTTAAAAAACTTGATGATAAAAGTGTTGATCAATTATTCGAAGCGATTTTGACACTAAAAAATTTAGAAGAATGCTATGTGTTTTTTGATGATTTGTGTACAGTTAATGAGATTCAGTCGCTGTCACAACGTCTTGAAGTCGCACGTATGCTAGGTAAAGGTTCAACTTATAATCAGATCGAAGCAGAAACGGGTGCAAGTACAGCAACCATTTCTCGTGTAAAACGTTGCCTGAATTATGGTAATGATGGATACAAAATGACATTGGAACGTCTAGGGAGGTAATCTCTATGAAGCCCGGTGTATTAATAATTAGTCATGGTTCGCCGGAAACGTCTTGGATGGAGCAGATTGATGAAGCGGTATCTCATATTCATCTGCCAAGCGATCTACCTGTAAATGCAGTCTTCCTGGACAATGTTCCGGGAAGATTTATTCAGGATGGAATCGATGAATTGGAAGCGCAAGGGGTAACCGATCTTTTGGTTGTTCCGCTATTTGTGTCCTCTGGTAGTACACATATGGATGAGATTGCGTATGCTTTGGGTGTCAAAGAAACTCCTGATCGCGAGACCGATCTGGAACCTTTTACGATTCAAGCGAATGTTCATTTCGGGTATCCAGCCGACGATGATGAAGATATCGCTCGGATGGTCTGGGATCAAGTGAAAGATTTATCGGTTACACCTGAAAATGAAGTGGTGTTAGTCGTCGGTCACGGTAGTATTCATGACGGATTCAGACAACGCTGGGAGAAAGGTATTTCTTCGTTAGCTCAGCGGGTAGGACAGGTTAGTGAAGTGGCTCATACTGACTACGCATTACTTAATCCAGATAGTCTGCGCGCCAAAACAGAAGAATGGACAGCACGCGGCTATAAAGTGCTGATTGCGCCACTTTTTCTAAGCAAAGGGATATTCCTGAATCAAGTGATTCCGGGGCGTGTGGAAGGGTTAAGCTATGAATATGCAGGTACAGCATTGTTGCCACATCCACTGTTATCTCACTGGATGGAGCGTCAGATTCAGTCACTGTTGAACCAACTCATAACAACATAATTCATATTAGGTGGCATGATGGAATGAAAAGAGCGAGACTGATATATAATCCTTCTTCAGGTCGGGAGGAAATGAAGCGCCGTTTGCCGGATATTTTGGATCGGTTAGACAAAGGCGGTATCGAAGCCAGCTGTCATGCGACAACAGGTGAAGGCGATGCAACCATTTCAGCCGCCAAAGCGATCGAAGATGGATATGAATTAATTATTGCCGCTGGTGGCGATGGTACGATTTATGAAGTCATTAACGGCATGGCTGAATATGATAATCCACCGCCACTTGGCGTATTTCCACTAGGTACAACCAATGATCTATCGCGTGCTTTAGGCGTACCGAGACATTGGGAAGATTATTGCGATCTGGTGATTCGTCAGAATGCGAGACCGATCGATGTGGGTCGCTTTAACGATCGCTATTTTATTAATATTGCTGGTGGAGGATCATTGACCGAGCTGACTTATGAAGTACCCAGTCGACTCAAAACGATGATCGGACAGATGGCATATTATATGAAAGGCATCGAGAAAGTCGTTAACTTAACACCCACCGAATTAAAAATTACAGCTGCCGGGCAAGAACCGCTGCACGAAGAATTTATGATTTTTCTAGTTGCTAATACCAATTCAGTCGGTGGATTTGAAAAGTTAGCGCCGGGAGCACGAATAGATGATGGATTATTTGATTTTATAGGTGTTAAAAAGTGTAATATCGCCGAATTTATTCGCTTAATCTCTATTGCCGCTCGTGGAGAACATCTTAACGATCCGAAGATTATTTATTTCCAAACCAATCGCTTAGAGATTGAAGCGCCTAGTAATAATGTACAAATTAATCTAGACGGTGAACTCGGTGGATCATTACCGGGGATTTTTGAGATTTTGCCACAGAAATTACAAGTATTCTCGGATCTGAAATAAACGATCTCAACGTTGAAAAGCGCCTGTTTCCTTTGGGAAATAGGCGCTTTTTTGAATGCTACATATTAGCTATAACGTTTATGTTCATATAATAAGTGCTGGGCGCGATAACAAAACCAGTACTAATTTTCCTAGCATAATCAGATACCATTTCATTTTTACAGAGCAAATGATCGTTTGTTCCGATTCTTTTAGAACGTCATACTAATTAGAAGATTGTTGATTTACTTTGTTCAAAAAATGTGTAACCCATTCATGATTATCTTCGGCTACATCAATAAACAAATTATGACCGCTATTTCCTAAGATAGTGGTGGTAGAATAAGGATATTTCGTAAAGAAATCAATCTGATCTTGATAACCAACCACATTGTCCATTTTGCCTAACAATACATGCAGAACAGTGTCATCATGCAAAGAAAGTTGCTCTTCTAATGCATAACGATAATATTGTTGACCTTCTCGCTGAATCCGATCCATAAAGTCATGATCTGCCCGGCGTACTCCTGGAACAATCAATTGTTGATACAGCTCCCATGTCTTAGGGTTAATCCGAATATTCATACTCAAGTAATCCTGATATTCACTGTTGCTTGTATCTGTATGAACCTCTTCTTCTATGATAGGAACTTGCTGCTCAACTCGCCGTTGGTCAAATTGTCCAATTACAACAGGGCAAGTAAGGTAGGCTCCTTTGACCCGATCTTGCAGTTGATTCATAATGCCCAGACTTAGATATCCCCCGTAGGAATGTCCAAATAATAGAATATCTTCATGACCAATTACCTGCTGGATGAAGGTTAGAAGGATGTCTAACATATCATCAGTGCTGTTGATCGACAGACTACTGTGAGAATCGCCCATACCGGGTAAGTCTACATAGATACGTCGGTATCCAGAGATCGTTTGAAAAATAGGTTCATACGAATGCTTCATACTTATTTTATCCAGAGCATTGCCATGTAAAAATAAAATCGTTGTACCTTCACCAAACATTTCGTAATCCAGTTCAATATCTTTAATCGTCGCTTTCATCATGTACTCCTTTTGCCGAAGCTATTGTTATATGTATAGCAAGTACTCTTCGCACAAACAGATATGATTTCATCTGCTTATACTATATCTGTTCGCCAATACGGTTAAAACTTGTGTATATATAACCGTTAAATGCTATATAAATTTTAACAGAGATCACTTTTACATGACAAGATCAAAGGGGAATATACATTCTAATCGTTATTTTAAAATGAACCTAACATCTCCTGTAGAAGTACTATTGCGTTATAATAGAATTGGTATGTGCACATGAACTATTTTTAATTGGAGCTTGTTGAGATAGAACTGTTAAATATTCTATGAAAAAACACGGATAGTTATTGTAAGTATAGGTAATTTTCTATACAATCTTTAGAGGAATTGTTCTTCGGAATGTCCATTCGTAGTGGACAATGTATTTGTGAATTGAGATGTTGGATAAACTTGAGCAATTAATGAAATGCAGTCATGTGTATAAAGAAATGGAGCCAAATGAGATGAGTAAAGACCGCAGAGGCGGCAGAAAATATAGCAACAACCGGCAACAACCGAGTCAAGCGACAGCTCTTGCGCTGGCGAACTTGCCTGTTGCCAAAAATGACGAGTTGGAATTAGAGATTATCGGCATGAATCACGACGGAGAAGGCGTAGGTCGAGCAGAAGGATATACATTGTTCGTTCAAGGCGCTCTACCGGGTGAAAAGATTCAAGCCAAAGTACTCAAAACGAAAAAACAATACGGTTATGCCAAAATGACAGCTATCCTAGAAGCGAGCCCAGATCGCGTAGAAGCCCCTTGCCCGATCTATAATCAATGTGGTGGCTGTCAGGTACAACATATGAGTTATGACGCTCAATTGGAATGGAAACGTCAGCATGTGATAGATAATTTACAACGGATCGGTAAGCTGAATGTAACGGTAGACGAGCAGGTTCAGCTTGATCTCGATCATAACGAAGATACACAGAACGAATCCGAAAATAAAGGGATCAAAGTACTGCCAACACTAGGAATGACTGAACCGTGGCGTTATCGTAATAAAGCGCAGGTGCCAATCAGTGAAATAAACGGTCAATTGGTTGCTGGCTTCTACGCGCGTGGCAGTCATCGTATTATCGATATGGATACCTGTCTCATTCAAGATACACGCAACGATGAACTGATCGCTAAAGTGAAACAGATCGGCAAAGAGCTAGGAGTATCTGCATACAATGAAGAGTCAGGCACAGGTCTATTGCGCCATGTGGTCGTCAAAGTCGGCTTCCGTACAGGTGAGATGATGGTCGTCCTCGTTACTAACGGAGAACGTCTACCACGCCCAAGCGAATGGATCGACCGTATCCGTCTCGAAATGCCACAAGTGGTCAGTATTTGCCAGAATGTAAATACCAAGACCACGAACGTTATTTTCGGCGATACCACCAAAGTATTATGGGGACGCGAAGTGATCCACGATTATATCGGTGATGTGAAGTTTGCGATATCGGCTCGCTCTTTTTATCAAGTGAATCCGGTGCAGACGGATGTGTTATATAGCAAGACCGTTGAATATGCTGGACTGACTGGGAAAGAAACAGTTATTGATGCGTACTGCGGTATAGGAACGATTTCACTCTTTTTGGCGCAACATGCGAAGCAAGTGTATGGGGTGGAGATTGTGAAAGAAGCGATCGAAGATGCTCGTTCTAATGCAGTATTGAACGGAATGACGAATGTAGAATTTGAAGTGGGCGCATCGGAAGATGTCATTCCACGTTGGAAAGAAAATGGCATTACACCAGATGTGATCGTCGTCGATCCACCACGCAAAGGATGCGATCCGAGGTTGTTAGAGACGATTCTAGCTATGCAGCCGGAGCGTGTGGTGTATGTGTCGTGTAATCCAGCGACACTGGCGAGAGACTTGCGTGTACTGGAAGATGGTGGGTATGTGACGGTGGAAGTTCAGCCGGTTGATATGTTCCCGCATACTGTACATGTGGAGAGTGTAGCGGTGTTGGTTAAAAATAACACAAATTTCTAAATCTTTATAGATAAATGCTTTAAGTTATAGCTAAATTAGAAGGACACTTTAGACCATGATGCTTATTTTTCTACGCATACTGATATATTGCTTTTAGTATGATCAAGATTATAAGAATTAAAAAAACTCCTTATGATAATAGGGAGTTTTTTTACTAAAGTTTCTACTTTGTTGTGGGATTTGGAAATAACCTATAAGAATTATATGTATTGTAAAATATATTTTCTTAATTAAGTTATAAAGAAATTTAACTGTATATGAAAGTTACTTTATATATTGCTTTATTACTTTTTCCAATGTATTCTTATTAAGAACTTCTTCAGGTGAAGGAGGTGTTTCACAGAATGAAAAGCATACTTCGTGTAGCTCTATGTACTTTGTTTTTCTTCATAGTTCTATTATTTTTTGGAAAAACTATTACTTAATAGTACAATGAGATTTTAGTACTTTGGTTGAGTACCTTCTGTAATTTGGAAGGTGTTAAACCAAGAGACTAAAGCCAAAGAAAGTACTATTCATTTTATTTGGAAGAGTCCAGGACTTTGTTAGCTTATATAGCTAATAGAGTCCTTTTTATTATAATGAAAAGAGGAATTATTAATGAATATTGTCGATTAAGGAGGATCCATTAAATTTATAGGTCGGAGTTCGTTAAAATACAATATACTTATTATTTAAGATCAATTCATATTTTTAGATTGATAAACAGATGAATAATTCTTTTAAAGAGAATTAGCTTTTTAACAAAAGTTGTTTGTCGAATTTTGTTTGACTAAATAATAAACGCTTCGTTATTATACGAAGCGTTTATTATTTATATTCCATTTAATTTTTTAAAGAGAGTAATAGCTTCTTCATCAGTCATTCCTAACTCTACTCTACATTTAGGAGGACCATCATGTTCTGCTAGTTCTTCATCTGATAAGTTCAAACTTTCTTCAAACTCATCTTTACTTGTCCAAAATTCATGCGCTACAAGTAAATGTCCTGGTTTAAGAGGATTGCCTCCAAGTTCTACACGTACTAATACATGATTGTTATAATCAATCAGGGGCATTTTATTCGTCATTTGATTTCTCCTTTTAGTTATTTAAAGGCGATTTAATTGCATATAAATATACTAGGTGTGCAAAGTTAGAAAGCTATGTTCTTATCTTAATTAATGATTCATATTTTATCATATATTTTTTAACATTTGTGTATTTGAAGATGTAAGAAAGAGGGGCGATTAAACTCCTTTTTTATTATGTCTCTTAACATACCATTTTAAATCTTAAACAAAAAGACGACCGCTATGTAGATTTCAGGCGGTCGTCTGATTATTTAGCAAACTTTTCGCTTTAGCATTTATCAATAGAATGGGCTTTCTAACAAAATTATTTCTTTTGTTATGGGATTTAACTCTACTTGACACCCCAGCGGTAAAATTAATTTGGGGTCGGTATGTCCGAAATCAAAATCAACGATTATAGGAATATCACTTGCACCAAATTCCCCTTGTATGATTTCCACAATTATCTCATTAAGTTTTAGTTTCTCTTCTTCACTGTAATCTTTCGCTCTTCCAAAAATGACTCCTTTAATTTTTGAAAAGATTCCTTGCATACCATAATTCCGTAACATGTAACCAACTTGCATAGGGGAAGGCTTGTCTTCTGAAGTTTCGAAAAACAAGATTTTATCTTCCCAGAACGATTCCTTAGCCCAATAGATAGTTGATTTTGTAAATTCCAATACTTCGATACATCCACCCCACAAATACCCTTGCTTAGTGGAGCTTCCCTGTAAAAATGTCCATCCAGTCTCATTATGATGAAACTCTTCACACTCACCTAGCGTTTCTAAATTGCTCCAATCTTTGTATCCATTAGTCCATTTCTCAAATGAAGAATATGTATAAGGAAAACTATCTTTAAATAAAATTGCTTTTAAATGTTCAGTATATTCGGATGGAAGGCTTTTAATTTGGGCTAAACCTGCCATAACAGAAGGTCCATAAAAAGTGACCATACCCAATTGGTTTAAATAAGTTAAAAAAGTAGTCGCGTCTGAAAAACCCATGATAAATTTGGGGTTTGCTAATATTGTCTTGGTATCTAAAAATGGCAGTATTCTAACCGATTCATAGCCACCAATTGAAGTGATGATGCCATCTATACTGTCATCTTCAAAGCATTTATTTATATCATCTGCACGAATTTGGGGATTGTTGTATAAATCATCTGGGGACATTCTTGCGGTTGGCATCTCAATAATTTCTAATCCCAAGTGGTCTTGAAGATTTTTTATACCAAGCTCATAAATCTCTGGAAACAAATAAGGTAGACCAGCTGAAGGTGAAATTATCGCTATTTTCGAACCAGACCTAAGTCTTTTAGGTTTTATCATTGTTCTTCCTCCCAATATATTATTTCTCAGTGTTATCATACAATCCTACTTTAATAAGAACAATCTTATTTCAAATTTGTAGTCGTGGATAATATCAAAATGTTATCTTTTTTAAATTTCCTGAAGCTTCATTTTTCATTCCATTTTATGGTAACCTATACGTGCAGGTTATTTCCAATCATGGAAGGAGTGATGATTTTTGAAAAGAGTTAATCATCCAAATTACATAGGTAAGAGAAGGCTAGCCTCTTAGTGAAGTGTAGTCCTCTCTTATCTAACGGGAGGAAAACAACGAAATGATGAAGTTAAGCAATATGGTTAGAGGTCTGTCTGAAGATACTATTGCCCAAAGTCTTATACAACATTGGGAGCATGACGAAGGAAGCTTAATGTTCTGGCGTGCCAGTTCTAACTTTGTATATGCGTTTGAGAATAAGCAAGAAAAGTACTTTTTACGATTCAGTGATCAGCAAGAAAGTTCGATCGAACAGATTACAGATGAGCTTGCATTTATGGAATATTTGAGATCGAATGACTATCCTTGCGTGGTTCCTGTTGTTTCTGTTAATGGAAAGTATATAGAAACGGTACAGCATCCAGAAGGAGCATATTTTGCGGTTGTATTTCAGGCAGCTATAGGTGCTGGATTAGATGAAAGTATTACCACAGTGCAATGTGAGGACTGGGGCAAATCACTTGCTTCTCTGCATCAGTTATCTGAATTATATGATTCAAGTTCTAACAGACAATGGGACTGGCAGGATATACTACAGAAAATAAATACAATATTACAATCTTATCCGAATGAGAAAGAAGCTATACAAGAATTGAAGACGCTTACGGCATATCTTCAATCTTTGCCTATTTCAAGTAGTAATTATGGTCTGATTCATTATGATTTTCAGCTAGACAACTTGTTTTATGAAGAGAAGTACCGTTCGTTTAATGTTATTGATTTTGATGATGCGGTATATAGCTGGTATGCACATGATATTGTTACAGCTCTGGATGATTTTTTGGACGATGATATGAATGTGGATCATTCGCTAGTGAAGTCATTCTTAGAAGGTTATCATTCGATCCGTCCGCTAAGTGATGAGGATGTGACAGCATTTCCGTATTTCCAAAGGTTTATGAAGTTGTATCAATTTTCGAAATTGTTATGGACATTAGAAGGCTCGGATATAGTAGATGCACCGCATTGGCTTGATGATCTGAAGATTAAGCTCGTTCGTGCAAGAGATCGCTTGAGAGATGGATTTCAAGAATAGATGGAGCAAAGTAAAACAAGATCCACCTGATATTATATTGGGTGGATCTTGTTTTATTTGAGATGATTAATAATTTATCTCATAGTGTAAATAACCTTATCTATTTTAAAACTTATCATAAGTGCAAATTTGCTATGTCTTTTTTTAAAATCAAAGAAATAAAAACTCCATAAGAACGAATAAATTCAATCTATATTTGAACAACTACTTATTGATAATTAGTTAATGATGGAGGTATATAAGATGGAAAAAAATAAAGAAAATATCTTCGTTAGTTATAGTTGGGATTCTCAAGAACATCAGGAATGGGTGGCTTATTTAGTAAGACGTTTACGCAATGAAGGCTATAATGCTACATATGATCAGTATATTACATCGCAAAAAACGATTAACTTAAATCGTATGATGGTTGAACACATTCAAAATGATGATTTCATTATTATAGTGGTTACAGAAAATTATACAAAAAAAGCAGACGAATTTATTGGCGGAGTGGGATATGAAACTGAGTTACTTTTATCAATTATCAACGAAAATAGAGATAAAATAATAGTAGTAATGAAACAACCTGATATTAGTCCTAAAAAGATTCCATTCTATTTGAAAGGATATCATTATATTGATTTTTCAAGTGATGATTTTGAATCTTCATTGGATGACTTAATATATCGTTTACAAAAAACTCCGAAATATGATATTGGAGAAGTTGGAGAAAAGAGAGTTAGACAACCCAAAGTCCCTGAGAGATCGAATGTTCAAGCTAATCCTATTTATAAAATACCTAGTCTTAACAAGGTAAGTGATTTGGATAAAAATAAACACATTAATGAATCATTTCATGAAATTATTAAACAATTAACTCAAATCTTTAATAATTTTAGTAAAGAAAATACAGGATTTGAATTTGAAGAAAATAAAATTAATTCATTTAAAATTATTTATGAGTTTTATATAAACGGTAAACTAGTTCATCAATTGAAATTATGGTTAGGTTCTTCTCTTGGTTCTTCTATAAAAACAATTCAATATTATAATGGAACTTATTTAGATATAAATGATGATAGTAGTTCTAACGGTTTTATTTTGTTAGGGGTATCAGAAGATAATAAATTCACATTTTCTATGCCAATGGTAATGACTAGTATGCAATCAAATAAGAATATGACATTAAGCGAAGTAATCACTGAAATATATAGTTCTAATGTTTTACCTCATTTAAGGTAATTTAATTAAAAATCTATTTCGAAAATAGTAAAGAGAGGAATAACCTCTCTTTTTTTGACGTAATCTAGTATAATAGCTTTAGGTTAATGAACTTATTTCGTAAAAATGATGTTGCACAATACGTATTTTTATTTAATTATCACATGAAATTTTGAGGTGGAATTCCTGATCAATATAGGATAAAGCTGATTCCTCATATAGAACGAAAGGATTTTTAACATGACAGACAATTTTTGGCGTGATTTACCGAAGCCGTTTTTTATACTGGCTCCGATGGAGGATGTGACGGATGTGGTGTTTCGTCATGTAGTGAGTAAGGCGGCTAGACCGGATGTGTTTTTTACCGAGTTTGCGAATACGGAGAGTTATTGTCATCCTGAAGGGCATCATAGTGTGCGTGGACGGTTGATGTTTACCGAGGATGAACAGCCGATCGTGGCTCATATCTGGGGAGACAAGCCTGAGTTTTTTCGGCAGATGAGTATAGGTATGGCAGAGCAAGGCTTTAAAGGGATCGATATCAATATGGGTTGCCCTGTACCGAATGTAGCCGAGAATGGAAAAGGAAGCGGGCTGATCTGTCGTCCTGAACTCGCAGGAGAGATTATTCAAGCAGCCAAAGCAGGTGGTCTGCCTGTCAGTGTCAAAACACGTCTTGGATTTGCAGAAGTGGACGAGTGGAGGGATTGGCTTACCCATATTTTCAAGCAAGATATTGTGAATCTGTCGATTCATTTACGTACTAGAGATGAAATGAGCAAAGTTCCTGCACACTGGGAACTGATTCCAGAGATCAAAAAGCTACGCGATGAAATTGCACCGCATACGCTACTTACGATCAACGGCGATATCGCTGATCGGGAAGCTGGCTTAAAATTAGTGGAGCAGTACGGTGTAGATGGTGTGATGATCGGGCGTGGAATATTCAGTAATCCGTTTGCGTTTGAACAGGAATCCAGAGAGCACAGTAGTACAGAATTGCTTGATCTGTTAAGAATACACATGGATTTACATGATAAATATTCGGAAATCGAACCTCGTTCGTTCAAGCCACTGCCTCGCTTTTTCAAGATTTATGTTCGTGGATTTCGTGGAGCTAGTGAGTTAAGAAATGAATTGATGAGCGCCAAGAATACCAGTGAAGTGCGGGCGTTGCTTGATGAATTTACAGCAAAGCAAGTAGACAGTGTGGAAGTATAGTAGGGATATAATGATGCAAGAGATTTTTTTGAATATCGTATGCACATATTTTAGTATGTAGTACAGATATACAAATAAAGCCTGACAGCCATTCAACTGGTCGTCAGGCTTTCACAATATAGGAGGAACTATGTCCTGGAGTAAATTGAAGCAAAATTTAGAAGGTTTTCTCGCTCCATCACTACAAGGAAAAGTAGAATACCGAGCAACCAGTTACAGCTATCTAACCGGCAAGTCAGGCAACTGCTATATCACGGTGGATAAGAAGAACATCTTTAATATGAACGACAAAACCAGTCCAATCACTTGGTACCAGAGTGAAATAGAAATTAAAAACGATCCCAATCTGCGTATTCCTGTCAGCATAGAAGAAATCGAAGCCCTTCGTAAAGAAACCAATGGAGCTGTTCCCGAAGATCGTCTTCACGTCATGGCACGTAATCGCAAAATGAACGGACTTGCCAAAGAACTATTATCCGCGCAGACTGCACTTAGTAAATCGAACTTTACAGCGACCGCGACCAAATTCTTAGCCACACCGATCGATGAGAGTCTGGAAAGTCAGGATATCTTACTAAACATTTTGGCTTTGGTGGATCGAAGAGTAGGAAAGAAGCGGATTGTGAGTATGTCAGACAGTGTTAAATTAAAGCATCCTATTGTGCAGTATTTCCACGAGTTGCGCCTTTAATTAAATAATGTAAAAAGAGTTACTGAATAAATGATTTCAAAATATATATCGTATTATTAAAAGCAAAAGAGAGGACGTAAACCTCTCTTTAAAACTTACAGCGAAGGAATAAGAACTTTCCAATCGTCCCAAGCTTTTAAGTAGTCTTCCAGATCATGAGGATGAACGGTAGCGCAGATGCCTATTCTACAATACAGTTGAAGAATCACTTCCTGAATAAGTCTCAATTGGCTGATAGATGTATCATGTAGCAAATCAAAAGCAGTGAATAACGTTTCTAAGTTCAGATCGTCAGGTGATGAGCAAAAGGCGTAAGCAAAATCATAGATAATCGGCCCAACAACAGGAGAAGGATCGATCACACCAGTTAGTGAAGATTGATCAAATACAAAATTATGTACACCAGCATCACCATGTAGTAAGTATTTCTGACTCACATTAGAAGTGTCTTCAAGTAAAGAATGTACCTTATCATAATCTTCTGTCGGTAAAAGATTGTCCAAGTTTTTTCGAGCACCTTCTATACCTCGCTCATTAAATTCACGCCAAGAATGACAAGGATCTACTAATCTACCCCATTTTTCAGTAGATTCCTCTAGTTGATAATGATTCAAAAGCTCTGTGACCAACAGCGAAAGCCAATTGATTTTTGCACCCCGATGATAATGAGTTGTTCCTTTGATATACGAATATAAGATAAATGCGTTAGCAGGATCGGTATAATACAGTTTAGGTAGAATGGATCTAGTTGGGTACGTGGAATGAAATTGATTTACTATAGATATATTTGCAGAGTTATCGAGTTTTAATACATATGTAGGTTCTTCGTTAACAGTAAGCATATATACCAATCCGTCTGTAGTTCCATTCATTTTACGATCCTCAAGTGTGGCTCTGGAATCAATGATATTTAGATGATGAAGATGGTTCATAATGTTATATATAGCTATAGCTTGCTTGTGTGTCACTTTTATTTCCTCCTAAAATTTTGTTATCAATATAGTTAGCTTCAAAATAAAGTATAATAGTTGATCATTAAGTATTTGAATATGTTTTCAGTACATCAAAATGTTTATATCTTTAAAAGGTAGGTGCAAAATGAATACATTTCAATGCCCTTGTTGTGGTTATCTTACACTAGACGAACAAGGAAGACACGATATTTGCTGGCTATGTAATTGGCAAGATGATGGTCAAAACGATTTGGATGCAGATCAAGTAAAAGGCGGTCCTAATAGAGATTATTCATTAACAGAAGCAAGACATAATTTTAAAAACAATTATACAATGTACAGAGAAACAAACTCTGAATCCATTAAAAATCAGACAAAGCTTCGTATTAAAAAAGATGCAATTCATGAATTTGAGAAATTGCAAACTTCAAATAATAAATTGGATTCGCAAATATGGGAAAATATCAATAGGCTTGAACAAGAATTAAATTGTATTTCTTACAAACATGGCATGTACGATAATCATATTTTAGAAAATCATAAAGAATTGCTTACATTCATTTATTCTGATGATCCTGATGCTATTGTTAGGGGATTAGTTTCTTTAGCGTTATATGTAGACGATCCGGAGTTTATCCAAGATACGATGATTCAATACAGTCAGCATCCTCATGACAATGTAAGAGGAGTCGCTATACTAGGTTTTGGTCATCTGGCACGACGATTTGGAATGATAGATAAAGAATTAGTACTGCCTATTGTAGATACTGGATTGCAAGATGAGAGTGAAATTGTAAGAGGTCATGCTGATTCCGCATTGGATGATATTAAAATGTTTGCTCTTTAACACCAATTAGATAGACAAGGAGAGTTTATGCCTAATTTGGATTACAACAAAAAGAAAATTCGTGGATGGAAACGTAGAATAAAACAGATTGAAGATTGGAAACAACGCTATATTCATTTAGATATCGAACAATTGGAACGTCATCATAGAGATTATGTAAAGCTATGGATCAATCCTTTTTATCAATTAACTAAGCGCAATCCACCAGTCTGGTATGCTAGATTAATCTTTGGAGCCATGATCGAAGTATACGAATCTTGGTATCAGCAACTGAAGTTACTAAATGAGCCTTTTTATTTGAAAATATGGTTATATGATCCTAACTTTATCTCTTCACAAATCGTTGTCGCTTTTCGAGAATAGCTTCACTTTTATGATCATACCTTTGACCTCAGCCCTATTCAAAAAGATTTTCCTGTATATCAATATGGAAAAGCATTATATATCCAAAAATTTGAGTGGCAACTTGCGATAGAAGCAGACTATTATTCATTATCTGAACTGAATGAAGATATTGCATTAGAATTTAGAACAGAGAAAGAGGTTAAATGCATTCAAAATAAAGCGTATAAGCAAGAGATTATACAATCTAAGAATGATGAAAATGTATTGTATAGCATTAAAATGGGGGATGTTTGGATCGGAGAGTATAAGACAAATACATAAATTATTAAAAGGAATGAGTCAGATAAACAAAACTACAGTAAGGACTTATTTTAGTTTGTATGGTGACTATTTTTCCGTACATGATGTAACAGAGAACTTAAATATTATACCTACTATAACTTATAATAAAGGTGATGTTATCCCTAATCGTTCGACAGTTCGCTATAGAAAAAATACAAGTTGGGAAATTGATACAGGCAATCAGGAATCTTTTGATGTTAACGAACAATTACAGCAAATCATTCTCCAATTAAAAGATAAAACTACAAACATAAATGAACTAAAAAGTAGATATAATATGGAGTGCATATTTGTTATCGTTATTATTATAGAACAAGGTTATACGCCTGGGTTGGTTTTAGAAAAAGAAGTTATTCAGTTTGCTTCAGCTATAGGAGCGGAATTTTCTATTGATTTGTATGCCAATCCGTATGAGAATGATTTATAATAAAGTGCTTGTTTACACATAAAAAGTACTATAGGTGATCTGTTGAAAATAAGAACAAAAGAAAAAGAACGCATAATCATTATTGATAATTATTTCTATATTGGTGGAGCAGTTGTTCCAAATAAGATGTGTCATGAATGTGAAGGAATCGTTATTTATTACGATAAATATGATAATGACTTCTGTCCTTATTGTAATCAATGGATCAAGCCAACATGTGGAGACGATCATTGTTGTTATTGTGCAGACAGACCTGAACCACCTTTAAACGTTAAAACTCTTGCTGACATGTATGATAAAAATATAGAATAAGCAAAAAAGAGCCACTTCGCATACTTTCTGCAAGGTGGCTCTGTTTATTCTTTATTAACTCTTAGGAGCGTGACTCAAATCTACCGTCTCGTTCAATCCTGGTTCGGATTTTGGATCAGAGGTTTTGCCGACTGCTTTTTTGAGCAAATGAGTGACCATTTTGATCGCACTGCCACTTTCCCAGTATTCTGCGGTTTCGGTATAGATTTTGATCAATGTTAGGTTAGGATCGTCTGGAGATGTATCCAGAATTTTTTCGATGATTTTATTAAGCATTTCTTTTTTACGAGCAGGATCATCGACGAATTCAGCAGTACCGCTAATCGATACATAAGACTTGCCCGCATACGATACATTAACACGAGGGTCTTGTAAAATATCTTCGTATTTGGATGTATCTTTTTTCGTTAAGAACCATAGATCGCCATCGAATTCGATTTCTTGTGTTTTCATCGGACGGGATACCAGACGTCCTCCCGAAATTGTAGTCAGCATAGCGGTATCAATATCTTTAATCAGTTCTTTGACCGTTTCAATCGCTTCTGGATCTGTAGTTAAATGTTCAGACATATCATTTCCCACCTTTCCTAATCGTTGAAATGTGTATAAACAACGTTGCTAACCATTACACATAAGTCGATGTAGATAAACGGTAGAGTTACAATTAAAATGATACTCAATAAACAATTAGATCAAATAATTTATTATATAAATATAATCAGAGTATAATACTGTAAAATAAATTGATATGTACAAGTTTAATTCCATAAGATTGTAGGAAAATTAAATAGAAATGGAGATATATATGAAAAGATATCGAAAATTAAAATGGATTCTTGGATTTTGTTGTATATTGGTTATCTATGTTGGTACCGAAATCAGTTTAGCTTCTCATAATAAAGTAGGTTTGTATGCCAATACAAAAAGAATAATGGCTCATGCACCACAAGTAAAAGCTTATGGAGGCTATCAACTTTCTTACATGGGTACAGTTGATTATGGACCGAATTATATGGAAAAATTCGTATATGGAGATGGAGTATACAAAGACCAATTAATGAAAGCGAGAAAAACACCAGATAGACCACCTTATATTTTTTTGAAGAAGCAAGGCACAGAATATTATAAATACAAATTTCCAGAGTTATATTTTTTACTTTGATTATTTGAATACATGTATATCCCTGCATATGAAGCAGAATAACCATCACATTCGTTTCTTATGTAATAACCCCACCTCGCGCCAAAATAACATGTTCCAATGCGTGATAAGCATCCGATTCTGCATCTACAGCACTATTGGCTAACCTTACTTTTTTCAAATTCGGAAGTTCCAACAACAACTGAGGATCAGCAAAAGATGTTTTGCATAAATCCAATACCTCTAATCCGGTTAATGTTGCTAAAAAGTCCCACGACTTCGGTTTGAGCATCGTTACATCTAGATTTTGTAGAGTACTCATATCTGTCAAAGGGCTTAAATCTTTCACTTTTGTACCCCATATCCATAATTGTTGTAATTGGGGGAATTGAGTACGTATATTTGCGATAGATTGTAACTTCGATTTTTCTAAATATAACGTTCGGAGTGCAGGACAACTCGTAATTGAATCTAGTTGTTCTACCAATGATCCGCGTAGTCTTACTTCTTCTATCGCTGGATGTTGATCTAGAGCGGTGAGATCACTTACAGGTGCAAAGTTAATATCTAACACTTTAAGTCGCTGAAGCTTCGATACATATGCAAGGTCTGTTAAGGTTTTGGGAGCAGTGATTTTGATTTCTTCCACATTTGGAAAAATCGCAAACGAATGAAGTGTATGGATCTGACAACGATTACCGTTTAATAGCACTTTTTTTACACCAGTTGCAGGAGGAATAGATGGTAATGTATCTAGACCATCTACAGTGATACTGATCTCTTCTAGAGAAGCAGGAAGAGAAGCTGAACTATTATAATTGTGCTTAGATAAGCTGACAGATTGCAGAGAAGTGAGTTCAGATAGCAAATGTGCTGGCAACGTCTGTTGTACATTGTATAATCCTAGCGATTGTAAGTTGCAGAGCTGGGCGATAACTTCGATATTATGCTTGATCTTTGTTTTGCTGATAAAAGCTAATCGTTCTACATGACTGGCTTGCTCTAAACCGACCAGATCCGGAATTGTTAATGTGCTATTGGTTGTACCGAATTCTAGACTTTTAAGATAAGGAAATTCTTTTAAAGGAGCAAAAGTCGTAATGCCTTTAATATCTAATAACTTAAGTGTCTCCAACTCATAGACCGAACCGGAATGTTGAAACCATTTATAATGGCGGTGATTAGCGATATATAGATTAGCTTGTTCTACAATATGACGTTTGGATTGCTCATAATTCATATTAAAACCTCCTTAAGATTAAAAATACATAAGTATTTATAAGAGAACACTTAAAAATTTGTCTACAGCAGACTTCAATTTTCATCAATAATTCAGGTTGACCCTTTATAATAAGATTCCAGAAGCAACTAAAGAGAGAATAAGTATGCTACCAATAGCACCGATAAACCAAAAAATAGTAGATCGACATTGCGGATATCACTATTTTTGAGTGGGAATAAGACTTGCTTGCGATAGATGACACCGAATGGAACGGGAACAGTTTGCATTCAATTTTTGAAATATCGCTGGCATTTTTAGTATGCCTACTACCATGTTACCGCAAAGGAGTTTTTCAATGTTGAAAGGTATTCAAAAAACGTTTTATTTCTTATTGATTTTCTTTGTCAGCTTGTTTATTGCCTCTTCGTTTTTTATTCGGGCACAGTATAATTATGTGGTGTATGGAGATACACCGATGTTGCAACAACAGCATCTAGGTACATTTCTATTATTGATTATTGGGTTCCTGATATTCAGTGTGATCATGTACCGTTTATGCTTAAAGTTGAACAAGTATCGTCCTCAGATCGTGATTCCACTTGTTCTGCTAGGTTCATGTGCGATTCAGTTGGTCATTATTTTTCTGTTTACCCGTTTGCCTACAGATGATTCACAGACCGTTGTTTCACTGGCGATGAATATGCTGTATAAAGGCGATTATTCTACATTTAATCAGACCGGGTATCTGCATATGTTCCCATTTAATTATTCGACTGTGTTGTATATCGAAGCACTACTAGCGATGTTCCCGGATAATTATGTAACGATTAAGGTAGCCAATATTGTTTTTGCTCTGATTACAACGTTGATGATCTATCTAATCTACAAACAGCTTACTCCCAATTCCAGAAGCCATGATTATGGAGTACTGGTATTTGCCGCAACATATCTTCCTGCTTTATTTATGAGCAATTTTATCTACAACGATGTGATTGCGACGACATTGCTTACGTCGGCACTGTATTTTGGGATTCGTTTTATGAAAGAAAAGTCGGTTAAATATTTAATCTTTGCCGCTATTTTAGTGACTATTGGTAACTATTTTAGAAGTATAGGCATTATCTTTTTACTGGCGATGGTGATTTCACTTCTGCTGCATATGAAGCAGATCGGTTGGAAAAAGGTTATGCTGTCGTTATGTTTGTTTGCTGTTTTGTTCAATATTCCGAGCTGGACACAAAATGCACTGTTACAAGCAACAGGTAAAGTGCAGACTTCAACTACGACCAATGCGGCACCAATCTATATGTGGCTGAATATGGGGATTAACCTCAAAACATTTGGATTCTGGGATAACCGCGAAAGTTATAATATTTACCAGCGAGATGCAGATTATAACAAAGCGCTAAGCACAGAGTTGTTCAAAGAATCGATTGCGCAGAAATTATCGACAGCAAGCTTAACAGATCTTGTCACGATGTATTATAAAAAAATTATCTGGACATGGACAGAAGGAACGTACCAAATTGAAAGATATGGTATAGGGAACGACGGCTCTTCAGGTGGTTCACGTACAGGCTTTATTATGGGTGGGTATAGTTATCCTACATTTGCTACCGAGCTATTTGCAGGTAATTCACCTTACCGTAGTGGCATATTATGGCTCTTATATACAATGAATTTCTTAATGTACTGCTTTATTTTAATTCGTCTGATCGGTAGTCTACGAGCGAAGCGATTTGATGAAATGTCGTTGATTCTAGTCATTTTAGGATTTGTAGGCTTTTATATTTTGTGGGAAATTAAGTCTAGATATATCTATCCTGTCTATCCATTGCTGATTATTTTATCGTATATGGGCTTCAAAGATACGTATCAATGGCTGATTCGACAAGACTTTTTACGATTACGTACTTCTGTTCGAGAGGAGTCTTAATATGCGTAAAAATAAATATTCGGTATCTCTTCTTATGTTGTTAATATGTGGAATGATAGTCCTAACATCTTGTAGTGCGATTACTGCGCAACAGATTACGTTGAAAAATGCTAGTGGAATGGGCGGCGCGGGCAATCGTAATGCCATGCGTGGAATGATAAATGCTGATCTGATAGGCAAAGTAGTGTCTGTAAACGGTAGTCAGCTTACAATCGATGTGATGGAGCAGGCACAGCGCCGTTCTTCGCCTCCGAGTGATCATAGTGCTACAATGTCTAGCCCAACTGATGCAACTGCACCACGCTCAAACCGTATGCCTGATAACAGCATACCTAATATCAATACACCGAATACCGACCCTACTCCTACGACAGCTAGACCAGATGGTAACACGTCTAATATAAGCAGTACAGGAGTGAAAAAAACGATCACTGTAGGTGAAAATGTACCCATATCTCAAATCACAGCGATGATGCCACAAACTAACAATAATCGTACAGCAACGACACTTCAATTATCTAATCTCAAAGCAGGACAGATTCTGATGATCTGGTATAAAGGTAATACGAATACTGTGGAGAAAATCAGTGTGATGGACTCGTAATGGATAACTGATATAGCTAAAGAGAGGAGTGATAAGCTCCTCTTTTTTGTATGAAAAAGTAGATATCTAATTCGGGATACATACTTATGCTAAAGCAGATTATTATCGCTACCTATTCTGAGATGTATCCTATCTGTAGAAATGATAAGATATATGTAAAATACAGGTAGTACATATTGCCAGAAAAGAGGAACCTTGTTGGCTAATATTCTGCACACGATACAATGGAATGAACAAGACAATAGTTTACATACGTTATTACAACCTGCATATGAGATAACGGAGCATCCGTTAGATCAAGGATTTGAAGCACAAGTGATCAAGTTGTCATATGCTGAAGGTGACTTGGTATTGAAAATATGGAATCAACAGGCGAAGCCGGATGTGGGAGCACAATATCAATTATTACAGTTTCTTTTTGTCAAAGGGATCGCTGTCTCTAAGCCGATGGGTTGGGGGATGCTTGATGATCAAGATCCAGTATTGCTAACAACATTTGACGGAACAGCACTTACCAAAATGAACAAAAAGAAAATTGTACAGACAGCTACCTTATTGTCTGCTATCCATCATGTTGAGATTACAGAAAGCGAATATGCTTTACTGCCAAAATACGATTTTGTAGATTACTTTTTTCCAGACGTAGCAACGTATACAGATATTAGCGATATTCTATATCAGGTTATGCCTATGATTACGCTAGAGCAGAGTTGTATTATTCATGGTGATTTTCATCTGGGAAATATTTTAAATAAGCAGGATCGGTATAGCGTTATTGATTGGACAAATGGACAATTAGGGGATGCCCGATATGATGCGGTCTGGTCGATCACTTTGCAGAAAATCTATATTTCAGAACGATATGCTCAAGTGTTTCGTGATGCTTATCTAGCAGAACATCCGATAGCTGAAAAAGAATTACAATTATTTGAAGCGCTTGCCTGTCTACGGTGGATATTACTTGCTCGTCAGGGCGGAATTACGGTACAACCACAAGCGCAGCAGAATATAAAGCAAGTCATAGCTAACAATCCATTTTTGGCAGAAAGGAATTGTGATGTGTAAAATATTCAGCCACATATGTCGTAATAGATAAATATAAGATATTTTGCTTTGTAAAAATCATTTTTTTATTACTTTAGATCGCATTATAGTGCCAAGCGCTTATGGAGAGCTATTATACAATGTTAGGGGAATGAAGTATGGCTTATGAATGGGAACGTTGTCCAAGATGCGGTTCGGCAAAAGTTACTACAGGATCAGGATGGGAAATTGCTTGCGCATTATTGTTTTCTGGTGCAGCAATTTGTTTTGGTATATCTGCTTTTGTGGATCATCAGTTAATGGAACATCCTATAGCGTTCGGAATCATTATTTAATCGGGCTATTAGCGTTACTCGGATTTATCATGATACTAAAGGGTGGTATTATTTCTAGGTGTGATACTTGTAAATACGCATGGGAACCTACAAAAATAGAAGACTAAAAATCGATTATTTAAAAACCAAACGAAATATACATAATATGATACAGTAGATATCTTCAAAGTAATTATTTTATCCAACACAAAGGGAGTACACATGAACAATTACAAATTAATCATCCAATACGATGGTGGGCGGTATAAAGGGTGGCAACGGCTTGGAGATAGCGATAATACAGTTCAAGGCAAGATTGAAAAAGCGATCTCGGTACTGGTCGATCAACCGATCGAAATTACAGGTTCTAGCCGTACCGATGCAGGGGTACATGCGCTGTATCAAGTGGCTAATTTTAAAATTAAAGAAGACTTGCCAGAGTCTAAAATATTTAACTTCCTGAATCATTATTTACCGCCCGATATCAGTATTACAGAAGTATCGAAAGTCGATGATCGGTTCCATGCACGATATCATGCAACCAACAAAACGTATATTTATAAAATATGGAACGAAGCATACAGCCATCCGTTTATGCGCAAGTACAGTATGCATGTTGCCAAAAAGCTAGATATCGCCAAGATGAAAGAAGCTTGCGCTCACTTTTTGGGAGAACATGATTTTGCAGTTTATTCCAATGCTAAGTCGAAGAAAAAAGATACATTACGTACCATTTACACATTAGATGTCGAGGTAGTAGACGGATTTGTACAATTCCGCGTATCTGGAAATGGATTCTTGTACAATATGGTACGCAAAATGGTCGGTACATTGATCGAAGTAGGATTAGGGGAAAAGCAAGCAACAGATATTCCTACAATTTTGTTATCGAAAGAAAAGCTACAAACTGGTGGTATGGCAGATGCAGAAGGTCTTTATTTAGAGCATATTCAATTCAAGTCAGAATAGATAAATATTTAAAAACCACACCAAGTTTCTTTATATGACATTCCACCAAAATCGTATAAAACAATGCAGAAATAATATTATATAACAATAAGGAAGTAGACTTGAAAAGGTCTACTTTTTTTAATTATTTACTAAGTCTTTAAAAGTGATAATAGTAGTTGTATTTCATTACATATTCCCTTACAATTTGTTGAAGCAATTCTGTAATGCGTTAATGTATGTCACGGCGAATACATTTACAACTATATTATAATCGTTGTACATAATGAACACAGTTGAAAGGGAGCGTTTTGTTTGGAAACGAAACAATTAACTAGAGGTCTCAAAACACGCCATATTGAGCTGATTGCACTCGGAGGAACGATAGGTGTCGGTCTATTTATGGGATCAGCCAGTACGATTCAATGGGCAGGGCCTTCTGTGCTGTTGGCGTATTTGGTAGCAGGTGTAATTATGTTATTTGTGATGCGAATGATGGGCGAAATGTTAATCGTTGAACCGGTCACAGGTTCATTTGCTACATTTGCCCATAAGTATATTAGTCCGTTGGCTGGATTCTTAACAGCATGGAGTTACTGGTTTTTATGGGTAACGGTGGGGATGGCGGAAGTTACTGCTATAGGTATTTATGTAGGGTACTGGTTCCCGGAGATTCCACAGTGGATTCCAGCGTTAGCCGGTGTCGGCATTATAGCGGCAGCGAATCTAGCGGCGGTTAAGTTTTATGGAGAATTTGAATTCTGGTTTGCGATGATTAAAGTGATCGCGATTAGTGCGATGCTGGTGATCGGCACAGGTATGATCTTTTTTGGACTTGGCAATGGTGGAGTGCCTATCGGCTTATCTAATCTGTATATCCACGGCGGATTTTTTGCAGGTGGGTTAAAAGGATTCTTATTCGCATTATGTATTGTAACTGCGGCATATCAGGGCATCGAGATGATCGGGATTACCGCAGGAGAAGCTGAAAATCCAAAAGTGACTTTGAAAAAATCGATCAAAAATATCGTCTGGCGGATATTGATTTTTTATGTAGGTGCAATCTTTGTGATCGTGACGATCTATCCATGGAATGAAGTCGGTACAACAGGAAGCCCGTTTGTTTTAACATTTGCCAAAGTAGGCATTGTAGCGGCGGCAGGTATTATTAATTTTGTTGTTTTAACAGCAGCGATGTCTGGTTGTAATAGTGGTATTTATAGTGCAGGACGAATGCTGTATACACTGGCGCAAAACAAACAAGCACCACCGTTTTTCGCTAGAATTTCAAAAAGTGGTGTGCCTCGCAACAGTATTATGACGACGATTGCTTTATTATTGGTCGGCGTGCTATTTAATTACCTGTTTCCAGATTCCAAATTATTTTTGTACATTTACAGTGCCAGTATATTACCAGGGATGGTTCCATGGTTAGCGATGGCATTTAGTCAATTTAAGTTTCGCAAAAAATGGAAAAATGATATTCACGAACATCCATTTAAATCGTTATTTTTTCCAGTTAGTAATTATATCGTGATTATCTTTTTGTCACTGGTGCTGATCGGCATGTGGTTCAACCCGGATACACATAACTCATTAATCGTTGGGATTGTATTTATTGCGATTGTGATTGTTAGTTATTATGTATTTCGAATTGGGAAGAAATCGGATCAGCGGATAGATTGACGGGATAATCTGTAAAATAATTATAGATGTATAGACTTATTCAAAAAGCATCTACCTTTTCTTGTATGTGATAAGAAAAAGGTAGATGCTTTTTTGTAGTGAAGTGATCTTTGCTGTATCTTTATACCTTCTATAGCACACATAGACGAAAGTAGTGTGAATAGAAGAAAGGTTGAAGTGTAGTCAACTCATTTCTCTTTTGCATCATACTAGCGATTCTATGGTTGTCCAAGTAAGTTGTGGTGAAAATGATGATTGATTTGTATATTTTGAGTACAGGATATAACAGAACTTTTGAGATAATAACAGACGACTCATAGATCAAAGAGAATAGACGTAGAGCAAGAATAGAAAGATGGAAAGGGGATTGTATCGTGAACATAAAATGGAGAAAATGGCGTACCTTGCGGCGCAGTGTGATTGTAGCATGGTTTGCGTCGTATATGGTGGTGTTATTGTTGCCTATTTTGCTCAGTACATGGGTCTATCATGAGACAGTCAAAGCATTACAACAGCAGATCGAACGTGCTCATGATTCATTATTACAGCAAATGCAAGAGACTGTAGATAATCGGATTGATTCGTTTCAGCGATTAACGACCCAGATTTATGGAGATGTTAATGTACAAAGGTTACTATATTCCAATACATTTGCCCGTGGAGATTATCGTTATGAAGTGTATCAAGTCGCGCAGGACTTGAAGCTGTTTCGCTCTACGTATACTACTTTGGATGATTTCTATATTTATTGGACACCCAGTGATAGTGTGATCCGACCTTCAACTTCACAACCCGGTGAAATGGCGTATCAAGAATTGTATGGTGGAGGCGATCTGAGTCTGGCACAGTGGCGAGAATTAGTGAGTGCTACAGGCAAACAGCGTTTTTTGCGAACAACAGCGCATTATGAATCCCGTCTTTCCAAAGAGTATTTAACGTTTGTTCGTCCTTTCCCTGTAGATTTGAATAACCAGCCTACAGGATCAGCAGTCGTAATGATGGATCAGCAACAAATTTTGAAGGCGCTTGCAGGAATACGAGATTTTAGCGATGGCGAGACTTTGATTGTTGCTGGAGATGGCACTATTCTGGTATCTGATCAGAAGAAACAGCAGACTTTGCCTGAGTTCAATCAATTTGAGGGAGAGAAAGGATATATAGAAAGTAATCAAAGTGGAGAACTAGCACGTTACTATTTTATCCGCTCCAACAATTCGGATCTGACCTATGTAAGTATTGTTCCAGATCGCTTGGTACGTAAAGAAGCGAATGAAGTCAGACGACTTATGTATTATGGAGTGGGCGTCAGTCTGCTGGGCGGATTGGTACTGACTTATTTATTTATGCGCCGTAATTATCAGCCGATTCGCCGTATGATCGACATCTTGAATATGCGACTCAATAAGCAGACAGGTATGGATAGTAATGAATTTACCTGGATAGAAGATCATCTGTCACGTACATTATCTGAAAATGATCGAATCAGCTTGCGTATGCAACAACAGCAAAATCAGCTTCGCAGTGGCTTTATCGCCCGTTTATTCAAAGGAAAAGTCGATGAGCAGGATGATATTTCTAGAGAAGAAATATTAGAGTCTCTTCATATCGGTAGTGAAGCAGATCAGTTTGCCGTATTGCTTATTTATATCGAATCTAGCCCTGTATTTCATGAACGTACTGCGGATATGGACAATCATCGTCAAGACCGATTGCTACACTTTATTATCACCAATGTAATAGAAGAAACGATAGCTGTAGCGTATCGCATACATTTATCCGAAGTCGATGAATTAACGGCTTGCCTTGTACAATTACCTGTCGAACAGCAGTCTTTATCCAGACTTATCGAATTGGTGCAAAGTGCACAGGTTTTTTTGAAACATAAATATGGAGCCGAAATGACGATAGCGATTAGCGGCGTGCATACAGGGATTGATGGCATTGCAATAGCCTATCATGAAGCGACGATATCGCTAGAATACAAATTTGTAGCGGATCATGCAGAAGTGTTGATTTATGAACAGTTGTATCAAGAGCGTCTGTTGCAACAAAGTCATGATTATTATTTTCCTTTATCAATCGAACGGCAATTGCTGAATGATATGAAAGTAGGAGATGCTGAACGTGCCCGTCAATTGTTGGAGGAGATTGTCGAACGTAATTTGCATGAAACGATACTTCCGATTGAACTGGCTAAATGTCTGATGTTTGATCTGGTCGGGACATTTATCAAAAGCATGGTGGAGTCAGGAGATAGTAAAGATGTGTTTCTTACCCGTCATCAACAGACAATTGAGACATTAACCCGTGCAGGCACAGTCAAAGAAATGAAAGGACTGCTGTTATTCATGTTAGAAGATGTATGTCGTCATACAGCCGCAAGGCAAGAGCACAATAAACAAAAAAACCGCAATCTTGAATTAGAGTATCTGATTCAACAAGTACAACAATTTGTCGATCACAATTATACTAATCCCGATCTGAATGTATCTATGATCGGCGAACATTTTGAAATGAAAGCAACATACTTATCGAAATTATTTCGTGATTATATCGGTGAAGGGTTACTGGACTATATCAACCGGATGCGTATCGACCAAGCCAAAGCATTATTACGGGATCAGCCTATAACATTAGAAGAAATAGCCGGACAATCTGGATTCCAAAGTCTAAATACGTTTATTCGCATTTTCAAAAAAATAGAAGGTATGACTCCAGGGCAATACCGAAATACGCTATAAACGAGGATTAGATTGGAGATTTTAGAGAGACAATCTACAAAATTGAACATGCTTTTGGATATATTGAAGATAGAAAAAAAGGAAAATATACAGCAGAATAAATTTGTAAGCACTTACATTTGAGTTGGTTCCTTTGGTTCTGCTGATTTGTGTTTAGCTTGTATTTCTATTCACAGGTGGATGAGCTGAACTGAATATGTACCCACATGCGATGTAGATGTAAGTGCTCTATAGATAAAGGAGGCAATACGATGAGCTATAGATTCAAAAGAGGGCGAACATCTTTACTCGGATTGTTCTGTATCATGTTGTTATTGGGTGGCTGTTCAAGTGGTCAATCTTCAACATCAGCCGAAAAGGATGAAGATTACGCCAAAACGCATAAGATTGGTTCTTATCCGATTCAAACTGATGTTGAACTGACCCGTTGGACAGATTCAACTCCATTTGCTCAACAGTTAGCAGTCAAGTCAACAATGGAAGAATTTCCATTTGTTCAAGATTTAGCGAAGCGCACAGGCGTACAAGAGAAATATGTATTACCTGCTGTGAATCAAGCGAATGAGCAATTGAATATGATGTTTGCTTCTGGAGAATTTACAGATATTATCGAATGGAACTTTCTTCAGAATTATCCCGGAGGACCAGAGAAAGCGATCAAAGACGGTAATATTCTCAAATTAAATGACCTATTTGCTCAGTATGCTCCGAATCTAACCAAGTATTTGAAAGAACATCCTGAAGTCGATAAACAGATCAAAACCGATGACGGTACTTATTATGGATTTCCATTTATTCGTGGAGATAATTATCTCAAAACGTATGGTGGTCTGATTGTACGGCAAGACTGGTTAGATGAATTGGGCTTGGAAGTGCCAACCACGATTGATGAATGGCACACTGTATTGACTGCTTTTAAAGAAAAAAAAGGAGCCACTGCTCCCCTTACTTTTGTCAGTACGCCGCGATTATTTGATGATCTGCAAACAGGCGCTTTTTATGGTGCTTTTGGGGTGAAGCGAGATTTCTATATGGAAAATGGTCAAGTGAAATTCGGGCCATTGGAACCGGGGTTTAAAGACTTCTTGATTACGATGCGTCAATGGTATGCCGAAGGATTGTTAGACAAAGATATTGCAACAGTAGATGGTAAAATTCGCGATGCCAATATGACTTCTGGTAAATCGGGAGCTTCTTATGGATTAGCAGGTGGAGGTATTGGAAAATGGTTAGCAGCTTTGCAAGCTCAAGACCCGAAAGCTGATCTGGTTGGTGTCCCTTATCCTGTGTTGAACAAAGGCGATACACCAAAATTTGGACAAAAAGACTTTTCTGCACCTTCCGGTGGTAATTTTGCGATTTCACCACAAAGTCAGCATCCTGAACTGGCTGTGCAATTGCTTGATTACGGATACAGCGAAGAAGGAGCTTTATTTTTCAATTTTGGTACCGAAGGCGTTAGTTATACGATGGAAAATGGTTACCCCACTTATACCGATCTGATCAAAGATAATTATGCTCAAAATCTAACACTGTATACACGTGCAACCGGAGGGCCAACGATTCAAGATAAGCGCTACTATGAACAATATGCGGCATTGCCACAACAACAAAAAGCAGTCCAAACATGGATGAAAACGGATGTGGATCAGTATCAATTACCACCGATCTCACCTACAGCCGAAGAAAGTGCAGAATTTTCTCAAATTATCAATGAAGTGAATACACTGGTCGATGAAACAACGATCAAAATCGTACTTGGAACAGAACCGATCGAATCTTACGATGAATTTATCCAGAAGTTAAAAGTACTGAATATTGATAAAGCTATATCAATTCAACAAGCTGCACTTGATCGGTATAACAGCCGTTAATAGGCTCTAATGCAAAAGAAGGGAGCGAACGCACATGAGCCGATTATCGGATACACAACGTTATCGTCGATCCAAGCAGGATAAACCTGTAGCTACATCAAAAGACGATACCCGTAAAGGTTGGGTAGGTGTACAGAGCTACGCTAAATTTCTGCATAAAGATTTCAAGCTGAATCGCTGGTTATATCTGATGATTTTGCCTGCCTTGGCGTATTATATTATTTTTCAGTATGGGCCAATGTATGGAACGATTATTGCTTTCAAAGACTACTCGCCAGCTAACGGGATTCTTGGTAGTGAATGGGTAGGGCTTGCACATTTTCGAGATTTTTTTAATGGATTATATTTTTGGCGGATTTTCAAAAACACCTTTATTTTGAGTGTAAATACGTTAATTTTTGAATTTCCAGCACCGATTATATTGGCGCTTCTTATCAATGAATTACGTAGCCGTTCCTTTAAGCGTGTCGTACAATCGGTAACGTATATGCCTTATTTTATCTCGCTTATTGTTATCTGTGGATTGGTCAAAGATTTCACAAATAGTGGTGGCTTGATTACACAGTTGATCGTATGGCTTGGTGGATCAGATACCTCGATGCTACAGAATCCCGCTTATTTTCGACCGATCTATATCGTATCTGAAATCTGGCAACGGTTCGGTTGGGAATCTATTATTTATATTGCGGCATTGAGTTCAATTGATCAGGAACAGTATGAGGCTGCCCGGATAGACGGCGCAGGACGCTGGCGACAGATGATCAGTGTAACGTTACCCGGCATATTGCCAACCGTGATGATTATGCTTATTTTGCGAATGGGCGGATTGTTTAATCTGGGATTTGAAAAAGTCATTTTACTTTATAATTCGTCGATCTACGATACAGCAGATATTATTTCTTCATATGTATATCGCAAAGGTCTGATTGAATTTAATTGGAGCTTTGGTGCGGCAGTCGGCATTTTCAATTCGGTGCTGAATCTAGCATTATTACTTGCCGCTAATTATATCAGTCGCAAAGTAAGCCAAAATAGCCTGTGGTAAGCGGCGAAAGGAGAATGTTATGAAGCGTTCATGGTCGGAAAAAGTATTCGATTGGACGATTATCTGGATCATGATTGTGCTTGTTCTGTTAACCGCATATCCGCTTTATTATGTGCTGGTCGCTTCAGTTAGTGACGGGTCACGGATGATGGCTCATTCCGGTCTACTGCTCAAACCTTATGGATTCCATCTAGATGCTTATGTGAAAGTACTGGATAATCCTTCAATTATTAAAGGGTATCTGAATACATTATTTGTAGTAGGAGCCAGTGTGATATTGAATATGACGGTTACAGCATTAGCGGCTTATGTGTTATCTCGCAAAAATGTGTACTGGAACAACCTGTTTACGTTTTTAATTGTATTCACTATGTTTTTTACAGGTGGCTTGATCCCTTTTTATCTGGTGGTTAAAGGTATGGGCTTGATGAATTCGCTCTGGTCACTGATTATTCCATTTGCAGTCAATACGTTTAATTTGATCGTGATGCGTACTTCTTTTCAAGCGATTCCAGATAGTCTGGAAGAGTCAGCCAAAATTGATGGAGCCAATCACCCGACGATTTTTGCCCGTATCGTTGTTCCACTTAGTCTTCCCGTAATGGCGGTGATGGCACTTTATTATACGGTAGAGAAATGGAACGGCTGGTTTTATGCTTCTCTTTTTCTCAAAGATCGGCAGTTGTTTCCATTGCAATTGATTTTGCGTGAAATCTTAATTTCGAATTCGACAGATCTGATGCTAGGCACCACAGCCGCAGATCAAATTGTACAGGTGAGCGCTACACTACAATATGCAACGATTGTCGTCGCTACTTTACCGATTTTATGTGTATACCCATTTGTACAGCGATATTTCGTTAAAGGTGTCATGATTGGAGCGGTCAAAGGTTAATCTGCCAAAAGTGAATAAAAAAGGAGAATACACATGATTTATACCGATACGCAATGGCTAGAGCAAGCATGGGAATATACCACGCAAAAATTGGAAAGAACTCGTCAACGAATAGGAGCCACTTTTCCTAATGCTTCTTTTAACGGACAGTACGATGCACGTGAACTGGAATGCTGGACTAATGGCTTTTGGCCAGGCATTTTATGGTTATATTTTCGTGAAACAGGGGATAGACAAGCACAAGAAATCGCACAAGATTGTGAAGTACAACTGGATGAATTATTGCATGAGTTTGAAAAATTGCATCATGACAATGGATTTTTGTGGAGTCTAACGTCTGTCGCTAATTACAAGTTAACAGGTAATCACTTATCTCGAAGAAGAGCGCTCATTGCAGCAAGTCATCTGGCAGGGCGATTTAATCTCAAGGGACATTTTATTCGAGCATGGTTACATGAAGGCAGTGAAGGGTTGGCTATTATCGATTGTATGATGAATCTGGCGTTACTGTACTGGGCAAGTGAAACAACAGGTGATCCACGTTTTCGTCATATAGCCAAAGCGCATAGTGATATGACGATCCAGCAATTTGTAAGGCAAGATGGATCGGTACATCATATTGTACGTTTTGACCCGGAGACAGGAGAACTGATAGAAGGATTAGGTGGTCAGGGATATGATCCTGATTCCGCATGGTCACGTGGAACATCATGGGCGATTTATGGATTCGCTATTGGATATCGGTATACCGGTGATTCCCGATATTTGCAGACCGCTCTGGATGTCGCTGATTTCTGGATCAGTCAGACGCAACAAGATCGAGTACCTCCTTGGGATTTTCGTGCACCAGATGATCAGCTTCATATCAAAGACTCTACAGCGGCGGCGTGTGCAGCTAGTGGAATGTTGGAATTGGCTTATTTGTTAGAACAAGATCAAGACTCTCGTGCATCTATATATCGTGATCATGCAACCGCAACGGTGGAGTCTTTATTTAAAGATTACACCCCTCAAAATGATAACGAAGAAGCTCTTATTATCAAAGGTACAGCAAGCTATCCTGCGCGAGCAGAAGTAGAAGTACCGATTATTTATGGTGATTATTTCTTTTTGGAAGCATTGGCGAAGCTTAAAGGGGAGACCCATATTTTCTGGTAAAAGGAGATTCCTGTGATGGAGAAAGCAAGAATAGATTATGTCGATCCTTTTATCGGTGTGGATGGCGAAAATAATTGCTTATGCGGTCCTTATTTACCGAACAGTATTGTGCGTTTATCGCCAGATACATTGCCACCGCAACTTTCTCATGGATATGACAGTCAGCGCCCGATTGTACGATTTAGTCATACTCATGTTAGTGGAACAGGCGGTGGTGGGCGATATGGAAATATAGGAATTACGCCATTTATCGGAGAAATGCGATTACAAGTTGATGGATATGAACGGGAGCATGAACAAGCTTCTGCTGGATATTATTATGTTCGCTTAATGCCTGAAGGGATTCAAGCAGAACTGACAAGTACAGCACGTACCGGTTGTCATCGTTATACGTTTCCAGAAGGAATATCAGGTCATTTATGGATAGATAGCAGTGCTGTGATTCAAGTAGAAGGCGATCAGCCAGGAGCAACAACAGGATTATGTATCGGTGGTTATCTGGAAAAAGTATCATCAACAGAGTTGGTAGGACGTTCGGATTTTCGAGGTGGATGGGGGCATGATTATCCTTATTCGATTTACTTTTCAATTCAATGTCAACAACCGTTTTCAGCATGTATATTAGCGGATCATACCGGGATCCGTGAGCACAATGTGGTCGATGGAAAGCATTGCCGTGCGGCAGTCAGTTTTGACGATCAGCAAATAGTGGAAGTGAAAGTAGGCATATCGTACGTCAGTATAGGCAAAGCCAAAGCCAGTATTGAACGTGAAGCTGTAGGTGGATTTGACGATATACGGCAACAAGCTGGTGATGTATGGGAGCAAAAGCTAAGCCGAATTACAGTGGAAGGAGGAAGTGAACAACATACGACGTTGTTGTATACATTACTGACCCGTCTATGGTGTATGCCATCTGATCTAGGAATCGACGATGAATATCATGGTTGGGTATCTGGTGTACGCCAGTATACGGATCTTTATGCATTATGGGATAGTGTGCGTAATGCTAATTCGTTGCTTACTTTAATAGATCCTGAGTTAGAAATAGGCATTTTGAACAGTTTATTAGATATTGCCAATCATATAGGATGGTTGCCTGATGCGTGGATAGCAGGGCATAGTGCAATGATTCAAGGTGGAAGTTCAGCCGATATTTTGTTCAATGAAGCGATGTTAAAAGGATTGCCTGATCTGAATTATAAAATAGCACTTGCACAAATGCGTAAAAACAATGAAGTGTATTCACCGGATACATGGATGTATGGTCGTTATCTGGAAGACTATCTATCCCTCGGTTATCTATCGACCCATGTTCCCAAAAATGCTGTATCCCGTCATATGGAATATAGCTATCAAGATTGGTGTATCGGCAGTCTGGCTGAATCATTAGGTGAGCTTGAGATTGCTGAACAGTATTATCAAAGTTCAACCAAGTTATGGAATCTGTGGAACGATGAACGTCGTTGTTTTGCACCACGTTTGCCTGATGGGAGATGGGTAGAGCCATTTGATCCTGCGGTATGTCGAACCGATTCATGGAATGATCCTTACTTTTACGAAGGGACAAGCTGGCAATGGTCATTCAGTACGCATCATGATTTTGCAGGGCTTATTGAGCGACATGGAGGGAATCAAGCATTTGTCGAACATCTAAATACGTTTTTTGATAATGGATATTATTATTCCAAAGAAACGATGCTTCATATTCCGTATCTGTACATTTATGCAGGTAGACCTGATCTAGCAGCAGAGCGTGTAAGAGAATGTATGCAGACGTATTTTAAAGTAGCGCGTGATGGGCTGGGAGATAATGAAGATATGGGTTGTCAAAGTGCGTTCTTTATTTGCTCAGCACTAGGATTGTATCCATTGATGGGACAGGATATTTACTTTCTAGTTCCGCCTGTATTTGACTCTATCACGTTACGGTTAGGCACAGAATCAGCGCAGATTTTTTTGAATATAGTGGTTGAAGGAGATACAAATGTAAGCGATAGAACACAGAATCGCTATATTGCTGAAGCTTGGCTTAATGATCGAGTATTGGATCGAGCATGGATACGACATCATGAAATACAACATGGAGGTCAATTGAGACTGCGACTAAGCAGAGAGCGACAATCATGGGGAAGTAGTGATCTGCCGCCTTCTCCTTTACAAGAATGGCGTAACAAAAAGCAGACAACAGCATAGGCGAAAAACACGCTGTACCTGTTGTCTGCTTGGCTATTCAGATTATTCGTTAGACAGTAAAGAAGATGAAGTATGACTGACGTGTGGCGCTTGCTGTAGGGTAGTACGAACTGCATTTGTAAACGTATCGGTGGTGTGGAAATAGTATGAATGGTTACCTGGAGTCAGCTTGTTTGTATACCGATATATTTTGCCATCAGTGTATGTTGTATCTGCTGGATCTGTAGCGACCATTTCATGAATCACACCATCTAATACGAGTTCTGTAACAAGCGGTGCATCATTATCAGCATCAGTATAAGTGACATCAAAAGTGAAATTAGTCTGAGGATTACCAGTCGTCGTATTCACTGTACCGTTAGTCAATGTAGGGGCACTACCACGTTTGACGTTGCTGGCGCTAATTTCATCGACTAGCATTTCACCATTAGTGACTGTATTTTGCTTGAGCCAGATCGCAAATTTGACTTCTTTTTTGTTAATCGCAGGGGATAAGGTATTGAGATTAAATTGTAATTTGGTCCAGTTTTGCGGAACAGTAACCCAACCTCCTGTTAGATTATAGGTTTTGTTACCATCGGATGCTTCAATACGAGTGCGTAGAGCAGGAAAACCCGGATTTTTGAGCGTGACATTCAGGTATTGATACCCTGTTAGATCGACGGTATCATGCCATGGCTGAAATTTGGCGGCAGAATCAACAGTGATCGGTACTTGTGAGAACTTGCCAGCGGTACGACCATCGACAGTCACTTTGGAAAATGAACCTGTACCTCGATTCTGATTATACCAGTTCACCCATGTGGCATTGGTGGAAGAACCACCCCATGAACCTGCACCACCAAAGTCATCATACAACAGAGGAGAAGCTGGATCAGGTAATGGCGGAGCGACCATATAATGAGTCGAACTATACGTACGATGCCCCTGATTATCATTAGCACGTATATCTACTCGTCGATTGAAATAAGGAACGCTGGTACTTTCATCTATCACTGCTGTATACACATCTCCTTGAACAGACATAGATTGATATCCTGCATTTGCACCGGCAGCAACATATTGTGGATTACTCAGACGTGGATCCGTATCGGCAAACAGCGTCACATTACCACGAACTTTATCACCAATAATAGGAGAAAGAATAGTAAATGGAACAGGGACATCTTGTGTTGTAGATGGTGTTCGTTCTGTAGCACTTAATCCCATAATCGTATACAGCAGACCTGCTTGAATACTAATACTGAATTCGTTATAACGCCATTGGCTAACGTCGTCATTGAATAGAGAACGATCTTGATACCATGGGCTGATACTGTTTTTATTTTTGGTATCTTTGATATTGGGGCCGCTCACCATAGCGCCAGGCAATACAATGCCTGTTCCGGTAGCTGTATTGGCTTGTTCATCAAAGCGGGTATGCAGAAAGTCCACATAATCGCTACCAATACCGGATACCCAACTTATATTCCATGGATTTTCACCAAAAATCCAATACGTTCCTTTGAGCACCGCATCCAATACTTCGGGATCACCGAATAGTTCGTAATAACGCATCATATCACCTAGATAGGAAGCATGAGGTTCATTGACACCGAAATTTTTAAATTGGTTGAGTACATGGTAGGGGGTATCGTCCATTGAGGACATAAAGTAATCTGCTTGTTCTTTGAGCAGACTATGAATATGGTTTTGCGTAGCGCTGTCAGCGACTGGATAAAATTCAGCCATCGACAAAGGACTCATATCCCAATAATTCGTCGAGCTCACATCCAGACTATCCAAATCTTGAATAAAAGCGGTAGCAGCTGTTTTGTACGTAGTATTGCCGGTCAATAGATACAGCTCTACATCAGCTAATAATTTGGAATTAGGGATGCCGCCTCTGGTGGAATAAGAGCCGACAGGCCCATCAGGATGAGCGACCACATAATCGTAGAACACGATTGCGGCTGCTTGATATTGATTGGCTAATGTATTCAATGTGGATTGTTGAGCAGAAGGAATAGTTCCATTAGAGATAGCGGTACGGAGCGCTCTTGCTGTTGCCGCAAGTGTACCTGCTGATTTGGCAGAACCTCCTACACTAAGATCCGAAAGCACACGGTCATCGGATGTATTGGGGATATTATCGGTCGCTTTTTCAGGATGAATAAAAGCTGCATTGTTTTTTAAATTGTACATTTCGCCATCCAGTTGATTCGCGAATTTGACCAAATAATCACTACCAAAAATCGCTTCATCAATCAGATCAGGAATACCATTATGGTCATAATCATATTGAACGGCTGTTGTATTTGCATAGCGGACATAAGATAAAGCGATCTCCGCACCTACCCATTGATTGCCGCCATATTTACCATAATCACCAGCATCATACCAGCTTCCTGTAAGATCATAATGCTGTGTGCCATCTATCGACTTGGCATCGTCTAAATGACCTGCTTCATGATAAAGCTTGGCAGAAGGAGCAACAGTGCTATATCCATCAGGATAAGCATCTTCTGTAGAAACACCTGAACGAAGCAGACGGTAAAAAGCAGTCATTTCGTCTTTATAATTGTCCCAGATATTCGTTGCAATCGGGAATGTGTAAGAAGATATACCATTGCTACGCACAGTATAACTGGTTCCAGGTGTATGAATATTAGAGAAATCAATAGAATACACATATTTGCCCCAGTGATAACCTTCATTGACCATCGTACCCGAATAAACAGAACTGGTAACGCTTACAACTTGAAAATACGTATCTGACAGAACGGTATCCGACACCACAACAGCATTTTTATAATCGTTCACACTGTATCCTGCTTGACTCACAACGACTTGAATAGTGGGTTCAGCTTCTGCTTTTTTGGGACTCCATCCATTTACGAACAAGCTACCTGTCAGCAACACCAGGATAAGACTGAATAGCCCGACTATTTTCCATTGCTGTCTAAGCTGTTTTTTGAATAACATCCATAATCCTCCTTTTGAAATATAAAAATAACTACATCATCAGCATAGAGGATGATTTTGGGACAAACCATGATGTATTCGGGCATTTACGTGATGTATTCTGTACGGTTTGATCATGATCTGAACAAAAGGAGCGAAAATAATGGATACATGCAAAGTCAAAAGTAAACTAAGTCAAATAGGTTATGTGATGCTCGTGCTGGTTCTGCTAAGTAGCGGCTTAGTCGGCTTTACATCTAAAACGTATGCGGCAGACGAATTTGATCAATTACGTGAAAAGCACCGAATGATGCTGACCGGTGGTGCCAATCTATCGACAACAGATCCTGATATTGCTAACGCTATTACCAGGTTGACGACTACAGCTAATGGATACTGGCAAAGTATGAACAAAACGTCTAATCGCACCTATTTATGGCAAGACAATTCAGGAGTCGGTAACTCGGCTCAAATCCGAACAACGTATGAACGGTTAAAAACGATGGCATTAGCCTATTCAACAGTAGGTTCGTCTGTCTATGGAGATACCACTCTTCAGAGCGATATTGTCAGTGCTCTAGATTATATGTACAGCACACGCTACAACGAAAATGTGACGACTACACCTAGTGGTACAAGTAACTGGTGGGATTGGCAGATCGGGATTCCTTTACAACTCAATGATGCGGTTGTGCTTATGTATGATCATTTGAATAGCACACAGATTACCAATTATATGAATGCGGTTGAACGCTTTTCGCCAACGGTAACATCAACCGGAGCGAACCGAGCATGGAAAGCAATGGTTGTGGCGGTTAGAGGGGTGATTGTTAAAGATAGTGCCAAAATCGCCAATGCAAGGGATGGATTATCCGCTATTTTCAAATATGTCACCAGTGGAGATGGATTTTATACCGATGGTTCATTTATTCAACATGCGAATATCCCGTATACCGGCGGGTATGGCATAGATTTGTTGAAATCGTTGAGTGATCTGATGGTGTTATTGCAGGGCTCTACGTGGCAGGTTACTGATCCATTGCAAGCTAATGTATGGGATTGGATCACCAACGCGTATCAACCTTTGATGTATAAAGGAGCCATCATGGATATGGTTCGAGGACGAGAAATTTCCCGTTATTATCAGCAAGATCATGTAGCTGGTCATGCGGTTATCAGAAATATTTTATTACTTGCTGAGATCGCACCAACTGCTCAAGCCAATGATGTCCGACGGATGATCAAAGGATGGATTACATCAGATACGTATGCTTCTTATTACGCTGATGCTTCCATACCTTCGATTGTTCGTGCCAAAGCTATTATGAATAATTCAGCTATTACACCTGCTGCTAATTTGATGTTATACAAGCAGTTCAGTGCGATGGATCGAGCGGTACAACAACGTGGAACTTATAGTTGGGGTCTAGCGATGTATTCTAATCGAATTGCCAGTTATGAAGCGATCAATAGTGAAAATGGCAAAGCATGGTATACCTCTACAGGGATGACAAGTCTATACAATAACGATTTGGCTCAATATAGCGAAGACTACTGGCCGACAGTCGATGCTTATCGACTAGCAGGAACCACTGTACTTTCTCAACAACCAGCAACTACGCATAAAAGTGTAAATACGTGGACAGGAGGAACAGATAGTAACAAACAATATGGTGTATCCGGTATGGATCTTAAATATTCAGATCATGCGTTAACAGCCAAAAAATCATGGTTTATGTTTGACGATGAAATGGTTGCTTTAGGAGCAGATATTACAAGTACAGATAATGTCGCTGTTGAGACGATTGTCGAAAATCGCAAATTAAATACTCAAGGTAATAACGCACTTACAGTGAACGGGCAGGTCTATTCTTCAACTTTAGGATGGTCAGATACACTTTCACAGGTGAGCTGGGCGCATCTTGGAAGTTCAATATCCGGCGCAAGTATCGGCTATTATTTCCCGAATGCGACAACGATACAAGCCAAAAGAGAAGCACGTACAGGCAATTGGAAGCAGATCAATACACGTCCGGGTTCACCAGCTACACCTATTACCCGGAACTATATGACGATGTGGATCAATCAAGGAACGAATCCAAGTGGAGCAAATTATGAATACGTAGTATTGCCTGGAAAAACAGCAACCCAAGTATCGAGCTATGCGGCTCAACCGGATGTTACGATTTTGGCCAATTCAGCAACGATTCAAGCGGTCAAAGAAAACACGTTGAATCTAATAGGTGCTAATTTCTGGACAGATAGTATACAGACGATTGCAGGAGTAACCGTCAACAAAAAAGCTTCTGTAATGGTACAAGAAAAGTCCAACAAATTATATGTATCGGTTAGTGATCCTACTCAATCGAATACAGGTACGATTACGGTTGAATTGGATAAAGTAGCAACCAAATCAACAGTAGATGCAGGCATCACAGTCAATCAATTAAGCCCGACAATCAAATTTTCAGTCAATGTAAATGCGGCTAAAGGCAAAACATTTAAAGCGATCTTTGATTTACAATAATTTCTTAATCTTCAACCATACAATAAGAGCAATTTAGAGCAGGTTTGTATCATCCAAGACGATATTCGAAATGATTCTTAAGCCGCCTTCATATTGATTAGGCGGCTTTTTTTACTTATATATGTATATCTGAAGGGAAGTGTAGGGATGTATACACAATGGACAGATGATCGTACAGAACAAATTATTTTTGCACGTATTCTTGCGTATGTGCATCGACATTATTATCGTTCTACCCTTCAAGCTCAAGATATCGCCAATGATATTCATTTCAGTACAAGTTATATGAGTGCAATTTTCAAACGAAGAATGAAAAAGAAATTATGGGATTATATCACTGAATTACGTATAGAGTCTGCCAAACAATTACTCCAAACAACAAGTAAAAAAAGAGACGAAATCGCGTATGATATCGGCTATGAATCTCCAGAACATTTCAGTCGTATGTTCAAGCGATACACAGGTATCAGCCCTACTGAATACCGTCATCAATTTCCGTTGTCAGAGTCTTTTTCATATATTCCTTATGTACTTCAACAAACATCCAATCTGGAATAGTTCTCAAAATTTCGATCTTAATTTGCTCATAAATCATTTTATCCGTATTTTTAGGAAAAAATAAACAAATATATTGATGTTTTTAGAAAATGGTGCTATTCTCAAATTGCAAAATGTAATCGCTACCAAAAAAGGAGGTTGAGTATGTCTGCATATGAAGTGATTGTAGCAGGTGGAGGAGTGTCGGGATCAATTGCAGCTATTGCTTCTGCACGAGCAGGAGCACGCACACTTATTATTGAATCCGGTGGATTTATGGGGGGAACGCTCACATCAGCAGGAGTAGGGCCGATGATGACTTTTCACGCAGGGCATAAGCAAGCGATACAAGGCATTATTGATGAATTAATTCAACGTCTTCAAGCGATTGGCAAATCACCCGGTCATATACCGGATGCAACAAATTATACGTATTCGGTGACCCCTTTTGATGCAGAAGCTATGAAATATGAGCTGGATCTGATGTTGCAAGAAAGTGGAGGCAACGTTCTGTATCATACGATGCTAGCCGGAGCAAAAGTAGAACAGCGGCGTATACATTCTCTTATTTTGTGCAATAAATCAGGGCTAAGTGAGATGCAGGCAGATGTATTTGTAGATGCTACAGGCGACGGCGATCTGGCGACATGGTCAGGAGTTCCTTTTCAAAAAGGACGAGAATCGGATGAAATGTCTCAACCGATGACACTCAAAATGAAAATGCGTAATGTGAATATAACAGCCGTCAAAGAATATATCAAAGCCCACCGTGAAGAATTTCCTCGTATGAATCTGGATATTTCAGTCATGGATTCTGCTTCACGATTGTCTGTGATTGGATTTGAACGACAATTTCAACAAGCCAAAGAACGTGGAGAGATCAGTATTCCACGCGAAGATATTCTTTTTTTTGAAACGAACAATCCAGGTGAAGTGATTATGAATACGACCCGTATTCTAGGTAAAGACAGCACCAATGCATATAGTCTTAGTGAAGCTGAGATTGAAGGACGCAAGCAATGCCGTGAATTAGAGCTATTTATGAAAAAGTATATCCCCGGATTCGAGCAATCTATTGTCGTCTCAACAGGCCCTTCGATCGGTGTACGTGGTTCTCGTCAAATACAGGGAGTCTATACACTGACTGCACAAGATATTTTACAGATGAAAAAGTTCAATGATGTGATTGCTCATTCGGGTTACCCGATTGATATTCATAGTCCTGACGGTGAAGGAACAGCTACCGATCAACTGGAATGGGGCGGAATGTATGGGATTCCTTATCGCTCATTAATCACCAATGAAATCGACAATCTGATCGTAGTTGGACGCTGTTTGTCCGCGACATTTGAAGCCCAAGCAGCTGTAAGAACAACACCAACGGTTGGAGCGATTGGTCAGGCAGGTGGAACAGCAGCAGCCTTGGCTGCACAGCATCATATTCCTGTACAACAAGTGAATATTCAACAATTACAACAGATGCTTCAACAGCAAAAAGCATATCTGGAAGTTTAGATTAATGGTTGTATAATCGGGGAGGAATCCACATGCAAACGGTTCAGATTATAGGCATATTGCTTGTCTTCGTGATCTTTGTAGCTTTAATGATGACACGCAAATTAACAACATTATTAGCATTGCCAATTATGGCTATTTTGTTAGCGGCAATTGCAGGTATTCCGTTTCAATCGAGTAATCCAGATACATTTACGATTACCAGCGGTGTACTGGCAGGTGGAGTGATGAAATTATCTACCGCTATTGCAGGCTTGATCTTTGGTGCTTGGTTCGGACAGATTCTGAGTAAAGTGGGAATCACCAAAACGATTATCCGCAAAGCTGCTGAACTGGCTGGAGACAAACCTCTTGCTATCGCTATTATTTTCTTTCTCGCCGCTTCTGTTATTTTCTCGGCAGCTAATGGATTAGGTATGGTTATTCTAGTCGGAACGATTGCTATTCCGATTATGCTAACTGCTGGACTCAAGCCTTTTGTCAGTGGGATGGTTGTTTTACTGGCGAATGGAGTCGGTGTTGTGTTTAATGTATCGACATGGGCGATTTATACCGATGTTCTACAAATTCCTGTTAATGTTATCGCTTCGTATTCTCTTATCTGCGCTGTTCCTCTTATCGTGATTGCTCTGATTATGATTGTGTATTATACCCGCAAAGATGGCAAAATCAGACGCGCATGGGCAATGCCACTCAAAAATGATTTTCAAAGTCAAGATTCTCGTAATGTTCGTTCGATTGCACTGATTAGTCCACTTGTACCCGTATTAATGGTATTTATTTTCAAATTAGATGTAGTGTCTGCAATCTGTATTGGAGCCGTCGTGACTTTGTTGCTTGCTACACCTAAGCGTCCAATTCATGTATTATCAAGTGCGCTTGTTGAAGGAATTCAAGATATAGCAGGAGCATTGGGTCTGATGATTGGAATCGGGATTTTACTTAGTGCAGTAACCGCTCCGCAAGTAGCATTACTGATTCAGCCGTTAATTTCCGGGATTATTCCATCCAGTCCTCTAATGTATGTGCTTATATTCACATTGTTATCACCGTTAGCTATTTATCGTGGGCCTTTAAATGTCTGGGGATTGGGTAGCGGAATAGCGGCTTTGATTGTGGCTGGAGGAATGCCGCCTGTAGCCGCTATGTTAGCTTTGCGTATCGTTAGTAATTTACAAGCTGTAAGTGATCCGACTAATTCACATAATGTATGGGTATCTGATTTTACCAAAACAGATATTATCGAAATTCTACGTAAAACACTGCCATGGATGATTGTCGCTGTATTAATATCAATGGTGATCGCTAGTCTGGTTGCTTTTTAACATATAGATTGAAATGAAATGAGATCCAGATATGCAATCAAGAAAAGGAGAAGGAGGCACAACCACAATGAGCAACCAGCAAGTACGGATCGGTATTGATGTAGGTGGAACTTTTACTGATGCAGTCGCTATAGATAATACAACCTATGAAGTACTATCCAAAGTGAAAATACCAACCACTCATCATGATGAACGCGGTGTAGCAAGTGGTATTGTTACGATTATTCAGCAAATTATGAGTGCAAATCAGATTGTGCCTGAAGATATCAAATTTATCGCACATGGTACGACTCAAGCAACAAATGCGTTACTTGAAGGAGATGTAGCCCGTGTCGGTATTATTGGAATGGGTACAGGAATGGATGCACGTAGCGCACGTTCCGAAACCAAAGTGACGCAGATTGAACTGGCTACAGGCAAATACTTGCATACGTATCATCGTTTTATGGATAGCAAAGAATTAACTACAGAGCGAATTCACAGCGCTATAGATGAATTATGTGCTGAAGGCGCAGAAGTGATTGTGGCTTCGGAAGCCTACAGTGTCGATGATCCTACGAATGAATTACGTGTGATCGAAGTCGCTCGTGAGAAAGGGATCTATGCGACAGGTGGACACGAAATTTCACAATTATATGGTCTAAAAACAAGAACCCGTACAGCAGTAGTCAATGCCAGTCTTATTCCGAAAATGATGGAAACAGCGAATATGACCGAACAAGCTGTACTGGAAGCAGGAATCACTTCGCAATTGATGATTATGCGTTGTGATGGAGGCGTGATGAGCATTGATGAAGTACGCAAACGTCCTATTTTGACCATGTTATCCGGTCTTGCCGCAGGTGTAGCCGGTGCATTGATGTATGAGAAAATATCTGATGGTATCTTTTTTGAAGTCGGCGGAACCAGTGTCGATATTTCGGTCATCAAAAACGGCAAAGTTATGATCGAAAATGCACAGGTAGGCGGTCACAAAACGTATCTTCGTTCACTGGATGTACGTACGCTTGCTGTTGCTGGTGGAAGTATGATCCAAATTCGTAATCAACAGATTATTGATGTGGGGCCTCGAAGTGCACATATTGCAGGATTGGAATACGAATGTTTTGTGACACCTGAACATGTAGATCAGCCTGTAATTGGAACGATCAGTCCCCGTACAGGAGACCCTGATTATGTCACTGTTCAATGTGCTGGAAATGAACAGTATGCACTGACATTAGCTGGAGCGGCGAATATTTTAGGCTGGGTTCCGGTGGAAGATTATGCTTATGGACAACAGGAAAGTGCCCGAATGGCTTGGCAAGCCTTTGCAAATCATTTGGGCATTACAGTCCAAGAAGCGGCAAATCAAGTGATGACTATCGCTATTGGTAAAGTGATGGATGTAGTGGATCAAATGATTGTGGATTATGAACTGGATCGCAGTCTGGTGACCTTAGTAGGCGGTGGTGGTAGTGGAGCTGTACTTGTACCCGCGATGGCAGATCAACAACAGATGAAATATCGAATAGCTCGCAATGCTCCTTATATCTCAACGATTGGTGTTGGCATGGCGATGGTGCGAGAGCAAATTGAAAAAACAGTCGTCGGAGCCACCGAACAAGATATCAAACAGATTCGAGCTGAAATTTTAGAAAAGATTGTACGTTCAGGAGCGAATGAAGCAACTGTAGATATTACAATTGAAATTGATTCCCAGCGCAATATTTTGAGAGCAATCGCTACCGGATCGACAGAGTTACGTTCCAAAGATATGAGCAGTCGTGAAGTTCCACGGGAAGAACTCACTCGAACAGCGGCTGAAGCTTTAAATCAACCTACCGATCAGACTGAACTCAAAGTAGCTTCTGGACGCTGGTTTTTATTTGAAGTCAATGAATGGAAAAAGTCATGGTTCGGTCTATTCAAAAAAAAGCTTAATCATATTAGCGTACTGGATCGTGAAGGTGTAGTTCGTTTCAAAAAAACAAACGCGTATCATATCGCATTCACCAAACAAGAGATGGATACACAATTCGCCGCTTTTCTGGATGAAAATACAATCTATTCGGATGCCAATGCAACGATCCCCAAAACATTTGTTTTTTACAAAGAAAAAATGTTAGATCTCACAGGGATGCAGACAAGAGAACAGTTATTTTCGATTCTGGAAGTCGAGACTCAATTGCTGGAAGAACAAAGCGAGTTATTGGCAGTCGTGTATCAATAGAGGAGGTTACAAGATGAATCCAATCATGATTACATCTGTCCCCGATGATTATCTGCTGGGTTACGCTGAACTGACCAGAGATTTACTTTTTCACAAAATACCTGTATCCAAGCGACGTTATTATGTAGAGCAAGCACTGAATATTGGCAAACAGCAAGCTCAAACCTATAGACTACTCTATAAACATGATCTGCGTGCATTATGTCAGGATCGCAATATTCAGATTCAACTGGAAGAAACTTCAGGGGTATTGGGAAAAGTAAGATTTCGAGCACAATTTGAATGGTCAACCACCGAGAAGAAAATTATACTGTATCGTTCTTCTTTACAAGAATTGCAGCAATGTACAGCTATTCTTCCATCTAAGAAGCCGCTATTGCTTGAGCATATTATTGATATTCATTTAGCCCATGAACTTTTTCATGCGATAGAATGTGATGAGATTGGACAGACGTATGAGCGATTAGAACCGATTGATACTTTTAAATTAGGTCGATTTCGGCGACAAGCTTGGATTACACGTACTTCAGAGATAGCAGCACATGCTTTTTGCAAAGAATGGATGAATCTGAACTGGCTACCTAATATGCTGGATTACGCTCACTTTATGTATAGTCATGTGTGGTCTGTACAGGACTTTGAGCAACAGGTACAGCAATGGAATACAGAACTTGATGTGCACTAAGCAGAAGATTGCTCAATCTATCATTTGTGAGTGAATTTTGATAAGCTTAACGAATGAATATAGAGTGGAGCAGGGAGGCATCTATGAGCAATCAAGCGAATGCAGTCATCGCCAAAATCATTTCCAATAAAGGGAATTTGACGTTTATCGAAAATGAGATTGCGCACTTTGCAATGAGTAATCCTGACTTTTGGACAAAACATACGATCACAGCGATTGCCCAAGAAATTGGTGTATCCGAGACCAGTATCAATCGCTTTTGCAAAAAAGTAGGGTTTAAAGGATTTCATGATTTTAAAATAGCGATTGCTCAAGATACACACTATCGTAATATGAATACCAAAGTGCAACAACGAGACGATATTTCTTTTGCCGATTCGCTTGCTTTTGACTATAACGATCTGATTATGAATACAGCCGCTTTGATCGACGAATCCGATATTAAGCGTGCTGTTCAAGCGATTATTCAGGCGAAAAATATTTATATTTTTGGCGTATTAAGTTCATGGATGGCGGCACTAGAATTGAAGCAGAAGTTAAGTCTTGTCGGTATCAATGCTTTTGCATGGAATGATACGTACAATATGAAATTATCAGCTTCTAACTGTACACCGGATGATCTGATTATCGGAATTACCCGATCCGGTGCTGTAAGTGAAATTGTAGATGCGTTATCACTTGCCAGTCAGAATAATGCCACCATTCTAACGATCACTAGCTATAATTCCACTTCCATCACACAGTATGCAGATATCAAATTAATAGCTTCAGACAAGCTGTCTGTTAAAAACAATGCTGTGTTATCCGAACATATTACTTTTCTATTTGTGATCGATCTGATCTTCGGTACACTTATTCATTCCGACAATCGTTATATGCAAAAGAAACTTAATAGCGATACCATTATCGAAAGCAGTCAACCGTGGAAAAGCGGTTATATTTAAAAGATATAAACTGGTGAAAAAGCATCGACCTTTCTATTTGAAGTCACAGAAAGGTCGATGCTTTTGGTTTACTTGTTTGAAGGGAAGACATCGCGGTTACATAAAACAAGAGCTCATTAATTTCCAGAACGACCAATATAAACATCATCTACGAGGAGGAAATTCAATCATGGCTGACCAATATCTAAAGCAAGATCCAACAACTCAATATCCTAAGGCAAACGAAGACTGGCAACAAAAACAACCAGAACCCGGTTTGCAAACAGAGATGACTCCACGTCCCGATTCAGGAGAAACCAGTTATCGCGGAACAGGTCGCTTAACAGGACGCAAAGCACTCGTAACAGGAGCAGATAGTGGTATCGGACGCGCAGCAGCAATTGCTTTTGCTCGTGAAGGTGCAGACGTTGTAATTTCTTACTTACCTGAAGAAGAAGCCGACGCTCAAGAAGTAGTAAAATTGATCGAAGAAGCAGGTCAAAAAGCTTATGCGATGCCTGGCGATCTTAAAGATGAGAAGTACTGCGAACAATTGATCGAAGACTCTGTAGCTAAATTAGGTGGAATCGATATTCTAGCTAACGTAGCAGGTAAACAGCAGTTTGTTGAATCGATTGCTGATTTAACTACAGAACAATTTGATGCAACATTCAAAACAAATGTATACTCTCTATTCTGGTTATGCAAAGCAGCTATCAAGCATATGAAACCAGGTAGTTCAATTATTAATACATCATCTATCCAAGCGTACTCACCTTCACCAGGGTTGCTCGATTATGCAACAACTAAAGGTTCGATCAACGTGTTCAGTAAAGCACTGGCACAACAAGTTGGTGAAAAAGGTATCCGTGTTAACGTTGTAGCGCCGGGTCCAGTATGGACACCTCTACAAGTAGCAGGCGGACAACCTACAGAAGCATTGAAAGAATTCGGTTCCAATACACCACTCGGACGTGCAGGACAGCCAGTAGAAATGGCTCCAGCTTACGTATTTTTAGCAAGCCAAGAGTCTAGCTATGTAAGTGGCGAGACTATCAATGCTAACGGTGGTATGGTTAGTCCATAACTTGATCGTATTGGTTTTATTTCTAAATACAATAATGATATTAATAAAAGGAGAGGCATAATGCCTCTCTTTTTGGTTTCTTCATCTAAAATGATAATATAGTAAATAAAACAATATAGATGTATATGCGCTATAAAAATGATGCGAGAGCATAAGCGTATATCCTATGTCATAGAAAAGAGAATGTTATGAAAATACAATTTGATGAGCGAACAATCGAATTTAATGTGCAATATAGCAAGCGTACCAAGATCGCTATTCAGTTGGAGACGATAGGCTTAATTACGGTCAAAGCACCGAATGGAACACCTGAAGCAGACATTTTACGTGTAATGGAGCGCAATAAGCAATGGCTGTTGGATAATACCAGTAAGCTAGATCAAGCTAGAGCAAATGCTGTTCCTCAAGCAAAAGAATATGAAGAGCAAGGGCAGTTTTTGTATTTAGGGAAAAAGTATTTTCTACATGAGCTTATTGAAGTGGGGGATGCGAACGAAGAAGAATTACGTCACAGACTCAAAAAGTTTTACTTTACCAGTTGTAAAAAAATCGTATTAGAACGGATCGAAGGCTACCAGAAACAATTACGTGTGAAGCCAAAAAGTATTGAAATCGAAGAATCTACAACCAAATGGGGCAGTTGTCATTCGAGCAAAAAAATCACGTTTAATTATCGTCTCGCTATGGCTCCTGTAGAAGTGATCGATTATGTGATTGTACATGAATTATGCCATCTTCTGCATATGAATCATGATCGTTCATTTTGGAGACGGTTAGGTAGTATTATGCCTGATTACAAACAAAAAGAAGAGTATCTTGCACGACATGGACGTCATATGACATTGTAATAATCAGGTACTAAAGGATAATATAACAAGTATATTCCCAACTAAAGGAGCTTACATATGAGTATATATTCGGAGCGATTAACAATAAAGCCACTTACTAAAGCACATGCAGAATCTTTACTCGCTTTAGAAGTGAAAAATAGAGAATTTTTCAAAGCATTTGCTGGCATACGTCATGAATTATTCTATACATACGAAGGTCAAGCAGAACGAGTACATCGTTTTTTGGAGTCTAGCGAACAAGATACCGGTTATTGTTTTCTTATTTTTCTAAAAAATACAGAGACAGTGATTGGTGAAGTGATTTTGTCTGAAGTGGTGCGTGGTAATTTGCAAAGTGGTTGGATCGGATACTTTTTGGATCAGGACTACAATGGTAAAGGATATATGAGTGAAGCTGTGCAAGCAGTAGTGAAGTATGCTTTTGAGGAACTAAAATTACATCGTATCGAAGCAGGAGTTATGCCACACAATATCGGTTCGACCAAAGTATTATTGAAATCAGGATTCACTCAAGAAGGCACTGCTCGTAAAAATGTAAAAATCAATGGAGTATGGCAAGATCATATTACATTTGCTATTATCGAAGACGATTTGCAAACGCATTCTGATTGATAAGAAAATACTTTATCAATGATAATCATATAGAATATATTCTATTTTGGAGCGATCTGATCGGGTAAATTTTAATTGAAAATAACAATAACTTAAATTATGAAACAGATATAACTAATAACTTATAAAATAACTTTATTAATTTCAATTAAACATCTAAAATGGATAAAATTAGTATATAATGAAGCGTGGATACTAATATGACGTTTGGGAGATGTTTAATTTGGAAAAGCTGATGGAAACTTACATTGATCAGGTTTCTAATCAATTTCAAGAGTGCATTTACAAAGTATTGAAGCAACTACATCACTTGGTAGGGGTAGATATCGATATTTTGAAAGAACATAACTCTGAGGAATTATTAGCAGATATGTTTCGTAGAGGATATCATGTCGAAACAGTAACCGATCATTGGAAAGATGAACATCAGACGGTATATTATCATTTGAAATGCAATGATGAAATCGTAGTATCAGGTCGTATTATCTGGCAACTAGAAGGTTATCATACACATTTTTTTGCTAATTTTGGGAAGCACATAGATGGTCATTGGAAAGACATAAGTGAATTACATCTCCAACCATTATTGTAAATCAAAAGACAAGCTGACGGGCATAAGCTCCGTAGCTTGTCTTTTTTATTGGATATAGATCTTATACTAACATGGTAAATCAATTAAGATGTTTTACCAACTACGCTTGATCCACTCTTCGTGATTTTGTAATTCAAGATATCGCCATTCCAGAAGTGGAATTTGAGCAATACTTCACCATCGTTTGTTTCTTTGAAAAAGTCTGGTGTTAATTTGATAACATTTGCACTGTAATCCGTGCTAAATGCAGTAGCAAATTCTTTGAAAGGAGTCCAGTTTTGTGGACCTGCATTACCACCGTTGGTATACGTCGCTTCCATTGTTGCTAATTGGTTACCATTAAAGGTAGTCGGAATAGCAAATGAGCTGGTTGTGCCTGTTGTAGCACTTAATGTAGGCGTAGTATACGAGATTACATTAAAGTTCCAGTTGGCTCCTTTGCTAAATTTAGCTGTTAGTGTAGCGTTCACACCTAATTTACCAGAAGAAAGCAATTTCGTTAATAGACTGGATTTGATAACAAGTGTATCTCCACTGATCGTATAATCTGTTCCTTTGACCAGCGTTGTACTGCCGTTAGAAAGAGAACTAAATGTATTGCCATTCAAATTCAATTTGACTGTTTTGTCCTGAATCGTTGCTCCTTTTTTGAAATACAATAGATCTGTTTCTGCGTTGGAAGAACGTCCTGTCCAGCCTGCTTTCATCACATTGTATAATTCAGGATCAGACCATTTGTAGGTAGTACGGCTAAAGTGCTGACCGTTGTCCCATAACATCGTAGTCATATTTTTTTGACGTACATAGTTAGAAAAGAATTCGAAAAATTTCAGCTTTTCACCTTGTTCGATTACGCCTGTATTTTTATCAAATCCCAATAATCCAAATTCACCGATGACGACTGGAATTCCTTTAGCTACAAATGAATTGTAGACACGGTCAAACGTATCTGTGATATCTTTTTGCGTATCGGCTTCAAATTTGGTATAGCCTGCAATATTTACACTGAACGGCCAGAAGCCATAGTAGTGAACCGTAGCAATAATGTTAGGATCGTTTAATTTGGCAATCGTCTGAGATAGAGCATCCAAATCTGCTTGTGTAGAAGAAGTTGCTAATGTAGGAAGAACGATAGCGCGGGTAGCATTGTTACCACCGGATGCTCTTACAATTTTGTGAAAAGACGTATTCAGTTCATCTAGCAATTTGTAAGCTGTTGCTGGATCTGTAGTTCCACCTTCGGTAAAGCGAGGTTCATTAATACTTTCGAACATCAGCTTACTCGAAGATCCTTTGAAGCGATCTGCGATTTGTGTCCAGACTGCATTATAACGAGCCAGTACAGGATCATGATTTTGACCCATATAGCTTGTCCATAACCATGAATCATGATGGATATTGATCATTACATATAGATTAGCATCCAGCGCCCAATTGACCACTTCTTGTACACGATTCATATAAGCGGCATCAATCGTATAGTTAGGAGCACTGCCTGTATGTTGATCCCAGGTTACAGGAATACGAATACTTTTGTATCCTTGATTAGCAATTTGTTGAATCAATTCTTTGGTCACACGAGGATTACCCCATGAAGTCTCATCTGCACCTGTCGCATCAAGTGAATTCCCCAGGTTCCAACCCGGTTGCATTGCACTAACATAAGATTGAATCCCTGTTGCGGCTGCGGTAGAAACGGAACGTTCTTCATCTGAAGCTGAAGCCATTGAAGAGGAAAATAAAGAAAGTAGTAGAGCCGCAATCACAGTCAATGAAAGATAAGATTTGGATTTACGTTTCATTAATAAAGTCTCCTTTGTGAAAGTTATGGACAATCTGTAAACGTAATGAGCTGTACATCTTGAAAACAACATGTGTTTCCTTTGACAAACAGTCGTTGCACTGACAGGTTACATATATATGAGAATATTGTAAGCGTGACCACCTCCTGATAAACAAGTAATGAAAGCGTTTTCTAAAATGTAATATAGCACTGATTATCCAAAGTAAATACCATAAAAATTGGTAATAAATTCATACAAAAATTAGTGATTTTACCTATTTTAGAGATAAAAATAAAGCCGAAAAATACAAATATTATCCTGTACATAATGTAAATATAAAGATAAGGAAAGAAATATGAAGATATGGAGCACCAGACTATTGACATGTGACACTGTGTCACATTATAATTGTATATGTAATTTTTTACAATTGAAATAACAGTATATGATACAAAATGCTTAATTTGGAGTGAATCCATGCCTACTCAGACTTTTTTTAATTTGCCTAAGGAAAAACGCAAAGGGTTAATCGATGCGGCTTTCAAAGAATTTTCGCGAGCCTCTCTGGCAGATGCTTCGATTTCGAACATTATCAAAGAAGCTTGTATTCCTAGAGGAAGTTTTTATCAGTATTTTGACGATAAAGCTGATATTTTCTTTTATATTTTAGAAGAGTATAACAAGCATAATCGTGAGAAAGTGCTGTTGCTTCTCAAAGAAAATGATGGGGATATTTTTATAGCTTTTAATGAATTTTTCAAAATGATGTTAGAACGATTTCAGCATCATGAATATCGCTATTTTGCTCAAAATATCTTTTTGAATATGAGTTACAAAGTAGAGCATCGCTTAGCACTGAATGTGAATAATCCAGAGGCAAAAGAACGTACTGATGAATTTATCCGCTCGATCAATCGTAGTCGTCTGAATGTAGCTGATGAGAAAGAAGTTCTTCATTTGACCAAAATTATTGTAGCGATCACGATTCAGAATTTTATTCGTTTTTTTGCGAGAGAAGTTCCGATAGACGACATTATTGAACATTACGAGTTGGAATTGGATTTGTTGAAGCGAGGATTAAGTAGAAATGTATAAGGAATTTGGGTGACTTTTGGAGATAAACATCATCTAATTCCTTGTCTTTGTGTGTTTGCATACTGGACACATGATTATAGCCATATTGACGTTCATAACAGGTATGTTAAACAGTGCTTGTTGTAACAATAAAAAAAGTTGAACTACAGGGGTGGAGTAAGTGAGAAGGAAGATCGTATTGTCAATTCTCATCGTGTTACTAGTTATTAGCGGTGGCACGTTAGGTTATTATTACTGGTATCAAGGTACTCATTTTGTCAAAACAGAAGATGCCCGCATTTCAGCAACCCAATATAAAGTGATGCCACAGATTACCGCAGAGCTTAATCATATTGATGTTGAAGAAGGCGATGTATTAAAACGCAATGAACCGATTGCTGAACAAGATGTATCCGGTCTAGATTCAAGTATGATTAGCAAGTCTGTTCTACGTTCACCGATAGATGGAACAGTCTTAAAAGTGTATTCCAAAGAACATGAGATCGGTACACCAAGTTCTCCTGTAGCGATTGTAGCGGATATGAATGATCTATATGTCTCTACGAATATCGAAGAAACAGATATCAATCGCGTCAAAGCAGGTCAAGTGGTCGATGTATCGTTAGATGCAGATGGAGATTACAAAATTCAAGGTAAAATCCGCAAAATTGGTGAAGCGTCTAACTCGGTTTTTGCTACCATTGCAGCTACCAATACAAGTGGTAACTTTAACAAAGTCACACAGCGTATTCCTGTTGAAATTGCGCTCAATGTACCTAAAGACCTCAAATTGATTCCTGGAACAAATGTGGTTGTGAAAATTCATACATCGTAAGGAGAGGTTTATGTGGCTGACACAGTCGTTGCCGCCGCTCCTCCCGCAGATTCGCCTAGAGAACGCTGGCTTGCTTTTATAGCGATTATATTAGGAGCCTTTGTCGCTATTTTGAATAACAGTCTAATCAATGTAGCGATTCCGCAGTTGACCACCGATTTGGGATCAACAACGTCACGAATTCAATGGGTGATTACCGGCTATACTCTCGCATCAGGAATAATCGTTCCGATTACGGGATTTATGGAGCAGCGTATTGGTTATAAGAAATTTTTGATCGCTGCACTGAGTGTATTTACACTGGGAACAGCATTTTGTATTTTTGCTTGGAGTGACTCGTCTTTAATCGCTGCACGTATTCTGGCAGGATTAGGTGGCGGTGTAATTATGCCGCTTAGTATGACGATTGTATATAAAATTATGCCTCGTGAACAAATTGGGATGGCACTTGGTATCTGGGGGGTAGCAGCAATGGCTGCACCTGCTATCGGGCCAACACTTAGTGGATACTTGATCGAATGGTTTAACTGGCGGTTTTTGTTTATCGTCTGTATCCCTGTTGCGCTGTTCGCGATCTTGATGGTTATTGTGTTAATCAAAGAACCACCAAAAGGCGCTATCGTCAAATTTGACTTAGCCGGCTTTTTATTAGCGGCTACCTGTGCTGGAACATTATTATATGCACTATCCAGTGGTTCAAGCGATGGTTGGAGTTCTTTCAAAATTGTCGGATTATTTTTTGTAGCTTTCTGGTCACTGGTATTTTTGATTTTTGTCGAAAGTGGCAAAGACAACCCGGTTATCGATATTTCTTTATTTAAAAATTATAAATTTACGATCAGTGTTATTACTTCCAGTTTTGTTATGATGGGGCTATACGGAGGAACATTTTTATCTCCATTATTTTTGCAAAATATTCAATCGGTCTCTCCTGTACACACCGGTATTATCTTGTTGCCACAGGCGATTGCGATGGCGGTAATGATGCCGATTGCTGGTAAATTATTTGATAAAATCGGGATTGTACCGATTGCGTTATTCGGCTTAACGTTAACGAGCATTATGACCTATCATCTACACACACTGACTCCAGATACTTCACATCTATGGCTACAAGTCGTATTGATGTTCCGCGGTATGGGAATCGGAATCTGTATGATGCCATTATCTACAGTAGGGATGAACGCTGTGGCACCGGAAAAAGTCGGTAAAGCTTCTACAGCATCGAATCTAGTACGTACGATAGCAGGGTCAATGGCGATTGCTATTCTGACATTCTTAATGCAAAGTCGTACAGCACTACATTCACAACAAATATCAGAATCGATCACACTGGATGGAGCACAAACGCTTCAAGCCACACTGGGAAGCTCATGGGCAAGTATTACTTCAGGATTGATTACGCTTGATGCTTATTCCAGAGGAATCGCCGATACATTCTTAGTATCTTCTATTCCGCTATTCTGTTCGATTCCATTTATTTTCTTGTTTATTAGTCGACGTAAAGGTGTCAAAGTGATCAAAGAATAATCGTATATCGATATGCTTTCAGATAGGAAAGCTTTTCATCCAATATAGATAGAAAGAAAGGGAACACGAATGAAAAGAACAAAGTGGGAATTACCATTAGCAGCGTTGTTGGTTGGAACGGTTGTGTTATCCGGCTGTTCTTCCAATAGTGCAGCGGCAACAACACAGGCAATGAATGTGACTGTCAAAGTCAGTCAGGCACAAAAAGGATTGATCGGCAAAGGTGAAATTTATACAGGTACAGTAACTCCTTCAGAAACAGTTAATATTGTGCCAAAAATGGGCGGTAAAGTTGTATCATTACCGGTAGATATCGGAACAGAAGTGAAAAAAGGACAAGTGCTTCTCAAACTCGAAGACAATGATCTTCGCAACAATTTGGCAAAAGCACAAGCAGATGTAGCAGCGGCAGGAGCAGCAGTCAAAACCGCTCAGGATTCACAACAATCCGGTATGGTATCTGCGAATTCTGGAGTGGTAAGTTCCAAAAACGGTATTATTTCTTCTAAAAGTGCAATCGATCAAGCAACAGGTTCGATCAACCAAGCGAACGGATCGATTAATCAAGCGACAACAGCGGTAGAACAAGCTAAAACAGCCGTTTCTAGTGCGGCTAATAATATTAAGCAAACGACAGAAACATTGTCTGCTGCGCAAAAAACATTAACACGTACGCAATCATTATTTCAAAATGGTCTAGCAACACAAGCGCAATTAGAACAAGCACAGACCGCTCAAGCAACAGCGCAAACAGCGAATGACAATGCCAAAAATGCACAGGTTAATGCGCAAGAACAATTAAATGCAGCACAAAAAGCATTGGTTATTGCAAAGAAAAATTTGAATACAGCTCAAAGTGCTTATGAAAATGCAACCAGCAGTTATGAGAATGCTAACAGCGGTTATAGCAATGCACAGAAACAACTGGAAGTATCTCAAAGCACATCAGGTATCGAAGCCAGTCAGCAAAAGCAAAAACAAGCTGAACTGAATGTAAATATTGCTCAAGATGCTTTAGATGATGCAGTGGTCACTTCTCCAATTAACGGTATTATCGGTACTAAAAATGCAGAAGTCGGTGAGATGGCATCTACATCTTCACCAGCACTTGTTATTGCTAATCTAAGTACAGTTAATACATTGATCTATGTTCCAGCAGATCAAATCAACAATGTTAAAATCGGTGATCCTGTACAGGTGCGAGTCACTTCATCCAATATTCTCAAAACAGGCAAAGTAAAAAATATTAGCCCGATGGATGAGAGTGGTAAAGGGTATCCGGTGAAAGTTGCCGTCTCTAATGCAGACAATAAGCTCAAATCAGGAATGTTAGCAGATATTAGCTTTGTAGATGCTAGTGCCAAAGAAGGAATTATTGTTCCTTCCAAAGCGATCCAAACGATCGACGGTAAATCGTATGTCTATGTTGTACAAAAAAATGTAGCGATCCGTAAACAGGTTACTTTAGGCAAAGCAACGGGATCACAAGTATTTATCAACAGTGGAATTAACGATGGAGATACTATCGTAACCAATAATCTTGCTTTGTTAGAAGATAAAAGTCCAATTACAGTATCTCAATAAGTAGATTACAGAGTTGTACATGGATCTTAAGAAAGTAGTACAATAGCGCTTTAAGCAGGTAGTATTCTGTTTGAAGTGCTATTTTTTATAGGTAATAGATAATGAATACATAAAGTCTACCTGATTAACTTCAAATAAAGGAGGCGCGCTATGATAGATATACAAACGTACCAGCCAGAGTGGGCAGAACAATTTGAACAGATTAAACGTATTTTAGCAAAGCAACTGACAGGACAATGTATAGGTATTGAACATGTAGGGAGTACTTCGGTGGTAGGACAAAGTGCTAAGCCGATTCTAGATATCGATATCATTATTCCTAGTAGACAGCAATTATCCAGTGTTATTACAGCTTTACATATTCTCGGTTACAATTATCGAGGAGACTTGGATGTCGAAGGAAGAGAAGCTTTTGGACGAATAGATGATTATGTGCCCTGGAATTCAGATCAGCGAGTCTGGATGAAACAGCATGTGTATGTATGTGCTGAAGATAATCAAGAATTACATAGACATCTTACTTTTCGCAATTATCTTCGTCAACATCCTGAGGAAGTCATCGCTTACGGACAACTGAAGCAACAGCTTATTAAGCAGACAGAAGATCGGGAACAATATACATTACTCAAGACTGATTTTGTAGAAAATATTTTAGCCAAAGCAAATGTAACCTAATCTTTCATAGCAGGAGGAGAGGCGAATGTGGGGTAGAAAAAAGAACAAACAACCACTTCATAAACCTTTATCAGAGCAACAATTATGGGAACGTTATTTTTTTGAACGTCATTCATTGGATACATTATTAGAATGGTCTAAGCGATTGAAATATTTTCGATATTGTCGAGCTTATGGAGGGCATGTAGGAGATGGCGATTCTCTTTTAATTGCGATTCGGATTCAGTCAGAACAAGAACTACATGAAGTGTTTGAACAGTTAGATATACCGATTGTATTAGCATCTGATTCCTCTACATCTACTACAGCAAATTGGAAATATCCACAAATAGAACATCCCAAACATGTGATAATTGCAGGAGTAAAAGCTTTTATATGGATGTACCCTGATCGTATGAAGCTCAGTATCACGAATCTGGAACATCCGGTAGAAGTAACAGCAACCAGCGTAGTTGCCGCAGAACAATTAGAACCTTTTTTAACACCATTAGCTTATCGAATGATTGATCCGCCGCAAGATGATCGGTATTGCTTTAGAGCAGAAGATTGGCGATAAAGAAACTACAAAAAGAGTATCTACAGCTAGATGCTGAATAGATACTCTTTTTGGTGATGATGAATATGTTATTTATACATCAAGCTTCTTGGTATTACGGGATAGTATAAAGCATAAGAATAATACTATCGCTGCCGCCATATAAGGGAAACCGATATTAATATCGAATAATAATCCAGCTACAATTGGGCCTGCAATATTTCCGAGACTGCTATAAGCAGAGTTCAGACCAGCGACATAACCTTGCTGATTGTGAGCAATTTTGGATAACTGTGTACTGATGGCAGGTCGCAAAATATCGATCGATAAGAATACGATAAAAGTAACCACTAATATCATCCAGTATTGATTGACGAATAACGTTAACAGTACAAATACTGATGCAAACACAAGACACCATGAGATCACTTTTTTCTCACCAAATGTATTCACGATCCAGCCAAATGCACTGACTTGTACAACAGCACCAGCAATCGAACCGAAGGTGATAATAAAGGCAATATCTTTCGGTGTAAATCCGAACTTGTGATCGACAAACAATCCGAATACAGTCTCATAATTGGCTAATCCGAAAGACATTACAAATACAATCACCAGACTAAGAAAATACGATTCACGATACGAATGAATCAATTGTAAAAACATATTGGGTTGCTTGGTTAGAGATGCTTCAGCGATTGTCGCTTTACGTTTCTCGGCTGTTAATGATTCAGGCAACACTAACAATGTAATAATAGCCGCTATAGCCGCGGCGATTCCTGCTGCATAGAACGGAACACGAATACCAAATTCAGCAATATAGCCACCAATCCCCGGCCCTATAATAAATCCAGTCGTGATCGCGGCATTAATATAACCCATCCCTTTACCACGTTCTTCATCTGATGTGATATCAGCGGTATAAGCCATTACAGCAGGCATAATAAAGGCTGCACCGATACCACCTAACATACGAGCAGCGAACAATAGTGTAGGATCATTTGCAATCCCAAATAACCATTCAGACACTGCGAAAATAATCATCCCGGAGACGATCATTTTTTTACGTCCCCATGTATCAGATAATCGTCCGGCAATCGGAGAACAGATCAACTGACTAAGTGAAAAGGCAGCAACCAGTAATCCAACCATACTACCGTTAATATGAAGTTCATTCATATAGGTAGGCATAATAGGAATAACTAATCCTACACCTGTAAAAATAAGAAAAATATTAATCATCAGAAGTAATATAGCGCCTCTGTTACGAAGTAATAACAACATGAGTAAATCCTCCATCTATTCTTTTCATCATTTTCAAATACTGAACGTTCGGTCTGTAATATGACATTAATAGAATATGTTACTGCTTATCATCTTTATTGATAAAGCAGATCACACTATTCTATCTATAGTAGTATAGTTGTAAAACGCTAAGAAGGAGCAGGATGTGCAATCCCATACAGCAACACCTGTACAGCTAATTCATATACACTTAATGCTTCTTCGATACTGGATTGACGGGACATTTGGCTGAGTCCAATAATCAAACTTTCCATAATAATCGCTAACTTGGAAGCATCATTGGCTTTGAACTCACCTTTGTCGATTCCTTGTTGGATCAGTTGCTGATTAAAGCTTAAATGAGAATCCATCATCGTAGAGACTCGTTCTTCGACATCATTATCTTTCTCATCGCTGTTAAAAAATTCATCGGCTGCTTTGGTAAGTGGATGACTCAGATCTTCACGTACCAGATGTTCGGCAAGCCCGTACAATTTTTCGACTGTAGTTGGAAAAAGATGTTCCTTTTCTAACCATTTCTCTTCCCAATCTCGATTCCATTCATCTAACAAATAAAGAAAAAGACCTTCTTTGCTTTTAAAATGGTAATAGATATTTCCTTTACTGCTACCAGTCGCTGCCACAATATCTTCAATCGATGTCGCTTTAAACCCTTTTTGCACAAATAGGGCGCGAGCCGCATCCACCATTCTTTTTTTCGTCTGTTCGGTTTGCAATTGCTTTTTATTCACGAGTTTTCACTCCGATTCTTGAGGTGTTCTGAATCATACAGTATAGAGCGTTATATATAGAAGAAATAATACTGAACGTTTGTTCAGTATGTTAACAGAGAATAATAAGTTTGGCAAGTCAGACATAAGGTTTTAATCGTTATCCATACAATTCCATTATAGGAAAAATCAATTCCCAAAACAAAAAATATGTAGTAATATGAATAAATATGTCTATGTACCTACGTCTAAAGGTACAAAAAGTGGATTAGACTTACATTTCATTGGGGGAATTGATGTTGGGGAACATGAAAAAGAGAAATCGCCAGTGGATGATGTTACTACTGAGCGTAGCGATTGCTTTACCTACATGGGGGTTAACAGCAACAGAATCAGCTCAAGCAAGCGATATCCAAAATCACTGGGCAAAAGATGTACTGACACAATGGCAAAATAAAGGTTATATCAGCGGATTTCAAGATGGAAGCTTACAACCAGATCAAAGTGTCACTAGATCGCAACTAGCCGCTATGATCAACAAATCATTTGGATTTACACAAGCCGGATCAATAGCTTATCAGGATGTACAGCCTTCTGATTGGTTCTATCACGATGTAGCCATTGCTAAGTCACAGGGATATATGGAAGGATACAAAAACAATACATTCCATCCCGATCAAAAAGTAACACGTCAAGAATTAGCGGTTATTTTGACTTCATTGAAAAAGTTAAAATCATCGAGTTCAGCTACACGCATGAAAGATACTGTCCATAGTCCTTCTTGGAGTAAAGGTTCTATTGGAGCCGTTATCGACAATGGTCTGATGAATGGTGATGAAAAAGGATTCCGTCCCAAAGATACAACAACACGCGCGGAAGCTGTAACGGTATTAGAACGTTCTTTGCAATCATCGAATAATACGAATACGTCCAAATCAAATTCGCCTACGACTACATACAACACAGCAGGTGTCTATGGGCCGGCATCCGGTCAACAACAGATCACAGGTGATATGCAGTTGAATAGTGCTGGCAGTACATTGCGCAATATGGTGATCGAAGGCGATCTTCTATTGGGTGCAGGTATTGGTGAAGGCGATGCTATTCTAGATCATGTTACTGTCAAAGGAACAACAACGATCAATGGTGGCGGTATCAACAGTATTCATCTGCAAGATTCTACACTTAATACAACAGTAATCAATAAAAAAGACGGCAATGTACGTGTAGTTACTACAGGTACAACAAGTGTTCAACAGATGATCCTTCAATCTGGAGGTTTACTTGAAGAAAAAGGTTTAACTACAGGTTCAGGATTTACTAATGTAGTCTTGTCTAATCAGATTCCAGCAGGATCAACGGTCTCACTAAAAGGGCGTATTGATAGTATGGATATTTCATCATCGTCTGTGCTAACTCAATTGCTTACAGGTTCTGTAGATAATCTGGCAGTAGCTTCAGGAACGACAGATAATAAGATCAGCACGACAACATCTTCCTCGATCCAATCATTAACTTTGAATGGTGTAGCCAAAGTGAGTGGTAACGGCACGATTGAGAAAGCATATATTAATGTAGCCGGAACAACGATTACACCACGAGTTAACCAGACAACAACCAGTGCAGGCGTAACAGCCCGAATTGAAGGTGGTATGGTCGGTGGGGAGCAAGTGGTTACTAATATTCGTAAAGACGATAACAAACACCAAGAATCGTCCACACCTGTCGTTGTGCAACAACCTGTGCAAAGTTTGGATGTTAGAAACGGACAAGCGATCTTACATCTAAACCAACCAACAAATGAATTATTGCTTAGCGATATGGAAGTAACAGCTACATTAAATGGTAAGCCTTATACGCTAACAAATGTTATTTATGATAGTGTGACAGGCGTAATCCAATTCGATCCGTTTAACTTAAAATATGCTTATAATAAAGTATTAGAGATTACAATTACACCATCCTCACCTGCAAGCCGTTTATTAATAACTACAAAAGGCAATCTACGTATAAATGGATTTACAGGGTGGATTTCAGAAGAAAATAGTGCTTATGTAGAAGGAATGACAATTAATTTTCGTCGTGGAGTAGGTGTGACAGAGGGACCAATCGCAGCAACTGTTACAACCAATGAATATGGAGATTATATAGCTACTCTTCCGCCTGGTACATACACAGGCGAGTTGAAAAAAGAAGGATATATTCCTTCCTATCTGATTGCTACATCTTTGGCAGACAAATATAATTATGAACAAGATGCTATTGTTTCCAGAATGCCAACAGAAGGTAAAATTAGTATTGTGTTAACATGGGATGAATTACCTTACGATGAGGATGCTCATTTGTTAGGACCTACACCTGATGGCTATGGATTCCATACTTCTACCGAAAATAGACAGTACAATTATCAGAATCAGAATTATGTATCTTTAGATACAGATAATATGAGTTCTTACGGACCAGAAGTGATCACTATTAATAAACGTGTAGATGGCATATACACGTTTTATGTACAAAATTATAGTGCGACTGCTAATAATGGAGAAGCATCAACATTGCGAAAATCATCAGCTACTGTAAAAGTATATAATGGCGCATACAGACTTCCGATGAAAACTTATCATATCCCTGTAGGCGATGGAGAAGAACCTTACTGGCATGTGTTTGATATGAATGTAGATCGTGATCAAATCAGCTTTTTCGATCAAAATATGTTAGTTAATAAGCCACCTATCTCTATTTATCATCAAACTCCTGATCAAGGAGATTTGGATATGCTTGACTTAGAACGGGAAATGGAACTTATCTCATCATATAGCGAATTGTCTTATGATACCAAAATAGATGAGGATATATCATTGCGCTTATCCAATTCAATTAATAGTAATATCAATACTTTTGTTTCTGATATTGAATTATTACCTCATATCATGGATGGTCATCCAGTAGGTGTAACAGATGATACGTATTTAACCACTTCCGATACAGAAGATACGATACGATTAGCTCAATATAATGGAAGTGCTTATGCGGCAGATTATAATGTGACATTACATTTATCTCTAGGTGAAGCTGATTTGGAAATGACTGTTTTAGTTAAAGTTCCTACAGTAAATACATGGATCGAGCAAGCGTCTGTAGAAGCTCAATCCAAGATCAATACTGCTACGGCTGGACAAGATATCACTGCATTGCAAACGGCTCTAAATCGTAAAAATGCATTAACAAGCAGTTCGACAACAGAAGAAAAAATTGCTGTTTTAGAAGAACTGAACCATGCTTTAGTCAGTTTTTGAAAAGTATATAAAAGGCTGTAAACTAAAAAGAACAAGTCTAGGCGTAATGCCTTGGACTTGTTCTTTCTGTTTACAATAATTAAGAGACAGAACTTTTCAAAAGATTGTGTCTGTTCAAAGGAACACGGTGATCTTGAGCATCATCTGTACAAGATGTTGCAGGAGGACGCAAAGAGGGTGTACGTTCTAACACGATATCAATAAAATGAGATATCTGTTGTAGCGACTGAATATGTTTATCAATCGTTTGTTGATGCTGTTGGAGCATTTCGTAGAGATCAGGATAATCAGTCAGATCACTATCAAACGATAGGTTTAGATAGGGTTTCATTTCTTCTAAAGATAAACCCGTCTTTTTCAAACATACCACTAATTTCATTTTCTCAATATCCATTGTATGGTATATACGATGACGATTAGATTTGCGCTGAGCGTAAGGAAGTAATTTAATTTTTTCATAGTAACGAATCGTATCTTCAGATAAGCCACTTTGGCTGGCTGCTTCTTTGATTGAAAATTCTTCAGATGAATACATATCCTATCACTCCTTTAAGACTGTAACGTTATTTTATAACTTGGAGTCGACTCCAAGTCAATCTACGTACTTATCTGTAATCTCCTGTAGCGATTGCTTTATAGAATGGCTGAATTATGTTTACTGTTGACTTCGATTCGACTCCAAGTTGTAGAGTGAACTCAACCCTTTGTTACGGGGTTTCCAATTGTTCACTTGTAAATAGGAGGAAATAGAATGAATACTACATCTTTAGCACGTATTGCATGTATTACTGGAGCTAATCACGGAATCGGTCTTGCTTTGACTCGACGATTACTAGAGCAACAATGGCAGGTGATAGCGATTATTCGATCTTCATTTGCTACTGATGATATACAAATTCAGCAAGCTATACAAGATCAGCGCTTACGTATTTATGTGGCTGATGTATCTGATTTTGAGCAGTTACGAACAGCACTTACACAGATTCAAGCCCAAGAAACCCATATTGATATATTATATAATAATGCAGGTGGAAGTTATCCTGAATTAAGCTTTTCCCCGCAAGGGCGTGAGCTTCACTTTGATACACAGACTGTAGCTCCATATATTATTCTGAAAGAACTTGAGCGGTTGATTCAGCAAGGAACCCTACGCACAGTGATCAATACATCCAGTGCTGTATTTGCTACATTGTTAACATTCGATCCTGATCAGTTAGAACATCCGACAAAATTTAAACCGTTATTTGGAGCCTATGCAACCGCTAAGTTAGCTTTATCGCTTTGGACTTTTGAACGTGCTTCTGAATTTGAACATCAGAAAGGAATCAAGTTGTTAAGTGTTGATCCTGGGGGCAATAATACGCTACGTTCGGGTAAACGATCAGGCATTCCATTTTTCATCAAAATTCTAACTAGATTATTTTTTCCAGCACCGACTCGTGGAGCATCTTTATTATATGAAGCCGCTTTAGGAGAGAATCATTCGTTATTTGTAGCAGGTGATTATATTGTGAAAGGGAAGTCAGCTCCATTGAAGTTTAAACAGATTGCACCTGTAATTAGTGAGAAGGTGCATAGAATCTATGAGCAAGAGTATAAAAGATAAATAGACCATCATTATTTGGATATCCCATCACAAGTAGCTTGTACTCAAAAAAAGTTTCTATATGAGCGAAGACATTTTACTTTTCTAAAGAAAGGATGATGGGCGATGCGTAATCAACAACAGATGATGGATTTGATTTTGAACTTTGCCGATCAGGATGAACGGGTGCGAGTAGTAGCGATGAATGGTTCGCGTGTGAATCGCAATGTGCCGACTGATATTTTTCAAGATTACGATATCGTGTATCTGGTGACGGATGTGCCATCTTTTGTAGAAGATTCGAATTGGACAGATTATTTCGGTGAGAAGATTATTATGCAAATGCCAGACGCTACAGGCGATTTCCTAGAAAATAATGATGGACGATATGCTTATCTGATGTTGCTTGCTGATGGCAATCGGATTGATCTGAGATTATTTCCATTATCTCTTCAAGCGACTTATATTGCTGAAGATCGGTTGATTAAAGTATTGCTGGATAAAGATCAGCGAATGCCTGAACTGTCGCCACCCACAGATAAAGATTACCATATTGAATGCCCCACAGCGCAACAGTATGCAGATTGCTGTAATGAATTGTGGTGGGTATCGACTTATATTGCAAAAGGATTATGGCGACAAGAAATTCTATATGCGATCGATCATCTCAATACGTATGTTCGTCCTATGTTACTACAGATGATCACATGGCAAGTTGGAATTCATACAGACTTTCAAGTAAGCGTAGGCAAAAATCATAAGTATTTACAACAATATGTAGATCCAGCGGTATGGACACAATTGTTAGCAACATATCCTCAAGCAGATAATGAACAGATCTGGCAGGCACTACACCAAACAGGTGATTTGTTCCGGCATGTCGCTTTAGATGTAGCAACACAATTACATTTTGAATATGATAGGGTACAAGATCAGCAGGTGAGTGCCTACTTAGAACATATTCGTACATTGAGTCCGCAAGCGCAGGATTTTTATTTGTAGTGTATAAAGTAGTCCATACAGAAGTGATTACAGAAGTTCATTGACTAAATGGTCTATTTATTTTTGCAAAACAAAAGCCTTACTCCATATACAGGAATAAGGCTTTTGATATTTCTACATTAATACGTAATTATTATAAACGGACACCGATATGGAAAGAATCACGTAATTCCAGTAGTTCTGCATAATGATCCACGATCATATCTGCCTCACTCAAATCTTGATTGCCTGAACCCGGATTCTGATGACCAATACAACGCATACCTGCAAGCTTAGCTGCACGTACACCATTACGAGAATCTTCGATTACGACACAGTGTTGTGGTTCTACTTGTAATAATGATGCAGCATGCAAAAAGATATCCGGTGAAGGCTTACCATGTGCTACTTCTTCACCACTAACCATCACTGTGAAAAAGCGGAGTAATCCTGTACGCTCTAAAATCAATTCGATCAACGAACGTGGAGAAGACGAAGCGACCGCAAGTTTTATCCCTGATGCAGCTAACCATTCGATCCATTGTTCTACATGGTCAAACGCTTGCAATTCCTTATGATCTTGCATCACTTTCATCACATTGTCTTTATGAAAAGCCAGAACTTCCTCCATCACATGATCCAGCTTGTGCTTATCCATCACTTGCTGAAACATCGATTCCAACGTAACACCTACATACGTATGATGTTCCGTTTCTTCTACTATAGCACCCAGATGCTGAAAAGAACTTTTTTCAATTTCAAAATAAATCGGTTCACTGTCGATCAGAACGCCATCCATATCAAAAATAACGGCTTGAATCGGTGGGTCCTGCCACAAAGAAGATGAAGCGTTATTCAGATGCTTTGATGCCATATGGTATTGACCTCCATTCCTCAGATCTATTAAGTAGATTGTAAAACGACTTTAATCGCATTTGAAGATGGTGTCAATGTTCCACTGCTGATATTACAACCTAGCGTCTGGAACGCTTCTTCATAATCTTGCAGTGCAAAAGTATGAGTAATCAATTTGCTTGCTGGGATCAGATTACGTTCGATCATATAATGAGCTGTCGCAAATGTACCTAGAGAATCGATCGAACCGATAATTTTGAGACTACGATCCACAATTTCTTTAGGATTAAAAGAACTGACTCCATCACGCAAACCAACCAGCATCATATAACCACCATGAGCAAGGTTCGATAATACAGTTGTGCCGACTGCACCCGTTGTATCCACAATCAGATCAACCTGACGATCAGAAGGAGAGATGTGTTCTAGAGCACTTTCAAATGAGTTATGTGTATCCCAACGTTCCGGTGCTATCGCATCCGCAATATGCAAGCGATCTTGTGAGATATCAACAATGCTACCGGATACTCCTTTGGAAGCTAGAGCATAGCTGTATAACATTCCGATCGGACCTGCACCCAAAATAATCGTACGGAAATTAGGCAGTAGTTGAATTTGGTTGATACCTGTGAGCATACAGCTCAACGGTTCTGTTAGCGTCGCTTCTGCATAACTAACATGATCTGCTAATTTGTAAAGAAACCGATCCTCAGTCACATAGTAGTCGGTAAATGTACCATCACTACTTACTCCTGTCTCGGTCGTGCTTTTATGTAAACAATGGTTCTGCCTTCCTGTCCGGCACATATTACATTGACCGCAATAGTAGGTAGGATCGATCACAACTCGATCACCGACTTGTAGAGTAGTGACTCTGTCGCCCACTTGTACGACTTCTCCAGCCGATTCATGCCCTAGAATGATTGAAGATTTGGCATGATATTTGCCACTCACAATACCGAGGTCTGTTCCACATACACCTGTTGCATGAATCCGTACCAATACTTGATTGTCTTGCGTAATTTGTGGTTGAGGTCTTTCTTCTAAAGCAACATCCCACGCTGATTTGTAGACAAGTGATAACATAATATTCCTCCTCATATTAACTATAAGCGTATTCTTTTATATTCATCTAACAACGTATATACATATTTTATTCGCAATTAAGTAAAAGCGCTTTAATCCAAAGACGACAAAACGAGATCCAATCGGCGAATAATCTCTACAATTTCTTCATCAGTAACTGTAAGGGATGGACGAACTTTCACGACATTACCAAATCCATAACGAGAACCACGTAGAATTAATTGTTGATCAGCAAAAGCGAAATTGATAATCGCATTCATTTTGTTGGTATCTGGAGCATTGTATTCATCTACAATTTCTAGACCCCACATAAGACCAACACCACGAGCTTCACCGATACAGCTATATTTCTCTTCCAAATCTAAAAGTAAATCGCCAAGCAATTTGCCTTTGCGTTGTACTTCTTCCATAAATCCAGGTTCAGACACAACTTCCAATGTTGATTTAGCTGCGGTGACAGAGATCAGATTGCTACCAGACGTAAATGAATGTTCATGTTTTTCAAGTACATTTAGACGAGATTGCATTAATACGGCAGCAACAGGAACACCGATTCCACCAAGCCCTTTAGCTAGCGTAATAATATCAGGTTTGATATCGAATAATGTACTTGCGAACATATAACCGGTACGACCAATACCTGTCTGTACTTCGTCTGCGATTAAGATGATATTTTGCTCATCACATAACTGACGAATGCCTTTGAAATATTCAGGTGGAGGTATAATATTACCGCCGTTACCTAGAATCGGTTCGATAATCATGCAAGCGGTAGAACCAGAACCACCGTATTCAAGCTGATCGGCTAGTGCTTCTACACATTTCATTCCGCAATTGGAAGGGTTCGCATCGAATGGGCAACGATAGCAGTAAGGTGCAGGGACATGCAGAGAATTGGGAACAGATGAATTAGGGAATCCTTTACGACGGAAAGCATTACCCGAAATACCTGTAGCAAATTGAGTCTGTCCATGATGAGAGTAGAAAAGGCTGACAATATCAGTATCACCGGTGTATTTTTGAGCGATTTTAGTTGCGCATTCGTTTGCAGTGGAACCCGTGATGTCACGCATCCAGCCTGCATCGATCCCATTAGGTGCATATTCTAACAAATGCGATAACACTTCATCTACATAAGGTTCTGTAAAAGTAGACGACATATGCGTTAGATTACCAACTTGCTCTTGTACTTTTTCTACAACATAAGGGTGATTATATCCTAGAGAAAGGTTGAATGTACCGGATACACCGTCTATATATTCTGTGCCTGTATCGTCAATTAATTTAATACCTCTACCATAACGAAACCGATTCTCAGTTAAAGTTTGCATGTTTTGCCTCCTGATTTTAAGTTCAAATAGACTTGATCTGCCAAAATAGACTGTCAGCACTACAACTACAATCGATTACTGGAACGCTGTTCCTCACCTCCTTTACAGAGTGATTTCTATGATTGTACTCTTGATGTTAATTTGGCTTGAGAAGAACTCCATTGAGAAGTAAAAGCAATACTTATTAACAACACCAGTGCAAATCCAGCAAATACCCACAAGGTAGGCCCGACTGACCAATTCGCCATGCTCCAACCGATCACGTATTGCAATACAGAGCCACCGATACCGCCAGCAGCAATCAGAATACTGGTTGTACGTTCAGTCATGCCCGGAATCAGAACGTTCGCGAATACAAGAGCAATAGAGAATAGACCTGACATAAATAATCCGATACCAAAAATCAGAATATACATAGCGACAGGATGAGAAACCAGAGCAAGTCCAATAATCATTAGCATCATGCCAAGTGAACTACCTATTAGAAAAGGAACATAACGAATCGATTCTGCTATACGTCCGACAAATAATCGACCAATCGTCATAGCTGCCCAGAAAAAAGTGACACTGAGCGAAGCGGCTGAATCACTAATAGAGATACTTTCGATCAGAATCGAAGGTAAGAAATTCATTACGCCTAATTCAAGACCCATATATACGAAGAAGAACAAAATAAAAATACTGAGAAATTGTAATTGTTTGCCACTGTATTTTCGTTTCACGACAGCGCCGGTATGATCGGCATCATGCTCTTGAATACGGCGAAGCTGTGCAGAACTATCTGCTGGCATCGTCATCCAGAATATCAATAGCAATAATGTAGCTAATGCAACCGTATAGAAAGACAGCTGCCATACATTTAAGAAAATATACAGACTGGCAAGAGCAGGAATCAATAATGAACCTACGCCAAAATAAACATCTAACTTGGTCATCGCGACCGCTTTTTGCGCTTCAGCGAATTCGATAGTAAATGCTCCAATCGAAGATTCGATAATTCCTGAACCAAAGCCAACAAAAATCGTCATTGTGACCATCCAACCCCATACAGGCAATGTTCCCATCAACGCGTAAGCAATCGTAATCGCACCAAGTGCAATCAATAACATATACTTACGTCCTACCCCTGCGGATAAAGATGGCGATACAATTACCCCTACAAGAAAGCCTATAAACTGTAAAAATAACAGTGTGCCTCCATCGCTGTAATCTTTACCGTAATGCGGCAATATAACAGGGAGCAAAGCGCCTAACAAAACACTGGTAATTCCGATTAAAAAATAAAAGCCACAACTTAATCCAAAAATCCTTTTCAACATCATCACCCTTCCATAAATAATCAAATACACTTGAAATTTCCATCTATGATCAACATAATGAATGAAGGCAGACGTTGTACAGTGACTGCCATCTATGTATTTAGCCTATAAGGAGTGATAGTGAATGAGTCAGTTATTAGAAAATTTTCAAGGTAAAGCAATGGATGAACGATTACAATGGCATTGCCCACCAGAAGAATGGGAAGTATCTTCCGACAAACAAGTGCTTACATTTAAACCACTCGCCAAAACAGATTTCTGGCAAAAAACGCATTACGACTTTCGAGTGGACAATGGACATTTTTTATTTGCTGAAATGACAGGTGACATCATTATGACAACGAAAGTGCGTACATATCCAGTTCATCAATATGATCAAGCTGGATTGATGATTCGTTTTTCAGAACATTGCTGGCTCAAAACGTCTGTTGAATTCGAAACGGACGGTCATGCCAAGTTAGGTGCGGTTGTTACCAACAACGGCTACTCGGATTGGTCTACGCAAAATTTTGTTGCAGGTGAGACCGAATTGTTATTCCGTATTCGTCGTGAAGCTGGTGATTATACGATTGAGTATGCCGAGCAAGAGAAAGATGAGTCTGCACAGCCCCAATGGAACCAGATACGGATCGCTCATTTATTCGAAGATCAAAATGATCAGACACCTTTTCAATGTGGTGTGTACGCATGTAGCCCTCAAGGAGATGGCTGTCATGTTGAATTCGAATACTTGCATATTGAGCCACTACAAAAAGAAAACAAGTAGTTAAAATGACGCTGAAAGTAAATGTAAAAATTATGTATTTAATTACAATAAATAACTATAGAGTCTTAAATTTGAATAGTCAAGTTAAGAATATGTAAGGTTATACATTTAAGATTAAATAAGGAAAGCGAAGCGTTATATCGTATTTAGGAGATTAAAAATTGTAAAATTAGTATTAAATTTACTTTTTTTATGAAATGAACATTATAAAAGTAAGTGGAAAAATCCAGAGATAAATATTTGAATAGGTAAAAACCAAAAGGTGATAACATCAGGTTTTGGTTTGGCTATTCTATTTTGATTTTCAACCAACGTTGTATCAATTATTTCCCAGGTAATTTCCCTAAAAGAGAATTAATAAAAAGCTCGCAAATGAAGCAAAAAGATTATTCTGAAGATAGGCAAAATAGCTATCATTTTAGAATAATCTTTTTGTTATGTATATATGGTTATATGGAAAAGTTTGGTTTTTAGACATATTGTATGGATATCATGTGAAAAGAGCTAGCTTGGTTTACAAGCACCTATAGAACGTAATACAATAGAGTTATAGGCAGGTACTAAGTTTTCAAAAATTGTCCCAAATGCCCTATGTGATAACTTAATCTTTCTCGGGGATTCCATGAGTGACTACTGTGGAATCATTGTGAAGTAGGTTACGAATCGATCCCAAGAGAGGAATTACCTAAATATGTCCACTACGCGTGTGACGAAAGACCAAGATAATTGGCGCAAAAGTTTAGCTCCTTATGAGAAATCAAATACGAAGTACAGTGTATGGCAACTGATTAATACACTTGTCCCCTTTTTCGGCCTCTGGTATCTTGCATATCTTAGTTTATCCGTATCCTACTGGTTAACCATTCCTATTATGGTACTTGCTGGTGGATTCCTTGTTCGTACTTTTATTATTTTTCATGATTGTTGTCACCGTTCCTTTTTCAAAAACCGTAAAGCAAATACAATTGTAGGTAATATTACAGGTATTATGACTTTATGTTCTTATGATCAATGGCGCTATAGCCACTCTATGCATCACGCAACAAATGGTAATCTGGATAAACGCGGAACAGGCGATATCTGGACACTAACTGTAAATGAATATCTAGCATTATCTCCATTACGCCGTTGGGTGTACCGTATGTATCGTAATCCAATGATTATGTTTACAATCGGTCCGATTTATACGTTTTTATTAATTTACCGTTTTAACCGTAAAGGCGCTCCGAAAAAAGAGCGTATGAACACATATATGGTCAATGTAGCACTTGTTGCTATTATCGGTTTACTTTGCTGGGCTATCGGCTGGCAAGCATTTCTAATGATTCAAGGTCCAATCTTCTTTATGTCTGGTGTAGGCGGTATCTGGTTATTTTATGTACAGCATCAGTTTGAAGAAAGTTACTTTGAAGAAGAAGAAAATTGGAATTATGTCAAAGCGGCTATGCATGGTAGCTCGTTCTACAAACTTCCTAAAATTTTGCACTGGATTACGGGTAATATCGGTTTCCATCATATTCATCATTTAAGTTCTCGTGTACCCAATTATTTCTTGGAGTCCGCGCATAATACAAGTCCGGTGTTGCAAGATGTACAGACGATTACATTATTAACTAGCTTGCAATCATTACGTTTCCGTATTTGGAACGAAGATACGAAGAAATTTATCGGATTCAAAGATATTGATACTTCGCTTAAAGTCAAAAACAAAAAACAACAGCAAAAAGCAGGCTAATGATCGGATAGATGCATCACCAGGTTTACGAGAGAGGTGGTATATTCTTCCGAATATATGAAAACAAAAAACCTTGAGATTTTGATTGCTGATGACAATGACATTAACCGGTATGTGTTAATGGAAATGTTGAGAAAATTAGGGCATAAAGTCAAAGGGGCAAAGCATGGTAAAGAAGCTGTACAACTAGCTACTCAATATTCATATGATATGATATTTATGGATTTGCGTATGCCCGAATTGGGTGGGATCGAAGCTGTACAACAAATTCGATCTTCTATTTCAGAACATGAGAAACAGCCTTATATTATTGCTTGTTCTACAGATCTTCTGAATGTAGATTTACTTTCAGAATCTAAAATGAACGCCTATATCAGTAAACCTTTGCGAAAAAGAGTGATTGAAGAAGCGCTTAGCGATTGGGAAGATTTACGATAAAAGATGATATGTCTACAACAAAAAGAACAGCCCGATCAAAGGGCTGTTCTTTTTTTGATGATTTTCATATAGTGCCTATTAGAGAGTGGAAAAGGTATGACGGTGACGAGGAGATAGCTGGTCATTTAATAGACGCATCTGTTCAATATGCAAAATGGTATATGCTATATCTTCTTCCATCGCTGCTACTGCTTTGATTTTTTCAGGTAACGTCTTGAAAATGTGCTCTTTATTCGCTTTGGGTTCATATAATTTGAGGTACATCATGCGAATAACAGACCAGCTTTTAATAGACTGAGTAAATGCAGCACGAATACATTGCATATTGTTCTGTTCTAGATCTGCTCGATATTCTACAAATTTCAAAAATTGCATGCGTGACTGAATAATATACAACAATTCAAGATGCAATTTGTTCGCAGCACCTGGATTGAATTGGTTCATTTCCATCACAGCAAGTTGATACCATTGCTCAAATTGATCTGCAAATACGCGCATAGCTTCAAAAATAGAGTACGTTTGCGGTTGGAGTCCTAGATTTGTTTTGGCGATATTCAGTAATAGAAGATCCATATCTGTATCTTCTAGATCTAACGTAGAAGTACGAGGAGAGAATGTCATAATCTCATTCATAAATCCCTGACTAAAGTCAGCTACACTTTGAGTATAGTTGTGCGTCATATAAGAAACGTCTGTGCAAGCAAACATATCGGTTTGTGGATCATAGTTTACGATAATAAAAAAGTGTGTGTTATGCAGAGCATGATAATTGTCAGGGAACCAGGGACAGGCGAATGAGTCACATTTGACCAGTACCGGTCTGCCAGCTTCCAGTTCCTCATAAATAGTGCTCAATGCATCAGGTAAAGAAATCTCGCGATGTAATGTATAATCAGTATTAGCATATTTCAAAATATCTTCATACGTATAGGATTCATGACCAAGTAAATCATACGAAAATGGATCTGTTCCAAATTGAGAAAAAGTCCATGAATGGGCAAAAGCTTGTAAATAATCATCACCAAAATAAGACACAGCGGTAGCGATATTTCCGTTAAAACAAGACCAATCAAATCCAGATAACGGTTTCAAATCAAGCAAGTTGGAAAAGGGAGGCATATATCGTTCGCTCCTTATCTTCATATAGGTAGAGTAAAAATAGCTTATGTATGTTGTCTATCATACTACTGCCAGATATAAGACACAAATTAACCAATAAGAATTGACATTCAAAATCAGTATATGGTATATAAAAGGTAGCGATTAGCACTCGTATTGCCTGAGTGCTAAAAAAAGCAGAATCGAAGGGAGACTTACTTTTCATGACTACCAAGCAATTTAAAGCGGAATCCAAACGATTATTAGAAATGATGATTAACTCGATCTATACGCAAAAGGAAATCTTTTTGCGCGAATTAATCTCCAATGCAAGTGATGCGATTGATAAAATTTACTATAAAGCATTAACAGATGATTCGTTAACATTCCACAAAGAAGATTATTATATCAAAGTCTCTGCGGACAAAGCGGCTAGAACGTTAACGATTGCAGATACAGGGATTGGTATGACTGAGGAAGACCTTGAAAATAATCTAGGGATTATTGCAAAAAGTGGCTCGCTTGCTTTCAAAAAAGAAAATGAAGCAAAAGATGGTCACAATATTATCGGTCAATTCGGTGTAGGCTTCTATGCGGCATTTATGGTGGCAGATGAAGTGACTGTAATTAGTAAGGCACTAGGAAGCGATCAAGCGTTCCAATGGCATTCTGAAGGTACAGAGGGCTATTCTATTACTCCAACAGAGAAAGATACAGTAGGTACAATCATTACACTCAAAATCAAAGAAAATACAGAAGATGATCAATACGATGAATATTTGGAAGAATATCGTTTGAAAGCGATCATCAAAAAGTATTCTGACTTTATCCGTTATCCAATCAAAATGGATATCAGTGGTAGTCGTCCTGTTGAAAATGATAACGCAGACGAAAATGCAGAGCCAGAATATGTAGAATATACCGAAGAGCAAACAGTAAATAGCATGATTCCGATCTGGCGCAAAAACAAAAGCGAATTAACCGATGCTGATTATGAGAACTTTTATAACGAAAAACGGTATGGCTTCGATAAACCGCTAAAACATGTGCATATTAGCGCAGATGGTGCAGTGGTCTATAATGCTATTCTATTTATTCCTGAAAATACACCGTTTGATTATTACACGAAAGAGTATGAAAAAGGTCTAGAATTGTACTCTAATGGCGTATTGATTATGGATAAATGTAGCGATCTATTACCAGATTACTTTAGCTTTGTGAAAGGGATGGTCGACTCTGAAGACCTGTCTCTAAATATCTCACGCGAAATGCTACAGCATGATCGTCAATTGAAGTTAATCGCTAAAAATATTAAAAACAAAATTAAAGGTCAATTGCAGTCGATGCTTAAAGATGAGCGTGAGAACTATGAGAAGTTCTACCAATCATTTGGCAGACAATTAAAATTCGGTGTGTACAACGAATACGGTATGCACAAAGAAGACCTACAAGATATTCTATTGTTCGCTTCTTCACATGAGAAAAAATTAGTGACACTCGATGAATATGTATCCAGAATGCCAGAAGATCAGAAGTTCATCTACTATGCAGCAGGTGAATCGATCGAACGTATAGAGAAATTACCGCAAACAGAAATGGTATCTGATAAAGGATATGAAATTCTATACTTTACCGACGATATCGATGAATTTGCTATCAAAATGATCAATACGTACAAAGACAAAGCATTCAAATCTGTTTCTAGTGGCGATCTAGGTATCGAGCCAGACGAAAAAGATCAAACGACAGAAGCAGAAGAAAACGAAAATAAAGATTTGTTTGAAGCGATGAAAGCAACTTTGGCAGGTAAAGTATCTAATGTTAAAGCATCCAAACGTCTAAGATCACATCCTGTCTGCTTGTCTACAGAAGGCGAACTATCGATTGAAATGGAAAAAATCCTTCAAGCGATGCCAGATGGTGGCGGCGTAAAAGCAGATAAAGTACTGGAAATCAACGTTAATCATGATGTTTTCCAATCACTTAAAAATGCACTGGAAAATGATAAAGATAAGCTGAACCTGTATACAAACTTGTTATACAATCAAGCCTTGTTAATTGAAGGTCTGCCAGTACAAGATCCAGTAGAATTTACGAACGATATTTGTAAAGTGATGGTTTAAATTCAATAGTTAATCTATAAAATATAAAATATAAAAATACAAAAAAACTCCTTATGATTAAGGAGTTTTTTTGTGCTTTTATTCGTCAATAAACGACAAAATAATATTTTTTACAACAAATGGTGGATTTGCTATACATATTTAAATTAGTACTACCGACATATAACTATAGTTAAATTTGAAGCTAATGTATTGCTAAAGTCTTAATTGATCAAAATTTAAGCTGCTAAGTCATTAGTTTGAATAACGATATACCTCAAAATCCTAATTAGATAAACATCATAGATAGAGGTTGGTGATATGAAGTAATACACAATCAGGCATTACTACTAATAAAAACTAAAAAACTTTCAGAGGGGTTTATTGAATATGAAGAATCTAAGTGTTCGTACCAAAATTGTAATTTTAATTATTATTAATCTACTATTATTGCTTGCTTTAGGCTTTAACGGTACGACTTCAACAAAACAAATGTCTAATATTGCAACAGATATGTACGAGAAAAATATGAAACCTGTGATGGCTATGGATCAGATTATTATTAATTATAGTAACAATGCCAAACGCCTATTAATACTTACGCGTACAACAGATATGACGGAAAGAGAAACATTGATAAAAGAAGTGGCTACAACAGCTTCGGATACAGGCAAACAATACGAATTGCTTAAACAAACGACTCTTAGTCCTGAAAATCAGCAAAATTTAGCCAATCTTACAGAAACAAATGTAGCATTTTCAGACGCTCGGCAGAATATTTTAGATGCAGTAGGTGCAGGCGATCTTACGACTGCTCAGTCAAATTACACTGATTTAGAAAATACACGTATTACTTTGAATAAATATTTAGATACTTTGCGTACCAGTATGGTAAATGAAGCCAATCAAAGTAAAGTTACAGCTGATAATACGTATAGTCGGTCTACTATAGTTATGATTACTTTTATTATTATTGGATTGCTCGTGTCTTTGTTGGTCGGCTTATGGATTGCATTACTTATTTCTCGTCCATTACGTAAAGTTCAACAATTGATGAATCAAGCGGCTCAAGGGGATCTTACAACAGTAGCAGATTACCAGGCAAAAGATGAAATTGGTCAGGTGGCTACCGCTTTTAATACGCTTATAGCAAGTATGCGTAAAATTATTAAAAGTGTAGATGAAAGTGCAATGACGCTGTCTGCATCTTCGGAAGAGTTAACCGCTAGTGCAGAGCAAACAGCACAGGCTTCTTCTCATATTGCTACGTCTTCTGGCGAATTAGCAACTGGCTTTACCTCCCAGACCCAAACAGTTATTCAAGTGACAGATTCGGTAAATGGGATGGCACGTCAGATGGATCAAATCTCTCATACGAGCCAACAAGTGGGCGAAATGACCGAAAACATGCAACAAACTGCTGAAAAAGGAATTGATGAAGTACGAGATATTACCAATCGTATTGAACAATTATCAAGCGATATTCATTCCACATTAAATGTTCTTACGAATCTAAATGCGAAATCAGAGCAGATTGGATTTGCTTCTTCCGCTATTCAGCAGATCGCTCAACAAACCAATCTATTAGCACTTAACGCTTCTATCGAAGCGGCGCGTGCAGGTGATGCTGGACGAGGATTTGCAGTAGTTGCTGATGAAATCCGTAAACTGGCTGAAAGTTCAGCTAGCTCTTCCACTACAATTACTAGCTTGATCAAAGATGTACAACAAGAAAGTCAAAGTGCTGTCGACAAAGCAAAAGGTTCTGTACACAGTGTTCAAGCTAGTATTGATGGAGGACAACGGGTCACAGTTGCATTTGAAGCGATTCAGCAATCTATTAATACGACTGTCCAACAAACCAATTCAACAAATACGTTAATTAATAATGCCACTCAAGAGACTCAAAAAGTGGCCGAAGCGATGGAACATTTAAGTGCACTATCACAGCAAGGTTCTGCGGGTATTGATGAAATGAATGCTGCTAGTGAAGAACAGTTATCTACGATGGAAGATGTAGCTTCATCTGCTCGTCATCTATCACAGTTAGCAGAAGAATTACAACAATTGATCGCTTTCTGCAAAGTATAATTTTCCACTGGATCAGGTATACTATCTTTAGATCATACAACGGTAATTAGCAAATATAACAACCAATAGAGCCACAACCTTCTCACATTGTTTCGAGAAAAGGTTGTGGCTTTATGTTAAGATCATGAAGAAGTGGAAGCAACTAGAATATAATAAAGCTATATTTCAGATGGAGGAGATTACGATGCAATTAAAAGAAGTATTTACCCGTATCGAAAAGAAAGCCGAACTACATTCATACATAGAACAGATTCCAGCCAAATATAAAAAGACCCAAAAAGCGTATCTGGCGGCATTGGTGAAATTAAGTTATCTCTTATATATCACTCAAAGCGATCAGAAGCCACAGATCAAAGAGTTACTAGAGGAGCTATCACAAATTCCTTTTGAAGAAAATTATGATTACTGGACATGGGTAGAACATGCACTGGTTCTTCAAGCCCGTATCGCTCGTGAAGAAGAACAGCAAGCTGTGTATGATCAATCGATGCAATTGATAGAAGATGCGCTCAATACTGGCGAAGAAGCGGTAGTAAAAGTTAAACATAATGTGCAAGCCCGGTTCGTCAAAGGAGAAACGCTAAGTACCCAAACGATAGATGCAGCTATCAAGAAAAATGATACCTCTATGGAATGTGAGCAACGGATATTGTATGTGATGAAGCTTTTTAAAATCAAAGAATTAGGCGCTCAACCTCCTTATACAGATGAGAAAGTAGAGCAAGAAAGTACAGAATATATGAAGCGAATTAACGAGATTGTGGAGCAAGTCGGTATCGAAAAGGTGGAACCTTTCAAATAACTAATTAAGACAAATAAACTAAATAAATGAGCTAAAAGTTACATATCTATTGTTAAAAAAATAGTATATAAAGATATGAATTATATATCATATGCTTATATACTATTTTCTTATTTTACAATTACATAAAGTGACAAAATACCCATAATAACATGACAAGAAGTGACAGACATTTACAATATTTGTGGATATAATTACATTTGTTATGAATTATTATGCAGAAAGGAGATATATATAATGAAGAAAAAAATAATGAGAATTAAAGTTGGTTTTTTTATGCGTATCGTTATTGTTGCTAGTCTACTTACTGTTGGTGTAATTGAAAATCCGTCATTACTAGAAGCTGCAGCTTCTAAAATTTATGAATATGATAACAGCGGACGTCTAATTACAATTAGCTTTTCAAAGTACAAAATTACATTTACGTATGATAAAAATGGGAATTTGTTAAAAAGGTCAGTAATAATTACCAAATAATTATTTTGGTAACTTAAATAATTAGATCTTTAAGAAAAGGTATATTAAAGAAGATACATAAAGATGCAACATGATTGAAAACAATCATAATGGAATCAATTTTCTTAATAGCCTCGATATTAATATGTTCTAAAAAAAATATTAAACATTTATTTAAATCTATAAATTAAATTTAACATTGAATTTAAAGGGGATAAAGAAAAGCTATGTATAAACCGTTACGTATGATAACTGCTGTAATCTTAGCAGTTGTTTTTTTGACTTCATCTTTTAGTAATTCATTAACACCTTCTGTATTTGCAGCTACTTCTAGTAATAGAATCTCGGGAAATACACCGAGTTTACCCGGAGTGACAATAATTAAAAATAATTTTAGGGAGCCTGAAATATTACCTTCAAGCCCTATCGATTTAGATAAAGTTATAGCTGATGTATACCAATCTAAAACATCACCCTCTATTATTGGAAAAAGTAAGTTAGGTATTCAATCTTTTACGAATCACGAGAATAAAGAAGCCATTGAAGATGAAAATTGGATTAAGCCGTATGTTGCTAAATCTGCTTTAACAAACAAACAAGTTGAAGAATTAATGTTGTACGGCGCAAATGAAAGAGATATATACGAGTTACATATATTAGCTCAAAAAAAAGCTATTGATCCTTTATCAATTTTGAAGGAGAAGAAATTAAGCAAATTAACATGGAACCAATGGATATTAAATAATGCTGAAAATAATAAATCAGTAACAAAAGATATTTATAATTCAGCTTCTTCTCCATATATTCTTAAACCAAGTCAAGATTTGAAGCCAGGTTCAAATGGAATGAGTTTTAATGTTCATCAAGATACATATATCTCTTCTATTCAGCCACAAGAAATGAGTACAATGGCAGTTGCATCTTCAAATGGAAATGATGATCAAGATCAGCAAAAAGCTGCTTTTTATCGTGGATTGATTGGACAACAGCAAATTAATCAAACCCAAAAAGAACAGTATTCAGATCGTCAAGGAAGTAGTGAGGTCATTGATCCTGTCACTGGTGCTTTAACATTAAAATATAGTGCTCTAAATTATCCGGGTCGCGATGGTTTGGATTTGAATCTTGGATTAATGTATCAATCTAATCAAGCAAGTGTATTTGGAGCTGCTACTGGTAACTTTTACGTATGGCATACTCCAGATGGAGGCTGTCCCGAAATTCCTATTCTAGGGTATGAGTGTCCTGTTCGTATGGAATCTTCAGATGCAGGAAATGACTTGTGGAGAGTACCTAATTATCTACTTGAACGTTACAAATTAGGAATTGGTTGGTCTTATCAATTTCCATCTGTTCAATCAGAAGGAAGTTATCAATATTATCATGATGGTCAGGGAGCAGTCTACCAAATTAGTTTAGACGCTACTACAGGTGCAGAGGCAACTACTCACTTAGTAAATTATCAAGGTCGATTAATGAAGTTTATGAAGGATAATAATGCAAGTTTTAATAATGGTCAATCAACATCAACATCCTATTTAGAACATTCTGATAAAAAACGTGAATATTTTGATGATCGAGGACGTTTGTTAGGTATTGTTGATCGCTTTGGTAATAAAATAACATTTGAATACAATCAGGATGCAAATACCTTTTCACAAATTACTGATACTACTGGACGTAAATTGGTGTTTAACTATCAAGGGACTTTAGGTAGTGATGTTGATACTTCTATTATGATTTCTGTTATTGATCGGAATGGAAATCAAAAGAATAAGCTAGAAATGAAACAACAAAAGCAAACATTTATCTATAAAAAGAAAGAAACTTATAGTGGTTCCACCCTAAATACTTTATCTTACATTAATGATAATGTTTCAGGACAACGTGAATATTTAGAGAATATAGTATTTAATTATAAAAATGCTATTGAGCATTTCAATTATGAAGCAAAAGAGTACGGAACTAAAATGGGATTAAATTCAGATTTTCTATTGCAAACAGTAGATTATCCTCGTTCAAAAACAAATTACGAATACAATTCTGAAACTTTTAGAAATCTTGGTGTTAATGGAATGATTGGAAAATTTCCAGTTATGTCAAGATGGGATGAATATAAGCAACAAAATGGTGGCTCTGGAATAAGACTTAATCAAATGAATTATACACATAATGGTGATTATACGGGATATCCAGATTATCGAGATCCTGATAATTTACCTGAAGAATATCATTATTCTTCTACAGCAACTTCACAAAGCAATACGTCGAGTAATGGGATGAAAGTAATTACAACTTTTAATGGTAAAGGACAACGTCTAACGACAGAAACGATTGCAAGTAATGGAGATATCAAAACTGATTCTGTTCTTGCTTATCATAATGAGTTTAAATTCACTCCATTAAAAGTATCTTCTACTATGAAAGATAACTTTGGTAGTAATACTTTATTTACTGAAAATCAATATGATAATTTGGGAAATGTAGTAGCTACTACTATGCCATTGACTGAGGGACAATTTAATGATGTGAATTTTAAACGTACACATTCTACAACATTTACGTACGAACCTAATTATAATTTACCATCTACTAGGATAACGTATCAACAAGATAATGTGCAGTTGATCGAACGTTATAATTATACAAATGATGGTAGACCACAATCTAAAATAGATTCTAATGATCAAGAGACCACTTATAGTTATACTGGTACATCTGAGCAATCTGGGGCTATTAGTCAGATGATAGAAGAACGTTCTATAAGCAGTGGTATGAGAACTAAAAAAGTGACTGATTATAGTAATGAAACTGGATATTCTTTACCATCCAAAGTAAGCGAATCTTTTCGTTCTTCAACAAATGGTGAAGTGAAGCAAACGGAAAACAGTTATACGTATAATGTTAGTAATGGTTTGATTGCCCAGCAGAAAGATACTGAAGGAAAAACCACCTCTTATACCTATGATGTAATGGATCGCGTAACTAGTATACAATATCCATTAATCACAAATGCTGATGGTGAAATTTATAATATGGAAGATTCATATAAGTATAATAATGCTTTTGTTGAAACTCAAGATGGTAGTCCAGCCATTGCTGCGCAATCTGCTGTGACTTGGCGTAGTTATACTCAGAAATCTACTGGGAAAGAAACAATAATGAATCAAAATATACAATTGTATAATGGTTTCGGTAATGTGGTTGTTCAATATACTATTGATCCACGTAAAGAAAGAACAGTACCACTTGTACAAATGGTTCGTTATATTAACGATGATCAATTACGTCCGGTTCAGCAACAACGTGCAGTATATGAATATGCCAATGGCGGAGCCACTTTACAAGTCGTAAATGTGCCAGTAACAGATATATCTATTACTTATGATCCTTGGGGCGAAACGAAACAAACTAAAGATGCTTTAGGAAATATTACAGAAAATGATAATCAAAATTCACAATATCGTAAATCTCTTTATGTAATGGATGCTAATGGCAATAGAGTTAACGCAGTAGAACAACAAATGGACCAATGGGGAAATTTAGTACTTACTTCTGCATATCAGAATGCCGCAGCCAAAAGTGATCCAATTCAGGAATTTTATACTTATGATATTGCTGGAAATGTATTAACTTATACTGACCCTAAAGGTAATAAGAATAATGAAGGTGTTACAAACAGTTATCGATATGATCGTTTAAACCGACTAAATAGTTTGAAAAATGCAATGAATGAGACTACTAGCTATCAATATGATGGAAACAATCAGCTAATTCACATCAGTCTCAAAAATGATTTAGGAGCATCGACACCAATTATTTATAGCAAAGAATTTAATGAGTCAGCTATGCTTTTAAGTAAAACTGATCCAGCTGACCAAAAAACACAAAATAAGTACGATACATTAGGGAGATTACAATCAAATACAGATCGTAACGGGTCGTTTACTAATTATACGTATGATGAACGTGGTCAAGTCCTTTCATACAAGAAGACAATGACTTCTCCGAAAGCGCAGACGATGGAATACCAATACACATTTGGTAAAGGAAATATTTTAACAGACCAAGCGACTATGCAAACAACAGGATTGCCTAAAATTGGACAGCAAACAACTGTAGATTCTTTAAAGCGTCCAACTCGTTTATATTCGTATACTAGTTCTAATGATTATGTTGGAACAATTAATCTAAAATATAATACATGGGGACAACTAGAAAATAGTCAAACTAATTATCAAGCAGGCACATCTACAATTGGAACACAACAGAACTACTCCTATGATGCAAAACAACAGCTTTCTAGTGTTGTACTAAATGGTACTGCTAAAAATATTAAATATACGTATACACCACAAGGAAAAGTGAAATCAATAGTTTATCCAACCATGACTAATGGTAAAGTTCTCCAAACCAATTATACGTATGATGCATTAAATCGTGTATTGACTACCATTAATAGTTTGGATAGCGTGGAATTATCTGCTTCATTGTATGACTATGATACAAACGGTAATATTGTCAAAGCAACTGAAAGACGTCAAGGAAAATCAGATGTAGTTACAAATTACGATTATGATGGATTAAATCGCTTATCTAGTATCTCTCAAAATGGAAAAATTGTATCAAGTTATACTTATGATTTACGTGGTAACCGTATAACATTAGAAGATACACGCTTAACAGAAGAAAGATTATTAGAAAGTCTTAAAAATATGAATTATAGTTATAACGCGCTTAACAAGTTAGATACAGTAGATCAAAATCAAACATCAACTTCTTTCCGGTATGCGCCTGATGGGTCAAGATATCAGAAACAAGTAATCACTACTGATTCTAAAGGTGTTAAAACTACTACTGCTTATAAATATATTAATGACGATAATAGCAAAGTGATTTTTGAAGCGAAAGGAACAGATTATACAGAATATATTCGTGGTCAAGAAAATCGTGTTCTTTTGAAGAAAAAGCCAGGCAGTAATACATTGAGCTATTATTTGTATAATGGTCATGGTGATGTTATAGGATTATTGTATGATAATGGAACAGTAGCTAATAGTTATGAATATGATGAATTTGGCAATCTAACAACTGAGCAAGAAAAAACATATAATCCGTTTAAATATAGTGGAGAGTATCAAGATGCAGAAACCGGATTATACCATTTGAATACAAGATATTATGATCCAGCCATAGGTCGTTTCTTAAATGAGGATACGTATGAAGGACAAGTGAATAATCCACTTAGTCTAAATAGTTATACTTATGTTCATAATAATCCTTTGCTTTATACAGATCCTAATGGTACTGATGTTTGGTTATTCCATGGTACAAAAGTATTGGGTATGGGTGGTACCAGCGAAACTTGGACTGCTGGGTTTATAAATTATTTAAAAACAGTTTTCCCTGGTGAAGATATACATCTTGCTGACTGGAGTGGCGGGAATAGCGTTGAGGCTCGAGCAGAGGGTGCAGATAAATGGACTAGTAGGATTAAAGAATGGAGAGATATTTCTAGAAATGAAAATAATCCTGTTAGATTAATTGGACATAGTCATGGTGGAAATGTGGCTATAGGAGTAACAAATAATTTATCTAGACTTAAGAAAGGCATTTATGTAACAACATTGATTACTATTGCGACTCCAGTAAGGAAGGAATATCAGTTACAGACAGGTGTAATTCAGCATATTCATGTATACAATAATTATGATTCTATACAAATAAATGGTGGCAATATACGAACAGCCTTTGCGACTAATACAAGAACTTATGAGAATGATTATACCCAGAATGTTGAAGTGAAATATTCTAAAACTGAAAGATCTGGAAGTATTGCAAAACATTCTGCCATGCATTCTAATATTGATGTCTGGAAACAATATATTAGACCTCTTTTAAAATAAAATTTTAAGGATGAGGTGAAATAGTTGAAACTACTATTTAAGAGTATATGGATTTTAGTTTTGATTTTTAATTTTTCTTCTATTTTATGGTTAATTATTGGAGGTACTGCAAATTTTAATCGTTCTATGGATTTAGTAAGTTTTATAACATTATCAGTATATGGAACCTCATCTATTGTTTTATGTATAATTTCTTTAAGAATTTTAATTAAGAAGAGAAAAGTTATTTTTGATATGTCTGTATATGTAATTGGTATAGTATTAATATTTTCACTTTTGTTTTGCTCTTATCAAAATTTTCTTGGAGTAGATACTAGAGGATGGTTATATCCTTATTCTTATAGTGATCCTCTTAAGAAAACACCAGATGGAAGATATGAATATCAATTGATTTTAATTAATACAGGACAATATAATTCGTATGAACAGTTACATTTTAAAAATGTAAAAACTAAAGAAGAAAAGTATATTCCTATTGATATTAATATGAGTGAATCTGATGGAAGAACTGAAGGATCAAACGATTGGAGTTGGACGGTAATTAAATCTACATCCAATTTAAATTATTACGAGTTATCTACAAAAAAAGAATTAGGAATGCCATCAAAAAAATTTTTGATTAATATTTCTGAAGGCACTTCGAAAAGAATCAATTGATTGATAATAAAGATGATCTTTTTAATTAAGGGATCATCTTTATTATATTAACTTTAGAATTAAATCTACTATCTACTTGAGTAAATAGAAATTCGTAAATTGTTAAATCTATTTTGAATGAATGAAAATATAAGGCTATATCTTAAAATTACATATAGGCAAAGAAACTAAAAGCAATTGTGCAAGCAGTATTGATACTGGTTAAGGGATCGATTTTAGTGATGAAGATCCAGAAAACTACTCACTCTAATCAATATATACTTACTAAAAAAAAAATATAAATCCCTAAATATACTTTTATTGTTAATATCTAGCAAGAAAATTCTATCAAATAGTACAAGAGAGCGAAATTAATTATGAGTAAAAATATATGTAATAAATAAACAATTTTTGTTTAATGAATCGGGAAATACACTATGAGACTTTGGTTTAAGTGGTTGTGGGGAGTTGTAGCAGTATTTCATGTAGCATCTGTTGTATTTATGTTTATTCAAGTGAGTCATTATTTCGCACATGGTTTTCCTATTAGTGGAATTCTATTAGCATTGATCATCGCAAGTCCTGCTGTACTTTTGTTAGGAACGACAACAGGTGGATTGTTTCTGAAAAAAGAAGGAGCTAAAGGAGTGACAGGGTATGTGATAGGTAGTTTAGTAATGATAGCTATGTTGTTTTTATCTAAAGCTTATTTTGGATGGACTTGATAAAATAGTTTATCATTCGATGGATATCAAACATGAGACAACTGCTAAAATAAGCAATATGTTTAAAGTAGAATCGTAAATCAATGATATCTATTTCAACGAATAGAGGTATACATAATGATGAAATGGTTTAAAGGAATATGGGCAGTCGTTGCTATTATAAATATAGTATGTTTTGTGGCTATGATTTTAATACATACAGATCATTTTCAACATATACTTTTTCTTGATGGAGTTATTTTAGCTTTTATTGTAGGGATTCCTTCACTTGGGTTGTTGATAATGAGTATAGGTGGCATATTTCTCAAAAAAGAAGGTGCTTCTGGGCTATCCGGTTATATTGCAGGGAGTATTATAATGTTCTTATTATTACTTTTGTCCAGAGCTTATTTTGCTACGTTTAGTTAAAATTATATAAAAACAAAAAACCTTCCCACTCTGCCGATGCAGATAAGAAGGTTTTTTGTTGTGTATGCTCTATTTAGCTCAACTCTAGCTATATTCGATCTACATCGAAGCATACTTTACAATCATCGCTTCGCGTGTCTGTTCATCATAAGCAATCCATAATTCATCATCTACTTCGACACCGTATACAGGTTCGATCGATTGTTCCAATACATACTCTGCATCACCACGCTGAACAGTAATACGTGCAAGTGGACGCTCTCCGGTAGTGCCGTTAAATTCAACAGCGATGACTTTGGCGCTCCCTTGTTTGCCTTGCATCAGACGGAGATCACGCTGGAATTCATGTTGTTTTACAGTAACAGGAAGTTGATTACCGACAGACAATGCTAATTGTGACGGTACAAATTGACTGCTCACTTTCTGAATGCGTTGATTGTTTTGGGATACCAGTACTTCCATGAGCATCAATTGACGCTGATGAATTTGCACAGCAAAAGGTTGAATCGATATAATTTCACCTTGTAAAGTGAGTTCGTCTTTTTTGTTGAGGTCAGTCAATACGCCATAACTGAGTAGACGTGTCATACCTGCAATTTGGATCAGATTGGCTTTGTCCCATAGACGGTATTGGAATCCATTTGGTTGTACTACCGGAACAGAGTAAGTCTGACCATCCAACTCAAAATGTAACAACAAAGCTTGTCCACGATTGACTTGCTCATACGTATCTATTTTTTGCAGGACTGCATTGTACAATACGTGAGATTGAGGTTGCGCCGGAACATCTTCGGTTGTTAAAAAAATAGCAGTCTGCTTACGGCGATCATAGCTAATCATCGCTGAGTCACCTATAGAAGGCATCTGTAAATAAGAAACGACTTTTTTGATATTTACTTTGCGTAATACACCTTCATCTTCAAATTGCACTGTAAATCGTACTTGAGGCTGTTCATTAATAAACGTTCCCGTTTCAGCACGAGCTATAATAGTCGCTTGAGTCACTACTCCTTTTTGGAGCTGTTTGGTTTTGCGTCTACGCAACATGAAGTGAATTACGAACGGAATGACTAACAAAAGAAAAGGGATAATCAACCAGATAATTAAATTGAATACAATCGGCCCGCCTTCCAAAAGATACGCCAGAAATCCTTGCCATGACTTTTGCTTAGCAGGATCACTTGCTTGCCATTGCTCGACTTCAGCGTTGGTGATCTGAGAGATAGAACCATCTTGTGGATTGAACCAACCTGCGGAATTATCGGTCTCTGAATAATACAGTGGTGTAGTTGTATTTTCTTTATAAAAGGTGAAATTATCTTTCGTAATCTGATCGTATGTTTTGTTCGTAAGCAGTGGAGAGATATCTGTAAATTGTTTAGTTTTTTCATTATAGATATAACCGATTAATTTGCCATCTGCTTCATCTTTGGTTGTCGAACCGGTTACCAGTGCTTCCTCATCATTAAGCAACAATATCTGGGCTTGATAGACAGGTTGGGGAGTAGGAAGTAATGCGCCTAATTGATCTGTCGTTTGATTATAAAAACGTACTTGCTTTGGATAATCGTTTTCTACTTGTAACAAACGGGTAGGGTCTGCTTGGAAATGTTGTACAAATTGTTGCTCAGCTTGCTCTTCTGCTTCATAGCCAACTAAATCAGCCTGAGGAACATATACAGCAGGGCGATGTTGCTTATCCAAAATGCCACTGATATAAGCAGAACGCCCATCTTTCAGCGTAGCCACCAGCATCGGAATCGCTACATCACTTTCAAAGCTATTATGAGTGTTATCTATATTCGTCGGTCTAGCAGGTAAGACAGAACTGTCACTTAGGTCTATCGAGTGCAGTTGTCCATTCTGTATTTCTGAGAGCCCTGCTTTACTCTGCTTTGTCCAACCATCATTGACCAATACAAGACGGTTGCGCCACATATATGTACTGTTTCTCAAATAATCATCGATAATAATCGAATGATTGCTGAGTTCTTTACTATTGCCTGTTGCATCGATCGCATGGACAGATAACCTATCATTATCATCTTTTGTTGCAACAATCAATTGCTTATTCTGATAAGCGGCAGCGATGTCTTTGAATATATTGGAGGCAAGAGGAATATCATTTTCCAGTTGATGATTGCTGGTATTATAGATCATCCCTTGCAGACCTTGTTCGCCATCCGCAATACTGATTAATTTTTGACCTTTATCCAAATAAAAGACGTTATGTACAGCAGCCGGATTGTTTCGTGCTTCTTCTATTCCACCCGCATAATCATTCCACGCAATAATGCTGATCACGACTAAAGGAATTAAATAAATCAACAAACCTATTTTTCGCATTACTTTATATCTCCTATCCGTAGCCTGTAATATCGACCTCAACATATCAATATCCAATTTAACATAAGTAACTATTGTTTTTCCAGTTGGTGATATGTGGCAGGGTTTGTTACAATAGACTAAAGAAGCATAGGGATGTCTGTATGCACAGGCAGATTTATGTATTACATCTAACGGAGTGATATTTTGGCTAATGCAAAAAGCAAAGGTGGAACAGGTCGCGGGACGGGGAAAAAAGGTTGGAATCGCTGGCAAGCTAGCGCTAAAAAAACCAAAAGTGCACCTAAACCTTATGCAACCAGAGCAGACAAAGACAAAAAAGGCAATTCCAAGTCTACACCTACCACTAAAAGTACAGATTAACTGTTATTTTCAGCGAAATGTCTTTCAATCGCTATAGAAGCTGAATTATAATAAAGAGTAACGGGATTTGAAAATAGAAGGGGATTGAATGTTTTGACAGAAGAATCACAGTTCGAAAGTACGTCATTTGAATTACCAGAAAATTATGAAGAATTAAAAAAAGCGGCTCACCGCAAATCCAATTGGCAGGAGCGTCTAAACGCTGTCAATGAATTAGGACAATACAACCATCAGCCGATTATTGATCTGCTTACGCATATGATGAATAATGATCCAGTATACGCTGTTCAAGATGCAGCCTACAAGCAATTGCGAGGTCTGGGACAAGATGTGCAACAACCATCCAAAACCAAGCCTGAATTGTTCAAAGGATTAACTAAAACATTAATTCGTATCAAAAAGAGCTTGCCGAAAGACCATAGCTTTGAAGATTTCAAAGTGAAATTGCACAAAATGCGTGCGGATATCTATAACACGTATGAAGGCGAAAAAGGCGAAGAGTTCGACAACTGGTTAAAAGCAAAATGGGAATCTTACGATACCAAGTAAGATCATCCGATCAGCACTAACATCTACTCCCTAATCCAACTATCAGGAGGAATTACCCTATGGCTATCGAAATGAGTATCCAGAACACACCTAACCCGAACGCGGTCAAAATCAATGCCAATCAACATATTTTTGAAGGTCCAGCTAGTACTTCGCTTAAAGCAGGAGATAGCACAGACCATCCATTAGCAAACGCATTGATCAGTATCGACGGTGTTGATAATATTTTTGGGATGCGTGATTTTGTAACGATAAGTAAATTACCTGATGCAAGCTGGGATGATATTATTCCACAAGTAGAAGCAGCTTTTGAGAACGCTGAATAATTGTAGCTTATAAAATGGATTGAAGTGTTACCCGAAAAGAAGAGCAAAGTGCTCTTCTTTTTTTTATATTACAGACCGTCAGCGAATATCAAATTAAGGAATACAAGTGAATGTTACTCATATTCCTGCTACAATATGCACAGGTTTATTTTTACAAATCATTATAATTATACGATCAATGAAGGAGAATGATATCATGGGGATTTTTGATAAATTTCGTAAACCTAAAGAAGAATCAACTTCAACGTCAGCATACGATCATATTGTTCCTATGCCAACAGCCATACCTGATCAACAAGAAGTACCGATGGTACTCGGGTTTGCATTACTAAGCAGTGAGACCTGTGATTGGTCATCATTTATTGATAATCTACATAAAGATGCTGAAATTACGATTGAAAATCAACCTAATGAAGAAAATATCTTATTTGAAGTAGAAGGAATGCAGGTGGTGGTCGCTCATATGCCTGCACCGATACCTAACCGTGAAGTGGAAGAATGCTGTAAATATAATTTGTTGTGGCCAGAAGCAGAGCAAGTGGTAGCTACTCATCGTTCTCATGTTATTGTCAGTGTATCCGGTGCACCTAATCCAATTGCAGGGCATTTGTTATTTACACAAGTAGTCAGTAGCATGATGCAGCTCAACGAAGCATTAGCTTTTCATATGGCTCCGATGGTCGTATCTGCTGAAAGTTATGTAGAAAGTGCACAAATGCTCAAAGAAGGAGAACTACCTGTACAATTATGGGTATTTATCGGATTGTATCAAAATGAACAAGGTCGTTGTTCTTATACAAGAGGGCTTGAACGTTTTGGCAAATACGAGATCGAAGTGATTCATTCCGAACATTCGTTAAGTGAGGTATTTGAATTTACGATGATGGTGGTCGACTATGTTATTAGTTATAATGTCTCATTAGAACAAGGCGAGACAATAGGTTTCTCAGAAGAGCAACGCCTATCGCTGACTGTATCTCAAGGAATAGCTGTAGAGAATGATAGCATTAAGGTTGGTTATTGATATAAATCATTACAGACATAAACTCATAGATACACTATTGTATAGAAGCAGTATAACGATGCCGCTCTTATAATAGGTATAAGTATGATGTAAGACAACGACTATCTTAGTAGATAGTCGTTTTTTTATTTGCTTCTATTTAGAAGAAGGCAACTAGAGTGTATTAATCGATCCAACTGTACATAGCATAAGATACGAATAAGGATTATAGGATTGCGCATTACAAGATACGCGATAGCTTACGATAAGCACGCGGAGGAATGCCTTCACTTTTACGGAAAATACGGCTGAAATAATGGATATCGGCATAACCTACTTGTCGTCCAATTTCTTCAATCGATGCGTCTGTCTCTTGTAATAATCGCCTTGCTTCACGATGACGGAGCATTTGAATATATTCGCCCGGAGGCATACCTGCCATCTTTTTAAATACTTTGATCATATGATCTTCATTCATATTGAGTTCTTCAGCTAATAGACGATTATTCCAATGATTCTCGGGATGCTGTTCGATCGTATTCATCATTTCCAAAATACGATCTCCATGCACAGGTTGGTTGGTGTGATGGTACGATTTTTGAGAGCGTAGCAGTAGACCTAGAATCTGTAACAAGATTGCTTTGCAGATAAGTAAATAACCTGGAGAACGCATCGTAAATTCATGCACCAGTTGTTCGATTAATTGTACACATGATGGAGTAGGGATATATAACCAACGGGTAGATAAAGGAGCAAATCCTTCTGCTATCGCTTCAGTAGCAAATTTACTTTCGGTAATTTTGTGTGGATGTACGATTAAATCTTCTTCACGCACAATATGAAGCTCATGGAAAAAGTCAAAGTGAATCCCTATAAATTGTGCACTAGGGGTAGAAGTGACTTCATTGCGGTGATATACCCCTGCTGGAATAAACAATAAATGCCCTGTCGGAATCACAATACGTTGCTCTGCTACATGAGTTACAGCTTCTCCTTTGCGTACATATAACAGTTCAAAGTCATAAATCATTCGTTTGTTCAATGTACCTGTAGGTAACTTCTGATACTGTGCGTAATGAATATTAGGAGACCATTGTTCTATAGGAGCAAGACGTTGCTTGCGATACTTTTCTAAAGAAAATAAACCGGAATTGTCCAAAAAAATCTCTCCTTTTCCTAAATCTATTTCATTTTATTGCTGATAGAATAACGTTAATTAAGCGATAGATCAATCTATTTATCACTTTGAAATGTTATACGGAATCTATATCTATAGGAGGCGGTTTTGTGAAAAAAGGAATTAATATCTGGTCATTTGCAGACAACTATAGTATCGCAGAATGTGCCAGTATCGCAAGTGATGCCGGATTTGCTGGAATCGAATTATCGTTACAAGCAGAAGGTGAACTGGCATTAGACAGTTCTGAATCAGAGCTGATTGCAATTCGTAACACTGTTATCGATCAAGGATTAGAGATTAGTGGATTAGCTACAGGGCTATACTGGGAATATTCGATGACCAGTGACGATCAGAAGATCCGTCAGCATGCGATCGATATCTGCCGTAAACAATTAGAAGTAGCCGCCGCACTAGAAGTGGATGCGATTCTAGTGATTCCCGGAGGTGTCGGTGTCGATTTTATCCCTGATTACCCTGTCGTTGCTTATGATCTTGCATATGAACGCGCCTTAGAAGCGATAAGCCAATTATCTACAGAAGCGCAATCAGTTGGTGTGCATATCGGAATCGAAAATGTATGGAATAAGTTTTTACTTTCACCTCTTGAAATGAAATCTTTTTTAGATGATATCCACTCAGCGTATGTCGGTGCTTATTTTGACGTGGGTAATGTAGTCTACTCCGGTTATCCCGAGCATTGGATTCGTATTTTAGGAGAGCGAATCAAAAAAGTACATTTTAAAGATTATCGCCGTGAGGTAGGTGGGCTAGCAGGTTTTGTAGATTTGTTAGCAGGTGATGTGAATTATCCGGCTGTTGTTAATGCTCTGCGCGAGATTGGCTATACCAACTATGTCACTGCGGAGATGATTCCAGCTTACAAATACTATTCGAATCAGTTAATTTATAACACGTCGCATGCTATGGATAGTATTTTGGGATAAGGGAGGCATCTACAATGGTAAAAGTAGGATTAGTGGGATTTGGATTTATGGGGCATATGCATTTAGAAAATTATATTCGTCTGGCAAAAGAAGGATTAGATGTGCAATTAGTAGCGATCTGTGATGTGCGAATTGAAGAGTTACAGCATACAAGAGTAACCGGAAATATAGCGACAGATACAGATACTACCGAAATTGATCTATCTGCGTATCATTTGTACGACAATCTGGAAACGATGCTGTTGCACGAGCAGTTAGACGTTATCGATCTTACATTACCAACATACTTACATGCTCCTATCGCTTGTGATCTGCTCTCTCGTGGATATAATGTGTTTTGTGAAAAGCCGATGGCTATAAGCGCATCTGCCGGGCAACAGATGGTGGAAGCGGCACAAGCTCACCAAAAGCAGTTGATGATCGGGCAATGTCTACGCTTCTGGCCAGCATATGAATATTTGCGAGAAATAGTGATGAATCAGACATTGGGTCAGGTGATCAGCGGTTCTTTTTTTCGCGGTGGAGAGACGCCTAAAGGTTGGTTTGTCCAAAAAGAGCGCAGTGGTGGAGCGATGCTTGATATGCATATTCATGATGTCGATATTATTCAATGGATATTCGGTGTACCCGAAGCGGTGTCTTCGTTAGCACGTAATGTTGTACCGGGTAGTGGGTATGATATTGTATCGACTAATTATATATATCCAGATGGCAAAGTGATCAATGCTCAAGCAGATTGGACACTACAAGGGGATTATGGATTTGCGATGACGTATCGTGTGAATTTGGAACACGGTAATCTTGTATTTGAGCAAGGGAGTGTACAGGTGAATCCTAATGATAGCGAAGGATATACCGCTCCATTATCATCAGATATGGGATATTATCGTCAGTTACGTTATTTTGTAGAACGATTGTTAGATGGTCAACCGATGTCGCAAGCTACACCTGAAAGTACACTGATATCGGTACAACTGGTGGAAGCGGAAATATTATCTGCTGATCGCGCAGGTGAAAAAGTAAATGTTCCTGTAACCACCATCTAATTCAGCAATAACTTGAATAGCTTCATCATATATAGATAGGTCAGAACTATATTTAGATCACTTTGTCGATAAAGTGATCGGAATATAGTTTTTTTATTTGCAGGTATATACCAAATTTTGAATATCATAATTTGAATTGTAGTGTATAATCATAAAGCCCAAATGAATATAAAGGAGTCGTGTATGAATACAGAACAGTCACAGCCATTTGTTCTACGCCAGAGTCTACTGTGGATCATGGCGATTGCTTCAGGGTTAGCTGTTGCTAACTTATATTATAATCAGCCACTGCTTGCAGATATGGCGACTTCCTTCGGAATTAGTCGTGATAAAGCAGGGTATATTTCTACTTTTACACAGATTGGATATGCACTTGGCATGTTGTTATTTGTCCCATTGGGAGATATTAGAGAGCGACGTAAGCTGATCTCAACACTGCTTATTTTGGTTACGATTTCGCTATTAGGTGCGGCGGCTTCCACTCATATTGTTTGGATGTATATTGCCAGTTTTGCGATAGGACTGACAACGGTAGTTCCACAGATTTTAGTTCCTTTTTCCGCGCAATTGGCTACACCGGAACAGCGGGGCAAAGTGATCGGTACAGTCATGAGTGGATTGTTATTCGGTATTTTGCTCGCTCGAACGATCTCAGGATTGATCGGCGGGACATGGGGTTGGCGCTGGATGTACGGGATAGCGGCGATAATGATGTTTGTCTTATTTCTAGTGTTACGACGCAAATTACCACATGTAGAACCGTTGATGAAATCAACATACTCTGAGTTGTTAATATCTATTGGTGGATTGATCCGGCAGTATGCGGTGTTGCGTGAAGGGGCATTGATCGGAGCGCTCAATTTTGCTTCCTTTAGTGTATTCTGGACATCGCTTAGCTTCTATCTAGAAGGAGAACCTTATCATTATAGTAGCCAGATTGCAGGGCTGTTCGGATTGGTTGGTGTCGTCGGTGCATTAGGTGCTCCTATTGTTGGACGCATTGCGGATCGAATACAACCCAAATGGATTATCGGCGCGATGATTGTGGTGACATTGATTTCATTTGCCTTTTTCGGCTGGTTAGGGGGTACATTGATCGGTCTGATGATCGGAATCGTATTATTGGATCTAGGCGTACAAGGAGCCCAAGTCTCCAATCAGGCTCGAATCTATGCGCTCAATGATAGTGCTCGCAGTCGCCTGAATACGGTACTGATGGTCAGTACATTTGTAGGTGGAGCGATCGGTTCTTCGGTGAGTAGCTATATGTGGAAAATCGGCGGTTGGAGTGCTGTGAGTCTATCCGGTGGAGTCTTTATGCTGTTATCGCTGATCGTCTGGAGTATCGCTAGATGGAGAAAACAATAACAAGATAAAAACAAAGAAGCAGTATCGTTTCCTTATGGATCGATCTGCTTCTTTGATTTGGAACTTTTAGGAAATTATTTCGTTAGTATAAATAATGAATCAAAGGAGGATATGCATTTGAACAGAAAAAAGTTAATATTATGGGTCATTATAGGAATCATACTGATTGCAGTTATTGGCTATCTTTATAAAGTTGTTCCTAATTTGTTATCTTCTAACACACCCTCTGCGGAACAGCAATTTTATAAAGGAAAGATAGTTAGCATTAACAAAGAAAATTCTTCTATTGATGGAGAAAAAGTTCTTTATTCTATACAACTTGATAATGATCAAATCATTGCAGTCACTAAAAATTCGCATTTCTTTAAAATAACTAATAATTTTAATGCTGATCCTTCTCTTAAATTTACTCAATTGCGCGAAGAAATAAATATTAGTGAATTGAAAAAAGCAAGTGAAGTTGAAATATGGGCAAGACAGGCGAATACACATTTGTTAGAAATATACGATTTGACAGAGGTACCGGATTAAACATTATTGTTTTAGAGTTTGTATGATAAAAAATAGAATTATTGTATATGAATTTACTAGATTTAAAAATTAGAATGCTAGAAAAAGAGATTTTGATGTAACACATACATAAAAAAGCTCTCTCCCACATCAATAGGAAAGAGCTTTTTTTCATTATATTTACTTGTTAGCTTATTTAAATTCAACAGACTCGTGCATACTATTCCATGCGGCTTGGCCTACAATACCGAGTCTCCAGATTGAGATGCCTTTTAGATCGTAGCGCTTCGCTAGACCGATTTTGGAATTGATGGAATCTGCATTTTCACTACCTAATGAGATACCTAGAATAAGTTTGTTTTTATTGATCTGTTTTAATGCTAAAGTGATTGCTTCATCGACTTTGGCAAGCGGTTCAGGGCTTTTCTCTTTATCATATGCATACGCCATAATAATAATATCGTCTGCTAGCGTGCCTAATGTGCGATAATCGTAACCTTGATACGAGCTGTTAAGCGGGTGGAGCACTACAGTTAATTTAAGATTTTTTTGATGAGCTTGAGTGGCTATATTTTGGATAAATGCATTATAGTCTTTTTGCGCTTGAAGCTTGTCTCCAGTTAATCCTAATCCTTCAAAATCAAGTACTATTCCTTTAAATCCTTTTTGAGTAGCTGTATCGACAATACCTTTGATCGTTTGTTGTTGTAATGTTGGATTTTCCAAATTCTTAGTTAATTCTCCATGTCCATCAACAGCATAGACCATGAGATAAGGAGAAGTGCCTTGTGTAGCGGTATTCTGAATAATCGATTCCGGTGTATCGGCTCCAGCAGATTGAGGCCAGCGATATTCTTTGCCTGTATCCGCAATCGTGAATTTACCATTTAGATCAATTCGACTCCAACCAAATGCCATCGTATCAAAATCAGGAATCATCGCACGCTCATCATACGAAGATAAAGCGTAAAATCCCATCGTGTATAAATCTTCTTGTGGTGAAGTGATCGAGACTGTTTTGGAAGCTTGATCCCATTTCACACCTGCTCCAAATTGCTGACTGAAAAAGCTAAGCGGAATCATCGTATTGTTGCTAATCGTCTGTGGTGCCAGAGCCAATGTAACGTTTTTGCTATCGACTGTTGCTTGGGTACTTCCCATAGTTAAAATTACTTTTTTGGTAGTTGAAGCTTCTTTTTTAGTAGCTGTAATCGTTTTGGAAGTTTGGTTCCATTGAACATCAATACCAAGTGCTTCAGAGATAGCACGGAACGGAACCATCGTTGTTCCTTTAATAGCTACAGGTTGAACTGGAAAAGGCAAAGCATATCCATCTAACATAATACTCACTCCACCACTGGTAGCAGCTTGAGCAACTGAAGATGTCCAAGATAAAGCAGGTGTAACCAGACTACCCATCAACAAAGTACTACATAAAGTTAGTTTGACGATCGTTTTCAACTATATTCCTCCTAGTATATATCGCTATGTATACAAATGATTCCAATCTACGCGTAACCTGTATTCACCTCATTACCTTGTATTCAGTATCTTTATAACTTTAGTTATTTTACCAAATAAAGTAATTATATACTATATTTTTTGCTACATTACAGATTGCATTTGGACTTGTTACTATTTTTATACTATAATTTTGTCAAATCTATATCATATTTGAATATTCTTACTCTCTATTATCTATATCGATCCACACAACAATAGATGGAGGCATCTTATGATTGCTATTGATTTGAATGGTAAAACAGCCTTAGTCACAGGAGCTACAGGTCAGCTAGGAAGAGTAATGGCACGTACACTGGCTCAGAGTGGTGCTGATGTGATACTTCACTATTTTCGTAATCAGGAACAAGCTCTTGTATTGCAACAAGAACTAGGGCAATTAGGACGTTCTGTGTTTATTATTCAGGCGGATATAGGGCAATTAGCAGATGTGATAGAAATGCGTGATACATTATCGACAAATTTCAAGATGCCTGATATTGTTGTAGGTAATGCTGTTTCTCAATATGAGTGGACATCTATATTGGAACAGAATATGCAGGATTATGTAGATCAATTTCAGACTACTGTTCTTCAGGCTGTTCATCTATCCAAAGTATTTGTTCCTCATATGATCCAGCAACAATATGGAAGAATGATAGGAATCAATACCGAATGTGCGATGCAAAATGAACCTACACAATCCGCTTATGTCGCTGGTAAACGTGGAATGGATGGAATTTATCGTATTCTGGCAAAAGAAATAGGGGAACACCAGATTACAGTGAATCAAGTTGTACCCGGTTGGACATTAAGTGAGCGTGATCTAGGAATAGACAGCTCTGATCGACAAGATAGTGCCTATATTCAGCATGTCCCTTTGCAACGCAGAGGAACAGATCAGGAAATTGCTAATGTAGTCGCTTTTTTGGCTTCTGATCTTGCTAGTTATATTACAGGAGCGTATATTCCAGTAACCGGGGGAAATGTGATGCCTGCTATTTAAATAGTATGCTGAGCATCTGTTGATAATATATACATCTAGAGTAACTCTATTTTTCGAAAGGGTATAACCGTATTGCTTGAGAAAAATAGTGAGATATGATAAAAATAATACACAAACAAGCACATTAAATGATGAACAACTGACTCCGAAAATACGCATCTAAGATCAATGGTTTAATAAGCTGGTTATAGATATTAGTGTCGATTAGAATGTGGGTCTTGATCATCGTTTACTTATATTTACTGAGTATGACTAGATATAAATAAGAATGATCGGTAATGATTCAGACATGATAATGCGCTGTAATTAGGCCGAAGAACGGGTAGAGATACCTTTTCTTCGGTCTATTTTTATTTAGGTTGATTGCATGTATAAACAAAGATTGTATGGTTAAAATGATGTCTTTTATATTGAATGTCCATGATGTGTTATAGCTTTGAAAAACGATATAAACGAAGCATCAATGTACCGAATCTAGTGAATAGATTGGGATATTATACTGGGAGTGTAGTCATTGAATCGTAAAAAAATAATTAACCAAGCAACGAGTTATACTACAAAATTATTAAGAAATCGCTTTGGTAAGGGACCTGAAGCGGTATCGATTTATTTATGTGAACAATGTATTGTTCTACATCTCAAAAATTTTTTGAGTCCAGTCGAGAAATTTTTACTCAGTCAAGAAAAAGAACAAGCTTTTCGATATACACGTGAACTAATTATGAAATCGATGTTGCCTGAACTTAGAAATTTTCTCACGCAACAATTAGATTTGAAAGTGGTTGACCTTTATTATGATTGGGGGATGTATAATGCTTCAGGTGTGATCGTGGGATTACTCGATTATGACCTTTATAGCCATTCCGAAGATTATAAAGGGAAAGAGCAGTTACATGAGTATATTATGAAAGCCACTACCGAATTGCAAAAACCACCTACATGGATCGACTCCTGGTGGATCAATTCCAAAACGTTATTTATTCTTCGTAAAGGGACAACAATTCTGCTTGAAAAAGAATTGATCAGTATGGGGTATGAACATATGCTGCGAATGACCAAAGGAAAGATCGAAAAAGCGCTTTTGGAACAAGAAACGAATCTGGAACCCCTTTTCAACAAAAAGATCGCTGATCTTTATGTAGATTGGAGTTTTGAGAACGATCATAGTATGATTATGTACACTTTCGAAGAATAACGAAATAAGGTAGTTGTTCAGAACGTAAAATGATATAATACCCTAGCGAGGTCATTGTTAATCTTTTTTTTACGATTTTATTTGGTATCGTTATAACTATATAAATGAAATAAAAATATAATCATTACAGAATATGCACATTTGAGTTTATTGTATTGTAATCTTTACGCTCCATGTGAATAATAAAGCAAAATGGAGTATATTCGTATGGAGGCAGAGTTATGCAGTACAATGAATCAGTGAGTCAAGCAACCAGTTTTGTTAATAAAATGCTAAGAAAGCGTTTTGGTAAAGGCCCAGAATCGGTACATATTGTTCTATCCGATCGGTGCATTTTGATTCATCTGCGGAATTTCTTGAGTCCTGTAGAAGAATTTCTATTGAGCCAGGAAGAAGAACAAGCTTTTCGTTATACTCGCGAATTGATTATGAAATCGATGTTACCTGAACTGAGAGTGTTTTTAAATGAACACCTGAATTTAGAGGTAACCGATATGTACTATGATTGGGGTAGACACAATTCTTCCGGCGTAATCGCTGGCTTGTTCGGTTCTAGCTGGATGGAGACAGAAGATTATGAAGGAAAAAATGAGATTCATCGTCAAGTGATGAAGGTCACCGCTGAAGTTCAAAAAACGCCTGCTTTTATCGACTCCTGGTGGGTTCATCCAAGATTGTTAATCATCTTTCGAAAGGGTATAACCATACTCCTTGAAAAAGAATTAATAGATTTGGGTTATGAGAATATATTGAAATCGACAAAACGTAAATTAGAAAAACGGCTGTTGGAACAGCATGTGGATCTAGAAGAAATTCTTCAAAAAAAATTAGTCGATTTGTATGCTGATTGGAATTTTGAACGTGATCAGAGTATGGTTGTGTACGTGTTTGAAGAATAACCATTCTCCACTATATAAGTATACGGTCATAATACAGACATTATATATGCGCTGAGATTAAGCCGAAAAAAAGGTAGTTCTACCTTTTTTTCGGCTTTTTCTTTTTTCGGAAAGGAAGGATCCTATGGAACACAAGAACATCAAAATTCTGTATATTGAAGATGATGGAGTGAATATGTTACTGATGCGTCACTTATTTAAAAAGAAGTTACCCTCGGTAGAATTATTAGAAGCTTCCACGATTCAAGAAGGAATTGGTCTGGCGATCAAGGTACAACCTTTTTTGATATTGTCTGATATTCATTTTTTGGGAATGAACGGCTTTGAAGGAATTACTCAATTAAAAGCAGATCCTCGTACATCTATGATTCCGGTCTGGGCAATCAGTGCTTTTGTACTGGAAGAAGATATTCGAAAAGGCAAAGACGCTGGATTTGAACAATATATTACGAAGCCTATCCATATCGGAAGGTTCTCCAAATTATTAGAAGCTTATATTGAACAAAAAACTTCTTAACATAGGCATCTATAATCGTTCTTCTTGTGATACAATACATAAGTCTATTTTAAGATTATTGTGAACAGGAAGGACATCCACATCTATGAAACAAACCCCGTTTATTGCTGTAGAGGGTGCTATCGGTGCTGGTAAAACAACACTTGCGACGATGCTAGCACAAGAAATGAATATCCCACTCATCAAAGAAATTGTAGAAGAAAATCCGTTTCTCGGTAAGTTTTATGAGAATATCGATGAATGGAGTTTTCAGTTGGAGATGTTTTTTCTCTGCAATCGTTACAAGCAATTGGAAGACACCGGACTTCAGTACATTGCCAATCACAAACCTGTGATTTCGGATTATCATATTTATAAAAATCTGATTTTTTCGGAACGTACACTGAAAGGTGTACAGCGGGATAAATACCGTCAAATCTACCATTTGTTAACGGATGATCTGCCAAAGCCTGATATTATTCTGTATATTCGTGCTGATCTAGAAACATTGTTATATCGCATCAAAAAGCGAGAGCGTGTATTCGAACAATCGATGGACACTGCTTATTTGGAGCAATTAATTCTAGATTATGAAGAAGCGATGGCGTCGATTGCAATCAACGAACCATCGACACAGATTATTACGATTGATGGCAACTTGATTGATTTTGTGGAAAATAAGGAGCATTTCGCACAGATTGCTTCTGATCTAAAGGAGCTTATACATGAACGAATACAACATACCTGATAATGCTTTAATTACGATTGCTGGAACAGTAGGTGTCGGTAAATCGACTTTAACATCGGTGTTAGCCGAACGTTTGAATTTCAAAACGTCTTTAGAAAAAGTAGATCATAACCCGTATCTTGAAAAGTTTTACCATGATTTTGAACGGTGGAGCTTTCATTTGCAAATTTATTTTCTAGCAGAACGGTTTAAAGAGCAGAAAGCGATTTTTGAAGCAGGTGGCGGTTATGTTCAAGATCGCTCGATCTATGAAGATACCGGTATTTTTGCGAAAATGCACGCAGATAAAGGCACGATGTCTGTTACTGATTATGAGACGTATACGAGTCTTTTTGATGCGATGGTGATGACTCCTTATTTCCCGCATCCAGATGTATTGGTTTACTTGGAAGGCAGTCTACCTTCGATTCTGAACCGAATTGAACTGCGTGGTCGTCAGATGGAAATCGAGACAGAACGTTCCTACTGGGAACAAATGCATGGACGGTATTCGACATGGATTAATGAATTTACAGGATGCCCGGTATTGCGTCTGAATATCGATCAATATGATGTGCATGATCCAGCTTCGGTTGATTTTATTTTGCATGAAGTAGGTAAAGCGATTCAGTTGTCTCGTAGTAAAAACTTGAGTCAAGTGGAGCAAGCGTAGTAAATATTGATCAAATTGATCTACAAAAGATAAAAGACTCTCATCACGAGAGTCTTTTTTTGATACCTAATCTATCCGTTGAATCGAATTACAGATCACAATAAGCCAATTATTGTGCACGCTTTGCAATAGGATGATCTTTATTTAACTGTAATAAGTCCCATAAGTTGCCGTACAAATCTTTGAAAACAGCCACCATGCCATAGTCTTGTTCTTTGGGTTCTCTCACAAATTCGATTCCATTGGCGATCATATCATGATAGTCTCTCCAAAAATCATCTGTATTGAGAAAAAGGAATACTCGGTTCCCTGTTTGATTCCCGATAAAAGGTTCTTGTTCAGGCTTAGATGCTCTAGCGAGCAGAATAGTCGTTCCTGCTGAACCTGGTGGAGAGATCACAACCCAACGTTTATCCTGTTCAGGTTGGTAAATATCTTCGACCACATGGAAATGAAGTTTCTGGGTATAAAATGCGATAGCTTCATCATAATCTTTGACAACTAATGCAATATGAACAATAGATTGAATCATACTAGAGATGCCTCCTATACAGAATGTCACTTACATCTCTATTGTACATGAATCTGTTATTTAATTTTCTGATAAATGATCCCCGGAAGACATAATGCTGGATAACGATGTAAGTGCGGGTGTTAAGAAAGTGTCCGATTCTTTTCCTTCTGGAGCATGTGCACGGAAAATGTAAGTGTCTTTGCTCTGCTGATCTTCCCAGACGATATAATCATGCACTCCTTTTTCATCAGACACTTGTAAAAGTAAATTTGCATTGAACATTGGGCCTTCTGCTAACTGGTCGCCTTTATACTCTTTGACTTCGCCATATTCTGTTAGTTCTTTGATTCCTTGATTACGCAATTCATCTAAGTTGGAACCAGAAGATACTTTTTCGATTTCGGCATAGTATTTAGGATTGTTCGTCGATTGAAGACGATGGGTTGCTGTGTCCAATGTATATCCATCAAACACGTATAATGAATAATCTTTACTCTTCGTAAGCGTAGCTTTTCGTGTATCACCCATTCCCATATCGAAAGACTTCGTAGGTTCACGTTCTACTACAGAAGCTGTTGCTTCGTCATCTGAAGATGCTGCACTGTCTGCTACTGCATTATCATCCACCTGTTGATTTTCTGTAGTGCTAGATATTGCTGGCGTTGCTTGTGAATCTGTAGCTGCTGGAGCGTTTGTTTGCTTTTGACAGGCCGTCATTGTAAGTGTAAGCAATAAGATAGAAGCTATAGCTAGACTTTGATTTGGTTTATTCATAAGAACACCTCCTCTAGTTAGACGAACTCAATGCAATAAATATTACCTTTATGATCTATTTTGTATATTCCTTTATTCTGAAAATAGTGATTAATATGTTTCTTTGTCCATACTTTTGCAAAAATAACAATCTTACATATTATAAATTTTACATGTAAAATATGGGATATAGCTTATTTTTAACTATTCTTCTAGATGCAGTTGAAAATGCTGTTCAATCATCAAGTTGTTTTATTACACAGAAGGAGCTGCATTATGTCGAACACAATAGAACATGTAATTATTATCGGAGCAGGCATCGGAGGATTATCGGCTGCGATTTCGTTACAGAAAATAGGGCTTCAGGTTACTTTATGCGAAGGCAATGCTCATGATGCACCTGCGGGTACAGGCATTACACAACCTCAGAATACGTTTAAAGTATTGAAGGATCTAGGTGTATATGAAGAATGTCTGGAGCAAGGCATACAATTAGAAAGTATGCAGATTTTGAACAAAGAAGGACATGTCCTGTTAGAAGTAAATCAAAAGTTTCTAAATGAAGATTTACCTGGACGTAACTCGATCTGGCGTTCTACATTAAATCAGATTTTGTTATCCAAAGCGCTAGCACTTGGAGTTACGATGAAATGGGATAAAAAGCTGAAAACATATGAAGAACACGAACATGGAGTCACTGTTTATTTTGAAGATGATACGATTTTAGAAGCGGATCTGCTTGTAGGTTTTGATGGGATTCGTTCGAAAGTACGTAATATTATGCTTCAACGTGAGGTTCAGTCGTCTTATTTAGGGATGGGTTCATGGCGTGTGCCGATTGAATTTCCTGCTGGTACATTGACGACAACGAGTTATATGTTACTAAATGAAGACAATAAGGTAGGTATTTTTCCGCTGACAGCTACCAGTGGTTATATGTTTATCCTGAAGCCTGTTCACGAAGACTATCGCGATCCGAAAGAACAGCGTTATCACACTGTGCGCCATATGTTGGAACCTTTTCAATGGAAAAAAGATTTCCTGAACAGTTGTTTCCAACCTGACAGTCCTATTCTATTTAATATGATTCGTCAGATTGTGCTGAAAGAAAAATGGTATAGCCAACGTGTCGTCATCGGTGGCGATGCTGCTCATGCCAGTGCTCCGAATCTGGCACAAGGTGCAGCGATGGCGATAGAAGACGCGATTGTATTAGCAGAAGAGATTGCTCAACATCACTCTTTATCAGAAGCTCTATCTGCTTATTATGATCGAAGATATCCAAGAGCACGAGAAGTGCAACGGTTATCGGAAGAACTGTTAATCAACGAAATGTCTGGCAAATCTTCTCAACAAGAGATTATCCAGCAGTGTGATGCTTTATTGGAAAAAGCGTATTAAGTACTAATACAACTGGATTACTATCTATCATTACTATCAACTACTGATAATAGATCAATCAAAAAGTGCCTTTGCGGGCACTTTTTTTATTTGTCTTTTTTGTTGCAAATTTATTCGTATCATCTGACTGATAGATCAGATCCCTCTATGAATATAATCCCATTTTTTGTCACGTTTACAAAGTAGATGTATGAAATTGGAAAAGGATGTATAAAGTTCAGAGCGTAATTAGTCGAAGAAGTAGATAAGGAACTATCTACAATGATCGGATGCTACATATATAAATATAGCTAAAGAAAAAGGAGCCTACCGATGAGAAAGTATAACAAACATGAAGAAGGCTTTACCTTGATTGAAGTGATGGCGGCTATTGTAATTTTGGCGATTGTTTCGTTGGTGTTAATGTCTTATTTTAGTGATTCCTTATCGTACGCCAAAAGCAATGCCAATAAAACAGTAATGGTGAATCTTGCTCGTAATGCACTGGTATACGCAGAAAAGCAAGATTTTGATACATGGAAAACGTATTTTAAATCCAATGCTAGTATTGATAGCCAAAAGTGTGAATCAATCAGCAATTGTAGTATCTATGCTTCACTGGTAGAACAACCTGCTGTACTGGCGGCTGTATTGAATCCTGTGGTGAATGGAGTGCAGTATCGGGTAGCGATTAAATATCAGAAAGATTTACTGCAATCCTCTACGGGCACGACTGCAACGATCAAAGGGCAAGAGTCTCCCTATCTGCTTCCGATTCAGATTAGCATACATGGAATAGAAGAAAAATCAGGGCAGGTGGGAACGATTGTGGAGGGGTATATCACTGATGAAAAAATTCGTTGATCGCTTACGTCGTCAAGATGGATTTACGTTAGTCGAAATGCTGCCTACATTGCTTTTATTAGCTATGGTCATGAGTATGATCTATGGAGTGGCTCATTTTGGAATGCGTAGTTATAACCAGATCAAAGTCGAAAATTCATTGCGGGATGAAGGCGATATATTGATGTCTTCGATTATTACCGAACTGTATACTTTCTCACCAGATCGTGTTCGTCAATTAACAGTCAATGGCAAAAATATAGGGATTCGCTTAGAACGTGATCCAGCGATAGCCAGTGGCACAACAGGAACGATCGAAGTATTAAATATTTATATGCAAGCAGGTTCACTATATATCGGTGACTTGCAGAGTGTGAGTAGTTCATCAACCGTTACTTCGATTGTGCAACCCAAAGATCAGGTAAGAGCGATACAGTCTCGATTGGGAGATAGCTCATCGATTCAGATTCAATCGGATGGACGAACAGTCTATACGAACGGCATTATTCAGATCAGATTAGCACTTTCTCAGACAGTACAAGGTCAAAATAAAAGTCTCGTGCTTGAAAGCAATTTTGGATTTTGATGATAGATATTCAGATGTTTAATTTGGATATTGGAAAAGGAGGTTATCCATGTCTATATTGCAAAAATGGAAACGCAACATTCAGTTACTGCTAACCCATCCCGATCGCAACAGGGTATGCCATTCTGTTAAACAGGAACAAGGATCAGCACTGGTAATGGTGATGTTTGTTGTACTGATATTGACGGTGTTAGGACTGGCTGTACTAAGTGCAACAGTAGGAGGAGCCAAACGTACAGAAACACGTGAAAATGATGTACAAAGTCTGCATCTGGCGCAGAAGTCACTGGATGAGACGGTTGCTTATATTACAGCTCAATTGGATCAAAAGCGAAATATTGATCCGGTTAGTCTGGATGCCGATATTTTGAATATTACACAACAGGTTCAGAATCAGATCAATACCGATATTAAGACAAGTACTGATCTACAAGCATCAGGAGCAGGCCCGTCACAAGCCAGACTGATGTCTATTGTATACAAAGGCCCGGAGAAAGGAACCACTTCACAGCTTACACGCTATGCGCTGACTTTAACAGCTCAAGCTAATGTGAATGGAGTCATTCGCACACTGGTACAAGAAGTGAATATTGATACGTTCCCAGAATTTCTAAGTTATGCGTTAGGATCAGAACATAATCTGATTCTGAATGGAGCGCCCAATGTTATTGGTAACATCTATGCAGGAAATAGCTTGCTTACCAGTCGTACGGCTCGCTACACGTACAAAGCAGCTAATCATACGCAATCTACTCAATATCCTCATCTGAACGGTGATGCTTATGTACAATCATTAGATGCGATTCAAGAGGAAAAAGTCATGAATCAGTACACACCTATCAATATGGATGCTACACTTGCCAACGATAGTCTAGGACGTGTACTGGGTATTTCACTGGAACAAGTGAATATCAAAAACAAAAAGAAATTTGTACAGGTCAATATGGATCAGACATTTATAGATAAAATAGCTGAAGCAGTCTCGGTGAATCGTAATGATATTCAGACGATGTACAACAGTTCCAATCAGAATCCGGCTCAACTGATGACAGATGTCGCCAAACGCTACGGGATTAAGCAATTGACCTTGCCTACGAAGCCAGCTACTCCTGTTCGTCCGGCAGTGGGTGCTCCATCTACCGAGTGGGATCAATATAATGCGGCTGTTGCCGCTATGCAGTCTTATGAAGAACAGATGGCAAAGCTCAAAGTTACACTGGCTACTCTTGATCAATCTGTGGTGTTCAACGGGGATCTAGAACTGGATGGTGTTACATTTAACCAATTGAATTATGCGCAAAAAGCAGGTAAATGGTTTTTGCTTAATGGGAGTTTGACGATTGATAATTACCAGCAAAGTTCGATCAATATACGTGCTAATATGCTTACCGCAGGCAATGTGACGATACATGGAGAAGCTGATTTGGATGCAACGATCTATGTGATGAAAACACCAAGCAATGCGACAGACTACACAACAGTATTACAAGATGCCACGATCAAAGGTCTGAATGGGAAAGAGGTCGTTTTATTATCCAAAGGTGGTATTTTGCTCAATCGTATTGAAGCATTCAGCAGTACACCGACAACGATAAAAGGATTCTTTTATACCGAAGCGGCAGCCGATTTGTACGGTGTAGGCTCGGTATTCTGGTTAGACGGTGGCTTTTTTGCTAAAGGCGATCTGACAGTCAATGCAGTCGTTGGTGATGCTGTAGGAGGCGCTAGTGATATTGAAGTCAATCCTTCCTCGAATGTAGGTAGTCGCTTCCGGGTCACGTATAACGAAAGTGTCTATGCAGATCAACAAGCAGGCTTACCACGGATTCAGCAGGTGAATGTACGTGTAGGCAAGTTAGAACTGAAATAACTATCGGTATGTTAAAGCAGTCTCTAGCTCTCCAAAGAAAATGTATGATTAATACAATAACAAAAGGCACTTACGATCTGATATCAGATTGTAAGTGCCTTTTTCGTATCGTCATATGATTATCACATGTAGAAATGAATTAGTAGCGGTCACCATTGGTATTTTTGGCGAGTACTTTAATCGTCACCGTTGCTCGAATAGATGCTTGATCGGTATAGATCACAGTTGCTTCAGCGGTTCCTTTACGAATTCCTTTGACAATACCATCTTTGGTTACAGTGATATTGTCTGTATTGGTTGTACTCCATTGAAGTGCATTTTGCAGAGCGTTCGTTAAGTCGACATTCGCAGGGGTGAAGAACAAGACCGAATTCAGATTCATCGAATCGCCTTCCCAAATCTGAATTTCACTTGGCAGTCGTAATCCGGTTAGCACAGGTATCACGTCTACATTTAATTGCGCTTGTTTCCCGCCTCCGCTAACTACGACCGTCACTGTTCCTTTTTGTATCCCTGTAACAACTGCTGTACTGCCTGTTCCTACAATCGTAGCATAACTGCTTTGAGTAGGATCAGCGAATGACCATTTGAAATCAGGTATATCTGCATCTGCTGGCGTTAATATCGCTTGTAATTTAATACTTTCACTAATATTAACTTTGTTCGCTCCGATAATAGATAGCCCTTGTACTGGTTGTACGACCTGTATTTGTTTTTTTACTTCGATCCCACCAGCATTGACGACAACAGTCACTGTTCCTTTTTGCTTACCTATAATCACAGCAGTATCTCCTGTACCTGATGTGATACCAGCCAGAGTAGAACTGGTTGGACTTTCAAATGACCAGCTATACTTCGGTGTATCTGCATTCGCTGGAGAAATAATCGCTTGTAAATTGATTGTAGAACCTACAGCTACCGTATCAGGCCCTTGAATCGTTACTTTCTCGACCGGTCTGGTGATTAGAATAGGATGTTCGCTAGTATAGGTACGACTTGGTACACCGTTAGTCGTCACTGTAGCAACAAGAGTGACGGTACCCGAATCATATCCGCGAACGACTACTTTCCAAGGATCAAGTAGTGTAGGTGTCAGTGTAGCTTTATCTTTATCAGTTGCATTTTTAAATGACCATGTCACGGTTGCTTTAGGATTAGCAGGGACGAGAATCGCTTGCAATGTAGTGTTATCGCCTACTTTGAGCTGATCTGCTCCGACAATCGACACGCCGGGATTGGTAACGACTACTGTGGCTGTTGTCGATACATTGCTACCATCTGTTGCTGTAATCGTAATATGAGCGGTTCCCGGTGAAACGGCTGTAATGGTTCCATTTTCACCTGTAGGTGTTACGGTCAGAACAGCAGGATTGTCCGATTTCCATTGCAATATTTTATTGTTAGCATCAGCAGGTAAAACGATAGGAATTAATGTCTTCTGATCGCCTACCCATAACGTATCATTAGGTAATTGCAAGCTGGTGATACGGGCAACAGACGAGAAAATAATATCTGGAAACACAATAGTGACTCGTTCTGTCGGTGGAGGAGTAGGCACTTGAATATCGCCTGCAAATGGATACAGGGAAGCACTACGCGCTGAACCTGTTAATGATCCTCCGATCAGTGTTCCTTTAATATCTCCACTGAATGTGACTGCTGCTCGTGGAGCAAGTACGGTACCCTGAACACTACTATTTCCTAGATTAAGAGCAGTCGCGCCACTAAAGTTCAATAATACTTGCTTCGGATTAACGCCACTGCTCAATGTTAATCCTCCATTCATACTTACAACTGTTCCATCAATATTGACCAGTACAGTTGAACCTGCGGGCACATTTATATTAAATGAACTGGCTTTACTTACTGCTGCACCAGAGACATTGAATACATTGGTAGTAGGATCTGTACCTGTTAAAGTAATTGCTCCTGACGTTTCTACTTTGGTTGTGCCATTAGCAGTCACAGTGGCTAGCCGATCTGTTTTTTTGAGTAATTGTGCACTAGCGGCATCGAAGTCAATCGGAGTACCTTTTACTGTTTTGATATAGAAAGGACTGATTACAGTTCCTCCATAGACAGCATTACCATAATTGATCGTTCCACCTACTAGACCCAAGTTTAAATTTTTACCTGCTACCAATACGCCTGTTCCAGCAGCCGTCGAAGTAAGCTTGGTTCCGATATTGAAGCCACTAGAGAGTGTAACTGTACCGGCGCCAGCAACACGACCTTCTGTTGAAAATCCAGAAGCATTCATATTGATATCGCCAAGCATAAAGATATTGTAATCTCCAGCTGTTCCAAGATCGCCGATATTTTCAAAAGCATTATGAATATCTGCATACTCAAGCTTTGCATTAACCAGATTATACGTTCCCTGACTAACCGGAGTCAGTGCTATAGAAAATGTAAGCGGATCTGGATTATCCGGTGTATACGATTGAACATTATTTTTGGTTGTCAGACTGTATGGAATGTCTGTTAGCGTCTTTTTCAAAGTATAACCTGTTGCTACTGTGCCTTCTTTGGTGATTCCTTCCGGTAGATTACCGACAATCTCAAGGTTAGGTGGAAGCTTCTCTGTATATTGAATATTAGAAATAAGAAGCTTACTGAATCCTTGTTCTTGTGTATTCACTGTTTTGAAATCGATCGGTTGTGGAGTAACCGAATACTGTAACGTCAGCGGAGTGTTGCGCTGAATGGTTCCATTTTGTACACCGGACACAATTTTGCGATCGGTTAATAGATTGGCACGAGCTTGTTCAATATTCAAAGTAGTGGTCTGTGTAGACACAGCACCTTGTTTATCCCGAACGGTTACTTCGATCTGTAGTGTACCGCCTTGTGGTAAAGGATTGTTAAACGTTTCGGTAACATTTTGACCGGATAACACTGTTTTTTCGGGAATTTCAAGGTCAGGCAAGTACACACCGCCTGATTTGAATTTGACACTGGCATATAGATTACGATCTTTCAGATCCAGATCGTTGGGAATATAACTCAGTACAAGGTCTTTCAGATAAGAAGGCTTGGTGCTCTGATCGGTTGGTGCATTGATTGTAATATAAGGTGCATGGTTAGAACCGATAAATGCCCGGTATAACGTATTTACAAATAATTTCTGCTCCCATTGAGGGAATTTATTGTTAGTATGTCCTGTACCTGAATAAGTTACATTTCCTTTGGAATACGTATAGTAATGATTCCAGCTATCCGCGGCATCACGACTACTACCAATAATGTTGTACCATGACACCACATCTGGATCTTCCAAATTCAACGTATAGTACTGATCATGGGTAAGATTGATTTGCCCTACATATCCACCGGTATTCGTCGGAGCTTGACTCAGATCGAAAGGAAATTGAGTCAATAACCCATCATTAACAACGGCTGTACTGGAAGAAGCAGAGACTGCATTCAAGCCAATATTCGTTTTGGGAGCAATCTGACCGGAGCTAGGCTGGAAGTAGCTTAACCATCGATTAGAATTGGTATTACTTTTATCATAAATCGTATCATGCGTGAACATCACGCCTTGACCGGAAGCGATAAATTTCTGTACTGCTGTAGCAGATGCATCGGTTAACGGAGCGAATTGATTGTATTCATCGCGAAAACCAAACACAAGCATATCGTACGTTCCGTTGAGCGTGCTATATACAGCCGGAGTATTAAAATCACTGAAAGATTTGACGGTAATATTCAGGTTGTAATCATTTCCCATCAGATAACTTTGCGTCATATTCGCTGTATTTAACAAACTACTAGCAGTGCCATCAGACGGCAGGATTTGTAATACACGTACGACTGTTTTTTCATCCTGATAGCGAATAATGCCTGTTGTATAGTTTTTCAGTTGTCCGCTACTTTGACGATCTACAATTTCAAGCTTCCAGTATAGTAGACCTGAATATGCTTTGGGTAACTTGTATTGTAATGTTCCATTCGATTGAGTAAGCGAAGTGGTCGCTACCAGTTGATCTCTACCCATCGTAATCACTTTATCGATTCCTAGATACAGATTCGCTTCAACTCCACCACTACTAAAATCAGATATACGATCAACGTTAAATGCAAAATTAATCGTATCCCCTTGTTTGTATACATTGGTCTTATTCACAGAATAATCTATCGGAGCAGCTGTAACCGTAAACTGAGGACGCTGCATCAGTAAGCTACTAATAGTAGAACTTGAATTTTTCATCTGTGTTACCAGTGCTGTTAAGCCATTATCATCGACAAAAAATACATTGCTCACTTTGGAAGCCGCCTGATTGTATTTGGCAAATGTATCATACAAAATCCGTTGATCAGCTGTTGCTTTGGAAGTATTGGCTGTCTGACTCAAAATAGACGTATGCAAAATAACCGGCAATCCTTTGTTGATATAACTATTGACAATATCATCTGCTTTGAGATGTGTAATATCGTTCATCACAGGAGTGGTATTGTGATTATTTCCTTGAACGCCTGTTGTGCTGTATATTCCTTTACCAATATAGATTGCATCATATCTGCCATCTAACTCTTCGCGTTGAGCCACGAACTCTTTCATACGAATCGAGCGCACTGTGAAATTAGAAACGTTAGCCAACTGGCTTTTTAAAGTCGACGTGCCATCATCACTGATTTCTAAAATTCGCACAGGATATGCAGCCGCTGCGCCTACAATCATATGGGTGATCGGTATAATCATCAGGCATAAAAGTACGATAACTAAAGGAATCCAGCGCTTTCTCATCTTCATATATAATTTCTCCTTAATATTTTTGTTTCGCTATATAACAAATTTTGTAAAAGTGTCCGATAAAAGTGAAGTAACTGATATCTATATCGGTTGATGATGTTAATTCACGAAGGCATTTCACTCAATTTGTTGTTCCTAATCGCATCTATTTTACAAACAGGTATATAGAGACTCACCAGTACGTCATCATCATGGCTATGGAGTTGAAATGAATGAAAATGCTGAAAAAAAAATTAGGCGATCTTTTATTTGAAAGTGGTCTAATTTCGCAAGAACAATTGCAACAAGCCCTAACAGAACAAAATAAATCCAAACGCAAGCTTGGGGATGTATTAATAGCGCAAGGATTTATCACAGAGCAACAATTGATTGAAGTGTTAGAACTTCAATTAGGTATTCCTCATGTGAGTCTTTTTAAATATCAGATCGATCCGGCAATCACACAGATTATTCCGGAAAGTATGGCCAAGCGTTATCAGGTGCTTCCATTTATGAAAGATGGCAGTAAATTAACGGTAGCGATGGTTGATCCACTGGATTACTTTGCAATCGAAGATTTGCGGATGACGACTGGATTTCGGATTGAACCGGCTATTTCTAGTCGGGATGAATTACAGCGCGCGATTGCTCATTATTATGGGTTGCGTGATTCGATGAGTCTGATGATGGGCGAGTTGCCCAGTCAAGATGAGATCGAAGAAACGGAAATTACCGATGAAGCTTCGCCTATTGTACGTCTGGTCAATCAGATGATTCAGCAAGCTGTTCACTTAAAAGCTTCAGATATTCATGTAGACCCTGGTGAAAATGATGTAGTCATTCGTTATCGTATCGATGGAGTGTTACGCACAGAGCGTCATTTACCGAAACAAATGCAAGGATTTATAACCGCTCGTCTGAAAATTATGGCGAAATTAAATATTGCTGAACGTCGTCTGCCACAAGATGGACGGATAAAGCTACAGTTTGATCTGAAGATGGTCGATATTAGGGTATCTTCATTACCAACAATGCATGGAGAGAAAATAGTTCTTCGTCTGTTGGATTTAAGTACAGGTGTAAAGCCTGTAGAGCAATTAGGATTTGATCGTAAAAATGCAGTCTGGTTCCGCGAAATGATTGAACAGCCTTACGGTATCTTGTTAATTACAGGCCCTACAGGTAGCGGAAAAACAACCACTCTTTACTCGGCGCTTAATCTATTGAATACCGAAAGTGCCAATGTCATCACGATCGAAGATCCGGTGGAATATCAATTAGAAGGTGTCAATCAAGTACAGGTCAATCCGGGAATCGGCTTAACGTTTGCATCAGGATTACGTTCGATTTTGAGACAAGATCCTAATATCGTTATGGTCGGAGAAATACGTGATGATGAGACTGCTGAAATTGCTGTACGTGCTTCTTTAACAGGTCATCTGGTGTTATCAACGATTCATACGAATGATGCGGTAAGCACAGTGATGCGTCTACGTGATATGGGCATTGAACCTTATCTGATCGCTTCTTCACTGATCGGGATTGTCGCTCAGCGCTTAGTACGTCGTATCTGTTCGGATTGCAAAGAATCATATCCACCGACAGATCAAGAAAAGATTGTGCTAGAAAGTCATGGATTAGATGTACAGGTGCTACATCGTGGCAAAGGTTGTGGTAACTGTAATAACACCGGTTATCGCGGACGTGTAGCTATTCAAGAAGTTCTCAAAATTGATAAAACGTTGCGCCGTATCATTACAGAAGGAGCAGCTATCGAAGAAATTAGAAATGCGGCTAAAGATCAAGAGATGGTAACTCTTATGAATGACGGATTGCACAAAGTTATAGAAGGTATAACAACTGTTCAAGAAGTTATGCGTGAAACGGTTGCTTATTAATTAGCCAATCCCAATACATCACAACATCATATTCCAGTCAGAGGGGGGAAGAAATGAATGGCTCATATCGGTCTGAATATCAAGGAATTACTTGGTAACATGCGAGATGCAGAAGCTTCTGATCTGCATGTATCGACCGGATCAGCGCCTATTATGCGGGTTCACGGTATGTTGCATACAGGCAAAGGAGCACTTCTTACTGCTAGTGATACAGAAGAAATGGCTCGAATGTTATTACGAGACGATCAATGGGCTATTTTTCAACAAGCAGGCGAGTTGGATTTTGCTTATATGCTAGAAAATGGATCACGTTATCGGATCAATGTATTTCGGCAAAAAGGTCATATCAGTATTGCCGCAAGAGCGATTTCTAATCGTATTCCTACATTAGAATCGCTAGGACTACCTACGATGCTCAAAGGATTAACCGAAAAGCCGCAAGGATTGGTATTAGTCACGGGCCCTACAGGTAGTGGTAAATCCTCTACACTGGCGGCAATGATTGGATATATCAATACACATCAGCGCAAGCATATCGTTACGCTAGAAGATCCTATTGAGTATTTGCATGAACATGGATATTCACTGGTAAATCAACGGGAAGTGGGTCATGATACAGCAAGTTTTGCCAACGGAATTCGGGCAGCTTTACGACAAGATCCTGATGTATTACTGGTAGGGGAAATGCGAGATTTGGATACAATCTCTGCTGCTGTAACCGCGGCTGAAACAGGGCATCTTGTATTCGCAACTTTGCATACCAGTGATGCACCACAGACCGTTGATCGGATTATTGATGTCTTTCCTGCTCACCAGCAAGGACAGATACGAATCCAGTTAGCTTCTGTGTTAACAGCGATCATTTCACAACGATTATTACCTTTAGCTGATGGGCAAGGGCGAGTATGTGCGACTGAGATTCTGATTCAGACGCCTGCAATCGCCAATCTAATCCGAACCGAAAAAACACATCAGATCAAAAGTCTGATGCAGACAGGGCGAATGTTAGGCATGCACACACTGGATATGAATATTCGTGAACTGTTACAACGTGGACAAATTTTGCCAGCGGTTGGTAAGCCATATCTTTCCGAGGTGAATGCATAATGGCTCAATTTGAATATCAGGTACGAACCAATAGTGGTAAACAGCTCAAAGGCACTTTAAATGCTACTGACAAAACAGCAGCGATGGAAGAATTACGTAAGCGTGGCTTAACGGTATTCTCGCTTAATGAACAGCGTATGACGCTGTTTTCCAAAGAGATCTATATTGGTAGTCCGGTCAAAACGATTCATTTTATTATTTTCTGTCGGCAGTTCTCCACCTTGATTCGTGCAGGTGTAACTATTCTGGATGCTACTCGAATACTAGCCGAACAGACCGAAAGTAAAGTGTTACGCAAAACATTGCAAGATGTATATGCTAGCCTGATGCGAGGCATTGCCTTATCACAAGCGATGCAAGAACATCGGAAAGTATTTCCGGCACTATTTATCAGCATGTTACGAGCTGGAGAAGAATCCGGTGATCTGGAAGGTACATTAGATCGCTTAGCGGTTTATTTTGAAAAGCGTCATGGTACACGAGAAAAGATCAAATCAGCATTAACCTATCCGGTAACGGTAGGGTTGCTTGCTGTTGCGGTAACGGTGTATCTGCTAGCTGCTATTATTCCACAGTTTGTCAATATGTTTGCGTCGATGAATGCACAGCTACCTGCGATTACGGTGATTGTGTTGTCATTAAGTAATAGTTTGCAAAAGCAGTGGTATATCTGGGTATTGGTACTTCTGCTTCTTATCATTTCATATATTATTGTTCAGCGTTCTGAACGAGGAGCGTATTGGATCGATTATGCCAAGCTCAAAGTGCCTATTTTCGGAAAGTTGAATCAAAAAGGGTCGATTGCTCAATTTGCCCGTACGTTTTCTTCATTATATGCAAGTTCTGTACCTATTCTACAAGCCCTTTCGATTGTAGAAGAAGTAGCTGGTAACAAAGTGATCGAAGGGTATTTACGTCAGGCAGGGGACTCGTTACGCAAAGGAAATCCATTGTCTGAACCGCTCAAAAAAGCGTGGGTATTTCCACCAATGGTCACACAAATGATCGCAATCGGGGAAGAAACAGGTGCTCTGGATCAGATGCTGGGTAAAGTAGCCGATTTTTATGAGATGGATGTCGATAATACGGTAGATCGGTTAAAGTCATTACTTGAGCCGTTATTGATTACTTTTTTATCCGCTATTGTTGGTATTATTGTCGCTGCAATTATGTTGCCGATGTTTAGTCTATATAACAATTTGTAAGAAATGGCATCAAGGAATAACACTACATTTAATTAACTGGAGGAATTCAAAATGATGAGCAAAGTGATGAAACGTATGGGTAAAGAGGAAAAAGGGTTTACATTGATCGAGTTACTAGCAGTTATCGTAATTATGGCTATTATCGCAGTTATCGCTGTACCACTAATTGGTAACGTTATTAATAGATCTAAAACAGATGGCGATTTGGCTACAGCTTCACAAGTATACAATGCAGCACGTTTATATGTGATTGGCGAAAAAAATGGAGATTTTGAAAATAATAAAACAATTCAGCTTGCAGATTTAACAGGTACTGGCTATTTAAATAAAGATTTGAACTTACCAAGTACTAAAGACAAAATAACAAGTGCAACTGTAATTTTCTCATCAACAGGACAGCTTGAAAGTGTTACTATTGCACCAGCAGGTCAAGGGTCTAATGCCGCAGGACTTTACACTGCTGCTCAAGTTCTTAGTGCCAAGAAATAAAACGCAACATTAATCATAAAATCTATCAACAACCTACAAAAGATCGGAACCATGTTTCCGGTCTTTTTGAAATCATGAATAAGAAAGTAGATTAGATCACGATGGACATCATGTTATGGATTAATATCTATATTGTTGTACTAGGCATGGTATTAGGCTCCTTTTTTCATGTGGTCGCCTGGCGTGTACCCGAAGGGCAGTCGATTATCCATCCTCCGTCCAGTTGCTCGCATTGTCAGCATCGCTTAACAGCACTCGATATGATTCCTGTGCTCAGTTATATCGGTACAAGAGGGCGATGCCGGCATTGTCGAACACGTATATCGATTCAATATCCTATCGGTGAAGCGATAACCGGCCTATTATTTTTATGGATATTTCTGCATTTTGGCTGGACAAGTGATACAGTGGTCGGTTGGTTATTGGTTAGCTTGTCGGTCATTATTACATTGTCTGATCTGCAAGTGATGAAGATTCCGAATAAAGTATTACTGTTTTTTGCCCCTATTTTTCTAATTCTGATTGCATGGTTACCAGATGCGATTAGTCTAGGTTCCCATCTAGGTGGAGCGATAGCAGGCGGAGGTATATTATTGCTGATTGCTTTTATCAGTCGCGGTGGTATGGGGATGGGCGATGTAAAGCTTTTTGCTTTGTATGGATGGGTTATCGGATTGGCTAATGTGTGTCTTGCTCTTTTTATAGCGTGTTTACTTGGCACACTGATCGGGATTGGATTAAGACTACTTGGTAAAGTAGACAAGCAACAACCGATTCCATTCGGGCCTTTTTTAGCCGCCGGGACATTGATTTCTTTTGTATACGGATCACAGATCATTGATGCATATCTTTCGCTTATTGGTTAGGAGGAGAGTAGTTCCTATGTTTCAACGAAATTTACCTCATGTCGGCTTATCGCTGGAACAGACAGAGATTCGCTATGTATCGTTAAAAAAGAAAAAACAATGGGAATTGGAAAAGAAAAAGTTTTTGCCGATCCCTTCAGGTATTATTGTTGAAAATCAGATCGTAGATACAGAAAGTATGAATCATTTATTGCGCAAATGGGTGACCGAGGAAGGGCTAAAAGGAGAATCCGTAACACTTTCGATTCCGCCTTCTCGTATTCTGGTTCGTGCGATGAGTATTCCGAGTACCAATAGTAAGCAAGTCAGTCAATTGGTAGAACTTGAAGTCGAGACCGGATTGCATTTACCTTTCGAAAATCCAGTCTACGATTATATTGTGACATCGATTGATGAAGAACATACACACTTGCTTGTATTTGCTGCGCCAAGTCAGTTAATTAAAGACTATATTAGTCTTTTGGGCGATGTTGGGATCAAAGTAGCGGCTGTGGAATTATCGGCTACAGCATTAGCTAGAACGATTGTGACCGAGCATGGACGCTCTTTTTCCAATACCATGTTGATTCATCTTACAGATCATCTGCTAGATATTTATATGTTCCGCAGTGGACAACCTGTGTTTATGCGTAGTATCGAGTCTTCTCGTGGATTAGAGGATATGTCTGTTCTGGATGATCTGAACACTTCATTATCCCGCCAACAGATTGATGATATTATTCCTGAAATCTCGCGTATGTTGAACTTTTATCAGTATAGTCTCCATGACGGCTCTGTGAAGATCGAAGAGATTTTTGTAACAGGGTTACCACAAGAACGAGAACTGCTGGCGCATGAACTGAGTCAATCGTTATCTGATATTCAAGTAGAAGCGGTTGAACTGGAAACGACGCAGCATGCATTTCAGACTGATCCGGATTTGAATAGCTATCGGGTAGCTGTAGGTGCCGCTCTTCGTAGAGAAGATACCAAACCTATCAATTTACTGCCTCAAGAAAAAAGAGAAAAACAGCAATTTTCATATTCGACTATAGGTTTAATAGCCCTATGGATACTTGCTATGTGCGGATCTATTTTTTATATGATTAATCAAAATGGAACGATTACCGAACAAGAACGTGCGATACAACAATGGAGTGATCGCAATGCAATGGCACAGTTGGAATTGTCTAAATGGAATGGCAATGGATCGTCAGGTGCCGCTAATCAGTCTGTAGTCGATGCTGTGATGAATTATCGTATAGATGTGGTTAGTATATTGGATTCCTTGACCAAACAATTACCGAAAAGTGGGATGATTCGCGATATTTCTTATAATCGTAGTTCAAATCTATTAGTGACAGCAAGTATGCGTAACTTTAACGATGCGGCTAATTATTTGGTGAAGCTACGGAGTATGCCTTTTGTTCAAGCGGCTTCAGTCAACAAAGCGACCAAAGATAACTCGGTCGATTCAGCAGTACGACCAACCAAAGGACAAGCTTCCTTGTATCTAGTGATCTACACTATAGATCTCCAACAACCAAGTGTAACTAACGATACGTATGCACCATCATCTACTGCTGGATCATCAGAGGAAGGAGGAGTATCCAATGGAACAGCTCAATAAATATCGAAATGTCATTTTATTAGGGATTATCTTATTATTTGTGATTTTATTAGCTTTTTACATGTGGGTACTCTATCCTTTATCCCAGAAATCCGAGCAGTACGATGTACAGCTCAATCAAATGCAACAAGAATACAACCTGATCCAGACCAAAATTGCTCAGTTAAAAGGCAGTCAGCCTACCGATGCACAACAGGCGATTCAAGCGGCTATCCCTGCTACAGTAGCAAGTGAGAAGTTATTAATTCAATTACAACAAGTCGATCAGACCAGTTATGCTCGCATTACAGATATTGAATTTGTAAATGTAGATAACAATAACAGCGGTGACATAACAGCAGAAAATCTAGGTGTAAATGTAGGACAGATTCGAATGAATGCTGAACTGGAAGGCGGATATACTGAGATTCGGGAATGGATGAATCAATTGCAAAAGCTTCCACGCTTAATTACAGTCGATTCATTTAGCTTCCAACAACCGTATACACCTGGCAAATCAGGTCCGATTTTGACAGCAAATGTGTCATTTACTGCGTATTATAACTCGCCTTGATCTTATGTTAGCAAAGAATAAATAGGTTCAATGATTATAATGAAAAACTCTAAGTAGATCATATGCTTGGAGTTTTTTTCTATGTATAGGCAGAACATTATCTTCTACATTAAAGTAAAGAGTTTGTAATTTTGGAAGTCATTATCTAGAATAGACTATACATTTGAAGAAAGGAATGTGGAATGAATTGAATAGTAAAGTGTCTGCAATCAAGGTATTAAAATGGTTATTTGCTGTATCTACTATAGTTTGTGCAATCATCGGTTTTATATTTCCTGCACGATCATTTATATTAGGGCTGGTATCACTTTCTTTGTCGCTCCATTTATTTTGTATGTGTATTGATGCACGCATGAATCCGAATCCCAAACAATCGTATTCGCCTATCCTTATGCTGATGATCGTAGGGATTATTAATTTTATTGTAAGTATAATCATTCTCTCTACTTAGTAAGTGATGATGTAATGTAATTATGACTTCAAATAGACTATAGTAATACATAATTGATTGACTATTCATCCTATGGAGGTACTTATGATTCCTTTTGATCCGTTATCTCATCCTTATGCTTCAGAACGACAACCGGTCTATGCAAATAATGGCATGGTCGCTACTTCGCAACCGTTAGCAGCGCAAGCAGGATTAGATATTTTGAAAAAAGGTGGCAATGCGATTGATGCGGCAATTGCGACAGCCGCTTGCTTGACTGTTGTTGAACCAACGTCTAACGGAATCGGAGGCGATGCTTTTGCAATCGTCTGGACGCAAGGCAAACTACATGGGCTAAATGCGAATGGGCCTGCACCGCAAAGTATCTCTATTGAAGCGATTCAGCAAGCAGGGCATGAGAAAATCCCAACCCACGGCTGGATTCCAGTCACCGTGCCAGGAGCGCCATCTGCATGGCAAGCATTATCGCAAAAATTCGGCAAATTACCTTTAACCGAAGTGCTTCAACCCGCAATCGATTATGCAGAACAAGGATTCCCGGTATCCCCAACGTTAGGATATTACTGGAATCTGGCGTATGAACGTTTTGCTAAAATATTGACAGAAGAGCAGTATCAACACTGGTTTACAACGTTTGCTCCAAAAGGAAGAGCACCACGCATTGGTGAAATATGGCGTTCACCAGATCATGCAAAGACATTACGAAGTATTGCTGAGACAGGCGCAGAATCGTTTTATCGTGGTGAACTGGCAGAGCAGATCGATAATTATTCGCGTCAGTATGGCGGATTTTTGCGTAAAGAAGACCTAGCGGCATATTATCCTGAATGGGTTGATCCGATCGGAGTCCATTACAAAGGTTATGAAGTCTGGGAGATTCCACCATCCGGTCAAGGATTGATTGCATTGATGGCTCTTAATCTGTTGAATGGCTATAAATTTGCAGGCAGAGATACAGTAGATACACATCATAAGCAGATGGAAGCGATGAAGTTAGCCTTTAGCGATGGACTCAAATACATTACTCAACACGATAAAATGACAGCCAAATTAGAAGATTTGTTATCTGATCATTATGCAGAGGAACGGCGAGCGTTGATCGGCGAACGTGCATTACAACCTGAAGCAGGCAAGCCAAAATCCAGTGGAACAGTGTATCTAGCCACCGCAGATCATGAAGGCAATATGGTGTCTTATATTCAAAGTAACTATATGGGATTTGGCTCAGGAATCGTGATTCCCGGTACAGGGATTGGACTACAAAATCGTGGACATTCTTTTTCACTTGATCCTACGCATGATAATCGCTTAGAACCGGGGAAAAAGACATACCATACAATTATTCCAGGCTTTTTGACCAAAGACGGTCAGCCACTTGGTCCTTTTGGAGTGATGGGTGGATTTATGCAACCTCAAGGTCATGTGCAGGTGGTAATGAATATGATCGATTTCCATCTTCATCCGCAGGCGGCATTGGATGCTCCACGCTGGCAATGGGTAGAAGGCAAAGTGATCGAGATTGAACCGAATTTCCCTGAACATCTCGCTCAAAGTCTGATTCGCAAAGGACATCATATTGTACGTGCTAATAGTGTTGGTGGATTTGGACGTGGACAGATTATTTTGCATGATCCCGAGACAGGCGTATTGATCGGTGGAACAGAGTGGCGTACCGATGGTACAATTGCGGCTTGGTAATATGATAGAGATCAAAAGCCACTATTCTATACAGTGCAGAACAAGATACTAACTGAAATAGATCTACATCGATCTAAAAAAAGCGCTTGATCCACAGGAAACAAGTGGAGATCAGGCGCTTTTGCATATTATTTACACACTTGAGGTTCGGGTTCGATATCTAGTATTTCCGATTCTTCTCGTTTACCGAACCAAGCTTCGACTTTGCGGATAAAAATAAATCCGATAATAACGAATAATGCTACAAATAATAATTTCAACGGTTGCTGGAAATAGCTAGCCCAATCGGCTCCGATAAATGAAATGATAAAGATCATCATGCCCCGACCCAGACCTGCGGCAATTACAAAAGAACGGAATTTGATGCCACTGAGTCCAGCAGCCACATGAAGCAATGTAAAAGGACCAAATGGTAACAAACTAAACATAAAAATATACATAAATCCGTTATTTTTCATCCAACGTATACTTTTTTGGACAGCTTTATTATGAGAAAAGCGATCGATATATTTGTAATGGGAAAGCTTACGCACTAACCAGAACATCAGAATAGCCCCACTCATTATACCGATCCAAGAGTACAATACACTCCACCATAATCCAAAAGCCGCCACATTAAGCCCGATCACAACAATAATAGGTAATAGAGGAATAAAAGAGATTAGAAAAGCGATCAATATACTAAACCATGGACCGAGAGCACGATATTGATCCATCAGATGATTGATATCACCTTCTTGGAGATAAGACATGAATTGTGCAATATCCATAGCCACGTTCCTTTCGTTCAATTGATTCTATATCTTTATTTACCCAATCATGCCTATAAATTCTCGCTTATTATGATCTTTATGTTATTTTTTACACTGGAATATATTATTGTTGTTCAGCAAGCTCATCCCGACGACCGAACCATGCTTCAATACTACGACTACAGATAAAACAGATAATCACAAACAGCAACACCAACAACAGATTCCACGGATTCTCACGATAACGAGACAGATCGGCACCGATAAATGATACGGCGAACACCATAATCCCTCGTCCAAAAATAATCGCTATCATAAAAGAACGAAATCGTATCCCGCTTAGTCCAGCCGCCACATTTAACAATGTAAACGGACCTACAGGAAAAAGACTCAGTAAAAAAATATAATTAAAGCCATTATTTCGAATCCAACGTCTTGTAGTAACGACTTTGGGATTATGTACAAGCCGTAACAGGTAGCGATGTTCTGACAACTTACGCACCAACCAGAATGCAGTCAGTGACCCTGCTGTAATACCAATCCACGAATATAGAAAACCGATCCATAACCCGTAAACAGCCGCATTTACACCCAGAATAACAATCGTAGGTAATGGAGGGATAAAGGATTTGAGAAAAGGCAATAACATACTAGCAAGCGGACCCAATGAACGATATTCACTCATCCAACTTTTTAAATTTTCTTCTGTCAAATAAGACAACCACTGCGAAATATCCATAACCTCTCTAAATCCTTTCTGTTAAGCGCTTGGCATTAAAAGCGCAACCTCATTCAATCAAACATGATTTTTGCAACGCAAAATATCTTACAATAAGCGCTTGGCACTAAAAGCGCGACCTCATTCAATCAAACATGATTTTTGCAACGCAAAATATCTTTCTGTTCATTTTATTATAACGGATAGATTAGCAAAAAAGGCGAATGACAAACAGTTGTCGAATTATTTAACATTCAAGTTATTTTTCACCAATAGCTATTATTCTAACAAAGGAGCACACTCGAGCATTATGCATATCATTCTTCGTCTTTCTCGCAAAATGGTAAGAATGCGCAAATCGGTATTAGCGACAACTACATTATTATTTGTGTTATTGTCAGCTACGATAGCGTATATGATCGAACCGGATACATTTACTCACTGGTTTAACGCGTTGTACTGGGTATTGACCACAATGGCGACTGTGGGTTACGGCGATTATTTTATGAAAAGTATAGGTGGTAAAATATTCACTGTATTTTTGTATATTTTCGGTATTGGTCTACTGAGCTTAATTATTAGTAAGATTGTAGATTCGATGGGAGAATATAACCGAAGAAGAGGAGCCGGTAAATTGAAATATGTAGGACAAGATCATATCATTATTATCAATTGGAGCAAAAAAGCACACTATGCAATCGATGAACTATTTGCCAGCAATCCAGAAATAGATATCGTAATTATCGACCAATTGGAAAAGCATCCATACGATCATCCACAAGTCCATTATGTTAATGGTGATCCAACCAAAGACGAGACCTTACAACAAGCCGAGATCAGTACTGCGCGTGCGGCGATTATTTTTGCAGATTCCCGAATTGATGATGCTTCTTTAGTCGATGGCAAATCTTTGTTGGTCGCTTCCAGTATTGAACGATTAGCTTCCCATGTACATACTACTGTTGAAATTATGTTAGAAAATCATATCAAAAACTTCCATCATGTACATGTTAATGAATTTGTATTGTCTCATGATGCGATTTCACGACTAGCTGTTCGCTCTGCACTCAATGAAGGCAATAACGATGTATTAGCTCAATTACTCAATCGTCAGTACGGCGAAGATATTTATCATATACCAACAGATGCAAGCTGGCATACGTATGGTGAAGCTTTTCAAGCACTGCTGTCTCAAGGAGCTACATTGATCAGTGATCGCAACGATATGACGATTAATCGTAAATTAACTGAACATATTCCAGCAGAAGCCAAATTATTTGTTATTTGTGATCCGGATACCCATACTCGTCTAATCAATAAATTCTAATAAAAAGCCTGTACATTACAATAGCCTGCGGTGTCAGCATGCTTCAAATTGGGCTATACTATAGTAGATATTATGATACAGTATCGCAAGACATTTTCATTTATTTTGTATGGCAAAGGAGTTCAAATCAAATGTCTAATTCTCATACATTCAAACCAGTACGAGTCAAACACCTTACAATCGGAGAAGGAAAGCCTAAAATTTGCGTATCTTTAACAGGAAGTACCACTGAACAATTAGTAGAAGAAGCACATGCCCTCAAATTAGCTGATATTGATATGGTCGAATGGCGTGTTGATTTTTTTGAGCAAGTAGAGCAACTGGATATGGTCACTCATACACTGGAACGTATCCGCGATATTCTTCCATCGACTCCGCTTATTTTTACATTCCGTAGTGCCAAAGAAGGCGGGCAATATGAATTAAGCAGTAGTGATTATGTAGCATTGAATCAGGCTGTAGCTTCAACAGGTGAAGTCGATCTGATAGATGTAGAACTGTTTAATGAAGCAACCGATATTGAACAATTGATCGTAACAGCCCATCAACATGATACATTTGTGATTATTTCCAACCATGATTTCCATCAGACACCATCTAAAGAAGAGATCATCTCACGTCTATGTCGTGCTCAACAATTGGGTGCAGATATGACCAAAATCGCTGTTATGCCTCAAAGCAGTAGCGATGTGATCACTTTACTGGATGCAACCAATACAATGAAAGAACAACATGCTGATCGCCCGATGATTACAATGTCGATGGCAGGCAAAGGCATGATTAGCCGCTTAACAGGAGAATTATTCGGATCAGCTATTACATTCGGTGCTATCCAAAAATCGTCCGCTCCCGGACAAGTACCTGTGTCTGAATTACGAAGTATTTTGAATATGTTACATGCTAATTTATAAGTGAATATTGTGAAGTCTCTCTGCATAATTAGAGGGACTTTTTTTTACATTTCAAAAGAATATGGAAAAAAGATCATTCGCTATGTCTATCTAATCTTTCGCTCCGAGTTAGCTGCCAATGTTTATTCCTCTGTTATTTATCTGTACAATAAAAATATAATATGATTAGAAAGTGGGTATTGGTATGTATTTGGTGAACGAACATGTACAACCTGTAGAACGCGCAACATTACTTCGTTTTCAGCAAGATCATCATATACAATTGCCAGAAGCTTATTGTGAATTTGTACAGCAATATGGAGTAGGTACGTATTGTGGAGTATTGAATATAGAACATCCAGACGCTCAGCAGTTACAAGAATTTGTAGAATACCAGTTGTGGGAACATGATGAATATAGCCCGATTACGAATGAACAGCTGGCTGAATGTATCGTGATTGGAACAACGATTGATGGAGACTTTTTAGCTCTTCATCCTCAAGTGAGTGATCTATTATGGTTACCGAGGCATTCTACTGAGATCGAAGTACGCCAGTATGATTCTCAAGCTTCATGGATCGAGATGATGGATCAATGGTTGACGATGTCTTACGGGGATTCTTTTCAGAAGATGCAACAACATCGTTATTATGAGTCATGGACTCCATCTCAACAACATCGCTCGCTGACATTTCATCCGTCTGAAGAAGGTAACAATTTGCTTTCGATCAGTTCAAGTGCAGAGCAATTAACACAGGTTGCTGATCAGATTAATACGCAGATGCCAGCAGATTTGAAGATTGAATCTCCATATAGTTGTTTGTTATTCTGGCGCTCTATTCAAGGGTACGCTCGCTTTAATTATGCTTATGGTTATGAAGTAGCGCTTTGTTATGATGATACAGATGAAGAAGCAAAGGAACGATTGGTAGAACTCCTGTTACAATATCAGATTTATTGATTTGAAGATATACAATGATGCCTCTTTAAAAATAGGAACAAATGTTCTATAATGAGATATATAATTCTGATAACAGGATATACTGAATATATTATAGAGACGTATACATCTTATATTTTTACTATTTAAAGGAGGATTTATATGACTATTGAACTGACAGAAGGATATGTAGATGCACTTGCACCTAATGCGGCGGCAATTAAAAATGCTAAAGGATTAATTCAAAAAAATAAATTGGTACAACTTCATCAAACAGAGGATGGTACTTTACTGTTTGGAGAGTGCGCAGGTAGTGGCAAAAGCAATTACGCATGTTCTGTAGACTTTATACAGACAGATAAAGAACCAACTTCCAGATGTAGTTGTCCGAGTCGCCAATTTCCATGCAAACATGCTTTAGCGCTTATGTACGCTTACGTCTCAGGACAGACATTTACAACCGCTACAATTCCGGAAGATATCGCAGATAAACGTGCCAAAATCGAAAAGCGGGAAGAAAAAGCTGCTGCTGTAGAAAGTGATCCTACACAGAAAAAGGCACCAAAAAAGAAAACAGTCAACAAAAATGCATTGAAAAAGAAAATCCAGACTCAATTAGAGGGATTGGATATTTTAGAAAAGTTCACCTTATCATTGATCCGCAACGGTCTAAGTACAGTCGATGCTACAGTCGTTAAGCGCATTCAAGAACATGTCAAACAAATGGGCAATTATTACCTCACCGGTGCGCAAGTCGAATTGCGTCGTCTGGCAGGACTGTTATCTCCGAAAAACAATCCTGAAGCGAACTATACATATGCAGTAGAACAATTAACGCTTATTCATGCGTTGATTCGTAAAGGCAGGACTCATTTACAGTCGAAGCTGGAAGATCCAGAGTTGGCTTTGGATGCGGAGTCTACGATTGAAGAATGGTTAGGGCATGCATGGCAACTTAGCGAATTGGAACAATATCAGCGTATGACAGAGAACGCAGAATTAATTCAATTAGCATTTACGAGCTATGATGATCCGGGAAGAATGGAATTTGTTGATCTGGGATACTGGTTAGAATTAGGCAGTCAACAGATCCGCCGAACGTTGCAATATCGTCCGTACAAAGCAGCCAAACATATTCGGGAAGAAGATACATTTACTGAAATTGCTTGTCCGAAGCCTCTTTATGTATATCCAGGGGATCTTAATCCACGTGTCCGTTGGGAAAGTCTAACGACCCGAGCGGTGACCGAGCAAGATGTGCAGTCTATTCATGCCCAAGCTTATCGTTCCTTTGCAGAAGGAATCAAAGTCATTAAAAACCAATTGAAAAATCCACTGGCTGATCCGTATCCGGCACTTTTGCTTCAAGTTAGTCAATTTTATCAAAGTGATGATCAACGATTGGTGATTCAAGATGCTGAAGGACAAACAATAGGACTTACTGATATTTCGCTACCGATTGGTACCAGCACAGGATTACTTCCTTACTTACCACAAGAAACGTTGCAAAATGTGACGGTGCTGTTGGTATTTGAACATCAGATGGATACAGGTCAATTAATCGCTCAACCACTTTCTATTATTAATGGGAATGGAATTATGCGCCTGTTATATTGATAAACCAGTAGATGGCTAGAAGGAAGTTATACGGATTACATCGCTACTAGAGGAATTGTATCGAGAAATCTATTTGGCTATTGTTGATTGGCAGTAGAGCAACTGAAATATATGATTCAACAACTGTAAAGTTCATCATCCCATGTAGCAAAAAGTGTAAAAGCACCTATAGATTGTTAGGAGGGTATACGTATGAGTACAACTTTATTACAAGAATTGTATCAAGAAACGAGACGACTCTATATTGCAGGCAGTGAATTAGCTGTAGAAGATATACGCTTACGCAAATTGTTACCTCGATTTCAACAGTTAGGCGAGAAAGCACCTATTTTTAAGCGTCTTGGAGATCAGATCGAAAGTATAATGGATCAGAATAATGATGTTAGTAGTGCTGAACGTTTGCAGAATCTTACTTTGTTGTTATCGTCTGTGCTTCATACTCAAGGCAGTGTAACGGTTGAAGGCGATCTGAAGCCTTTAGGAGTGAATCATCCACAAGATGTAAGTCTAAGTTCACCTACAACCTATTCTTATCGCAAATTAGCTCCTGTCGTACAAGCGTTGTCTACCACAGGTGGCGGACGTCTTGAAGTGATTGATCATGCATTCAAAGAAGGAATATTTCAAGATATTCGACTAATGCCACTTGCTATACAAGGATTATATGATGCGTATTCAGAAATTGCAGAACTGATGATCTATAAGATAGTTCCTTCTTATGGATTAGCGATTCTCCCGTATTTGAGAGATATTTTCAATCCTCAAGGAGACAAAAAAGAAGTCCGTAAGCTCACAGCGATTCATACTATTGCCCAAGAGCACCAATTGGATCTACTGGATTGGTATGGCGAACTATCTCGATCTGCATCGGATGATATTCGAGCAACAGCGATTCGCTTTTTATCCGGGCATGAACAGTATGTACCGGAATGTATAGCATGGACCAAAGAGAAAAAGAAAACAGTGCGTGCATCTGCTTATTATGCACTTGCTGGTAGTGACTCCAGCGAAGCGATAGCCTGTCTTTTGACAGCATCAGCAGGTAAAGATTTGGAATATGTTGTAGAGGCTGTTCGTTATCAAGAGGTATCAGCAGATTTGGAAGCACAGTTGGCGACTGTTTTTGCTAGCGATGTAGAGCAAGTTATTCAGTCAGAACATCAAGAATCTGTAGAGTACAAAGCAATCGAAAAGATAGCAGAACGCTTACTATTATTCGGTAAAATGTGGACGCATAGCCAAAATGAAACGGTTCATCAAAGCTATCAGGATATGTTGCAACATTATACGTATTTGTACAATCTGAGTGCTTCTCATCAGATTACAGATTGGCGTAATCTATTATGGGATGCGGCTCGTTATATCGAACATGTAGGCACTTCCAAAGACTTGGAATTATTATATGAAGTGTCTGAAAAAGATGCTGATTTTGTGCCATCTGCTTTCCGTCTATCGCTACAGATGTTGTCTCCAAAACAAGTGTACGATCATTATATTGGCGGTATGGTAGCTCAAATGAAAGCCAAAATTAATAAAGAAGCCAAAAAACGTCTTGGCAAAGTGATAGCGACGATGAGACCGATGTTACTCGAAAATGCATATGAAAGTGTCTCATTAGGGCATCAAGAACAACATGTGTATACGCAAAAGATTTTGCCATTAGCTGAAGTGGAACAAAAATGGGACAAGCGGTGGTTGGAATTTGCGATGAAGCAAGATGATGTTGAACTGGTAGCCGCTCTGGCTCGCCCTGGTGTTGCAGGAGTAGAAGAATTTTTACGCCAAAAATTGCAGGACAATCCAGAGTTTCGTAATCGTACAGCGACTCTCATTTTACGTGCTCTTGAAGAACGTCTGGGTATCTCCAAAGAAGATAAACGCCAACTGATGTGGCAGGCTATCGACGATCGTCGCAATTCCAATTCATATATGTTTGAACCTTATATTATTCATTCTTTTTTAGAATTTCCTGTTGAAGATATAGAGCGATTAGAGGCTTTGTTACCAGAAAATCGAGAAGCAACGATTCCCAAGTTTAGAGGGTATGCAGCAGAACAATTAGAGTTCGTAGTCCACACATTGAAAGGGATGAAATAATGAGTACACCTGAATCTTTACAAGATACGATGAGACAGTCGGCAGAATTATTGTATGCGCACGAGTTAGAAGCGTTACGTCAACATGATAGTGGCAAAGTTCCGGCAGGCTGGCAAATGTCACCGCAATCTGTACTGACATTTATTACAGGTGGAAAAGCAGGCAAAGTAACAATCACACCTAAATATATCGGTAATCGGCGCTTGGTCGAAATGGCGATTGCTACATTAGTAACTGATCGTGCGCTATTGCTAATCGGTGAACCAGGAACAGCCAAGTCATGGTTATCTGAAAATTTGGCGGCAGCTATCTATGGTCATTCTAATCTGGTTGTACAGGGAACGGCTGGAACCAGTGAAGAACATGTACGTTATTCATGGAACTACGCGATGTTGCTTGCTAATGGCCCGACACCAGAAGCATTGGTACAAAGTCCGATTATGCGCGCGATGGAACTGGGTGGTATAGCTCGATTTGAAGAAATATCGCGTTGCGCTTCAGAAGTGCAAGATGCATTGATATCGATTTTGTCTGAAAAAACAATCTCGGTACCCGAATTAGGCAAAGAAATGAATGCTCGCAAAGGGTTCTCGATTATTGCAACAGCGAATACACGAGATCGTGGAGTCAATGAAATGTCAGCCGCTCTCAAGCGACGTTTTAATATTATTGTGTTACCTGCTCCATCTAGTCTGGAGACCGAGATCGATATCGTACGCAAACGTGTAGGCGAAATTGCTTCTGCTTACGATCTTCAAGCCGCTGTACCGGCAGATGAAGCATTGCTCAAAGTCGTGACCATATTCCGCGAATTACGCAGTGGAATGACACTGGATCGCAAAGATAAATTAAAATCGCCAGCAGGGGTTATTTCTACCGCAGAAGCGATCTCATTATTAACGAATAGTATGGCTTTAGCAGCAAGCTTTGGTAGCGGTGAATTGACCGATGAAGATTTAGCCGCAGGATTGCAAGGTGCTATCGTCAAAGACGACGATAAAGATCGGATTGTCTGGAAAGAGTATCTGGATAATGTAATGAAAAAGCGGGGAGAGCAGTGGCGTGGTCTGTATCAAGCTTGTAAGGAGATGAACGAGTGAGTAGCCAGCTTGAGCTTGGTATCGGTGTGCATATTTTCGGAGTGCGTCACCTTTCCCCTGGCGGCTCCAAGCATCTATTGGACGATCTGAATCGGATAAAGCCCAAAATTGTTTTGATTGAAGGGCCTTCTGATGCTACCTCAGAGATTCAGCATATTACACAGCGCAAAACAAAGCCACCGATCGCTATTCTTGCTTTTACAGAAGAATTGCCTGTACGAACAGCATTATGGCCACTAGCTTCCTATTCTCCTGAATATCAGGCGATGAAATGGGCAGCAGATCACAAAGCACAATCGTTATTTATTGATTTGCCTTCGTCAGTCATGATCGCTCTGCAAGATATACGTCGACTTGAACGACAGCAACAGATAGAATCTCCACCTGTACCAGATCCAGAGCAGACGGTTCCTCAAGCAGAAGTGTTGCCAGAGTCGGTACATGAATCGCTGTATGATCGGATCGCGCAATTAGCTGGTGAAGATGATTATGATATGTATTGGGAACGGAATTATGAACATAATCTCAATGAACATGCGTATCGGCAAACGATATTACAGTTTTCAGAGCAGATGCGTCAATTAACAGAAGCAGAAGAAAAAGACTCTTTTACCAATGAATATGCTTATAATGCTATTCGTGAATCGTATATGCGCAGACAGATCAAGCAAGCGCTAGAAAGTGGATATCAACCACACGAGATTATGGTAGTCTGTGGTGCGTATCATGCAGCCGCATTAAGTGATCTATCGGATACGATGACAGATCAAGAATTACAGAGTCTTCCGGTCTCTTCCACCAAGCTAACCTTGATGCCGTATTCTTATTATAAGTTGTCGTCCATGTCTGGATATGGCGCTGGAAACCATGCTCCTCATTATTATGAAATGATGTGGCAACAGATGAACCGAGGAGCATTGGAAGAATTACCTCATCTGTATTTATCTTCTGTAGCTCGCTTATTGCGTCAATCAGGTACTCATCGTTCGACTGCGGAAGTTATTGAAGCGGTACGGATGGCGCAATCTCTGTCTGCTCTGCATGGTGGTCATATTCCAGTCTTACGTGATCTGCAAGATGCAGCGCAGACGTTACTCGGACATGGTGATCTAACAGTCATTGCCGAATCGTTAGCACAGATCAATGTAGGAACAACGATCGGACAATTAGCTGAAGGGGTTAGTCAGACTCCGATTCAAGATGATCTTAATCGCTTGTTACATCAATTAAAGTTAACAAAATACAAAACAACAATTGCTCAAGATTTGATGCTTGATTTGCGTGAAAATCGACGTGTTCAATCTAAAGAAGCGGCTTTTCTGGATCTGCATCGTTCCTTTTTATTTCACCGTTTGCGTTTATTAAATATTCAGTTTGTACATCAGCAACAGACCGGGCAAGATCAAGCTACATGGGCAGAACGCTGGGTAATACAATGGTCGCCCGAAGTAGAAATTCAAGTAGTAGAATCGACTTTGCTTGGAGAAACAGTTGAGATTGCGGCGGCTTATGTTTTACAGCAAAAGTTAGATCGTTGTTCTACGATTGCCGAAGCCTCTGACCTGATCTTAATCGCTTGTGAAAGTGGAATGGTCTCGCAGTTAGAAAATGGTCGTCAGACCTTGCAACGATTAGCTGTTGACAATCAAGATGTGATACAGATTACGCTAGCGGCGAGAAGCTTATCCAAAATTATTCAGTATGGTGATATCCGCCGTGTAGATACTACACCTTTGATCCCATTACTAGAACAGCTATTTACGCGTGCTTCTTTATTTCTGGTGAGTAGTTGTCAATGTAATGATGATGTAGCCCATGAAATGATGAAGTCAATCAGTGAACTGCATACGATTGGACTTGATCATATCGAGCAATTGGATTATGAGCTGTGGTTACAACAACTGACAGAAGTGATGGAACGAGACGATCTGAATGCTAAATTATCTGGATTTGCTTGTTCTCTGTTAATTGAGCGTAATCAGGTATCTGCTACCCAATTAGCTGCTGAAGTCTCACGCCGACTATCTCCTGGCGTTCCTGCTGATCTGGGAGCAGGTTGGTTTGAAGGATTATCCAGTCGTAATCGTTATATGTTATTATCGCGTGCAAGCTTATGGGAACAGTTACATCAATATATCGAATCGTTAGAAGATGATGATTTTATACGTGCATTGGTCTTTTTAAGACGTGCTTTCAGTACTTTTTCGCCGTCAGAAAAAAATATGATTGCTGAGTTATTAGGAGAATTATGGGGCGTTAATGCCGAACAAGCTGCTGAAATCCTGACCGAAGAATTGAAGGAGGAAGAAGCCAAAATGATCGATGACCTGAATGATTTTGAGTTCGAGGACTTTTGACGATGAATCCTACTCATGATGAACAGAAAAGATTGTCCCGTTGGCGATTGATTCTAGGAGCTGAAGCAGAGCAACAGTTAGAACGTCAGACTTCTAGCGAAATCGAAGGAATAACACTGACAGAAGAAGAGCGAATTATGGATCAAGCATTAGCAGCCATTTATGATGATACTTCAGGTCATGAAGCGCAGTCAGGTAACAACCGAAATGGTGGCAAAGGCGCAGGCAAAGGGCCTTCTTCACCGACATTAACACGCTGGCTGGGAGATGTACGTACTTTTTTTCCAGAAGATGTTGTATCTATTATTCAAAATGATGCAATGGAACGTAAAGGGTGGAAACAGCTATTATTTGAACCAGAAGTGTTAGCACAGGTCAAACCTGATATTACGCTTGTCGGCACTCTTATGGCACTCAAAGGCAAAATTCCAGAGAAAACCAAAGAAACGGCACGTTTACTTATTCAATCGGTTGTAGATGATTTGGTCAAAAGATTGGAACAAGATATGCGCCGCGCAGTGACAGGGGCGCTAAATCGCAGGCAACATTCTCCCTTGCCTTCATTAAGCGGAATCGATTGGAAGCGAACGATTCAACGTAACCTCAAGCATTATAATCAGGAGCGTCGTCAGATTATTCCTGAAAAGTTTTATTATTTTGATCGAGCACGTCGTAGTCACGAATGGAAAGTGATTATTGATATTGACCAGAGTGGATCTATGGCAGATTCGATTATTTGGGCTTCAGTAACGGCTTCTATTTTTGCCAGTATGCCTGCTCTGGATACAAGAGTAGTCGCTTTTGACACCAGTGTTGTTGATCTCACTGAACAATGCAACAATGATCCGGTAGATATGTTGTTCGGTATACAGCTAGGTGGAGGAACCAATATTGATAAGTCTGTTGCTTATTGTGAACAATTTATCGAAGAGCCCAAAAAGACATTGTTTATTTTGATCTCTGATCTATATGAAGGTGGTAGTCAGGCACGTTTGATTCGCCGTATGCGTGAACTGAAAGAAGCAGGGGTCAAAACATTATGTCTATTAGCTTTATCAGATGAAGGGAAACCTTTTTATGATAAGCAATTAGCACAAAAATTTACCCGTGATGGTACGCCGAGCTTTGCTTGTACACCAGCACTACTCCCTGCACTGGTTGAAGGTGCGCTTAAAGGTCAAGATTTGAGTGATCTAGTGAAACGTTTGGGGATTGCTATCGACTAATATACAGCTTGATTTTGATGCATATATATTTACAACTGGTATAGAGCAAAGATTAAGCAAAATCAGGGAGTTGTGATCAATGAAGTCTATTTTTCTTATTCGTCATTGTCAGGCAGAAGGGCAAGCACCTGATGCACAGTTAACTACGCTCGGACAAGAACAGTCGATATATCTAGCTGATTTTTTGAATGATTTTTCAATCGATTATATTGTATCTAGCCCTTATGAACGAGCTTATCGCACGATCGAACCTCTTGCTAGTAGAAGATCATTATCAATTCATACAGATACTGATCTACAAGAACGAGTATTGTCTCAAGAAAATCTACCCGATTGGTTAGAAAAGCTTAAATTAACATTTGATGATCTGGATCTGTGTTATACCGGTGGGGAATCGAGCCGGCAAGCGATGGATCGAGGGATAGCTGTATTTGATAAAGCGATACGTACTGATGCGAAGCAGATTGCAGTGGTCTCACATGGTAATTTGATCTCCCTATTGCTTAAATATTATGATGAGCAGATCCAATTTGAACACTGGCAAGCTTTGTCTAATCCTGATGTGTATCAATTGGTATTTGATGATGAATATCAGTTGATTCGTATACAACGGATCTGGCAATAAATGAAGAGTTCAACAGCACCAAAAGATAAAGTATTCGTGGAGTTGAACCATCCCTTATGCTATGATGAGACTGAGGTGAACACAATGAGTACAGAACAAGAACACAATGAAGTAACAGAAGAATCCAAGCAAGCACAAAAAGTCAGCCAGGCTGAAGCAGCAAAACGTTTGTTGGCGATGAAAAAGCAAGCCAACCAACCAGGTAAAGGTTCTAATAATGGATTTGACGGCGGCGGTAAAAAGATGAAAAGCCAGATGACCAAAAAAGTAAATAACCAACGTAAGAAAATGGGAACCTAAGCACACATTTATACCAGTGCTACCCGATGCAATTACCAAAGACCGTATAACCAAAACAATCTTATCTCTTGAAGTAAACCTATTCAGTCTATACTGAGTAGGTTTATTTTTTATATCTATTTTGTATATCTGTTTTATATATAAGGTAGTTATCCGCATCATTGGAAATAGTGTGATCCGAATCGTATTGTCACTACAGCCAGTTAATACTTCTATTGATCGCTACAAACTACTGATTCTTCTATTTAAAAGGGATCAGTTTTTGCTTTATTTCGCTTCATGTTATGATGGAAGAAGAGCATGAACAGAAGCGGAGGACAGCAAGGCATGAAGAATTTACTGGTAACCGGTTATCGTGCGCACGAGCTGAATATTTTTGGACAAAAGCATGAAGGTATTCCTTTTATTCAGCAAGCATTGCGTAGCAAATTAATTCCACTGATCGAGGAAGGATTGGAATGGGTGATTACACCGGGGCAGTATGGTGTAGATTTGTGGGCATGTGAAGTGGTGATTGCACTCAAAGAACAATATCCTCAATTACGATTATCGATTATTTCAGCATTTGCCAATCCAGAAGAAAAGTGGAGTGAAGATAAAAAGACCTATTATGAAGAGATTTGTAAAGGGGTCGACTATTATGGTCTGGTGAGCAAGCAGCCCTATCAAGGGATCTGGCAATTTACTGCTCGGGATGATTTGTTATTTCGCAAAACAGACGGTATTTTGTTAGTTTATGATGAAGATGGAGGCGAGGGAAGCCCTCGATTTTTCAAAGAAAAAGCGTTAAAAAAACAGCAGTCTGATGGATATGTATATATCAGTATCAGTTCGGAAGATATTCAAAGTATCGCAGATGAACAGCAACTTGATCAGCAATTGGAAGAATCGTTTACAGAATCGCCGGTCGATATGATCGATGCAACCAATCCGAATATTGATCCTTTTGAAGAGATTTGACCGACTCGGAAAAAAGTAGGTAAAAAGGAGGAGTGAAGCATGATTGGTATTAGCGCGTGTCTGACAGGTGTTGCCTGTAGATATGATGGAAGAAGCAACCTCGTACAACCGTTAGATCAACTGATTCAGCAAGGCAAAGCAGTAGCTTTTTGTCCTGAAGTGTTAGGTGGTCTGACTACACCACGCGAACCAGCAGAGATTGTAGGGGGAACAGCCGAAGATGTGTGGTTAGGCAACGCAAAAGTGATCACGATTTCAGGCGAAGATGTAACTGAATCGTTTCAAGCAGGAGCCAAAAGAGCGTTGGAGCAAGCGCAACAAGCGCAAATTACTGTTGCAGTGCTAAAAGCCAATAGCCCTTCGTGTGGAAGTCAGATGGTCTATGATGGTACATTTAGCGGTAATAAAATCATTGGTTCCGGTCTAACCGCAGCTCTTTTTCGGCAAAACAATATTCAGGTGGTCGATGAGCATACCTGTGATTTTTTGTTAGAGGAAAATAAGCTACTGTAGTCTTGCTTCAGTAAAACAAGATTAGATCACCACAGATATGATGAACCAGCCTATCTTGTAATATAAAAAAGATCATGTTATACACTCTACGCTAGATACCATTAGTGGATATCTTCATGTAGGTTATGGTGTATTCACATGATCTTTTTTATAAAAATAGCATACGTGCAGTCGCTTTTGAACAAATGAAATTGATCATTAGCTAGATATTCATTTTCAGTAGATATCCATAAGTAAATCTCAATACATGGTATCGATCAGCTTATTTCCATAAACCGCATAAATATCCACATGTAAGGATCTATATAGTAAAACAGTGTCAGTTGTAGAGGTAGAAAGTGATAATGATCGATTACTGTAAAGGAGAAGGAGCGATAAACCAGTGGCGTTGCGGTAATTGGCTTACTTGTTCACGATTGATTTCCAGATTCGTTGCCAGCACATCATCCGGTGTACTAGAGATCCATTTGGTCAGATCTATCGTCTCGTGTTGTCCATTGTTGAATCCGACTAAGATTCGGCAGACTTCTGTTCCATTATTGTAAATATAGTGCCCTGCACCTTCAGGTACATAACCTACATCGCCTGCTTCAAATTGATCTTCGATCAGTTCTCCTTTTCCTAGAAAAACAGCCATTCGTGCTGTGCCACTTATATAATATTGCCATTCATCGGTATTGGGATGCCAGTGCATTTCTCGTAAAGCGCCCGGTTGAATCTCGATAATAGCACCTGTCATATTTGTAGAAATAGGGAATAGACGTGCCGAAGCTACCCGTTCTGTACCTCCACCAGGAACACGCTTAGGATCTTGAGCCATAAGCGGATAGCGATGCATACTGGTAAGCCCTGTTGTACTACGTGCTGTAGCATCTAGAGTCGAATCATCCGGTACAGGTCCAGAGGCAAAATAAGACTCTTGTGTCGGTAATTGCTGTGCTTCTGCAATCGAAATGCCCAAATTTTGAGCAACCAACTCGACAGGAGTCTGCGCAATAAAATCTGTAATACTAAAGGTATGTTTTTCGGTAAACGTACCATTGTTCATAATCTGAATAATATGACATTCCTCTGTTCCAATCCCTTGAATCGAATGCCCATACCCTTTGGGAAAATACCATACATCTCCACTGTTAAAGTTATCTATGTACGTCGTGCCATCAGGATGCAAAACCGTTGTGCGACAACTTCCACTGACTACATATCCCCATTCCGAAGCATTGGTATGCCAGTGTAATTCTCTCAATGTGCCTGGAGCTAGTCGCAACGATACACCTGTCATTGCTGTAGATACAGGAAAGTCAGTCACCGAAACTTCGCGCATTGTACCACCACTATGTTTATAAGCTGTTTGTTGTTCAAGCCTGTATTTGAATGTTTTTGTCATGATAACCCTCCATTGCTTATATGATTCATCTTCTTAGCTAATCTGTATTTTGTCATAGCCACTCTTTTTTGCCCATGGAACTATAAGCCCATCTCTAGCTCCAAATAGACGATTTCCTCTCCAAACCAACCTATTCTAATGACCAATTTGATAAAAAGATGATATGTTAGGCAAATGAACTACTGTTCGAACTCTTCTATATTCCGATTGAAAATATCTATAAGTAAAACAGTTGATAGATCATAGTTAACAAGGTATGATTTGGCAACAACTTAATTCTGACTTAACTAATCAGATTTATTGGTATTAAAAAATAATAGTCATTATACGTCCTGGATAGAGCCCTAATAGAAAGGAAGGGAGACATGCTGTATTACGTGATTCGTAGACTCGGTATTGCGATTCCTGTACTGCTGGGCATTACAATTTTGAATTTTATTATTATCAATCTTGCACCAGGTAATCCAGCAGAGTTGTTACTTGATCCGAATACCAGTCAGGCGATGATTGATGCGAAAAAAGAGCGATTAGGATTAGATCAACCTTTTTATATTCAATATTGGATATGGCTGGTGAGCCTTCTGCAAGGCAATATGGGATATTCGTATAGTTCATTTGCACCTGTATCTCAATTGATTAGCGAGCGTATTGGCCCTACATTGTTACTTACTTTTGTTTCTTTGATTGTGAGTATTATGATTTCGATTCCAATCGGCATTTTTAGCGCCGTGAAGCGCAATAGTCGTTGGGATTACATCATTACAGGTTTGGCTTTTGTAGGCACATCATTACCGCAATTTTTTCTAGGATTAGCGCTTATTTATTGGTTTGCTTTGAAGTTACAATGGCTACCTACAGGAGGGATTGAACCATTAGAAGGAGGAGATTTGGCACAAAAAGTCATACATATGATTCTGCCTGTAACTGTGTTATCCGTAGCGATTATAGGCAAAAAAGTACGATATGTTCGTGCCAGTATGTTAGATGTGCTCAAACAAGATTATTTGCAGACTGCACGAGCAAAAGGGTTATCCGGTTATATTGTGATCTATCGTCATGCGCTTCGTAATGCACTGATCCCGATCATTACGGTTTTTGGTATGGAAGTTCCATTGTTATTGGGAGGCAGTGTAATTGTAGAGCAAGTTTTTCAGTGGCCGGGGATTGGACAGTTAACGATACAGTCGGTTTTATCACGCGACTATCCTGTCATTATGGGCTTGAATTTGGTCGCTGCATTGATTGTATTGATCGTGAATCTATTTACTGATTTGTTATATCGTTGGGTCGATCCTCGTGTGCAGTATGAATAACGTATAGAGAACATATAACATGGGCAAGATAGAACACAGGTATAGGAAGGAGGAGAACTATTGTTTCTCTGGCAAAAAGGGCTAAAGGCAGAAGGAGATCGCTTCAAAGCCTATTGGAAAGAGTCGATGCAACCGGGAAATGAAAGGTATAGTGTACAGATTTGGTATCGATTTGCTCAACACAAATTAGCGTTGTTAGGTCTACTGGTTACATTGCTATTAATCATCATTAGTATCATCGCTCCGTGGATAGCTCCTTATAATCCCAGTCTGGTCATGGATCAATTCTCTGCTCCCCCTTCAGCTAACCACTGGTTAGGCACAGATCAGGTTGGTAGAGATGTGCTCAGCCGCTTAATTTATGCTACTCGCATATCAATGATTGTTGGATTTGGAGCTGTGGCTATCTATGTGACGATCGGAACAGTGATAGGCTTAGTCGCAGGTTATTTTGGGGGTTGGATCGATATGATTGTGATGCGGGTAACAGATGTCGTCATGTCTTTTCCATATCTAATTATTATTCTGGTCGTTGTAAGTGTACTCGGTTCAGGATTAGGAACCATTGTATTAGTACTCTCCTTGTTCTCATGGCCTACTGTTGCAAGATTGGTTAGAGGCAGTGTAATGACTATTCGGCATCTGGATTATATACAAGCAAGTATCGTAATGGGGATGGGCAAAACACGTATTTTGTTCCGGCAAATTTTACCCAATACATTGGGACCTATTATTGTAAATGCCACATTTGGTGTAGCTGGAGCTATTTTGAGTGAGGCAGGACTTAGCTTTCTAGGCATGGGAATTCAGCCGCCAATTCCTAGTTGGGGTAATATGTTAACCGATGCACAGTCATTCAGCTTGCTGACTGATCAACCGTGGTTATGGTTGCCCGCAGGCATTATGTTATTGATTACTGTATTGGCGATTAACTTTGTTGGTGATGGATTACGCGATGCTTTTGATCCTAAATAATATACAGTCTAACAAGGAGGATAGGTTATGAAAATGAGATACCGCGCTACATTAGCTACAATGATCGTTGCTGTACTATTGGTGCTATCTGCATGTGGAGCAACAAATAACAGCACCCAAATCGCTTCTACCCAAGGAGCTACAGCCGCTTCAGAGGGCGGTAAAACAGTCACTATTGGTATCGTCAATTCACCTGTAACGCTTAACCAGATCAACGATCAGGGGGATTCAGCTTCAACGACAATTCAGCATTTGATCAATGATTCTTTATTAGACGTAGATGATCAATTAAAATTCACCCCCAAATTAGCAGATTCAATCGATACAACAGATCATCAAAATTATACCGTTCATTTGAATAAAGATGCAAAATGGAGCGATGGACAACCTTTTACGACCAAAGATGTAGAGTTCACCTTATTAACAGCGCTTAATCCGCAAGTCGAAACGACACTACGTCTCTTTTTTATCGAAGGCTTAGATGATACGGGTAAATTAAAAGAAGGTCAGAACAAGATCACAGGCTTAACGATTGTCGATGATCATACCTTCAAAATTAAAACCAAAGCACCGATTGATCCTGATATCTTTAATGAAAGTTTTGCTTCCAAAATTTACTTTTTACCTGAACATATTCTCAAAGACGTAGCACCTGATCAGCTAGCTACGAATGAATATTTTCAAAAGCCAGAAGTAACTATAGGGCCTTTCAAATTTGCCAAATTCCTCAAAGATCAATATTTTCAAGTGGTCAAAAATGATCAATATTATCGTTCAGTTCCTAAGCTAGATCAGATTTTTGTAAAAGTATTACCTGCTACTAATTTGGTTGCTCAGTTGCAGACAGGTGAGATTCAGATGAACTCGCTACCTGTAGGACTGATTCCAATCACTGAATATGATAAAGTCAAAAGCTTACCGGATATCAATCTAACGTCCAGTCAGACGACAGAGCCGGTAGAAATCTTTTTCAATACCGAGACAATTCAGAATCCTAAAGTTCGTCAAGCGATAGCCTATGCACTGAATCGGCAACAAATTGTTACACAGTTGCTTAAAGGACAAGCAGAATTAATCGATGGTTCGATTCCAAGTAGTAATCAATATGCGGCTACCGATATTCCTAAGTACACCTATGACCCTGCCAAAGCACAAGCCTTGTTACAAGAAGCAGGATGGGATGCTAATCAGACGATTCGTTTCCTTGTGCCTGTTGGTAATAAAGTACGTGAGCAAGCAGCCGATATTTTGGAGCAGAATTTGGAAGCTGTAGGCATCAAAGTGGATATTCAAAAATTCGATTTTCCAACATTGATGCAGAAAACAGACAGCAAAGATTATGATATAACTATCTTTACACGCGATTATTACGTAGACCCAAGCCGTTATTTTAATATGTTTGAATCCGATAATGCCAATAATATTGTTGGGTATAGAAATCCGAAGTTAGATCAATTATTAAAAGACGGTCGTGCAGAATCAGACCCTGCCAAGCGCAAAATCATTTACCATCAAGTGCAAGGAATTCTACATGAAGATGTTCCTTCCCTTGGGGTATATTCGGAGAAACGTCTACAAGCTGTATCGAAAAAAGTGAAAGTGGGACAGCCACTGAATATAGGAATGTTTAATCACGTAAATGAATGGGATAGCCAATAAAATAAATTAGAAAGAGCTACTGATTTTGATCAGTAGCTCTTTTTGTGCTTTATGTTAATTTTTACAAAGTTACAATGTAGTGATTTGGATCACTACATGTACTCGATAAGATCAATATACTGAATATAATTAATAAATTTTAGATATTAAAGATTGTTTATATATAACATACTCATGGCATAAACCACATACAGGTACGTATTCAAAAAAGGGGGATTTGATATGACAACAACAAGAGAACGACTGATTCTAATCGGTAACGGGATGGCAGGGGTTGCAACGTTAGAACAAATTATCAAATTAGGCGGACAATACGATATTACGGTATTCGGTAGCGAGCCACATCCAAACTACAATCGGATCATGTTGTCTTATGTACTGGAAGGTACGCAGACGATTGACGATATTATTTTGAATAGTCATGAATGGTATGAGCAAAATCAAATTACATTGCATACAGGTACAACAGTCACTAGGATTGATGCCGAGCAACAACTGATCTATACCGATAATGGCATGACAGTTCCTTATGACAAAGTGATTATCGCGACAGGATCACAATCGTTTATTTTGCCTATACCGGGTCATGATAAGCAAGGGGTTGTCGGTTTCCGTGATATTGCCGATTGTCATCAAATGATCGATGCCGCGGCACATTACCCGCAAGCCGCAGTGATTGGTGGAGGATTGTTAGGCTTAGAAGCAGCTAAAGGATTGGTTAGTCTAGGAATGGATGTTACTGTTGTTCATTTGATGGATGATCTGATGGAACGTCAACTCGATTCTGTAGCCGCATCGATGTTACGCAAAGAATTAGAACGTCAAGGAATCAAATTCCTGATGGGCACCCAGACTGTAGAGTTGCTAGGTGGAGAGCGAGTAGAACAATTATTGTTCAAAGATGGTACAACATTGCCTGCTCAATTCGTAGTGATGGCAGCTGGAATCAAGCCGAATATTGCTGTAGCTATACAAAGTGATATTAAGACAGGTCGGGGCATTATCGTTAATGACTATTTGCAGACATCGGTAGATCATATTTATGCGGTCGGTGAATGTGTACAACATAGAGAAAACTGTTATGGATTAGTTGCGCCTTTATTTGAACAAGGTATGATTTTGGCGAAATATTTATGTGGTATCGATACCCAGCCGTATGAAGGTTCTGTCGTATCAACCAAGCTCAAAATTTCAGGTGTCGATGTATTTTCCGCAGGCGTATTTATTGAAAATGAACACCAATCAGTGATTACAGCACGTGATGATTGGAAACGTACGTATAAAAAAATCATTTTAGAAGATCAGACAATTGTCGGTGCTGTTCTATTCGGCGATATTACAGATGCAGCTCCATTGCAAAAATTAATTCGTGATAGCGCACCGATGACCGATGAATTATATGCAGAATTGATGGGTACAGGCGGATGCAATCATAGCAAAAAGAAATCGTCGATCGATACGATGGCAGATAGCGAAATTGTCTGTGGTTGTAACGGTGTAACCAAGCTTGATATTGTAAGTGCTATTCAAGAAAAAGGATTAACTACTGTCGATGAGATCAAAGCATGTACAGGAGCTAGTCGTTCATGTGGTGGTTGTAAGCCGGTTGTAGAACAGATTCTACAGTATGTATTAGGTGATGGAGCGACTATTGGAGCCAGTCAAGGAATGTGTAGCTGTACACCTCTTAGTCGTGATGAAGTCGTAGCAGGTATCCAAGCAAAAGGTCTTAAAACGATCAAAGAAGTCATGAATGTACTGGAATGGAAACAACCTGAAGGCTGTTCAAAATGTCGTCCTGCGATCAACTACTATCTAGGTATGCTTGATCCAGAACAATATCAAGATGAGAAATCGTCCCGTTTTGTCAATGAACGGATGAACGCTAATATTCAAAAAGATGGTACGTATACAGTAGTTCCTCGTATGTATGGCGGAGTCACTACACCGGAAGAGTTAAAACGGATCGCAGATGTATCGGTCAAATATAATGTACAAGCAGTCAAAATGACCGGCGGACAACGGATCGACTTGATCGGTGTAGTCAAAGAAGATTTGCCAAAAGTGTGGGAAGAATTAGATATGCCTTCTGGTTACGCGTATGCCAAATCATTACGAACAGTCAAAACATGTGTAGGCGCTCAATATTGCCGCTTTGGTACACAGGATTCGATGGGGATGGGAGCAGATCTAGAACGTCGTTTTGAACGCTTGGATTTCCCTGCCAAATTCAAAATGGCAGTTAACGGTTGTCCTCGTAACTGTGCAGAATCATGTACCAAAGATATCGGTATTGTCGGCAATGATGGGGGCTGGGAAATCTTTATCGGTGGTAACGGAGGAATCAAAGCTCGTCTGGCAGATTCGTTATGCAAAGTCAAAACGGATCAAGAATTGATTGATCTATGCGGAGCGATTATTCAGTATTACCGCGAAACAGGTAAATATTTAGAAAGAACATCTGAATGGGTAGAGCGTATCGGCTTACCTACTATCTATGAAGCTGTAGTGAACAATGTAGAGAATCGCCAGCAATTAATCGAACGTGTGAATCTTGCGCTTGCTCAGGTGGAAGATCCGTGGCAAAAAGTGATTAACGATACTGCTACTCGTGAAGCTCTTTTTCATAAAATGGAAGTCTAAAGGAGAAAAAGTATAATGAATAACACTTACACATTTTATCCAATCGGATCAATCGATCAATTTTTGCCACAGATCGGACGAGTTGTACAATTGCAACAGGTAGAGCTAGCGATTTTCCGTACCTCGAATGAAGAAGTATTTGCCCTTGAAAATAAAAGCCCTCATCCGAAAGGTGGGCCGATTGCAGAAGGAATCGTATCCGGGCATATCTTGTATGATCCGCTGTATGATTGGCAGATTGATCTACGAACAGGAAGTGTACAAGCACCGGACGAAGGACAGGTAACAGTATTTCCTACCAAACTAGAAGCAGGTAAAGTATGGGTGCAGTACTCCTATTAATTCGGTCATCAGCATATGAGTAACAAAAGAAGTCTCTAGCATATAGAGGCTTCTTTTTGGTGTCTTATTATAGGAAAAAAGAGAACTATCCAAAGAAATTATCAGAAAATGGAAGTCATTTTTTCAGAATAGGGTAATGTCTTTAGAGCAAGACTTAGAATATGACCAGAGTACAACGGCAAATTATGCGTAATCAATAGCAATACACAGGAGGAAAATATAATGTCAGTAACCAATATTACGTTAGGTCAATATATGTTAGATTGTCTCAAGCGCGAAGGATTAACCGAAGTGTTCGGTATCCCTGGTGACTATAATTTTACATTGTTAGATACGTTAGAAGAATATGAAGGGCTTGAATTTATCACCGGACGCAATGAGTTAAATGCTGGATATGCCGCAGATAGTTACGCTAGAATCAAAGGTCTATCTGCACTGATTACAACATTTGGTGTCGGAGAAATGAGCGCATGTAATGCTATTGCTGGTGCTTACAGCGAAAGTGTACCAATTATTCATATTGTAGGTGCTCCCAAATCTCAAGCACAACAAGATCATCAATTGATGCATCATAGTTTACTGGATGGCAATTACGATGTGTTCCGTCAAGCATATGAGCCGATTACAGCGTATAATGCAGTGATCACACCAGAGAATGCAATGATCGAGATACCTCAAGCTATTCATACTGCGAAAACAACCAAGAAGCCGGTCTATCTAGTAGTTGCTTTGGATCATGTGTTAGAACCGATTACAACGCATATTGAGCCTTCTTTTCAAACATCGACTCATTCCAATTCGCTTCAAGCAGCCATAAAGCATGCAGAGCAGTTAATCCAATCCTCTAACAATGGTGTTTTATTATCTGATAGCCCTGTTCTTCGTTACCAGTTGCAATTAGCGGTACAACAAGTAGCAGAGAATCTGAATATACCTGCGGCTTCGATGATGATGGGGAAAAGTGGATTCGATGAACGGCATCCGCATTATATCGGTATGTATGGAGGCACATTCGGTAGTGAAGAAGTACGTAGTACGATAGAAAATGCAGATTTTGTAATTGCGGCAGGCTTAATCTGGTCAGACCTCAATACAGCCAATTTTACAGCTGAATTGGATTTCCAAAAAGTTATTAATATTCAACCGGATCAAGTCAAAATTGGCGAGTCTGTGTATCCTAATATTGTTGCAAAAGATATGCTAGAAGCGCTTGCTCAACTGGATTGGAGAAGTCAGGCAGAGATTAATGTTACAGAATTTCCATATGATACAGAACAGTTATTATCTGCGGACAAAGACCAACCGTTACAAGCAGGCAATTACTACCCGCGTTTTCAACAGTTATTAGCGGCAAATGATATCGTAATTGCAGAGACGGGTACATTTACGTATGGGATTTCTCAGCTTCAATTGCCAGAAGGAGCAACGTATATCGGGCAAGCAGGCTGGCAAAGTATCGGTTATGCTACTCCAGCGGCATTTGGCGCATGTATAGCGGCTCCTCAGCGTCGGGTGTTGTTATTTACAGGAGACGGTTCATTACAATTAACGGTTCAAGAGATTAGCTCAATGTTAGAACAAGGATGCAAACCGATTATTTTCGTTCTCAACAACAAAGGTTATACGATTGAAAAGTATCTGAATGTCAAAGTAGATATAGATAAGCAAGTATACAATGATATTCCTAGATGGCACTATACCAAATTAATCGAAGCGTTCGGTGGAGATGCGTATACAATGCAAGTGCATACCAATCAACAACTAGATCAAGCCATTCAAGAAGCAGAACAACAACAGAATCAAAAGCTATGCTTGATTGAAATGATGATTGAAGATCCAATGGATGCACCGAAATATCTACGCAAAACGCGCGAATTTTTACAAAAACAAGAACAGCAACAATAATATCTAGAGTCACAATAAATATCTCTAGCGATAAAATATGTTCAATATAGCGATACTAACATCTTCTCTATGTATAGAGAGGATGTTTTTTTGTCTAAATAAAGCAGAATAGGAGAACAAATGAATATTTAATGATCTTATTGAGAAAAATAGTGACACAGCATATAACATTCCTTATAATATAGCAGAAGTATCGAGTATAACAGCTTCTCTATAGTTGTATTACACTTTGAATCAAAAGTTCTCATCGGACCGGCTATGAGATGAGGAGGGGACGACGATGATTTCGCTGGAAAGCGTGAGCAAATATTTTGGCAAGATGGGGAACAGTAATGCCGCAGTGCAAGAGGTGAGTCTGCATATCGAACGTGGAACGATTCATGGCATTATTGGAAGCAGTGGAGCAGGAAAATCTACATTGCTTCGTATGATGAATGTATTAGAACGTCCTGATCGAGGTGTAGTTACTGTGAACGGTAAGCGTTTAACTACAATGACAGATCATCAATTGCGCCTAGCCAGACAACAGATTGGTATGGTATTTCAGCAATTCAATCTGGTTCACAATCGAACCGTGAGCAAAAATATCGAAATTCCGCTTGAACTTGCTGGCGTACCGAAGTCGCAAAGGCAACAACGTGTGTACGAATGTCTGGAACTGGTAGGCTTATTAGATAAAGGCAGTGATTATCCTGCACAGCTCAGTGGCGGACAGAAACAGCGTGTCGGGATTGCCAGAGCGATTGCTAATCATCCGCAAGTGCTACTGTGTGATGAACCTACATCTGCTCTTGATCCCAAAACAACTTCCGGTATTCTGGATGTGCTCAGACAGATTAATCAGCAATTAGGCGTAACGATAGTGATTGTCACCCATGAGATGGATGTGGTACGTAGTCTATGTGATACGGTGTCTGTGATGGAAAATGGGATCATCACCGAAAGCTTTTCACGTGCGCAAGATGGCTTTACAGCATCTCCTGCCTATACTTTATCTTATCGTGAGCAATTGCTCGGGTATAAGGAGGGGAACTAATGGATCAAGATCGTACTTTTAGCGAAATGCTTGATCTATATCAATCACAGATTTGGTCAGCGATCGGTGAAACGTTCTCTATGGTAGGCATTTCATTATTAGCCGCGGTACTGTTTGGTTTACCGTTAGGAACGATGTTGTATTTATGCAAAAAAGGGCAGTTATACGAAAATACGTATGTAGCAGCCGTACTGAATACACTGGTCAATGTGATTCGTTCGTTTCCATTTTTGCTACTGGTCGTGTTTTTGATTCCTTTTACACGTCTGGTAGTAGGCACAGCGATTGGAACAGAAGCGGCTTCTGTACCGTTATCAATTATAGCGATTGCTTATTATTCACGTTTAGTTGAACAGTCTTTATTGGATGTACCACGAGGGGTTGTTGAATCTGCACAATCCATGGGTGCATCGAGATGGCAGATCATTTTTAAATTTTTATATGTAGAAGCACGATCAGGTCTGGTACTGGGACTGACCACTTCAACGATTAGCTTTATTTCATATTCTACTGTTGTCGGTATTGTTGGCGGTGGTGGGATTGGAGATTTTGCGATTCGTTACGGGTATCAGCGGTTTGAGACTGATGTGATGGTCTATATGATTATTTTGATGATTATTTTGGTACAGGCTGTACAGTTTGTAGGAAGTACGATTGCTAGAGTATTGGATAAACGCTAGATGATATTTGGATATTATACATGTAATGGAGGCTAACTTTAACTATGAACAACGTGTTAACGACTCGCAAATCAATCATGATCTTGATGTTCGCTATGATGCTTTTATTAGCAGCATGTGGTCAGAAGCAAGAAACAACAACGACATCTAACGATGCGGCTACAGCTACAGAAGGTACGTCTACAGAAACGACACTCAAAATTGCAACTTTGATTCCACCAATGACTGAAATTTTGGACGTTGTCAAACCATTGCTTAAAGAAGATGGTATTAATCTTGATGTGATCGTATTGTCTGATAATATTCAGCCTAATGACGCTTTAGCTAATAAAGAAGTCGATGCTAACTTTTTCCAACATGCTCCTTATATGAAGCAATACAATGAAAGTAAAGGTGCAAATCTAGTCGCGATTCAACCTATTTATAATGCGATCTATGGTGCATATTCTAAAAATTATAAAGACATCAACGCTTTACCCGAAGGAGCAACAATCGCGATAGCAAATGATCCTTCAAATATCGGTCGTTCATTACAGATGTTTGCTCAAGCGGGTATGATTACACTCAAAGATGGTGTTGGCATGAACGCAATTCAAGCCGATATTACATCCAATCCCAAAAACTTTAAATTCAAAGAAGTCGATCTATTGATGTTAGCACGTATGTATGATGAAGCAGATCTAGTCGCAATGACGCCTGCTTATGCGAAGCCTCTGAACTTGACGCCTGTCAAAGACGCATTGGTTACCGAGAAAGAAGATTCTACATTTGCAATTAATCTAGTAGCTCGTGAAGATAACAAAGATTCAGAAGCGATTCAGAAATTGAAAGCACGTATGGCAGGGCCTGAAGTGAAGAAATTTTTGCAAGAGAAATATGCAGATATCGCTGTACCTGCTTTTTAAGCATATGTAGGAATGATTAAGATAACTAGAAAGAACCTGTATCGCTCTATCAAGAGAGATGTACAGGTTCTTTTTTGGTTAACTCTGAATGATGAGTGTCTGTTTGTTGAATAGCTTGTGGTAAACGTTCTATATTATGTTTCTTTTTTGTTTTCCAATACGGTCTCCATGTCCATTCCGAGACGACTACACCGAGCAGAACAACGCCAGCACCGATATATCCTTGAATAGATAACACTTCATGTTCAAAAAGAAAAGCGAATAAAGCGGCAAAAACAGGCTCCATACAAAAAATCAGCCCGGTACGTGTAGGTGTAGTGTACTTTTGCGCGACAGGTTGAATAATAAAACCAAAAGCACTGCATACTACACTCAAAGCCAACACAGCGATCCAACCATTAAGCGTATAAGGAAGATGTGGCGATTCGAATATAAATGAAAAGATCAATCCATACAATCCAGCAAATCCAAGCTGACAAATACCTAGATTCAGTGTACTGCGTACAATCTTAGCGGCAGCACTGGTAAGCAAAATATACACAGCATAGCAGATCGATGCCAAAATGCACAAAAGATCACCGGAATGAATACCGAGAGGGCCACTTAATGTCAGTAGTCCTATACCGACAATCGCAAGCAATACGCCTGCGGTCTGAGTCATACGTAGTTTCTTTTTAAATACAATAAAATGAATTAGCGGGACAAAAATAACGGTAAGACTGACTAGAAATCCAGCATTGGAAGTGGTAGTCGTTTTGAGTCCAAACATAATAAATACAAATACAGCAAACAAAGCAAGTCCGATTAGCGCACTGTATCCAAGTGTAGTCCAATCGATCCGGCGTAAATGATTAAAAAATAAAATGCCTGTCAAAATAAAAGCTAATCCAAAACGAAGAGCAATTAGATTGTATTCGGATAAAGAACCTAGCCCCATTTTCATAAATAAATACGATGATCCCCAGCATAACGTCACTAGTAAAATCAACAAGTCTGCTCTGGACTGCTTCACAATGTCCCACCTTCAAAATAACGTATTATCAAAATGTTCCAAATTCAGTATAGTAAGATTATATCCCCAAGTACACTGAATGTTTGTTATGGATCACATGAGTAAAACTAATGGATATTGGAGACTACACCAAGAGCGGAAAATAAGGGAAGAAGGCGCACCAATGAGTATTCACAAATTTGAAGTGTTACTAAAAGTCGTTGAGCTAGGAAGTCTTACGAGAGCGGCAGAAGTGCTAGGATTTACACAATCCGGTGTAAGCCATATTATACATAGTTTGGAGACTGAATTTGGCTTTCCGTTATTGTTACGAGATCGTTCAGGTGTAAGGTTAACGGTTAATGGAGAACAGGTATTACAACCGATTACCGAAATTATGAATTGGAATGAGCAATTGAAACAGACAGTAACATCGATTCATGGACTGGAATCAGGTACTATTCGGATGGGTACATTTACCAGCGTATCGGTGCATTGGCTTCCAGGAATGATTAAATATTTTCAACAAGAGTATCCCAATATCCAATTCAAATTAGTCGAAGGAGATTATCAAGAAATCGAAGACTGGATCTCTAATGGACAGATCGACTGTGGATTTATTACGATTCCTAGTCAGGCTTCATTTGAAGTGATTCCATTAAAACAAGATCGGATGTTAGCGATTGTTGCGCTAGATCATCCACTCAGTCATCTGGAGACTTTTCCATTAGAACAGATTGCGAATGAACCGTTTATTATGCCGCGCGAAGGATCAGATTACGATGTGAGACGGTTATTATCACGCTTTGCGATTACACCGGATATCAAATTTTCGGTCGGAGATGATTATGCGATTATTGCGATGGTCGAAAATAGTCTGGGAATTAGCATTTTGCCAGAGCTTGTTTTACAAGGACGGGATCATAAAGTAAAAATGTTAGAACTGGAATATCCGAGTTACCGTTCATTAGGATTAGCTGTACATTCCATGAAACAAGCTTCACCAGCGACCAAGCGATTTTTGGAGTATATACGAGAATGGATAAGACGTGAAGAAAGCTAAATCAAGCTGATCAGTACATCATTATTCCTACCTAATCACAGATGAATAATGAGCGATAGAAACTGGAAGTTTTTTACCTGTAAACTGTGCTATAATAAGTCCGAACTTTATAATGTAAGCGTTATCTAAAAAGAATGAATAGTGCAAAATCATCTTACCCACATTATTAGGAGGTATCCTTATGGCGCTCGGAACAAGTATGATCATTCGTCTGGAAATGGATAAAAAACAAGTTACATTTGGTGAAGTGGCTGCTGCGATTAGTGATGCCGGTGGAGACGTTGTAGCAATTGACGTTATTCATGCTAGCCCTGAAAGTACAACTCGCGATTTGACGGTTAATCTACCGGAGACAGTTAGAGAAAGTATTCTCAAGTCGGTTGGAGAACTAAGTGGTGTTAAAGTAGTCAACGTATCTGACCGTACGTTCCTTGCGCATTTAGGCGGTAAAATCGAAGTTCAACCTAAATTTCCGGTTAAAAACCGTGAAGATTTATCTCATGTCTATACACCGGGCGTTGCCAAAGTATGTATGGCAATACACGAAGATAAACAAAAAGCGTTTTCACTAACGATCAAACGGAATATGATCGCTGTTGTATCTGACGGTACGGCTGTACTAGGGCTTGGCGATATTGGGCCTGAAGCCGCTATGCCTGTTATGGAAGGTAAAGCGATGTTATTTAAACAGTTGGGCGGCGTAGATGCTTTTCCAATCTGTCTGGATACCAAAGATACCGAAGAAATTATCAATGCGATTAAATGGATGGCTCCTTCTTTTGGAGGAATCAACCTGGAAGATATTGCGTCACCTCGTTGTTTTGAAATTGAACGTCGTTTGACAGAAGAACTAGATATCCCTGTATTCCACGATGATCAGCATGGTACAGCAGTAGTCGTTCTTGCAGGTCTATTAAATGCGCTACGAATTGTAGATAAACCGCTAGAAAATGCCAAAATTGTACTGCTTGGGGTAGGCGCAGCCGGATCAGCTTGTATCAAAATGTTATTGTCAGCAGGCGCTCATAATGTGATCGCTGTTGATCAATGTGGTGCGTTGGTATCAGGTGAAGAATATCCGCATGATATGTGGAACTGGATCGCAGAACATACGAATCCTAATCAAGAACGTGGAGGACTGACCGAAGTGATTCAAGGAGCGGATGTATTTATCGGTGTATCCCGTCCTGGATTGCTAACTGTTGAACATATTCAATCGATGGCAGAAGATCGGATTGTTTTTGCAATGGCGAATCCCAATCCTGAGATTGAACCTGAACTGGCTGAGCCACATGTACGTGTATTAGCGACAGGACGAAGCGATTATCCGAACCAAATTAATAATGTTTTGTGCTTCCCGGGTATTTTTCGTGGTGCGCTAGATTGCCGGGCAAGTGTAATTAATGAAGAAATGAAAGTAGCGGCAGCGAAAGCGATCGCTTCTGTTGTAAAAGAAGATGAATTGAATGAACTATATATTATTCCTGGGGTATTTAATGAAAAAGTAGTCGAGTATGTTCGTCGTGGAGTGGTAGAAGCCGCTATCCGTACTGGAGTAGCACGTCGTACACCACCAGAATTCCGTTAAGATATTTGCTCAAGTGAGGAGGAAAGAACAACAATGCCACCGATGGAGCACAAGTCAGAGCGACCTTTTGCCAATCCGTTGACTCAGCCGATTCAGTCTTATCGTGATGCAGATTCGTATACACAGGGGACAGGGAGTCTATTCGGTCAACGCATGATGGAAGAACCGTATCGTCCTGAATTTTATGCGTATTATTACAAGCAATGGCATAACTACAGTATGGCGTATCATCAACATCCATCGACTGAAATTATGTATATGATCTCTGGACATTGCTTGATCGAATTGCAGGTACAGTCAGATACAAGCCAATCTCCAGTATCTGAGACTACAGTTCAAGTGCAATTGAAAAAAGGTCAGTTTATTGTCATCGATGCGAATGTTCCTCACCGTCTGATCGTTGAAGGAGAATCTCCTTGTCGGATGCTTAATGTAGAATTTGGCTTTGCTTCATCATCATTGCCTCTTCCTTCTCTATTTCAGATGGCTGGCGAAGAAGTAGCACTCGCTGAATTGTTATCTCAACCTCAGCATTACTTTGTGCTGTCTGATCCAGAAGAAGTCTATTATGTACTGAAGTCATTGGTATTGGAGCTGGATCAACAACATCGCTCCGGTACGATGGCGGATTTATTATTTATTCAGTTATTGGTTCGTATAGCCCGCTTGTGGCAGGAGACACAGATCAATAGTACATCGCAGACAGAATGGTATGTGAAGCGTAGTATTCAATATATTCATCAAAATTATGATCGTCCGATTCGTGTTGAACATATTGCTTCTGCGGTGAATGTTCATCCCGGCTATCTTCATCGTATTTTCAAAAAGCATATGAATACTACACCTACCGATTACTTAACCCGCTTACGAATGGAAAAGGCAGGAATGCTTTTAGGGCAGACCGATATTCCGATTCAAGAAATTGCTGATTATATCGGTGTGAGTAGCAGACAATATTTTCATTTGCTTTTCAAAAAGCATACCGGACAGACTCCTGCGGAATACCGCGGGAATGTGGTTCGTTATGATCGGCAATATGTTGAAGAATAGCTACACTTGAAGTCTCAAGTGCTTATAATAAGATATTTTGCTTAGCAAAAATCACTTTTGATTGACATGCAGTCGCACTTGAAGTCTCAAGTGCTTAAGTTAGGATATTAGACAACAAATCGACAAAGTAGTCACGATCTTGGTAACGCTTCCTTGTACAACCACGCTACAATAAAAGCATAATCAACCCTTTGGATAGGTAAGCGCTAGTAGAGCGTATTTTAGAATGGAGGATATGTATATGTCTTTTAAAGTAGCTTTTGTAGGAGCAGGAAGTATAGGATTTACGCGCGGGTTGTTACGCGATTTGTTAACTGTTGCCGAGTTCCATAATATTGAGATTGCTTTTACCGATATCAGTCAACACAATCTCGATATGGTGACTCAGTTATGTCAGCGTGATATCACTGAAAATGGGTTATCGATTCAGATTCAAGCGACAACAGATCGACGTGCTGCCCTGCAAGATGCCAAGTATGTATTGTGTACAATTCGTGTAGGTGGACTGGAAGCTTTTGCAACCGATGTCGATATTCCACTCAAATATGGAGTCGATCAATGTGTCGGCGATACGTTATGTGCAGGTGGGATTATGTACGGACAGCGTGGCATAGCTGAAATGCTAAACATTTGCAAAGATATCCGCGAAGTTTCGAAGCCAGATGTACTCTTACTTAATTATTCTAATCCAATGGCAATGATGACATGGGCGTGCAACGTCTATGGTGGAGTCCATACTGTCGGTCTATGTCATGGAGTACAGCATGGCCATCACCAGATCGCTGAAGTCTACGGTCTGGAGAAGAAAGATGTAGATATCGTCTGTGCAGGTATCAATCATCAGACATGGTATATTCAAGCGTCTCATCAAGGGAAAGATTTAACCGCAGGGCTTTTAGAAGCATTTGAAAATCATGAAGAATACAGCCGTACTGAGAAAGTACGCATCGATATGATGCGCCGCTTCGGTTATTACAGTACAGAGTCGAACGGGCATTTAAGTGAATATGTACCCTGGTATCGCAAGCGTCCTCAAGAAATCGGTGAATGGATCGATCTCAACAACTGGATCAATGGAGAGACAGGTGGGTATTTGCGTGTATGTACCGAAGGACGTAATTGGTTTGAGACTGATTTCCCTAACTGGATGAAAGATGAACCAATGAAATTTGCACCGGAAAAGCGTGGTGAAGAGCATGGTTCGTATATTATTGAAGGTTTGGAGACAGGACGTGTCTATCGCGGGCATTTCAATGTAATTAACAATGGTGTGATTGCTAATCTACCCGATGATGCGATTATCGAAGCTCCGGGTTATGTAGATCGAAATGGGATTTCTATGCCACATGTAGGGAATCTACCTCTAGGTCCTGCGGCTGTCTGTAACGTCAGTATTTCAGTACAACGTCTAGCTGTTGAAGCGGCGATTACAGGAGATGATTTGCTTCTGCGTCAAGCTTTTATGATGGACCCGTTAGTAGGCGCTGTCTGCAATCCCAAAGAAATCTGGCAAATGGTCGATGAAATGCTGGTAGCTGGAGAAGCATGGTTACCTCAATACACAGATGCAATTGTTGCTGCCAAAGAAAGACTGGCTTCAGATCACCTGATTCCGACTCGTGAGTATGCAGGAGCCGCTCGTCTAAAAGTCAAAACAGTTGCTGAGATGCAAGAAGATCGAGATGCCGCCAACAAAAATGCAGGTGAATCTGACAAAGGCAAAGATCGGGAAAAAGTTCAACAATCGTAGAGCGCAAAATCAATAACATCTGATATCTGAATAACCATCTATCTTGATCATAATCAATCAAGTCAATAGACGATATCTTCACAGGTGAAAAAGCAGAATAGTTCTGTTTTTTCACCTTTTTCTTTGTAATATCCATCTATATCCAATTTCGAATGTTCTATTAAGCGAGTAATTCATGTTACAACAAATATCTGTTATAAAAGGTCAGAATACTGCTATACTTCGCAAATCTGAACTTGTACGCTTAATATAACCTATTATTGGGGAAGTATTAGAATAACGAACTACTGCAAAAGGCAACATCAACTGATAGGAGGAATTGTTATATGTCTACATCGAACGAAGGTAAGTTGAAATGGGGAATTATCGGTACAGGAATGATCTCTAACAAATTTGTCGCTGATCTAGGACACACATCTAACGGTATCGCTTATGCTGTGGGTTCACGTAATCAGGAAAGTGCTGATGAATTTGCAGGTAAATATAATATTCCCAAAGCTTATGATAGCTATGACAAATTGTTGCAAGATCCTGACGTAGATGTGATCTATGTAGGTACTCCGCATCCTTTACATAAGATTAATGTTATCGATGCTTTGAATGCAGGCAAGCATGTATTGTGCGAAAAACCATTTACGATGAATGCGGCTGAATTAGAAGAAATGATCGCTGTAGCCCGCGAGAAAAAATTGTTCTTGATGGAAGCGATGTGGACACGCTTTTTACCACCGATTCGTCGTGTACGTGAATGGATTAGAGATGGCAAGATCGGCGAAGTACGTCTGGTCAAAGCTGAATTTGGTTTCCGTATGGGCTGGGACCCGGAACACCGTCTGCTGAATCCAGAATTGGGCGGAGGCGCATTGCTAGATGCAGGTATCTATCCGGTATCGTTTGCTTCGATGATCTTTGGAGCGAAGCCTGAGAAAGTATACAGTACTGCAAGTATTGGCGAGACAGGAGTCGATGAACAGTTCTCGATCTTGCTTGCTTATGAAGGTGGACGTTCAGCGACATTGAATGGTGCGATTCGTGTAGACTTACCGAATGAAGCCTATATTCACGGAACAGAAGGTTATATTCGTATTCCACAATTTCTGTTCAGCCGCGAGGCTTCTTTATATGTTAACAATGAAGAAGTCGAGAAATTCGAAGATGATCGTCCAAGTGAAGGATATGCTTTTGAAGCCGAAGAAGTCGGTCGTTTGATCCAAGCAGGAGAACTGGAAAGTGAAGTTATCTCACTGGAAGAATCTCTAGATATTATGCGTCTACTCGATCAAATCCGCGGACAATGGGGACTCAAGTATTCGTTTGAAGATTAATACAGTATTTTAGAGCAATATCAGTACTTTTGATATCACATGAGCTAACATATAAGAAACAACTATAAAGACAAAAAACTCACCATTGCGATAATAGCAATCTGGTGAGTTTTTGTTTTATTATTTGATACTTTCTGCCATTTGAACTAATTCTTCTTTAGTGATCTGTGGTGTGTTCGAACTTAGTGTATACATTATAGATTGATGAGTTTTTTCATTATATTCACTCCAGGTCAAATACTGAGAAAATTCTTCAAACTCTTTATTCTCTCCTATGGTAGGAGTACGTTGTATTTTACTATATATCATATTTCCTTTGCTTGACGAAATAGTAGATTGACTGGTATCACTAGGATCTACTATATCAATTTTATTATTTCCAGTTGTATTAGTTGCGACAATAGAGTAATTTAATCTGATCTCATAATTAGAATTAGCTTGCTGATGATTGTAATATAACATCGGTGTTTTGTATCTTTTTACAATTGGTCGATCATCAATCATCCATGCGTAATCAGCGGTCGGATTTTCAACTTTATTGGCAAGTAAACCTTTGATCATTTTAATTTGGCGATGTTTATCATTCTCATAAGCACCCTCATACGTATAGTCATCTGTTCCGTAAGAAAAAGTATATCCTTGAGGCAATTCATGTGGTACAGCTACTTGATGAATAACAGCTCCAATCTTTTTTTTCCATTCTGTTAACGTGTCATAACGATGAGGTTGCTTCACTTTAATTACAGGACCATATTCAAGTGGAGTTACTTTAGTGCTATACACATATGCTGCTTCTCCAGGAGCAAGCTTTGCCCGAACTTGGTTAATAATACTCATTATTTCTTTACCTTCTTCTAAAGTTACATCATATTTAGTATCTGTTGTATAACTAAGCAAGGTATGTCCTGTAGTAATGGAATACACCATATTAGAAGCATAGACACCACTACTTAAAACAAGGATACAAAGTATAGTTGCTATAGCTGAAAGCCATTTGTGACGTTTGAAAAAATTAAATTTCTTATTCTTGTTCTTATTGGTATTAAATTTTGGAGTCATATTCTTAGAAAATGGATCGTTAGATTTATTCAAAGATTGTGCATAATCATCATAGAGCTGTTCAATACGATGATCTAGCTGTGGTGGAGAAGAGATCAATAAACTTTGTTTTTGAATATCTTTTTTTAATTGTTGTGTGTATTCAGCTTCAGACATCGGTAATTTACTCATATTAATTCTCCTTTCTGAGCAAAGGGGAGTGGGACAGGGGCAAGACATCGACATACTTTCGTAATTGCTGGATGGCTTTGTGATGACGTGACTTCGCTGTGCCAAGTGGTATTTCTAACACATCTGCGATTTGCTGAAATGAATACTCTTGATAATACCTTAGTAAAACGACACTTTTGAGCTTAAACGGCAGTTTCTGTACAATCTGAAGTACTTCATGTTGCTCTTCATGTTGAAGTAAGGTTATATCTGCACTATCTGCTAGATTTTTACTATGTACAGCTTCATCCTTGGTTTTGGTCTGTAAGCGAAATTTACGCCATAGGGTACGATTCCAGTTACGCGTTTGGAAAACAATCAATCCATTTAGCCATGCCGTAAATGGTTTTTGCACATCATAATTAGCTAAAGAACGAAATAGAGCAATATACACCTCACTGACCACATCATTTGTATCATTGCGATCATTGACTAGAAAAGTAACCATGCGGTAAATATGATCTTTATACTGACTATACATTCTGGTAAACGCTTCTTTATCTCCTTGTTGAACTTGTTGCAGACAGCTTTGTAATTCTTCCTCAGACATCTTTGTGTGCACCTCCTTGATGTTATTTATACTATAGATTGGTTGGATGCTCGCCAAAGGTTCATTTTTGATCAATATCATATTCTACATAAAGAAAAGAGGCTTAGATCAGCCTCTTTATCGCGGTACATAATTCATAAAATTTTGATAAGCAAATCCTTTGACTTGCTCTTCGCTATAATGCTTCAACAGCTCATTAATTAGATTCTGGCTTTGCCCGGCATGTTCTAAGCCTTGAATATGATACATGATTCCATCAAAGTCTGATCCGAGTCCAATCAACTTTTCTCCACCTAATGAACAGAAATGATCGATATGGTGGATCAGTTCAGGGATCGTTACAATCTCCTGCTCACTTATAAAATATGGACAATAGACGACATGAATCATAGCCTGTTTGGCAAATAAGGCACTGGCTTGATCGTTTTTCAGATTACGAGGATTCTCAAATATCTGGCTAGCGTTGGAATGACTGGCTATCGGATAATCGGCAATCTCGATCACATCCCAGAAAGCACGTTCACACAAATGACTGACATCGGATAAAATCTTATATTTATTATTGAGCTGAATCAATTCTCTACCAAATGCAGTCAGTCCCGCTCCCCGCTTCTCCAGTGCACCGTCTGCCGCCAGATTAGCATAATTCCATGTTAACCCTACCGAAAGAACACCCAATCGATACAACAGATTCATTTTGTGCAGATCGTTTCCGATCGGATCGACTCCTTCTAAAGTTAGAAAAGCACCAATCTGATCATCTTGCAATTGTTCTATCTGCGACCATTGCGTAATATGCACCATCTGTGGATTTTTTTCCAACACTTCGGTATAAAAATAATGAATCTGATCAAGGCAGGATTGGAATTTCTCAGGATCTCTAAGTTCAGGATCTACAAAGACAGCGAATCCTTGTACTTTGACTTGCCCTTCAATTAGACGCTCAAGATTAGTATCCAGTTCAGGCGAATCAGCAAAATTTAATTTTCCTTTGGCTTCCCCAAATTTATACAAAACATCACAATGCAAATCAATAATGTTCATCATCAACATCCTTTGCTGTTCAAATTGTACTTTGGTGTTGTTTCAAGCATATAGTAGATTTAATTATTTGCATAATAGAATGATGTGATACCAAATGCTACATGATACGTATATAGGATAGATAGTCATCATTGTAACTTTGAAATAAAGGTGGGAATCTCTTGATTAATCTACATGCCAAATTACAGCTTAATAAAATAAATACAGCCTCCAAATCATGGTTTCAAAAAATAAATTGGGCAGAAATCTATCTTGCTGTTGTAGGAGCGATACATCGTGTAGTAGTAGAACAACCTCGCAAATGGACAGCTACCCGTCAACAGCAAGCCGATCTTCCAGTATCCCAAATTCGGCAATTGCCTTTGCAAGCAGGCGATATTCTGTATACACCTAGTTCAGAATCTACGTACTATGCAGGGCATATGGGCATATTAGGGGAAGACGGCAAAGTATATCATGTGCACCCGTATGGCCCTGTATTTTCAGATTCAGTCGAATGGTATATCAAGCGATTTTATGATCAAGATCGATTTATCGTATTTCGTCCACAATCACCACAAGCGGGGCAAGCCGCAGCATTATGGGCACAAGAGCATTATCAACAAGTCCAAGCGTATCGTCTGAATACGAATTTGGATCAGGTTGAACGGAGTTACTGTTCGAAATTTATTTATCAAGCGTATTTATTTACATCTGGAATCAATGTATGGCCCCGTCCGTTGAAACTTGGCAATCATGGTTATATTTATCCTTTTCGAATTATGCGCTCCAAGCATTTGAAAATCGTAGGTAGTTTCTACAGAGGATAAAAGTGATTGTTTGTAAGAATATTAAAATAGTCATCAAAAAAAGGCTTCCTACCATCAGCAATGATGATAAGGAAGCCTTTTTACTATACAAATAATGATGCCAGGCAATGATGTTACAGCAAGTGAATAGGGGTCTGATATAAGTTGAGCAATGCTATACCTAATATAAAACTACTGGTAGATAGCCATAAGACAGCATACCGCCCTTGCAATACCTGTTGCTTTGTAAAATAAATCGCTGTGATAACAAATAGTAGACTCAAGATCATCCATAATATAGGTAACATAGGTAGAACCTCCATTCACAATTGTGACTATAGGACTGACTAAATAGTATATTCAGTATAGTAGCCGACCATGAACAAGATATATCGTATAGCTTAAAATCACCTAAAATCTAACTGAATAGGATACTGCATCTTGATTGGAAATATCTATCCGAAATCATGCGATATAAAAAATTTGTCTGAAGAGAATAGCATTTACTATGAATCAAGCACTATCAAGCACTTTTGTTGGCAGTTGCAACTACAGGCTTGTGCTTCATTACATCTTTGGCTCCGTTACCGATACAACATTGCACAATAATCATCAGTACAATCATTATACCCAGACCCCATTGTGCAGTGATAAAGCTTCCAGAGTGATCAAATAATAACCCTACAATCAATGGGCCGATTGCGCCCAGTGTATAACCACCGCTTTGTGTCATCGCAGACCACGCATTCGCTTCACCTGCATTATGAGCTTCTTGAATCGGTAGCATAAGAGCTAAAGGGAATAATCCACCTGCACCAATACCAAGAATCGCTATCGCTAACCAGGGAGATACAGGCAAGTGTAATGCCAATAGTCCGATGATTTCCATAACACTACATCCGACTAACCACCACGCACGTTTACCGAATGTACTCACTCCAATTGGAATTAAAAAACTGATCGGAATCTGAATAATTGTAAATAAAGTCATCATATAACCGGCTTGAATTTTACTGTATCCTGCATGTGCCATCATAGGAGATAACCATGTAGTCAATGAATAGAATATCGCTGCCATTAAGCCGAAGAAAATCGTTAACAGCCAAGCTTTTTTCTGACGTAAAGGTAAAGACACCGAAGCTGTAATTGTTTTAGATTGAGGAACGCGAGCTAATCGCAACCAGCTCAATCCTGCGACAATCGCTAAGATCGCCCAGAACGATAAAGAGTATTGCCAAGAACCGCGTAATACTTGTTGTAAAGGCACTGCTAGACCTGCTGCTAATGCTGCTCCGATAACAAGCGATACCGAATAAACACTGACCATAGCCGCTGGATTAGGGAAATACTGCTTAATAAATCCAGATAGTAAAGGGCCGATTAATCCGATTCCAATCCCTGCGAGTAAAGCACTACTCATTAAGATCACAGTCGAATCAGCCATCAGACGTAACAGAGTAGCAAGTCCTATCAATAATAAGGAAAAAGTAATCACTTTTTCCAATCCCCATCGCTTGCTCCATGATAGAGCAAGTGGAGCGAATAATCCCATACATAAAACAGGCAAAGTTACTAAAAGACTGGCAGTTACACCTTGAATATGAAGATCAGCTCGTATATTTTCCAGTAAAGGAGAGATCGATGTAATCGCAGGGCGCAAGTTAAGAGCCGCTAATAATAAAAGAATCGTTAAATATCGTATACGCATTGGAAAGCTCCTTATCTATATTAAATATGAAGAATTAGATATAGTATAAGAAAAGAATAACGATTGTACCATACTATTGTTTCTATTATTATGATAGTACAAGGCTATGATTTAATTAGAACCATTCAGGAGGTTGACGATGGAATTACGCCAACTGCAATATTTTATAACCGTATGTGAAGAATTACATTTTACCAAAGCTGCTGATCGACTAGGCATCTCTCAACCGACATTAAGTCAACAGATCAAAGTGTTAGAAGACGAATTGAATACGCCTTTATTTGATCGGATTGGCAAAAAAATAAGAATTACAGAAGCAGGCAAATTACTTCAACAATACAGCACACAGATGTTACGTGATCTACAAAATGCAAAAATGTCGATTGCTGAATTACAGATTAATCAACGTGGCACATTACGAATCGCCGTATTGCCGTCTGATCTGGATTATCGGATGGGATCGATTTGGATCGCATTTCATCAATTACTTCCTAATGTGCGCTTAGAGATTATACCTACAATTGAAATTCAAGATATGGTATTTGAAGATAAAGTAGATATTGGGATCGGATTGGCTGCTTTACCGGATCAAAGGTTAGTACAGATTCCTTTGGGTACTGAAAGTTATAGTTTGTTTGTGCCTGCAAATCATGCACTGGCTCAACGTGTAGAGATCGAATTAGAAGAACTGTTGCAGTTACCTTTAATTTTGTATCCTGTAGGTTTTGTCGGTCGCAAATTACTTGACGATTGTTTTCAGTCGAAAGGGTGGAAAGTACAGACGATGATGGATAACGGATCAGCCGCGTCTCAGCTACAACTGGTCAAAGCAGGTATCGGATTCAGTATTCATCCTCATGCGTTACTTGCGGCTCTGTCAGATGATGAACTGACCGCGATTCCGATTGTAAATCATACGCCTGTACGAAGTATCGAACTGCTATATCGGACAGATCGGTATATGAGCGCCGCCGCTACGATGTTTATTTCATTAATTGAAAAGCATTTTGCAGAACAAGCCAAAAACCTCTAGTTCGCTGTTCACTCAACAGTTCACTAGAGGTTCTATCTTACCTTTTTATTTTAATACATCGGCTTGCTTGTTACCCCAGCTATGAATACCATCATCTTCTATAATAGAGATCGAAGCATCAGCAATATCGGGATTAGTCATCAACTGCTGTTGAACACGCAACTTGATATCATCAGCATCGGCAAGTGTAAGTCCTTTGTGCAGTTCAATCAGACCTTCTACATGATAATAACGTCCTTCTTGAATAATACGCATCATCTGAATATCAGCGACTTGTTCATCAGCAAGAATCATCTGTGATACTTTGTCTTCGATATCTTTGGGCGCTGCAACACCGATCAGCCCGATCATATTGTCATATCCGACGCGGAAAGCAACTGCGATCATCAATAGACCGATCAATGTAGTCACCATACCATCAAGAAGTGCAAAGTTAGTTAGAGCAATAACAACAACAGAAATTAGAGCAAACAGAGCGCCAAGTACTGCTACAATATCTTCATAAAAGACAAGGCGTGTAGGTGGAGCCGCACGTCCTACATTTTTAAAAGCCGCTGGCATCAGTGCAAAGCCTTTCGCTTGTGGTGCGCGAGCTTCTTTCAAAATTTCTTTCATCGCTTTGATCAGAATCGCTCCATCGATCAAAATATTAAGTACCAATACCGCAATATTGATCCATACGCCACCAGTATGAGCGACTGGATGTTGCAACAAGTGAATTCCCTCGTGAATCGTCTCATATGCCATAATCGTAACTACAATAACGGCTATCATACAGAAGATATTAATCACCCGTCCGAAGCCTGTAGGGAAGCGAGGTGTAGGCTTTTTCTCAGACAATACACTACCTACAAATACGAATCCTTGATTGACCGCATCGGCAAGTGAGTGCATCGCGGAAGCGAACATTGCGCCACTTCCACTAACCAAAAAGGCACCGCCTTTACAAATCGCCAGCACAGCATTACCGATCATCGCTACAGCCGAAGAGGTATTTCCTTTTTTCACTAAAGACATCAAACTTTCTTTTTCTGGTTGTTCAGCCACTTCGAGATAGCCCCCTAATCTTGTCTATGTATATGGTTTGGATCAAGCCTTTCAATCTGTATTAATACACTGTTTCTCAACAGACGAAACGCTTTTCCACTTTGTATAATAACGTCTGCAAACAAAGGATACAAGCAATGAAATGTACGATATGATACTGCGAACATAATCAATAAGTCGTTAATAACATATAGATTGGATATCACCAAACTAGCAATGATAGAATAGAGTAGAGCACGTACAGAAGTAAGATACAGCAGAAAGGAGCCTACATATGAACCGGGAACGAAAGATACAATTGATAGGAACGATGATGACGAGTCTGGTGTTATTATTAGTACCTTTGTTCACCAATATCTATTATCCTATCTGGTACTATACAGGGTTGCTATGCTTAATGGGGCTAGGAATATATAGAGAAGTAGCTTACAAGCGATACGAGAAAAAAATTTATCAGAAGTGGAATATAGCTCGTCAGCGAGGATTTGCTTTTCATATGATCTGGCAAAGTGCGCGCGCGGCACTTTTATTAATAGGCATGGTGATTTTATTTCAACTATTTAGCTATGGATTAGTATGGAGCGAATGGGTACTGCTATTGACCCCTACGACACTAATCGCAAGCCTTATTATTGTGGTTACTTTGGGAGTTATAGCAGGTATCTATTCATGGACAGAAAATGAAAAAAGATATCGTGAGATCGAGCAAGACGATAGTAAATATTCGATTCATCAAAAGCAACATTCTTTGTGATAACAGCAAAATTTGCATATCAAAAACCCCTTTGTGATCTATCCTACTGAATCAAGGATAGATCTAAAGGGGTTTTGTAATTAAGCTAGATGATTATTCACCATCACAGCAGAAAATTTGATTTTTTCCTTCATTTTTGGCTCTCATCAACGATCGTTCAGCCTGATCGATCATGTCAGAAGGACGCATAGAAGAAGTAGGAACAACAGATACACCACCGATTGTAACAGTCATAAATTCACCGGAATTCGAAGTGTCTCTTGGAATTTGTAGAGCGAGCACACTCTGGCTGATTTCTTGTGCAAGACTTTTGGCGTGTACCTGATCTGATCCTAATAACATCATTGTAAAAGCACCACCACTAAAGCGAGCAATGGTAGCATCATGGATACTACCTATCATAGCTAATACATCGGCTACCCATTGTAGACACAGATCGCCACCATTGAGACCATGAATTGCATTATAAGCTCGTAGATCATCCAGATCGATTAAAAATACAGTCAGATATTGTTGCTCTGCAAGCGCAGTATCCCAGTTCAACTCTAGCGATTTTTCAAAAGCAGGTCGGTTAGGAATATCTGTTAATGGATCAGTAGCTAGATAGCTGTGCAATTGATCAGACATGGTAGAATACGCTTCAGCCTGCTCAATATTAGAAGCCACTAGACGAGCAATCATCATAACGGATGGTTTACCACCATACGTAATCGAAGTTAATGTGACTTCCAATTGCATCATATTCTGATCGACATCGATAAAGAATCCGTTGGTCGAGATCAATTGAACAACATTTTCCTGCAATTCATCCAGACTTTTTTGCATATCATCTTGAGACTGCTTACCGATATATTGTGCAAACTCTTTGCCGATTAACGCCTGTGTAGTTTTGGCGCCAAACAATTCGGCTGCTTCACTATTAGAATAAATAATTTGCCCGTTTGTAATCGTCATAAAAGCGACAGGAGACAATTCCATCAATTGCAAATAACGCTGTTCATTTTGCCGTAAAATACGAGCATTTTGTAGCGCTAATTCTTCTACTTGTTGCAATTGATTTTCGGTTTGCCGATGCACAATCGTTTTGAGTTCAGGCAAGATATTAATTTCTTTGGCTTTCCAAGAAAATGAAGTAGATTGCACAACCTGTCTCCATTTCTCAAATGATTTACGCGGAGAAAGGCGCATACCATCATCGTCTTGAATAACAGCTTTGACTGGATCTCCTGCCCAATCTACTATCTGAAGTACTTCAGGACGGAACCAGATAATATAATTTTGTTGCCCTGGAGAAAGAGCAAGATAGAGCGCTCCAGATGCTTTTTCTTTGTAAGCTTTGGCAGGTTCATAGTCCAGACTTAGACGAGAATTTGCATAGACATGATTTTTGGCTTTGCTACCTAACCAACCCGCTAATTCACGAATTTGTCCAGCCGTAGGTGTCTGTCCGTATAACAATAATTTATCCTGATAACTAATAGCCGCTCCCGAAGCGCTCATAAGGTTAAGCAACGTTGTTTCTTCTTCTTGCAGTTGTTCAATAACGCGCACAAAGCTTGTATTTCCGATAAAAACATCCGCTATTCGTGAAGCCTGACGACGCATAGCTAGTTCAGATTCATAATCATCGATCTGCTGACGTTGGTACAATTCACTAGAGAAGAACGAACCTAGAAAATTACACAAATTACGTACACGATGCGGAATATATTTAGGTGAATAATGATGACACGTAATCAGTCCCCATAGCTGATTATCATGAATCAGTGAAATCGTAACCGTAGCGCCCACACCCATATTATGCAAATATTCAATATGAAGAGGCGATACACTGCGTAGAATCGATAGACTTAGATTAAGTGGCTTGCCTGTTACCGGTTGTACAGTTGGAATAATTTCTACCGGTGTATAATGGACATCGACAATCGTACGTAACCAGTTACGCAGATACAATTCACGAGCTTGCTTCGGAATATCAGAAGCAGGATAGTTATGCCCTAGAAAAGGTTCAAGCGCTGTCTCTTTCGCTTCAGCAATAACTTTTCCATTCCAGTTCTCATCGAATTCATAGATCATCACACGATCATAACCGAGCATTTCTTTGATCTGTTCTGCTGCCACCTGACTCGCTTCAAATCGGTTTTTGGTCTGTTTCACCCGTCCGAAAAAGGCACGAATCCATTCAAAATCATTCACAACAGTAGATTCATCAATCGCATCCAGTTCGAACTCTAAAATAATCAGTCCTTCACTTTCATGCAAAATCACAAAAAATTCAGTGCTTGTATCCTGTAGATTAATCATAAGACGCGTATATTGGAGATCAGAAGTAGATTCTGTACTAAGATCATATTGAAGTAAGGAGAGAAGTTGTTCTTCACCGATCAGTGAAGCTAGTGGCTGACCTAGCAATTCTTCGGCTTCAATACCAAATAAAGTCATCGTATTACGACTAGCTTGTACAATCGTATGCTCATTATCTTTGGTTATGGCTAACAATACGCCATGAGGTTGAATTTGCCCGGGAATATGAATCGGTTCTTTATCGCAATTGGTCAGATCGATCGGTTCCTGAGTGGTAAATTTACCTTCTGTTAAAAGCGTACGATTGAGCAAATCATATTCATTGTTTTTTGAAACTGACATTAGTTGGTTAGCCTCCTGTATATCATGATGTCATTACTGTGCTAGTTCGGATCGGTACTTAACCATAGATCAAGTAATCTGAATGTTTCTTTGGCGGTATATATGATTTGTTCTTTATTTTCTTCTGTTACACCAGCTTGTAGCAATAGATCGCGGAAAGCCGACCATTGTTCACGAGTCTCTGCACCATAAGCGTTAAAGTAATGCAGACCCCCTTCAGGATCAACCGGCAAAAACTTCATTAATTGCTTGGTAATAATTTGTCCACCCAGAGTAGACCCTTCAATAACATAGAAAGCTCCATACATGTGTGCAGGTGTCGAAATATCCGGCAAGTCTGTACATAATGGCAATTGTTGAATCTCTTCTGTTGTCATACCTAAGTGAATCAAATCTTGTTCCAACAACGGCGATTTAGCACGTACATTCATATCAAACCCAGAATCAGATTCTAGCGCATTCATATGCTCTACAGCTTGTTGTTCTAACGGTTGTAAAAAGCCATAGAACTTGGCAAGATACGTACGGTATTCATCCAAAGTGAGCGTTTTCGCCATAATACCTTTAGCATAAAAGTTTCCTTCAATCTGTTCGTGGTATACAGCAGTATCTTTGCGTAAACGATCTAGTAATTCAATTGTCATTTATCATCTCACCTTAATATCAATTAATAAGTTACTTAACAATAAGTTATGAAGCTATATATCCTAACATCTATATCAAATCTTGCTGTGATCCAGAAGGTCCTCACCATAGTACGTCAACAGAATGGAAAAAGTGCGATAGCTGGGGAGTTAAAGTATAGTACAAGCATGCAATGAATACAACAAATTGAGGGTCACGCTATTGGGTTTCTTCTATATAATGGCGAACGATTTGCTTGATGTCGTTCTATCTATTTTATCATGTTGTAGGTACTGGATGAAAGTGCTGTTTAAGTGAAATCAACCAATTATAGTCTGTTAAAAGTGTCGAAAATTTGAAATATAGGTATACCGATCCAAAAATAAATAACGATGCTTTTCGGTGATTTTTTTTGTTTTTCTATAGATATGAGCATTGGATATATGTGTTTTAGTTATTTTACGCTTAAAAGAGTAGAAAGGGATTAACAAAAAGCCTGCTTCGTTTCTCTGGTCAAAGAGCAAGAAGTAAGCTTTTTTAAAGTAGTAGTACGTAGTTGTAGAGTAGGTAAGTGGTATAGACAGGTAGGCATAAAGTTATTGTTATTGTTTTCGTTTCAGATAAGAAATAAAGACAACAAATCCATACACAAACAGCCCGAATAATCCTAGCATTACCACAAACAACACAAACGGCAAAATTGCTCCCCACGCCATAATGACCCTCCTTACATGGTTGCTTTTATACTTTATTTCATTTTATAGTAAAATAAGTAAAAAGATAAGTGTAGGTCCATAAGAAATACATAGAATATGCAGTAAGGAGGTTATATGATGTCAGATGTATCTGGTTTGGTATTAGTCATACTCTTTAATGTGATGGTGTACGGATTAGCTATATGGGGAATTATTCGTATGATCTATAAACGTTCCAAGCACCCTGCACACACGCTTATGTTCTTGTCGGTGATCTTTTGTGTAGTTATCTTTACAGCGAGTATGATACAGAAAATCATGTATCGCGATTGGACGATAAATGTAGGTACATTAGCGCCAATGATGGGGGTGTTTTCGATTTATATGGTGAGTCGTAGAGAGAATCGCGTAGAGTTGAAATAAATCCAAAAAGAAAGTGATCCCATAAAGAGATCACTTTCTTTTTATTTATTATTTTAATTGAAAAGTAACCATAGATAAAATAGGTTCATTCGTATAAAAATCTAAGTATTGTTCCTGACCACTTGCACTAGCAGTTTTCCTATCTTTTATATTTCTAATCGTTGCTCTTATTGTGTTATTTATATTAAAAAAATGGATGTTCATTTGAAAAGTATGACGAAAGAGTACATAGTAATTTCTGTTTTATTCATTGTTGAACTATTCTGGCTTAATGGCATAGCTGAAATGACTACTTCTCCGAGTCGCAACAACGGTAATGGGAATGTCGCTTATTTATTTTGGCCACCTTTTATACTATTAGGACTCTATTTGTGTATACATATATATTTATTTTATTTGCGAACAATCGATTGGACATTAAAAAATGCTGTGAGATTATTGATCATATCGGCAATCATTAATAGTATATCCATTGTGGCAGAAATAGTATGGGTACGTCATATGTTAAGGTCTCTTGATGCTATGCAACAAGTTAGCGCAGAGCATACGAATACTATCTATTTAAATGTATGGACTTTATTAATTGCTCTTGGATTGAGTAGTATGATGGCTGGGTTTAGATTGTGGAGAAAAAGTAGAAGTGTGAGAAAGATAAATAACTATAATTAATACATTATTTATAAAAATTGGGATAATCATATATTATTATAAATGTTATTTTAAAGTGCAATAATCTTCAAAAATATAACTCAGATAAAGCAAATAAACTTATGCACATGATGTGTATAAGTTTATTTTTATGTAATAAAAATAATTTCTATTTTATTTTGTAATAATCTTCTTCGAATAAAAAGACGAGTTCTGAAATTTTCATCTCTAATCCTTCGCATATTGCCAACACTTTAGGAAAAGTGGGATGTTTTAATCCTCTTTCTACTTCACTTAAATAAGATCTATCGATCTTAGCATTTAAAGCCAAGGTTTCTTGACTCATATTCATTTGAGTTCTTTTTCTTTTAATTATTGCACCTAGAATTTGAGTAGAGTTGATTTCATCATTCAATATTTTTAACCCCTTAATACTTTTAAATACATAGTAACTTGTATGAATTGATTTTCTATAGGCTATAGCCTACAAACATAGAATGTGATATTATTTTGTTGTCTATAACCTACGAATTTAATAAGAATTTTTTAATTTTATAAGGAGGGGAAATACAATTCTATGATAAAAGAATATACGTTCCTATAAATTAGTATATTTCGAATTCAAATTGGTGTATAATCATTCCTGGAAGGTAGTGACCAGGAATAGACGGAACCTGAAAGGAAGTAATTGTTATGGCATATGCAAGACATCAAAGTTTTTATCTGAGAGATAAATGGCTTAGTAAGGGTCTTAGAGCAGTAAAACATAATAAAAGATTCTTTTATATAGAAGATTCATTTGAAAAAATAGGATTAGGGAAAAATATGGTAGAAGCTTTAAAATATTGGCTTGTTGCTTTTAAAGTGATAGAAGAAATATTACAAGATGGACAAAAATGCCATAAGTTAACCGAATTAGGCGAAGTTATTTTTAATCACGATAGAGTATTACAGTATAACAGTACTATATCCATTTTGCATTATAATCTTGTTACTAATTCAGATGATCAATCTACAGTATTTGATTGGTTTTTTAATGTATATAAAGAGACTAGTTTTAAAAAAGATGATCTTCTTAATTCTTTTAAAGTATGGGTATCTCAGAGAGAGACAAAAGAGATATCAGATAAATCATTAAAAAGAGATATCGATTGTCTTATTCAATTTTACTCTAAAAAAGCTAATGAAGATGATCCTGAAGATGTTACATTTTGTCCTTTTTATCGCCTGAAATTATTAAATATTGAACCTTCTGCTAGTGAACGTGAGAAAATAAATAAAACTTCACCTGCTATAAATGATATTTCAGTTGAAGCATTATATTATACGTTACTTGATTACTGTAATAAGGAAGATATTCGTTTATTAAGTATTGATGAAATTATAAATAAAAAAAATATGTGGGGTAAGACTTATAATTTATCTCGAAATAAGATTATAGAGGCATTAAACAGATTGACAAATCATGAAATTTATCCAATCACATATGTTAGAACAAATAATTTAGATTATATAAATGTTCCATCTATTTCTGCAATACAATTTTTACAAGAGGAGCATGGTATGGAGGTAAGAGTATAATTATGAGTTTTAAGACAAGTGTAAATATAAAATTTGATATTGGTAATAATGAGTTTATTAAAAGGTATATTGCTACACCTTCTCATGCTGAAGCCTTTAAAGGTATAAGTGAAGGATTTATAAATAAAGATTCTAATAAAGCACATATTATAATTGGTCCTTATGGTACAGGAAAATCATTACTTGCCAATATTATGGGAAGCATAGTGGCAGGTTTAGTAAGCGAGGAAGAAATTCAATCAATTTCTCTAAAGTTTGATAAGGTTGATGAAGGAACGGCAGAAAATTTTAAAAATCTTAGTAAGATAAATCGCCAGTGCTTACCTGTATTATTAAATGGAAATGAAGGAAGATTTAGACAATCTATTCTTTCAGGCATAATAAAATCATTAGAAGATCAGGGTATAAATATTACACTGCCTGGTATAACATCCAAAATTATAGACACTATAACTGTATGGGAGAATGACTTTCCTGAAACTTATAATCTTTTTTGTACAAAACTAAATTCAGATAATAAAGACGTTAAAAAGTGGCTTAGTCAAATTTCAAAGCAAAATGAACAAGAAATTAGATATTTTTCTGATTTGTATCCTAAATTAACATCAGGTGCTAATTTTGATATTAATTATGATTATAGTTTTATGTCACAGTTAGAGTTTTTAAGTGGAATTTTACAACAAAATAATTTTGGAGTATTTATTGTATATGATGAATTTGCTCGATTTTTACAATCTTTAACTTCTAGTAAATTTAATGAAACAATGCAAGATATTCAAGATCTTGCTGAATTAACAAATCGTTCTGAATCTTTACACATTTTATTGATTACGCATAAAGGATTACGTCAGTATTTTAATAATTTTAGTGAAGAAATAGCTAGTGAATTTCAAAGAATTGAAAAAAGATTCAAACAATATTTTGTCAAAAGTGATCAAGCTACTTTTTTAAGAATTGCTGAAATCATTGTATCTGAGAATATTGAAAAGAGAACTGCAATAAGTGAAAGTACATTTGAACATACTCAAAAAGAACTTAAAAAGTATACTTTATTTCCAAGTCTAAATCAGACTGAAAGAGACGAATTAATTACTCAAGGAATGTATCCACTTCATCCGATTTCTCTATTTATGCTCCCACAATTAACAAGTGTTTTTGGGCAAAATGAGAGAACATTATTTACATTCTTAGAGAGCCAAGATAGTGGCGGACTTATTAATCATATTACAAAATCCAATAGCTATTATTTACCTCATCAATTGTTTGATTATTTCTTTACAGACTTCAATGATATTCGAAGTGGAGATACTTCAGAACAATTTATATTTTTTAAAAAAGCAATTGCTAGAATTCCAAGTGAATTAGAAAGTAAAGATTTAGCTATTCATATTACTAAGTTTATTTCTTTATGGAATATATGTAATCTTCAAAGTGAACAAGCTTTAAGTAATGATTTTTTGGCATTTGCTTTAAATACACATTATTATGAAATTGAAGATATGATGAAGATTCTCGTTGAACATAAAATACTAAGGTTCAATAGAGTTAATAATTACTGGGAAGTTTTCTCCGGTAGTTTTGTAGACTTAGAAGAGCGATTACAAAAAGAAAAACAAATAGGAATTGTAAATCAACAATCAAAATTTAATATATTATATAAAAATCTAAAGAAAAAATATTATCTTCCTCAAAGATATAATGATGAAAAAGGAATGACAAGATTTGCTGCAATTGAAATCGTTGAGGCAAACCACTTTCTTGAAGAAAATATGAGTTTAAGAAATAAAAATTCTGATTTTATAATTTATTATGTTTTGCAAGATAAAGAATCTTCAATAGCTGATATTGAAAGTAAAGCATTGAAAATTAGCGAAGATCACAAAAATATTGTATTTATTCATTCTGATCCTTATAAAGTCATTGATGAATATGTAAAAGATGTATATTTCTTGGATCAATTAAGTAAGGACAAAAATTTGATATCAGAAGATAAAGGACTTATAGAAGAAATAAGAATTTTGATTAATGAATCTAATTTTTTAATATCCGATTATTTAAATGAAATAAACAAATTTTCTGAAGAATCAATTTGGTACATTAACGCACAAAAAACCAAATTTGCAAGTGAAGTTTCACTTAGTGAATGGTTATCTACGGAATGCGATGATAGATTTAGATACACTCCAGTTATATTAAATGATTCTTTTAATAGAGCTATAGTATCAGGACAGCAAAAGAACGCCGCAATTAAATTAATTAATCTAATGCTGAAAAACCCATATCAATCTCAATTTGGGATTGAAGGAAATGGACCTGAATACTCAATGTATGCTTCTATATTTAAAAATAATGGAAGATTAGATCTAAATATTAATAATTTAAATTATGAAAATATAGAATATGAACCATATTCTATATTACGGAATAGATTAATTGAATTATTAGATACTCAAACTTCTGGAAGCTTACAAGATATTATCGATTTATTTACATCTAATGAATTTGGAATAAGAAAGCCTATTGTTCCTGTATTATTAGTTGCATTGTTAAGAGATCGTTGGAATGAATTCATGCTGTTTAGTAATGAAATGTTTGTTCCTGGACTAAGTGGTGATAAGTTATTTACTATTATTAATGAAATCGGTGCGGATAAATACGATTATAAATACGATAGAATAGATAATGATCTTATTGAGTTTTTCGGGAAAATTGAAGTGAGCTTTTCTGAATATTTAGAAGATAGATTAAGAGGTCAATCTAGAACCTTATTTACAGCAGGAACATTAATGAAATGGGTTAGAGGATTACCTAGACTTACTCAAGTTTCTAATAATATTGCTGAGGATTTTAAATGGTTTAGAGATTGTATTAAACGATCTGAAATTAATCCTCAAGAAAGCATGTATTTGATTTTTGAGAAGTACCAAAATAATTTTGAACAAATAATATCTTTTAAAGCATATGGAGAAAGTTATATTGGAATGGTAAAAGAACAAATTCAGAAAGATATATTTGAGCTTCTTCAGCTTCAAAAAATAATTGATATAGAGAATTGGTTGTCCAATTACAGTGAGTCAAGTAACCAAAATAAATTAGTGAGAAGTTTGAATTATGTTGTTAAGAATAATTTAGGTGAGGACTGGATTAATAATTTTATCAAAGAGTATGTGGGAGCTAAGTTAGAAGATTGGTCAGATATTACTTACAATCTACTAATTACTCAGCTTCAGCAAGATCACCAAAAGTTAGAGGAAACTTATAATGATCTAGATCAAAAAAATGATGGTATTATTATAAAAGTTGGCGATCATACGAAATTTATTAATAAAGTTGAATTATCTGTGAAATCTAAAGTTGTGTATGATAATGTAGAAAGAATGATAAATTCTTCTGGGAAAAATATTTCTCGTCAAGAATTAGAATATTTAATGTATAAATTGTTTGATAAGTTTGTTAATGAGGTGGGATAAGTATAATGAGTGAACATATAGAACCTAGAAAAGTTCATGTAGCTATGTTTAGTGGCGGAGCAGGAAGTGCCTATGTAGCGAACCATATGGTTCAAACTTATGGAAAAGAAAATTGTATTTTATTTTTCACAAATACTTTATGGGAAGATGAAGACAATTATAGATTTATGCAGGAAGTAGCAGATCATATTGGTATTGAATTAACACAACGTGTAGATGGAAGAACACCAGAAGAAGTTTTTCATGAGACAAGATTTTTAGGAAATGCACGTTTAGCTAAATGTTCAGAAGAATTGAAAGTTAGACAAACAATTATTTTTTTAGAAGAAGAATTAAGAATTGATCAAAACATAGAGCCGATTTTATACTTTGGTATTGGCCCTCATGAAAGTCATCGAGCAGACAATCTAAAAGAATTTTATAGCCATTTTCCATTAGAACCGATTGAAACAAGATTTCCTCTAATTGATTTGTTTAGAGAAGATCTAGATGCTAAAGGTATTATCCAAGATGAGTGGGGTATCAAACTTCCTCGTATGTACACTATTGCTGAAGAATTAGCAGAATCAGGTAATGAAAATGCTAAAATTCTTGTTAAGAATAAGATTAAAGGTTTCTCTCATGCAAACTGTGCAGGCAGATGTGTAAGAGGAGGATTTCAGCATTATGCTATCTTATATGCCATTTGGCCTGAACGTTATCAAGAACAAGAAGAAATGGAAGAACGCTTTAGAGCATCTTTCCAAAGAGATGTATCTATACTCAAAAAAAATGCAGGTCCCTTTACACTTAAAGAATTTAGAGAAAAGTTAGAAACTGATGGAATTGAGAAGTATCTCTTCACTGAAGATGCGGATATACCTTGTGTATGTTCATTTTCATAACTATAATTTTGAAGCCCAAATTAATTTTGGGCTTTTTTTAATGAAATTTATTATTTTATAGTTCTAATGGTTTATTTGTAGTATTAAAGTCCTGGTATAGTATTTCTTTTTATGTTAATATATGTATTAGTTTCTGGGAGTTATATTTAATTAACTAAAGGGAGATAGATTTTTTGGAAAAATTCGGTGAATTACCTTCGATTTTGCAAGATTTTTCTTATTATCAGTTAAAAGAAATTTTAGGTATGAATTTGGTTGATTTATTAATTGAATGGATGCCTGTTAATGAGTTAGCTATTTCCAAATCAATGTTAATTAAAATGATTTTACAAATTCATGGGTTTAATATTTTAAAAGATAAAAAAGTTCGCAAATCAGTACTTCAAAAATTAAATGAAAAAAAAATTGAAACATTTAGATCAATAGATAAAAACTATCAATTAAAATCTATTCCCGAATTAATAAATATTTTATGTACCAAAAGTTGGGGAAATAATAAAATTTCAAAAAACTTGATGATTCAGCTAAATGTAGATCCAAACTTCTTGAATAAGAACGGATATCAAGAAGAATCTATCGAAAAATTAATTGCTTCCGATCCTTTTTATGAATTATTAGATTACCAATTTATTATAAAACAAAGAATTCTTAATGTTATTAACTCTGATATCGTAATACCTCGATTATTAGTTCAAATGCCTACTGGAACAGGTAAGACTAAAACTGCCATGCATACCTTAATTAATTATTTTGTTTTCGACTTGAAAAAAGAAGGGTTAATTATTTGGTTAGCACATACTAATGAATTGTTACAACAAGCATATGAAACTTTTAATACTACTTGGAAACATATAGGTTCAGGAGAAATTAATTTATATAAACTCTGGGGAAACAATACTCCATTTGATGAATATTCTTCGTATAAAGGTATTATTATTGCAGGGTATCAAAAGATGATCTCTCTTATGAAAACTAATCCTGATATATTTCAAAAAATCTGTGAGAATTGTTCTTTAGTTATTGTAGATGAGGCACATAAATCAGTCGCAGATGAAACTAGAAAATTTATAAATGAACTTATGCAACAAAAAGAGACTTATAGAAGCAGAGCACTTATTGGATTAACTGCTACTCCTGGAAGAACAATGGAAGAAAAAGAAAATTTTGAACTTGTAAAATTTTATGAAAATAGAATTATATCTATTGATACTAAATTAATTCAGCAATTAAAATACTCTGTTCATGAAATGGAGAATATATCTACTGAGAAAGATATTATTAAATATTTCCAACAGCAAAAAATATTAGCAACTCTTAAAAGAGAAAAGTTAGAATACCAAGGAGATTTTTCTGAAGAAGAAATACAAATTATTAAAATTAAAATAGAAGCAAATGGCTATATTGATTTTTCAAAAAAATTTTTAGAAACTATTGCTTTAAATAAAAGAAGAAATACAGCAATAGTTAATAAAATAGAAACTTTACACTTTGACAATATTCCAACTATTATTTTTGCATGTTCTGTAGAACATGGTAGGCTGTTATCTTCTATATTAAATATAAAGGGTATCGAGAATGCTTTTATATTTGGTGAAATGGATTCATCTGTTAGGCTTGATTTGATTAATAAATTTAAGGATAGAAATAATAGCTTAAATATTATTATTAATTATGAAGTCCTTACAACTGGATTTGATTCTACTAATATAAAATGTGTATTTATTACAAGACCTACTCAGTCTATTGTACTTTATAGTCAAATGATTGGTAGAGGTCTAAGAGGTGTAAGAATGGGTGGCAATGAAGAATGTCTTTTAATAGATATAGAAGATAATTTAGAAAAATATTTGAGTGAATCTATGGCTTTTCAGTTTTTTGATACTTACTGGTCTTAAATATAAGGAGATGAAGAAAATGGAAAAAGAAATTATTAACCTTCCACAATATACTGATGCACTAAGAAGTACTGGCTATAAAAATATTGAAAGTGCCATAGCAGAAATTGTTGATAATTCTTTTGAAGCAGAAGCAAGGAATGTATTTATAATTGCAAAAAGCACTATTAATAGTTTCAATAGTAAAAGTAGAAAATCTGTTAGCGAAATAGCATTTTTGGATAATGGCACAGGAATGAGTATCGATGTTCTTCAATCTTGTCTAGGTATTGGATTTGGTACTCGCCAGCAACGTAAAGGCATGGGACGTTTTGGAGTAGGCTTACCACAAGCTTCTCTTCATGTTAGTCCTAATATTGAAGTATATTCTTGGCAAAAAAATAATGATTGTTATAAAAGTTATTTAGATATACAAAAAGTTAAATCGGGTGTTCAAAACAAACTTTTAATTCCAGAATGTACTCCAATTCCAGAAGAATATAAAAAATATTTAAATTATAACATAGATAATACTACTTACTCTTTTAAAGAATCAGGTACTTTAGTAATATGGAAAGACTGTGATAACGTTAGTCCAAAAACAGTAACACCATTGTTTTCTAGATTAGAATTTACTTTAGGTCAAAAATTTAGACATTGGATTCACAATAATGAACGATTTATTCATCTTATTAATATGGAGAATGCTAGTGAACAAAAGAGAGTATCTCCTAATGATCCATTATTTTTAATGAAAGACAATCTATTTTTGGGTTCTTTATCTGAACCAGGCAACTTAAGTAAAAATAAAGATGAAAAGTTTAAAGAAGTTATTTTTACTCCGTTTACTAATAAATTTATAAAAGATGGCATAGTTAAACACGAGGTTAATTATTTTGATAAAAAGACAAGTTCTTTAAAGACATCTGTAGTTAAATTACAATTTTCCGTAGTAAGAGAAGAATTTTATAATAAGAACGCTCTACAAGGTGATCCAGGAAGAACTGAAATTGGGAAGAAAGTTAGAAAGCTTGAAGGAATATCAATCGTTAGAGCGGGTCGCGAAATAGACTTTGGAATGTTTGATTTTTATGATGTAATGAATGAACCAACTCACAGATGGTGGGGATGTGAGATATCTTTTGAGACGGAATTAGATGAAGTATTTGGAGTATCAAATAATAAACAACACGTAGAGCTAATAGAACTTTCAGCAGAAGATTATACAGATGATGATATTAAACCTATTTGGTTCCAACTAAAGGAGATAATTAAAAGTACAATATCAGAAATGATTCGTAGAAATAAATCAATTAGATCTGGATCACGAACTAAATGCGATGTTGTAAAAAATACAGAAAAAATTATAAATACTCTTGAGGATAAAAATATAAATCCAACTGAGAGTGAAGAAAAAAGAAAAGAGTTACCTCAAGAGAAGCTAGTTGAAGGAGCAACAAAAGTTTTAGAACAAAAAGGTATTAATGAACCTACCGCTGAACAAATTAATGAATTATTACTTAATAAAGTTAATATAATCTATGAAAGTAATAATAGAGCACCTTTCTTTGATTACGACTCAAGTTTAGGAATATGTAATTTGATTATAAATATGGATCATCCTTATTATCAAAATTATTTTAAAGAATTATCAGAATATTCAAGTAAAGCAGCTTTAGAGCTTTTTTTGGCATCTTTAATTAGGGCTCGTGATGAATTGATAGACGATGAAAAAAAAATAGCTTTTGACAATGTTATATATGAATGGAATCATAAATTGACTTTATATATCAGAGAACTTTTAAAAGATTAGCTTGGAGTGTTATATAATGAAAAAAATAGTCCATAGCCCTGATATAAAAAATATTTTAAAAGAAAACTTAATAAATACAAATATTTGTATAGATATTATATCAGCTTTCATAAAGTTAAATGCACTTAAATTTGTGGACGAAAATATAATTTCAAGTAATTTAACAAAAAGAGTTTTAGTACGATTTCAACTAAAAGATTTAATTAATGATGCTACAGATATAGAGTTATTTGAATATGCTCAAAAAAATGGTTGGGATCTATATATTAATCTTAAATTACATTCTAAAATTTATACATTTGATAAAAAAAATATGCTTTTAGGAAGTTCTAATTTAACAAATAGTGGAATTGGAATAAAAGAAGAAGGTAATATCGAGTCAGTTATTTTATGTAATATTTCATCACAAGAGTATATTGATATAAATAAATTGTTCGAAGATTCTAGAATACTTGATAAAAAATTATTTTGTGAAATGAGAAAACATTTCGAAGAATTCTCAAAATCTCGTCTTTTAAATACACGTTTGGATTGGCCTAAAAGTATATTAGACGAATTACAGCCTGATTTATCAGTCTTATGGGTAACAGATTTTCCTTTTAGCAGTTCACCATTTTTCTTAGAAGAACATGATATTAATTTATATAATAAAACGAAACTAAATAATATAGAGGATATTAGAAATGAGTTTATTTCTTCAAAAGCATATAAGTGGTTGAAATTAGTAATAATTTCAGAAATGTATTTTGGTGAATTAACTTCTCTACTTCATAATGTTTTGATTGATGATCCTAGACCTTATAGAAAAGATGTGAAATTACTTCTTTCAAATTTACTAAATTGGATTATAGAGCTAGAAATAGAAGAATTTGTAGTGGATAGACCTAATTATTCGCAAAGAGTAAGTCGTATTTATAATCAAGTTAAATAATGATATATTACTCCATAAAGACTCTTACACTTAAAAATGTAAGAGTCTTTATTTTCTAAAAATTTAACAAAGCTTAAGAATAAAAAATAAAATTAAATTAAATTAAATAGGGGAATGCCAATGACTTTACCTACAGAATTTCAAAGTATATTTTTGCATAAAAACAAATCATATAAAATGGTTTTTATTCTTAATTTGATAGATGAAATCCGTGAGAAACATGAACGCGAAGTATCAATAGTTCGAATAAAAGAACGTTTTTTAGAATATTATCAGAGTCGTGAATCAGAAGGATTACCTGTAGATGCTCCGCCTTCTCGTATATCATTTAGATGGGCAGATATAACAGTTAATCGAGTTCAAAGTATTATTGTAACTGCTATTGAAGCTTTGATTCACATTTTAGACTATCCTAATTCAGGCTATACAATAGGCTTTAAACAAGAAATTTATAATCAATTGACTCCTGATGTTATAGACGGATTATACAATTATACTTTGGATGAACTAGATACGTATTATGCCCCACCTCAATCGGATTTTTCTCTCCGCGAAGACTTATTGAACATCATGTCATCGTACACTCAAGCCAAAGCTCAACCGCTTACTGGGCATCCACTTGCTGAATATGTACGTAAGACAGTACCAGAACATCTCAAGTCACTACCTTTTATCCACAATCACTTCAAAGTGCAAGGATCGGTAGGACGCGGGAATTGGGCGACGATTCCGTGGTTAGCAGTAATGTATCCGCAGATTACAGACACGATTCAGCGCGGGGTATATGTGGCATATTTATTTTCTGCTGATATGCAGCATGTGTATTTGACACTGAATCAAGGATTGGGGGAAGCACGTAGTCATCTGGGACGAGCAGAAAGTACAACCTTTCTACAAGAACGTACCAAAGAGATACGTGCGCAGTTACCGGAGAATCGGATGAATCGATCGGATGATATTGAGCTTAATGACGGACGATTAGGCGATGATTACCAGACGTCAACGATTGCTTATTTCCACTATGAACGGGAGCATATGCCCGATAATGAACAGTTGATCACCGATCTATGGGATGCGATGGATAGTTATATGTTCTATATAGAGAGTCAGGCGATCACTCCAAATACAGTCTGGACTACAGTTGTACAGGATGAAGAGGGTGACGAAGATTTTTCTACACAGATTCGCGATCGAGATGTACAGGAGACACTAAGTAATATCCGCGACTACATCACCCAACGTGGATTCTACTTCCCAGCCCACTTAATCGACAACTTCTACCTCTCGCTCAAAACACGCCCGTTTGTTATTCTCGCAGGCATCTCTGGCACAGGGAAGACGCGGCTGATCCGTTTGTTCGCTGAAGCGGTTGGGGCGACTGCGTTGAATGGGCAATTTCGGTTGATTCCTGTACGTCCAGATTGGAGTGATCCGACCGATCTGATCGGGTACAAAGATTTGTCGGGCACCTTCAAGCCTGGCCCACTCACATCAGTGATTGCCGAAGCAGCTCAACCGGAGAATCGGAACAAGCCTTATTTTATCTGTCTGGATGAAATGAATCTGGCACGAGTCGAGCATTATTTTAGCGATATTTTGAGTCTATTGGAGACCCAATCGTGGCAGGGCAGACATATTGTCACGGATCCGGTGATTCCAGCAGCTACGTTAGAATTGGAAATCGATCTAGAGCGATATGGGAATCTGGGTATACCGGAAAATGTATATTTGATTGGAACCGTTAATATGGATGAGACGACCTATCCCTTTAGCAAAAAGGTTCTCGATCGGGCGAATACGCTAGAGTTTAACTCTATTGATCTGATGCAGTTACCCAAGTTGCGTGAGGAGAGCCAGCAGGTGGTAGAAGCTATACCAGTCGAGCAGTCTTTTTTACGCGCAGATTATTTGCAGTTGATCGATGCTTATGACCATTACGCAGAGTTGATCATCCGCACCACTGAGCGATTGGTGACGGTGAACGAGATCTTAGAAGATATTCATGCGCATGTAGGATTTCGGATACGAGATGCCGTATGTTTTTATGTGATCTATAATGAACGTTTTGGATTGATGAGTGAAGCAGAAGCTTTTGATCTACAGATCATGCAGAAGATTTTGCCACGTATCCAAGGGAGTCAGTCTGGAGTACGGCGTGTATTGGTGAAGCTGTTACGTCTGTGCTTACAAGATAGTGTCCGTATTCCGTCACCGATGGAAGATGATGATGTCTTCTGGGCACAATGGGATCGTGGAAATACACCACCACAGGCGACCTATCCGCAGACAGCGCATAAGCTGGTGGATATGATTGTGAGGTTAGATGAAGATGGATTCACATCCTACTGGATTTCTTAATCAGAGTACCGAGCTGTTAGAAGTGAAGTGTAGTATCGGGACGATCTATATCAAAGGCAAACCGTATCATCCGGTAGTGGAGACATTGCAGTTGCATCGCGATCAGGGCGAATGGGTCAATGCCCATCTAATCTGTCGTTCGCTCTCGCCTGAGGTAAAGATCGACGATATCTCTGTATTTTCACCAACTGCAAATCAATTGATTCGATGGGACGGGACTACACCGTCTTTTCCTTGTTTTTACGAGCAACAGAACTATGAATTTGTGCTGATTAAGTCTGATGATATGCAGTTGCCTGTTCAATTTCATCATGATAATCTAGCGATTCGTGAAGCAGTTACACCTAAGGGTGAGCAGGTGTTATCTGGTATTTTGAATTTTAAAAATGAAGTCGGCTTTACAGAGTTGGAATTGCGTAGCGGAGGACAGCGGTTGATAACGATCGAACTGGAAATTTTCCCTTCCAAGCTGGATTACAAGCAAGACTATATCCAGTTGCTACGTGAAGTGAATGAGCAGGTGTACAACTTATCGTTTGATTTTCTCAAGCGGACATATCAGTCGGTTCGTATTCGAGATACACAGCATCAGAGTTTGAGTGAATTTTTTGCATTGATTACGCATCTTTTTCACCAGATGGAGATTGCGATGGAACGGATTAATCGGCAACCTCATCATAAGCTGGACAAATCTTTAGAACGTAAGCCTGCCTCACGGGTCAAGCGGGGAAGTAATCGCAACAATGCGTATCTTGCCAGACATCCGCAGTATTTAGAACAGGACTCTGTGCATGGATGGTTACCGATAGGAGCAGAACGCTACCAGCCGACCCATTTACTAGATACGATCAAGCATATCTCTTATGATACCGCAGAGAACCGTTTTCTACGCTGGATGTTAGAGCGCATATTGAGCAAGTTACAGCAATTACAAGAACAGTATAGCCAGTTAACCAGACCGCAGAATTTCCGTAGTCGGGCGTATGATCCTGTGTTTGTAAAGCGTGTTAGCCAGATGATCTCGCGGTTAGAGCAGTTATTATCGTTAGAATGGCTACAACAGATTTCACCGATACGGCAAATGAGTACAAGTCTGGTTCTTCAGATGGCGCCAGGGTATCGGGAAATGTATCGTTATTATCTTTTGCTTCTCAAAGGGTTATCGATCCAGAGTGATCTATTACGGCTTTCGATGAAAGATATTGCAGAAATCTATGAATACTGGTGCTTTTTGAAGTTAAACGAATTACTGAGTCGTAAATATCCATTAATTAAGCAGAATTTGATCAGGCTCAACCATAGTGGATTATTTGTAACATTAGGTCGAGGGCAACAATCTCGTATGGAATATCTGAATCCGCGTAATAACGAGACATTCGTGCTGTATTATAACAGTCTACCGAGCAAAGAACTTACACCGACGTTGCCACAGCGACCGGATAATGTGCTCTCTTTAATGAAAGTAGATGCTGGACAGAAAAAAGAATACAGCTTTATTTTCGATGCCAAATACAAGTTGAACGCCGCTGTAGAAGGTTCACCTTATGCTTCTGCGTACCAACATCCCGGGCCACAGGAAGAAGATATTAACACAATGCACCGTTATCAGGATGCGATTGTACATTCGTCTGCTGGTGAGAAATATGAACGCAGTATGTTTGGCGCGTATGTATTATTTCCGTATGGAGATGAAGAGCAATTTCGTGAACACCACTTTTACCGTAGTATTCGCAAGTTAAATGTAGGAGCGTTACCTTTTTTGCCGAATGCGACTACGCTGGTAGAGCAATTTCTAGATGAATTGATTCAAGATAGTCCGGAAAAAGCCTACGAACGTTCTACAGCACCGCGCGGAACAAAAGCATATTACCAGAACAAATTGCTAGATAAAAATATGCTGGTGGGATCGGTACGCGGACCGGAGCAAATTCAGATTGCACTGGCGGAACAGTTCTACCATGTGCCACTGGCTAACTTTGTGGATACACAGGTGATTACGCAGATAGAGTATGTAGCAATGTGTGAATCCAGACGAAAGTTTGAATCCCTCGGTAGAACGGGTATAAGCTATTATGGCAAAGTAGACAGATGGGATATCGTCAAGCGATCTGATATTACTGAGATTCCTACGGATCCGCAGAAAGCGAATCTTTTATATGTAAAATTCACAGTGACACGTTGGGAAGAACGAACAATTCCTATTTTACTAGCAGGTCAGGGTATTTATACATTGTTATATACAAGTAAATATATGTTCGATCGTGCAGAAGAATTAGCTGAATTACGATTAGAATCGGAAGCAGATCTAGCCTCATGGCGCGAAAAGCGTAGACAAGGCAAAGTGAAAGTGGAGCTTGATAATAATTATGTCGATCTAGCTGAACATGTGCTTGATGTAAGAATAGACGAAGAGTAATGTATTAATCTTATCTTTGCTATATTGAAAAATGTATACAAGTCATCTGCTAATGCTGTAACACTAAGCATGCAGATGACTTTTGTATTGTCTATAAATGTAAGAAAATAGTAAATAACAACGCTTTTCATGAAAATTTAAAAAATAGTGAAAATCTAATGCATCTGTGCAAAAGAAGAAGTATAATTCTTGCAGTTAGCGTTGTATCTGGGTCAGTATAACCAGACTTATAAAGGAGGGAAGGCAGTCTTGAAACGTTTGATTTGGATGGGAAGTTTATTTTATTTATTAATGGGTGCTATCAAAGTGACGGTGGCAGCGATTGTTACCGTATTATTGCCATTATATGATCGGGATTATACAGATGCTGGAGCACTGATTTTTATAGAATTTGGAGCATCGATTATCGGGATGTTGATTCAGCCGTGGTTAGCGAATCGAATATCGAAAAAAACAATGTTACATATAGGCGCAATCGGTGTAGCTATTTGTTATATTTTGATCGCCTTTTTACCACCATGGTCGATCTTAATTGTCGGTATCGCTATTGCAGGATTTCTGGGCGGTATTATTGAATCGGTTATTGCGGCTGTTATTTTGGAAGGATTACAATCCAATGCCGCGATTGCTATGAGTCGCTTAGAGATTGCATTTGGTGTAGGATCACTATTATTCCCATTAGCGATTGGTATGCTGGTGCGGTCAGGATTATGGAATTATGCGTTGCTTGGCATCGCTGTGTATTGTATCTTTTTATCTTTATTCGTACGATTTAGCCGATTTGAAGGTGTAGAGCCGTTATTTTTGCCACGTCATTTGACCGATCTACCTCATGTCGTTCCAGCAACAGCAGCTTCTTCAGGGCCTGTAGGTGCTGTAGTGGCAGCGGCGGCAACCAATCATCCTTCTGCTCGTCTCAAGCGATTATGGGTCGGCGGCAGTCTGTTGTTACCATCGTTTGTTTTTCTATTTTTCTTATACGGAGCAACCGATATCGGGTTAGTAAATTATTTGCCATCGCTGATGTTAGAGACAGGAATGGCAGATGCAGGCACAGCGCCGATCAGTGTTACAGTATTCTGGGCGGCTATGATTGTCGGACGGATGTTTGCTGGTTATGAAGCAGAACGTATCGGCTATCGTCGCTATTTATTTATTCATTGGAGCAGTATGATCGTATTGCTGTCTTTATTTGCACTGAATCGAAATCCGGTAATAAGTTATATTTTGATCGTATTGTTAGGTCTGATGTTATCAGGTCTATATGTAGTCACACTGGTCTATATGAAAAAGCTAATGCCCAAAAATATAGCTCGTAATACCAGTATCGTTATGGCTGGTTGTGCGATTGGTGGAGGATTGTTCTCTGTTGTAGCAGGGCGTATGCTAGATACGTTATCTCCTTCTTATGTTCAATGGATGATGGCGATTGTTGCTTTATTCAGTCTGATTACTTATGTATTGTATGCCAAAGAATCGAATATGCAGATCGAACAGACTGAATTGGCACCTACCGAGGGAACGATCAATTCTTAATAAACGAAATATAAAAATGATAAAGCCAGTATAGATGCGGACAATTGCCGTAACTATGCTGGCTTTTTTTCTAATATGTCAATCGTTACCGGTACGATATAAAAATAAGGAAAATCGAGCTAAATAAGATTCATATACCTAACATAAGGTAATACATACTATCACCTATAGTATGGTATTAATTAGTCATTTTTACACAAAAAACTATATTTCTTGCAAAAGTTACTCTATAATAGGTGAGTGTCCAAAAAATAACATAATTTTACATTAATTAAGAAAGTGAGCTGATAATTAATGAGAAAAACGATGTTGAAGAAGTGGAGTGCTTCTGTGTTAACGGCTGTATTGACGTTATCGCTAACCACTTCTGTCTGGGTACCACAAGCAAATGCAGCTACAACACCAGTGCAGAAGCACGGACAATTATCGATCGCTAACGGACAATTGGTGGATAAGAATGGTACCCCTGTCCAATTAAAAGGTATGAGTTCTCATGGCATTCAGTGGTACGGTAACTATGTGAATAAAGATACGATGAAATGGTTACGAGATGATTGGGGTATTACTGTATTCCGGGTAGCAATGTATACCGCAGAGAATGGATATATTTCAAATCCTTCACTGAAAAACAAAGTGAAAGAAGCGGTCGCAGCAGCGCAGGATTTGGGTGTCTATGTGATTATCGATTGGCATATACTTTCAGATAATGATCCGAATATTTATAAAACGCAATCCAAAGCCTTTTTTAGTGAAATGGCTGGCTTGTACAAAGATTCACCAAACGTTATTTATGAGTTAGCCAACGAGCCTAATGGCGGAGTCACATGGAATGGACAGATTCGTCCGTATGCGCAAGAAGTGACTCAAGTGATTCGTGCCAAAGATCCAGACAATATTATTATCGTCGGAACAGGAACATGGAGTCAGGATGTACACGATGCAGCAGATAACCAGTTGCCTGATAAAAATACAATGTATGCTGTACATTTCTATGCAGGAACACATGGACAATTTTTACGTGATCGCATCGATTATGCGTTAAGCAAAAAAGCACCTGTATTTGTAACAGAATGGGGTACAAGCGATGCATCTGGTAACGGAGGTCCATTCCTGAGTGAATCGAAAGTATGGACTAACTTCTTAGCTAATCGCAAAATTAGTTGGGCGAACTGGTCACTTTCAGATAAGAATGAAGCGTCAGCCGCTCTTCAGTCGGGAGCAAGTTCAACAGGTGGATGGACAGTGAATAACTTAACAGCTTCAGGCAAATTTGTACGTGATGAGACTCGTCTTGGAGCAACCACCAGTACAACAGATCCAGATACAACAACACCTCCAACGACAGGCGGTGATACCGATACATCTCCTCCGACTACAGGAGGTGGCGATACAGGTACAACTACACCAACCGATCCTAAAGGGAAGTTGGTATTGCAATATCGTAACGGCGATAGCAATCCGACCGATAATGCGATTCGACCTGTTTTTAATATCAAAAATAACAGTGGTACAGCGGTCAATCTAAGTGATCTCAAAATTCGTTACTATTACAGTGATGAGAGTCAGCAAAAACAACAATTTTTTATCGACTGGGCGAGTGTAGGTGGAACCCATATTAGCGGTGCATTTGGTACACCGACAACATCTAAAACAACAGCGAATCGCTATGTTGAATTGAGTTTTGGTAGTGGAGCCGGTTCGATTCCAGCCGGAGGTCAAAGCGGAGATATTCAAGCTCGTATTCATCCAGCCGATTGGAGTAACTACAATGAAGATAACGATTACTCTTATGGAGCTAATCAGAGTGCGCTAACCGATTGGAATAAAGCAAGTATCTACAATAAAGGCACATTGGTATGGGGAACAACACCATAAACGATTTGAATAAGTATGAATAGATTATATTTTATGCAAAAAAGAGCTATCACTGTGATAGCTCTTTTTGTTGTAGTTGGTTTTGTATTATCGACTTTGCGCTGAATTGAGGCGGCCGTTCCAGAAATACAGATAAGCACCAGAATAGATCCATTGTTCATACGTTAACGAAGACGATTGATACGTATTCTTATCAGACGGTTCGCCCCAGGATAATATCACTTGTTCACGGGTCATATTATTTAATAATTTATTTTTGCTGATGGCTGTCCAGACGCTATTGCTCCAATTGTATAAAGTACGTGGGTTTTTGGACCATAAAATATCACTTAGCATCGTACCAATATCATATTGTCGATTGAGTTTGATCCCGACTTGCTTGCCATTGGATTTTTGTAACGTCACAAAAGCATCATTTTGGTCATTTACTTGCACAGCGATAAATGTTAACTTTTCCAGATGGTTAAGACCGCTTCCATTATACGCACGATTGTCGAACCAGACATATTTGCCATGCCAGTTCTGATTAAATGATGTCAGCTCGCTATCTAAAAGGAAATCCAAATCAGATACTGGACTATTGAACTCATACGTATCACCTGATTTATTTTGAATCGTTATATACAAGCTGGAAGAATCATAACGAATATCGGTAATCCAATAGGCTCCCGGATAATAAAACGGATATATTTTCTCACCGACAAAGTAACCGAAATTCGCAGGCAGTTGACTAATATTTGTTAAAATCTCACTGGATGCGCGCTTACCTTCATCATCGCTCCATAGAAATAATACTTGAGCACTAGACGCATATTTGCCATCCAAATCAGTAATCGCTAATAACGATTTGTACATCACATAAGTAACCCCGGCATAAGCAAATGAATTGGAATCGTTGACTGTAATACTACCTTTGTTACCTGTAATTGTAAGTGGACTACCATATTGAATCGTAATACCTGGAATCCGATCCATGATTTTGATAGGAATATATAGCTTGTTGTTATTCACGAACTGGGTGTATTGCTGGGTAATCTGGAACTTACCATTTACAAATAAAGAAACGCTTTGATATGTACTTCCTTTTACATTGACAGCATGAATCGTCTGAGCCGGTATAACGATAGCAAACATCATCATCCAGATCCATACACGTAACCATTTTTTGTTCATTGTGAAAAATCCCCTTTTTCTCTAAATATCATAAAAAGATGCAGAATCTACATCCTTTTAAAATATCGGAGAATAAGGGGAGGAAATGAAGATAGTGGATATAAAATATCAGTGGCTTAGTCTAACAGCCCTACCATTTGTAGTCCATGTAAAATACCATTTTCATCGACAGATTTGGTAATATGGCGAGCGACTGCTTTGGCTTCAGGTTCAGCATTACCCATAGCGACACTGTTATAGATTTGTTTGAGCATTTCAACATCATTCAGTCCATCGCCGAACGCATATTGTCTTTCTTGCGGGAATCCTAATTTTTCAGTGATTTTGGCTATACCATGTGCTTTGGAACCACCTGCTGGAAGAACATCGACAGACATTGGATGCCAGCGGATAAAATCGAATGATTTGAAGTCTTGCTCATACTTTTTCTCCGCATCTCCTATACAGAATAGTAGACACTGGTAAATCTCTCTACCTTGATGATATAACGGATCATAAGTCGGAAATTTGCTTACTTTTAAAGTATGAATACTGGTTGTGATCATTTCATCTTCTTCCGGCACGCTGGCTCTCATATCTTCAGCATCCATATAGACAAGCGGATTATTTTGCTCTAGCGCTGTCTGAGTCAATTGAAGTAAGGCGTCTTTGTTCAGTGGATTGGTATAGATCACTTCGCCACGCAAAACAACATATTGACCGTTGTAACTAACATACGTATCAATCTCAAGTTCTTTGCGAATATCGTCAAACATAAAAGGAGCACGACCAGTAGCAATGGCCACTTCATGACCACGTGCTTTGAGCTCAAATACAGCTTTTTTAGTGCTTTCCGGTAATTTTTTATCAAAATCCAATAACGTTCCATCAATGTCGAAAAAGATAATACTTTGATTAGACATGGGTAGCTCCTATCGTTGTTATCTATTTTTGGTGTACACAGTATGACTCTATTATAACCGTCAATCGAGAGTTGTGTCTTGTATTTCAGTATAGTCTCTATGGTTATATACCCAAAAAGCTACTTTTTATGAGAAAGAATACTCACAAAAAGTAGCTTTTGGATAGGTTGGATGTCAGTATATGAATCGGTATTTCTCGTATCAGTACATACAATAGAAAAGAAAGACTTATCCGGTAATGTGTATGTCTATCGTAGAATTGGCTATCTATCCATGCTGTTTGATCGGTTCAACCTGAGCGGGAATAGTAGCAGGACGTTTCCATTTGAGGGGTAAATTGAAAAATATATTTAATAGAATAGCGGATAAACTACCTGTGATCGTACCGTCACTGACAATAATGCGTAATGCTGAAGGCAAGCCTGCGAAAAGTTCAGGGACAACTGTTGCGCCAATACCAAGTGAGATCGAGCAAGCGACAACTAGCAAGTTGCGTTGTTCTTTGAAGTCTACTTCAGTCAGCATCCGAATTCCTGAAGCGACGACCATACCGAACAGCACGACAGTAGCACCCCCTAGAACAGCGGCAGGAATAACCGTAGCCAGTGCAGCGATTTTGGGAACCAATCCAAGTACAATCAGAATACTTGCCGCCGCAACGATCACATTACGTGTTTTGACGCGGGACAGTTCGACCAGCCCTACATTTTGAGCGAATGTATTGTATGGAAAAGCATTGAACATACCGCCAAGAACAATTGCTAATCCTTCTGTACGATAACCGCGTGTCATGTCTTGTGGTGTTAATTTCTGATCACATACTTTACCCAATGCTAGAAATACACCTGTAGATTCAACCACGATCACCATACATACAATAATCATAGTTAAAATCGGAGCAATCTTAAATTCAGGCATGCCGAACATAAATAACTGAGGAAGATGGAACCATGACGCTTCGCTTACACTGGAAAAATTAACTTTACCGATCATAAAAGCAACAACCGTTCCAGCAACAATACCTATCAATACAGATAACGAACGCATGAATCCGGTAAAAAAGCGATTGATGATCAAGATCAATGCCAGTACACCAAAGGAAAGGAGGAAATTCGTGAGGCTACCAAATTCAGGGCTATTCGCACCACCAGCCATATTACGAATCCCTGTCGGAATGAGTGAAAGACCGATAACCGTAACAACAGTGCCGGTCACTACAGGAGGGAATAAACGAATGATTTTACCGAAAAAGCCAGCGAATAAAAAGACAAACAATCCAGCAGCTATAATAGCGCCATAGATCGCATTCAGTCCATATTGATTACCGATCCCGATCATAGGAGTAATAGCGACAAAAGAACTTCCTAGCATAACCGGTAGACCAATACCTAGATATTTGTTTTTCCAGGCTTGTAACATAGTCGCTATCCCACAAGTGAGTAGATCAATCGCTACTAGATAAGACAATTGCTCTGCGGTAAGATTAAGCGCCCGTCCAACTAATAATGGCACTAGAATAGCTCCTGCATACATAGCCAGTACATGCTGTAATCCCAAAGACCAAATTTTACCCCCGGTTGGTTTGATGTCCATTTGATTCGCCCCTTTTGAATATAATTTAACATCACACGTTAACGAATAAAGAATGTACCGTAATAATATCTTTTAATTCTCTGTTTTGACGATATGTATTCTATCTATTTGTGCAAAAATATAATTTAGAGGGTTTAATTTATGCAATGTTATAAAATATATGTTATGTAATATCACATATATTTATTTAAAAGGGTAATCAGGTGCTGAATTCAATCAAGTAAGTAGATAAGACTCAAAAGATATAGGAATCGAAAGGCACTGTTATTTAAACAGATGACTCTGATTTGTGTACACCTTTGAGAACATCACAAATTTATAATAAAAGAGCTACCACAGAGGATGGATAAAGAAAGAAAAGTGAGCTTCTATCCTAGAAAAGGAGGAATGTAACGTACAGTTTGTAGAGTATTATCTGCACAGCAGTATTCACTTATTCACATTTGTAAGCGTTACCAAAATGATAAGGATGGTGAAGGGGTATGAAAGAAAAGAAATATTCGCTAACGACTAAAATTGTAGCTGCGGCGTTAGGCATTATATTAGTGTTACCGACCAGTGGATTATTTGCGGCTGATTCGAATGAAATGATGACAGCATCCAAAGGTAAAGGGAATAAGGGAGTACAACTAGAGTATCTGGATCGAGGTCTAGTAGCAGCCAAAACAGCAGATGGTATTTTTCTAAGTTGGCGCTTGCTTGGAGATGAAGCTAACGGTTATTCGCAGACAGGACTCACAGGTACTGATTTTGCTGTATATCGTAATGGTACATTTCTAACCGTAGTCACCGATAGTACTAACTATCTGGATCGGCAAGGAACAACCACTGCTAAATATACAGTAGCACCGATCAAACCGAAAAAGCCCCGTACGATAGATTCATCAGCTACAGTGACTGAATCTGCCTATGACACTCAATCATTTTCAACCACAGGCAGTGAAGAATCCAAGTTAACTACGTATAGTACTGATTACAATTTAAACGATCTCCGCAAACCAGACAAAAAGAAACTTAGTGCTCCTGCAACAGTCTGGAATGATACCTATTACGATCTTCCTTTACAAAAGCCGGCTGATGGAGTGACACCTGCGGGTGAAGCGTATACGTATTCAGCGAATGATATGAGTGTAGGCGATGTTGATGGCGATGGAGCGTATGAATACTTTGTTAAATGGAGCCCTTCCAATTCCAAAGATGTCTCCCAAAAAGGATACACAGGCAATACGTATATAGATGCGTACCAACTCGATGGACGATTATTGTACCGTATTGATCTAGGAGTGAATATCCGTTCAGGTGCGCATTATACTCAATTTATGGTGTACGATTTTGATGGAGATGGCAAAGCGGAAATGATGTTCAAAACCGCTCCAGGCACCAAGATCACTCGTTATAATTCACGCGGTAAAATTTCTTCTGAAAAATACATCACTCTACCCAAAGCTGATAAAAAAGCAGGATATGCGAATACAGACGATTACCGACTAAGCAGTAGCGATTACTATGATCATGTAGTGAACATGTTTCAAGGATGGCGTGATCAAGAAGAAGTGAAAAATGGTCACTGGCCTCAGACATTAGAAGAATGTTTTGGAATTGCGCCGAAATATAATTATCCTTTATCTCGTGTAGATGCTGAAGCATTGACCGATTACTTTATGGATGTATATGCACCGGCTCGTAGTGCGCGTAATGATCTGCGTACTTTTGAAGGATTTATTTTGGATGGCCCGGAATATTTGTCTGTATTTGAAGGGGAATCGGGTAAAGAATTAGAAACGATCGCTTATGAACCTGATCGTCATGATGATGGTCTAATGTGGGGCGACTATGCAATGTCACGAATTGAGCCGGGTAATCGGGTAGATCGTTTTCTAGCAGGGGTCGCTTATTTAAATGGGAAAACACCATCGGCAGTATTTGCACGCGGGTATTATACACGTTCTGTACTGGTATCCTACAATTGGGATGGACGTCATTTGCAAAAAGTATGGAATGCCGATAGTGGATGGACACCGATGAGCAATCCATTTAACGATGGGCCTCATGGTGTAAATGGAACCGATCCAGAGCTGGGTACACTCACTACACAAGGTGCTCATTCACTCACGATGGCAGATGTGGATGGAGATGGACGAGATGAGATTGTATATGGATCAGCGACGATAGATGATGACGGTAGCCTGTTGTACAGTTCGATGGATATCATGCCTGCGAACAGTGCTACACCGGGTGTGATAGCAAGGTTGGGACATGGAGATGCCATGCATGTCACTGATATCGATCCGAACCGTCCGGGTATGGAAATCTATATGGTACATGAAGGCGGTACCTATGCACCTTACGGCTACAGTATGCGTGATGCCAGAACAGGCAAAGTGATTTTCGGTGCTTATAGTGGGAAAGACACTGGACGTGGCATGATCGGAGATATTGATCCATCTCGTCCGGGATTAGAAGCATGGTCGATGGATCTGCGTACAGCCGATGGTCAATTGATCGGTACGAAGATTCCGGGAACCAATATGAATATCAAATGGGGCGCGGATATGACGACACAGATTATTGATGGTGCTCGTGAAGTGACCCCTACGATTCAAGATTGGCGCAAAGGAACAGTGCTTACAGCAACCGGAACGCTTACCAATAACGATACCAAAGGAACTCCTTCACTGGTAGCGGATATTTTTGGTGACTGGCGCGAAGAAATGCTGGTGCGTACGACAGATAGTTCTGCGATCCGTATTTACCTTAGTACAGAAGTGACTACTCATAAATTGTATACCCTTTTGCATAATACACAGTACCGTACAGGAGTCGCTCGTCAGAATACAACTTACAATCAACCAACGTATACAGACTTTTATTTTGCTTCAGATATCGATTGGTCCAAAGTGCCTTTACCGAACTTTTATACTGCTGGAAAAAGAAAGTAATTTCTAAATAGTTAAATATTTGTTAACCGCCTGTTGCTTTTATGGATTAGACTTTACTTAATCCCTAAAAAGCAGCAGGCTTTTTATTCCTAATAAGATCACCGAAATTATACAAACAGTTCTCTCACATTATATAATGCTAACAGATAAATGATAAAAGGTATCATTTACAGAGGAGGTTTGCAGTATGGATATTTACCAGAGTAGCCAGCGTGATCATTCTTTTATGATTCAGCCAGCCATACATCCGATATTAGATATATGCAAATCAATCTACTCTTTTCATCTTACTCCTACGCATGCTGTTATGAATAAACGTGCTGTATTTATGACTCCATTATATGCAGAATATTTTACGATTATTGCTGTCGAAAAAGGCACATTGACGGTTAGAGCTATTGCAACTGTAGATACTCCATCTAAGGATCAACCTGAAACATGGTATTTGCAAGCTGGTGATTTGTTAGTCATCCATCCAAATGTTGAACTACAACTTTCCTATAGTGAAGTTGGCTTTTTACATATCATCACTTGTGAGCGTTATGAATTAATGAATGATTATACCGATCGGATGAGTTATGAATTAAGTTATGAAAGTCTGCCTGAACATGGAGCGATTGTACATCCTCAGGATGAACGTTTGTTTACGTTGATTCAGGAGATCGCTCAATATATGAATCAAGATATCGATCATACTCATGTGATCTTGCATGAATTGTTACAACTTCTCAGCAGTTTGAATGATTATCGTCATCACAAATGCTTAAATCGTTCGATGCAACAGGTGGCTAGTTATATTAGATATGCATCAGAACAGCTACTGACTCGTGAAAATGTAGCAGCACAGACCCGATTACATCCGCATTACTTTTCCGAAGTATTCAAAAAAGAAATCGGATACACCTTTTCTGATTATCTAGCGATCTGGCGTATGAACAAAGCCAAAGAGCAATTGTTATGCACAGATCATACTTTGCATCATATCGCCGAGCAGATCGGATACAGTGATGGTATTTATTTAAGTAAAAAGTTCCGTTCATTTACAGGGATGACACCCGGTACATTTCGAGCGCGTAAAGGAACAACTCGTGTAGCTTCATTTCCATTTGCAGGAACATTGTTAGCGTTAGGAATTACTCCAGTAGTCACTGCGCTAGAGATCAATCAATACTCGATGTTAATAGAAGAAGAATTATCGTCAGTCCCAATCTGGCATATTAACAAAGGGGACAATCAACCGCCAAGTGAATGGAAATTTGAGTTGCCTGCTACGATTACCGAAGAGACGAAACCTGATCTTATTATTGTAGCGGATTGTGTGTTGGAACATCCTCAGTTGTATGCACAATTAAGAGAGATTGCGCCTTTATTTATCGTTGAATGGGGAAGAAGAAATCATATTGATGAATTGCTTTATTTAGGGCAAGTCTTAAATCGTCAGGTGCAAGCGCAAGAATGGATAAAACGTTATCAGTATCAAATCGAAACAGCCAGACATGAGTTAGCATTGGAACATATTACAGAGCAGACAGTAGGTCTATATGAAATTCGAGGCGACCATCAGATTGCAATCTGGGGAGAAGGTACACGTGCAGGATATAATCTGTATCGATCGCTCAAATTACATCCGCCGTATCCGATTCGTCACGAAGTATTTGAAGCAGGTGGATTCAAATTTATCGAAGAGCATTTGTTGCCACATTATGCAGCAGATCATATGTTTGTGGTAGCGCCGGCTCAGTGGTTAGAAAATATGGAATCGATGATGCAACAACATCCAATGTGGAGTCAATTGCCTGCTGTACAAAATGGACAAATCTATGGCTTGAAATTAGAAGAGTTTGCTTACGATGATGGTCTTGCTTTAGAAAGGCAACTTCATATTCAAGTTGGTTATTTAATGCAGTAAGTTAATAGTTTAAAAGATAAATCATTTACAGCCATGATTATAGATGAATAGACTGTATAACACTGTCTACAATGATGGCTGTCTACAATACTATTCCCAAAAGTGCAGAATGATTGCAACAATACCCCTGACAATTTCGCAAAATTTCAGTACAATTAATATAGGAACAAATACTACCATCATAGGAACAACTATTTTTAATATTAAAGGGGATATTTAGGATGCGATTGAGAACGGTTACAGAGAACTTGGAACAATACAATACGGAGAAGATGAACCAACTACTTGTAGAAATGTATGGACAAGAACAAGTACAGTATCAGTTGAAGCGTTATCAACAACTTATGAACAACTATCATCAACAATTTGGAGATGGCAATATTCAATTATTCAGTTCTCCAGGTAGAAGTGAAATTGGTGGTAATCATACAGACCATAACTACGGTAAAGTATTGGCAACAAGTATCAATCTAGATACGATTAGTGCTGCTGTACCTGTAGATGAACCTTATATTACGATTGTGTCTGAGGGCTATAAAGATGTGTACAAAATCCATACTTCTGAATTAGAGCCTGTAGCAGGCGAAGGCGGTACACTAGCGCTTATTCGCGGAATCGTTGCTGGCTTTGTTCAATGGGGATTACATGTAGGCGGATTCAATGCTTATGTATCTACCAATGTATTAGCAGCTTCCGGGCTTAGTTCTTCAGCTTCTTTTGAAATGTTAATCACTAGCATCCTAAATACGTTCTACAATAATAGTCAAGTTGATATCGTAAATATGGCTCGAATTGGACAATATGCTGAAAATAAATTCTGGAACAAACCCTCTGGATTATTAGATCAAATGGCTTGTGCGCATGGCGGATTAATCGCAATCGATTTTATCAATCCCAAAGAACCTGCGATTCAACATGTACCGTATGATTTCAATGCACAAGGGTATGAGATGGTCATCGTGAACACAGGAGGTAACCATGCCGATCTGACTGCTGACTATGCTGCGGTACCGGAAGAAATGAAGGCGGTTGCGGAAGCGCTGGGTCATGAAGTGTGTCGTCAGATTACGCTGGAAGAAGTATACAGCAATCTAGCAAGCCTTCGGGAACAAACAGGGGATCGTGCTATATTGCGTGCACTGCATTTCTTAGAAGAAAATGATCGTGTCGATGAGCAAGTGAAAGCACTACAATCGAACGAATGGGATCATTTCTTAGAATTGATTACAGGCTCTGGTAATTCATCATGGAAATGGCTTCAAAACGTATATCAAGATTCTCATACCCGTGAGCAAAGTATTTCTATCGCTTTAGCAATCACTGAGATTTTCTTGAAGCAAAAGCAAGCAGGTGCTTGTCGTGTACATGGTGGCGGATTTGCAGGGGTTATTTTGACTATTTTGCCAAAAACATTAGTGAGTGAATACACAGCATTGATCGAAAAAACGTTAGGCACATCTACGTATATCATCAATGTACGTCAACATGGATCTATCTGCTTGAACAACCACCTTAATTAAAGAATACATTTTTGTAATATCTATTGTAGAATCACCTACCTGATATTTTACAAGCCAATCACTGAAAAAAAGCCTGCTTCTACACCGTCAAATTAACATTGACCGTAGAAGCAGGCTTTTTATATCACGCAATTATAGATACGTTTACCAGCCGACGCGGATAATCAATCCTTTTGGATCACCCACTTCAAGATATGAAGCTTGTTGATTGTAATCATCATAAGCAAATCCATATGCTAAGCGGTTGATACTGTGATCATGCCAGAACTTCGCGTAGTAATTAGCAGGTGCAGCTTTGTAATATTGAGCAGGATTGTTCCAATTGGCTTGGTTGTCGTACACATGTCGATTGATCGCTGAACATGTACCTGAATCCTCTGCCAGTCGACCATTACACAGTAGGATCTCCTGCGTGCTGTAATTGCTGTATCCAGCAAAATAATTAGCTTGCGTACCATTTACCCCGAATGCGCCATGAATCGGTGCTACGATACGATACGGAGCTTGTACATCGGCAAGAGATTGGAAGGCAGCCGGAACTTCACTCCGATACTTACTAAATAGACCTGCACGTGTCTCGGATTCCAATTCGCCTACCGTCTGATCATAATTACCTGCACGATTGACAAGGCGGTGTTGTAAAGGAAATCCAAAACCATCTACACGAGTAGTATTTCCATGATATCCTGTACCGTCTACAGTAAATTCAACAAAGTCGAAATAGATATTACGGTTCGGATCAGCCGTATTATTAATATCAGGTCCTGCGAATCCATCATCATATGTTTTGATATAACATGGAGAGCCTACGCAGATAAACATCCGCCCAGAATCAATTTTGGGCATACTCACCCAGTTGATCTGACTGATCGTGCTATAAATGTTAGCGTAATTCACTCCGTTCTTGGTTAAATGCCCTGTCGCATTATTGAGAGCCGTCGAGATCGGTTTCAATTGACCATTGTTATCAAGATAACTCCATTGTTTGGTGGCAGGATTAATTCCTAGAATCCCCCAATAGATCTGATTATCAGCATAAGTACCTTTGGTACCATTTAATAATTTGAAAGATAATGCTCCATTCCCTGTAGCGTTCGGTATAGATGACGCTGGGATACTATAGATCGAATTGTCACCTGTTCCAGAATTGGGAGGTGGGGTTGAACCTGTTGTGACCGTATAGCTAAATTTCGATGTGTCATAAGCGGCTGTTCCATTATTGTACGTAAATGAATATTGGATCACCTGACCTGATGATACACTGGCGACATTTTGTACATAACGTTTAGATCCACTGTCATAGGTCATTCGTAGATTTTGCAGATTACCCGAGTTCACCGAGTAATGCACATCGACCCAGGAAGTATTTACGTTGGAAGAGAACCAGATAGTGGCTGTTGTCCCGGATGTAGTAACCCCTTGAGTATAATCTGCTGCCGATACCGAAGATGATGCTGGTGTAAAAAGACTGCTGACAAGAACAAGCATAGATAAAAGCAAGAAGTAACCCATTTTCTTCATACACATATCCTCCTATTCAAATTGTATGCGATTCCACGTTCGCTTTTAATTATTTCAATATATGGTAATAAATACAATACAAAAAGCATGTCTAATTCTCCTGTGTATTTCTATGCTAAGATTTCTTAAATTAAAGAAATTTTTATTTGCTTTTTTGTTCAATAACAGCTAAAGTTTTATACTTGAGCGTCTAAATAGACCGGAATTTATGTTCATTTTAAAGTGAATTTATGTTCACTGCATAATCTGGAAATGTTCGGCAAAAGTTAAACGATATGTACTATATCTAGTATGTCAAGAAAATTATTTTTTTATAAATGATTATCGCGATGTATGTAAAATACGTGTTCAAAGAAGTGCCCGTTTTACTTGATATTTTGAAAAAATAGACCGTTTTTAAGGCATGTTTGGGCCAAGATGTAGACCTTCAGTTCCTATTGACAACACTATATATAGCGTATATCTTTGATAAAGCCTTCTATATATTGCGGTTACGATGTTTGAGCAGGTAATATATAGGTTATAGCTAATTATACGCGCTAGAGTAGATAACACTTATATGATATTAGATCATTGTTATCTGTATTTATATAGTGATTGAACGGATGAACAGTACTACATATTGAACCGAGAAGGAGATGTCACAACCATGCTAATTGCTTATGATTCCAAAACAGGCAATGTAAAACGATTTATCAACAAATTAAAATTACCTGCTGTACAAGCTGTACAGATTGATGAGGCGCTGACGTTGGATGAACCTTTTGTACTGGTAACGTACACAACTGGATTTGGTCAGATTCCTGATAAGGTAGTTCATTTTTTGGAGAGAAATCATAATCGCCTGATCGGAGTTGCAGCAAGTGGCAATCGCAATTGGGGAGACAAATTCGCTCGGAGTGCTGATCTAATCTCAGAACGTTATAATGTACCGGTTGTGTACAAGTTCGAATTAGCAGGTACAACAGGAGACGCACAACGATTTCAACAGGAGGTAGATAAAATTGCGGCATATTGAATTGAACAACTTACTGATGCAACGGGACGAGAGTGGATTTTTCCGTTTGGATAAAGATAAAGAAGCAGTTGTAGAATATATGGAAGAGGTAGCTCGTAAAAGTATCAACTTCCCGGACACCAAAACAAAAGTACGTTATATGATCGATAACGATTATTATGAAGATATGTACAAAAACTATACTTCTCAAGATGTAGAAGAAGTATATGCGATTACACACAGTTATGATTTCCAATTTCCATCTTATATGGCGGCTTCCAAGTTCTACACAGATTATGCAGTGAAAACGAATGACCGTAGTCAATACTTGGAACATTATGCGGATCGTGTCGCAGTCGTGGCGCTTCACTTGGGACGCGGGGATGCGGATAATGCCAAAACTCTTGCCAAATCCATGATGGAACAACGTCTACAACCAGCAACACCAACATTTTTGAATGCAGGTAAAAGTCGTCGTGGTGAAATGGTCTCTTGTTTCTTGTTAGAAATGGATGACTCTTTGAACTCGATTAACCATGTACTAAACACTTGTATGCAATTATCGAAAATTGGTGGCGGTGTAGCGGTTAACTTGTCCAAACTTCGTGGACGCGGTGAGCCGATCAAAGGTGTTGAAGGTGCAGCAAAAGGAATTATGCCTGTATTGAAACTGATGGAAGATGCTTTCTCCTATGCAGATCAAATGGGTCAACGTAAAGGTTCTGGCGCAGCGTATTACAACATTTTCGGCTGGGACGTTATGGAGTTCTTGGATAGCAAAAAAATCAATGCAGACGAGCGCACACGCCTCAAAACATTGTCGATCGGTCTTGTTGTACCGAATCGCTTTTACCAATTAGCAGCAGATAATGAACTATTGCATGTATTCGCACCTTATAGTGTATACAAAGCGTATGGTAAATATCTGGATGATCTAGATATCGATGAAATGTACGATACATTGCTTGCTGATGATCGTGTCAAAAAGAAAGCAATCATGAGTGCTCGTGATATGCTAACCAAAATCGCAAGTGTACAATTAGAATCCGGTTATCCGTATATTATGAACAAAAGTAATGCGAATAACGCTCATGCACTAAAAGATATCGGATCGATTCGTATGTCTAACTTGTGTACAGAAATTTTCCAATTGCAAGAAACATCTGAGATTACAGATTATGGTCAAGATGATATTATTCGTCGTGATATTAGCTGTAACTTAGGTTCACTTAATATGGTAAACGTCATGGAACTTGGTAAAATTCGTGAATCCGTTCATGAAGGAATCATGGGTCTAACATCGGTTAGTGATATGACAGATATCGCTAATGCACCGGGTGTAGCCAAAGCAAACCGTGAAATGCACTCTGTAGGTCTTGGTGTTATGAACTTGCATGGTTACCTTGCTAAAAACAAAATTGCGTATGAAAGTGACGAAGCAAGAGACTTTGTTCGTACTTTCTTTATGATGATGAATTTCTACTCATTAGAGAAAAGTATGGAAATTGCTCGTGATCGTCAAACGACTTTTGCTGATTTTGAAAAATCAGAATATGCAAAAGGAACGTACTTTGATCGTTATTTAGAAATCGATTATCGTCCAGCAACAACACGTGCAAGCGATTTGTTTGGCGATATGTATATCCCAACACCAGCAGACTGGCAGAACCTGAAAGCTGATGTAATGAAACATGGTCTGTATCATGCTTACCGTTTGGCGATTGCGCCAACAGCAAGTATTTCATATATCCAAAATGCAACATCTAGCGTAATGCCGATTGTAGAACAAATTGAGACTCGTACGTATGCGAACTCAACGACTTACTACCCAATGCCATATATGCAACAGGATAACTATTTCTACTACAAATCTGCTTACCAAATGAATCAATTTAAAGTATTGGATCTGATTGCTGAAATCCAAAATCATGTCGATCAAGGAATTTCAACAGTACTTCATGTAGGTAGCGATGTAACGACTCGTCAATTGGCTCGTTATTACCTGTATGCAGCACACAAAGGTCTAAAATCACTTTACTATACACGTACCAAATTGCTTAGCGTAGAAGAGTGTATTACTTGCTCGGTATAATATTTTTCGGTAGTTGATTATAAAATAATATCTATAGTTATGCAGTATACAAGAAAGCCTTTTTAGGCTTTTTTGTATGCTTTACGTGCTTGGCAACATCAGCACGATCGGATTCAAATGAAATATGATTTTTGCCCGACACCATATCTTTTAGCAAGCGCTTGGCGATATGTAGGCTGTACCGTTTGAGTACATACTTGTGTTCTTTTACCAAAGTGCAATAAGTAGTATCCAATGTTTAAAAGGAGGAATTTTAACTTATGACTGGACCTATCAAAGCTGTGAACTGGAACCGTCCTGATGATGATTTCACAATGATGTTCTGGAATCAAAATATTATGCAATTTTGGACGGATGATGAAATTCCATTGTCTGATGATAAAATGTCATGGATTCAATTGAGTGACATCGAACGTGATACGTATATGAAAGTGCTTGGAGGACTTACTCTACTTGATACAATTCAAGGTGGCGTAGGTATGCCGAAAGTATTGGAACACGTCGAAGGGATGCAACGTAAAGCAGTATTAGGCTTTATGGCGATGATGGAGCAGATTCATGCGAAATCATACAGCAGTATCTTTACAACATTGTCTTCTACAGAAGAGATCGATAAGATTTTCCAATGGGTGGAAGACAATCCACGTCTACAGACCAAAGCAGAAACGATCCGTCAGTACTACTTGAATATTAATTCGCCAAAAGAGCTATTTTTAGCTATGGCGGCTTCTGTATTACTCGAAAGCTATTTGTTCTACAGTGGATTTTTCTATCCGCTTTATCTAGCTGGACAAGGTAAAATGACGTGTAGCGGTGAGATTATTGATCTGATTTTACGTGATGAAAGTATTCACGGTGTGTATGTAGGGGTACTTGCACAAGAAATCTACAATGATCTTGAAGAAGACGAGCAAAAAGACGTTTACGAAATCTTAGAAGGTCTACTGACGTATCTTCATGCGAATGAAGAAAAGTATACAGAAGAGATTTATGATCCAATCGGTCTAACTGAAGATGTAAAAATCTTCCTTCGTTACAATGCAAACAAAGCGTTTATGAATTTGGGCTTTGATCCTGTATTTGCTGAAGAAGAAGTGAATCCGATTGTATTCAACGGGATCAGCACACATACGAAACAACATGACTTTTTCTCGAAAAAAGGAAATGGATATGTGCGTGCGATGAACGTTGAGCGTTTGACTGATGATGATTTTAAATTTGATTTTTAAAATAGCTTTCTTGAGAAACCGCTATGGGAAAGAAATCATTCGGTCGGTCGCTGGTTGTAGATCCATTTTTGGAATAACCGCTATGCGGTAAAAATGGATCTACAAATGCGAACGCTTCGCTCCTTTCGAATTGATTTCTTTCCCTTCGCTCAGGCGGGGGAGTTAGGAAAGCAAGGATTTTAAAAGATTAGATTTGGTGTGGTAGCAGGTTGGGATCGTTTGGGAGATACTTGAGTTACAGATGATAAGAGATAGATAGGGATAGTAGAGAGAGAATAGAGATAATTAGAGAGATAAATATAGAGTATATATGAGTTCAAAAGGGTGAAGTAAAGGGTGTTTTTCTGTGTGTTAAGCAGAAAGGCAGCCTTTTTTCGGTTTTAATTGTTTTATGGTATGGTTTGGCTGTTGATATTTTGATCTGTTTGTTTGATTATTGGGATATTATGTGTTGGGATGATGTGGGTAAGAGAATAAGGATGTATAAGAGAGTAGAATAGAAGTGTGGAAAAATATATGGTGAAGAGATATTGGAAAAGAGGAAAAAGGGATGGAACAGCTTTTTTCTAAAAAGCAGGTAGATGATTTTATTCGTCAGCATTCGTTGACATTGCTTATGCTCAAAACGCAGAATTGTAGTGTATGTGAAGCGGTTCAGCCGCAGGTGGAACGTTTGTTAGAAGGGTATGAGCATATTGCAGGTGGATTTGTGTATATGGAGGATGTGCCTGAATTGGCAGGAGAGTATATGATTTTTACTTCACCGGTATTGTTGTTATTTATGGAAGGCAAAGAGGTATATCGGGCGGCTCGCTTTATTGTATTTGAAGAACTGGCGAACCAGATCAATCGGTATCATGAATTTATGCAATCGTAAATCCTATAATCGGGTAATGCTTGTTAAAGGAGATGTTAGATATGGGTATTACAGGCGTTTATTATGAGGAACATAAAAATTTAGAAGATATTTTGGCGGGTAATGTGCAACCACCCACACTGGATATTGATAAAACATGGAGTCTGATTGTAGACATGTTCCCGGATATTCCTTTGGTTCCGGTAGGGGAGCAATATAAAGTCGATAGTCAGGCGACTGAATACGGTTCTTTTTACTTATCTGCGGACAAAGTAGCCGAAATTGCAACGCAAATTCCTGAATTGAAACAACCTGAGAATCTAACCAAACGGATTGATTTTGAAAAGTGGAAAAATATTCCCGAGATGGACATAGAGCAGTTGGATGAACGGGCAATGATTATGTTAGCTTTTCCGATGCAAAGTGATGAGACCTATGAAGAATTAGTAGATGGTTACTTGCTTCCTCATCTGGAATCGGTATTTGAACTTTTTGAAAAAGCATTTGCCAATCAAAGTGGCTTGGTATTTATGATTATGTAATAACAAATGTCTAATAATCCAATAAACCTATCGCTAGTCGGATAGGTTTATTTTTATTTGTATAGAATCTACATATTTAAGGAAAACTTTATATTTAGCCTACTTTTATTTTTAACAATCTTCTTTATGATTTTGAGATCACAGATCAAGATCAAGGAGGATATGATAATGAAAAAATGGATGGTTTTACTTGTCGTTTTGTTAGGTATTGCATTGTTAGTCACTCGCTATTTGCCGGATTCTTTCGATTACAAAATAGGTCGAGGATTTGCACAAGAGCGGGTGATTGATGATAAAGACGAAGTAGCAGGTAAAAATGAAATATTAGTCGATGTGAGCAAAAGTCAGATTTACCAAGGAGATTTGTTATTAATTAATAAAGATTATCCGTTAGTGGATGGGAATGAAGCGCAAGATATTGTTAAGCTTGTTGATTATTCTACTTTTGCAAGCCAGATTGTTTTACTGGATCGATCTTTGTCATTGTCTCAAGATGTAGCAGAGCGATTTTTGACTATGGTTAAAGACGCCAATGTAGAAGGAATCGATCATTTTATGGCAAGTAGTGGATATCGAACGAATCAAGAACAAGATAATTTGTATGATGAGAAAGGATCAGAATACGCTATGCCAGCCGGATACAGCGAACATAATCTAGGGCTTGCGCTGGATGTTGGTTCTACACAAAGTGGTATTGAGAAATCAGAGGAAGGCGTCTGGCTGCGCGACAATGCATGGAAGTATGGATTCATTCTCCGTTATCCCAAAAACAAAGAAAAGATTACAAGTATCAAATACGAACCCTGGCATTTCCGTTATATAGGGTTACCTCATAGTGCTATTATGGAAGAACATGATATGGTATTAGAAGAGTATTATGAAGCGTTAAGAGATGAACCTTTGTCTATAACGATAGAAGGTCAGCATTATAATGTTCGGTATCATCCTATGCTCAATGATAAAAAAATCGCTGTTCCTGCCGATGGTGACTATACAATCTCAGGTAATAATGTAGATGGAGTGATTGTTACCGAAAGGCATCGATAATGACCCGATTGTACGTGCTATGCTTACATGAACCATGATGTATATGTAGTACTGGGCTAACGATTCTAATCTAGTATAATCAAATTGTGGTAACCTATTATATTTGTTCGGGAGATGTACAATCACTATGACAACGATATTAATCGCAGATGATGAAGAAGCCATTGCCGATTTATTGGAATTGCATTTACAAAAAGAAGGATATCAATGTATCAAAGTAACCGATGGTGCAGAAGCAGTACGAATCATTTTAACCCGTTCGATTGATCTGGCTATTCTCGATATTATGATGCCCCGTATGGATGGTTATGAAGCAGCACGAACGATTAGAGAAACCCATCATATTCCGATTATCTTTTTGAGTGCTAAATCTTCTGATCTTGATAAGATTACAGGTCTAGTGACTGGTGCTGATGATTATGTGACCAAACCATTTAATCCGATGGAATTAGTAGCGCGGGTTAACGCACAATTGCGACGTGCCAATCAATTTAATACTGCCGGAGGAGCACATAATACGTCTATTTTGAATACAGGGGTATTGGTCATTAATCCAGAACAACGAACTGTATCTGTCTATGATCAGCCTGTAGAATTAACACCTAAAGAATTTGATATTTTGTATTTACTTGTGAGTCATCCCAAAAAAGTATTCAGCTCAGAACATATTTTTGAGTCTGTTTGGAAAGAAAGTTATTACGAAGGAAGTAATACAGTGATGGTACATATCCGTACATTGCGCAAAAAGCTAGAGGAAGACAAGCTCAAAACCAAATTGATTAAAACTGTCTGGGGCGTGGGGTATACGTATAATGGCTAAACAGGTTCGAAGCTTTCGTTTTAATATGATGATGTTGTTTGGACTTAGCATGTTGTTATCGGGCATAGTCACTTATATTTTATATCGTTTATTGCAATGGTTTTATTCTACGACTAAATTTGAAGATGTATGGACAAAATATCGTTATTTTATTCGCGAGATCGGAGATCTAAATTTCTTTTTAATCTTTTTTATTCCACTATCCTTTTTCTTTTTCTTTTTGCTAACCAAAAGATATGCGTTGTATTTTAAAGAGATTACAAGTGGAATACACCAACTGGCGAATGCTGATTTCGATATTGATCTCCAGATACAGTCCAAAGACGAATTTGAAGAGATTGCTCGTGATATTAATCTAGCCAGCCACAAATTACAGCAAGCGATGATTCGGGGCGATTTTGCTGAAAATTCCAAAGAACAATTAGTGCTTAATCTAGCACATGATCTGCGTACACCGCTTACGTCGGTACTTGGTTATTTGGATTTTATTTTAAAAGGAAAAGACGAACTGACTGAAGAACAAATGATGCATTATGCTGGGGTTGCTTATAATAAATCTCAGCGGTTGGAAAAATTGATCGAAGAATTATTTGATATTGCTCGTATGAATTATGGTACAGTTTCTCTTAAAAAATCATGGTTAGATGTAAATGAACTTCTCCATCAATTGATCGAAGAATTGTACCCTGCGCTGGAAAAACAGCATTTAATTAGCCGTATTACAACCACGACATCAATGACCATTTATGCAGATGGAGAACAACTGGCTCGTGCTATCGAAAATCTGCTAACCAATGCTATTCGTTATGGGGAAGATGGGCATTATATAGATGTGAATAGTTATCCAGAAGCCGAAGAGATAGTCATTCAGATTATCAATTACGGCAGTCGTATTTTGCCAGAAGAGTTGCCTCATATTTTTGAAATGTTATATACCGGAGACAAAGCACGAACTCAGAAAGATGGAGGTTCGGGCATCGGTTTGTTTATTGCCAAAAATATTGTAGAGCATCATAAAGGAACCATTACCGTTCAAAGTGATCTCATTCGCACCTGTTTTGAAATTCGGTTACCTGATCAGGCTCAGAATATAGATGTATCATAAGAAAAATGTTCTACAGTGGTTAGACGCTTATCGCTTGTGATACCGCTAGATATACAATGTATCGCAATCCAAAAGAAGTCACGATTCCTTTGATTAACCGAAGGAGCAATGACTTTTTTTTTATTTGGGTAGTATCAGCTCTAAAAAATAATTGACAATCTGTATTAACTGTACTAATAATAGTAGTACAGTTAATACAGAGAGGAGGCTCTTTATGTTCGAATTGGATGTACGTAGTCGGAAGCCAATCTATGAGCAGTTGATGGATAAAATCAAAGAGATGATTATGTATGGCATATTGAAGCCTGAAGAACAATTACCTTCAGTGCGTTCACTTTCCACTCAATTAACAGTTAATCCAAATACGATTCAAAAAGCGTATCGGGAGTTGGAGCGAGAAGGCTATATTTATTCTCAGCCAGGTAAAGGAAGCTTTGTTTCACCACAGCAACAACAACCGACCCAGGAACAGCAAGAAGATATGCGCGAGCGATTATTAAAATTGTTTGCAGAAGCAATCTATCTCGGATTTACCAGAGAAGACTTGATCAAATTGTATGAACAAGCGATGCAAGAACATGAAAGGGGGCATCATCATGATTGAAGTTAAAGGACTCACCAAATACTTTGATGGTGAAAAAGCAGTAGATGATTTGTCGTTACACGTACATAAAGGTTCGATTTTTGGCTTACTCGGCTCCAATGGAGCAGGTAAAACCACATTGCTCAAAACAATCGCAGGCATTTACCGCGCAGATCAAGGACAGATTATTTTAGAAGGACAAGCTGTATATGAGCAACCAGAAATCAAAAATCGAATGATTTTTTTAGCCGATCAACCTTACTTTTTCCCGCAAACCTCTATTAAGCAAATGGCTTCTTTTTATCGGTCTGTTTATCCTCAGTGGAGTCAGGAGCGTTTTCAACAGTTAGCTCCAGCATTCGCAAGTATTGATATGAAGCGTAAATTACACCGTTTATCTAAAGGAATGCAGCGCCAAGCCTCTATGTGGTTAGCTTTGAGTTGTAGACCGGATGTATTGATCTTGGATGAACCGATAGATGGACTAGATCCTGTAATGAGACGACAAGTCAAAAATCTGTTATTTCAAGAAAGTGCTGAACGCGAAATGACCGTCATTATTTCGTCGCATAATCTGCGTGAAATCGAAGACCTGTGTGATCATGTAGGCATTATGCGCAAAGGCAAATTATTAGTGGAAAAAGAACTGGACGATCTCAAAGCCGATACTCACAAAATACAAGTCGCTTTCCGGGATGAGCGTCATGAACATGCCATCTCCAGTCTACTGGATGTGGTGTATAAGGAAGAACGAGGTAGTGTAGGTATTTATATTATCAAAGGCGAGATCGAGCGTATCAAAGAAGTATTCAACGTCTACACGCCATACGTATTTGATATTTTGCCGATGACACTAGAAGAAATCTTTATTTACGAAATGGGGGACGCCGGTTATGATGTTCAACCGATTCTTCTTTAATCGAGGGTTATGGAGTCAAGCATTCAGGCAGAGTGCATGGCTTAGTGTATTGTATCTAGTAGGCTTGTTGATGTTACCATGGATCTTAATAACTGAAGATAAGCAGTATGAAATGAATTTTCGTTCGTTAGATAATATATGGAAATTAGATGATTTATTTTATATGGGCACACAAATACAACCATTCTGTATGATGATTTTTCCGGCATTTATCGCTATATTTTTGACAAGATATATGCAAAATAAAAAATCTGCTGATTTATTTCATAGCTTACCATTTCGTCGTGAACAATTATTGAGTATTCATATATTAGCAGGGATACTATTAAATCTTATTCCTATCGCTATCACAATGCTCGTATTAGCAATCATCAAAAATAAACTAATGTATTTAGAGTATACAAGTATACAAATATGGCAATGGGGTTTAAGTGTATTTGCAATTAGTTTATTTATTTTTGCGTTTACTTTATTTGTAGGCATATGTATTGGACAATCTATTTTGCAAATGATCGTTACAGGCATTTTACTGCTTTTACCTGCCGTAATTATTATGTTTTTCCAACAACATTTTATCGCTTATTTATACGGTTATATGCAAGAAAGTTCGATGGTAACGAATTATGATTATTCTTCTCCACTTATTCGAATTGGGGCATTATCAGGAGAAGCACTATCTCAGCGAGAAGGTTGGATATATACTTTCCTAGCTGTAGGATTTATTATTTTGAGCTACATTTTTTACAAATTACGTCCTTCTGAAGCAGCAAGTCAAGCGATCGTTTTCCGTTACTTTAATCCGGTGTTTCGGATCGGTGTTATGTTCTGTGCAGCAATGACACTAGGAACGTATTGGAGAATAGCATATTTATTTGGTAGTAATATATTAACAATAACTACTTATATTGTAGGAGGCATTATTGGCTTTATTATATCTGAGATGCTTATTCGTAAAACATGGTATATATTCGATGGAATAATGATAAAGCGCATGTTAAGTTATGGTATTATTGTAGGCTTAATTATTTATCTTCCGATTACGAATGCTACAGGTTATGAAAAAAGAGTGCCCGAGCTAGCTAGCGTTCAAAGTGTATATATAGGAGATGATATACAAAGACAACTATTTGATCAGAATTATAAAAGTGGTAAATATGAGCTGAAAAAAGGTAGATTGTCTTCTGATCCTAACTATATTCAATCTATTATTTCATTACAAGCTAAGATTGTTGAAGAACAGCCTGAATTTGATTATAGAAATACAGAGATAGTAAACCAAATTATTCAAATCGCTTATCAACTAAATAATGGAAAATTGATGTATAGATCGTACACGGTGCCTTATCAGATGTATGCATCTGATCTACAGAAAATTACCAGTACAGCAGAGTATAAAACAGTTTATTATAAGTTAGATGATTTGCAAAAATATCATAATAAGATTCGTATTACTAATGAAGACGTGAACAAGAGATCCAAATTAGTTACAAATTCAATTAAAATAAAAGAATTAAAACAATTGATTTTCCAAGAACATTTGGCTATTCAAAATCCATTACGTCGTCCTCTTATAGGAAGCGGCGCTACATTTATTATTTATTTTTCAATTGATCCTGAAGGGCTAAATACAGAGGAACGAAATTACTATTTGGATCCTTCTTATGCACCTATAGCGACATGGCTCAAAGACAATGGATATTGGGATACTGTAGTAACACAGCCCAAAGATATAGAATCAATAGTAATCACTAAAGAAAGCGCAGATAAGAATAAACGTTATCAAGCGTTAGGTGATAGATTTAACCAGCAAATTAATAATGCTCAATTAGCAACTATTCAGAATCCACAAGTAATAAAAGAGTTATTAGATCATAGTCAACAAGAAATTAGTTTTCAAAATACAGATTATATGCTCAAATTAAAATTCAAAGATAAGTCTATTGCTTATCGCGTATTATCTAGCTCAGAAGTAAACCCAGAAATATACAAAGTATTACCTGAATAATTTATTTATCTAAAGCATCGATATAATCAGATTCAACAGAAATGTTGTTTCCGATTATGTCGATGCTTTTTTATTATCAAAGTATTATGACACAACTATTCAATTACTATTTTTTACTTGTCGTGCTAATTAATTTATCTCTTTTTAAACATCTGTTCATATAAAGTTCAAAATCCCTCGATATAATCAACAATGTAAACGTGATGTTAACGGAGTGTAAAACATGGATCTCATGGATAGCAGATCAAGAAGAAAGGGGATGAATAAATGTATTATCCAAATTTGGATTTGAAATACCGACATGAACTCAAGCACTACGTGAATTACCATCAGTATTTTACGATTCGACAACGGCTACGTCCGCTGATGACACAAGATGCGAATTCCAATGAAGCTGGAGAATATCTGATTCGAAGTCTGTATTTTGATGATATCAATAATACGGCACTGCATGAGAAATTAGGCGGTGTGCGAGATCGAGTGAAGTACCGGATTCGTATTTACAATGACGAAGATAAAATTATTCATTTTGAAAAGAAAATTAAAATGAACGATTATATTGCCAAAGTCAAAGAATCGATTACCCGTGACATGTATGATGAGATTCTAAAAGGCAATTATGAAGTGCTCAACTTACCTCACAAACCTTTACTGTATGAAATTTATCATGCGGCTAACAATGTTTTATTGCGTCCACAGGTGATTGTAGATTATGTACGGGAAGCTTATACCTCTAAGCTAGGTAATGTCCGTATTACGTTTGATAAATATATGAAAACAGGTCTGAACAATCACGATATATTTGACCCGAATCTAGCAATGGTCGATGCAATTGATCATAAATTTTTTGTACTTGAAGTGAAATTTGATGAATATTTGCCGGATTATATCAAAACAGCATTACAACTCGAAGGATTAGTTCGTCAATCCAATTCAAAATACGTCATCTGCCGTAAACTCGGTAAAGAAAATTCCTGGGAGGATCAATAACACATGGCAACAACGACACCAGTCGCAGCCGCGGCAAATGCAACAACAACCGACGCAACAACCAATTTTTCAGATATTGTCAAAAATTCTGTACTGGAAAGCTTCACTTCTGATATCAGTATCACTCATATTTTGCTCACGATGGGGATTGCTTTTTTGGTCGGACTATTTATCTACTTCCTGTACAAACGTGTATTTAGCGGAGTGTTATATTCCAAAAGCTTCAATATCTCACTGATCGGCATGACGCTAGTGACTTCTATGGTGATTATTGCGATTAACTCGAACTTGATTCTATCTCTAGGTATGGTTGGTGCACTTAGTATTGTTCGTTTTAGAACACCGATTAAAGACCCAACCGATTTAATTTTCTTATTCTGGGCAGCAGCGGCAGGGATTGTTACCGGAGCAGGTTTTTATAGCTTGGCGATTATCGGTTCTGTGATTGTAGGTTTGGTGATGTTCTTATTTATCAAAGGTTCTTCTTTCGAAACGCCTTATCTATTGGTCGTAAACGCTCAAGGAGACGATGCAGAGAAACAAGTCAACAGCAAGCTAAACTCACTGGTAAAACGCCATACGGTTAGACAAAAAACAATTACAGCAGACAATATTGAATTGACGCTAGAAGTACGTATCAAAAACAATGAGCCTACATTTGTAAATGAAATTTCTAATATTGCAGGTGTAAAAAATGCTGTGTTGATTAGCTACAACGGTGATTACGTTTCATAATAGAAGCGAATAGACATGGCTGAAATTGATCGAAATGAAAGCTCATAGAAATCCTTTGCACAAGTCAATATACCGATTTATGCAAAGGTTTTTTATTTTAAAATTGGTGGTGATAAAGTGAAGTGGATATTAAAAGTAGTTCTGGCAGGTACACTATGTCTTGTGGCTATTATACCGTGGGCATCAACGGAAGAAGCTCATGCAGGCACAGTGACAGAACAAAGTGCACAAGATACGAATGTATTTGTAGAAGATAAAGTGGTCGATGTCAAAATAACGCTTCCTGATTCAGATTTTCAAGATATGTTAGATCATGCGTCTGATGAAGAATACCACTCGGCAACAGTGGATTATAACGGCAAAACAATCACAAATGTAGGTATCCGTACAAAAGGTAATCTTTCCTTACGCAGTGTTGTCCAGATGGATGATTCGGATCGGTATAGCTTTAAGCTGAGTTTTGATGAATACATTTCCGGACAAAATTTATACGGCTTAGACAAAATTAATCTGAATAACAACTATAGTGATGCTTCTTATATGCGTGAATTTTTGGCGTATGAAATGTCTGAAATGTTAGGGCTCCCTACACCTAAGCACTCCTTTGTGCGTATCTATGTTAATGGTACATATAAAGGATTATATCTGGCTGTAGAGCAAGTAGACGATCAATTTATAGAGACTCATTATGAAGATACAACAGGCACATTATACAAAGGTCTGATGACAGGTAGCGGTAGTGATCTACAGTGGATTGATGATGATGCAGATTCGTATACCGGTCTTGATGTGAAGTCAGAAAGTCAGGACAAAGACGCGTTAATTAATATGCTGGATAAGCTGAATCATGATAGTAAAACGCCATATACGGATTATCTTGATGTAGATAGTATCCTTGAATATCTGACGTTAAATGTGGTGACCAACAATACAGATAGTTACATTGGTGGCAATAAGCAGAACTATTATCTGTACGAACATGGTGGCGTATTTTCTATGATTCCATGGGATTATAACATGGCATTCGGCGGAATGGGTGGTATGGGAGGAGGCATGGGCGGCGGTGGCTTCGGCGGTCGTGGTGGTGAAAATGCTAATACTAAGTCAGATACCAACACGACAAAAGCAACAACAGAGCCAACAACCAACCAGCCTCAATCCAATACAGCCAACACTAACGCAACAGATACCAAGCCTACTGCCCAAACGACTGATACAACTGGAAATGCGAATACAGCAAATAAAGCAAGCTCTACATCTTTGATGATTGATGAACCTACATCAGGAGCTTTAGCAGAGCGTCCATTGGTTGCCAAATTATTAGCAGTCGATGAATACAAACAAAAATATCATACGATGATCCAAAACGTGCTTACGAATTTTTTAGCTAATGATATTTTTACAGCCAAAGTCAATGCGCTGAATGATATGATCGCAGCCGATGTAAAAAGCGATCCTACTTCTTTCTATACGTATGAAGAATATCAAGCAGGTGTGAAATCATTAATCGCTTGGAATCAGACCAATACCGCAAATATACAAGGACAACTAGATGGGACGATAGCTTCATCAGGTGATGGTTCTGGAAATGGCGGTATGGGCGGTGGAATGGGAATGGGTGGCGGACAACGTGGTCAACGACCTGAAGGAGCTCCAACAGGCGGTGATAATGATAGAAATGGCGGAATGATGGCTCCACCTGATGGTGTCGGTGGTGGAATGGGTGGAGGCCCGGGTGGAGCATTTGGAGAACCGATAACACCTACTATTGATACAGCCGCACAGGCGAAATATACAGCAATAAGTATAGGCATTCTGGTGTTAGCGATAGGCATTGTATTGTGGTTCCGTCGCCGACGAGTCTAACCCTTATATTATATGTCATCAATGAAATATAAGTATAAAAAGGATAAAGTCTTACGACTCTATCCTTTTTTTGTTATTTGACATAAACATATCGAAATCACGTCAACAGCAGGTCTGATTATTGCACAAACACCACTGTATATTGAATATCCACTGATGATCATTCCATGTATGATGCTAATGTAAGCGCTTCACTATTAAAAAATGAGGAAGAAGGGGTATATTTGAATCGATCATTTTCGTATCGTCCATGGATATCGCTTGTGCTTATAATGGTTATGTTATTTGCTGGATTGCCTTTGAACCGCTCTATCGCAGCTGAAGATCAAGAACAACCGACTAATCCTTCTTATTTAGGAACAATCGAACAAGAAGAACAGACACCTACTGTAATCAATAATACGTATGGCAATGAGCCTGTTATAGTCTCGAATCCAACAGTCTATCTCGCAGGGGATTCTACTGTACAGACTTATGCAACATCCAAACAACCGCAAGCAGGATGGGGGCAAATGATAGACCGTTATTTGGACGACAAAGTGAAGATTAGCAATCAAGCGATAGGTGGACGTAGTTCCCGTTCTTTTATCGAACAAGGAAGATTAGATACGATCTTGCACCAGATTCAACCTGGTGATTATCTGATGATCCAGTTCGGTCACAATGATGCCGATACGAAGCCAGAGCGCTACACACCTGTACCTGATTACAAAGTATACCTCAAGAAATATATTGATGGTGCTCTTGCACATGGAGCCACTCCGATTCTTGTTACTCCTGTAGGTCGCAGAGATTTTAATACGACAACAGGGCAATTCAATATCAGTTTCCCCAATTATGTAACAGCGATGAAAGAAGTCGCTACTCAGACCCATACACCTTTAATCGATCTTAGCGCTCGCAGTGTTGCTTATTATAATTCGATCGGTGCTGAAGAATCCAAAAAAGTCTTTTTACATGTCCCTTCAGGTGTTTATCCTAATTTTCCAGATGGAGTGGTAGATAACACCCATTTTCAAGAGTACGGAGCTATTCAGATCGCAAGACTGGTAGCAGAAGGAATCGCTGATCTGAATCTTCCTTTAGCAGAACATGTACAGAATCTAACGATAACTGAAAATGCTACTGTTGCTTCCGGTCAACGTGCTATGGAAAAGTTGAATCGTGGACTGGTTGCTGTGAAAAGCAAAAATGGGATCTATGTAGGGTGGAGAATGTTAGGACTTGATCCAGACGGGATCGCATTTAATGTATACCGTGACGGTGTGCTGGTAAATAGTCAACCGATTACAGGCGCTACCAATCTGTTGGATTCTCAAGGAACAGACAAATCAGTCTATACATTATTTACAGTGCAAAATGGTAAAGAAACACCGGTATCTACTCCTGTATCCGTATGGCAACAGCAATACAAATCAGTTCCTTTGCAAAAGCCTGCTGACGGTGTCACCAAAGACGGAGTATCGTATACGTATAGTGCAAATGATGCTAGTGTAGGCGATCTGGATGGAGACGGAGAGTACGAAATTGTACTGTTGTGGTCACCTTCTAATGCCAAAGATAATTCACAATCTGGATATACAGGCATTGTATATCTGGATGCATATAAGTTAAATGGTACTCGTTTATGGCGGATCAATATGGGGCCTAATATTCGTGCAGGTGCTCATTATTCTCCATTTGTAGTCTATGATCTGGATGGAGATGGAAAGTCTGAAGTGGCTTTGCGTACAGCAGACGGTACGATTGATGGACAAGGCAAAGTTATTGGCGATATCAAAGCAGACTATCGCAATAGTGCTGGATATGTACTCACAGGTCCCGAGTTTTTGACGGTATTTCAAGGAGCCACAGGAGCGGCGCTAGACACCGTTAATTATGACCCGCCTCGTGGAACAGTAGCTTCATGGGGAGATAATTATGGTAATCGGGTCGATCGGTTTCTAGCAGGAGTTGCTTATTTGGACGGGCAACATCCAAGCTTTGTAATGACCCGAGGATATTACACACGTACCGTTCTGGTAGCTTATGATTTCCGAGAAGGCAAAATCGTCAAGCGCTGGACATACGATACCAATGTAGGCAATCAGACTACGTATACAGCTCAAGGTAATCATGCGCTGAATGTAGCAGATGTCGATGGAGATGGAAAAGACGAGATTAATTTTGGATCTATTTCGATCGATGATAATGGAACCCCACGTTATACTACAGGGCTTGGACATGGTGACGCTCAGCACTTGGGTGATCTGAATCCGAATCGAGCAGGGCTTGAAGTATTCGGAGTGCATGAACATAAAGATTCTCCATACGGCATGGAAGTTCATGATGCGAATACCGGACAAATTCTATGGGGAGTCAAAACAGGGATTGATACAGGACGCGGTATGTCAGCAGATATTGATCCTCGTTTTCCCGGAGAAGAAGTGTGGGCAGCTACCATTACTAATGCCCAACATGTTCCAATCACCGGATTGTATAGTATTACAGGTGAATTAATTAGCAAAACTATTCCTTCATCGACCAATTTTGGTATCTGGTGGGATGGCGATCTATTGCGAGAATTGTTAGATGACAATCGGATCGATAAATGGGATTATACTAACAGCACGACGACCAATCTATTTACAGCAACAGGCAGTAGTTCTAACAACGGAACCAAAGCGACACCAGCGCTACAAGCAGATCTGTATGGAGACTGGCGTGAAGAAGTGGTTTTGCGTTCCAATGATAACAGTGAATTACGTATCTATACGACGACAGATATAACCGATTATCGGTTGCGTACCTTAATGCATGATCCAGTGTATCGTTTGTCTATCGCATGGCAAAATGCAGGATACAATCAACCACCACATCCAGGTTTTCATATAGGAGTAGGGATGAAGCAACCTCAAGCACCTGATATTTATTATGTACAATAAATAAAATACACATCATGATCTAAAGTGAATATATCCTCATATCAAACAATTAAATAAAACAAATACAAAAGATTATTGACGTTAATGCGTCAGTAGTCTTTTTGTCGTTAAGCAGCGATTACACCAGTAATCATAAAGTGAATATTTGTGCTATTACAAAGTGTACTCAAATCCGATATAAATATTATGTAAATAATAGGTAATCGTAACAATGCAATATGCCATTTATTCGAACAATACAGTGTAGCAGGGAGATCATGTTATGAGAACACTATTTAATATTAACAATTGGAATTTACGGCTGAAAATGTTTGTACCGATGGCAATTGTTATGATTGCTTTGATCGGAATTACGGTGTTTGCACTAAGTCATACCAAATCGATCGCCCATACGTTAACTACCAAACTTTATGATCAATCGTATATGACAAATTACTGGTTATTGAATGCAGATCGTGATTATTATCAATCGTTAGTAGCGCAAATGACATTAACCAGTTCGACAGACCCTGCCATTTTGGAAGCAGCCAAAGCAGATTACACTGAAAATGCACAACAAACGTATGAACGTGTTCACAAAGCAGAAGCTATTTTTAAAGCTCATCAAGCAGAATTCAATCAATATCAACATGCTGATTCTAACAAGAACGTATTTGAATTGATTGCAGATTTTGATACTAATTTTGCAGCATGGCAAAAAGAATTTGATATCAATACCAATACTGTAGCAAATCTAACTGAAAGCACTGCACGCTTTGATGCAGCACGTGAAGATATCAATCAGGCAGAAGAGATTTTGGACAATTATAATCAAGCGATTTTACTAGAAAGCCAAACACTACAGAATCAACTGGCAAAAACATTAATTATCGCAGCAATTGTTGTATTGCTGATTTCTTTAATTGTATGTATAATCTTCGCTCGTAACGTGAACCGTCGTACCAAAGTCACATTAGAAATTATCAACAAAACAGCAGCACTTGATCTGAAATATAGCAAAGGCTATGAAAAATATTTAGAAGAAAAAGATGAGTTTGCTCTTATTATTGCAGCAATGGGTGGAGCACGTAAGCAATTTAGAGAAGTATTTGAGCAGGTGATTACACAGAGCTCTAATTTACAGAATCATATTCAAACGGTGAATCATAACATGTCTCATTTGGAAGACAGCGTGCAGGATATTTCTGCTACAACCGAGCAGTTATCGGCAAGCACAGAAGAGACAGCTTCATCGACAGAAGAAATGAATATGACAGCTCGTGATCTGGAACATGCTGTTCATTCTGTAGCTGTTCAAGCACAAGAAAGCGCCAAGTCTGCTGATGAATTGACCCATCGTGCTCAAGGGCTTAGTCAAGATTTCCGCACTTCTTATAATAAAAGCTTGGGCATCTATACCGGTGTAAAAGAACGTCTGGAACAAGCACTGCTAGAATCGCAATCGGTCTCCAAAATCAATGGACTGGTATCAACGATTATTACGATTGCAGCACAGACGAATTTGTTATCACTAAATGCAAGTATCGAAGCGGCAAGAGCAGGCGAAGCTGGCAAAGGATTTGCAGTAGTAGCGAGTGAGATTAGTAAATTAGCAGCCAATTCCAAGCAAGCGGCTGACCAGATTGATCAGATTACTCGCAATGTAATCACATCGGTTAGCAATCTTTCATCCAATTCGAATGATTTGCTTCAACTATTTGGCAATGAGATCAAACAGGATTATCATATGATGCTAACTTCAACAGATCAATATGCAGAAAGTGCCAAAGGAATAGATGATATTGCGACAGATCTAAGTTCAACATCCAAACAGCTATTATCTTCTATAGAAAATCAAGTGAAGTCGATTCATGAGATTGCGCTGGCTTCTAATGAAAGTGCAGCGGGGACGTCTACCATTGCAGGCAAAACCGAGACGATTGTAGAGCAAACGAACGAAGTGATCGAAAGTATGAGTATGTCCAAGCAAGGCATAGATGAACTATTAGCGTCTGTTTCTAAATTTAAAATCTAATACGGCTAGTGATAAGGAATAAAACTTGTAAATTACTGATTGTATTGAGAATGAGAAATGCAATCAGTATGTTTACAGGCAAAACACAGACAAAGTGAGATAATCTATAATTTTTTTTCAAATCTACTTGATAATAATAATCATTGTTGGTAGAATATAAAAAGAAAGAAGGAACTCGGCAAAGTCCCTTCTCAGTTGTAAAACATTTTCAATTAGTTGATTGCTTCTTTTTTATCAAAAGTTTGGCAATCTGTTTCTTCAGACTCAGTTGCTTTTTTGTGAGCATGGTTGATGATGAAAATAGATTCAGCAGTACATTTATTTTCTTCAGCCCAGTGCGTGCAAGAGTTCACTTCACAAAGTACGTTTTGTACCATAGTAATTCACCTCCTATAGTAAAATGATAGGAATTAGAAATAAGCAGCTCCTTCTGTGAAAAGGGGCTATTTGTATTTCTCGCTACAAATATTGTAGCGTTAATGCCAGTGTACCAGATAAACAATTCAATTGGCAAACTTTTTGCTCACAAATATATAGAAAATCCGCAAAAAAATCAAGAAAATGTTATTTAGACAAAAAAAAGCCCCAATTCACTGTAGATTTATTGTGAATTGGGGCTTTTTGATGAGTCGTTATGATACTTTATGATAAAAACCAACTATGACCATTATTTACGTAACAATGAAAGATCAAATGAAGGAACAAGACCTTCGTTAGCAGCACGTCCTAACAACGCTTCGATCGCTCCATAACCATCTTCCCCTAGATTACGCGTAAATTCATTAACATACAGATTAATATGAGAATCTGCTACTGTAGGGTCCATTTCTTGTGCATAATCCAGTACATATTGACGTGAAGCTTCAGGATGTTCCCAAGCATATTCCACAGAAGAACGTACCCAATCAGCAATCTGATTCGCATCTAATGAACGTTTAGCAATAATAGCTCCCAATGGAATCGGTAATCCAGTATCTTCTTCCCACCAGCTACCCATATCTTCCATTAGTGTTAGACCATAATTAGGATAGGTAAATCGTGCTTCATGAATAACCAGACCTGCATCAATCTGACCATCTCGAACCGCAGGCATAATCTCATCAAATGGCATAACAACGATTTCCCCAACACCGCCGGGAACATTTTGTGCAGCCCATAGACGGAATAACATATAAGCGGTAGAACGTTCACTAGGTACAGCGACTCTTTTACCGGATAGACTGGCAGGGTTCGTTTCATTAGGATTGGCTGTTAATACCAACGGACCACAGCCTCGGCCAAGAGCACCACCACAAGGAATTAGGGCATAATCTTCTAATAACCACGGCAATGCTGCATAAGACACTTTCAGTACTTCAGGGCCTTCACCTGTAGCTGCCCAGTTATTCGTAATATCAATATCAGCATAAGTTACATCAAGCTCAGGAGCATTCGGAATAAGACCGTGCACCCACGCATGAAAAACAAATGTATCATTAGGACATGGAGAAAAAGCGATTTTCATATTATAGCACCTCCGGTAATATGGAGCTTGCTTTAGTTAAAGCTTGCAACGCATCAGGAATACGCCAACTGCTTCGATCACGCGGACCGACTCGATTAGAGATTGCACGAATTTCTAGGACTGGCAGATGAAAATAATGAGAAGCCAGCGCTACACCATAACCTTCCATTCCTTCAGCCGAAGCACCTGGAATACGCTCAGCTAACCTGGCTGTTGATTCAGCCGAACCGGTAGTGGTAGATACAGTTAATACCGGGCCAATATGCACAGCAAGACCTTTTAATTGAATCGCTGAAGCAAGACTTCCATTATAGACAGTATCCGCCTGAATAACAGAAGAGCCGAACCCCAATTCATCTACCGAAAGAAATCCATGATCCGGTGTCTCTGAACCGAGGTCTGCTGCAATCATCTGACTCGCAAGTACAATCGAACCGATCTCTGCATAGCCACTGAATCCACCACCAATACCTGCACTAATCACCATATCAAAAGATTCTTTAGCAAGAATCGAAGTTGTTCGCGCTGCTGCTGAAGCAGGGCCTACACCAGCTAATTGCACACTAAAGCGGTCTTCACCCCGTGCAGACAATCCTTGCAGAACAGCTTCACGCTCCGCTTCAACAGCTGTCATAATCAATATTCGTTTAGAGGACGAATGAGAATGAATCGAAGTATTCATAGATTGTATCTCCTTATGGTTTACAAGCATTTCATTACAAGCTACTTTCTAACGTTACTCTCATTAAGCTATAAAGTAAAGTCAGCTCTAAAGCATAACATCATTATCAATCACCAGAAATAAGAAGCAAAAGAATCATTCAAACGCTAAAATAGTATCACTCTAGCGCTAATAGGATCACACATTATTTAGCTGCAAATACACTACAAATATAATATGTAATTAAATTAATATGAATTATGTATGAATAGAAATAATAGATCACCACATAAAAGGGAAAAGATGCTTACTTTAAAAAGGGATTGGGTAAATATGATTCATTCAATTTTATAATACATTATTTTGTGATAAGTCGTTGCAACACATCATGTCAGGATCAATTTAGAAGTAGCTTATTGCATCATACAACTAGACTATTTAGGACTAATTTTAAGGTAGAGGTGAACAGGATGATGAAGACAGGCCATACAGAACAGATCGTGATTGAAGTAAACGGACAATCGGTCGTTACAGAACCAGGTATAACTATCGTGCAAGCAGCCAAAGGACAAGACGAATTTTATATTCCGCAAATTTGTTATAACGAGCAACTAGGAGCAATCGAGACATGTGATACATGTATGGTAGAAGTGAACGGAGAATTGGTTCGCGGATGTAGCACGGTAGTTAGTCCAGGCATGCAAATCTCTACAGAATCTTCACAGGTCAAAGCAGCACAGCAAGAATCGATGTCACGTATTCTCAAAAATCATGAACTGTATTGTACGGTCTGCGATAACAATAATGGAAATTGTGTCGTTCATAACACAACAGAAAAATTAGGGATCGAACATCAGACTTATCCTTTTCAACCCAAACCTTATCAAATTGATAATACCAATCCTTTTTATAGATATGATCCAGATCAATGTATTTTATGTGGACGCTGTGTAGAAGCTTGTCAGGATCTTCAAGTCAATGAGACATTAACGATCGATTGGAGTCGTGATCAGCCGCGTGTCATCTGGGATGATGATGTGCCTGTTGATCAGTCTTCCTGTGTATCGTGCGGACATTGTGTTACGGTATGCCCTTGTAATGCGTTGATGGAGACTACGATGGTCGGTGAAGCTGGATTCCTAACAGGTATCGATAATCAAGTGATGGAACCAATGATTGAACTGACCAAAGAAATCGAACCGGGATACCGAGAAATATTTAAAGTATCAGAGATCGAAGCTTCTATGCGTAGTTCGCGGATCAAACGTACCAAAACCGTCTGCACATATTGTGGAGTCGGCTGTAGCTTTGAAGTATGGACCAAAGGGCGCGATATTCTCAAAATCGAACCTTCAATCGATGCACCGGTGAATGGAATTTCGACGTGTATTAAAGGTAAATGGGGTTGGGATTTTGTAAATAGTGAAGAACGCCTAACCAAACCTTTGATCCGTAAAGGTGATCGATTTGTCGAATCAAGCTGGGAAGAAGCGCTTAATCTGATCGCTGGCAAATTAGGCAGTATTCGTGATGAGTATGGAGCAGATTCGATCGGTTATATCGCTTCATCGAAATGTTCTAATGAAGAGAATTATATTTTCCAAAAATTTGTACGTTCTATTATGGGCACGAACAATGTAGATAACTGTTCTCGTTATTGTCAGTCTCCAGCTACATCGGGATTGATGCGTACCGTAGGTATGGGTGGAGATAGCGGTACGATTGAAGATATTCAGCAAGCAGATCTAGTTATGATTGTAGGAGCGAACCCTGCTGAATCCCATCCGGTGCTAGCTACAAGAGTGAAAAGAGCACATAAACTGCATGGTCAAAAACTGATCGTATCCGATCTACGCAAAAATGAAATGGCAGAACGTGCAGATATTCATTTGCATCCAAGTCCTGGTTCTGATCTGGTCTGGGTATCTGCGGTTACCAAATATATTATCGATCAAGGCTGGGAAGATAACGGATTTTTAACAGCTCGTGTCGATGGATACGAAGAGTTCCGTCAATCACTCGATCAGTACACATTAGAATATGCAGAGCAAGTATCCGGCATCTCACAAGCAGAATTAATTGCTACCGCTGAAATGATTCATCAAGCAAAATCAGTATGTGTGTTGTGGGCAATGGGTGTAACTCAACATCGCGGTGGAACAGATACATCTACAGCGCTATGTAATCTGTTGTTAACTACAGGTAATTTCGGTCGTCCGGGCACAGGTGCTTATCCTTTACGTGGTCACAACAATGTACAAGGCGCTTGTGATTTTGGAACGATGCCGAATTTCTTCCCCGGGTATGAAAAAGTATCAGATGATGATGTGCGCCATCGTTATGAGCAAGCATGGGGCGTTCAGCTTCCTGCAGAACCTGGATATGATAATCATCAGATGGTTGATGCGATTGAAGAAGGTAAGCTAAAAGCCATGTATCTATTTGGTGAAGATATGGCGTTGGTCGATTCTAATTCTAACTTTGTCGCAGAGATGTTAGGCAAGCTGGACTTTTTCGTTGTACAGGATATTTTCTTCTCCAATACAGCTCAATATGCTGATGTGATTTTGCCAGCTTCTCCAAGTCTTGAAAAAGACGGTACATTTACCAATACCGAGCGCCGTATTCAGCGGTTCCATGAAGTGCTTGCCCCTCTAGGTGATTCCAAGCCAGACTGGCGCATTATTCAAGATGTTGCTAATGCTTTGGGAGCGCAGTGGAATTATACTCATCCGAGCGAAATTATGGCAGAAGCAGCGAGTCTAGCCCCTTTATTTGCAGGTGTTCATTATGATCTGTTAGAAGGCTGGAATAGTCAATTGTGGCCTGTGCATCCAAACGGAACCAGTACACATTTGTTGTATGAAGAAGAGTTCCATTTCCCTAACGGTAAAGCAAAATTATATCCGGTAGAATGGACACAACCGTATGAGCCAGAAGCGATGTATGATCTACATTTGAATAACGGACGGTTATTAGAACATTTCCATGAAGGCAATATGACGTACAAAGCAGAGGGAATTCGCCATAAAGTGCCTGGCACATGGCTAGAAGTCTCACCAGAATTGGCAGCAGAGCGAGGAGTACAAGACGGTAGCAAAGTTCGATTGATTTCTCCTTTTGGTAAAGTCAAATTGTCGGTACTGGTAACAGATCGGGTGAAAGGCAAAGAATTGTATTTGCCGATGAATACATCCAATGAACATGAAGCCATCAACCGCTTAACCAGTAGTTATACCGATAAAGTTACCCATACGCCAAGTTACAAAGAAATCAATGTGATGATGGAAGTGTTGGTAGATGAAGTAGAGCATCAGGTGTCGCCTTTGCCTCAGGTCAACCCACGCTTCGCTACACGCCGTCCTCAGATCAGTGTACGAGTCGAAGATAAGTGGAATCGATCAGACTATGAACCGATTGCTACAACGATCCAGAAGGAGCGTGAGTCTCATGGCGAGACCTATTAAGCAGATAGAACGTCATATTCCGACAGAAGCGGAGCTTCAAGCTCAATCACTAGGTCTATTAATCAAAGCATTAACAGACAATACAGAATCAATCTTGAAAATGCTAGAGATTGTCAAAGAACTGGATCGAGCAGGCGTACTGGATATTGCAGATGCTGCGCTCAAAAATAGAATTCCAATCAGTGCGATAGGCATTGATATGATTGAAGGAATGAATTTGCCCCCATTGATCAAAAATGCGTTTACGCTTATTCAAGTATTAGGTAAGCTTGATCCAAAAGAACTAGAAAAGCTAATCAAAGCTTTAGGAGCAGGATTAGATCATCTAGGAGACCTACATTCTGATTCTTCACAGAAATTGTATGAGAATGATAAGCCTTCCAAAGTCGGGAAAAAGAATAGTCATGCTGATGATCATCCGCCAGGTATGATTGGATTGCTCGGAATGATGCGCGATCCTGATGTTAGATCTTCATTATCAGTAGGATTACAGTTTCTCAAAGCAATGGGCGGGGAATTGAGCAAAAAAGAACCTCCTCAAAGCTCACAATGATTAAAATGCAGTGTATGGTAGTCATAGAATAGCTGTAAATACAAATAATAAATCCAATCAAAAAAGCGAGAATGGTCATATTAATGATCATTCTCGCTTTTTGAGTTGTGTATGAATATGCAAATATAATGAATATTTGAAATGTGAGATTAGTAAGTTTTAACAGCTTTGTATTCAGCAGCATCTTTAGCTAATGTTGTTGTTTTACCGCTTTGTTTTAAAGTAGCATCAACTGTAGTATCTACTGTTACCCATTGACCATTCAATAAAACTTCGTTCCAAGCATGGTATTCTTTAACATTTGTAGAAGTACCCATTACCAATTTTGTAGGAACGCCTACGCTACGAAGCATTGCTGCATTTAGAGAAGCGTAATCGTAGCAAATGCCTTTGTTAGATACTAATGTAGTTGCAGCATCTGGTACATATACAGCAGGCAATGCACTAGCAAATTTATAATCGTATTTTACATTAGTAGTAATATAATCGTAGATAGCTTGTGCTTTTTCTGTATCTGTTGTTGCATTTTTAGTCAATTGTTGTGCTTTGCTGATAAGAGCAGTAGCATTTTTCCAATCTACATTTTGAGTGGAAGCAAGATAGACAGCATTTTCGTTGTTAAGGTTCATTTCAAGAGAATCACCTTGGACTTTTTTGTAGCTGTTACCTGATGTGTTCTCAAGAATCGTTACATTATATGTTCCGTTACCTAATTGCAAAGGGAAAGAAGAATCAGTTTGAGTTGAGTTAAGATCGTAAGTGTAGTTCACATCGTTTTTGCTAATCATCAATTTAGTACGAGTGTGACTTGGTGCATTATAATGAACGGCGATAAAGCCTTCACTTACAGTTGAAGTGTCTAACCAAGAGTCAGTAGCAGGAGGTGTAGCTGCATAAGTATGCGTCGGAGCGAAAGAGATAAGAGTGAATGCTGTCAAGCAAGTTAGCAAAAGTTTTTTCATGATTAGTATTCCTTTCGGTAGCTGGCTGCCATGTGGTCAAGGCCCTTTAGCTTTGCGTCCCAGTCTTTCGACAGGTTTGCCGTTATCGTTTGAATTTTAGTTTAAATTTGCATATATGACATAAAAAGGATATTTAGTGTATAGAAAAAAGCTTCTTCATTCGGTGGCTGGCTACCAACCCCATAAGAGGTAAGGCCCTTTAGCTTTGCGTCCCAGTCTTTCGAAAGGTTTGCCATTATCGTGCAGAAGCTTTTATGGTTAAGTGTCTAAATTCCTAAACCTTAAAAGTTACTGGTTGTTCATATTTACTATAATATCATTAAATTGAGAAAAATCAACTAGAAATATTTGTCGATATTCGTTCAGCATGGATAATAAGTCTATGAGTCGGATTAACTAGAGGATCGCAAGTCACTAACGTGATTTCTTCACGATTAGGGTGACTTTCTAATACTGATACGTCAGTAGGTTCCACTATACTTATATTATCGGCTTTATATTCGAAAACTTTACCCCTAGACTCAATTTTCACAATATCGCCAATTTTGACCTCATTTAATCGATTAAATAATCGTCCATATTTGTGAGCTCGATGCGCAGCAATTGCGAAGTTGCCTGCTTGACCTAATTGATCTGTTTCAGAAATGTGTACAGCTGCACTACGCATATTATCGCGTGTTGCTCCTTCGACAATCGGTAATTTTACATCAATCTTATCAATAGTAATAATCCCTAAAATGTCACCTTGTACTGGTGCTGGAGCAGAAGTAGACTGTTCACTTTCTTCATTTAAAAGATGATTTACTTTGGCATATCCACTTTTTAAATTCGCAGGTTGAGTAGTAGACGGGGCGATTGCTTCACTTTCAGCTTCATTTAATAAGCGATCTTGTTGCCAATCGGCATACCATTCACTGACTTGTGGATAAGCTAGAATCATAATGCCTAACAGAATAAATAAATAAGACCACTTTTTCATAGTTATCACTCCGTATCTCTTGTTGTATACGATAAAAAAAACAGAAAAACCCCGATCATTGTTCGGGGCGGTAGGACAATCAATAAAGTATATTCGATCTATACTTGTTAGACTCCACACTTTGCGTCCTATTCTTTCGAATAGTTTGCTTTTCTCCATACATGAAATTGTCTGTTAAAGCTACAGCTAATAGTATCATTGATAGTATGCACAGTAAATAAGTAAGTGAGATAATAACACCAATAAAACAGCAAAATGTCTTAAAAAATAATAAATGATTGTTCAAACTAACGACATAACGAAATAATATATTTTTTGAGTTGGATAATGCTAGTGTGTAGATGCTCTGGTGAGGTATACGCATATGATAATCTTATATGCGATGTGGCTTCGTCTTCATATAAATAACCCGGATTAATTAAAATATTTGCCTGAATAGCGCGCTCAAACAATAATTGCATAGGTACTGTAACAGTTAACTTTACCCAGATATAAAAGCCACCTGTAGGTATTTGCCAATCGGCTATATCGCTAAAATGTTGCTGTAATAGTTCAAGCATCTGATCACGACGCGTACGCAATTGCCCGCGTACCCATTGTATATGTGGTTCGTGATAACCTTGAGCGAACCATTGGGTAGCAACATATTGAGAAAGATTGCTAGAACCGTAATCGGTCTGCATTTTGATATCGGCTAATCGTTCGATAACTGGTTCAGGTGCGATAACCCAACCTACTCGAAGCCCCGGACTCATCATTTTGGACATACTTCCTAAATAGACGATATTACCATTGGAATCTTGTGATTTGAGCGGAGCAGGGGGAAGATCATCTAACCATAATTCACGATATACATCATCTTCAATAATAGGTAATCTCAATTCTTTACATTGTTCAATAAGATCATTACGGCGTTGCTTAGACATCAGTATACCTGTTGGATTATGAAAAGTAGGAATCGTATATAGTAATCCTGATTGATATTGAGCGACTGTGGCATGTAAATCTTTCAGATCAATTCCTTCTTTATCCAGAGAAACAGAATGAATAGGTACACCTGCTGATTGAAAGACTTGAATAGAACGAATATAAGATGGAGATTCAGCTACAATACTGGATGGGCGAGCTAGAAGTCCTACAGCTATTAATTGTAGAGCTTGAATAGATCCAGATACGATCAAAATAGAATCAGGGCTACAATGTATACCCCATTGCTTTACATAATGAGCAATCTGCTGTCTTAATTCAAAATTGCCTTTTGGTTCTTCATATCCTAAAAACAGTTCAGACGGTGCTTGTTGTAAAATAGAAGATATTTGGCGATGAGGCATTAACTCTTTGCCTAATTCACCTGTACCTGTACGAATCATTCCTTGAGCAAATTCAGCATGATTAATTTTTTGAATTGTTTTTAGATTGGGTTGATGGATGCCGGCATTTACATAAGCTTGCCAATCTATCGTTTGTTGAGCAGCAGCAGCTATCAGGTTCCATGTGTTGTTGATTACAGTTGTGCCTCCACCTTTATTACCCTCTATAATGCCCCATGATTTTAATTCATCTAATGCGATCATAATTGTACTACGATTTACTTCAAATACAGTAGCTAGTTGGCGTTGTGAAGGCAAGCGAGTCCCGATCGGCCATTCACCACTGATTATTTTATAACGAATATGTTGCTCGATTTGTCTATGTAAAGGTAGAGTGGATTGTCGATCAGGTTTCCAATAATTCATTGAGTGTACTCCTTTGTACAATAGATTGAATCCTATAGATTTGGTTGGGTTATATACTACACATTTGGCTGTACCTTTACTAGCCTATTCAAGATAGACTTAGATATGCAAGTGAAAGGAGAACAGATATGGTTGGTATTGTGATGCATGCTTTTTTATTAGCATTAGGGCTTATTTTACCTTTAGGGGTGCAAAATATTTTTATTTTTCAACAAGGGATTGTGCAGCGACCACTCTGGCGTACTCTGCCTGTAGTGATAACAGCAGGTATTTGCGATACTTTACTTATTAGTCTGGCTGTAGGTGGAGTGTCATTAGTAGTGCTTGGATTACCCTGGATTAAGCATGTTCTAATGATCGGTGGAATCGTGTTTCTTCTATATATGGGGTATATCACATGGAAAAGTAGTATTCGTTCTGAGCAAGGGAGTATACAACCATTGTCGATACGCAAGCAGATTGTGTTTGCTTTATCTGTATCCTTACTCAATCCACATGCGTTGCTAGATACGATCGGCGTAATTGGGATTAGTTCATTACCGTATGAAGGTATTGATAAATTTATTTTTACTCTCACATGTATTATTGTTTCATGGGTATGGTTTGTCTGCTTGGCAGTAAGTGGACATTGGGTGGGTCGTTTTGATTCTTCGGGTAGATGGTTAAATGTATTGAACAAATGTTCAGCATTAATGATCTGGGGGATTGCGTTATTTCTTTTATATCGTTATCTGTATGAAGCTATATAAAATGAAGATTGTAGTGAGAACAAATGCTACATATATTATGCTAAAGCACAACAAAAAACCTCTATATCGCTGAAATATCTCAGTGATACAGAGGTTTTTTGTTTATTTTATTTGATAAGATATTCAAAAAAAGTGTTATTTTTTGGTAGATGATGTACAGATAGATCGAAGTCAATCTAGACAGTATCGGCAACAGGACGACCAAAGTCAGGTGTACCATCAGACCTCCATTGGATCACTTGAGCACGCATGTGACGGTTAGGATCATATAATGGATTGCCTGAAATTTCTTTGTAATTACGAGCATGATAGATTATTACATCATGTTGCCCATCTTCTGAGATTGTAAAGCAATTATGCCCGGGGCCATATTGAGAATGAGCTTCTGCTGTGCCAAAAACAGGCTGATCACTTTTGCGCCATGATCCAGCATTTAGAATATCGCTATGGATATCGGCTGTAAGTAGTCCCAGACAGTAATGATGATCGGTAGCACTGGCAGAATAGCTGATAAATAATTGATCTTGTTTGCGTAAAAAAGCAGGGCCTTCATTGACTTTGAATCCGATACATTCCCATGATAATTCAGGAATACTTAATCGCGTAGGAGTCCCTTTTAATGTCCAGGGATTTGCCATAAGAGATAAGTATAAATTGGAATTACCATCGACTTCAGGTTCTTTTTGCGCCCATAACAGATATTGTTGATCTTGATGTATAAATGTTGTCGCATCCAGAGCGAATGTATCCCATGGAGTAACGATTTGTCCTTTTTCGATCCATGAACCTTGTAGTGGATCAGGGTGATCATTTTCCAGTACAAACATACGATGCTGGAAAAGCCCATCGACAATCTCATCTGTAGCGGCGGCAGCAAAATAGATATACCATTTCTGATGAATATAATGAAGCTCAGGAGCCCAGATTAAATGACTCATCGGCCCGCTATCTGGCTTACGCCATACGATTACAGGTTCTGCATCAGCTAGATTTTGAATCGTAGCTGCACGCCGAAGTTCGATATAATCAAACGAAGGAACAGAGCCGGTAAAATAATATTGTTGATCAATATGTCGATACACCCATGGATCAGCACGCTGTTCAATAATCGGATTGCGATAAGTATTCGTAGCAGAAGAAGGTGAAGATTGAGTATCCATCTCAAAACTCCTTTGTATAATCTGTCATGTAGTATAGGAATATAATTACGGGTTAGCCTTTAACAGCTCCAGCCGTTACACCGCCGATAATATATTTTTGCGCAAATAGGTAGAACACCATAATCGGGATCATTGATAAAATAATCGCTGCAAATGCCATATTAATCTCTGATGTATATTCTCCGAAAAATTGAAATTGAACAAGCGGTAATGTAGAAGCTTCTTTTTTCTGAACGATAATCATTGATACGACAAAGTCATTCCATGCTCCAAGTGCACTTAATACAAGAATTGTTGAATTGATTGGCTTGAGTAACGGAAAAATAATACTGAAAAATGTCCGATATCTGGATGCGCCATCAAGTGTTGCCGATTCTTCTAATTCTCGCGGCACTGTCTTGATAAAGCCTACATAGAGAAAAGCAAAATAACCAATCTGTACACCGGTCAAAGCAATAATCAAACCGGGAATCGTATTTAATAAATGCAGTTCTGTCCACGTTTTGTAAAGTGGAAACATTAGTACTTGGAAAGGCAACATAATGCTAGACATAAATAGATAGTAGAAAAAGTTGTAAAACCGATTGTTGTTACGAGCGATCATATAAGCCGCCATAGAACAGACAGTAATCGTTAAGAGTACAGTACCGATTGTCGTTAACACACTATTACGCAAAGCCAAAAAAAAGTTAGAAGCAGCTATCGCATCACTATAGTTGGACCATGCAATATGTGTTGGAAAAGCGAGCGGACTTTGAGCTGTTTCTACAGGTGTTTTGATCGAATACACGATCGCAATATAAAACGGAAATAAAAACAAAATAGCGATAATATACAGCATAATGATTCGTAATAATTTGGGAAAACGACGATTGGGCGCTTCTTTGACTTGTACGATCGGAACCGAAGTATTCAATATTCCACCTCTCTTCTGCGGAAATAGTTAGTGACGAACACTGTGACGATTAAGATGAAGAAAAATAACATCAATGCCGCCATCTGTCCGTAACCTGCTTTGAAATAAGGGAATTCGTAATTGTACACATACATCGCTAATGTCTCGGAGGATGTACCCGGGCCACCTTTTGTAGCGACCATCGGGTAATCAAATTGTCGTAATCCAGTCCCGATCCAGAGCGGAATACAATACGTAAATGCAGGCATTAATAAAGGAACAGTGATTTTGGAAAATTGAGTCCAGCTACCGGCTCCATCGATATGCGCAGATTCGTACATATCTTTGGGAATCGTCTGTAGACCGGCATAATAGATAACCATCGCGAGTCCGACTTCTTTCCAGACACTAATAATTGAGATACCTAACATAACTGTAGTCGGATTTCCCAATAATCCTCCATCGGTATGGAAAATCGTTGGAAAAATATCGCTGTAAATATAACGCCAGATAATAGCAGCCAGTACCAGACTAATCACCATTGGCATAAAGATAAAACTTTTGAGCAAATTAACACCCGGGAACTTGGTATTTAGTGCAACAGCAAGTCCCAAGCCGATAACGTTAATAAAGACAGTCGTAAAGATAGCAAAAAACAATGTGTTTTTGATCGGATTTAGTAGCTCTGTATCGGTAAATAATAATTTGAGATTGTGCAGACCGACATAATCGTAAGACATATCGATACCGTTCCAATTGGTGAAAGCGATATTGACTCCGCGAAAAAACGGAAATACAACGACAAGGCAAAAGAATAGTAATGCAGGAACGATAAAGGTGAACTTGAGCAGTTCGTCTTTGTACTTACGGGTCACGAGATCACCACCACATTAGTTAGAATAGGGTACATATGATTAATTCATTTTATTAATACGAGCGAAGTCAGCATCTAATTTTTGTAGCAATTCATCGACACTACGTGTAGCAGGATCAGAGACAAGGAAGAAGGTTAAATCTTTTTGCCAAGTATCATCATATTGACCGTACCAGAGTGGTTTGACCTGATTGTTGACCACTTTGCCTGTTTTGAAGATCGTTTGAAATTCTTCAGCGATCGGATCTTGTTTGGCTGGTTTGATATCTGCTGAAATAGCGCTTAATGTCTGTACGCCATCTGCCCAGATTTGAGATCCTTCCTCCGAAGCCATAAATTCTAAGAATTTTTTAGCTGCATCTAGATTTTTGGATTGAGCCCCGATCATCCATGTATCATCTGTTGAATAGGTCATTACATTATTCTCAGGATTATCTGTTGCCGGATACATAAATACACCGAAGTTACCATCAGGGCTATAATTACGGATCGTTCCAATAGCGAAGCTACCCATAATATCCATAGCTGCTTTACCTTGTGCAAAATATTGAAGCGAACGATCATAATCAATATCAGCGGCATCTTTATTGGCAAAAGAGCTTAATGTATTTACACGTCCTAAGAAATCTTTATACCCGGGAATCGCTGCAAATGTAGTCTCGCCTGCCATCACTTTACCTGCATAATCAGGATTGTCTTTGAGCAAAGTTCCCCACATATCCGGCCACATAAAGCTCATATATGAAGCCCCATCTTTCCACGAAGCTGCAAATGGAGTGATATTTTTGGATTGTAATGTTTGCGCTACTTTTACAAGTTCAGAGTATGTTTTGGGAACTTCAACACCTGCTTTTTTGAATAAATCTTTGTTGTAGATCACTGCATTGGTCATAAGATCGGTAGGCAATCCGTATACTTTACCGTCATAAGACACGTTAGGCAGATAGTCTTTGTTCACTTTTTGAATAAAAGGTTCGTTGGTAAGGTCTAGAAAAGCACCTGCTTTGGTAATATCAACCATACCTTGTGGACGACCGAAAATAATATCCGGTACATCGCTTGCGGCTACTTTCATTTTGATATTGTCGTTGTATTTGTCTACAGGCATCACTTGCACATCGAATGTAATATTAGGATTCAATTCTGTAAAACGATCGGTTAATTTCTTGAATGTATCGACTTTTGGTTTTTCGACCATATAGTGAGTTACGGTCAGTGTCACTTTGTCATTCGCTCCACTTCCACTAGAGGCAGAAGAAGAATCAGTAGAGTTACCACAAGCAGATAGAAGGGTCGTCACCAGTAGCAAAGAAGAAAGCAATAAGCTTGACTTTTTCATAAATGACCTCCAAATTCAAAATGTAAACGCTTCATTTCTGTAGTATACGTTTGCTGATTTAGGATTTATATACTCAATTGGTTATAAATTTAGTAAAAATATATTTTATATAAAAATATAATTTGTATGCTATAATCTGCTCCAAACAAAATGTATACGTTTACATTAAAAGTGTTATGCTATAAAAAATGGTAAAAAATCATGCAGGAGGTGAATGCTGAAAATGAAAAAAATACCGCTATATAAGCAAATCAAACAGCAGATCAAAGAGAAAATTATTTCAGGGGAATTGCGCTACAAAGATCGTGTACCCTCAGAGCAAGAAATGATGGATGAGTATCAAGTGAGTAAAATTACAGTAAAAAATGCATTGATAGGGCTTGCTGAAGAAGGATTAGTGATACGTGTTCAGGGGAAAGGTACATTTGTATGCTGGAAAGAGCAAGAGTGTATCAATCAAAGTCAATCTGACTCGATATACGGTACTCAACCACGTGTATTATCAAATACTCCTCTTGCTAATCTACCACTGATCGGGCTTATTATTCCTACGATGAAAACCAATGTTATCCAGAAAATGATTGATTATAGTGAGTATTATGCAGGTCAACTGGGTTATCAATTGATTCTTCATATTACGCGTGAATCTTCTAGCAATGAAAGTGAAGCGATTGATCGTTTGTTGTCGATCGGGGCGCAGGGAATGATCGTATTTCCAACAGAAGATGAAAAGTATAATGAGTCGTTATTGCGGTTATCACTGGATAAATTTCCTTTTGTATTTATGGATCGGTATCTACGCAATATCGAGACGTTTCGGATTACTTCGAATAATTTGAGTGCGGCTTATGAAGCGATTGAGTATTTATTAAGTAAACAGCATCGTCATATTGCTTTAATTTCACCGGATCGTACGAATACTGTTATTGAAGATCGTACTGTTGGGTTTGAAAAAGCATATATCGATCATCATATCTCGATTGATAAAAATTTGTGGTGTCATATTCCGCTTGATATTTTGCGTAATCAGCAGGGGAAAGAATATATTGCCCATTTCATCACTCATCATCCGCAAGTGACCGCAGTGCTAGCATTGAGCGCCGAAGCTGCGAAATTGACCTATGCGTCATTAGTAGAGTTGAAAAAGACGGAGACAGTAGAACTGATTTCTTTTGATGATCCTGAATTGCCGGGAGTTGGTTACTTGAAGCAAGATGAACGAACGATTGCGAGGTTAGCGGTAGAATTAGTACATGCGCAGATCAAAGGAAATTACGAACCACAACATAAAGTAGTGGAAGTCAGTCTGAATGTACAACAGTCGATCTAATATAGGATCCAATCTCAGGGTAAAAGAATGAGTAGACGTACAACAAAAGCCCAATAAGGTGAAAAAAGCCTTCAAAAGATCATTCCCCGCTCTATATAGACATCGTATATTCGTCTATATATGAAGGTGAACATGATCATTTAAAGGCTTATTATTTACCCTAATCAAGCATGATTAAAGAGTGGATTTGTATTGCTGGATAAACGAAACAGCTTGGCGAATATCTTGCTCTGGTTGGTCGCCCACTTCACGTTCGATCGTTAGATAACCGGTATATCCAATATCTTGGAGAGCGGCAAAATAAGCTGGAAAATCAACGGTTCCTTCACCAAGTGGTACTTCGCTAAATCCTATACTTCCATCATTCATCGCCGCAATCTGTTCATGGCTTAGATCACCATATACATCATGAGGATTCACTTCACGCGTACGAATACCGTCTTTGACATGAGTATGCACGATGTAATCACGTAACGTATAGACACCTTGTACAGGATCGTCGCCTGTAACCATCACCATATTAGCAGGATCGTAATTGACAGCAACGCCTTTACTTTCTAAAGAATCTAGAAAAGATTTGAGGCGTGATGCCGGTTCAGGACCGGTCTCTATCGCAAAGTATCCTCCAAGTGAAGAAGCGAAAGCAGCTAGTTCATTACAAGCAGATTGCATCACTTTATAGATCGGATCGCTCTCGTCTTCAGGCACAATACCGATATGAGTCGTTACAATCGGACTGCCTAATTCAAGCGCTAATGTCATCACTTTTTTGGACTTTTCGATTTTCCAGACATTATCTGCTTCATTACGAAATCCTTCTCCACCATAATCTGCACAGAGAGCAGATACTTCCAGTCCAAGTTCAGCTAGATATTGTTTGAGTTCAGCGCGTGCTTTAGCATCAAGTTGATCGGGTTCCATTTCGCCTTGTGTTGCCCAAATCTGTACACCGTCTGCACCGACTTCTTTCGCTTTTTGCAAGTCTGCTCTCACACCCAGACCGAAGCTATCTGAAATAACACCGATTTTGCTTAATGTTGTGACCATGTGATTACACCTCGTCCCATATTCTTTGTACATTCGCAAGTCCAATTCGTGCACCAAGCAAGTCATTTTCCATACCTTCAAATTCGACAGAAATATATCCATCATATCCAGAATGTTTCACTATACGCAGTACTTCCCACATATCAATATCGCCTTGACCGATAATCGCTCCACGTAGGTATTGTCCTGCTGTACTTGTAAACCATCCTTCACCAGGAGCACGATAGCCAGGGCGAATATAGAAGTCTTTGACATGTACCATTGAAGCATAAGGTAAGTTCTGAGCAACAGCAGCTACCGGATTTTCATCAGCACATAGAAAGTTACCGATATCGAGTGTTGTTTTGTAATTTGAACGATCTACAGTCTGAATAAGTGTCTGTACACGATCTGCCTGTTGAATAAAAAAACCATGATTTTCGACACTGGTCGTTATTCCATGTTGTTGTGCATGATCAGCGATACGACGACAAGCTGAAGCGAGACGATTTAATTGTTGATGAAAATGTTGAATCGATACATCTGATGAAGAAGCGACATCATGACGCATTAATGTAACCCCTAATTGCTGAGCAATATTGACTTCGTCCATCACACGCTGAATTTCTCGCTCGTATTCTTCATCACTGTCTGTCAAAAAATTAGCACCAATCGCATAGTTAGAAAGTTCAATCCCACGTTCATGAGCGCGGGTAACAATCTGTTCGATCAATTCAGGCTGTTCTGTCAAATTATAGCTAAGAGGAACAATCTCTACATGAACAGCTCCATGATCTGCTGCAAAGTCGATCACATCCGGTACACTCATAGCACCAGAACTCAATTGTCCATGTAGACTATACGTACTCAGTCCGAGCTTCATAATAGTACCTCCTTGCCAAGCTTAGCAGATTCGTAGATAGCTGTGAGCATACGCATCATCTGCACGCCATCTTCCACCGGACTTAGCGGTTGTTTGCCTGTCTGAATACAATCGATAAAGTGCTTAATTTCATTATCAAATGCTTGCTCGAATTGAAAATCTTTATGATCCGTTTGAGGTTCGATATTCAGTACAGTATTGTACTTTTCGGTAGTGATATGAACAGCTGGGTCAACTTCAAATCCACCTTTTGTTCCATACAATTTGATCATGCCTTCATTTTGTTTGGCATGCAGACTAAAGCTTACATCTACGATCAGGGAAGCTCCATTTTTGAAACGAATCATAGCATTTGCCATATCTTCTACATCATTTTGAGTGGCATCATAATCAGCGGCTTGATAACGGGATAAATGTTCGACATTCGCTCGATTGCCTAACTCATAATACGTATTACCACTAACCGATAACGGTTCAGGTCTGCCCATCAGATACCAGCATAGATCAATAGCATGAACACCAATATCAATTAATGGCCCACCGCCAGAACGATTGCTATCGCTAAACCAACCGCCCGGATTGCCGAGACGACGAATATACGAAGCTTTGGCATAATAGATATCACCAAAATCGCCTTGTTGACTAAATTGGTGAAGCATCTGGGCATTGGAATCATAGCGACGTACAAACCCAACTTGCAATAATTTGCCTGTAGTTTGTACAGCGGCTTGTACTTGTTGTGCTTCTTCTACTGTACGGCAAAGAGGTTTCTCTACCAGTACATGTTTGCCTGCTTGAAGCGCCGCAATACTAATTTCAGCATGACTATTGTTCCATGTACATATACTGACAGCATCAATATCTGGATTGTTCAGAAGTTCTTGATAATCTGTATAAGGAATTGCGCCTTCATATTGCTTGGCTACTGTCTGTGCACGTTCTGCATTAAGATCACAGACACCGATAATCTCTACATCTGGATGATTGTTATAAGGTTTTAAATGGAATTCTGAAATACTGCCGACACCGATCACACCTATACCAATTTTGGCTGTCATACGTAGTCTCCTTTAGCGTCTTTACTTCAAGTAAAGTACACATGAATTGGGGTAAAAAATGGGAATACAATCATATACCTATATGTATTTCTTTGGGAAAGATATCGCTCTGTTGAAATTATATAATGTATCGCTAGAACGGTCATGAAGCGGTGTGCGGTTTGTTTGTACTATTGTGCGATTTGAAATGATACAATAGAGAAAGAAATAGAATAAAAAGTGCATTTTGCTGGCAAAGGAGTCTCTCTATGAACTGGCCTGTAGATTTGCAAGAACCGATGAATATGCCTGATCCTTATTTTCCTATCAAAATGAATTTTTGCCATTCTTCAGAGTACGGACAGATTTTGTTCCCGCACCACTGGCATCCTCATATGGAATTTTTGTATTTTGAAGAAGGCGAAGCAATTATAGAATGCAATTCAGTACCAATTCATGTACATGCAGGAGATATTATTGTGTTAAATAGTAATGATCTTCATCATGGTATCAGTCTATGTAATCATCTGGTCTATTATGCGCTTATTGCTGATCTTTCTTCATTGCAAAGTCTTTCTCAAGATGCTGTAGAGACCAAATTTATTACGCCGATGACACAGAATCGGCTTCTTTTTCAAAGTTATATTACAACAGATGATGCGCTTGAACGCTGTATGAACGATATTGTACATGAATTCAAAACACGTCATTTAGGGTATGAATTATCGATCAAATCCAATATGTATCGCTTGCTTACTATGCTTGTACGTCATTATGTAATTGATGATTCCAACTGGCAAAATCATCACAGTCGAATCAAAAATTTGGAGCGATTTACTCCTATTTTGCAATATATCGAACAGCACTATGGGGATGAGATTCCTGTAGAAACGCTTGCCCGAATGGCAGGATTAAGCCGTTTTCATTTTAGTCGTCTTTTTCACGAATTGACCAATCGTACAGTGACCGAATATATCAATCGTGTGCGTATCAATCGAGCCGAATATTTATTGCTGAATAGCAGTATGACCGTAGCCGAGATTGCGATGGCTTCAGGATATAACGATATTTCGTACTTCAGTCGAACATTCAAAAAATACCGTAACGGTTCGCCTACTGAAATACGAGCATCATTTGCAAATGTGGAATAATACAATCTGAACACGAGGTGCTTATCGATGAATATACAGAATTATTTTGCAGTGACTGTGGAGCAACAGGAATTGGTACAATGGATCGGAGACATAGCAGATCGTTATGCAGATGGAGCAGTAGAAGCAGATGAACAGAATCATTTAAATGCAGAGCTGATTCAGGCGCTCAAAGACGCTGAGTATCATACCTTTTCAGTTCCTAAAGAATATGGCGGGAAAGGTATCTCGCTAACCGACTTTCTACTTTGTCAGGAACGGATAGCTCAAGTCGATGCACCGACAGCGATAGCGATAGGCTGGCATCATATTTCGATGTTTAATCTAGCGCAAAGTCGTGCCTGGGATGAAGATGTTTTTGCTGATCTTTGTCGTGATGTGGTTGAACATGGAGCATTAATCAATCGTGCGGATTCTGAAGCGGCAACAGGCAGTCCTTCACGTGGAGGTAGACCACAGACCAAAGCGACATTATCAGGAGATCAATATGTACTGAACGGTAGAAAATCATTTACAACGATGTCACCGATGTTAGATTATTTTCTGATCTCTGCAACAATCGAGCCGGATAACAAAGTGGCTGATTTCTTAATTCCACGTCACGTAGAAGGAGTATCAATCGATCCTGTATGGGATATGGTAGGGATGCGCGGAACCGCCAGTCATAATCTAGTCTTGGAAAATGTAACTTTACCATCAAAAGCTTGTGTTGGTATACGTCCAAATGTTAATCCAGATCAACCGCGTAAATGGGAATTAAGTGCATATATGATGAATATTCCTGCTAGTTATTTGGGAATAGCGATAGCCGCTAGACAACATGCGATTGATTTTGCATCAACCTATCAACCGAATAGTGTGAATGAACCGATTATTCATTTGCCTCATATTCAGCAGAAATTAGGGCAACTGGAGCTAGAACTGACCACAGCACGTCATTTTATGTATGCAGTAGCGAACCGTTGGGATATGGAGCAACAGAATAGATTGTCTGCTGGAAAAGGATCATCATCCGATTACCAGAACTGGAATAGTCCTGATATCGCAGCCGTCAAAACTGTAGCTATTCAAGCGGCAATATCGGTGACCGATCAAGCGATGCGTATCGTAGGTGCTCATAGTCTGGCAATGAGCCATCCACTACAACGACTCTATCGTGATGTACGCTTTGGTCTGCATAACCCGCCGATGGATGATGTCACGATTACTCAACTGGCACAACGTGCTATTCGTTCACAAGGTACAAAAGAAATAGCTACCAAATGAATACTGTATACGTAATATAAAAAGAAGTAGATTGATGTATCTAAAAATAAAGCGTAATTGCGTAAAGGACGAGATATTTTGTTGATTAACACACTGGCATGGATTGGAACATTGTTTATGGTATTAGCAGTTATTTTGAGCAGTCGTGGATTTGGAGAAATCGGTGTTAGAAGGCGCAATGATGATGCTGAAATTGAAGCTTATATGGCACGCAAAAAGAAAAGAATACAGTGGGCGATTCGAAGTTTTGGAGTGGCGGTTGTAATTTATATTGTGGTTTTTGTTGTTTATGCTATAGGATGACGTATTCAAGATAATGTTGACAGTGTCTGGAAAAACGTTATATGATGATCACAATTCAGGCAAGACAGTTAACATGATTAGATACATCAACCCATTAGGAATACACATATACTAAAAAAAGGAGGTCACGAGAAGATGAGTTATAATCCCGATTTGCAACTATTTGATCTAAAGAAAGATGAACAATCTTATTATCATCAGCGCAATTCGATACGTATTATAACGACTTATCATTCTGATCGGACCTCGCAAGATTTTATGCTTGCAGAATACATATGCTTATAGATTACCGCTTATCCTCTATGTTAGGAACGTAGAATGATACAGTTGTGTCTTACCGTATAATGATTCCAGTGTGTATAGCACTGTAGAGACCGCAGACGATTAAGTCTGTGGTCTTTTTTTATGTACAAATGGCAGATATAAACAGATCATGCTGAATTTGAAGGAGGGAATACAAATGTATTTAACAATCAAAGCAACCGGAGAACATGCGAATATGATCTCGCATTTATTAGCTAAAAATCCACATAACCTTTACGACCGTACCGAAAAAGGCGCTAGAGTGCGGTTGGTGTATACGTCTTTTGAGCCACACGATACAGAAGCTATATTATTTGTTACCCCTGATCCTATTGAGTTGGTCAAAGGCACTCCAGATCATTATGATATTACACAATATATTAACGATCGTGAATTAGCTGTTAGTAGCTTATTTTGCAGTTATATTCGTCCGGCATTAGGAACAGCACTCAATGGTAAGCCCAAAGCAGATTATATGAATTGGGTAGATTATCAATTTGATTTACAAATGACATTTGGGCCGGTGGCTTCTGATTTGCCAGATCATGTTGTAGAATCGTTGTTCCAACCGCTTGGTTATGAAGTGCAGATGGAGCGCGGGGAGATTGATTATTCATTTGATCTCAAAAACCGCAGTACAGTTCGTCATATTCAGATTAGCGGGCAACAAACGTTGCAACAGATGCTACGGCAAGTATATATTTTGATACCAGTTCTGGATAATTATAAACATTATTATATCAATGAAGATGAGATTGAGCGCTTACGACGTTATGGAGAAGGGTGGTTATCCACACATCCACAGCATGATTTGATGATTAAGCGCAGTCTACGATTTGCACCGTTAATTAAAGAATATGAACAACAAGTAGCCAATGATGCATCTATGGATACTTTATTAACAGAGATATCAACACATTCAGTAGAAGATGCTACAGCGCAAGCAGAATCTGCTGAACCACTCGAAATAATCGATGGTTTAGAGACTACCATTGAACCGCCTGTAGTGCGATTGAACGAATTGCGTTATCGTGCGATCGTCGAACAAGTTAGTCTATTGCCACAGCGTAAGCAAGTGATAGATTTTGGAGCAGGAGAAGGTAAATTATCTGTTCGTCTTGGGCAGATTGAAGGAGTCGAACAGGTCTGGGCGGTTGAACCTTCGATGCAATCTCAATTACGAGCGATTGATCGCTTTGCCAAGTTAGAAGGACGTACCGATGATGTGATTCCTGTGATTACTACCGGTTCATTATTTTATCGAGATGAACGCTGGATCGATCAAGACGTCATTATTTTATGCGAAGTGATCGAGCATATTAACGAAGTGCGATTACCACAAGTCATCCACACGTTATTCACAGATTACCGTCCACAGACTTTAATTATTACAACACCGAATCGAGAATATAACGAAGTCTATGATATGGATACAGAAGAGATTCGTCATGCTGATCACCGTTTTGAGTGGACGCGTGCAGAATTTGAACAATATTGTACACAGTGGATACAAAATAGACCGTACACCTTTACGATCTCAGGAATCGGTGAAAAGCATGAACAGTATGGACAACCAACACAGATGGTTGTATTTCACAGAACAGGAGGACAGCAGATATGACAGGGCAAATAACAGAGCAACGCAATGATTCAGCTACTTCTCCTATACACATTCCTTATGCAGGCATCGTCTTGTTAATGGGGGCATCCAACAGTGGAAAAAGTACGTTGATTGAGCAACTCAAACAACAACAAGTGATTGCAGAACATGAAAGTCTGTCCTCTGATCAATTTAGAAAAATAGTTGGTGATATCGATTATATTGATTGGCGACGACCGTCTCGTGAAGAAGGCGAAGTGATGTATCAACAGTACAAACGCATTTCGGATCAGGCATTCAAAGTGATGCAAGATGTATTGATTGCACGCTGTCGCTTAAATAAATTAACAGTAGTGGATGCCACTCATTTACAGCCAGAAGATCGAGCTCTCTATATCACATTGGGAAAACGATATCATGTACCTGTAATATTAATTGCACTTGATATATCAGATCAGACTTTAATAGAACGTGATCGTAATCGTGAACATCCACGAGGGCGACAACGTGTGAAGCAACAAGCACATCAATTTAAAAGAACAATAAAAGGTTTGCGAAGTGAAGGATTCGGCGCGGTACATGTGATCAAAGAACACAAATATGCTGATATAGGGTGGCAACGATCTACCAATCCGATGTTGATCGAACTCACGACAGGTATTGATGTTATTGGTGATATTCATGGTTGTTATGATGAGATGATCGAATTGATTCAGCGTCTGGGTTACGCAGTAGATAAGGAAGGATTATATCGTCATGCTGAAGGACGCAAATTAGTATCGGTTGGCGATATTATGAGCCGTGGACCGAAATCACTTGAAACGATGATCTTCTGGCAAAAGCATTTAGATGCAGACCTAGCATGGATGGTCGATAGTAACCATGGCTGGAAGATCGCTCGTTATTTAGAAGGCAGACAGGTCACAATGAATCATGGCGATGAACAGATTATTGAAGCGTTCCAGCAATACGAAGCGGAACATGGAGAAGAAGCGACGTTATCGTTAAAAGAAAAGCTAAAACAGATGTTGTTATCTACACCTTCGCATCTTGTATTTACCCAGCAAGGTGTTCAGCGAGTCGTTGTAACTCATGCCGGGATTCGAGATGATTTTATCGGTAAAAACTCCAAACGAATCGATGATTATTGCCGTTATGGAGATATTGAAGGAACCGATGAAGCAGGCACGCCGATTCGTAAAGACTGGTTTGTAGATCATACTTCAGGGGAATGGATTATATGGGGACATGATCCTCGTCCACAACCTACGACAGTCCATCAGACGATTAATATCGATCAAGGTGCTGTATTCGGTGGGATGTTAACCGCTTATCGTTATCCAGAACAGACATTTATTAGTGTCAAAGCGTATGCCGATTATGCACAAGATCCAAATAGCCCACTTGTTCGCTGGGAAGAAGGACGATTTGCTCCGCCTTCTTTATCACGCTTGATTGATGGGTATACGGTGCAGACAGAAGTCTATGGAGAAGTGAAAGTACGAAGTGAGTTTGTCAAAACAGCATTAGATACAACTTCACATTATACGATTCCTTTAGAAGAATTGATCTATATTCCACCAACGATGACACCACCGCCACAAGCGGCAGTTGCTGAGAACTATCTAGAACATCCAGCAGAAGCTATACACTATTATCGTACCCATGAAGTAGACACGATGATTGCCGAGAAAAAACATATGGGTAGTCGTGCTATTTTGTTATTATTCCGTAATGAACAAGCAGCTATACCTTATATCGGTAGGCCGCTTCATGGAACAATTTATACACGTACAGGTAGAGCTTTTTTCCAGACCGAGCTAGAGCGTGAAGTCTTGATTACTTTACAACAACAATTAGAAGAAGCCGGTTATTTTGCAAAGTATGAGACTGAATTTGTATTGATGGATGCTGAGATTGTACCGTGGAATCTCAAAGCACGTGAACTGATTGCTTCTCAATACGGGCATGTCTCTGAAGCGGCTACGATGGATCGAGATTATATTGTGAATCAATTGCGCAAAGCTCAAGGCGCTGGTATAGACGTAAATGAATGGATTCAGGAATGGACAATCAAACAGCAAAATGCAGCCATTTTCCGCGAAACGTTCCAGCAATATTGTTGGGATACTGATGGTATGGATGGGATTCGAATTGCTCCTTTTCATATTTTGGCACATAGTACGAGATCTCATATGGATCAGACTCATCAGTGGCATATGGAGCATGCAGAAGAATTAGCACAATACAGTGATTGGTTTATGGCGACAGAGTATAAAGTGATCACAGATACTGCCAGTGAACAAGAAGTGATAGCATGGTGGCAACAGTTAACAGAAGATGGCCATGAAGGTATAGTCATTAAGCCCGAGCAGATGATTATGCATCATCGTGAACAGTTAATACAACCTGCGATCAAAGTGCGAGGACGCAAATATCTGCATATGATCTATGGTATCGATTATTTGCATCCGAATAATTTGAGTCGTCTCAAACAACGTAAAACGCGTAAAAAAGAACGTCATGCACTAATGGAATTTGCATTAAGTGTAGAATCGGTAGAACGATTTGTAAGACGTGATCGTCTGGAGCAGATTCATGAATGTGTATTAGCGGCATTATCGTTAGAATCAGATGCTGTTGATCCACGATTATAGATTGCATTTGTAGAACTAACCTATAGCATAAAATAATCTCAAAATAACTGAAGGAGCGTGAATACAGTGGCTTTTCAAGTCATAGATGGTGTACGTGTCTGGGGTGAACCCGATGCAGGCGCACTAAGTCAGGCGGTAACTTGCGCGCAAACCGGCAATGTCGTCCAAGCTTTATTAATGGCAGATCATCATAAAGGATATAGTCAACCGATCGGTGGAGTGGTAGCTTATGATGGGCAAATCTCTCCGTCAGGTGTAGGTTATGATATTGCTTGCGGAAATAAAGCTGTTCGCACAAATCTGATGGCGGCAGATGTATTGCCGAATATCAGCAAGATTATGGATGGGATTGCAAACACGATTTCATTTGGAGTAGGGCGTAATAACAAACATAAAGTCGATCATGAATTGTTCGATGATCCTGATTGGGATGTATACAAAACAGCAGGTGATCTCAAAACGCATAATCTGTTAAAAGAATTAGCTCATAATCAATTAGGAACAGTGGGTAGTGGTAATCACTATGTCGATTTATTTGTCGAGCCTGTTAGTGGCAAGCTATGGATCGGGAATCACTTTGGAAGTCGTGGATTCGGACACAAAACAGCCAGTGGATTTCTTAATTTAGCCGCAGGACGAGAATTTCTTGCCAAAGCGCCTGGTGAACATATGGATCAACCGCCTGTACTGCTAAATATGAATGATGAATTAGGAGATATGTATTACCGCGCGATGAAGCTTGCTGGACGTTATGCTTATGCAGGTCGTGATTATGTCATTCAAGAAGTGCTGAAAGTGTTAGGAGCAGAAGCAGATTTTGAAGTGCATAACCATCATAATTTTGCATGGAAAGAACTGCATAATGATCAAGAAACGATCGTTATTCGTAAAGGCGCTACGCCTTCTGCACCCGGTCAGTTAGGATTTATCGGTGGAAGTATGGCAGATATCTCAGTAATTGTACGTGGTAAAGACAGTCTTGAAAATAAAGATTCCTTCTATAGTACGGTTCATGGTGCAGGACGAGTAATGAGTCGTACACAGGCGGCAGGGAAAATGAATTGGAAAACACGCACTCGTTCCGGTGGACAGATTAGTCCGGAACAGATGCAAGCGGCAGTCGCTGATTTTGGCGTAGAATTACGTGGAGCCGATACCGATGAAAGTCCATTTGCATATCGTAAGCTACAGACTGTACTGGATGCTCATCAAGAAACATTGGATATTCTGCATGTACTTCGACCAATCGGTGTATGTATGGCAGGCGCAAATGAATTTGATCCGTATAAAGATTAATATCATATTTAGAATATAGCTGCACTTTCCTAAGAGACTTTTACTGCTATCACAGCAGTAAAAGTCTTTTTTATTGATTTTTAATTACTTAATTGCGTTATTTTTATATAGATAATAAGTGTAAAATAGTCTAATATATTCTTGTAACTCATTCACGAATGTAGCATAATATAACATATGATTATGATACTTAAAATTGACAAATCGAAAAAGAAAATCATATACTAAATAATGGGCATTTTCACAAAAATTAAAACTTATTTTATACATAATTTATCCTGAAAAATGAATATACATACATTATACCTGTACATGATGTTGAAGTGCCTGTCATTGATTATTCCATTATAAGAAAGGAAGCGAAGCTATTGATTCGAAAATCATTTTATATGTTGTGGGGGACACAGACAGTTTCGAATATTGCCGATATTGTATATTTACTGAGTCTGATTACGCTCGTATTTACAGCCACCGGTTCGCTTGTGACCACAATTCTTATTCCATTATTTCGAATGTTATCTAAAATCGTGAGCGGACTTATTGCTCCATTAGTATTAGCCAAATACCGTCTGACTTCTATATTAATGGTATCGCAATTCGGGCAATTTGTATTATTTTCAGGTTTGATCTTTTATTTAAATAGTACAACGACACCTGCGTATTTGATTATCTTTTTGATCGTATTCGGGATGTCTTTTCTAGATGGATGGACAGACCCAGCGCGCAATGCTTTGATTCCGCGGTTAGCGTATGATGAAGGACTTATGAGAGCAAATGGATTTATGTCGATTAGTGATCAGATTATCAAATGTGCTGGTTGGGCATTAAGTGGTCTGATTGTAGCGATTATTGGCGCAATTCCAACGATGTGGATAGCAGCAATTTGTTATTTGTTAGCGATGGTGTTTACCGCATTTATCCGCGATCCTTATGCTTCTCCGCGTACAGAGCCTTCAGTGATTGCTGTTACAGCCGAAGATACTCTAGCAACAGAAGTAATCTCTGAATCACCAGCAAATACCACTTCTCGCTGGGAGCAATTATCGGAAGGTTGGAGAGTACTGGGGCGCAATCGTCGTGTTCGAATGTTAGCGATTATCGATAATATTGATACACTTGGTGGAGCGGCATGGATTGGTGCATTTGTACTTGCTTTTGTAGTACAAGTGTTACATCAAGATGCACGCTGGTGGGGATTTATGAATGCTTCCTTTTTTGTAGGATCGATCGCAGGAGGAATATTTGTTGTAGCCAGAGTGAAAAAGCTACAAAAAAATGCGTTTCCAGTGATGTTAATCAGCCTACTGGCTTATGTGATTATTACGATTTTCTTTGCTTATAATACGGTACCATTGATTGCATTGATATTGATCGGCTTGTCCGGCTTACCTGTACAGATTGCAGGAGTGATTCGCCGGACATTGATTCAGCAAAATTTAACACCTGCTGAAACGCCTAATGTGATGTCCGCTTGGAGTGTACTGAGTAATCTTACATTTGCGATAGCGATGTTATTGTTAAGCTGGTTTGCAGATACATTCGGTATGAGCAATATGTATTTACTCGCAGGTCTTTTAACACTCGCCGCTATTATTATGGGCTTTGTCAGCCGTGCTATTTTCCGCGAAGATTATGAAGGTTATCTACAGGATAAAAAGTTGGCGACTTCAAAATATTGATTGATTTGTAGCATCATCGTAACGATCTAATTTTGTTCGAAAAGCTAATAATCTATTATCAAGGTTTATTGACCATGATCTCTAGCAAACAAAGTAAAAGCCTGTTCTTACTCCGCATCGTGTGGGAATAATGAACAGGCTTTTTTGTATAATGATGAAATGACTAGAATTTATTCAAGTCTATATAAGAATCGTTACAATGTTATACGCCTGAGTACGCCATAAATCCACCATCGACAGGAACGGTAATCCCAGTTACAAAACCTGAAGCCTGCGAATCGGCAAGCCAGAGTAATGTACCCAGTAGATCAGACGGTTCACCGAATCTACGCATCGGGGTATGATTAATAATTTTATCAGCACGTTCAGTATAAGAACCATCTTCGTGTTTGAGCATTTTCGCATTTTGATCGGTTAAGAAAAATCCAGGTGCAATCGCATTTACTCGAATCCCTGCATCGGCAAAATGTACAGCTAACCACTGTGTAAAGTTATTGATAGCGGCTTTGGCAGCACTATACGCCGGTACTTTGGTCATTGGTGAATATGCACTCATGGACGAAATATTGATCACTGTTGCACCTTCACGGTGGATCATATTACGTGAGAAAATCTGGGTAGGAATCAATGTGCCGATCATATTCAGATCAAGTACATCGCGGAATCCATTGAGTCCAATATCGTAAAAAGTCTGCTTGGAGACATCATTCAGATGCTCTTCTCGAAAAGATTCCTCTGTCGTATTTGCATCAGGATGATTCCCACCAGCACCATTAATAAGAATATCGCATGCTCCAAATTCAGCCATCACTGTAGCTTCTGCTAGAATCACATTGTCCTCTTTGGTTACATCACAGGCTACTGCTATCGCTTCTCCACCAGCATCACGAATCTCAGCCGCTACCATTTCACCTTTGGCTAATGTACGATTTAAGATAGCAATTTTGCATCCTTGTCTTCCCAATTCGTAAGCCATGGTGCGACATAATACACCTGCTCCGCCTGTAATTACGACCACTTTGCCTTTAAGATGAGAGTGTAGTGGAAGCTCACTGGCTTCTGTCTCGGTAGGTGGTTCGCCGGCTGTTTTTTCAGCAGAACGAATCACTTCACGTAACGTTTTGTCTACAAGCGCATTCCCTGTTGAAGGCTTGGTAGGCGCGGTTGGAGGGACATCGGCAGCGAATAATGTATCTGTTTCTACATCTGAAGTAGGTTTATGATGATCGTCTTTTCCTGTAAAAGATTGGCTCAAAGGTATCCCTTCCTTTCACATAGTGCTTCTTTGGATGTTACAACGTTCAAGAATGCTTATATTGAAATGAATCCCACAATCCCCATAGATACATAATACCCAAAGCGCGGTCATACAACCCGTAACCCGGTCGACATTCTTCATTCCAGATATGTCTGCCATGATCCGGTCGGCAATATCCTGTAAATCCTTCTTCTTGATATGCCTGTACAATCCCTGTTAGATTCACTGTGCCATCTTGTGTACGATGAGACGTTTCTGCAAAATCGCCGTTCTCTTCCACTTTGACATTACGCAAATGGGTAAATGGAATTCGATCTGCAAATTCATGTACCATCGATACAATATCATTTTCTGGATTAGCTCCAAGTGAACCACTGCATAATGTGATGCCATGTGACGGACTATTATACATATTCAAAAAGCGCCGAATATTATCCTGACTGCGAATAATACGAGGCAGACCAAAAATCGACCACGGTGGATCATCAGGATGAATGGCCATTTGGATACCATTTGCTTCAGCGACAGGAATAATCTCATCCAAAAAGTACTGTAAATTATTCCACAAATCCTCTTCGGTAAATCCTTCATAAGCTTTGAACAATTCGGTTAAATGGGTTAACCGTTCAGGTTCCCAGCCGGGCATCGTTAACGCAGAATTGGCATTGATCTGGGCTACTAATTCCAGTGGATCGATATTTTCGATTTTACTTTTCTCATAAAAAAGAGAAGTAGACCCATCTGCCGCAGGACGATGTAGATCGGTACGTAACCAATCGAAAATAGGCATAAAATTATAGCAAATGACCTGTACCCCAATTTCAGCCAAATGGATAATCGTTTGTTTGTAATTGGCAATATACTGATCGCGTGAAGGCAATCCAAGCTTGATATCTTCATGAATGTTAACGCTCTCAACAACATGCGTATGTAGACCATAACGATTGGCAGTCGCCTGAATCTCATGAATCCGTTCTTGCGACCATACTTCACCAACAGGCACATCATGCAGTGCCCAGACAATGCCTTCGACTCCGGGGATCTGCCGAATCTGATCTAATGTGACGGTATCGTTATGCTCGCCGAACCATCTGAATACCATTTTCATTACGATAACACCTCCAACGTTTATAGTGCATATCCTGAATTGTATAAAATAAGTATAACTATAACAATAAAGTAAGAATATTCATTACACAACAACGAACTTGCCCGCCAGTAGGAGAGCAAGTTCATAGTTAGGCTTTCCATTCGGAAGGCATCATCATTTGATTTTTGCGATAATGACTGGGCGATATACCCGACCAGCGCTTGAATTGCCTGCTGAAATGAGCAATATCGCGATACCCCAAAATCGAAGCGATATCTTGTATCGACATTCGTTGATCGGACAATAATAATTTGGATTTGTGAAGCACAAGATTAGATAAGTAGCTACGTGGAGAAATCGCAAATACCTGATGAAAAATTCGATTGCAATGAGAAGGGCTGATACCTAGTTCTGCTGCAATATCATCAATCCCATAATGAGAATCAGAAGTCGCTTCCAGTTGAGCAATATTTCGATTAGCTATTCCTTGTAATCGAGCAGCAATCTGATGTGCCATCTCGACATGAGCATAACTAGCAGGAGCGAGTCCTGCCGCTTCATTAGATATCGCTTCCCAGAGGACACCAAACAATTCAAATACCGCAGCTTGCAGATGCATTCGACGCGTAATGATATGTTCATCTGTATGTTCGATAGGATTGGCAATTTTGAGTAAGTATGGTTGCATCGCTTGAGCTACTGCACTGGATTGTTTGAACATGACTTGATTCAATCGCTCTAACAAAGATAGAAATAAGCGATCATCAATATCGAAATGAATACAAAAATACGTAAAAGACTGTCCTTCGATCGTGCGACTGGAATGAGAAGTACCAGGTGGAAGAATCATCAGATCGCCCTTTTGCTGAACATAACTTTGAGAGCCAACAGTCATTAATTGTTGACCTTCTAACACATAATTAATCTCATATTGTGGATGATCGTGAATAGGATATTGCCAATCTGTACTGACAGTACGCAAGTGAATACCGAACAAATTCATTGTTGTCTGCACATCGGGAAAAATGGTCTCAGCTAGACTTTGTCCCCATTCGGGTGGAATAAAGGAAGTAGACATGGACAACCTCCAATCTCACTATAATGCTTGATTTGGGTAAATAGTGGAGCGATTTGGAAATGGTATTACAGAATGTAGTTTGTTAGGATAAATCTGAACTATTAAGGTAATTACTGATAGCATACACGGATACTTATCAAAATGAAAGGGGTTACATGAAATGATAAAAAATTCATTTTATAATGTACAACATTCTCCAATCGGTGCATTTGCTAGCTTTACATTAGGATTCAAAGGAGCCAAAGGAGGACTGGGTCTCGAACTTGGCAAACCAGCGGATGAGAATATCTATATCGGATTACAATCAAGAGATGGATCTACGTATGAAGCACTACCTTTTTTTACTCAAGTGGAAGATGAAAGTTCTCGTTATGATGTAGAAAAGGAAAAACAGACAAATGATTCGTCAGCAATATCGTTAGTTCATTATCAAGACAAACAAATCGAGCGTACCTTAGATATAGCTACAGATACATGGAAAGCTGGCGATCTTACTTTTAAAATTTATTCTTCTGTGCGTCCTGTTCCTGATCCTGCACATGCAAGTAATGAAGAACTCCAATCAGCTATCGTGCCTGCTGTATTTGCCGAAATGACGATTGATAATACAGAAGGTAAAACAAGCAGACGAGCTTTTTTTGGATATGAAGGAAGTGATCCTTATCGCTCAATGCGTGTCATTAGCGGAGCAGATGATCAAGCAAATGATATATATGTAGGGGTAGGACAAGGAAGACAAACAGCCATTCTATGCGATGATCCAGAGGTAACACCAGCACTTGGATTTGGTATTGAAAAAGTATTGCAAGAAACATTTGCTAATAATTTATATTTTGGTCTAGGGATTGTAGGCGCGCTCCTGATGGATGTACCCGCAGGGCAAAAGCGTACTTTCCGGTTAGCGGTCTGCTTTTATAGAGATGGAATAGTGACTACAGGAATAGACACTTCTTATTATTACACCCGTTATTTTAAGCGTATAGAAGAGGTAGGTACATATGCGCTACACAACTGGGAATCGTTGATTGATGCTTGTGAACAAGCGAATAAGTGGATTGGTGAAAGTAATAAGCTTAATCCAGATCAGCATTTTATGGTGGCACAATCGATTCATAGTTATTATGGCAGTACTCAATTGTTACAGACAGTCGATCACCAACCGCTCTGGATCGTCAATGAAGGTGAATACCGGATGATGAATACACTCGATCTTACTGCTGATCAATTGTATTACGAGCTGATCATGAATCCATGGACTGTACGTAATGAATTAGAACTTTTTGTGGAGCGATATAGTTATTATGATCAAGTGTGCTTTCCACAAGATCGGACAGCCTATCCGGGTGGGTTATCCTTTACACATGATGTCGGTATAGCCAATCATTTTTCTCGTCCACAGTATTCAGCTTATGAATTAGCAGGAATTGATGATTGTTTCTCTTATATGAGTCATGAAGAATTGATCAACTGGCTCTGCTGTGCATTAACATATATCGAGCAGACCAAAGACCATGATTTTAAGCAAAAATATATGAATATACTGCAAGATGGATTGCAAAGTATGCTTCACCGGGATCATCCAGATCCAGAGCAACGTAACGGTCTGATGGGATTAGATAGCAATCGTACACAAGGCGGAGCTGAGATTACAACGTATGACAGTCTAGATGTATCGCTCGGTCAATCTCGTAACAATATTTATCTGGCAGGTAAATGCTGGGCAGTCTACTTGGCATTAGAAAAATTATTTGTTGAGGAAGGGCAGACGGAATATGCAGAGCAAGCAGGAGCACAAGCAGATCGCTGCGCTGCAACAGTAACGGCTCAGTTGAATGAGCAAGGGTATATCCCAGCAGTTATAGGCGAAGGCAATGATTCGCAGATTATTCCAGCGATCGAAGGATTGGTATTTCCTTATTTTACAGGCTGTGCCAAAGCGCTTGAACGTGATGGACAATTTGCAGATTATCTTCAAGCACTGCATACTCATTTGAATACTGTACTGGTCAAAGGAACATGTTTGTTTGATAATGGCGCTTGGAAATTATCATCGACAAGTAACAATTCATGGCTTAGTAAAATCTATCTGTCGCAATTTATAGCACGTGAGATTATGGGATTAACGTGGGATGAACAGGGACTTACAGCAGATGCTGCTCATGTAGAATGGCTGACCCATCCAGAGTATTCTTACTGGTGTTGGAGTGACCAGATTATATCCGGCATTATTAGTGGTAGCAAATACTATCCACGCGGAGTGACTTCAATCCTCTGGTTATGGGAAAAAGGGGACGGTAAACTGCGTACACCTGAAGCCTTATCTCACCCGATAACAACAGCTCAGATATAGAAATCAAAGTCTTTCTAATAATATTATGTATACAAAAAGGATTAAATCTATTTCTCTGTTAAGACTACACAGAGGATTAAGATTTAATCCTTTTTACTATACTTCTTTAAAAAAAGGCATAATCTGCATATCAAAAACAAACTCTTTTTCCTGTAATTGATACTTTTCAGCCAGTTGGGGTCCACAAGAATTTGAGCCAACGCCACTCATTTTATAATCCAGATGGATAAACGTTTCTGGTCGGCGAATCAGTTCATAAGTATGTTTGGCCTGCATGATGTCTGTTGTCGTGTAATGAGAAGCATTGAAAGAAAAAGGTTGAGAACCTGTAAAATAAAGCCCGGCACCCATCGCTTGCGTAGCACTCATCCATTGCGTTTCAAAGCGTGATCCATTTTCCTGAGGCATAATATAATGGTAAAAGAGATCATCGACTGTTTTCTTATATTTGCCAAAACGTGTACTGTGATGCTTATCTATATAACTTTCATGCGGGCCACGTCCAAAATAATCTATATATTCTGTTCCTGCGGGCATAGCGAATAATAAGCCAAACCGGGGTAGAAATGAAGCGGTATCCAGTACACTGACTTTGACTTTGAACTCTAGTCTGCCATCACTTTGAATCGTCCACCAGGCTTCACCACGCAACACAGGATATTGACTATAAGAAGACAGTGAAAAAGAAGTAGTAATGATCACTGATTGGTCTGCTACACATGACCAATGGCTATTATACACTTTGGTTGCAAGATGATCGTACCCGTTATCTAACCATTTTTCTTTGATATGCATATCGTTATCAATCGGTGCTCTCCAGATAGTAAATGCTGTCGGTTGTTGAAGTAATGGAACTCCTGATTTGCTCCATTCTGTAAATTGTCCACGTTCCAGATCATAGACGTAACGGAAATCTATACCTTCAATAACTAAGCGTCCATCAGATTCGTTAGTCTGTAACGGATGATCTACCAATAGATGATATTCAGAATCGTTCTTGGTAGAAAACTCTGTTATCGCTACAGGATCAACAGGAATATAGAATTGAGCAAATGCAATCTCATAACCGATCGGCGCCCATACCTGTTCTGTATTTGTCAGCACAGAGAATGTAAGATAACGCAGAGGATGAGTATTGTATTGCAGAGCAGAAGTAGGAACAGTGATCGTAGCCGAATGTTGTGGAGCGATAGCAGGCATAAGTATAGTTCCTTGCTCGATAAGCAGACCTTCATCTTCGATTTTCCAGTGTAATACCAAGTGAGATACATCGGTGAAATTGTATAGATTGGTAATGCTAAATTGATTCCCGATAGCAGAGCGTGTATTTCCTTCTACTGTAATTAACGATTCAATACGCACAGGAGCGATGATTTGTTTGAGTTCTAATAATCCTGCATGTGGCTTACGATCAGGCGACACCAGACCATCGATACAGAAATGACCATCGTTAGGCTTATCTCCAAAATCTCCTCCGTACGCATAATACGATTGCCCGTTTGCACTTACTTGAGCAATACCATGATCGACCCATTCCCAGACACAGCCACCCATCAATTTGGGATAAGCATAAATAGCATCCCAGTACTGCTTGAGATCACCGGGTCCATTTCCCATAGCATGACTGTATTCACAAAGAAATAAAGGCTTGGTATTGTTGTTATCACTAGCATACGCAATAATTTCAGCAGGCGAAGTATACATACGACTCTCTACATCCAGAACGCTCACATCTTCATGCCCTTTGTATATAGGAGCCGCACCTTCATAATGGACTGGACGAGAAGGGTCGCGTTCACGTGTCCATCTAGCCATCGCAATATGATTGATATCGTAACCTGACTCATTGCCCATCGACCACATGATTACAGAAGAGAAATTTTTATCGCGTTCGATTAAGCGTACTGCACGTTCAACAAAAGATTCTTTCCAGTCAGGATTGACCGATAATTGATGAAAAGCCCCATCAGCAAAATCTTCAGGAATACCGATACCATGACATTCTAGATCGACTTCATCAATAACATAGAAGCCATATTCATCGCAATACTCCATAAATTTAGGATCATTAGGGTAATGAGAAGTACGAATTGTATTAATATTGTGTTGTTTCATTAACTGTAGGTCAGTCAACATATGTTGAAGAGGAATCGTCTGTCCAAGCTCAGGGTGAGAATCATGACGATTTACCCCTTTTAACTTAAGCGGTTGTTTATTTATCTGAAATACACCATCTTCTGTAATCTCAATCTGACGTAAACCTACTGCAAATCGCAGAACTTCTTGACCGGATTTGATATACAAAGTATACAGTGCAGGAGATTCTGCATTCCAAAGAATCGGATGAGTGATCTCCATAGTGACCGTTGCAGTCTGATCTACTAAAGCAGTTGTCGTTAACAATTCGGAGCCATCCGGTGCCAGCAGAATCGCTTGCACTTCCAGATGTTCGTTCGCTGTTACCAGTGTAGAACATTCCAATTGGATATCGAGTCGGGCTTGATGGTAATGATCATAGTCATAATCTAATGACTGCTGTACAAACACATCACGTATATGTTGAGAGTCACGTGTCAGCAGATAAACATCGCGAAAAATCCCGTTATAACGCCACATATCTTGATCTTCTAGATAAGAACCATCACACCATTTTAGTACCAGTACAGCGATACGGTTCAGCCCTTCTTGTAAATAAGGAGTAACACGAAATTCAGCAGGCATACGGCTGCCCTGACTGTATCCGACAAACTGTCCATTGATCCACAAGTACATACAAGATTGAACACCTTCAAATACAATATACGATTCTCGTTCTTGCCAGCCTTGTTGCAAGCGGATTTCTTTTACATAAGCACCGGCTGGATTCTGATCTGGGATAAAAGGAGGATCACAAGGAAACGGATAACTAAGATTCGTATAATGTTGTTGATCATATCCATTGGTCTGCCAGCAAGAAGGAACAAGCAAAGAATCCCATGCGTGTACATCATATTCTGGTATAAAAAAAGCATGTTCTACATCTCGCACCGTATCATAATAACGGAATTGCCAACCTCCATTTAGAGACTGGTAAAAAGGAGATTTTCCGCGTTGACGAGTATGTGCGCTTGGTATATCTGCATACGGAATATAATAAGATCGGGCAGGTTCACGATTCACTTGCAATACATTCAGGTCTTTCCAATAGCTAGGAATGGTCGTATTCATAGGGAAGAGGGCTCCTTACTGGATTGAAGTGCGTACTGGCTAACCAATTCAGCAAATAAACTATTTGCCCATGCAAACCACGGGCGGGTAAACTTTGTAGGATCGTCTTTGTGAAATCCTTCATGCATAAAGCCTGTATCGGCATGAGTGCTAGCCAGAGTATCAAGGATTAATTTTATTTCTAACGGATCGGTCGAAGTGAGTCCTTGCATCGACAATGCAATATGCCAGATATAATCAGTCGGTGTATGCGGGCTACCAATTCCACTTGCGGCTATACCTGTAAAATAATAAGGGTTGTGTTCACTCAATACAAATGCACGTGTATTCTGATAGACCGTATCCTCGACAGCACGATAACCCAAATAAGGAATAGATAACAAGCTAGGGACATTGGCATCATCCATTAGATTATGATTGCCTTGTCCATCTGTTTCATAGGCATAGATTTTGCCATATTGCGGATGAATCACAGTACCATAATTTTCGATTCCAAAATCGATTTCTTCTTGTAAACGCAAAGCTTTGGTTGCCAGGCGCTCATCATGATACATGTCGATTGCGATTTCTGCCATATAACCAAGCACAACCGAGGCGAACATATTAGATGGAATCAGATATCCAAATGTACAAGCATCATCACTAGGGCGAAATCCTGACCAGGTCATACCTGTATATGAAGTAGGCATACCTTTACCTTGATTACGAAGTGTATCCGAAGGAGGGCAATCTTCGCGCATAAATACATAAGGAGAATGGTCATCATGATGTTGTTCACAACGCCAGAGATCGATAATCCGGTGGAGCACGGTGCGAAAAGATTCATCAAATAGGTCTGTACGTCCTGTAGCTTTCCAGAACAAATAGCTAAGTTGAATCGGGTAACAAAGGGAATCAATCTCATATTTACGTTCCCATACCCAGCCGTTTAGTTCTGTCAGATCGATATCATACCGATGATCATTATCTTCGATATTAAAAGCATTTCCATAAGGATCAATCCCGATATAAAAGATCTGGCGACGAATTACACCTGCGATCATATCAGCCACTTCAGTATCATGCACAGCGACAGGCAAATAATGCCGTACTTGAGCTGTGGAATCTCGTAACCACATCGCTGGAATATCGCCTGTAATCACAAATGTACTGCCATCGGCTAATCGTTGTAAGGTCGTCTCATACGTATTGGCATAACACTGACGGAACATCCCCTGTAATACAGGCAGATGTTCCAATTGTTGTTCAATGTGCTGAATATACGCGTTCATTGCTGTTGTCAGTGGCAAAGGGGGCTGAGTATTCATAGGTTATCCCCCTTGAATTGATATAAGAAAAGTACGAATCTCATAAGGTGAGATTTCTAGCGATAATGGAGTATGATGAATTTCTCCAATCGGTTGTTCCATCAGATTACATTCTTGCCAGCTATCGATAAGAAGATCACTCGTAATATGAAGAGGGGAACGAATACCACCGTATTCATGAATACGAAGCACAATCAGATTGTGATCTTCTGCTTTTTTGACTGCATCCACCATAACGTGGGAAGCGGATAAAGTGAACATCGAGAACGATGAACGATCTGTATTGAATACTTGAGCTTTGCCTGAAGCGATCTGGCAAGGTTGATTTAACGCCCAAGCTTCTTGAACAGTATGACCGGTTAACCAATCTCCAGCATGAGGATACAGTGAATACGTAAATTCATGTTGTCCATAATCTGCATGAGGATCAGGATAGATGGCTGATTTTAGTAATGATAGACGCATCACATTGTCTTTAATATCATAGCCATACTTACAATCATTCAGCAGACTCACTCCATAATTGCGCTCTGATAAGTCTGCCCATTGATGACCTACACTTTCGAATCGTGCCCAATCCCAACTGGTATTCCAGTGTGTCGGACGTTTTACATTACCGAACTGGATATCGTAAGTTGCTTCTGTAGAACGAATCTGTACAGGAAATGCAACTTTGAGTAATTTTTGACGTTCTTTCCAATCGACATGTGTCTGGAAATCGATCCGGCGACTGCGAGCATATACGGTTAATTGTTGCGTAATCACTGTCTCATCATACTGCCAGACAAATTCAACAGTAGTCTGTAATAGACCTGTGCTTAACAGACGTACCGAGATGAGATGATTAATTTCTTCCATTTTTTCTTGATAAAAGATATCGATATCCCAGGAGTCAAAGTTCATAGGCTTATCTTCAAATAATTGAAACACATTACCACGAGCATCAGGAGCAAGCACCTGACGTACATTTTCCAAGTCCATAATACTTATCAGTTGTCCTTGTGCATTCCACTTTAATTCATAATAAGGAGTGACCAATGTACCTTCTTCATATAAGAAAGGAATAGAATCTACCATACCGTTATCGTCGGAAGTAGCTATAGTCTTGTAATGAATTGTACTTACACCAAGTGCAGGAATAGTCGATGTCTGTACAATCCAGTAATCATCGGTACGTTGTGCTTGTAGTAGATGTTGTTGATCGTCTGTCCAGATATAATCTTCTGTTCCACATAAAGCAAATGGAATATGAACAGCAGGGGAGACTGCCCAAGAAGAACTGTTAAATACAGTGATACTATGATCGTCGGTTGTTGTTAATGTGGTGGAAGCAGCTGACCAAGCTTGTTGACCGATCTGTAACGCTTCGGCATATTCTTTGGTACTATCTTCATACACTTCTGCAATTGAAGATCCAGGAATAATATCATGGAATTGATTGCGTAAAATAATTTTCCAACCTTCATTGATTGACTGTTGAGCGTACATCGACCAGTCTGTAGCAAGTACACTACTGAACGTTTGTAGCCATTCTGTTTCCCGATATAATAACTCTAATTTACGATTCATTTTTTTGTTATAGGCTTGACTGGTATAGGTTCCCCGGTGATATTCAAGATACAGCTCACCATCCCATGTATGCACATAACGATCGGTATGATCAAAGGTTGTATTTAACTGTTCAAAATAGTCATCAGCACGCCCGGTAGTGACTTGAGGTACACCCGGTATACGATCCAACTGACGACGAAGTTCTAACATTTCACGTGTAACCCCACCGCCGCCATCACCATAGCCATACGATAATAGAAGGTTCTGATTCACTTCTTTATCCTGATAACTATTCCAGATGCCTTGAACAGTCTGAGCTTCGATCAATCCGTTATAGGTGTAAAAGAAAGAATTGCCATCTTCCCAATCATCCGGTGTGGTTATAAAGTGAGTTAATACTTCTGATCCATCAATCCCACGCCATTGAAAAGTATCATGAGGCATCCGATTGACTTGATTCCAACTGATTTTGGTTGTCATAAATGTATCAAAACCTGATTTTTTCAAAATCTGCGGTAACGCCCAGCTATAACCAAATACGTCGGGTAACCATAGATAACTGCTGGATACGCCAAATTCTTGTTCAAAAAAGCGAGTCCCAAATAAAAATTGCCGTACTAACGATTCGCCAGAGGTTAGATTACAATCCGCTTCTACCCACATACCACCGCCAGCTTCCCAGCGACCTTCACTAATCCGTGCTTTGATCTTCTCATAAATATCTGGATAGTCTTGCTTAATATACTCATACAGTTGCGGTTGAGTCTGAAGAAAAATATAATCAGGATCATGTTCCATTAAACGAAGTACAGTCGAAAAGGAACGAGCTGCTTTTTCGCGGGTATGCTTTAAGCGCCATAACCATGCTACATCAATATGGGTATGACCAAGAGCTGTAACAGTCACCGGATGATTCTGCTTCATCGTAGTCAATTGTTGATCTAATTGATCGGCAGCGATATAAACCGATTCATAGAAAGAATCTGAGCCGGGCTTCGACCAGTTGATATGGTGAAAAGCTTTATCCAGACATTGCAGCAATGCGGAACGCTCATATACTGTGGCAGATAAGATCGTAATCGTCTGTAATATCGCTTTGGCTGTATAAAAAAAGGTATCGACTTGGCGATCTAACCATGCGATCTGTGATTGCTTTATCTGATGATTCATTTCGCGCGGAGGGCCACCACCTTCAAGCCCTGACCATAAACGAAAATCCAGTCGTGCTTCACCAGAGTAGCCTACAGGTAAAATCATCTCGATATGATTACTATCTACACCTTGATAAGGTTGATGATTCCAATAAGCTAACGATTCAAATCCACCGTTGTTACCGCCTTCTGTAATACCGAAGTCAAATAATCCAACCACTGTTCGATGACACCATTCTACAGGAACGTTAACAGAGGCAGAGAGCCATAGATAACGGTCTCTGCCTTTCCAAAAATCACCTGTTCTTATGCTTGTATTTTGATGGTTTAACGTTGCTGTTGGAGGACGCATACCATTTTCACCTATACTATCTTCGATGGCGATATACTCGGGCACTTCAAAAGCATCCCGATAACGAAGCGGTTCTAGTTGCTGTAGACGTTTTTTTAATTTATCTTCTGTGAAAAACATAGTGTGCCTCCCTTGATCAGACAATAACTTCCCAATCGTCTGCAATATGTCCAGCTTGTCTGGCAATAAAATCTTCTACGCCTGCTTGATCAGGTATACCGGTATTGCCACCATAAGCCGATACAGAAAGTGCTCCACAAGCGTTACCATATTGTAGACATTCTCCTCTATCGTGCCCGGTCAATACGCCATACATATACCCTGCATTAAAACTATCACCAGCACCTGTCGTATCTACAGCTGTAATCGTATACGCAGAACGGTAGACCATATGATGCTGTTGAACAGAAACCGCTCCGCGTGAGCCCATTTTAACAACCAAATGTTTCGCATGTTGCGACATTTTGTTAATCGATTCACGAATCTCGGTACAACCGGTGTAATGTAATGCTTCAAGTTCATTAAGAAAGAAAATATCGACTTCTTTCATAATTTCAAAAATACCGCTATACCATTCACCACTATCATCCCAACCAACATCGAACGAAATCGTAGCACCAAACGATTTGATTTTTTTGATCATTTGTAGATAAGCATCATGATTACGACTACCTTGATAGCCAGTTAAATGAACATGGCGACCGTATCGCATACTGTTTTCGTTCAAGTCTTCCATACGCACTTCAGCATTAGAGCCCATATAAGTGATAAATGAACGATCATGTTCAGGATTGATCGCAATCGAAATGCCTGTATTATTTTCTTCACTCTGACGAATATAAGAAGTATCAATATTCAATTCACTGAATTCATCCAAAATAAAACGACCGTAGTAATCACTGCCCAGAACCCCGTTAAAAGCAACTTTAAGCCCCATTTTGGCAAGTGCCATCGAGAATAGAGCAGCCCCTCCACCAATATGAATAAGCATATTTTTTACAAACACTTCTTGCCCTGGAAGAGGTAGCTGATCACTTCCTGCGACGATCAGATCAATATTAGCATCACCGATAGAGACAACATCGTATTGTTTTTCGTTCAATGATAATCCCTCATTTATTTAAGGATATAGCGCATCCCGATTTTTGTACTTTATTTCTGTAGGGTGATCGTCCAGCAGTAGAGATCGTGGAATTATCCTTTGACCGATCCGACCATAATACCCTGTACAAAATACTTCTGAATAAACGGATAAACTGTAGCAATCGGCACGACTGAAATAATAACCATCGCCATTTTCATCGATTCGGTCGTTACCGAGTTGCCCGCGCTCATCATCGCATTCATCGATAAGTTTTTGCGCATCGCTTCGGCTGCGGTTAACATCTGTTGCAATATAGTCTGTAAAGGTCTTAATTTCTCATCAGTGACATAAAAGGCACCTGAGAACCAGTCATTCCAGTGCATAACGCCATTAAACAAACAGATAACGGATAATACCGGCATACTGAGCGGAATATAAATGCGGAATAACACCTGAAAATCATGAGCACCATCGATCTTAGCCGATTCTTCCATACTTTGATCTATCGATTGGAAAAAAGTACGAACCAGAATCAGATTCCATGCGCTATACAAGGTAGGGATAATGTATACCCAGATCGTATTGTTCAAGTGGAACATTTTCAAAACCATAAAGTAAGGAATAATCCCACCATTGAACAACATCGTGAACACGATAAATATACTGGCAATGCCTACACCGGGTAAATTTTTATTTTTGAGTGCAAAGGCTGCCATAGAAGTAAGCAATACACTTAGAAATGTTCCTAAAATCGTACGAAATAAAGTCACTTCCATACCTTGTAGTACCGCTGGATTTTTGAACACTTCTACATAGTTAGATACCGAGAAAACACGAGGCCAAAAAGCAATCCCACCGAGTGAAGCATCTTTACCATCATTCAAAGAAAGCGCCAGAATATTGACCAGTGGCATAAGAATGACCAGACACAAAACCACCAGTAACATATAGTTGATTGCAATAGCTATGCGCTCATTGAGCGGTGCTTTGCCTACTGCTTTATCCATCTGCATAACCTCCGCAGTTTTAATTTGATAGGGGATGGTTACACATCCCCTAAGCAGTTCAGTGGTAGATCACGATTAGATCACAGCATATATTTTTAGAAAAATGCATCAATATAGAATACAACTGAAGAAGGATCGGCATTGTATTTATCTTGTAAATATTTCTCGTATTGCTCGACACCTGCATCTTTCAACTGTTGACGATAATCGTTTAACATTTGCGTAGCTTCTGTCATATCTTTAGCAAAAAATGCTTGGACTAACACATCTTTGTAGGAATCGAGTACAGGTTTGAGCGATGCTTCAATATCAGGAACTTCGGCTAAATAAGAAGCGGCTGTGTAACCATCCCAGTATTTATATTTTGGATTACCATAATTCATCAATTCAAAATACAGTTTGTACCGTTCTGGCTGGGAATTCGCACTACGAATCAATTCACCAAAGTCTTTGTTGTTATTGACATCAGTTTTGCCAAGTAAGCTACCCCAGAAGTAAGGAATGGTATTGCGTTCTTCGCCTGGATTATTTTTCATTACATCCAGTACTTTATCAGTGTAGATATATTGCCCTTTATCATTGATTTTGTAATCTTCGCCTTCGATCCCATAGTTCCAAAGCGCTTTTCCTTCTTTACTTGCAAGGTAGTCCATATATTGAATAATTTGCTCTGGATTTTTGGTAGTAGAAGGAATGGCTACCACTTGACTACCGGATTTTTCTTTTTCATAAATGTCTGTTTCGCCTTTGTAATTTTCCATCTGATCCATCGGTAGATATTTGGTTTTCTCGAACATTGTCAATGAATCTGGAGCGATATTCATATACGAAGAAATAGCATAAGAGCCGTTATTGTATGCTTCTTCAGCACGTACACCATCCATATTAAAAGCTTCTTTATCCAACAGACCGTCTTTTAACAGCTTTTGTACAAATTCGATACTTTTGAGAGCATAATCGGTTTCAGCAACATGTTTGACTTGTCCATTTTCGACATCAAATTGTGTACCATTACCGAAGTCAAAGTTTTTGAATAAAGTGCTGGTAACCTGACCGCCCCATTTGCGAGGACCAATAACAGTGATTGGTTTACCATTATTGTCTTTGAAATTTCCAGCTTTGATTTTGAGTGCTAGATTGTATAGATCATCTTGTGTTTTGATTTTGGAAGGATCGACATTTAATGCTTTGGCGATATCTGCACGAATCCATAGTCCTGCACGATAGTGAAGACGATCTTCATCGGTTGTATTTTTGGCAGGAATATTCATATGAATAAAGTACACTTTGCCGCCAAATTCAGGACGGAACATAACATTTTCTTTGGTATCACGAGGTAGGAATTCAGGATCAAGATAGTTTTTGAGTACTTTGGTATTTTTGAGGTAAGGGCTCAAATCAGTGAATAGACCTTCACGAGCACCTTTGAGAAGTACATTCATTTCCGGGCGACCCCCATGATCGAGATACGCTTCGATCACATCGGGTAAATCTCCTGTTGCTAGAGCTACTGTTAACTCTTGTAGTCCATCAGCCGCACCGCTAGATTGCCAGTTGATTGTCATGCCTGTTTTTTCTTTGATTTTGAGTGCAATCGGATTTCCGACTTGATCATCGGGTAACTGTGCACCATCGCCTTCAAGAAAAATACGTCCTGTTAAATCACGATTAGCGATAAATCCATCTTCACCGCTTTTGCGACCGTCAGCGGCAACGTCACTTGTTGCTTCACTACCACTGCTGTCTGAAGAACAAGCAGATAACAATACAACCATAAACAATAAAAGGCAAAGCGTAAGTGAAGTGTGGCGTTTAATAGTTTTCACAAAAATCACTCCAAATGGTTTATTGGACTACCAGAGACTTGCTTCATTTTTGCTAAAGCGTTTGACCAGATAATTGGTGACAATAACGAGAATTAAGCCCACCAGACCTTGTAACAAACCGACAGCTGCACCATATCCATATTGTCCTTGCATCATACCTACTCGCAATACATACGTATCCAGAATATCGGAGTAATCAGAGTTACCTGCAGTACGAAGTAAATAGTTCTGTTCATACCCTGTAGTTAACAGACTACCAATATCCAAAATAAACAAAATCGCGATAGTAGGACGGATCGAAGGCAATGTAATATGCCAGATTTTGCGCCACTTGCTTGCGCCATCCATTTCAGCGGCTTCGTATAAAGTAGGATCTATTCCTGCCATCGAAGCCAGATAAATGATCGAACCCCAACCGATATTTTTCCAGAGATAGGTGAGGAACATAATCAGATAGAAGTACTTGCCATCCATCATGTAAAAAATACTACCGTCGCCACCGAGAGCAGCCATAAATTGATTGAAAATACCATCGTCAGGAGCAAGGATTTTATTGGTAAAAGCGGCAACAACAACCCATGAGAGGAAGTAAGGGAGATAGGAGATCGTTTGGGTTATCGATTTAAATCGTTTGGATCGAACTTCATTTAACATTAATGCTAGTAAGATAGGGAAAGGGAAGTACACAATAATTTTGAGAAAACCTACAATAAACGTATTCAAAATCAATTGAGTAGCATCAGGATAAGAGAAAAATAATTTGAAGTAGCGAAGTCCTACCCAAGGACCTCCGAACATCCCGGCATTGAATCGGAATTCTTTAAATGCCATGACCAGCCCTGCCATAGGAAGGTAGGAGAAGATGACGAAAAATATAAGACATGGTAGCAACATCAGGTACAGATAGCGGTTCACAACAATCGTTTTCCATAATCCTGATGAAGATGCTTTTTTGCTTTTCGTTGATTTTTTGGGAACAGAATCAAGTTCGGCTTGCATAGCACTACTCCTTTCATACTGGCGAATACACATAAATAGCGAAATGATGCGGGTAGCTTACAGAGTGGTGATTAACTGACGTAAGTAATGTAGACTGGATTCTAGGCTGTCCATTGGTGATCCCGGACAATAATCTTGTTCAACAGCGTACCATTCTACACCATGTTGTTCGCCCCAGCGTAAGATAGGGGCAAAGTCGATAACACCACTACCCACTTCTGCAAAATAGTGACGATCATCATCTGTCATATCTTTAAAGTGTAAAATAGGCATTCGGTGAGCATAGGATTCAATAATACGTAGCGGATCAAGATTCGCTTTTTTGACCCAATACGTATCGATCTCAGCATATACAGGTGTTGCTTCATCGTATTCAAGCAAATATTGAAGTGCATATTTGCCTTCCATCATCGTATGAAATTCCCAATCATGATTATGAAATCCAACACGATAACCTTGAGGGGAAACGATAGCAGATACTTTGCGTAGCTCCTGTCGTACATACAGATAACCTTGTTCATTTTTATGTTCATCCGGTAAAGAGTGGCAGATCATATCCGGTGTCTCAAAAAGATCAGCTTCGATAATGACTTGATCGAGATCGTGTTTCATTCGTTCTAAACCTACATGCATTCCAGCAGTACGAAGTCCAATTTCTTTCATTACTGCTGCGATTTCAGCAGGATCATTACCATGCAATCCATCAATCTGTACCGCTGTCCAGCCCATTTTGCGAAGTTCTTTTAGCGTATATATAAAGTCTTGTTTGAGTTCGTTGCGTACCGTAAACAATTGAGCTGCTAATTTATCTTGGATCATTATCGTTCATCCCTTTCCAAATTGAGCCATTGTAGATCGGATTCATGAATATCGAGCGACAATACCGCAAACGATTGAGCCAATTCTTCGGAAGAGCGAGGGCCGATAATAGCTGCTGTAGGGAATGGACGATGAAGTACAAAATAAAGAGCGATCTGTGTAGGGGTTACTTTTTTCTCATCTGCCAGTATGACAGCACGACGATAACGTTCCCAGTTCGGTTCGCTATAATACACACGTACCATTTCTTCGTTCGAACGATCTTCAGGGGCAAAAGCACCGGAGAAAAATCCACCGGCTTGTGCTGACCAAGAAAGTAGCGGAAGCTGGTTGTTATGATGCCATTGAACAGTGTGCTCATCTGCGGATACACAACCAGGCCAGCGCGCTTCCAAAGCGATAGCAAGAGAAAGATTAGGGCTATTAAAAGTAAATCCTTTTAATCCGTGTTGCTCTGCATAATCATTAGCTTGTTGTATCCGTTGATAACTCCAGTTAGAAGCACCAAATGTACGAATAAAACCATTCGAGACATGTTCATTGAGTGTATCGATAATCGGTTCAACAGCAACAGACTCATCATCTCGATGCAAAGCATAAAGGTCGATATAATCTGTTCCTAATCGTTCCAGACTAATAAGTAGATCATGAGTAATCGCTTTGGGATGTACTCGTGGTGTAGTTTCACCTTTGAGAGGATGAGCACATTTACTAAGTAATATAAGTTGCTCACGATTGTGTTGTTCTTTCATCCATTGCCCAATAATGACCTCACTATTGGTGTATTGATAAGCCATATCAATAGTTGTTCCACCAGCAGCTACAAATTCATCCAATATCCATGTACCATTCATTTTGGATAAATCCCCTGTGCCTATAATGAGCGGTGAGACGGAGATGTTATCAACAATTATCTTTTTCAACTGTATTCCCCCTTTTATGGAATCGATACCATACAGATGTATAAGCTATGTTATAAGATTAAGCAGGTGAAAAAATAAGTAAAGTGACATCAATTCCTATAATATGGTATCGATTCCATAAAGATCAAAAAATGTGATATCTGTTATCTGGAATCGATACCACATTATGAGCTTGTTACTCCATCTGGTGTAGATAGAGTGTAAGATACCATGTACAACAAAAGATAAGTGAAAGTAAAAAGATGACGTTGTGAGTTATAAATAAGATAAGGATAAACAAATGTGTGAGGTAAAGTAACTTATGAAGTATTCTTAGGAGTGTTTTTTTAAAGAAAATGTTTTGATATGAGACATTATATTACGTAACTTTTATAAATAACAAGTATAAATTTGAAATAAGTTTAATTTATTTTTTTACAACTATCTCTGATTACCAGTTGATGTTGCAAAACGATATCTGTTTTTTGTTGTGTTTTGGGACGAGTAATTAACTTGTGTAGACTTTCTAAAGAAATTTGACCCATTTCATAGATCGGTTGCTGCATAGAGGTGATAGCCGGGCGAACAATATTAGTAATCGTACTACCATCAAAGCCAATAATCGAAATATCATCAGGAACTTTAAGACCTTGATCCAGTGCACAATTCAAAGCACCAACTGCCATATCATCACTAGCTGCAAATACAACGGTTGGACGATTAGGAAGATGAAGCAATTCTTTCATCAACGCTTGTCCACTAGGAAGCTTATAATCACCAAATTTAATATAATCAGGATTAATCGCTATTTTATGCTTAATTAACGCATCACGAAATCCATTATATCGACTTTGGCCAGAAGTAATATCTTGTAGATCGCCACCCAGATAAGAAATAGCAGTATGACCTGCATCGATCAAATATTCAGTAGCATCAAAAGCCGCCTGATAATCATCTATCAATACTGACATAAACGTAGGGTCAGGCGATTTTACACTGGAAAACAAAATCGGCATCGTTGCATTTTGGATAAACGATACAATATCATCATTTGTTTTTTCATGCATAATAATAATGCCTTCGACTCTCATTTCCTGAAAAATATACAGGTATTTGAGTTCTTTACTCAAGTTCTCAGCAATATTGCAGACGATCAGGTTATACCCGTATTTACTTGCATTTTCTTCAATACTACTCAGAATCGTAGAGTAGAAGTTAGACGTTAAATCAGGCACAATCACGCCTATCGTATTGGTTTTCTGTTTTTTGAGACTACGAGCAATATGACTAGGAGAGTATTTGAGTTCTTCAATCGCTTCATTCACTCGTGCTAGTATATCTTCGCTAACATATTTCTCACCATTCAACACTCTAGATACACTGGTGACGGATACGCCGGCTCTTTTTGCAACATCTTTAATTTTGACAGTCATATAGCCAACTCCCTCAACTGGAAAAAAAGTAAGAGTGTTTGTATCAAACATTACAATCGCTCTTTACCATATATTGACGAATCACTTCATATTCGTCAATCATTCCATGACATTCGTTAGCTAAAGTACGACCGATTATTTCAACTTACAGTCTTTAAATGGTAAACTATATCTGTAAGTAAGCGCTATCATATCATGGAATTTTGCAGATTGCTAGAGGGAGGAAAAAATTTTATGTCGAATCATGTTGAAATCCCAGCAACGATGAAAGCAGCAGTAATGACAGAGCCCGGTCAGATCATTATCGAAGATATTCCTGTTCCTACACCACAGGCTAATGAGGTATTAATTCAAGTGATTGCTGTAGGAGTATGCGGATCAGATGTACACTATTATGAGCATGGACGTATAGGTCCATACGTAGTAGAAAAGCCAATTATTTTGGGACATGAATGTGCTGGAATTGTAGTCAGTGTAGGTGAACAAGTATCACGTTTTAACGTCGGTGATCGAGTAGCAATTGAACCGGGAGTCACTTGTGGACATTGCGAATATTGCAAAGAGGGACGATATAATTTATGCCCGGACGTGCAATTTCTGGCGACACCGCCTGTAGATGGAGCATTTGTACAATATATCGTTATGCGTCAAGATTTTGTTTTTCCTATTCCAGATCACCTTTCTTTTGAAGAAGCCGCTATGAATGAACCATTTTCGGTAGGGATTCATGCAGCTAGAAGATGTCATCTACAACCCGGTTCAACGATAGCGATTATGGGAATGGGGCCGGTTGGATTGATGGCTGTCGCTGCTGCCAAATGTTTTGGGGCTACACGTATTATCGTCACTGATCTAGAACCTATCCGTCTAGAAGCCGCTCGCAAAATGGGTGCAACTGAAGTCATAAATGTTAAAGAAGAAGATCCTGTAGCGAAAATAAAAGAGTTAACTCATGGTAGAGGTGTAGACGTTGCATGGGAAACGGCTGGTAATCCCAAAGCTTTGCAAAGTGCATTATCTTCTATTAGACGTGGCGGTAAATTAGTAATCGTCGGGTTGCCTCCTCAAGATCAAATTCCTGTTAATGTACCTGCAATTGCAGATAATGAGATCGATATTTATGGCGTATTTCGCTATGCCAATACATACCCGATGGGAATCGAATTTCTCTCGTCTGGTAAAGTAGATGCGAACCTGATTATTACAGATAAATATCCATTATCTCGCACACAAGAAGCGATGGAACGAGCTATCCATCACAAAAATGAAAGTCTTAAAATTATTGTTTATCCAAATGAGTGAATAATATAAATTATATAATGTATACATTTTAAAAATCTGTAGTGCCTATAGGTGCTACAGATTTTTTTATGTACAGAAATACTTTCTTATCGTTATGAATAAAATAGATAGAATTGCATTGTTATGGGCGTATATTTGTTATAATTTAAACTATAATGACAATCTATAGTTTAAAGTCATAGAAAGGCTGTTTAGCATGGCAAAATACCCGCAATGGTCTTATTCTCAATCTCGAGCAAATATGTTCGATGAATGTTTACGCAAATATTATTTTCATTACTATGCTGCACATAATGGGTGGAGTGAAAAGTTAGGCTCAGACGAGCAAATACACGCTTACCGTTTAAAGCAGTTACGTAATTTTTATTTATTGTTTGGTGATCTGGCTCACCGGATGTGTGAATCTGCGCTTCGGCAATGGGAAGAATCTCAAACAGCTCCAAGACAAGCATTTTTGTTAGAACAAATGCGCAAATTACTCAATGAAGCGTATATTCAATCTCAAGATGTAGAAGCCTGGATCAACAGTCCCAAATACCATACGATGCTTTCTGAAATATATTATGGTGACGATACGCTAAACAGCCGAATTGCTACGATTAAGCAACGGCAAGAAGAGTGTATACGGCATTTATATGACACGCTCACATGGAAAGAAGTGACCCGGCGTGATATGAAGATTTTGGAAATCGAAAAATGGGATACGATGATATTGTTTGATACAAAAGTCTATGTAAAAATGGATTTATTGTACCGCAAACCAGATGGTACAGTGGTGATTGTAGATTGGAAAACAGGACGAGAAGATGACTTCTCGGATCAGTTATACTTATATGCCTCATATGTACAAGAAAAGTATAATATGCCGCTTGATAAAATCCAGATTCGTGTTGAATATCTGGTAACAGGCGAACATAAGGAGTACCGCATCACGACAGAAGATATCGGTAAAGTGGAACAAAGTATCGGTCGATATATTGAAGAAATGAAGTCTTGTTTAGATGATGATTACTACAATCGTCCCAAACCGGAATCCTTTTTTACTCCGATGCCTTCACAACGTAAATGCAAAGACTGCAATTTTCGCGAGATTTGCGAATTTAGAGCAGTATGAATTGATAAATGATTAAAGGAGGATGGGTTTGTGGTTAATGCTTCTTTCCCAGAAGAATCTGTACTGGCACATATGTATGCAAATATTCCCGAGGGTATTGCTATATTTTCTGCTCAAGGGATATGCATACAAGCCAATCCTGCGTTGTGCCGAATATTAAAGTATGAAGAATCTGAACTACGAGATGTACTAACTACATGGAAAGTAGCAGAAGAGTGGCTAGACCATACCACAAACAGCACATTAGAAAAAGCAGAAAGACGCTGGATGAATGCAGATCATGTACCTGTTTGGTTGTCGTTACAAGTTTCTTATATTTTTGCTGATGATACATCTACATTGCAATATATGATGATGTATATCAATGTGGTTAAAGATCGAGAAGTAGAAGATTTGCATTCGATGATTGTACGGAATTCTTCCAATATTATTTCTGTTAGTGAACCTGATGGTAATATCCAATATGTATCTCCATCGGTCAAAAAGATTCTGGGATATGAACCTTCTGAAATGGTATCTAAAATGCGAATGGAATATTACCACGAAGAAGACGCTCAAGAGATGCATCAACCGGGCAGTATGTATGCCGACGATAAAACATTTATTCGACGTGTGAAACATAAAGACGGTCATTATATATGGTTAGAAATTTTCACACAGTTAATGCGAGATGACCTTGGCAACGTTGAAAAAGTATTGGCTATTGCTCAGGATGTAACCAAGCAAAAATCAGAAGAAGATATTATTGCTCATGCTCACCGTATGGCTTTATTAGGCGCCTGGAATTGGGATTTGCAAGAAAATATAATTTACTTTTCCAAAGATATTCGGCGTATTTACGAAAAAAATGTACTATTGGTCGAGCAGAATCTAGATTCGTATTTGGCTGTGATTCATCCTGATGATGTAGAGCAGGTTAAACAATGTATCGAAAAAGCGATCCATCAGGAAACGAGTGAAGAAGCAAGGTACCGTATTCTATTACCGGGCAATATACAGAAAGTTATTCATGGATACTGGGAAGCTATTGTCGATAAAGAAACCAAAAAACCTTTGCAATTAATCGGTCTTGCTCAAGATATTACAGAACATTATATGATCAGTGAACAGTTACGGGAAAGTGAACAGAAGTATCGCATGATTACCGAACATTCACTAGATATGATCTCCCGTCACGCGGATGATGAGTATTCTACATTTTTGTATGTATCTCCTGCCTGTCAGCTTATTCTGGGGTATGAAGCAGAACAACTGATTGGAAGCCCGGGATATAGCCATATTCATAAAGAAGATTTACCTTTATTTATTCATTTTCTACAAGGTGTACGTGAACGTAAAAATGAGAAAGAAACTGTTGTATTTCGTTGTCGTCATCAGAAAGGGCATTATGTCTGGTTAGAAACGACAAGTCGGTATATGCATAATCAGGACACCGATTCGTATAGTTATACAGCAGTATCAAGAGATATTACCGAACGTAAACATTTAGAAATGGTACTGCAAGATAATGAACATCGTTATCGTTCTTTATTTGAAAATAATCCTTCTGGAGTATGTGCTGTCGATTTGAAAGGTTATTTTATTTCTGTGAATAGTAGCCTCGAAGAGATTACAGGATATTCACGTTATGATTTGATCGGTCAATCAATACTGCCTCTATTTGAAGAAAATCAGATGGATCGGATTATTCATCATGCTAGACTAGCCAAAAAAGGAATCCCGCAGACGTATGAGCTAAATGTATATCGTCAAGACGGTTCACTGTTTCCTGCGAATATTACTAATGTACCTATAGTAGCCAATGGTGAAGTAATTGGATTATATGGAATAGTCACAGAAATCACAGAATTAAAACAATATATCCATCAGATTGAGCGCCTTAGCAATGAACATTCATTGATTTTAAATGCGGTTTCTGAAGGCATTTTTAGTATTAATAGTGAAGGCAAAGGGATGTTTATTAACCATGCCGGTGCGATGATGTTAGGTCTGGATATTGAAGAAGAAGATATATTTGAGTCTGTTCGTTCCAATCAAATACGTAATTGGGGCATTCATGATGATGATGTGCTTGGTGAAAATTCTTCGATTATTCAAGCGATTCGTCAAGGTAAGCCCAATCAAGAAGAAGAAACTGTATTTTGGAAAAAAGATGGTTCTAGCTTTATAGCGGCTTATCAGGTAACGCCTGTTATCGATCATGGAGAACAACGTGGTGCAGTGATTGTATTTCGCGATATTACTGGAGAAAAAGAGATTATTCGAGCAAAAGAATCAGCAGAACGTGCAGACCGCGCCAAATCTGAATTTTTGTCTGTCATGAGTCATGAGTTACGTACACCAATGAACGGGATTATTGGGATGAGCGGATTGCTGGCTGATACAGAATTGGATGAACAACAGCAAGGGTATCTGGATATCGTATGTAATAGTAGTGAAACGCTACTGCATTTACTAAATGAAATTCTTGATTTTAGTAAAGTCGAAGCAGGCAAAATGACGCTGAATACAGAGCCATTTAACTTACGAGCGATTTTGGATAATGTCAAAGAACTATTTGCTTTTAAAGCCCAAGACAAACAGTTAGACTTCATCTTCAAAATAGATGAATCGATACCGCAGTGGTTTGTAGGAGATGCAGGACGTATTCGTCAAGTGCTTGTCAATCTGGTGGGAAATGCGATTAAATTTACAGATACAGGTTCAATTACAGTACAGGTTCGTCCGTTAGAACGAGAAGAAGGACAATCCGCCACTTGTGAAGATACATGGCTTGAATTTTCAGTCAAAGACACAGGGATTGGTATTCCAGTTCATCAACAATCCCAGTTATTCCAACCTTTTTCCCAATTGCATCCTGTGTTAAACCGTAAATACGGCGGGACAGGACTGGGATTATCTATTTGTAAAAAGCTAGTCGAATTAATGGGTGGAAGTATTGATGTAACCAGTGATGAGAATAGCGGGGCTGAATTTTATTTTGTGTTGAAATTAGAAGTTTCTTCGGAACTGAATGATCTGCCGGGTATGTCTTTGGCAAAAGAAGATATGTCACATCCTATCCAGAGAATAGAACCTGTAGTCGTAGTTCAAGATTACTATCCTATGCGTGTTCTGGTAGCAGAAGATTATGTTGCTAATCAAAAAGTACTGCTGGCAATGTTACACAAATACGGCTATGATCCTGATCTGGTTACCGATGGGCAACAGGCAGTTCAACAAGCTATCGAACATCGATATGATCTTATCTTTATGGATGTACAGATGCCGGTGATCAATGGAATCGAAGCTACTCAACAGATTCATCAACATTATGCTCATGAAGAGATGCCAATTATTGTGGGGGTCACTGCTTTTGCTAGAAAAGAAGATCGGGAACGTTGTTTGACAGCAGGTATGCACGATTTTATTAGTAAGCCTGTGATCAATACCGATCTACAACGAGTGCTCGCTTATTGGAGTAATCATATTCATCATCGTCCTCATCATTCTTCGTCGCTGGCTGAATCGAATCATCTGTTAGAGAAAGATCACTACGAATAAGTAACAGTTAATAAGAAAAGCGTATTTCCTCCCAAAAAGAAGAAATACGCTTTTTTGTAATACAGTCTATATTAAGATAAAGGATCGACTTGAACCATAGATTGTTTGCCACTCACTTGAATACCTGTTTTGGCTTTTCCAGATGCTTGAAGATCACGCAACAATTCTTCAATAATCGTTTTAGCTTTAGCTGATTCTTTGCTACCTTGTGTTTTGACTACAAGTAATACAGCATTATGCGATTGTAGAATACGTTCAGCCTGATTTTTTTTCGTTTCATAATCATGATCTTCAATATTAGCAGTTAAGCGAATTTCTTTGATTTTGATAGGTTTATCACTTTTTTTAGATTGTTGTTTATTTTGCTTGGCAGCTCCTGCTGAGATTAGCTGGCAAGGAGGCGGGCTACTATATAAAGAAGTGCATACAAGATCAACTTTTAATTTTTTTGCCATTTGCAAAGCTTCGGCAGTAGGTACAATCCCCAAGTCTTCTCCATCGATTCCCGTTAAATGTACTTCTATCGCTTTGATTTTCTCATTTTTGATCACTGTGTTATCCTCCAGCACCCTATTTATTGTTTATTCCTAGTATACAATATCATGAGTTAATGACGATATTGAGGTTTTACAAATATCGCTTTAACTGGGATAATAAAAAAGAATCTAATATCGAAAGGGGAACATTATGAAAAATAGAAAATGGGTTATTTTACCACTGGTGCTGCTTCTTGTTCTATTGTCAGGTTGTCAGGCTGTAGGTAATTTAGACATTAACAGCGCAATGGTTGGTGATCTCAAAGTCAAATCGATCGAATCCAAGCAATCCCTTGCAGTTCAATTAACACCTACTTCAACAGCTTCGGCACAAGAACGCCAACTAGCAACAGTGTTAAACGGTATGCAATTGAATATCGATCATGCCAAACTTCAAGATAATGGCAACGTTTCGATTGAAGGTGGTATCGCTTACAGTGGAATGACGTTACCATTCCAAATGTTTATGGATACGAAAGGAGTTACGATTGCTCTATCTGGTGCGCAAAAGCCATTATACATACCACTCACTACAGAAGAACAAATGGCTTTTTTACCTGGCAATCTAACCATGAATCAAATTGAAGATCAAGCAAAAGAGTTGATTACCAAATCAGCTAGCTTATTTTTCAAGCATGCACCTAATCCATCTAATGTAACCGTAGATTCGGTAACTCAAGAAGTATATGGCGAATCAGTGGATCTGACTCATTTACACATTGAGCTAACGGGTGAAGAATTTATCACTTTGGTCAAACCATTTTTAACAAGTATTTCTACAGATGAAGCAGGCTGGCGTGATCTGTTAGCTACGTTATATGACTTTATCACTTATGCTGAATCACAAATGAATGCTGATGAGAAACAAGCTATGGCTTATTTAACGTTAGATCAGACTAAAGAAGAATTTGTTGATGAATCGTATACAGAGGTTCAATCCTTTTTGAAAGATGTATTAGCTGAATATGATAAATATCTAAAAGAAATATCAGCAGAGCCTGAATTTAAAACGGTTTTTGGTACAAATACCCGTCTATCCCTAGATCTTTATTTTGATAAAGATATGCATACTCGTAAGCAAATTGTAGATTTAACAGTGGCTTTGCCTAGTTCAGAATATATGCCTTATAGTATGTTCAATGTACACACAGAAAATGAAAATTGGAATGTAGACGGTAATATTGTAGCAGATCCAATTGCAACCCCAAATGGTGTGCTTGATATCACTTCAAAAGATTTGACACCAGGTGCATTCTTGCGTAGCTTTGATAAAACTTCACCTGTATATTTGTTATTACATGATGTAGCACACATTACCGAAAAATCGATCTATATTGATAAAGATCCATCGTATGCTTCTTACAATGTGATCACCAAAGATCGTGTACTATTAATGTCTGTCAAAGAACTTGCTGAAGAGTTAGATGCCAAATTTACTTGGAACCCAGCGACTAAAAAAATAACATTAACAGATGATATTACTGGCGCTGTGACAACATTATCTTTGAATTCTAACAAAGCAGTAACCGATGGCAAAACCAAAACAATGACTCATAAAGTAGTTAAAATTAAAGGCGTAACTTATGTACCTGTACGTTCGGTAGCAGAGATTTTGGGAGCAACAGTAAAATCTGAATCTGCTTATATTGTCGTAGAACGCAAATAAGGTAATTAATACATTGTTATAAGAAAAAGGGTATTCTACAACACGTAGAATACCCTTTTTGCATACCTCCATATGAGTCTAAAGAATCAAATACCTATTTTTTCCAAAAAAAAGTATTGCTAAAGAAGATCAACTGATTATAGAATAAAGCGTCAACATCTTAATAAGTTAATTAGTAAAAATTATTCTTATTTAGCAGTAATATACAAACTACATATCACCTTTATTAGACGTCATAAGTACTACGTCCTATTTAGTAACGCCTTTATTTTTGTAGGTACGAAAGGAGGGTTAATTATAATTTAAGTCTAAAATATACACAATATTAATAAATTATACCTAGTAAAATTTTACTATAAAAACTTTTTTTATGATAAATGTGTCAAAGTTTGGAAAAACGGTTATTAACGATCTATGAATATGTAACTTAATTAGATGTCCATTGATGATTTTTGGGGGAACAAAGAAGTAGATTCTAAACAACGACTGTACTCTATGTGGCACAGATCATCTTCTGTGTACTACCAGTATTCCGAAATAGATTATTTCTACATCTAGCCATCCCAACGCAAGACTAATATTTTTAAAGGGGAGATTGACAAATGGGATTGCTTACATTGAAAAAAACGGGTGCAGTATTACTTGGTGCATTATTGATGGGGACTGTATATCAAGGTGGAACAGCACATGCTTTGAATTACAGCAATGATGTAGTACCTGTATTGAGTTCAAATGCAGGAACAAATGGAACAGCAAGTGCAAGTGCGGAAGAAGTAGGTCATGAAGCATGGAAAGCATTTGACGACAATTCCTCTCCAGCAAGTTCATGGAAAGCTCCAGCAAGTTCTTCTAATCAACTGATTTATCAATTTAATACGAAAAAAGTAATTACTCAATATACAGTGCAAGCAGATACGTATGATACATCTGAAGCACCAAAAAAATGGCAGTTGGCAGGGAAGATCGGCAAAAACTGGTTGGTAGTCGATGAGCAGATCAATCAGACTCATTGGAAGTCAGGCGAGCAAAGAACATATACGATTGCAAATGATACTGCTTACACAGCGTATGCTTTGTTTATCTCTTCGAATAACGGCGGCGGCCATGTAGCCGTTAGCGAATTGGAATTATATGAATTTGGAGATAATACCAATCTTGTTCCATTATCCAATGCAATGACATCTACATCTGGTGGAGCATCTGCTTCTGCAAATGAAGATACAGCATGGAAAGCATTTGATCACAATACAGCATCAGATAGCTACTGGCAATCAGATGATGACAATTTTATGGATGCTTCGCTTCAATATCGTTTTGAAAGTCCACAGGTAGTAAAAGGTTATTCAATTACATTGGCTAACAAAGCAACAGCTCCTGCGTTCTGGACACTTGTAGGTAGTAACGATGGTCAGCAGTGGGAAGAAGTATTGCATGATGTGAAATCTTCTTATCGTTGGGAAGTTGGTCAGAAAAAAGTCTATGAAATCGACAATACTAAAGCTTACAAAACATACAAACTGATTTTTGATCGTAATTCAGGGCCATCTACAGTCGCTGTAAGTGAATTTGAATTATTTTAAAAGAATAAGTTATTGATCAAAATCAAATAGATTGAAATAAAAAGAAGTGATTCGCTTTTAGAATCATTTCTTTTTTTGTTCCAAAGCTTGTGAATGCTAAGAGTTCACTATTGTATTTAGCCTAACAAGTATGAGAGTATAGATGTGGTAAAAGCGCTATCATCGACAGGAGGGTAATTCAATGACTAAAGTAATGCCACTGGCTAAACGTGGAATTTCAAATAGCCGACTCGCACTAGGATGTATGCCATTTGGTGGAGGTTGGGATACAGAACCTTTTACCGAGCAACATGTCAAAGAAGCAGAAGCTGCTGTTGAAGCTGCATTGTCGATCGGAATAACGATGTTTGATCATGCAGATATTTATACCCGGGGAAAAGCAGAACAGGTTTTTGGACGTGTATTGCAAGCTAGACCGGATCTACGGGAACAGATTGTGATTCAGTCCAAATGTGGTATTCAATTAGGTGAAGGTGATCTACCAGGTCGCTTTAATTTTTCAAAAGAACATATTCTAGATTCTGTAGATGGTAATTTAGAGCGATTAGGAATCGATTATTTGGATGTTTTGTTATTGCATCGTCCTGATCCTTTAGTAGAACCAGAAGAAGTAGCAGAAGCTTTTGCCCGATTAAAATCGTCAGGCAAAGTACGTTATTTCGGTGTATCTAATATGAGCGCGTCTCAGATCAAATTTTTACAACAAGCGATTCCAGATTCGTTTGCGGTCAATCAATTAGAAATGAGTCTAAATCATCTGCATTTTGTAGATCATGTCGTTCATGTGAACCAACAAGCAGGTACAGCAGTGAATTTTGCTGAAGGGTTGATGGAATATTGTCGTACAGAAGATATTCAACTGCAAGCATGGAGTCCACTGGCACAAGGTAAATTCTCTGGACGAGATATCAAAGATGAACCTGAACATATTCAAAAAACAGCTCAACTGGTACAACAAATGGCGGCTGATAAAGAAACAACAGCAGAAGCGATTGTACTGGGATGGTTAATGTATCACCCGGCGATGATTCAACCGATTATCGGTACATCCAATCCAGAGCGAATCAAAGCTTGTGCAGATGCAGAGCGTCAAGCCAGTCTAATGACGCGGGATGAGTGGTATACGTTATATGTAAGTGCACGAGGAACATTGTTGCCTTAAATGTAGCAGAAGTGTGTATAAACATAAGCGCTGTAATGATGTCCATATCCGGATATCACTACAGCGCTTATTTGCTGTAGATGATCAATCAGGGAATTGAGCGTTGCCGGCTACAATATAAGGGCTAGATGTAGCTTCGCTAGGCAATGGTTGTAAGGTATCGGTTACGACTTTGCCACGGATATCAGTGATACGTACTTTTAAAGGTTGATTGCCCATTTGTTCACCGACAAAATGGTTATAATCTGTTTTGGGCAAGCTGATCCATTGACCTGCTTTTTCATATTCAAATTTCATCACAGGGTATTTGTGATTACGAACTTGAATAGCTGCCCACCATTGACTGCTTCCTTCTTTGATCCGGTAGCTAAAGTTACCTGTAATCGGCGCTTTAACCACTTTCCACTGAATATCAATTTTTCCTTTAGACATATCTCCGATTGCTGCAAACGCATTTGGAGATAAATCCAATGCTCCGTTAGCTCCTTCAGGATAAAGATCAGTGACATAGACAGTGGTTTTGCCGAGTGGGCCTTGCACTTCCAGATAAGCGCCTGCAAGTGCTGCTTTGACACCACCGTAATTCATCTGTGTCGGATTAAGTGCTGTAATTTTGGCATTAGCAGGAATAGGATCAAGTAAAACAGCTCCACCCGAGTATCCTGATCCTGTGTAAGTGGCATACCCTTTATATGTATCGTTCCATGCTGCTGAAGCAGGCAAAGCAAATACTAATAGACCGAGTAGTATCAACATGCTTGCTGTACTCCATTTACGTGTACTGTGTTTTGATTTCACATATATTCCTCCTTAAAGATTTTGATACCTATAAATATTATTTTTAACTATAGATATCGTTATGTTCTTGATAAATATACTATATATTCCATAAGGTTACAAATAAAAAGAGAGATAAAAATAACGAACACAATACAAATAGGAACATCATTATTAGAAATATGATTATTTTACATTTAAATGGATTTATTTTTACCATTTTATGATACTTTAAATGAAGAATAGACTTTTATTGATGAAATGGGGAATATAATGTATGGCTTATTGGAAAAAGAAAATAAGTATAGGTATCTCTGCAAGTGTATTAGTTACTTCACTCTGGTCAGGTCTTCCGGTTAATGAGCAGATTGCTTCAGCCGCCGAAACTAGTGAACATCTATCCAACTCCATCGTCAACGTAACCTCTTCTCCGTTAGCTAGCCGTTCTATAGTTCAGAATGTCAGTCAAGATGTGTATACAACGATGCCGATCACCGATGTACGCAGTCAGTCTTTGAGCAGTACAGTATCTACACGTGGAGTGATTACGTATCGAGAAGATACAGGTAACGGATATAGCAATCTGTATATTCAAGATGGAAGCGCAGGCATTGTTATACGCGGGCAAAATGTATCTGGCATCGAAGGGCAAGAAGTCGAAGTTCAGGGTACATTAACAGCTTATAAAGCGCTTTTACAAATCGAAGCGTCTGCAAGCGCAGTCCATATTACTAATTCTACGATCCAGCTACCGGTTGCCCGGATAGTAAATGGTACTGATTTTGTAACAGGTAATACATATGAAGCTCAATTGATCAGTGTACCTAACGTGACCGTTGTTAGCAAAAGCGGCAGTAATTACACTGTCAAAGATGCAAAAGAGACGTTTATTATTTATACCTCTAATCCATGGTTAGAAGTAGGTCAGACGTATACCCGTATCACAGGAGTTATGTCTCGTTATAACAATACGTTTGAATTGATTCCACGTACTCTCAAAGATATAGAGGGAGGTACACCTCCTGTTATCGAGCCTCCATTACAGTTACGTATTCATGATATTCAAGGCGCGGCTCAACGTTCTCCTTATGAAGGGAAAGAAGTAGCACAAGTTGAAGGAATCGTGACCATGGTCAAAGGCAAAACAAGTTTTTATCTGCAAGAAGCCGATGATCAAGTCGATAGTGATGAAGGCACATCTGAAGGTATATTAGTCTACCGTTCTGCGCATGGTCTAAAAGTAGGCGATAAAGTAAGTGTCGATGGCAGTATTAAAGAATATCAAGAATTAGGGTATGCCGATGCGGCTGATCTGACGACGACTGAAATTGTCGCTTCAGCAATTCGTCTACAAGCATCCAATCAACCATTGCCTGCTCCAACAATCATTGGTGAACAAGGTCGTGCTATTCCTGATCAGATTGCTAGTAGTGATGGATTAGCTGGATATGATGCGAATCGTTATAGTATCGACTTTTATGAAAGTCTGGAAGGTATGCGTATACAGTTAAATGATGCTTCTATTATCGGGCCATACACGTATGAGATTCCGGTCACTGTCGATCTGAAATCTTCTCCACTGATCACTCCGGCAGGAGGGCTTGTTATCGATCATAATCAATGGAATGCTAAAAGGTTATTAATTAGTGCTAAGCCTACCCAAACTGTAAGTACGGGCGATCAATTTGCAGGAGCATTACATGGCATTATGAGTTACAGCTATAGCAATTTTAAAATATTACCTGAAGGAACATTGCCACCTATTATCGATCATGGGTTACAACGTGAAGTATCCACTCTGCAAAATGGGAGTAAAAAATTAACGATTGCTTCCTTTAATGTAGAGAACTTCTGGGATAATCCTAAAGATAAAGAAAAAACAACACGCATTGCAGACGATGTAGTGAATCATCTTCGCAATCCTGATATTTTGGGATTGATGGAAGTACAGGATAACAATGGTGAGACTAACGATGGAACAACAGATGCAAGTCAGAGCTTCGCAGCATTAATTAAAGATATTCAGCTTGCAGGTGGTCCGACATACCAATATGCCAGTATCGCTCCACAAGATCAGCAAGATGGAGGCGCACCAGGCGGTAATATTCGTGTAGGATTTTTGTATAATCCAGCACGTGTGAGTCTGCCTGTAGCTACCAACGGCGCAGGTGATTCAGTAACAGCAACAACGTATGGTGCGAATGGACTGACCTACAACCCGGGACGAATCGCACCGACAGAAGAAGCTTTTGCAAATTCGCGCAAATCGTTGGCGGCACAATTTGTATTTAACGGAGAATCTGTTATCGTTATTGCCAATCATTTCAACTCTAAAGGTGGAGATCAGGCGTTATATGGTAGTATTCAACCACCTCTACGTAGTAGTGAAATTCAACGTGCGAAGCAAGCGACATTGTTGAATCAATTTGTCAAACAGACATTATCTCAAAATAGTCAGGCTAATGTTGTATTGTTAGGAGATTTTAACGATTTTCAATTTTCGAATACGATTAATGTTCTGAAAGGACAAGAATTAACCAATCTGGTCGATACATTGCCTGCTAATGAACGTTACTCTTATGTATATGAAGGAAATTCGCAGACATTGGATCATATTCTGATGACAGCCAATATCGCTAATCGGGCTCAATTGGATATTGTGCATATCAATTCTGATTTTATGGAAGCAGATGGACGAGTGAGCGATCATGATCCATTGTTAGCTAGAATTGATTTTGCCAAAAAAGATTCAGACGATGATTCTGGAACAAGACCGGGTTCACAAAATGGTAACGGAAATAATGGTGGCGGTGGATCAAGCCCGACAACCAATCTTCCTACAGATCCTTCATCTGTACCTGCACTTCCGACAGCACCTGTATATGAAGGAGTATCTAGCAATGGTACAGTAGCTAGCTGGACACTGCCTGTTGTATCTAATAGTAACTCTGATCATGCAGTGATTGCGTCTAGCACAGTAACACCAGCTATATTGCAAGAAATAATGGCTCGTGCTGAAGGAGCACATACTTTACGTCTTTCTTTACCTGAAGTTCCAGATGCTACTCTATATCAACTGCAATGGGATGCTTCGGTACAACAATCGTTCACCGGACAAACAGCGATAGATCGTCTGATCGTATCTACGCCTATAGGCACTTATGAACTGTCTGTTTCTACAATCCAAAAAGAGACCTTATCTTCTAATCAAAAGCTCGTTCTTGATCTAGCCAGTGCACCAGCGGCGATCACTCAAGCCAAGCAAGCAGGTTATGATGTACGCACAGCTGTCGATTTTGATTGGTACATGTTAGATGATCAGAATCAGAAGCATTCTATTCCGTATTTTGATCAATATGTTAAACGTTCGGTGATCAGTCCAAATACAAATCCAACAGATCGTCTAGCAGTAGTTCGTGCCGAGCCAGACAGTAATGGCAATATTTCGTATACTCCTGTTCCTTTTACTATTTCTAACGGAGCGGTTACGATCTATAGTCGTAGCAATAGTACGTATCTGGTATTGGATCGCAATGAGCCGTTATTAACCGATATATATGGTCACTGGGGACAAGCAGATATTCAACAGTTTGCTGACCGAATGATTGTCACAGGTACAGGTCAAAATCGATTTGAACCTGCTCGTACGATTACCCGTGCAGAACTGGCTACTTTATTAACCAGAACATTAGGTTTGGCAGAACGTTCACCATCAGACTCAGCTTCTTCATTTGCTGATGTGAATTCTACAGCATGGTATAACAATTCAGTACGTACCGCTGTCGAAGCAGGATTGATGTTGGGAGATGCTAACGGTACGTTCCGTCCACAAGCGGCAGTTACACGTGAAGAGTTAGCTGTGATTTTGCAGCGGACATTATCATTAATTGATCAGAATCAGGCCACAGTAACCTCTGAACCGACGATTTTGTTTAGCGATGCGAAGCAAGCTTCTTCATGGTCGCGTTCTGCGATTCAATATGTGAGTGCTACCGGAATATTAAAAGGAAATGCTTTAAAACAATTCCAACCAAAGGAAAAGCTTACACGAGTTGAGAGCATTGTCGCATTAAGTCGCATATTGCAGAAAATAAATGATGCAAATTAAAATTAAAAATGCTATAAAATGGGAATATATGTTCTTTTAATGGTATAAATATACTAAATGGTAACAGAAAAATAGGTTTTGTAACCAAAATGTAATATATTATTTTTGAATTTTTTTACCAATTTAATTTTTAAAAAAAAAGAAAAAATCTGCATTCACGCCAAAAGTGAGAATGCAGATTTTTTCGCGTGGTTATAAGGTTTTGGGAATAAATTATAGTTATAATCAAAAAAATATAAATTGAGAATCAGTCAAAACATGATCGTACCAACACTATTTGATATTAGCTAATTATCTAAACTTTTTTTCATAATTGGAAAATTTATCATGTAAATTCTGCTTTTTAAATATATAATGTACTTAGCTGATTAATGTTATTCAAAACGAATAACTTTTGGGTACATGTTATGAAAGAGGTTTGGAAGGCAGGGGAAACCGGATGATTGAAAGAAATGGTAACAAACTCATCTTTCTTCTCTGTGTGCCACGTAGTGGTAGCTCGCTCGCAACCGTGATGCTACAAAATCACACACGCATTTATGCGGCACAAGAAATGTGGTTTCTTATGAGTCTATATGATTTGAAGAAGCCAGAGAAGCGTGCATACGGTGGAACAGCTATTCTAAATCAATTCTTTGATGGTGTTCTGCCTGAAAGTGTATATGATGAGGCATGTCGTAGTTTTGGAATGAATGTCTATAATGGATTATTATCTACAAGTGAAGCAGATATGGTTGTAGACAAATCACCACGCTACTATTATCTTCTTGAATTTTTGGATCGTTTATTCCCGCAATCCAAGCGGATCGGATTATTTCGTAATCCACTGGATGTAGCGGCTTCTTATAAAAAAGTAAATCAGCGATCTGCACCGAATTTTAATTTGGCAGATCAGCTAAATGACCCGTCGTTGAATATGAAGATGGTCGATATCACTATCGGATTATTCCGTTATCATCAATATTTTTCACAAAGCAACAACAATGCTTTCTGGTTGAAGTATGAACAAATGGCTGCACATCCAGAAGAACAGATGCAGAAGGTATGTGAATTTCTAGATATTTCGTACGAAGAAGGAATCGAAAAGTATGGAGATTATATGGATTCTGCCAAGTCGGAACTGTTCTATAGCATGGGTGTAGGTGATCCATATCTCAGTGAACACCGTACACCACATATGAAGTCTATCGGTAACTGGCGTACCATGCTAGACCATCGGGAAATCGAAGCTTACTGCCGTATACTAGGTGCGAGACTATTCCGCGATCTAGGATATGGAGCAGAGCTTGAAGAGGCACAGCGTCTAACAGGCGTTGTGTTTGAGGAGGAGCCAGACATGAAGTGGATTGAAGCCAAAACGAAGCAGTTCGCCGAGGCTACCGGCTGTCGCTGGGAACCGGAGTATAAGATGCAATCGGCTGTTCTACCTGAAACTTCACCAGAAGTTGCAAGTGCGCTGTCTCAAGAATCAAAAGAAAAAGCCGAAGCAGATGAATTGCTACGTATGCGAATGACATTACGTTCTTTGGAAAAACGAATGGAGCAACATTATATTGAACGTGATCGTCTCCATCAAGAAAGTGAACGTCTACGTAAAGAAGTAAAAGATATGAAGCAAAAAATGAACAAAATTAAATCATTGATTCCGTTTAACCGTTCACTCGGGCGCGTATTTAATGCTTATCTTGTTCGTAAAGGCGTCGAAAAATGAGTACGATTGTAGGGATTTGGAATTTTCAACGTCAAAGCTCGGAAACACTCGCACTTCAAGGTCAACGATTAATGAAAAAGATGCGACATTATCCTTCGGATGCTTCTGCTGTATGGCAAGATGAAGATATGTTTGTAGGCTGTCATGATCGTTGGATTACCGAGGAATCAGTCAATCAAGTCGTTCCTTATCACGATCCGATCAGTGGTCTTGTGATTACAGCAGATGCGATTATCGATAATCGAGAAGAACTATTTGAAGCGCTCGGAATTAGCCGCGCTGAAGGTAGTCAACTGTCAGATGTCTTACTGATTTTAAAAGCGTATCAAAAGTGGGGAGAATATACTCCCAAATATTTAATTGGTGATTTTGCTTTTATGATCTGGGATACGAAAAAGCATCAGCTTTATGGTGCACGAGACTGGTCAGGCAATCGAACCCTTTACTATTATCACACCTCTTCTCAATTTGCATTTTCGACATTGATGGAGCCTTTATTTCAGACAGGTGATATTCAGAAAAAAATGAGTACTCCCTGGATGGCCGAATTTCTGACTATGGCTGGTATGACAGAATCTTTGGATATTAAAGGTACCGTATATGAAGATATTCTACAGTTGCCTCCTGCACACGCTATTATCCTCACAGAGCAGCATAGTCATATATTCCAGTATGGTACGTTATTGCCAGAAGAACCGCTTCGACTTCGTTCGAACGGAGAATATGAAGAAGCTTTTCGTGATGTTTTTACTCAAGCCGTAAAATCTAAAGTTCGTACCCGGCTAGGAGTAGCATCAACGTTAAGTGGTGGACTGGATTCCGGCGCTGTTGTTAGTTACGCATCCAAAATTTTGGCAGAGCAGGGCAAGTCTTTACAGACCTATAGTTATGTACCGATTGCCGGCTTTGATGATTGGACGTCCGCAACCTTAGTGCCTGATGAGCGTCCATATATCGAGGAAACGTTAAAGTATATTGGTAATGTTCAAGGGAATTATCTTGATTTTGCCGATCGTAATCCTTTGACAGAAGTAGATTCGTGGTTAGACTTTTTGGAAATGCCGTACAAATATTTTGAAAACTCATTTTGGATTAGAGGAATATTTGAACAAGCTCAACAACAAGGTGCAGGTGTTTTGCTAACAGGAGCTAGAGGTAATTTTACCATCTCATGGGGACCTGCATTAGATTATTATGCAGTGCTTCTCAAAAAGTTCCAATGGACTAAATTATATCGTGAACTAAAATTGTATGGTCACAAAACAGGTGTAGGGCGTTCCCGGTTATTACCGATCATTCATAGCAAAGCTTTTCCGAAATGGAATCAGGCTGCTGCTTCAAAAGAAAGACCGAATCCATTGGTCTGGATCAATGCCGATATGGCGCGTCAGACCGGTATGGTGGAACGTGTAAAACAACAGGAAGAATGGTTAGTCGGTCGTGAAGTTCAAAATGCTTTTGACGTTAGACTAGAAAAATTTAAAAATCTAGCAATTGCGAACAAAAATGGAGCAATGACTTCTAAAATTTCTGAACACTATGGTGTTTGGGAACGTGATCCGACAAGCGATGCACGTGTAGTCCGATTCTGCCTTTCGATTCCTGTGGGACAATATGTACAGGACGGTATGGATCGCGCATTAATCAGACGGGCTACTGCTGGTGATTTGCCTGATAAAGTAAGATTGAATCAAAAAGTGAGAGGCATGCAGCCCGCAGATTGGGTACAACGGATGCAACCTCAGTGGTCTTCCTTTACAGAAGAGCTTAGAGATTTATGTAAAGATCCTAAAGTGGCAGCATGGATGAATACGACTACGATTATGAAAGCTTTAGAAAAGATAGGCGAACATCCTCAAGCCAATGCAGCAGCCCATCCGGCTACCCGTATGCTGATGAGAAGCTTGATTGTTGGGCGCTTCATCCGCAACTTAGCATAGCAACGAATATTATTTTACAGAGGAGGTGAAAACATGAACAAAGAAAAAATGCAATGGCAGGCTCCAACATTGGAAGTTTTAGATGTCAATGAAACAATGGCAGGTATTGGTTGGAGACAAATTGACTGGGTATCTGATCAAGACGCTGATTTGTACAACCCTAGCTGAGGCATTTTTTAAAACGAAATTAACATTCAAAGGAGGCTATATTAATGAACCAAGAGAAAATGCAATGGCAGACTCCAACGCTAGAAGTTTTGGATGTTAACGAAACAATGGCAGGTATCGGTTATAAGCAAATTGACTGGGTATCTGATCAAGATGCTGATTTGTACAACCCTAGCTGAGCATTTAACATAACGATTCACCATTCTACTATAAGGAGGCTACTATAATGAAAGAACAAAAAATGCAATGGCAGACTCCAACATTAGAAGTTTTGGATGTCAACGAAACAATGGCAGGTATTGGTTATAAGCAAATTGACTGGGTATCTGAGCAAGACGCTGATCTATATAACCCTAGCTGAGTATTGTAAGCAGCACTGGGATAGAAAAGCACGCAGTTGTTCAGAAAGTCCTTATACGAGTTAGTATAGGGACTTTCTGTTTTAATAAAGCAATCCTTTGAATAATATTCGGAGAAAGCAGAGTCATAGGCTCTATGGGAGGTAATGACCATTTTTACCGTAAATAAAACTATGCATAAGACGATTTATCAAGCATTTGGGTTACGTTTTGAAAGTGAGATATTGTTGTCGGAATTGTTGCAACGCCAAGATATTGAAGAAGCTGATGTGAAAATCGAATTTCAGGATTTATCTGAATGGAGATCTGTAGTTAATACACGCGAAAATAATTTTACGATGCAATCTATTGGATTTGTGTTTGAAATTCCAGATACCGCTTTGTTTTGTATTCAAGAAGGCAAACGGATTATGATCCATCCGTTGCACGATGCGAATATAGACAAAATTCGTCTATATGTGTTGGGAACTTGCATGGGCGTATTGTTGTTACAACGTGGAATTTTGCCTTTACATGGAAGTGCAGTCGTAATTAATAATAAAGCATATGCGTTTGTCGGAGAATCAGGTGCAGGTAAATCTACACTTGCGTCTACTTTTGTACAATCTGGATTTGAATTACTAAGTGATGATGTTATCGCTGTGAGCTATGAAAATGGAGAGCCTGTTGTCCATCCTGCATATCCACAGCAAAAGTTATGGAAAGAAAGTTTAGACCTGTTTGGAATGTCAGAAGAGCAGTTCAAACCTCTTCATGATGAAGTCAGCAAATTTGCTATTCCTGTTACCAAGCAATTTCGCAATCAGACCGTTCCTTTAGCAGGCGTATTTGAACTTGTCAAAATGGATAGCGAATATGTAGTTATGCGTGAAATGAATCGTTTGGAAAGATTACATGCGATGATGCTACACACGTATCGTGGTGCTTTGATTCCAAGATTAGGACTCAAACAATGGCATTTCTCAAGTGCAGCCGCTTTAGCGGGAGAGTTATTTGCTTTACAAATTTTACGTCCGACTTCTGGGTTTACAGCGCCAGAATTGATGAATCAGATTATGAGAAAAGTGCAACAAGAAGAAATGCAAGAGGATACGATCTATTCTACAAAACATTTCAACTGAAAATCAGATCAAAGGAGAGAATGTGAATGAATACAAGCTTAATCGGACCCGATCAGGTCATTGAACAAAATAAACAATATATTGCTAGTGATATGAATGGCGAAACGGTAATGATGAACGTAGAATCTGGCAAATACTATAATTTGGGTATGGTCGGTGGACGAATCTGGGAGCTTAGTTCTTCTCCTGTATCTGTGCAAAATATTGTCAATACGTTAGTAGCTGAATACGATGTATCGTATGAAGTGTGTCTGGAGCAAGTTAGTGAATTTGCCGGACAAATGTTTAAAGAAGGTCTGATTGAAGTGGCTCCTGAACAGGATGGGCTTCGTGTGGACTAAGATCGCCAAATTCCGTAGTACCCCGATGCCTATGCGTAAATTAATGTTAGAAGCGTTAGTATATTTAGCGTGGGCTCGCTTTTTGAAAATGTTACCTTTTGCCAAAGTATCTCCGACGCTAGGTTCTTATATGGAAGAGACTTCATATGATCTAAACAGAGATCAGAAATGGCAAGGGGTACAGGTCTCAAGAGCATTGCATCGTGTAAGCGGGCATGTATTCTGGGAAACGGAATGTATGGTGATGGGAATGGCAGCCATGAAAATGTTAGCAAGGCGTAAAGTGCCAAGTACTTTATATCTGGGGATGCGTCGCAATCGGGCGGGTAAAGTAGCTGCACATGCGTGGGTTAGAAGTGGTGCTTTTTATGTTACAGGAGCAGAAGAAATTGAACAGTATACGGTAGTGGGGAAATTTGCTAAAAACTAGCATGAATACAAAGTATACTATTTCACTCGGTTAATACTAGAGTAACATGTATATACTTTAATGGATCTGAAAATCACTGAATGAACGCTATAAACTGAACAATTGATCAACATCAGTTTATATCCAAAGGAGTTCGGTATGAATATAGATTGGGATTTAGACGTGCAGGATTTTCCTGTGGAATTAAAATGTTTACTTGAACTGATGGCGGTAGATACAGATACTCCATCTGCAATCGATTGGTCGAATCATCGAATTAACTGGCAACAATTTTATTCACTAACAAGGCATCATCGGGTGTACCCTACTATTCATGAACAATTTAGCGCAGAGCCTTTGTCTCAAGCACCAAAAGGGATGGTACAACAGCTTAGTGTTGATTATAGTCGCAATGCACTGATTATGCTGCAATTAAGCGGTAAAATGGCGCAGGTTAGTGAAGCTTTGGATCAACAAGGCATCTATGCTTTGCAATTAAAAGGCCCGGCATTAGCAGAATTTCTTTATGGAAGTCTATCGCGCCGTACTTCTAAAGATTTGGATATTTTGGTTCATCCCGATCAGATTGAACAAGCAGAACAAGTATTAGAGCAGTTAGGATATATCAAAACACAAGAAGTCTCTCGAATCGTAAGCGATTGGAAATGGCGTCAAAATCATGAATCATTTACTCATGCGACTACAGGAATAGAAATTGAATTACACTGGCGTTTAAATGGAGATGCAGGCGCAGAACCTAGTTTTTATGAATTATGGAGTCGTCGTCAGACATTAGAATTTGCAGGAACCAATGTGTATATGTTGGGCAAAGAAGATTTGATGTTTTATCTTACAGCACATGGTGCTCGGCATGCATGGTTTCGTTTGCGCTGGTTAGCGGATATTGATCGCCTTGCACGTATGGAGCTCGACTGGGACAAGTTAACCGCTTTACTACGTCGTTACAAATGCACACATTTAGTCGGTCAGGCATTAATTTTGTCTGCTGCTATGCTTAATACACCGATTTCTCGGGAAATGGCTTTGTTGATGAGTACAGATCGTCCACAGGATCTGGCACGTCGTGTCCTGATTTTTATTCGTGAACAAGTTAGCTTATGCCCTGAACCGGAAAGTGAAATACTGGCTCAGATTTATCGTAATTATCTTTTTTCTTTACGAACACCTGGACAGAAGGCGATTTTTTTAGCTCGGAAAATGGTGCCGGATACATGGGATACACAGACGCTTCCGTTACCTAAATCGCTACGCTTTCTCTATTATCCTTTACATCCATTTTTATTATTACATCGTCGTATTCAAAGGCGGGCTGCTTTAGAACGGGAGGTGGGTCAGTGAATGCTATCAGCGCTTATATGCGACAACTGCATGACTTCGCGGGCAAGCGCCTTTATATCTACGTATTCCTGATGTTGATGATTAGCTGTCTGGATGGATTAAGTATTTATCTACTGGTTCCGTTGCTTAGTCTGGTTGGGTTATTTGGAACACAGGGTTCAATGCCTATGGCTTGGTTATTTGAGCCGTTGCAGCGTATTCCAGCGAGTATGACATTATTTGTCGTACTTGGCATGTACAGTGTATTGATGATTGTACAGGGATTGATCCAGCGAAAACAGGCTGTAATGGGAACAGAGATTCAGCAAGGATTTGTTAATAATTTGAGAATTCGTACGTATCGTTCGATTTTGCGTGCGAATTGGACATTCTTTTTACGTAAACGCAAATCGGACTTGAGTCATGTACTTACTTCAGAATTAGCGCGTGTGAGTCAAGGAACCAATCTAGTGATGCAATTATCTACATCCTTTATTTTTATGGTGATCCAAATCGCATTTGCGATGGTATTATCGGTACAGATGACCTTATTAGTGATTGTCGGCGGAGTGTTGTTAACCCTGTACTCACGTAAATTTGTACGACGTGCCAAACAGATGGGGGATCGAACTACCTTTTTATCACAAGAGTATTTTTCGGGGATGCAAGAACATTTAAGTGGAATCAAAGATATCAAAAGCAATATGTTAGAAGCTTCACATTTTGAATGGTTTAGAAGTATGTGTGGCAAGTTAGAAAAAAATGCGATTCAATTGGTTCGTTTGAATTCAGGAACTCAATTTATTTATAAAATTATTTCGGTTGTATTTATTATTATGTTTGTCGTCTTGTCTGCTCAAGTGTTCAAATTACAACCAGAGCGTTCTATATTGATTATTTTGATTTTTGCTCGCTTATGGCCTAGATTTGGCGGTATTCAATCTTCACTAGAGTATATTGGTGCGCTTGTTCCTGCTTTTCATGCGGTAACAGCACTACAAGAAGAATGCGATCAAGCAGAAGAATCTTACAAAGCAGTAGCACCCGGTCAAGTAAAAACAGTTCATATGACCAAGGGACTTAGCTGTGAAAATGTATCTTTCCGCTATCTAGAAGATCAAGGTAATGCGCTGAACAATATCAATCTATTTATTCCTATCGGTAAAATGACAGCGATTGTAGGACGTTCAGGAGCAGGCAAAAGTACGCTGATTGATCTATTAATGGGACTGATGGAACCGCAAGAAGGTAAAGTCACTGTAGATGGAGAGACATTAACCGGTGAACGTTTGCAGACATGGCGTAATTCAATCGGGTATGTTTCGCAAGAACCTTTCTTATTCCATAGCAGTATTCGTGAAAACCTGTTATTAGTTGATCCACGTGCGAAAGAAGAGCAGTTATGGGAAGCCTTATCTTTTGCAGCATGTGAAGATTTTGTCCGCAAATTGCCTGAAGGATTAGATACTGTAATCGGTGATCGTGGTGTGCGTCTATCTGGCGGAGAACGTCAACGGATTGTACTGGCACGAGCAATTCTGCGTCAACCGGAAGTACTGATACTGGATGAAGCAACCAGTTCACTGGATAGTGAGAATGAAGCGAAGATCCAAGCGGCGATAGAGAAGCTCAAAGGTAAAATGACTTTGATCGTGATTGCTCACCGTTTATCTACGATTCGTGATGCAGATCAAGTGGTCGTATTGGATCAAGGACAGATCGTGCAGCAAGGTGAATTTGGAGCGCTATCTCGCGAAACCAAAGGCACATTCCATCAATTATTAACCAAACAAACGGCTCTACAGAACGCTTAATACTCACTATTCCAACACTGGAAAAGTAGAGGCTAAGTCACTGTACAGCCGTTTTTCTTTTGGATTATTTAAAGTGTCCGTTGATCTAATTTAGCCATTACTTTAGCAACACATTGTTCTACAGACTGGTGTTCCGTATCTAGCGTCAATTCAGGTTGTTGAGGAGCTTCATAAGGAGCACTAACCCCTGTGAAGTTCGGAATCTGACCTGCACGAGCTTTTTTGTATAATCCTTTAGGATCACGCTCTTCACAAGCAGAAAGGGAACAATCAATATACACTTCAATAAAATCTTCTTCATCAAATAAATCACGCACCATTTGCCGATCTTGAGCATGAGGAGAAATAAAAGCAGCAATCACTATCGTACCTGCATCGATAAATAATTTGGCAACTTCTCCGATACGACGCAGATTTTCTTTGCGATCTTGCTCTGAAAATCCCAGGTCACGATTGAGTCCATGACGAATATTATCTCCATCAAGTACATAACAAGCACGCTCACGTGCGAATAATTCTTTTTCCAGCGCAAATGCGAGTGTAGATTTCCCTGAACCGGAAAGCCCTGTTAACCAGATAACTACACTGCGTTGTCCGTATCGTTGCTCACGTTCTTTGCGTGTGATATTGGAAGACTGCCAGGTAATATTTCGTGAAGATTCCATTTGAATTGAGCCCCTTTGCTGACAATATGTATTCATTCAATTATATCAGCAATTAGGTTAAATCTCTAAGAGACTTTATTAATAGTCATAAGATACAGGAACTTGAATAAGGAAGTTGTATTATGGGAGAAGAGAGATGATCGTTGAATGATTTTGTATGTATACCGCTAAGTAAGAAAGTCATTTGAGATCACTTTCTTACCCGCGATATTAATGCTGTAGTATTTTGCCCCAGCCTACATAATCATGCACAGCGATTCCAGCAAAAGAAGAATGAGTAGATGCTTGTGTAGTCACCTGACTCAATGCTGTAGTCAGTGCATCTGCTCCTTTGCCATAAAAGCTAATATGATCGCCTTCAGCAGATGGATTTGTTTCCACACCGATATACATATCTTTACCTTCATGATCGGCTTCACTTAATTGGGCTTGAGCTACATCATAGATAGCTGCTCCTGAATCTCGATATGCCATTACTGTTAATGAATCATATTGATCGATCATCCATTGACTGAGTGTAGAATGATCATCAGGCGTATTTAATGTGTACAACCAGAAAGGAATATCTGCACTAGCGGATAGATGAAGCGCTTGAGCAGTGGTTGTAATCATTTGTACACTACGTTGCCATTGTGCAATGATAGTCGCTTGTTCTGTTGTCCAATTTGGAAGCAAATAAGGCTCAATATCGATATGAATCCCACTAAATTGCTCTGTAGCCGAAGAGGCTTGTTGATATGAAGTAATCCATTGCAACGTATCTTGCAACTTGTGGCGATACTGATCCAATGCCCAGGAAGGCGCACCATCCAAAGCTTCAACGGTAATGTGCTGTGCAGAAGCAGCTGCGATAAAACGTTGATACTGCGAAATATCCAGATCTCTATTGATTTGCAGGTAGATCATATTAATCTGTTGTGAAGCGGCAAACTGTAAAATATCTGCTGTCGAATCTACGATAAGCGTTGTATTCCACAACCATGTTGCTTTTTGAATTGATTGCGCATGAATCGATTTCATATTGCTAACTCCTAGCAAAAGACAAATCATTACACTCAATAGACCTATTTTATAACAAAAAGACATCATCGTATTCATGATGAATCGGACTCCTTCGATTCATACCGCATCAGGTATTCCTCGGTAACCGGCTGTCATGACATGCCCTACAATTCATGTGTTAGACCCTTTGGCTTTGCGTCTTTACTTTTCAGTAAATTTGCCTGATTAAATATGAGAGTAGATAGACTTACACATGTACTGTATAAAAAGATTGTACACAATGTTTATCGGTTGCTTAAAGTTACTTGTGAATAGGTAACTAACTTCACAACAAAAAAGCCATTATCTACATCAGAGATAATGGCTTGGAATACATCTTATTTTACTTTCTCAGGCTCAGGGTAAGTAACGCCTTTAGTATCTACAGTTACCTTTTTCATAACAGCAGGAGTATTAGGCTTGTCTTGTCCATCTCTTGGAAGATTGACAATCTCATCGACAGCATCCATACCACTAGTCACTTTACCAAATGCCGCATATTCTCCATCCAATTGAGGAGAGTCAGCTACCATAATAAAGAATTGGGAACCGCCGGAATTAGGATCAGCAGCACGTGCCATCGAAAGAACACCACGTGTATGTTTTAGATCATTTTGTACATTGTTGGACTTGAATTCACCTGCAATGCTGTAGCCAGGTCCACCTGTACCTGCACCATCAGGATCGCCACCTTGAATCATAAATTCAGGAATGACGCGGTGGAAAGTTAAACCGTCATAGAATCCTGATTTCACCAAAGCAATAAAGTTATTCACTGTATTTGGAGCAGCTTTAGGGAACAATTCAATTTCGATCTTTTTACCATTTTCCATTTCTATCGTGACGATAGGGTCATTGGCTTGTTTGAAATCAGCAGAATTGTCTGTCGCTGAAGCTTCTTCGGTTGTGCCTGTTGTTGCTGAGCTGTCTGTACCTGTTGATTCGGTTGTAGAACCGGATTGGTCGGTTGAAGTACTGGTTGAGGTGCTTTCAGTCGTTGTACCTGAAGTGCCTGTTTGTCCGGTGCTGGAACTGCTTGTTCCATTGTTACCACAGCCTGCAATAATCAAAAATAGCGCTGTGAAGATAAGCAAAAAGGCTACATTTTTACGTGATTGACGCAACATCTGAATATCCATCTCCTTTGAGGTCGTTTATAGTGATCAATGATCGCTTGTAAATCAGCAATTCTTAGTATAAAACGTCTACAGAACAAGATACAAGTTTGGATAAGACGATTTCTATTCCCTTTAACGTCAAGTTCTATCCTTATTTTATAAATGATGAGACAAAGCGATAACAGCAGTAATCGTAAATACATTCACTAATGTAGACACCAATACCGTTTGAGCAGCAAAGTCAGGTTCATTCCGGTACTCTTCTGCCAGAATCGATGTATTCACACCTGTAGGCATCGCAGAAGCGATCAGCAGTGCTTGAGCAGGAATACCATGAATACCTAATACATAGATCAGTAGAAGCCCGATAGCAGGCCCTGCGAATAAGCGTAACGCCATACTTAGATAAATGTCTTTCCGATATAAGCGTAGCGGATACTTTACAATCTGTGCACCAAGCGTGATTAGCGCAATTGCCACCATCGATTGTTGAGCATACGTTAACGGTTGAGCCAGAATCACTGGTAAAGGAATCGCAAACGCATGCATAACCAGACCCAGTAACAGCGCATACGGTACAGGCATTTTCAGAAATCCAACAATCACGCTTCGATAATTACCGTTGAGTCGTGATCCTTGAATTGAAATGACTCCATACGTAAAAGTGAGTAGACTTTGAAGCGACATAATCAATGCTTGCATAGAAGCAGCCAGTGGATCGCCTTTAAAGACTAGATCGTTAATAGGTAAACCATAGTTACCCGAGTTATCGAGCATAATACTGTTGTTAAAAGCGGCTTTTTTCCCTTTGGTATATCCCATCACTTTGGAAGTGGCTGATCCTAAAATATACAAGATCAATACATACAAAGCATAGAAAAAGATAACACTTCCAAGTAATTGAGCAGACATATCGGAATGATAGAGACTCATAAAAACAGCCGCAGGTGTAATACAGTAAAAGTTGATTTTGGCGAGTGTATACAGATCCAACTGGAAAACACGCTGTAATATGGACCCGACCGCAATCAAAACAAAAATCGGTAGAACCACACTGTACAAAATCGTAAAAATCAATCTCTCCACTTCTTTCTTTAATCATTCATTTGGATCTTTTCATTTATGAAAGATCATCATTATGTTTAGGTTTATCGGGTGAAGCAGGTGGTACATCAGCAGAACGGTTGTCTAATGGTGCAGTTGAAGATTCATAAGAACGTTCAGGATTGTTCGTTGGTATATTAGCTTCTAGTGGTGGCTCTTGTGATGGAGGTTGTCCATTGTTATCCCGACGTTTGTAAAATAAACGCGATAATCCCAGTCCAACCACACCTAATATAATAAACAAGATCGCCCGTACGCCAATCGAAATATCTGGAAGATCGATAAAAATAATTTTGAGTAAGGTGAAAAAGATAAACAATATTCCGATAATCCGCAATTTGGATTTTTGAACAACCATACCGATCACAATAATGAGAATCGCATAGATAATCCACGCACTGGAAAGACTAAGATGGCGTACATCAGCATTTTGGAATCGGGAAGCAACGTGTACCAATTGACTAAGGTAGATCAATCCCAGAATCGCTTCTGCCCACATCAAAATATAACGTTTGCGATACAGCGAGCTATAGACTTTATCTTCTGAATGTACCCATTTTCCAATAATCTGATAGATTGCTGGAATTGTAATGAGTAAGATTAACCAGTTAAAAGCAGATGCAGACCAGAAACGTTCGATCGGAACAAATAATGTCGCTAACAGTGCATACGCATATACAATACAAGCGAGAACCAATTGTAATTTGTTACGGAATCGAAGAGCCAGTAAGAACGCTAGTGTACCTTCGACCAAAATAACAGCCATACGAGCAGGGAAATTCGGAATCATATTTAACAACAAAAACCAGCCAAAGATCGCCATAGCAGGATAAGCAATGCCGACAGGAGTACGTTTTTGAATACCGGAAGCATACAAGATGCTATACATCAGCGACAAAATAGCAATCATCCAACGTGCGCCTGTCTCACTACCATCGAGATAGTAAATGGTAAGCCATCCACCGACAAAGGCGAAGCTCGTAAAAAGAACACCTAGTTGCATACTGGTGCTGCGCTTTTTCCATAATACAGAAATCGCTAAAATGACAGCATGTTGAATCAAAACAGCTACTACATTTTGTACAGAGAAACCATACCAGATCATACTTAGTCCAAGCGTAATATGTAGTAAAGCAAATGCCAGGATATAACTGACCCGGAATGAATATTTCATCGCTACCACTAACATGACTGCTGAGAAAATCGTTTCAAATCCAGCAAATATCCATAGATTCGGATCATCAGGAGCAATCAATACAGGCGCAAGATAACCTGCGATCAACGTGATCCCAACAATCGATTGAGAACGCTGACTTAATGCTATATACACTCCAAATACAAGTGCACCGATATACAGTAAAAATGCAAAGATAAACGGAAGCAAGTCATATAACAGATACGATGCAACAATCGACAAAATTAAAATCGCAATCGATCCGCCTAATAATACTTTGCCCAGTGCGGGTCGTTCTTTACTGACCTCACGTTCCCCGAGCCAGTATAAGATAGCTGCTACCAGTACACCGAGAATACAGCGAATCGGTTCAGACAAATAGCCTGCTTTGACCACAGCTATAAATCCCCACACAATCCCGAGAATCAATACAACGATAAAAACACGCGGCAACCATACACGCGCAATCAGATGTTCCCAGTCTTTGGGTGGCTTGGGAACAGGCGGTGTGTAAGGCGCTTGTACAGGTGGGCGCTGTGCACCAGCAAATGGACCTGACTGTGGCTGCGCTTGTGGTCTAGCGTTGTAATTTCCTTTCGGTGGCGGTGCATTCACATAAGCATCTTGCCAGTTCGATGTTGGCGGAGGCGGAGTGAAAGGTGAGCCAGAGGGTGGGGGCGGAGCTGTTCGATTAGGAGATACGGGTGGAGGCGAAGCCTGTCTTCGTTGCATTTCTAGTTGCTTCAATTCAGCGACTTCGCGTTCAAGCCTGAGAATACGCTGTTCCAGTTGTTCTACTTTATCGTTATGATCCACAGCAATAGACACTCCTTTACAAATGATTTGATTCACAAATTATACCATAAGCTGTAAAGGTAGAAGATGGATTTACAGGCTATAAAGCGATATATTTAAGATAGCAACTTAAAATAGTAAGGGTGTGACCTTTTGAATAAATGGTTAAATACGATTTTGTTATTGATCGCCTCAGCGGTATTGACGCGATTGATCCCTTTTTCATCGTTATTTCGTAATTTGAACACGATGATTCATGAATTTGGACATGCTATGATTACGTTAATTACATCCGGTCAGGTCAGTAGTATAGAGCTGAATGCAGACCATAGTGGAGTGACATATACGACGATAAGTTCTATGTGGAGTGGACTTCCGATTGGATTAGCAGGATATATGGGTTCTTCGATATTTGTGATTGTTTTATTTTATCTGTATCACAAACGCAAGCAAAAAGAAGGCATTGTGTTAACAGGCATTATTGCGCTGATTATGTTGATATTATATGTGCATCATGGATTCGGTCTGTACTGGTTAATTGGATTTGTGATTGTTAGTGGTGTCATGGTGATTGCGCCCGAATGGTTACGTAATGGTTATTATTTGTTAATTCTGTTTTTGACACTAGAAGAATCCGTACTATCCTCGATTACGATTCTGTGGCTTAGTATTACTAGCCCTGCTGGAGCTGGAGATGCGGCAGGGCTAGCGCAACAATTCGGGATTCCTGCTGTATTATGGGGTGTGCTTTTTGCAGGCTTTTCATTGTGGTGTGCACACCGCTCTCTTCAGTTATTTTGGCGTAAACGAAAACCACCGGTATACCGAGCAGGAGGAGCGCGCAGATGAGTACACCGCTACAGCGTAATCGTCCGTGGGCGATGCATGGCGCAAGTATACAGATCGATCCGTTATTTCCGTATTATGCTAATCGATCCCCGCAAAGTATCGCTGACGAATTAGCGCTTGCTGGATATCGAACAGTTCATTATTTTGTTGTGAATGAGCAACAGGTCGATATCGCACTGGTAGAAGCATTGCAACAGCGAGAAATAGCAGTATGGGCGCTTGTATTAGGAAATGGCACATTCAGTGTAGAACTTGCGCCTAAAGAATGGTCGTCCTGGCGGATGGAATTGCTCAAGCCGATCAATGATGGATTTGAGCGCTTTTCTCACTTTTCAACCGAATATATTCAATGGAAAAAAGAAGTGATCGCTTATCTGGTAGCAAATGTGCCTTTTGACGGGATAGAGATTGCAGAACCTTATTTTCCAGAATGGAACGGAATCGAACGTGGAGTATATGGAGATATTGGACCGCTTGCACAGCAAGCTTTTCTCGACAAATACGGAATGGATATGCCCAACTTTACCCGTTCTTCCGCGGCTAATTATTATACAAAAATTCCTTATATTTATGAGCGCTGGGTTGATATGCGTGTAGAAGCAGTCAATGGATTAATTCATGAAATTATTAATGGCGAGCATGGAGCCAGAGATGTGCGCCCGGATATTAAAGTAGCTACATGGTCATTAGCTGTACGCGATCCTGAAGCCACCCAAAAGCTACGTGAATGGCAAGGGCTGGATGCGCTGGCGATGATCGATCTGGTGAAGCCTGATATGCATATTTTGCAGACGCATTGGCCGGATTGGATGAAGCGTGGTCTACCCTCTAACTATATACGCGATTATGAAAGTATAGCTGCACCGATCCGAGCATTATATCCCAAATTACCTCTTGGTATTCAAGCAGATATCGGCTCCAAATCCAGTATGATCAAAGGAAGACGTTGGATAGATGAACTGGAACATCATGCCTATGCGCTTGGATATCAGAGCTGGACCGCTTATGAATACCATATTGGTGGGTATATGTATGCAGAGCCTCCTTTACCTTCATCGGGTCTTCGTATAGCGCCTGATGAAGTGATGATTATTTATAATAAGCGTATTGATCCACAATCTATTGGTACGGTTACGTTATATCCAGCGATCGGATTGGGTAAATCATATGAGTTGAAAGTCAGTCAATCGGCTGTAGATGGCAATCGGTTATTTTTGCGATTCACGAGGTCGTTACCGAATACCTCTTTTCAATTAGAGATCAAAGATGTGAGTGATACCCCTGATCTATGGTTACTGAAAGGCAAAAAGGCGAATCGTACACCGCGCAAAACAAAAGTATTCATCGTACAGGAAGAGTAAGCGGGAAAAGAGGAATCGAAATGGTGTTGACTACCATTGAATGGTTGATTATTGTAGCGGTTGTTGTCGTTGTTATTCTATTTGTTATTAAGCGTCCTACTCGTGTAGTCAGCTTTGCTGAATCGCCATTGTATAAATGGAATCGGGTAGATCTAAGCGGTATTGTAGTAGCGGGAGATGGATCACCTTATTACTTGCTAACCAAGCGTGGCAAAAGTAAAAATGTAGTCGTTTATTTTTCCGGTGGAGGGATTAGCTGGGATCGCAATACCGCTTCCAAGCCATTTGGATTGCGTACCTTATTGCATAATCGGGAGTTAGGTTATTATTTTGCCAATATTCCTTTTTACAAAACCGATCTGTTAGGCGGTATGCTGGATAATCATCGTGAAGATAATCCTTTTTACGATTGGACAATTGTCTATATCCCTTATGCAACAGGAGATTTCCATATTGGCAACAATAAAGTGAAGTATAAAGGAAAAGGCAAAATTCATTTTACAGCTCATTATAGTGGTAGACCGAATACGCTAAAAGGATTAGATTGGTTATTCGATCATATTACTGAACCGGATAAATTATTTATCGCAGGAGCTAGTGCAGGCGGATTTGGATCAGCATTCTGGGCTCCTCATATTGCAGAACATTATCCGAATGCCCAAATTTATCATTATGCAGATGGTTCTTATTTATCGTCTCATCAGTGGCATCATATTATTGATGAAGTATGGCAATCCAAATTTGAACAGCATTTTGGCTATCCGATCGAAGAAGATATTATTGCAGCGGCATTTCGTTATAATGCGCAGAAGCTTCCAGCGAATACGATCTTGCTACAATCCAATACGTTATACGATAAAGTCTTACCTTCCTATGAAGCTGTACTGAATCAGCAGACGATTGGATTAGTGAGTGGAGACGATGTTATGACGCAGAGCTGGTCTCAAGGTATGCTTGATTCTGCCGGACAATTGGATCAAGAGTTAGACAATTATTATTACTTTGTGACCGATTATGGGGTCGGTACGAAGAAACGAAGTACACCGCATACGTTATCACCATCACGCGTTTTTTACACTGCTGAAGAAAGTGGTGTGAAATTAAGCCGTTGGTTGGGAGATATTATTAACAAAGATAAACTGTATTCTGTAGGAAAAGAATTTGTAGAGTCTCCTATGGGCAAATAAACTCAAAAGCGCTGAACATCAGGTTCAACGCTTTTTTATTATCAATCGACATCAAAACGGGTAAACTAACAATAACCCTATACTTTGGAGAAAATAAGGATGTGACCGTATGCTACATTCATTAACTGCTATAGACAATTATCGTAATCTTGGTTATTTATCTGCCGATAATCCGTATCTTTGGTTACATTATTTGGTATCCGCTGAAGAACGGATTGTCAATCTAGAACGTGTAACGACTTTGCAAGAATTAAGCAATGCTAATCCTGTACTGGATTATGTAGAACGTACATTACGCATTCTAGATCAATTGCGAGTATCGTACTGGCAAAAAGAGCTGATCGAAGAAGTGCTGATATGGTCTGAAACAGCCAAAGGCGGAACGATGCGTGAACGGATACGCTGGCAAGAACAAGGCATTAATTTATTTGTACATAATGAAGGCTCGGCAGAACTGTATATGCATGCTTCTGCTGATCCACAGCAAGAACGTACTCAATTAGTGACTACGTTGATTCGGACACATGGACTAATCGGTCAATGTCTGCGTGGAGAAGTGCCTTTTGCTGAAAATGTCCCGTTAACCGATCAAGTCAGTCATGGCGTTTTATCACCAGAAGAAATGAAAACGACTTTACTGATACTGAACCGCTGTATTATAGAAGCCGTTTCGTCAGAATTATGGCAACAAGTACAAGATGATGTGCTTGCATTGATCCAACCGATTGTCTACCAAGAGCAACCTTTAGATTGGACAACCGAAGATCGGATACTTCGCTTACGGGCTGCCAGTATTCATAAAGGAGAAAATACAGTTGAGAGCCTACACCAACTGAATGCACAGATTAATCTAGAGCAATCTTTTGCATTGCTTGACCATCAGACGTTCTGGTATGTAGAAGCGGCATTACAAGATTTCTCATTTGAAGAGTTTGCCAAAATATTTACATTGATCAGTCATATCGTTCCTAAAGATGTACGCCATATCAGTTTTGAACGATTAATGAATACGATGTATTACGATTATAAAGGCATTAAAAAAGTAAATGTCTACAAAAAAAGAATGATTGAGAAAGTGTTGGCAGAGTGCTCTTGGGATCAATTGTCTACAGGTACATGGGGACAAGATAGTCCGCATTTGAGTTATGAATGTGTGCAAGAGCCTCATATTGCGGATACAGTCTTTTTTAACTTTGTTTTTTCACCAGCGGCAGAGAAATTAATTGAATTCTGTATCGAAGCAGAAAAGTCACCGCTATATGAGAAAGCTGTCTTGTTATTATTTGATCTATTTGGATTACGGCGTGATGCTTATGATCGTTTTCATAATGAAGAAAGTTATCTTGAAATGATGAATCAGACGGTCGATTATAAGCGTATATTGCTTCGTTATATAGTCGGCGAGACGATTATAGATATCGGGCCAGGTGGCGGTGTGATGCTAGACTTGATCGAAGAAGAATGGTCGGATAAACGTGCAATCGGTATCGATATCTCGGAAAATGTGATCGAAGCTTTACAACGTAAAAAGCAATTAGAAGGTCGCTCGTGGGAAGTAATGAAAGGCGATGCGCTAGCATTACGAGAAATTGTTGAACCTGGCAGTGTGGATAGTGTGTTATTTTCGTCGATTTTACATGAGTTATATTCATACGTTCCATTTAACGGGCATAAGTTCAATCTGGAAACGGTCGCTGCGGCTTTATCCAGTGCGTATGATGTTCTTTCTACAGGTGGACGCATTATTATTCGGGATGGCATTATGACCGAACCGACAGGGCAGAAGCGCCGGATTCAGTTTTTGCAAGATGATGGTCTGTCCGCATTAGAACGATATGCTCAAGATTTTGTCGGTCGTTCGATTGAGTATGAAGTGACAGGGGAGCAAGAAGTGATGATGCTTGTAAATGATGCGATGGAATTTCTATATACGTACACATGGGGAGAAGAAGCTTATGTGCATGAAGTACAGGAGCAGTTCGGGTATATGACACCTTCTCAATATCGTACTTTTATCGAGCAGACTTTAGGAGCACAAGCACATATTGTTCATTTAGAATCTTTTTTACAAGCCGGTTATACCGAAGCATTACAACCAAAAGTAAACATAACAGATGAGTGGGGCGAATCTGTTCCTTTGCCAGATAGTACCTGTATTATCGTGATTGAAAAAACCTAATATACAATCAAAAAGAACCTTTCCTGTAATCAATAAGGAAAAGGTTCTTTTTGGTGTATAGACTCTATTCTATTTCAGGTTTATCTTTGTCTTCTTCATGACGTGGTAATTCATTATCATGCGGAAGCTCGTTATCGATCACTCTTTTTTGAATTTCATCCGGTGCTGAATCGGGAAAAGAATCTTCTTTGAACAATCCAAATTCATCATCATTATCGCGTTCAGTCACCAGGTTTTTCTTTTCTTTATCCTGATCTTTATCATGAGTACTCATCGTAGATTCCTCCTTGTTACTATCTTAACGTCCGTAACGGTCTGGTTCGTCTTCGCCTGTTGATCCGTTTAAGATATCCGTTCCATGTGCATCTTGATCTTCTAAAGGGACAGCCGCCGGATCGACAGGAGTCTCTCCATCTAACAGATCAGCATCTGGAATGTCTGGGAACTCATCATCCATCGTAACATCTTCCAAATCTGTAAGTGGATCGCTATTCAAGTCGTTTCCTGTATCAATCGGCGTCTCAGCTACATCTAGATCAATACTGTATGGAGACACGTCATGCTCATCTTCAAGTTCTGCATTAGCTTCACGTACAGCCACATCTTCACTTGTAATCGGTTGAATACCTTCTTCATCACGCATTGTAGGATTAATAATATCTAGATCGTTTTCAGGAATCGTACGCAATTCATCTTCTACATCCGAAGTGACAGGTTCAGTCGTCCGGTATCTATTGTATTCCTGCGCCGCAGCATCTCTATTATCATCAAATGGTTTGTTCATTATCATTCATCTCCCTTAACGTTATAAATATATCTATTTTGAATTTACGTATTGATTTGGCTTACATGTACTTTACCCGAATTTATAATATTGCAATCGCTCTCTTATAAATTGTTATTCATTCCTTATAAAAGATAATGAATTTGGAGAATGGGTTAAACAAGAGTAGAATGTAAGATATTTAAGCGGTGTGATGGAAAGGACGTGCAGGCATAAGTGGTAGCTATCGAGAACTTTTCATGGAAACGGAATTTAGTTGTACTGTGGTTAGGAGTCTTCTTTTGTAGTACAGCGTACTCTATCTCTATTCCATTTCTACCTATTTTTCTAAAAGCCGATCTGGGCGTAACAAGCAATTTAGAGATATGGTCAGGGATTGCGTTTGGGATTACTTTTTTGGCGAGTGCGTTAATTTCACCATTCTGGGGATCATTATCGGATAAATACGGACGGAAACCGATGCTGATTCGTTCAGGCTTTAGTCTAGCGGCTCTATACTTGATTAATTATTTTGTGACAGACCCTTATTTATTTTTGGTGGTGCGTATTTTTCAAGGATTGCTTGCAGGGTTTGTACCAGCATCGATTGCTCTTGTCGGCACCAACACACCGGAAAATAAAACCGGTTATGCACTGGGAGTCATGGCAACCTCAGGCGCAACAGGTACGATTATAGGCCCGCTGATTGGCGGAGTTGTGAGTTATTATTTTGGTAATCGTAATACGTTTTTATTTTCAGCAGCAATTGTATTGATTGCAGCTCTTATCGCTACCTTCTGGGCAAAAGAACATAATTTTAATCGTTCAGCTAAGCGTTCTCATGTTCGTGATGATCTCAAGCAAGCCGCAGGGAATCCTATATTTGTAGCGCTATTGATACTGGCGGGCATCAGCACCTTTTCAATTATGATTTTGGAACCGCTGATTACGATCTATGTACAAAGTTTGGGAGTATCGAACAATAATGCTTCATTAAGTTCAGGAATTGTGTTCTCCGCTGTCGGTGTAGCTACATTAATTATGGCTCCACGCTGGGGTAAAGTAGGTGGTAAAATAGGATACGGTAAAATCTTATTTATCGGCTTATTAGGAAGCGGTATCGGAAATCTGTTACAATTTTTCTTTACGAATATCTGGGGATTTGGTATATTGCGATTTGCGTATGGATTATTTTATGCGGCAGTATTACCATCGATCAATGCTTTAATTGTCAAAGTCACACCGTCTGATTTTCGCGGTAGAGCTTTTGGATTGAATCAATCTGCTTCCCAGATCGCTACGATGGCAGGGCCGATTATCGGTGGTCTGCTCGGACACTGGATTGATATTCGCTGGGTATTTGTGATCAATGGGATTATGTTATTGATCTGCGCGCTTTTTGTGAAGCGACGTAGCTGGGAAATTCCTGTACTGGAGAATTCCTCTGAATCGATTGGTAAAGTACCTCATTCATAAATACAATTAAGTTCACACAGAGGAACAGAATACTACAATCTAAATCAATAGTAATGATGGAATACAATATGGAGGTCTGTATGGCAAAGTCAAAATATTATGTAGTATGGGAAGGACATCGTCCAGGAATCTATACCTCTTGGGCAGATTGTCAGCAACATACTAATGGATACAAAGATGCTAAATATAAATCATATGAAACGCTTGCTGAAGCTGAAAAAGTATATGCAGAAGGCTGGAAAAAGCACTGGGGACAAGGCAAAAGTAGTTCTTCTAGCAGTTCAACTAGCGGTAATAGCTATAGTAAGCGTACTTCGTCTTCAGCAACCATTTCTAAAGATCTAATAGACTACGATAGTATATCAGTAGATGTAGGCACACGTGGTAATCCGGGGCCTGTAGAATATCAGGGAGTGGATACACAGACAGGTAAAGTCATTTTCACTTGTGGCCCGATTGCCAAAGGAACAAATAATCTAGGGGAATTTCTAGCGATTGTTCACGCGCTTGCTTATCTGCATCGTCAGGGTAGTAGCAAAACAATCTATAGTGATTCTGCCAACGCACTGAAATGGGTAAAACAAAAAAAGGCAGTCTCTACACTGGTTCGTGATGAATCTACAGCCGAGATTTGGAATTTGGTGGATCGTGCAGAACAATGGCTACGTACACATAAGTATGATAATAAGATTCTGAAATGGGAAACAAAAAGCTGGGGCGAGATCAAAGCCGATTATGGACGCAAATAGAATCAGGATAATAAAAAACATCAAAAAGATACCTGTTTTCACAATATGTGCGAAAACAGGTATCTTTTTGTATGAATGATAGGAGTTAACCTATATTATTCTTCTTGCTTATCATTGCTAATATGAGCTGCATCTGATTCAGGATCTTCTGGATCAGCACTTGGATGTGGACCTGCATCTTCTTCATCAGCAAGCTGTCCAAACAAAGGATTATCCATCTTTTCCGGTAAGATTACAGCCTTTTTAGCATCTTCAGGCAGTTCTTCTTCGGTATTTGTTTGGGAATCTTCATCATTTAAAATCGTGTTGCGTGTCTTCCAAAATACGTCATCGTAATGTTTGTCGTCTGTCATTAGTAAATCCCTCCAATACGTCCGTATATCAATAGTGCTTACCCTAGTCTGTCGCTGACCAAACGGTATCGGTATTATTTTATAAATAAAAGTTTATTATTTATTAGTCATTTGTGTCCTATATCAACAACTGAAGCATGATGTAAATATACGTGAAGTAATATAGAATAATATGCAAAATCAGTCGATAGAGCAAGCATTTTGAAATGTTTTGTAGATGGTGTATCATTGTAAAATTAATAGTATCTCTGAAGTAAGAGAGCAAGTATAATAGATAAAGGTGGGTATATTTTCCAAACGAATATGTATTACATAGTTTATTTATAATGAGGTGCTGAAATGAAGATTCTGTCCAAAGCCTTAATCGGGGTTTTAATCGCAGTTATAGTGGTCGTCTTGGCGTTATCTTTATTTTCAACTCAAAGTGAAAAACGAACAGGTCATTCTATTAATTACTGGCAAATTAAATGGCAATCGCAAAATACGTTAACATCCAAACCATGGGATAGTGATCAAGATAGCCCCTGGATTTCATCTGAAATTATGAAAGATGGCAAACCGGTGAATAGTTCATCAGCATGGATTCGTATTCCTTTGCCTGAATTATCGTGGAATACAGCCGGTGTACTGATTCCGGAACTGAATGGTAAGCATATTATTGTGTATTTGGATCAAGATAAGATTTTTGAATCGAAACGTAGTTATGCATATGAACAAAATCAATTGTTATTACCACTAACCAAACAAGATTCTTACAAGTTGCTGTATATCTGGGTAGAATCGGCGCGCGAACAGATTAGTCTGAAGCAAGGCATTATGGTTGGCGATTATCAAGATATGTTGATTTCTTATGTTAGCTCGGATCTGATTGATGTGGTACTGGGTAGTGCTTGTATTTTTATCTCTCTGGTCATGGTGATCTGTTCCGTATTTTTACGACGAGATCAATTAAGAATGTGGCTTAGTCTAGCAGCCATTATTCTTTCTCTTGGCATATTAGTGGTAACTTACTCGCCATTTTTGTTTACTTTTTATCCGACTTATTACAAATTGTATTCGGTTTTACTCGATTTGAGTTTATTTATCTTATTGCCTGCATTGCTTTACTTTTTTGAATGTGTGTTTGGTAGTGGTTACAAAGGCATCATTACTAAAATGAAAAAAATCCAATACGCCTATTCGTTTATCTGTGTAATGGCAATGATTTTTAACATTTTAACAAATGAACGATACTTTGCAGTCTACTACTTTATTTCTGTCAAAACATTAGGTATTCTGCTGATTCTTCAATTATTGATTTTGATGATCGTAGCAGTAACGTATGCTTTTCGCAAAAACAAAGATGCGATCTTGTTCGCTTCCGGCTTTTCTATTTTCGCTTTGATCAGCGGGGGAGAATTAACATGGTTTTATATTCAAGCTGGAAGTTATAGTGTAACCCTCTGGAAATGGGGCGTAATGATCTTTGTGATTTCACTAATATCTGTGATGGCAAGACGATTTGCTCAAAATCATCAACAGATGGTGCTCTACTCCAGTCGCTTAGAATTATTTAACAATGAACTTCAGCGCTCAGAAAAAATGGACATTATCAGCGAACTTGCCGCTTCTGTAGCTCATGAAGTACGCAATCCGTTACAAGTGACACGTGGATTTTTGCAATTGTTACAAATGAATACAGATGATAAAGGACGAGAGCATCTCAAGATTGCCTTAGAAGAACTCGACCGCGCATCAGCGATTATTACAGACTTTTTAACATTTGCCAAGCCTGAATTTGATAAAGTTAATACACTTAATTTGGCACAAGAATTCCAACATATCGAAGGGATTATGCGACCACTTGCTACATTAGCAGGAGGAACGATCACTATGAATATCCCTGAAAATATTGATATCCGGGGCAATTCTTCCAAGTTCAAGCAAGCTTTAATTAATATTGTGAAAAATAGTATAGAAGCTTTACCTGAAGAAGGTAAGATTCATATCTGGGCAGAACAAAATGACAAAGAAATTGAAATTCATATTCAGGATAACGGAAGTGGTATGACAGAAGAAGAGTTAAAACGATTAGGAGAACCATACTTTTCGAATAAAACTAAAGGAACAGGCCTGGGGCTGATGGTGACTTTTCGCATTATAGAAGCACTCGGGGGAGTATTAGAATTTAAAAGTAAAAAGAATGTAGGCACAGAAGCTGTTATTCATCTTCCAGCAGCGGACCCGCAAGTCTAAGGGGTTCGCTGCCAGAAGGTGGTAACAGTTTTTTTGTGTACGATTGTATGACATGTATAAGTATAGAAAACCATATTAACAATACAAGGGGAATATTACCAACCAGCGTCAACTTTCACTTTAGCGTCAGCCATCATAGATGAAGGCTTTGGAGGAATTACCAGATAGAACTCATCGCTTTTTTCTTCAACTGTTTTGAGTTGCACATGTTCTGGAAAAGAAATACCCAAGACATCTTTCAATGCTGATTTTGGATCGGTTTTTAACATCTCCATAAAACTAGGGTCTTCCCACGCCTTTTGAATAACTTGTGCTTGAAAAATAGCTTGGCTGGACATATTAATCTTCCTCCCTTAAATGGTTATAATTACCTATTCAGTGTATCATGTCTAATTCTAAAAATCTATGAAGATGTAAGGTCTTTTTGAATAAAGTATAGTAAGCTTCCCTGTAAAAGGGTATTTCGAGCTTCATGGATAGATGTGGCTGCTTCATGCAATTGCTCAATTAAATAATTTCGAAATGCAATTAAAGAGTCGGATACAAATAATGAAGGAGCACTGGTAAAAGAAGATTGTGCATACTGAGCATAACGACGAATAACTTCTTGATCATAGATCGCTTGCTGCACTTGTACCGCAGTAACTTTATCTGAAAATAAAGCTTGCTGATGCTCGACTGCCTCATAGCGAATAAAAGCGAGCAAGCAATTGTAATTGCGTTCGATCATATCTTCTTGCCAATCGCTAAGATCATCATTCATTTGTAATACAATCAAAGCTTGATCCAATTGTTGTAATAGATCAGGTAACATATACATACAGTCCAATTGAAGCAACATCGCAATTAAAGAAATCTTCAATGGACTCACTTTACTTGCAATTTGTTGTGGTTGTTCAAACAAATAATCGGCATCGGCTTCATTGTATACAGCGCTTGCCCACTCGGCTAAAAACTGCTTATAGTATTGCCAGAACGAAGAGTCGTTACCTAGATTTTCTCCACAGATACTTACAAATTCATTCCAGAACAACTGACTAAGCGGGATCAGATCATGTAATTGATCTGTTGATAAATTAGGCGTATCCATAAGATCATCTTGAATAAAAAAATGAAGCATACAAAAAATATTAGCAACACCCATACGATGCGATAATTCAGGCAACGATTGCAGATGAAGGGAAGAAACAGTAGCTGAAGAGGGATGACTCACTGCTTTAGCCGTATGAACTTGAATCGTTTCAGCTATCCAAAAAGGTAACAAATAACAGACATAATTTTTAGTGCTATGTTTTTGCCGGATATCAAATTTGGCTAGATAGGCTAATCCTAATTCGTGTAGTGGCTTTGGAAAATGGGCTACTTTTTGCTTCGCTTCCTCAAAGACAGCATCTAATTGAAGTTCAAATGGTTTTAACCAAAGCATTAGCTTCCACTCCTCAAATTCTTATATAAGCAAAGAACTTTTTACAGGTAGTATACGACATCATTTGAATATATTGGATGTTCATGTGCTATTATATCGAACTTTATACACGTTGACTAACAAAATTATCAATAATACATGTATGATATTGTCGAAAATCATACATATAGCCTGAGTAGATAGACATATTCACAATGATAAAAAATAAATTGATAGGGAATAGATACAAAAAGTGAATACCGCTCGTCTTTCTTATAGCTGCAGCGGAAAGGAGCATGACAACATGGACATTCCGGAACCGGAACAATTTCAACAGATATTTTATGAACATTATCCAATCGTCAAACGTAAACTTCATGCATTGTTACGTGACGAAGCTATAGCCGATGATCTGGCACAGGAAGTCTTTCTCCGTCTATATCGCAATCCACCCGATGATCCGCAAGCGATAGGGGCTTGGCTACACAGAGTTCTGACCCGGATTGCTTATGATTATATGGATAAAAAGGCAAGAGAACGCCGACTGCAAAATAAACAAGAGCAATACTATGATCTTCAACACTCTCCACCTTCGGGTGAGGATATCGTAATACAACAAATGGAACAAGAAGAGGTACAAGAATGGTTAGAACAATTACCTCAACGGGATAGGCAAGCTTTACTCATGAAATACTCGGGTTACAGTTATGCAGAGATCGCTGAAGAACTTCAATTAAAGCAACCTATTGTCGGTACATTACTACATCGGGCAACCAATAAATTACGTAAAAAAATGCTACGTTCTACGTAAATAAAGAGCAAAAGGAGGAATAGACGTGAGCAAGTTTCCACAAGACCCTAATAACATCCAGCCTACAGAGCCAGTAGATTCATCCAATGCCACAGATGAAGCATGGGCAAAATTAAAAAGCCAGCTTGTTAATGAAACGCCACATTCTAACTGGGAAAAATGGGCTAATGAACCGCATTTATTTCAAATCGATGATTCATCATCACAACTACAACAATCTCAAAGGAGTGCAATTACTATGAAAAAATCTAATGAAGAACAATCATATACTTCATCAACAGAAACAGAACCAACCGTTAAGCGTCGTCGTAAAATGAGTTCCGCTCGCAAAAGATGGACAACAGGTATTGCTGCTTGTGTAGTCGCTGGAACAGTGATAGCTACTCCATTTGGCAATAATGCGATGGCTGCCTTATTGGATCAATTCCGTGTACAGACGTTAACAGCCGTAGATAGTCAGCAATTGTCCGATATGTTCGATCAATACAAAAGTAAAAATGAATTAGGGGAAATGGAAAGTCGGTTTGGAACATTTAATTCAACGTATGGCAACCTAGAAGGGGAATTTAGTCCTTCCAAAGCAGCAGCGTTATTAAATTACACATTAATGAAAGAAGCTGCTCAAGATGATAAAGAATCGGTACAAGTACAAAGTTCAAGAACAGAGACATTAATTATGAATGTCGATGAGGTTAACAAAGCAATCCAAAGTCTAGGAGGGAAAGAATTGTTACCTCAATCGCTGAACAATACTCCGATTACTATGTATTTCCCGGAAAGCATTTACTACACGATGTTTAAAGGTGAAGATATAGCATCTTTAACCCAAACTAAAGTTCCAACAGTCCAATTTGATGCTTCTGTTTCGACAGATGAAGTATTTAAAGCGATTGCTGATCTGCCATTCTTGCCGCAATCACTTAAAGACTCATTGCAAAGCGATAAAATTATTAACGGTTCATTGCCATTACCTATTGAATCAGGCGGTAAAACGGAACGTGTGACTATCGCAGGAGAACCTGTTTTGATCTCAGTGTATACAGATAATGAGAATCCAACATCTTATAGTGGAACATGGATTCATAATGGAGAATTATTTACATTGGATGGTGGAAGTGCCTATACCACATACGAATCATTTACAAAAGAAATCGAGAAGTTGATTCAATCATGAGTACAATGGCGATCGATATTCAGCAATTAACAAAAGAATATGATAATGGTCGTGGTTGTCGCAATGTAACGATTAGTGTGGGAGAAGGGGAAGCCTTTGGCTTCCTCGGTCCCAATGGCGCAGGGAAAAGTACACTGGTCAAAATGTTAGTTGGATTAACAGCACCCACTTCAGGAAGTGCTACATTATTTGGTGATCCTATTGGTTCTTTAGAAGCCAAGCGACATATCGGTTATCTACCTGAGCTGTATCGTTATCAAGAATGGTTAACCGGTGAAGAAGTTGTTCGGTTGCATAGTCGTCTGTGTGGAATGGATCAGAGTACAATTAAGCCACGAATCAAGCAATTGTTAGATCAAGTAGGTATTGGTAAGCGTGGAACAGACAGAGTCAAACATTATTCTAAAGGAATGCAACAACGTCTAGGGATGGCTTGCGCATTAGTCAATGATCCACCTATTTTATTTCTCGATGAACCATCTTCAGCTTTAGATCCGATTGGACGCTTAGAAGTACGTGAACTGCTTAAAAATTTAAAAAATGAAGGTAAAACGATCTTTTTAAATTCACATTTGTTAGAAGAAGTAGAAAGTCTATGTGAACGCATCGCACTACTGAATAATGGACAGATTTTGCGTCATGGACAAGTCAGTCAGGTCTTATACACCCAGACCAAATGGAGATTCAAAGTAGGTGGATTCACACCGGAGATTCTACCGTGGTTAAGCGAGACTAGCGGTATTTCGATAGAGCGATATGCTACACCAACGATATCATCTGCAACGACCACACCGCCTGCAGGACAAGAGACTGTCTGGTTAGAGGCAACGATAGATAACGAAGAGCAGATTGGTTGGTTGAACACATTAATCGTGAATCAAGGAATGACCTTATACAATGTAGAACCGGTCAAAGAAAAATTAGAAGAATGGTTTATGGATGCCGTATCCGGGCTAAGTCACAGGGGGGAGCAATAATGACAACAGTGATTGGTATGACCTGGAAAGAATTAATGCGTAAAAAAGTGGTTTTAATGACACTGATTATGACCGTATTATTTATTATCGTTTTTTCATTTATTGCTCGAATTCTCGGAAAAACATCTGATATAGAACCAAGTCAACAGTTAGTAGCCCAGTTTATGACAGGAGCTTCTATTTTGACATTAGGTTTCTTTTTTGGCAGTTTTATTTTAGCTTTTTTAATTATTTTCAGCTCGTTTTCTTCCATATCTGGAGAAGCCGAAGTTAGTATGATGCAATCGATGTTAACCCGTCCGATTCAGCGTTGGAAATGGTATCTGGGACGTTGGCTAGGATATACGTTATTTGGTATCGCCTATGCTTTAGTTTTGTATATTGCGATTGTTGTTATTGCGAACATCTATGCGACTGTACCGCAAAGTCTTGTTGTACATATACAATCGTTTTTATTATTTGCACTTACCGTACCTTTACTGGTTACTGTGACTTTACTAGGAGCCACCTTTTTTTCGGCATTGGGAAATGGTGTATTTATGACCATGTTATATGGAGCAGGTTGGTTAGGTGGTATGGTAGAGAAATTATCCAGTAGTGCTGAATTGAAGCCAGAAATGGCTCGTTCTCTGTATAATATTACAGGCATGATTTCATTAGTGATGCCAGCCGATGCAATCCAGCGTAAAATGTTAGCGGTCATACTAAATGTAGATCAATTAGCAGGGATGTTTAATATTGATGAGCAAATGCGTGCCGGTATGGGAGTTGGTCAAGTACCATCTGCTACATTTATTTTTTATGCTGGTATTTATACAGTTATTTTCTTCTTCTGGGGAATGCGTCGCTTTTATAAAAAAGATTTTTAAACGATATGACAGAAGATTCTATTGCTTACAGAGCGTTCTTCTATACGCAATTACGCGTTTAGTAAGAACGTTTTTATTTTGGAAATGATACTAACCATAGAATATGGTAAAATGTTCAAGATGAAATGTGTAAGTAGAGCAAGGAGATGAATGTATTATGAAACACCAATTTGTATTGGATGCTAATTGGCAGGGTGGACGTAATAGCGAAGGAACGATCGAGTCAGGCAATCTCAAAACAGCGATCTCCATTCCGCAACCTATGGGCGGACCAGGTATAGGTACTAATCCTGATGAGATGTTGTTAGGAGCAGCCGCAACTTGTTATATTATTACACTTGCAGCGATGCTTGAACGTTCCAATATTACTGTTGCACGTCTGACGATGAAGTCTGAAGGTATTGTAGATGTGACCAATAATATTTTTACGTACGAACAATTGATTCATCGACCTGAAATTGTCTTAAGTGCCGAATCAGCCGATCAAGTTGAAAAAGCAACTGTACTTGCACACAAAGCAGAGCAGTCTTGTATGATCTCACGTGCGATTGCTGGTAATGTGACGATCACGACCCAACCGTTAATTAGTATTGCTGACTAAGTAAAATACTCCAAACTCTGAGGAAAGAAGGTCATGATACATGGGAACCAAATTACCTTTATCACCGTTAGTTAAATTGCTAGATATGAATGAACACCGCGAAGGCGGTTGGTATAAAGAAATGTGGAAAGCTTCTTTTGAAATTCCAAAAGATATTTTACCAGAACAATATTCAGGACCGCGTTTCTCAGCAACATCGATCTATTTTATACTGCATGGTGATGAAATCTCAGATTGGCATGTTGTTCACTCTGATGAATTGTGGTTGATTCATTCCGGTAGCCCACTAGAATTAACGCTAGGTGGTAAAGGCGATCAACCAGTAGAAGGCAAAAAAATGATTTTGGGTATGGATATCGAAGCTGGACAGACACCACAAGTATTGATTCCAGCAGGAGAATGGCAAATGGCTAGACCACTTGGGAATGATCCTGTATTTGTATCATGTGTGGTGGCACCGGGATTCCATTACGATGATTTCAAATTGATTGAACGCTAGGACCAAATGAGATGAAATGGTATACGTTTGGACAAATGATCGCTAGTATTCGTGTGGGTCAAAAAGCCAGTACTATGGATGAAGCACGTATTATCATGCGTACAACCAAAGGCATCATTTGGTTCAATGGTAGAGAGCAAGGACAATACGTCCAAATCAAAGATTATTTGTTTTCCGACTTATGGCATATGTACGAAGATGAAGAAGGATTGATCTCTTCTTCCGAGCGTGAGCAGTATGAACAGCATGAATATGAAATGATCGAAAATCAATACATGGAATGGTGGACTGAACGTAAACATTCCTTAAAGTAAGCTATTTCTATAAATTGTATAGTCTAGTTATCCAAAAAAAGGTCCTGAATAGCATTTACAGTGCTGACAGGACCTTTATTTATAGATTTATTCAGTCCGCTACGTTACAATAAATAAAGGTATCTTTTCCATAAATTAATAGTCCGGTTTTATGGAAATAAGGTGTAGTCCTATGCGGTTCATGGTATGATACTAAAAAAAGAATCGAATTTTGTCGATATTCGGGCATTTAGATTTTTAATACGGCTAAAAGGCATGGAGCAAGTGCGGCTGATATAGATGGGGGTTAATTTCCTAAAATGAAACAACGTAAGAGCCTGGTACCCAAACCTTTTCCGGTGACTGTATATATTTTGGCTGTTATGACAGTTGTGTTGATTATTGTGAATACTACCTATTATGTAACAACACGAAAAGCATTGATTTCGGTCCAAGAACAAAATATGCGTGCAATCACTGATCAGATTAGATCATCTATCAAATTATCTCAAAGTGGAGAAGCTTTTGTAGAGGACTTGATAGGCGAGAACCTGAGAATGGCAGCTCAAGCTGCACAGTCTAAGATTGGGTCAGACATGAATGAAGTTACCAATCAACAACTTGCTGAAGTGAGCAAAGAAGTAGGTGTAGATCGGATTACACTGTTAGCTCCTTCAGGTAATAATATTGTTCCTATACGTTCTTCAGACCCTAATGAATTATCGGTGAAAGAAGAATGGCGAGCAGATTGGCTCAAAGCGGTTCAAGAATTGCTTGCTCGCAAAACGCCTACTGTCGATATTGGACAGAAGCTACCTGATTATTGGGGAGCGCCTATGATCTCCAAAGTAGATAATGCTAACTCTGCTGGTGAAAAGTGGGGTTATTACTACGATGGCAAAACGAATTATGTGATAAATGTCTATACGAATGATAAGTCTGTACGAGAATTTCAAGAAAAAACAGGCGTAGAAGCGATTATTCGTGAAATCCTGAATGGTGAGCGTAGTCGTCAGACATTAGGGATTGCTATTTTTAATCCGCCTATCTTTCTCGATCAAGCGAATCAATTCAATTCGCATGGTGTGATCTGGTACTCTGATAATGAGACATTATATAACGATTACTCTTATAAGAGTGCTACCGACAAAACAAATATTAAGCAAGTTAATAAATCAGGGAATACCATATCTATTACAGATGAATTTGATAATGTCCCTGTGCTCAAAACATTTATACCGGTAGAGTTAACGTATCCTGCTATTATAACGGTCGTATCGGATTTGACAGAAGTTCAGCAGACACTTAATGAACAATTGATCCGATTAACACTGACGATTTCTGCTTGTTCAATCGCTATTATTGCGTTGGTATTAGGATTGATCACTATTCTGAATCGTCGCACCGAAGCAGCAGCGCAAAGTGTGCAAAATGTCTATTTGGAAAATATAGACGCCCTTTTTAACTCGATCAAAGAACAACGTCATGATTTCAACAACCATGTGAATACGATTCAATTATTGGTCAAAATGAAAAAATATGACGACTTATCGACGTATACCGCTGAACTGGTAGGGGAATCGATTGCGATGAATCAGATTATCAATATCAATCTGCCTGCATTATCTGCATTGATTCAAGCCAAAACCACACAAGCGTATGACCGTCGAATCAAGTTCGAATATGATATCAGTAATCTCAAATCGGTTCAATTTGGGACAGTCAAATCGACAGAACTGGTTAAGATTGTTAGTAATCTAATTGATAACGCTTTTGATGCTGTGAGCGAAACCGACAAACCGGATAAAATGGTCAAAGTGACCGGACGTGTTCGCGGAGAACAGTTAACCTTCACAGTTGGAAATAATGGCAATCCGATTCCCGAAAAATTAAAACAACAAATTTTCGAAGCAGGATTCAGTACCAAGCCGCTTAACCGCAAAAATTCAGGATTAGGTCTGGCGATAGTACAGAAAATTTTGTCCAAACATCGGGGGATTATTCGGGTTGAAAGTGATGAAGAATGGACAGAGTTCTCTGTTCGTTTACCACTTTAATCCTAAAGTATGCAATGCAAGAAATGGATCAAGTGAATCTTGGTAATCATGCTCTATATGTTCGTAACATATGGGATAAGCTGATAACAGCACAAATAAAACCGCTACATTCTCTGTCACAAGAGAACATAGCGGTTTTATTTATTTAAGAATCTTGAGGCAATGTGGATTGCGGTCTGGAAGCATGAGTGCGTATCGAATGTTTCCCTTTTTTACCTGCCGATCCGGTTAACCATTGTCCTCCCGGTAAGCGAGAGAGTCCGCTCGTTAGTGCGATAGCTGTAGGAGCTACAATCATAAAGGTAAGGATTGTGAGCACAAGATTCAGTCCAGGCGCTGTGATCTGGCGGGTAAAGTAAGATACGCCCATCAATATCAGGGCATGAGATAGATAACCACCAAAGGAGTAACGTCCACACCACTGAAGAAAGCGAACCATTACACCTTTTCGTTCTACAAGGTACAAAGCTAATCCGTACATCAACAACATATGACTCACGACCGCCAAAAAGGTAGTCGGCTTGAGATATGTCGATACATTTAGATTAATAGCTACAGGATCAAAGCGTAACAGATCATAACCTAACCAGATATACATAATCAAAAACGATACAGCCGTCCAAGGTAGTATTTTGATGATCATCGCTCTCCAACGCTGAATTGCAGAACCACAGATTCCACCCAGTACAAAATAAAAAAAGTAAAACATAAATTCGCTAGTACGATGATCTAAAATAATTTTCCAGATCCCCTGTACATTCCACGTAGGCATAGCATAATAACATAACCACATTAACCAGCCATAGATGATTCCGATGACGATTAACATAATAACGATATGTCGCTTTTGCTCGTGTAGTGAGCGATTGTCCAATAATCGTGTTTGAAATTGCTTACCGAGCCAGCGGAAAAGCGGAAATAACAGATAAAATTGAAAAATCATAATTACAAACCAGAGATGATATCCATTGGTAGGTGCGAATAATTGTTGTACAATATCTTGCAAACTATCTGCTCGAAGCAATGGCGCATTAAATATCCACTGCATGACGATCCAATAAATGATTGTCCATACAACAAAAGGAACATAGATATCGCCAATTCGTCTAAAGATAACCGAACGGTATTTGCGTCCATCTCCATATTGATAAAATAAAATAGCTCCGGCTAAAAAGACAAACGTTAACGTACCAAATCGTGTAAAATGATAAAGCATACCTAACATTATCGAATCAGCTTGTATACTGCCACTTCGATAAATATATTCACCAATCGAATGTTGCATCACAACCGCTAAAAAGGCAAACCCACGTAGCAATGCCCATTCATTGATCCGTTCTCTAGACATATATTCACCTCAATCATCCATAACCATTCTTTACACTAGTAAAGCAGTATATCAGACAATTGTTAATAGAAGATGAATTTAAAGATAATTAAAGCGTGTAGAAAGGAAAATAAACAGTGGAAATTTCAAATAAAAAAAGTATATATGAAAATGCAAAAGAGTATGACCATAAATACGGATCTTATGTTGAAGATTATGAATTGATACAAGAATGGGCAAATCGTACAAAGGGTCGTATATTAGATTTGGGTTGTGGAACAGGTAGAATTTTATTTCGGTTAGTGGACGAAGGCAAAATAGTAGATGGCGTAGATCTTAGTAAAGAAATGTTAGAACTAGCAAAACAAAAAGCGGAAATGTATGTGGTAAAACCAAATTTTTATTGTATGAATTTAACCGATTTACAATTAGAAAAAGCATATTCAATGATGTATATGGTAGGCAATACGTTTCAGCATATATTAACAAATAGTCAACAAGATGAAATGTTAATAAAAGTGTATGAACACTTATCCACAGGAGGTATATTTATATTTGATACACGTATGACAAAGCTGGATGAACTCAAAGAAATAGATCGATATACAGAAGAATATATAAATCATAACCAACAAAAGGTAATTGAACATCATTATGAACAGTATGATCTTATATCGCAAATATTAGAATGTACTATTCAAAAAGAAGTGTATGATAATGAGTTGAATCAGTTGCTCACAACCACTCAAGAATATATACATATTAAATATACATTTCCACAAGAACTGTTGCGTATGCTGCATCAACATGGATTTGAAGTTTTGCATCAATATGGAGGGTGGAACTGCCAATCTTTAGAAAGTAAAAGTAACTCTATTATAACTATTTGTCGTAAATGTTAATAAGGAAATCAATAAAGGCTAGTCGCACAAGAGGATATTCTTGGTATGACTAGCCTTTATTTTTGCTATGTTATTGTACCGCTACATTCCATTTCGAAAAATTAATTTGACCATCACCACCGAATATTTCTGTACCAAATTCAACACTACTTACATATTTCGTATTTGCCATCCATTTTTTGCTGTTCACTAGATAATCGGTAAAGTTTTTCACATTCAATGAAGCGCTAGAGATATTAGAAGTACGTACAAAAGAAAACACATTCCACCCTTTGCCATTCCCAGCATCAAGCCAACCTTTGTGCACTTTCCAGCTACTGCCGCCGATCGTGACGGTCTCAACATAAGAACCAAGTGGCCCTGCATTCGTATTATTCAACCAGATCATTACTTCATCGGTAGGGGTAGAATCCCAACTAGCTTTGTTCGTATTGTGGAACCAGATATCATAAGCCGCATTGTACGTTCCGTCTGCTTTGATAGAATACGCTACATTGGTATTGATATTTTTATTGTCGGAAAGTCGAGTAGGGAAACCACTACTCGGTGTATATCCTTCTGTCCAATGCCATCCGCTAACAAGCGATGGATACGCTTTGACAGAAGATGTAGTGCTTGGCCAGTGCCATACCCAGCCTAGATCGGTATCACTGTTATGATAGACTGTTTGCCACCATCCTTGAACCGTATCCTGACCCCACACATTGTTAAATACATAGTACTTATTGTTAGCAAAATTGAGCTTATCATAGGCTGTAGATGAGGAAGCGGCTGAAGCCTGAAGCGGTAAAACCATAACCAACGATAATACAACCGTGAATACCAAAAAACGAGACCCTAGACGATGACGAATCCATTGAGTAACCATAAATGTCCTCCTTGAATAATGGGATTAGTGTGCTGTACACTGACCCGATTATACCAGTCATTTTATGGAATTATAACCATTTCCGACTATAATGATATGTCATATAAATATGTTGAAATACGTTATTTTCGCACCAAAATAGGTCTTTATATAACCCTGAAAAGCTTGTGTCTATAGACCTATTTTCCAAATATGGAATTGACAATGTCAAAATATACCGAGTATGATGGCTATATTATAAACAAGGAAGGAGGTTGAAGGACATGATTTTACGCAACGATATGAATATTCAGAACCCGTATCAGCCGGATCAGCATATTGATCTAGGATTACAAGATGAACGTAATATCAACTGCTGCTTGAAAACTTCATACACTTGCTTCATGTTCTTCAATCTCTTACGGACGACATAAACTGCAATACGGAAATAAAAGCTTAGTTTATATTGGAACAGTTACTTTATACATAATTGTGTATATTCGATGCTAACTAGCTAAATAATTTCCAGTTCAATCTGTGCCATGATCCAATTAGGCACCGAATTAAATATGCAGGGTTTATTGGATAGCAAATAGTGCCGTTACACCTATTTGCTTCATAAACCACCAGCCGCAGACCGTATACAGGGGTCCGCGGCTTTTTTATGTCTTTAACATCCATAAAGTTTATAAAAAGGATTTTAATACCTTTTTATAATCAGTGTAAATCACTAAGTACAACATATTAATGTAACCCAAATAAATCAAAATCATAAAATAAAACCATTTCAATATTGAATACGTCTTACTAATGAAATATATCTTTAACAGACATATTCAATTCAAATGAACCTTTTCAACATATAGAACTAATAGCTATAGACGATAACTATAAATCGAATAACAAGCTTAAAATGCACTATTCCATATCAGCAAATAAATTAAAAATAAGATCGTCAAAAAATATCATAAGCAAGAAATTATAGAACAAGCAATTATAAAAAAAGGATATTTGTAGCTCACTGATATTCATCAACACAACACTGATATCCAAACACCAAACATCAATAAAAATGAAAAGATAAAACACAAATATAAATCACAAAATCAAAATAACCAATCATCAAAGCAGTAATCTAATTGCTGCATCTCCTCCAAAAGGAGAAAATAAATAACGCTCTAACTCATCGTTTTTACTGAAAAGAAAAAGTACCACCCAGCACAGAGCGAAAGAAATAAAATGGATTCTGAAAGAGCGCAGCGCTCGCATTTGAAATGGAATCCCGACTGCTTGCAGTCTTATCAAGGGATTCCGTTTCAACAGCGACGACAAGAACCATTTTATTTCTGTAGCGGTTTCTAATCCAAAAAAACGTAAAGTGAATTTTCACCCATCCCCTTCATATGAAAGGAGTGATCGATCATGCCCGTTACTCAAGCCATGACTTCTATCATTCAGACTGAATTAAAACGTATTGAACAAGAACAACAAGTTCGTATTTTATATGCTTGCGAATCCGGTAGTCGCGCATGGGGATTTCCTTCTCAAGATAGCGACTATGATGTGCGCTTTATTTATGTTCATCCTCCAGAATGGTATTTGTCGATTTTCAACAGGCGAGACGTTATCGAATACCCGATTAATGAGCAGTTAGATATTAACGGTTGGGACTTGCGTAAAGCATTGAATTTGTTCCGCAAATCCAATCCACCATTATTGGAATGGTTGCATTCCCCTATTCTATATGCTGAAAATGGTTCACTTGCTGAGCGAATTCGAAACGTATCACCAAACCATTTTTCTCCTCGTTCGTGCATGTATCATTACCTGCATATGGCGAAAGGGAACTTCCGTGGTTACTTGCAAGGCGACACCGTCAAAATCAAAAAGTATTTTTACGTTTTGCGTCCGATACTGGCTTGTCTGTGGATCGATGAAAAAGGAACGATGCCACCGGTAAGCTTTGATGAGTTGATTGACGAAATGTTGCCACCGGGGCAACTTCGTAGTGATATTGATCAACTACTGACTCGTAAAAAAGCAGGCGAAGAATTACATTTAGAACAACAGATTCCATCGATCCAGAATTTTTTAACCGATATGATCGATATTTTAGAACAACAAGTCGTGCATATGCCTACTTCTGAACAACTGCAAGATGAGCTATTAGATCAGTTGTTTCGGGAAACACTGCAATATGCGTATCCAAACGAAGTTTCGCTTTTGTAAGCAGACTCGTTTACAATAATAAAGAAGCCTCTCTAAACATAGAGGGGCTGAATTGAAAGAGGTTTTACCGATTATGAGTACTCCAATATCATCTTCTTATATTCATGAAGTAAAACTTCCTGCGGGAAGTGTACATGTCTATGCCAATCCAGAATTATTTGCAGGATTGGATTATAAAGTATTTAATATGGCTAATAATAATTTACAAATCCCGGGTATTCAGTATATGGGATATACACCTGATGTGCATGTAGGCATCGGCACATGTATTGGCACAACTGCGGTCTGGGATGCAAGTGCTGGTTATGTATCGCCTTCGATTGTGGGTAGCGATATCGGCTGTGGTATGCGTGTTCATCTGACGAATTTGCATCGGGATGATCTGCAAGATGTAAAATTACGCCGTAAATTAGTCAAAGCTATCGAAAAATATTTACCGATGGAATCCCAGCAACGAGGACATTTTGCAGATTTACGATTAGAACATGTCGTACGCAAAGGATTACATGGTCTGCCGGGCAAATATGTACCGGATAGCTATACACCGAAAAAATCGACATCGCTGACTCATGTAGAAGAAAGCCGTTTTTCTTTTGATGAAGAAGTGTTAAATGGTGTTCGAGATCAGACATGGGGTAGAGCGCATCGTCAACTAGGCACACTTGGTGGTGGCAATCACTTTGCAGAGATTCAAGCGCTTGAAATTGATGAAGAAAACCGTCATATCGCTGAAGCATGGGGCATGAGTGACGGACAAATTGTTGTGATGATTCATTCTGGCTCACGTTCATGGGGTGGAAGTGTTAGTCAGGAAAGCAATCGTGTGATGCTTTCTCAGATGCAACGATTGGGATTAGGAACAGCCGATCCTAGACTGGCTTTTCTACCTTTATCTCATCCTGAAGGTCAGTATTATGTGAATATGATGTATTCGGCGCTGAACTATGCTACAGTGAATCGTCATCTGATCGCTTATAGTATTCGTGAAGCGTTCCGTGATGTATTCGGTCGTTCCTGTGAAATGCGTACATTGTATGATCTAATGCACAACTATGCGTGGGCAGAAGAGCGTGACGAAGGAGCTGTATTTATTCATCGTAAAGGAGCCACTCGCGCTCTTCCAGCCGGTCATGCAGGTAATCCGAAGCCTTATCTCGCTACAGGTCATCCCGCATTGATCCCAGGTTCGATGGGCACTTCATCGTATATTATGGTGGGTCAGCCCGGTGGATATGATAATTATTATTCGATCTGTCATGGTGCAGGACGTGCACGTTCTCGGTCAGCGACCAAAAAATTAGTGACTGTCGATCAATTTGCCAGTTCACTTCAAGTCGGTACAGCCGATGAGATCGTCGTTAATCAGCGTTCGCTTGAATCGATATTAGATGAGTCACCACAAGCATATAAAGATGTAGATCAGATTATTGAAAGTGTTACAGGAGCAGGACTTGCTTCTGTAGTCGCTAAATGTAAGCCGCTTGCGGCAATCAAGGGGGCTAAATGAATGGATTCACTTTTTCAGACAAGTCATACTAACGTGGAACCGATCGATAGTGAAAACACTCCTGAAGCAATTGTGATTTATACAAAAGATGAACAGAAATTACCTACCGAATATGCAGATTATGCTCGGGTGATTAAAGGAATTGAAGAATCGTTAACAGCGCGTTATGGAGTGACTTATAAATTATATTCAAGCAGTGATCCGAATACTGAATATTGGGAATTACTTGACGAAGATTTGCGTCATAGTAGCACCGATGTAGAGCATGTTATTCGTATCTATGATCGCTTGGAAGAACGTACTTTTGTCTATGACGGAGATCGTACAGAACCTGATTATTGTGTACATCCTTCAGTGATGAATAATGTATTTGCGTATGCGCAAGCAGGTGTAGCATTAGCACGTATGCCGGTATTCCGTCCTCATGGAGTCAGCAGTGAAGATCTTGTTTTTGCAACAAGTGATGAATCATTATTGAAATTTCTGGGGGATGTACGTGTACGTCAGCGGGAGCAAAGTTTGCGTCGTGTGACGGTGTTTACAGATACACGTCATGGCATCAATCGCCAAATGGAACCGGTGAGTCGCGCCGTTTCACGCGATGATGTGATTATGGCTCCAGAGATCAAACAAGATATTTATCGTTCGTTAGATCGCTTTTTTGCAGAAGATCGTTCTTTTTACAAAACGTATGATATTCCGTATAAACGTGGTATTTTACTATACGGGCATCCCGGTAATGGTAAAACAACACTGGTAAAATCGATTGCTGGTAGTGTACCGGGACCTGTCGCGTACTGGCAGATTACAGAGTATACAAGCAGTGAATCGATCGAAGAAGTGTTCGATGCGGCTGTGCGTATGACCCCGATGGTGCTTGTGATCGAAGATATCGATTCGATGCCCAAAGATGCACGTTCGTTCTTTTTGAATACATTGGATGGAGCAACGTCCAAAGAAGGTGTATTTTTGATCGGAACGACTAACTATCCTGAAAAAATCGATCCTGGTTTGATGAATCGTGCCGGACGTTTTGATCGCGCGTATGAGATTATTTTGCCTGATGAGAAATTACGAGCAGAATTCTTTTATCGCAAACGTCTGCATGAATTTGCAGGAGACGATATAGTGCAGGAAACAGCCAAGTTAACAGAAGGATTTACTTTTGCTCAACTGGGCGAATTGTATATCTCGGCAGCATTGCACTGGCATGAAGATGGTCAATTGGATATGAAAGAATTGATTCAAGGACTTCGCGGTGAATTGGATAAAAGTCGCAAAGGTGTATGGCTTCATAATGGTGAAGGTCGAGTCGGTTTTCATTTCTAAGTAGCCTATGATGATCGTAATAACGTTCTCTAATGATTATTTTATAAAAGGATTGGAAAAGTAGAATTTTTTACTTTTCTAGTCCTTTTTTTGTGTGTTTAGTAAAAGTAATATATATGATTTTCTACTAAATAGAAAAATATGAAATTTTCGGTATTCTTATATGTAATTATTGAATTAAATAATCTATTTCTTATTAGATGCGATATGAAAATAGAATCATAAAATACATCGTTAATCGTATATGGAATAAAAATACATAGAAATATATAATTGGATACATCGCAAAACAGTAACAAAAGATTGCGATAGAAAGGAGTATCGTTCAGTAAAAGGCTTGGGAGTCTACAGGGTATAACGATCACAATATAATCATTCAGGAGGGTATACAATGACCAAAAGAAGTAAAACATCTTTCGCAGGGATGACGATGTCTTTCCTTAGTGTAATCATGTTATCCACATTGTTGTTTCCGGGACTCACAATGAGTTATACACATGCAGCATCAACAGGTGGATATGCTACTACAACAGGTTCAAATGAAGCCGCTGTGACAGTAACGACACTGGCTGAATTGAAAAATGCCTTTAATGCAGGTAAACATCATATTGTGATCAAAGGCAATATTTATGGTGGAGCCAAACCATTAACACTTACATTTGCTACAACCAATTGGAATAATACAACGATCGAAGGGGCAAGCGGTGGAGGAGCAGTACTACAAAATATTCAGTTAAAATTTAGTGGCGAAAATCTTCCAGCAGGAACAAATATCGAAAATGTAGTGATCAAAAATATTACGTTTTACGGAAATATTAAAGATTTGCAAAACCTAAGTGGAGCAGATACACAGCCCGGTGGGATAGGCACCAACTATTTGGGAGTCTCTTTCCGCCGTACAAGCAATATTTTGGTAGATCATGTCACTATGTATAATATCAGCGATGATCTATTTGTGATCTCGCAAGGTTCTGATTATGCGACTTTGTCAAACAGTCACTTTTATTTTACAGATAGCTGGTTAAAAATGAATCCTAATCCAATCTGGAACTGGGTAGGAAGCAATCAAGATTTGGCTTCTGAACGGTTGGCATTGATTATCGGCTCTAACAAAAATGATTCGTATACTTATGGTGGTGGCAAATTGCATGTGACTATGCATCACAACTGGTTCGGGCCTAATCTAAAAGGACGTCCTTTGTTACGTGGATATGTGCATATGTATGATAACTACTTTGATAACAGTACAACACCATCAGGCAATAATGCACAAGGTTATTCACAACAACAATATAATGCAGCACAGATCGGTAGTGGAGGTAACATTTTTTCGGAAAATAACTATTTTTACAAAACCAATAACAGCCATCAAATTGGTCTAGACAGTAATGGAGATGCTTATAAATTTTATGAACGCAACAATGTGTATAATGCAGTTACAGGAACATCGGCCACAGGAGCAGCATTTCCAGATGGAACATCATTCCCGTATAGTTATTCGTTAGACCCGGCAGCCAATGTACCGAATCTAGTCCAAGCGAATGCAGGTCCTAAATAACAAGCAGGTAATTCATAAGAGAACGATTGTCAAAAACAGAAGAGTCTGCTAGAATAAACAAAAATGAATGTAAGCGTATTCATAAATACCAAATTTACAACGTTGTAATTTTAAAAGGAAAAAGGATAATTAAAAATAAAAAGAATAATTGTGCTAATTATATTGCTTTTAAAATGATAATATAGATCACAATCACTTTATATTTTGCGTATCCTTTTATTTTAATATCAAAATTACAACGTTGTAATTAAGTAAACTATTCAAAGATATACCGATGAAAGTAATGAAAGGGAGTGGTCTATAGTGGGTCAAAAAGCAATCTCATTTATGAAATTGGTCAAGCGTGATAAGTACTTGTTGATTATGTTTGCACCTGTTTTTGTGTATTATGTGATTTTTATGTATATTCCTATGCCCGGTGTACTGATTGCTTTCAAAAATTTTACACCAGGACATGGCATTTTCGGTGGAGACTGGGTAGGGTTGCAATGGTTTGCTCAATTTGTTCACTCTATTTACTTCTGGCGGTTGTTACGCAATACGTTTTTACTCGCTTTTTTACCTCTACTTTTTGGATTCGGTATTCCTATTTTATTCGCGGTATGTATTGTTGAGATCAAAAATCAAGTGTTTAAACGATTTGCCCAAACGATTACGTATTTACCTCATTTTATATCCACAGTCGTCGTTGCCGGTATGTTAATCAATTTTTTATCCCCAGCTGATGGAATTGTGAATACATTGTTAGCAAGATTCGGTTTTGAAAAAGTGAATTTTATGATGGAAGCAGGTTGGTTTCGAACGATTTTTACCAGTTCTGAAATCTGGCAAAGTTTTGGGTTTAGCTCTATTATCTATATCGCTGCTATTATGAGCATCGATCCTGAAATGTATGATTCCGGCAAAATTGATGGTGTTAGCAAATTTCAAGAATTATGGCATCTGACATTACCAAGTATCAAGCCTACGATTGTTATTTTGTTACTGTTATCTCTGGGTGGGATTATGAGTGTCGGTTTTGAAAAAGTATATCTACTCTACAACGGTGCAACCTATGAGACAGCAGATGTATTATCCACCTATGTATATCGTATGGGTATAGAAGGGCAAAATTACGGATTTGCGACAGCGGTCGGTTTGTTTAATTCTATCATTACATTTGTGCTTGTGTTCACAGTGAACCGGATAACAAGACGTATGACTAATATGTCTCTCTGGTAGTTTTGTACATGGTAGCCAGAGTACCTAAAGGAGACGCCCATGAAAAAATCTATGCTCGAAAGTCCGCATCGGTCGTATGTGAAGATCAACAGCGATACATTTACACCTAAAAAATCATTAAGCGATCGTACATTTTACGGATTGATTTATGTTATGACGATTGTAGCGATTATAGTGACTTTGTATCCATTCTTGTATGTACTCAGTATTTCATTTAGTTCTGTAGAAGCGATTGATCAGCAGAAAGTCATTTTATTTCCGGTAGGCTTTACATTGTCTGGTTACAAAATGGTGTTGCAGTATCAAGAGCTGTGGGTCTCCTTTTACAATACACTCTGGTATACGGTTGTAGGGACTGTACTGAATATTTTATTTACCTGTTTGGCGGCATTTCCTTTATCCAGACCTCGATTTTTTTTACGTCGCAAATTGAATTTTTTTATCGCGTTTACAATGTACTTTTCCGGTGGATTGATCCCTGTGTATATGTTAATTACTTCGTTAGGGTTATACAATACACGCTGGGCTATGGTGTTACCTGTGCTAGTGATTACATTTAATGTGATGATCTGTCGATCTGCTTTTGAAGGCATACCGAATGAAATATTTGAGAGCGCTAACATTGATGGAGCAAACGATATTACGATGTTATTTAAATTAGCAATTCCGATCATTAAGCCTACACTGGCTGTATTGACACTTTATTATGCAGTCTATCACTGGAATAACTTTTTCTCGGCTCTCCTATATCTGGGGCAACAGGATTTGCAACCGCTACAGATGTTTTTACGCAGAGTGTTAATTATGGCTTCGCCTGAAGTGATGCAGAAAATGGGCGGATCAATGTCTACCAGTGCATTAGCAGTATCTACCTTGCAGGTACGTTATGTTTCTATTGTAGTGAGCATTTTGCCAATTGTAACAATCTATCCTTTTATTCAACGTTATTTTGTCAAAGGAATTACGTTGGGTGCAGTAAAAGGATAAGTGGCTAGTGATATGCGAGATTCGATGAAATATGCGATTTGGGTATGATCATAAAGGGGGCAAGCAGGATGAAAGCCAAAAAAGTAAGCAAACTGGTATTGGTCACAATGTTAGCAGCAAGTCTAGCAGGTTGTAACAGTGGAAGCAATGGATCACAGACAAGTGCAGCGGTCGAAGCAGAGCCGAATTTTACATATACAGGGAAAGGACCTGTAACAGCGATCAAAGATGCCGAATTGTCTGTACTTGCGACGAATGCCTGGACAACCAATGTGGATTTGGCTCATGCTAAGATCGTACAGCAAATTACAGATAATGCCGGTATTAAAGTGAATTGGGATCTGATTCCGCCTCAAAACTATGCTGATGCTGTTAATCCAAGACTCGCCGCAGGAGTAGACTTACCAGACATTATTTATATGCCTGATCAAGATCAATTAATGAAATATATCAATAGTGGTATTGTGATCCCGATCGATGAACTGTACGAAAAATACGGAGTGAATTTGAAAACAATCTATGAGCAATCTCCTGATGTCAAAGCCAGTCTAACTACGCCTAATGGTAAAATGTATTATGTACCTCAACAGACACTTACCAAAAATTATATGCCTGTATTTATGGTTAATGAACGTTGGCTAAAAACTCTAGGTCTGCAAGAACCGACAACTCTGGATGAATTTACAGAGATGTTACGTCAATTCAAAACAAAAGATCCGAATCAAAATGGCAAAGCAGACGAGATTCCAATGTCGATGGAACCCAAGTTTTTAGAAATGGCATTTGGCCCTGTATTTGGATTAGATTTGTCGAATCAATTTTATGCAGATGATCAAGGAAAAGTGCATTTTAGTTATAATGAACCTGCTTACAAGCAATACTTAACTTACCTGAACAGTCTATACAAAGAAGGATTATTAGGTGTCGATTATGCAAGTACGACCAGCGATCAGGTGACTTCAAGAATTTCACAAAATGTAACTGGAGCGACGTTTAATTTTAGCTGGTATATGTCGATGGTCTATAGTCCATTATTTAAAGATTACAATCCAAAAGAACCTATATTCAAAGGAATTTTACCACTCAAAGGGCCGAATGGAGATCAATTTTATATTGGGCGTACGCCTGTTAGTGGAATTTTTGGAATTTCAAGAGATAGTAAAAATCCTGCATTAGCTTTTAAATTTCTAGACTATGCTGTTAGCGAAGAAGCACAGACGTATTACACTTGGGGTATCAAAGATGATACGTATACCGACAAAGATGGCAAAAAACAGTTTACAGCTAAAGGTCGAGATAATGATTATATCCAAAAGCTAGGGATTGGGCCTGTGAATCTACCTAATATTCAATCAGCCGAATCTGCTGACGCATTAGTTCCTGCATGGCATTCGCAATTAGATAAAAAATTAGAACCGTATATCCATGCTCCTTTTCCGTTTGTATATGCTCTTCCAGAAGAAGCGAGTACAGATAGTATGGCGATGCCTGATATTACTACGTATGTAGAAGAAATGAATTTCAAATTTGTGAGTGGTAGTCTGGGATTAGATCAATTCGATAGTTATCTTAGTACTCTCAAAAGTATGAATATTGATCAAGTTATTGCTAACAAACAAGCTCAGTACGATCGCTATCTAGCAGCTCAGAAAAAATAATGTAATCTTATTTATAGGGTAGAGATTTGGGAAATATTTCATTCAACCTATATAATAGAAGAAGAACAAAGTATTGCCCATCTGCTCCTGATCGTTTACGAAAAAGAAGGTGTTATATGATTACTATTAAAGACATCGCTAAGCTAGCAGGAGTTAGCTATAGCACTGTGTCCAAAGCATTAAATCATGATCCACGTATCAAACACACGACACGTGAGAAAGTACTGGCTGTAGCGGAAAAGCATCATTATCGCAAAAATATTATGGCACAACAGTTATCTTCAGGCAGAAGTAATATAATCGGATTTGTATTGGATGAACTGAATAATCCGTTATTTGCCAACATATCCGGTAATCTTCATGCAGAATTAAAAAAATTAGGGTATCAAATGATTCTGGTAGTGGCTGATGAAGGTATGGATGTATTAGATCATTTACGAGTAGACGGATGTATTTTTTGGGATTATGAAATGACCGATCGAGCAGCATTCTGGCAACGATTTGCCAATATTCAAATCCCTTGTTTTGTACTAGGAACCGATGATTCACCTAATTCTCCATATATCAAAATTGACCGTAAAGAAGGTATTTACAAAGCGGTAGAACATCTTAAAAACAATGGACATACAGAGATTGGATTTATCGGTAATTCTCAACCGATCAAGCTAGAAGGCTATCGTGAAGCATTACAACGTACAGGATTGAAATGGAATGAAGATTATATATTACCGGCATACTCTTCGTGGGAAGATGGGTATTTTGCGATTCGAAATTATGAGTGGACTTCCACATCACCGACAGCTTTTATCGGATTGAACAATATGGTCACACGTGGTGCTCTGCGTGCTTTGCTGGAGGCGGGTTATAAAGTACCATCGGATATTTCGTTAATTGGTTATGATGATCTTCCTGATATGCAATATGCAGAAGTAGCGTTGACTACGATTGGACCACCATTAGATGAGCTAGCTATTCAAGCGGCTGAATTGATTGTGGCTTTAATTCGAGGAGAAGAGGTTCAATATCCTGTAATTATCCAGCCACAGTTATATCATCGTCAATCAGTTGCTTCATACAAAGCTACATAAGTGAGGAGGGTGAACTGTGCGGGATATTCCAGCTTCATTATTGGAAGTAACCGTTGCTTTGGATGGGAGCGGTGACTACACTAGCATCCAGCGTGCTATTGATGAGATACCACATCATCGTGAATATCCTACTGTTATATATATTCAGGCTGGAACGTATTACGAAAAGCTTCATATTGAAAAGCCGTTTGTTCATTTGATCGGTGATCCTGATCAACCCACTGTTATTGTGTATGATGATTATGCACGCAAAACATTTCCTGACGGATCGCTCTATCATACTTTTTATTCCTATACTGTATTTGTAGGTAGTGATGATTTTAGAGCAGAACATCTATCTTTTATCAACAGCGCAGGTGCAGGCGAACAAGTAGGGCAAGCTTTGGCGATGTATGTGGATAGTGATCGAGCTGGTTTTTATAACTGTCGGTTTATTGGACAGCAAGATACATTATTCACAGGTCCATTACCACCTCAGCCAATCGATCGTAGTACATTTGGTGGCCCGCGTGAAGGTGTACCTCGCCATTATCAACGGCAATATTATAAGCACTGTTATATAGAAGGAAATATTGATTTTATTTTCGGCTCGGCGACTGCTGTATTTGATGAGTGCGAGATTTTTGCTAGAAAGCGTGAAAGTCTGTCTACCTTATCTATAGGTGCGGAGGGTAGTCATGAACCAGTGATACATGGCTGGTTAACAGCGGCTTCGACACCAGAAGATGTGCAATACGGATATGTATTTTTGGATTGCCAGTTAACCGGTGATGCACCACCACATAGCTTTTATTTAGGTAGACCGTGGCGTAATTATGCTAAAGTGGCATGGATCAGATGTCATATGGGAGCTCATATTCATCCTACAGGTTGGGATAACTGGAATAAGCCTGAAGCAGAATCTACGGTTGTATATCAAGAGTATAATAATGAGGGTGCAAGTGCTTCTATTAAAGATCGAGTATCATGGAGTTACTTATTAGATAGTACAGAAGCAGAAGATTATACTGTCGAACATATTTTGGCAGGAGACGATGGTTGGGTACCCAAATAATTAGTAATCTATAGTATCTATACTTGGTAGGAAAAGCGCGACTTCATTTAATAAAACTATAATTTTTGCCAAGTCCAATCGCTTACAATGTATAACGTAAAGTCCTGAATGATAATATTCAGGACTTTTTTTCGATTGGATTTTAAGTGAATAACAAGCAAAAAGCCTTGTATAAAGGTGTTAACCATATTAAAGTAATATAAAAGTTTAAGCACGCATTTGACGCAATAAAAGAGCAATTTGTTATAAAATGATCGTTTATTCGTCATATTACCTAAAAAAGGTTTGACAAAAGGCGACAAATTTCTTAGGATTAGTGAAAACATACGTTAAATTTGGATGGAATGGGGAATAAAAAAGAATGAAGAAGCGTTTAATGTTCGTAATTACTATGGTTATGGTGTTCGCATTATTAGCAGCATGTAGTTCTGGTGGGTCTAATTCCGAACAATCAGCATCCAATGGTAGCAGTGCTGAAGGCACAGGTAAAAAGTTAAAAATGGCTCTTGTTCTTCCAGAAGAAATAGGGGTTAATCAGTTCTTCGTACAAATGGACGAAGGTTTCCAAAAAGCAGGTAAAGAGTTTGGTGTAGAGACAAAAACAATCCAATCTTCTGACCCGACAGCATTTGAACAAAATATGCGTGCAACAGTAGCCGAAGATTATGATCTGATTATTACTGCAACGTTCCAAGCTGAAGATGTGTTGAAGCAAGTTGCAGAAGAAAATCCAGACAAATCATTTGCCATTATTGATACAACGGTTGATCTTCCTAACGTACGTAGTGTAGGTTTCCGTGAATATGAAGCTTCTTATTTATTAGGAGCAGCAGCAGGACTAGCGACCAAAACCAATGTTGTTGGTATGGTAGCGGCACAAGATGTACCTTTGCTTAAAAAATACAGTGAAGGCTTCAAAGAAGGATTAGCATCTGTGAACCCTAAAGCGAAATTTTTGATTGGTTATGTAGGTAGCTTTAACGATCCAGCTAAAGCGAAAGAATTAGCATTGGTACAATACGGTCAAGGTGCTGACTTTGTCGCAGGAGCATCAGCAACAAGTGATCTAGGTGTATTTGAAGCAGCGAAAGAGAAAAACTTGTACACATCTGGTCAAGATACAGATCGCACTGTAGAAGATCCAGATCATGTTGTATTGTCTCAATTAAAAGGTACAGATGCAGTTGCTTATGAGACTGTAAAAGACTTTGTAGATGGTAACTTCAAATTCGGTACGACAGCATATGGATTGAAAGAAAAAGGTGTAGGTCTTACTTTCGTAACAACAGACAGCACATCGAAGCTTAGTCCATTTATCGGAGAAGAAGTTGTGAATAAAGTGAAAAAAATCAGTGACGATATTATCGCTGGCAAAATCGTTGTCAAAAACCCGTTAGAACAAAAATAAGACATACAATTGATAAGCACGGCAAGTTGATCAACCGGCTGCTATACCGAGCAGCCGGTTTTGTTGTTATCTGATGTACATTGTAATCTGGAATGGAGGTTTATACCGATGACGTTGTTATTAGAAATGAAAAATATAACCAAAAAGTATGGAGATTTTACGGCGAATCATAATATCAATTTTGATGTGCGTAAAGGTGAAATTCATGCTTTAGTCGGTGAAAATGGTGCAGGTAAAACGACCTTAATGCGCATGTTATATGGCATGGAAGAACCGACTTCCGGTAGCATTACGATCAATGGAAAAGAAGTTCATTTTCACGATCCATCCGAAGCCATTCGTCAAGGCATTGGCATGGTGCATCAACATTTTATGTTATTTCCAAGCTTTACACTGGCTGAAAATATCGTAATCGGTGGAGAGCCAAAGCGAAGTGGATTATTTGATCGCAAAGCGGCGGCAGATAAAGTGAACGAACTAGGGCAAATGTATGGAATGCCTGTCGATCCGTGGCGCAAAGCAGGCGATTGTCCGCTAGGTATTCAGCAGCGAACCGAGATTTTGAAAGTGTTGTATCAAGGAGCAGATGTGATTATTCTGGATGAGCCTACAGGTGTGCTAACGCCTAGTGAAGTCAAAGAATTGTTACAATCGATCAAACGTCTAGCAGCGCAGGGCAAAAGCTTTATTTTAATTACACATAAGCTACACGAAGTGATGGAAGCGGCAGATCGAATTACGGTATTACGAGATGGTGTAGTCACCGGACATATGGAATCCAATACAACTGATGAAGAGCAAATTTCTCGTCTGATGGTAGGACGTGATCTGATTCCGATGAGTCGTGTTGCCAATGAACCGGGAGCCTCTGTTATGCATGTGCAAAATGTAACACTTGCAGGAGCTAAAGGCGCCAAGCCGTTATTGGACAATATTACATTAACGGTACGTCAGGGTGAGATTGTCGGGATTGCAGGCATTTCAGGCAATGGCCAATCTGAATTACTACAGGTGATATCAGGGCTTGTACAACCAGACAGTGGCATTGTCGAACTGAACGGCAAAGATGTAACTGGAGAGTCTGTACGTGCAATTCGTGAACAAGGAATGGCACATATTCCAGAAGATCGCTATATGTGGGGAGCTTCGCGTGAAGCAACTGTGCTGGATAATGGACTGATGGGGCATCAACACCAATACAAAAAAGGTGGTCTAATTCAGCGCCACAAACTTCGCAAAGTTGTAGATGGATGGGTACAGCGCTTTTCAATCAAAACAGGATCACTGGATACGCAAGCACAATTCCTATCCGGTGGTAATTTACAGAAATTAATTGCAGCTCGTGAATTTGCTCAAAATAAACCATTTCTGATTGCAGCTGAGCCTACACGTGGTGTCGATGTAGGGGCTATGGAGACGATTCATGGTGAACTGCTTGCTAAATGCAAAGCAGGAGATGGCATTTTGCTAGTCTCTTCCGAGTTAACAGAAATTCTTACATTATCCGATCGGATTCTGGTCATGTATGAAGGTGCCATTGCAGGAGAATTATCTGCGGCAGAAGCGACCGAAGAACAGATTAGTCTATTGATGGCAGGAGGGAAGCGCAAACTATGACCAGACTGAAACGAAATCTTTTGGCGCTTCTACAACCGATTATAGCGGTAATCATTGGATTGCTAGCAGGCGCAATTGCAATTATATTGTTAGGCGATTCTGTTATTGATACGTACCGCGAAATGTGGAATGGCGCTTTCGGAAGCTTTTACTTTTTAACCAATACATTAACACGGGCTACACCGATTATTTTGACAGGACTAGGTGTCGCTCTGGCTTTCCGCGCGGGATTCTTTAATATGGGTTCAACCGGACAGATGGTATTAGGAGGACTTGCGGCGGCAATTACCGCTCTATATTTACCGGGACCGGGTTGGATGGTATTGATCGTGTCTCTAGTCGTAGGAATGGCGATTGGTGGTCTATGGTCATTATTCGCAGGGTATATGGATGCCAAGTTCGGTATTAACCTTTTGATATCGACATTATTATTGAACTATATCGCTTCGCTATTTGCTGGCTATATGGTTGCTTTTCCGTTAAAAGATCAAAGTGGTTCAGCTGCTATGGCACAGACACCTATGATTGATAAAAGTATCTGGTTACCCAAATTATTTTCCGGTATGAGTCTACATGCTGGTTTTATTTTAGCGATTGTTGCGGCAATTGCTTTGTACATTTTTATTCAAAAAAGTGTATCCGGTTATGAGATTCGGATGCTGGGGAACAATCCTTTTTTCGCGGCTTATGGTGGTGTGAAAAGAGGTCGGATGATGGTGGTAGCGATGTTAACAAGCGGTGCACTCGCCGGGCTTGCAGGTGCTGGCGAGGTATTGGGTACACAGCATCGTTATTTAGATGGTGCACTTGCTTCCGCAGATTATGGATGGAGCGGTATTATGGCGACATTGCTAGCCTCGTCTAATCCGTTAGGAACAGCCGTAGCAGGAATATTACTAGCCGCCTTACAAACAGGGGCGATGGGTGTAGAACGTAATACGAACGTACCGCTAGAGGTGGCTAGTGTGATTCAAGCGGTGTTGACACTATTTGTATCGGCACGATTTGGCTATGCGTTCCTCAAACGCAGAAAGGAGAAGAAATAATGGATCAGTTATTCGATGTGTCTTTATTTAATTCCATGTTGCGTATTGTGACGCCTATTCTTCTCGCCGCTCTAGGTGGAGCGATCTGTGCCCGGGTTGGACTGTTTAATGTAGGGTTAGAAGGTCTGGTATTGATCGGAGCCTTTTCTGCTATTTTAGGAAATCACTTGCTTGGCAATGTATGGTTGGCGATTATTTTTGCTATTTTATGTGTGATGTTATTCTCGCTGATCTTTGCATATATTAGTATTAATTTGAGGGCAAATGTAATTGTTGTCGGGATCTCGATGAACTTTTTAGCGGCAGGATTAACGACCTTTTGTCTGCGAGCGATCTTCGATGTAAAAGGCGCTTATTATGATAAAAATATGATGGGTTTACCCAAATGGGATATTCCTGTTATCAAAGATATTCCGGTATTAGGCGGAATCGTATCCGGTCATTCACCGCTTGTCTATTTAGCTTTTTTTGCAGCAATTCTGATGCAAATCTATCTATTCAAAACAGTCAGTGGATTCCGCTTACGTGCCGCAGGTGAAAATCCTGTAGCTGCTCAAAGTCTGGGTATTCCTGTGCGTCGTATTCAATATGGAGCAGTATTGATGTCAGGAGTATTATGTGGTCTGGCAGGAGCACAATTATCGCTAGGACAGGTCACGATGTTCACCGAAGGAATGACCGCAGGTCGTGGATTTATCGCTCTAGTTGCTACGATGTTAGGGCAATCCAATCCGATTGGTGTGGTCGCTTCTAGCTTGCTATTTGGCTTTATGGATGCCTTTAGTATTCGTCTGCAAGGCTTTGCGTTACCTGCTCAATTTACACAGATGTTACCGTATATTGTGACGCTGGTGGCGATGTTCTTTTTCAAAGATCGCAGTTATCTTAAAGATGCTCAACGTGCTAACGGAAGCTCACGTTAATAGTAAGACTGAAATATGTATTTAAGATTGAAGTATGTATTAATGCAGCCAAAGAAATGCTATAGAGAGAATTTAATCTGATCAAAAGGAGGGTATCTAGTGAAAAATAAAGCGGAACGGATCAAAAATGCCAAAGTACCATTATCCAAAAATCTAGGAGTCGATCAGGCAGATCGTTTACCACCAGGACAATTTTTAACCGAAACGTTTCCGATATTGCATGAAGGCGATGTACCTGATGTAGATACAGATACATGGCAGTTGAAGATTTTCGGTGAGGTTGAGCAAGAACAGACATTTTCATATGCAGATTTGCTGAATTTGCCTAAAGTACAGATGACTAGCGATATCCATTGTGTGACGCGCTGGTCAAAATTTGATACGCTGTGGGAAGGGGTACGCTTTCGTGATCTGCTAGACGTATTGCAGGTGAAGCCAGAAGCACAATATGTGATGGTACACGGTGGTAATGATTACGAGACCAATGTTCCACTGGCGGACCTATTGTCTGACAATGTATTGCTAGCGTATCATTATGATCATAAGCCACTGACACCCAAGCATGGATATCCTGTACGTCTGGTGGTACCACATCTGTACTTTTGGAAAAGTGCGAAGTGGATTACAGGGCTTGAATTTATGAAAGAAGACCGCCCCGGATTCTGGGAACAAAATGGTTTTCATAATGAAGCCGATCCCTTTGCAGAACAACGTTTCTCTGGTGAAGCTTTGCCGATACCGGAAGATGAATGGACAAAAAAGGAGTTTGATTAATTCAATGTTAATGCCTATTTTGCAAATCAATAGTGAAGATGTACCTGAATACGCGATTGTCTGCGGTGATCCTAAGCGTGCGGCTCATATCGCTTCATTGTTAGACAATACAAGGGAATTAGCATTTAGCCGTGAATATCGTAGTTTTGTTGGTACACGTGATGGCATTGAATTGGCTGTTGTTAGTCATGGTGTAGGTTCGCCTGGAGCAGCCGTTTGTTTTGAAGAATTGATTCGTGCAGGTGTCAAAACGATTATTCGTGTCGGTACAGCAGGTTCGTATTCTGCCGATCATCCAGCAGGTAGCTTAATCGTCAGTACCGCAGCCGTACGTACCGATGGATTAACTCGCCAACTGGTTCCAGAAGCATTCCCTGCGGTTGCCGATAGTGAAGTAACCGAAGCATTATATCAAGCAGCACGTCAAAGTGAAGGCATTGTGCAAAAAGGAATCACTGTTACATTGGATGTCTTTTTCAACGGGGTAGAAGAATTCCCGCACAAAAAGTATAAACAAGCTGGTGCTTTAGCTGTAGAAATGGAAATCTCTGCATTGTATATTATCGCTTCGCTTCGCGGTATTCGTGCAGGAGCAATTGTAGCTTTGGATGGTTATGCTGATGCTGATCTAGCAGAAGAATATGATCCGAATACAGATACTGTAGCGAACGCAGTCAAACGTGAGATCGAAGCGGCAATTCAAGCAACAGTACAACTTGCAAAACGTGGATAAATAAGTACAAAAAATAGATAAACTATGATAAATGCAAAATCAGATAAGAAAAAAACCTGTACTCATAATCATTGTGAGTGCAGGTTTTTTGTTTAGTCATGTTCTATATCCAAGTGAATTCCTAGTTGATGATGGTAATACGGTAAAGTGGATTTTGAATATAGAGCACGTTTTAATACGTTTTTATCTTTATTATGTACAGCACGTATATCATTTTCAATAAATTTTATAAAGTTCTTTTTAATGAAATTTTCGTGTTCTACTTTTATATTGGAATAATGTGATAGCATATCCCCGACCTTTATATTGATGTGTATCCATCATATTAGGTACAGGATGATCTTGAGTAAATGCTGAAGACAATTGTTGTAGTTTAAAATATTGTAGATCGGATCGAGGGGAGTGTTTGGTCAATGATATCATCCTTTAAAATATTTTAAATATAAAAAAAAGGAGAGCAATGTCTCCTTTTTAAAATTAAATTCATGGGCTATTATTTTTTAAGGTGGGCTGCTCTTTGCCCAATGCAAAGTTCTTTATATCTATTATTATACTCGACTTCTGAATAGCTTTCAAGCATACAACCATCGTCCACCTTTTACAATTAAAGCGTTTTCTTAACTCTTGATTTGAGTTATATTAGATCATATCAAGAGTGGTCAGTGACATGATCTGGAGGGAATATAGAAGTATGCGTAAAATGTTGTTGATCTATATGATTTTGATCGGCGCTTTGATTATTTATATTATGCAATATCGATTAGATGAGAAATCTGCGGCTTGGACAGAGCAGGGGTTAAAGGGGAATATTGACGAGAATTATGTAATGGTCACTTTCCAGTCTGGAATGGAATATTGGAAAAGCGGGCTGAAAGGATTCGAAGATGCTGCTGAAGCGCTCAATGTATCGGTTGAATATCGCGGGGCAACGCAATATGATGCGCGTGAGCAAGCGCTTGTGCTAGATCAGATTATTGCTAAAAAGCCAGCCGGTATTGCGATATCTGCGATTGATTCACCAGCATTGGTCAAATCGGTTAATAAAGCAGTAGATGCAGGGATTCCTGTCGTAATGTTCGATGCCGAAGCATCTGGTAGCAAAGCGTATTCTTTTTTAGCAACAGATAATACCAATGCAGGTACGACCGCGGCAGATCAGATGGCTACATTAACCAAGCATCAAGGAAAGATAGCGATTATTACGTTAACCAATCAGCAAAATCATAAAGAACGCACTCAGGGATTTGAGCAAGAAATTAAAAATCGTTATCCACAGATGAATATTGTAGCAGTCGAAAATCATGAAGGCGATGCAGTCAAAGCCGAGCAGATCACAACTCGATTATTGCGTCAATATCCTGATCTCAAAGGTATCTTTATTACCGAAGCTACAGGAAGCTATGGAGTAGGGCGAGCAGTAGAACAATCCGGACGTACAGGAGCAAGTAAGCCTGTCATTATTAGCTTTGATACCAATAAAGAAACATTAGATATGATCAAGTCCGGTACGATCAATGCAACGATTGCGCAAGGAACATGGAATATGGGTTATTGGTCGCTCCAATATCTGTTTCATTTGCATCATGGATTAACAGTTCCTGCCCGTTCGCTTAGTGGCATTGTATCGCCTGTACCTGTTCGTGTAGATACAGGAATCTCTGTGGTAACTCAAGAAAATGTGGCTGATTATTATGCGAAATAAATGGATACGTCGCTCTTTGCAAAAAGATTGGCGTTACTGGCATCCTGAAAATTTACCTTTGCGCCATCAATTGATTGTGTTGTTTTTGATGGTAGGTATTTTGCCTGCAATTTTACTGGGAATTATGGTGAATTGGACATCCAATCAGATTATTGAGCGTCAGGTGACAGCGAATACGATGCAATTAATTAGCAAGGTCAACCAAACGCTAGATACGTATATGGAAAATATGCAAAGCATCACGTATTTAATCAGTTTTGACCGGAATGTTGATCAATTTCTAGCCGGTCAATCGTTAAACAAAAATGATGCTTCCGATACATCAACGTATCAGATCCGGCAGTTTTTGCAAGGATTTACAACTGTTTATTCCGAGATTGCCGGCATCTTAATCGTTAATACCAAAGGCGATTATATCAGTAATGAACTGTATGCAAGGTACAATCAAAGTCTGACCAAAGAAGATTGGTATCAACAGGCGATCAAGCAAAAAGGAATCTTTACGATTATTGGTCATCCATCCGGTCGCAATATTACAAGCCATGCGAATTATGGAGAAGATGAAGTTGTAACGGTTGTGCGTTCGATCAATGATCCGACCACAGGTGAAGTCAAAGGTGTGATTTTGATCGATCTCAAGTTACGGGTGATTGCTCAAGCAGCCAAAGATGTGACACTCGGTAAAACAGGGTATCTGATGGTAACAGATCCTACGGGGCATGTTATTTACGCACCGTCCGATACCTTTATGCAAAGTATTCCTGCCAAATTAACCGCTTCGCTTCGGCAATCAGAGAATGTATTTACTGAAGAGATTCAAGGGCAACAATTACAATTTATTTATCGCACATCGTCATATACAGGCTGGAAAACAGTGGGCGTTTTCCAATTTAGTGAATCAGTAGCTGAAGCGCGTACGATTCGCTTTTATATCGTTATTTTTCTATTTTGCGTCTGTTTTACAGGGCTTACCGCTTCATACGGATTAGCCAATTCGATCTCTAGACCGATCTACCGACTATCTTCGTTGATGCAAAAAGCAGAATCAGGCGATATGACTTCTCGTTATATTAGCAATAGACGGGATGAAGTAGGGATGTTGGGACGTAGCTTTAATCGAATGATGAATGAGATTCGTAATCTAATCTCACTAAATCAGCAAAAAGAACAGCAAAAGCGAGAAGCTGAATTACGCAGTCTGCAAGCCCATATTCGCCCTCATTTTCTATACAATACACTGGATACAATTCATTGGATGGCGCAGAAAAAAGGAGCAGACGATGTGTCTAGTATGGTGGATGCATTATCCAAACTGTTCCGTATTGGGCTAAGTCGTGGCAGTGATATGATCACACTGGCTGAAGAAGAACAGCATATCGTCAGTTATTTGCAAATTCAGAAAACACGTTATAGGGATCGACTACAATACGATATCCAGATCGATGATGCAATCCGCAATGTATATGTGATGAAATTACTACTACAACCGATTGTAGAAAATGCCATCTATCATGGAATCAAAGCAAGACGAGGCCCCGGTAATATCTATATTGCAGCACAACAACAAGACGACAAATTAGTGTATACCATTAGCGATGATGGTGCAGGATTTAGTGAAGAGCGATTGATTCAAATCCAACACCAACTCGCCGAACCGCTCGATTGGATCGGGCAACAAGGCCCTGAACCAACAGGAAGCTATGGTCTGCTAAATATTCAAGCCCGTATCCACCTAGCCTACGGCACAAGCTACGGTGTAAGTATTCACCCACGCCCAGAAGGCGGAACAACCATCAAGGTCACCCAACCATTGTTATGGAATATGCCAAGCGCTTGGCACCATAAGCGCGACCCAAACGAATGAAAAAATGATTTTTGCAAAGCAAAATATCTTACATTAAGCGCTTGGCAGTATAAGCGCGACTCAGTGTAGTAAAAAAGTGATTTTTGCAAAACCAGATCGTAAAGGAGACGAATATCAATGAGTGCGGTATATAACGTATTAATCGCTGATGATGAGCCGATTATTCGCGAAGGAATTCGAGATTGCGTCGACTGGGATAGTCTGGGGATGATCGTTACCGCAGAAGCAGAAGATGGAGAAGAAGCTTTAGAGATTGCATTGGAACAACAGATCGATATTTTGTTGGTCGATATGAATATGCCTTTTTTGGACGGTATTTCTTTAATGAAACGATTACGTACCGAGCGACCGCATTGCCGATTTGTGATTATTACCGGACATGATGAATTCAAATATGCTCAAGAAGCTATTCGATTAGGGGTCAAAGATTATATTCTCAAGCCTGTTGATCCGCTCCATCTGTATGATGTACTGCACCATATTCGCACCGAAATGAATGGAACACTACATCAAGAACAGTATTTAAAGTTAGCAACCGATCAGATTCAGAAAAATACATCTTTACTACAAGAACAATTTTGTCTGGATTGGTTAAGCGGTAGACTCCATCATGAGGAGATCAAGCAACAATTAGAGTTTTTGCACTTACCTGTGTGCTTGCCATCTACATTAGCATTAATCCGCTGGTCGGGTCATGCGGAAGGACGACCGATGCTCAAAGAACAAGATAAGCAATTGATGTTGTTCGCTATAGGTAATATTGCCGCCGAGCTTTTACAGCCAGCACCACTTGTGATTTGTAGAGAATCATCAGGGTTGTTAGTCATTTGTACATGGTGTCCGCCCGATCATTCTACTGCATCTGCTATATATGATAATGAGCAACAGGCTGATAAAATGATGAGTGCGGTCAAAGACTGTATAGGTCTACATGTGCAAGTGCATTTGCAATCGGTGAATAGTATAGATGAAGAAATCAACAATACAGATATACCTGATGACCCTTTGCTATCTTTAGAACAAGAGGTAGATTACAGCCAAGTCATGACTACTGCTTATCGACATGCCAAATTGCAATTAGACGGGCAATCTAGGTTATCTCCACTGGTAAGACGGGCGCGTGATTATATCCAGAACCATTACCATAATCCAGAATTAACATTGGAAAAGCTGGCAGATGTGTTACAAGTCTCTCCAACCTATCTGAGCCGCTTAATGAAACGAGAGCTAGGGCATTCTTTTATCCATGTATTAGTACAGGTTCGGATTCAAAAAGCAGTGCATCTACTGAAAGAAACCGAGCTATCGATTCTTGAGATTGCGCTACAAGTGGGCTATGATTCACAGCATTATTTTAGTACAGCTTTTAAAAAAATGATCGGTGTGTCACCCAATCAATATCGTCGAGATACGGTAGAGCAATCGTAAGCAATATGCTAAAAACAATGTTCACCACCCGTCACAATAGATGTACTTTTTAGACAACAAATACAATTTCATAAGCAAAAAGACCTTAACGAGAGCGATAAGGTCTTTTTGCTTGTTTTTTTACTTATTATTGATTAATCATCTACCTATTCTTATTTTTCGGTTACTAACTGGATAACTACTCCATAAGGATCTTCTACAATCGCATATGCTTTGGAAAATAAATTAGGTGCAAGTGGAACGATAACACGTGTCTGATTATGTTCCAAAAGCAGATTGTACAATGTAGTAATCTCTGCTTGCGATGATGTGATACACAACGAGAAATTAGTCCCTTTGACCAAATTGGGAGCATCACTCATCAATTCATCAGCGATCATTAATTCACTATTGCCAATAGTTAACACAGAATGAGCGATCCAATCTTTTTCACTTGCTGGATACGTATAGGTGGGATCTAATTTCTCTGTAATCTCTTGATTAGTAATACAGAACACAAGTTGAGCTTGAAGATGAGTCTGGTAAAAAGAGATCGCTTCTTTGGCTTGACCATGTAGAGATAAAAAAGTACTGACGGTTAAATTAGACATAGTAATCACTCCTTTGATTGAATACTTTTATTGTATGGTAGAATAGTGTCAAATCATGACACTATTAAAAAACCAAAATAAAGGAGCATCCTATGAACAAAAATGAACGTCTGATTCAGCAGATGATCTATATCAATACCAAAAAGTATTTTAATCTTAGCGATCTAATCGAAACATTCGGTATTTCTAGAAGTACGGCTTTACGAGATATCGCTTCGTTAGAACAATTAGGGGTTCCGCTGTATTCAGAAAAAGGAAGTCATGGCGGTTATCGTGTACTAACGAACTCCTTATTACCACCGATTTATTTTAATACCAATGAATTACACTCCATTTTCTTTTCGCTACAATTGTTAAAAGGATTAGTAAAAACTCCTTTTCAACAGAACTATCAAGAGATCAAAACTAAATTATTAGCTACATTACCGGATAAGCACAAACAACAAATGGCGCAAGCGGAACAATGGATTCAGTGGATTGGTGTAGAACAGCAACAAGAAGTGCCATGGATTGTAGAACTATTTGCTGCAATTGTTGGCAGGCAGGTCATCGAAATTCAATATAATCGGTATCAGCAGGACAAACGGATTATTCAACCGCTACGCTTATCGATATGGGATGGATACTGGTATTGTTTGAGCTGGGATCGCAATAAAAACGAATTTCGGAATTTTCGTTGCGATTATATAGAGGAGTTACATATCACGGATCAGCAAGGCACCGAGTGGACAGCAGAGCAGATTCATACGTTAGCCAACCAACAATTTGATATACAACGTCCGCTATCTTTTCAAGTCAAAGTAGATCTAAAAGGTATCGAACACTTTTATAAAAAAAGATATTCCAATATGTCTTTGCAACAGGTGGACACAGGAAATGATAACGAAAATAAAGAGCATTATATTGTAGGAACCTTTGGCGAGCATGAAATTTCTTTTCTAGTAGAGTACTTTTTGGGATTTGGTCAGCATATTGAAATTGTATCGCCACCACTTTTGCGTACCGAATATCAGCAATATGTCAAAAAGATATTAGCTCAGTATGAGTAATCCTTTATTAGAGGTCGTCTATTCAGTTGCCTAAAATTTTAAAGAGTACAAATCAATAGCGATTCACTGATCAAATTTCCGTGTAATAATGCTCACAAGATCATAATGCGTACCGCAAAGGGCGCTCAAAGGAGATTACGGACAATGGACGAAAATCGTAACGTAGATGTGGACAAAAAAGAGGTACGTGTAGAACGTAAATCAGATTCAAGTATGGTCGCTTCTACTTTTATTAAATATGCTGCTTATATTATTATTTTGGCAATTGTGTTATGGTTCTTAGTGAAGTATATTTTCCCTATGTTCTCATAAACATATGCGATCGGATTCGTAATTAACATCATACGGTATATAAAACGGAGGAGCCTGTCACCAAGGCTCCTTTTTGCTGTTTTTTGGGTTATTTTGAGCTAATTTGACCTGAAATAATGAAATTACGGGCAGAAGGTACTGTTTTTGGGTACTATAAAGGTAAAGAGCTTTTTGTATACATTCATTAGAAGAATACAGGAAGTAATAGATAAAGAAATTGGGGGTGTCAACAAGAGTGTATGTATTGCATGCTGCTATTATTATTCCATTTTTATTTGCAATCTTCGTGCCTCTGATCCGTAAAGGATTGCCGCGTGTACATACAGGTTGGATCGTTTTAGCTATTCCGACCTTATTATTTGCAAATTTTCTACGTTATTTACCTGCGATTCAGTCAGATACCAGTGAAACGATTAGTGTACCCTGGGTTCCTTCGTTAGGAATTAACTTTACCGTATATTTAGACGGTTTAAGTCTATTATTTGCTCTATTGATTACAGGGATAGGCGCTTTAGTCGTTTTATATTCTATTTTTTATCTTGATCCTGCCAAAGAAGCGATTCATCGATTTTATTTATATCTAATGATCTTTATGGGCGCTATGCTCGGGATTGTGCTTTCAGATAATATGATCGTGTTGTATACATTCTGGGAATTGACCAGTATTTCTTCGTTCTTACTGATTGCTTTTTGGTATGAACGTGATCGTTCGCGTTATGGAGCACTCAAGTCGATGCTAATTACTGTACTTGGTGGCTTTGCGATGTTAGCTGGTTTTATATTACTACATAATATGACCGGCACTTTTAGTATTCATGAGACGATCGCTGTATTAACAGATATTCAAGGACAATCTTTATTTTTACCAGCAATGATACTGATTTTATTGGGCGCTTTTACCAAATCTGCTCAATTTCCTTTCCATATCTGGTTGCCTGATGCGATGGAAGCACCCACTCCAGTCAGTGCGTATCTACATTCAGCTACGATGGTCAAAGCAGGAATCTATCTAGTAGCACGCTTTAGTCCAATTTTCGCTGTTCAAGCAGAATGGTTCTGGATCGTATCAACAGTAGGCATTGTCACGATGTGTTATGGATCGATACTTGCTGTCAAACAAACGGATCTCAAAGCATTGCTAGCCTATTCAACAATCTCGCAATTGGGGCTTATTATGTCTTTGTTCGGAGCAGGATCTGCTGCTGTGTACTATGGATATGGCAATGAGTCACTTCTATATACAACAGCGACGATGGCTGCTATTTTCCATCTGATTAATCATGCGACATTCAAAGGTGCTTTATTTATGGTAGCTGGCATTGTCGATCATGAAACAGGTACACGTGATCTGCGTCGTCTGGGTGGATTGATGAATGTGATGCCGATTACATTTACGTTAGCAGGTGTAAGTGCATTTGCAATGGCGGGTATTCCGCCGTTTAACGGCTTTTTGAGTAAAGAGTTATTTCTAGAAGCGATGGTAGAACTAAGCCATATGGACATATATCACTTAGAGACATGGGGCATCTTATTCCCTATTCTTGCTTTTGTAGGCAGCGTATTTACATTTGTCTACAGTATGATTCTGGTGTTCAAAACATTCAGAGGACCACTTCAACCGGACAAATTAGGCGGTACTCCGCATGAAGCACCGATTGGCATGTTGATCTCACCGGTTATTTTGGGATTGTGTGTAGTAGGGTTAGGATTTTTCCCGAATCTGTTATCTTATAGCATAATCGAACCTACTATGAGAGCAGTATTACCAAGTCTGGTAGCGCCGGGCGAACATTTTGAAGTGCATATTTCATTCTGGCATGGTATTACACCTGCTTTGCTAATGACAATAGGCATTATTGTGTTGGGAACGCTAATGTATCTGTTATTAGCACGCTGGAAAGGGATTTATAGCAAATATCCTCAAACGTTAACATGGAATCATCTGTATGACAGCACCCTGAAATGGGGCGAAAAAGGATCTAAAGCACTAACCAATCAATATATGAGCGGTTCTGTGCATAACTATTTAATTTATATTTTTATATTTATGATTGTTTTGATGGTCACTGTATTCTGGCGAGCAGATGGAATGTCGTTACTTACAGCAGGAGCGGCACCGATTAGCATCTATGAAATTGTATTGTTAATTGGTCTGGTGGTCACTGCTATCGCTGTTCCATTTGCAGGTAAACGTCTTACAGCGATTATTATGACCGGAGCTGTCGGTTATCTGGTCACTTTGTTTTTTGTTCTATTTCGCGCACCGGATTTGGCTTTGACTCAGATGATTGTGGAGACTGTGTCTGTATCTTTATTTTTACTTTGCTTTTACCATATGCCTGAATTACGGCGTGAAATTGTATCGAAACGGTATCGTATTATCAATATTATTGTGTCTGTAGGGGTCGGTATAGTGATGACCTTTATCGCGTTAGCGGCCAGCGGTAGTAGCACATTCGATTCGATCGCTACCTTTTTTGTAGAAGGTAGTCATGATCTGGGTGGTGGCGATAATATCGTCAATGTTATTCTGGTAGATTTCCGTGGATTTGATACGATGCTTGAAATTACAGTACTGGCTATCGCTTCGTTAGGTATCTATTCTTTGATTCAGCTTCAGGTCAAAGGAAATGATACCGGCGCTCGTATTCATTATTTGCGCAATAAAGATGTACAGACGCATCGTGTTGATGTCGGTCGTACTCGTCGAGAAACGGTAACTGTGCAACGCAATATGACACAGTTCAAAAGTAACGATGTAATTTTGGAAACAAGCACGAAAGTGATTGTATTTATTATTTTAACATTTGCGTTGTATCTATTCTTTGCCGGTCATAACAATCCAGGTGGTGGATTTGTCGGTGGGTTGATGACAGCTTCGGCTTTGATTTTACTTGCTTTAGCGTTTAATGCAGAAACGGTAAGACGGATATTGCCTATCGATTATCGCACAGTCACCGCAGTCGGATTAAGTATTGCGTATGCGACAGGTATCGGTTCATTTTTCTTTGATGCTCCATTTTTAAGTCAGTCTTTTGGTTATTTTGAATTGCCTTTATTGGGTAAGACGGAACTTGCTACAGCGACGCTATTTGATCTAGGTGTGTTTCTGACAGTGCTTGGTGTGACGATGACAATTATTTTACAGATTGGGGAGGATCGCTGATATGGAAGTATGGATGTCCATTGCTGTTGGGATATTATTTGCAGTCGCGGTATACCTGATCTTGTCGCGCAGTCTGCTACGCATTATTTTAGGAACGTCGATTTTGACACATGGTGTGCATTTATTATTGCTTACGATGTCGAGACTCAAGTCAGGCGCACCACCATTATTAGGGGAAGAATCAGGGTCTTATGTAGATCCTTTACCACAAGCGTTGATTTTGACATCGATCGTTATTAATTTTGGTGTAACTGCATTTTTCTTTGTCCTCGCTTATCGTTCGTATCTTAAGCTGAAGACCGATGATATGGAGGAGGTGAAGATGGAAAGTGACGAATAATTTATTAATTATGCCACTATTGATTCCTTTGATAGCCGCAGTCCTTCAAATATTCGGGATGCGTCATGTGCCGATCCAGCGCTGGTTAGGTGGAATTGCTGTTATTGCCAATGTAGGTGTAGCCGTATGGATTGTGATCAGTGTACGAATGGAAGGTATTCAGACGCTTGCGATGGGTGGCTGGGCGGCTCCTTACGGGATTGTATTTGTAGCAGATATGTTTGCCGCTTTACTGGTATTAACTACATCGATACTAGGTGCTGTATGTTTATTTTACGCCTTCGCCAGTATCGGAGAAGAACGTGAAAAGCATCACTTTTATCCATTTTTTCAATTTTTGCTAGTGGGAGTATACGGTTCATTTCTAACAGGTGATTTATTTAACTTATTTGTTTGTTTTGAAGTGATGTTGGTATCTTCGTATGCGTTGATTGTATTGGGTGGAACGAAGCGTCAATTGCAAGTGACGTTAAAATACATTTTGATCAATATTGTATCTTCTTCTCTGTTTGTAGCATCGATGGCTTATCTGTATGCGGCTGTGGGCACGCTAAATATGGCTCATTTATCACAGCGTGTATCTGAAGCCGGACAAGATGGAATTCTAGGTGTAATCGCATTTTTATTTTTAATCGTATTCGGGTTAAAAGCAGGATTATTCTTATTCTTCTGGTTACCGGGTTCATATGCTGCTCCACCTTCTGTGATTACAGCGATTTTTGCAGGTCTGCTTACCAAAGTAGGGCTGTACGCTATTATCCGCACATTTACATTGATTTTTTATCATGATACCGGATTTTTATATACATTGATCGGTTGGATGGGAATTGCTTCGATGGTACTAGGTGTGATTGGAGCGGTTGCATATCGAGATGTGAATAAAATTCTGGTCTACAATGTTGTTGCAGGTGTAGGATTGATCGCTTTTGGATTGGCTACTGCAAATAGTGCAGGCATCGAAGGCGCTATCTTTTATATGCTTCACGATATGATTGTCAAAGCACTATTGTTCTTATTAGCAGGTATTATGATTGCCGCATTAGGAACGACAGAGTTAAAACATATGAGCGGGCTGATTAAGCGTTATCCGTTTACAGGGTGGATGTTCTTTATTACAGGGCTTGCACTGGCTGGAGTACCACCGCTGAGCGGATTTGTCGGAAAATTATTGATTGTGCAAGGCGGTATGGAGCGCGGCTGGTATACGATGACGATTATTAGTCTGCTAGCCAGTCTATTGATGTTATATTCAGTGATGCGTATCTTTATGTTAGCCTTCTGGGGCAAAGATCGCCCGCTTATTGATGATCGAGCAGCATTTCAAGATAGCCCTGAAGTGAAGCGAGAAGTTTATCATGAATGGTCGCCTTTCCGTCCTCGCCGATTGATTGGAGCATCTTCTGTATTATTTGCGTTTGTGATTCTGATCGGACTGGGTGCAGGTTGGATCGAGACATTTGTTGCACAAGCGACAGATGTACTGATTGATCCGACATTGTATATCCAAGCCGTATTGAAGGAGTAGGTGAAGCTATGGCTTTTCAAATTATTCTTAATCTGTTGATAGCTTTGATCTGGATGTCCTTGCATACGACTTGGGATACACTCAACTTTGTGATTGGTTATCTGATCGGGTTATTGCTAATTTATATTATGCGTCGCTTTTTTCCAAGAGAATTTTATGGGATCAAAATATGGGCGGTTATTAAGTTATTGATATTGTTTATCAAAGAATTGATTGTATCGAGTGCTGTTGTGCTCAAACATATTATCAGCCCACGTCTCAAGTTCAAACCAGGAATTTTGACGTATCAGACTGAACTCACTTCAGATTGGGAACTGACCTTATTGTCTACACTGGTTACGTTAACGCCGGGTACGATTCTGATTGAGATTTCGCGTGATCAGCATCTGGTATATATTCATGCTATGGATATTCAAGATGCTGAAGAGTTGTCTGCGCATATTCGTGGAACCTTTGAACAAGCAATTAAGGAGGTGACCCGATAATGTTACAAATCTCTTTATTGATTGCTTTGATTTTGTTATCGCTGGCTGTGATGGGTTGTATGTTCCGGGTATTAAAAGGCCCTTCTATGGCAGACCGAATTACAGCATTGGATACGATCGGTGTCAATCTGATTGCAATTATTGCTGTATTATCAATGATGTTAGATACACAAGCGTATTTAGAAGTTATGCTGTTAGTAGGAATTTTAGCATTTCTAGGAACGGTTGCTTTTGCCAAGTATATCGAAAGAGGGGTGGTCATCGAACATGAAGACGAAGACAGAGATGATCGAGATGATCCAGTGGATCGGTGAACCCGTAATATCGATTCTGGTGTTGCTTGGAGCGCTATTAAGCGTACTGAGTGCATTCGGTATTATTCGCTTCCCTGATGTGTACTTGCGCTCTCATGCTGCTACCAAAAGTGCAACGTTAGGTGTGTTATGTGTATTATCCAGTGCCTTTTTGTTTTTTTGGGTATATGATCATTATCCAAGTGCACGTATTTTACTGGGAATCTTATTTGTATTTATTACTGCTCCGGTAGCCGGACATTTGAATGCAAGAGCAGCGTATCGGACAGGTGTCCCTTTATGGAAGCTGGAAAAAGATGAATTAAAACCAGCATTGAAAGAAAAAGGAATAGACCGCGAAAAAGCGAAAAAAGAACCGCTAAATTAAGTATAGAATAAGTCATTAAGATGATCGCACTATACTTCAAATAACCAGACAACACAGCTCAAGATAATATCTCAATCGCAAAAGCCCACACCTTCTATCCTATTGTAGAGGTGTGGGCTTTTGCGATTATTGCTAATAGTGGTATGGAGAACAAGAAAAACAGTTACAGCCGTTCAATACCTCGTTGTGCAAATACGTCCTTAGCTATATTCATTGCATTTAATACCCGTGGAAATCCAATATAAGGGGAGCAATGAATAATCGTTTCTACAATTTCGGTAGGTGTAATCCCTACATTTAGACTAGCGTTCAGATGAACAGTTAACTGCGCAGCACAATCACCTTGAGTAATCAGTGAAGAAATAGTGATCAGTTCGCGTTGTTGCAACGTAAGAGTATCCCGAGAATAAATATCACCAAAAGCAAATTCAATAATGTATTTGCCAAGATCAGGTGCGATCGAAGCCAAAGAATCGATCACTCGTTGCCCTGCTTCGCCATCCACTTCCACCAGCTTGTTCCAACCTTGAGTATAACGATCATTAGACATATAGACAGCTCCTTTATATTCATGACTATGAAGTACAAGAGCAATCGTAAACGTTAGAGCGCGCTCTAATGCAAATCTTTTTTTGGAGATCGTAGTATAATAGAGATATGGACAAATTATATTCGATTCAGCAAATTACCGAAATTACAGGATTATCTGCACATACACTACGCTATTATGAAAAGATTCATCTGATACACGATATTCAAAGAGATTCTAAAGGTTATCGACAATATACAGACACAGATATACTATGGTTAGATTTCTTAATGCGTTTGAGAGAAACAGGAATGTCGATACAAGACATGAAGGCATTTGCTGATCTGCGCAGTCAAGGAGATCATACCGTTGCATTACGAAAACAATTATTGCAAAGTCATTATCAATTGGTGCAGTCAAAGATCGATCAACAGCAACAGCATTTGAACAAAATTGCTGACAAAGTAAACCATTACACTCAATTAGAAAAACAAGTAGATCTATCAACAATTGGCAAAGATTCTGAATAAGGAGAGGCACCCCTATGAATATAAAAGTTGTTCAAAATATATCCGAATTAGTCGGAGATACACCTGTTGTACGTTTGCATCATTTACCTGATACAGAAGATGCGGCTGTCTATGTGAAGTTAGAGTATTTTAACCCGAGTGGTAGTGTCAAAGATCGAGCGGCACTAAACCTGATTGTACGTGCGGAGCAAGAGGGGCTATTGCAAGCAGGTAGTACCATTATCGAACCTACCAGTGGGAACACAGGAATAGGGCTAGCGATGAACGCAGCGGCAAAAGGATACAAAGCGATTATGATCATGCCGGACAATATGTCACGCGAGCGCATCCAGATATTGCAAGCATATGGAGCCGAAGTAGTATTAACACCTGCTGCCGAGAAAATGCCAGGCGCAATTCGCAAAGCAGAACAATTGCTGACTGAAATTCCAAACAGTTATATGCCAAGACAATTTGATAATCCAGCCAATGCAGATGCTCACCGCAATACAACAGCTATTGAAATTTTGGAGCAGATGGAATATCAATTAGATACATTTGTAGCTTCCGCAGGAACAGGAGGTACGATCACAGGCACAGGCGAGACATTAAGACAGCATTTGCCGGATGTCCGTATTCTGGTTGTCGAACCGCAAGGATCGCCTGTATTGTCTGGTGGACAGCCAGGGCCGCATAAGCTTGTCGGCACCAGTCCGGGATTTGTACCGGCGATTTTGAATACGTCTATTTATGATCAAATTGTACAGGTGTCTGACGAAGATGCGATTCAGACGATGCGTGATCTGGCGAGATATGAAGGGATTCTGGTCGGCCCTTCTTCAGCAGCAACTGTATGGACAGCACTACAAGAAGCGAAGCGTCTCGGTGCAGGTCATAAAGTATTATGTATTGCTCCGGATAATGGAGAGCGGTATTTGAGTATGAATTTATTTTAACGTTAATTTATAGAATCATTTAGCCTACAGTATGAGAATGCTGTAGGTTTTACTTTGACTGGATAGGTAAAGTACAGAAAAAAAGTAGTATATTCTACCATTAAGCAAAAACAAAGAACACAACCAGTATCAAAAAATAATCTTTATCTTCTTACATAATAAGATCAGAAAGGAGAAGTGATCATGAACGATTGGATTCAAGAGATGATCGATTGGATTGAAGCCCATCTATTTGAAGATTTTTCATTGCTTCGGTTGAGCGAGAAAATGGGCTATTCTCCGTATTATTGTTCATTCAAATTCCGCCATCACACAGGAGTGAGTATTAAAAGTTATCGTACCTTTCGGAGATTATACGTAGCATCGGTTTCTCTAATAAACAGCCAAGATCGGATACTCGATATTGCGATCGAACATGGTTATTCTTCTCAAGAAGCATTTGCTAGAGCGTTCAAAGATGTATTTGGTGTAACCCCCATGACCTTTCGCAAGCAACAGAAGCCGTGGCAATCGTATTTCAAACTCAATATCGAACAAGGAGAGGATATCACGATGTTAGACATTTCTCAAAAATTAGTCATTACCGAATTACAAAATCAATTAACCACTTTTGCCGATCAAGATATTCTTAATGTATTGAACGGGCAAGTGATGTTTGAACAATTCCGTACACAGGAATTAATGGGCAAAAGTGAGTATGTACCTTTTAACGAAGCAATGTGTGTCCATGAGGCAACCGCCGATATTTTCAGCCCCGCCTTCAACCAAATTCGTGCAGACGGACACCATAGCTCATTAACAGGATATGAACAGATTGTAGTTGATCCATTGACCCCATTATTAACCAAAGACTATCGCTGTATCGTTCTCTGGTTCGGAGAAGATATGTTCTGCCAGATCAATCTATTGACCATACTCGCTTATCTGGAGCAACAAGGATACAAAGGAATCATATATTTTAATGCCGTACAGGAGCAGACTTACGATGTACAACAAACGGAGATACCATTAGGCGGATATACGTCAGTGTATCGTGAAGTGTTGTTAGATAAGAGAATGCCAGATGTTCAGTTGATGCCTGTGATGTACCAAGGCATTTCATTGTACCTAGACCTGCACCAAGACGATAATGAACTAACCCGCTACATTTGGAGTCATCCCAAAGAAAGCAAAGAAGAGGTCATACACAATATGCTGAAATTATTCCAACGCTACGGACTTGGCGATCGGCAGTATTTGGAGTTAATTGAGAAGGTAAGAGGAGAGGTGTAAATACAGAAGTAGGATAGGCTGACACTGATATTATCAGAGTCAGTCTTTTTTTGATTTTAAACAGTGGCATTTTTACGTGTATAATATATACTTATTTACGATACTAATATTTCAAAATCTAAAAGGAGAATGTATAAGCTGTGAATTTTAATTTACAACTTATATCGTGTGCGATATAATGAAAACTATAATTGAGTTTATTGAAGATCCTAATACAGGAAAACAAGAAGTATATGAACTAATCAATCAAGTTAGACAAGAAGCTTCACAAAACGTAGATCAAATGCAAATGTTTAAATTTATTATGAATGGACTAGAATTTTTAGAGAAGCATGGAATACCTGTTGCTACACAAAAATATTTTGTAGATATGAGAGAAGATGGTAAACCATATACAATACAACTTGTTAAGGAATTAAGAGATCATGTTCCATTATTAGAATTTAGAGTGAATTGGAAAGGTTTGGGAGCTTTTAGAGCAATATTTTTTGAATATTATTATTCTAATACTCAAATTCTTATTTTTACAAAAGCTATCGTAAAGAAAACTACATATTCTCAAGAATTTGAAAAAATAATACAGCAGTCAGAATTGTTATATTCAAATTTCTTAGAGAATCCTAATAAATATATTAATTTAGAGGAGGTTGAATCAAATGAGCCCTCGTAAAAAATTAGGACAGAGTTTTGCAGAGTTAAAGAATACTGCTAGAGAGATTCCAGAAGTTAAAGATTATTTAGATAGTTTTTCTGTAACTATTGGTCACTTGGTACTATCTCGAAGATTACAACTAGGCTATTCGCAATCGAAATTAGCAAAACTTGCTCAGACCACTCAAGCCCGAATATCAATGATTGAATCAGGAGATAGTAATATAACCAGTGAGGTATTAAATAAAGTTTTTCATATATTAGAAATAGTTAATCTTCAAGCTATATATGCTGAAGAAAAAGATACAAATCCAGAACTGATCAAACATTAAGTTTTAAATTAATATGTATCAAGTAGGAGATTGTCAGTAGACAATCTTCTATTTTTAATCAGAACATTTATCTATTCATTTAAATATTTTCTTATGATAATTTTATATAGTATGTTTTCGATATTTTATTTTCGTTAACTATAAAGTATAATTAAATAAAGTAAGGAAAGGAGAGCACTATTATGCAGAAAAATGTGCTAGATCAATTTTCTTCTAGTATTCAATTAGCTTATGATCAAAAAAGTGAAGTCATTTTAGAAAAAGAAACGGATACGATTTTTAAAAATTTGTTTTTTTGCATTCTGACTTTGTTTTCAGATAAAGTATCTAGTATTAAAGTTGATCCTAAACCGTTTATCTTACCTAAAGAATATTTATTTTCAGATAAACACAAAAAGAATTTGAACAAATGGGTTCAACGTTTAAAAGATATAGATGATTTTCATTCAGAACTAGAATTTGGAAAATTAAAAATAGATTTTGAATACTGGTATTATGAATTAGGTGGAGAAAGTATCCAATTTGTCTATCAAGAAGATTATTTATTAACACCACAAGCTGCGGCTGATGCACTGGGTATATCCAAAGTCACATTAAATAAGTATGTGAAACAAGGCTTAGAATATATAGATAATCAGACACACAAACGGATTCCAAAATATGCAATTGAAATTATGAAAGATCCTATTTATAGCATTCGGATGCAACAGATTGCTCAATCTAAAAAGCTTCGTCAACAAACACCTGAAGATCGCTATCATGAAGTGATACAAGAATTGGCTGATCTACAATTGAAATATGGAACACAGACAGTACAAGAAGCATTTAGTGAGTACAACGGAGATAATATGGATGACCCTACTGATTATTATCGGTGGAAAGACTTACAAGAAGAAATGACAGACATTCTTGGTTGGCGTGGAGGGAAAAAAGATCAGTGACTCTATTGCTACCTGCAGACATCGATCAAATTTTAGAAGATTATGGTCATTTGCTAAAAGTATACCCTGCTCTACGTGAGCGTCATTCTATTTTTACTGATTATAAAAGAACTCAGAAACGTCTTGAAGTATTGTTTCCTCTCAAAGAACATCCGGTGCATGGGATTACAGGTTTACATGTGTATGAGAAATATAACGATGCAGGAACGATAGAATTATATTCTTACTCTTGGAAACGAATTATTCCTACTCAGGGCATTCAATTTAGTCATATTTCTTCTTGGGGAAACGATCCTCATCCTCCAGAAACAACACCGCAATATTTACAGGTAACTACAGAACCGCATCATCATCATTACGATCCTGATCAACGAAGTAAGCGAAAAAGTAGTTATATTCGTACATTAGATCGAGTTTTTATGTATATTGCGTATTATATTGAAACAGGTGAAGTGTACTATAAAGATGTCTCTAGCTCAGTTGATTCTAAAAGATAAATACTAAAAAACCTTGTACTAATACTACAAGGTTTTTTAGTATTTCAAATCAATTATTAGTAAATAAAATAACTAGAAAAGTACTTTATTTTTCAATAAAAGTAAAATGATAAATCGCTTACCAAAATAGAGTTGGTAAATAACGTTATAAAAAATTTTAAAAGATGAGAAATTATATAAGATGTTGAAAACCAACATATACCTTTCGAAATCATTTAATTAAAATCCTCAATAACTCTACTACGCTATCATTAATTCCTTACTCATAAATAACAGATTCCGCCACCCTTGCATCAACATCATATTATCCTCATATTCCAACTACAACTAAAATGAATTAAGATTTCAATGTCGTAAATCTTTCCCTGCTCACCCCACCCCATGAAATCCAGGTGCATCAAGCGAAGGGGAGAGAATCATTCTGAAAGTCGCCTTGTAAGGATTTATCCTTACCGCGACTGCAAGAAGATTCCCTCCCCGTAGCGAAAGCCCCTCATTTCACCTTCCCCACCAAACTATGTCCGATTTTTATAAAAAAGGTCGGTTTATCAAAAAGACTCCCAATCTTTACCATGTTATTATACATAAAAGAAAGCGTTACCAAAATAAAAGACGTTCACTGAACACCTACTCGAAAGGAGAATAACTGATGAAAAGAGGATCGTTATTAACCTTGATCATCCTCATGATGTTTACCTTATCTGCCTGTAATCTTGCGGAGAGCAGTGCAGGAAGTAAGGAAAAGGGATATATCGGCATCTCGATGCCGACCAAGTCATCGGCACGCTGGGTGGCGGATGGTAGCAACATGGTGAAGCTTTTCCAATCTAAAGGATACAAAACCGATCTGCAATATGCAGAAGATGTAGTCGAGAATCAGATTTCTCAGATTGAAAATATGATCACCAAACAAGTCGATGTGATCGTTATCGCTTCTGTAGATGGCAATACGTTAACCGATGTCATTAGCAAAGCACATGCACAGGGTATTCAAGTTATCGCGTATGATCGCCTAATTATGAATACAGGATACTTAAGTTACTACGCGACTTTTGATAATTTCAAAGTCGGGGTGCTACAAGCATCGTACATTGAAGATAAGTTAGGACTGAAAAAAGGCAAAGGCCCTTTTAATATCGAGCTTTTTGGCGGTTCACCGGATGATAATAATGCGTACTTCTTTTTCAATGGAGCTATGTCTATCCTGCAACCGTACATCGATTCAGGCAAGTTAGTTGTTCGTAGTAATCAGAAAACGATGGCACAGATTTCAACCCTACGCTGGGATGGCGCATTAGCCCAATCTCGTATGGATAATCTAGTCAGCGCTTATTACGCCGATGCCAATCTGGATGCTGTTCTTTCGCCTTATGATGGTATCAGTATCGGTATTATTTCATCACTAAAAGGTGTAGGTTACGGATCAGCAGAGAAACCGTTACCTGTAATCACCGGACAAGATGGTGAATTAGCATCGATCAAATCGATCGTAGCCGGCGAACAAACACAAACGATTTTCAAAGATACACGCCAACTTGCTGAAAAAACAGCAGATATGGTAGATAGCATCTTGCAAGGCAAAAAAGCCGAAGTCAACGATACCAAATCATACAACAATAACATTATGGTCGTGCCAGCATACTTGCTAGACCCAATCTCAGTAGACAAATCCAACGTCCAAAAAATCATCATCGACAGCGGATACTATACCGAAGCAGAAGTGAAAGGTAACTAATCAAGACCTCACTTCGCAGAATTTTATCCTTTAGAAACAGAATACGTTTTTTTATAACAAAGATTCTGAAGCGAAATGTGTATACAAAGTACCTTCTTGAATCCATTCACCAAGCCCTAATCTCAAAACAAACTAATGCTCTATTCTTAAAAAAACTGCCAACCCCACCCAACAAGTGGACAAAACATGCCCTTAATCTCTAATCCCTAATCCCTAAATCTTTCCCATCTTTAAAAGGACAGCGTACGTGCCAACGGAGCGAAGGGAGAGGAATCATTCTGAAAGTCGCCTTGTAAGGATCCCATCCTTACCGCGACTGCAAGAAGATTCCCCTCCCGTAGCGTCTCCCATCACCGTACGCCATCACCACCAACTCAAGAGTGTTTTTCCACTCCCACCATCTAATGAAAGGAGCACCACCATGTCCAACAACATCATTTTAGAAATGAAAAATATCACCAAAACATTTCCCGGTGTAAAAGCATTGGAAAATGTAAACTTGCAAGTCAAACAAGGTGAAATCCATGCACTGTGTGGCGAAAATGGCGCTGGCAAATCCACGCTCATGAAAGTACTCAGTGGCGTCTACGGATATGGAACCTACGAAGGCGATATTATTTTTCAAGGTAAAACCTGCGAATTTCGCGATATTAAGCAAAGTGAAGAACTAGGCATCGTTATTATCCATCAAGAACTAGCTTTGATTCCTTATCTATCGATTGCTGAAAATATTTTTCTCGGTAATGAACGTAAAAAAGGTGGCATTATCGATTGGAATGAGACGCTTCAACGGACACAAGAATTGCTGACCAAAGTAGGCTTGAACGAATCACCGAATACGCTGATTACCAATATCGGAGTCGGTAAACAGCAATTGGTAGAGATCGCCAAAGCACTATCCAAAGAAGTAAAATTGCTGATTTTGGATGAACCGACAGCAGCTTTGAATGAAAATGATAGTGAGAATTTGCTTCAACTGATGCTTGAATTTAAACGTCAAGGTATCTCCTGTATTCTGATCTCTCACAAGTTAAATGAAATCTCCAAAGTCGCGGATTCAGTAACTATTTTGCGAGATGGCCAAACGATTGAGACGCTGGATATGCACAAAGACGAGATTACCGAAGACCGGATTATTAGCGGAATGGTAGGACGTGATCTGACTCATCGTTATCCACAGCGTGAACCGAAGATCGGTGAAGTGGTGCTTGAGGTCAAAGATTGGAATGTATTCCATGAGCAACATGCAGACCGCCAGATGATTCACAATGCTAACTTGAATCTACGTCGTGGTGAGATTGTAGGGATTGCTGGATTGATGGGCTCCGGTCGTACCGAGCTGGTCATGAGTATTTTCGGCAAATCGTATGGCAAAAAAATCAATGGTACATTGATCAAAAATGGTAAGCCGATCACCAATAATACCGTTACCCAGGCTATCGATAATGGATTCGCTTATGTGACCGAAGATCGCAAAAACTACGGTCTGATTCTAATGGATGATATTAAGCGCAATATTTCATTAACCGGACTTGGCAAAATCACCAAAAATACCGTCGTCAATGAGCAAGAAGAAGTAATGGTTGCTGAAGATATGCGTAAACAAATGAAAATCAAAACACCGAATATTTTGCAGAAAACAGGCAATCTCAGCGGTGGGAATCAGCAAAAAGTCGTACTTGGCAAATGGATCTTTTCCGGTCCAGATATTCTAATTCTGGATGAACCTACACGTGGTATTGATGTAGGCGCCAAGTATGAAATTTATACGATTATTAATCGACTGGCAGACGAAGGCAAAACAGTGCTTGTCATTTCATCAGAATTGCCAGAAATTCTAGGCATTTGTGATCGGATTTATGTGATGAATGCAGGACGTATTACAGGGGAAGTCAACCGTCAGGAAGCGACTCAAGAAAAGCTGATGACTTATATGACACGCAGTTCCTCATAAATTAATCATGATCATCGGGTGAGCTAAATACAATCTATTTAACAAACGAAAGGGGTTAGCATAACGTATGTCTACATTAACCAAGCCAGAGGCAAAAAAAGAATCGACACTTGGCAAAATGTTTAAAGGAAATATTCGTCAGTACGGCATGATTATCGCATTACTATTTATTATGTTACTATTTGAAGTTTTAACAGGAGGTTTGCTACTCAAACCGATCAATATTACCAACCTGATTTTGCAAAATAGTTACATACTGGTACTTGCGATCGGGATGGTACTTGTTATTATCACCGGGCATATTGATCTGTCGGTTGGTTCTATCGCAGCGTTTGTTGGTGCGGTATCGGCAATCTTTATGGTGCAATGGCAAATGAACCCGATTTTAGCGGTTGTGTTGTCGATCGTAATCGGTGGACTGATCGGTGCATGGCAAGGATTCTGGGTTGCTTATGTACGCATACCCGCCTTTATCGTAACCCTTGCCGGGATGTTATTATTCCGTGGATTAACGATGATCGTGTTGGAAGGGCAGTCCATTTCGCCATTCCCGAATGGTTTCCAGAAGATCAGTTCAGGCTTTATCCCTGACTTTTCGAATATGGCTACGAATATTGTAGCTGTACTTGCCGGAATTGCTTTATCGATTCTCTACATTGTAACTGAACTGCGTAATCGTTCGGCACAACGCAAATATAACTTTGATACCGGATCACAAGCAATCTTCCTTGTGAAAATGATTCTGGTAGTTGCTGTTATCAATGCTTTCACTATTGTACTGGCTAGTTATGCAGGGATTCCAACGATTCTAGTACTGTTATTCTTGCTTATTATTATCTACTCTTTCGTAATGAACAAAACAGTCATGGGTCGTCATGTATATGCGATCGGTGGTAATGAAAAAGCGGCTGGATTATCCGGTGTTAAAACGAAAAAAGTAACATTCTGGGTATTTGTGAATATGGGCGTATTGGCTGCTGTATCAGGGTTGATCTTCGCAGCTCGCCTAAATGCAGCTACACCAAGAGCAGGAACGAACTTTGAGCTAGATGCGATTGCAGCTTGTTTTATCGGTGGTGCTTCCGCTTCAGGTGGTATTGGAACAGTATTCGGAGCGATTATCGGTGGTCTGGTTATGGGTGTACTGAATAACGGTATGTCTCTTGTAGGACTAGGTATCGACTGGCAACAAGGAATCAAAGGTCTGGTATTACTACTTGCGGTTGCGTTTGATATTTATAACAAAAACAAAGGTACATCATCTGTATAAAAAAAGTTCTACGATAACGTAAACGTAGCATGTAAATCAGATGGTTATGATACCGAATTAAAATCATTCATTCTAACAAAATAACTATCCCAAACCGTCAGGACAATACGTTCTGGCGGTTTTTAGTTGTGTTCACCCGAAAAATGATACACCTGATACGAAATATGAAGCATTACTGATCTAACATCAGCACGATATAATTAATTCATTAAATGTAATCGCTTACATAAAAAGAAAGAAGATGGAGAACATTGATTTCACAAACGGAGGATAGGAGACTACAGCGACACAGACATCGATAGAGAACGTAAAGGAGGAGTTATTTATGGATACAGATATCAAAAGAGAATCCAAAACCACACGAAAAACAAAAGATAAAGTTACCACTTCACCTACCAAACGCTGGTTCCGCCGATTGTATACTCAGCGACATTTGCAGGTGATGGCATTGCTTGGTGTCGTCTGGATGTTGATTTTCAACTATATTCCTATGTACGGCATTATTATTGCGTTCAAAGAATTTAATATTGTTGAAAGTATTGCCGATGCACCGTGGGTTGGATGGGAGCACTTTAAAGCATTTATGGATGATGAAAATCTACCTGATGTGATCCGTAATACGTTAGGAATCAGCTTAATCAAGCTATTTATCGGATTTCCACTACCGATTATTTTTGCTCTTTTTCTAAATGAATTACGGTCAGTACGTTTCAAAAAAGCAGTTCAAACGATCTCTTACTTACCGCATTTTCTATCATGGGTTATTCTTGGCGGTATTTTGACTACTTGGTTAGCCGATGTCGGTATTATCAATAATGTTCTAATGGCACTTCATCTGATTAAAGAACCGATCTCTTACTTAGCGGAACCGCAATACTTCTGGACAATCGTGATTACCTCGGATATATGGAAAGAGCTAGGTTGGTCAGCGATTATCTACCTAGCAGCGATGGCAGGTGTATCTCCAGAAATGTATGAAGCGGCTACGATCGATGGCGCAGGACGTTTTCAAAAAATGTGGTACATTACGTTGCCCGGTATCCAAGCCACGATTGCGATTCTATTTATCCTAGCAGTCAGCGGTGTACTGAACTCTAACTTTGACCAAATTCTCGTCTTACGGAACTCGCTCAATGAGAGTGCTAGTAACGTTATCGATATCTATGTTTATCAAACGGGTCTATTATCCGGACGCTTCTCGTACTCAACAGCTATCGGTCTTATCAAATCGATTATCGCTTTGATTTTACTGGTGATTGCTAATCAGGTGACGAAGAAGCTAAATAATACTTCACTCTTTTAAAAAGGGGGTGAGCGTTAGCGCTTTGAGAATAGAGTGTTCTTGTCGTCGCTGTTAAGGATGAATATTTTGATCACTGCTTTTAGCAGTAAATATTAATCCTTAAAGGCGAGCGCTTCGCTCTTTCAGAACACTCTATTCTCGCCGCTAAAGCTACCCTGGGTGGGGGAGGGGCAGGAAAGATTAGTTAGTTTAACTGACTTTACTGCTTCAATGATTTAGCTAGGAGTTTTTAAGCTGCTAACTCTCCAACCAAGCTCTTGCAAGAAGCATAATTTCTTGACCTACCGAATTTGATCTATTGCTTTTAAATTTTTGTGTTTAATTCTCTGTACTTAGATCACTGTACTTAAATAAAGCAATTCATCTTTAAATCTCTTAATCTTTAATCTAAAAATGCTTTAAAAGAAAGTGCGCCTGAAAGACCCCTCACTCTAATGGTAAAGGAGAATGACGATGATTAGTATGAAGGCAGATCGTAAGACGCGTGGTGAAGCGATTTTTGATACGTTGAATACAGTATTGATGATCTTGATTTGTTTTATTACGCTGTATCCGATCTGGTATGTGCTTGTAAATGCACTGAATGAAGGAACCGATGCGATGCGTGGTGGGATTTATTGGTGGCCACGAATATTTAGTCTGGAAAGCTTCAAAGCGGTATTCCAGAGCCCGGGTATTATGCAAGCGATGTGGATTACTGTAGCTAAGACGTTGATTGGTACAGTCATACATGTATTTTTTACAGCAATGGTAGCTTACGCCTTGTCTCGAAAAGGGTTGATCGGAGGCAAAGTCTATATCTGGATCGGAACTATCACTTTATTTTTCAGTGGCGGATTGATTCCTACCTTTTTATTGATGAAGGATTTACAGTTGTTAGATAACTTTTTGGTATATATTATTCCAGCGATGTTTAGCTTTTTCGATCTTATTATCTTTATGACCTTTTTCCGTGAAATACCGGAAGGACTAGAAGAAGCCGCGCGGATCGATGGTGCGAATGATTGGTCGATTTTCCTACGGGTTGTATTGCCAGTGTCTATGCCTGTTATCGCCACGATTGCTCTCTTTCATGGAGTGTTCCAGTGGAATGATTATTTTACAGGTATGATCTATATGAATGATACCAGTCTACAACCGATCCAGACGTATCTTTACCGGGTTGTTGCTGAATCTAGCTCTAACCAGATGCTTTCTGCGGTACCGGGAGGAATTACCCGTTCAGTGACGTCGCAGTCGATCAAATTAGCTACAATGGTCGTTACAACGATGCCAATCGTATTCGTTTATCCATTTTTACAAAAATACTTTGTGAAAGGCATGATGATTGGTTCGATTAAAGGCTAAGTCTGATTCGTTTGCTAGTCAAAGCGGTAACAGCTTGTTCACTTGATATGAATAACTAATGATTACAAATAGAAAAGGGGTATTGATCTGATGAAACGAAATATAAATCATCGCAAATGGCACAAACCTGCATTGATGCTAACACTAGCCAGCTTGATGATGTTCACTACAGCTTGTTCTTACTTTGGTGGAGGAAGTAAAAGTGCATCTGAACAAAATAATACACCGGTCAAAGCAGCTTCAGCTAATGAACCGGGTTGGAAAGTAGATACATCACCGATTACATTTGACTGGTATATGAACTTCTCCTGGTATACTGGAAGTGATTGGGGAACTGATCCAACAAGCCAATATGTAACAAAGAAAACAGGGGTTAGCTTAAACTTTATCGTGCCTGCTGGTAATGAAAATGAAAAACTAAATACAATGATTGCTTCTGGCAAATTGCCTGACTTTATCACACTGGCATGGGGTGAAGATGCAGTCAAAAAAATGATCGAAGGTAAATTGGTTTTGCCACTGAATGAATTAGCAGACCAGTATGATCCTTATTTCTACAAAGTAACCGATCCAGCCAAATTAGCATGGTACACTCAGCCAGATGGTAATGTATATGGATATCCGAATGCGTCTTCTTCTCCTGCGGATTTTGCAAAGTATGGCAAGAATTATTTGTCCAATCAGGTGTTTGTTGTACGCAAAGACATGTATGAAGCACTAGGTAAACCAGATATGCGTACACCGGAAGGATTTTTGAAAGCGCTCAACATGGCAAAAGAGAAATTCCCTGAAGTGAATGGACAGCCGCTAATTCCACTAGGATTACACGAATTTACGGAAAACGGGAACTATTCATTAGAAGGATATTTGCAGAATTTCTTAGCAATCCCGATGGAAAAAGACGGCAAGTTGTATGATCGTACAACCGATCCAGAATATCTACGCTGGCTTAAAACGTTCCGTCAAGCAAATCAAAATGGATTATTATCCAAAGATATCTTTATCGACAAGCGTTCGCAAATGGAAGAGAAAATAGCACAAGGGCGTTACTTTGCAATGTTGTATCAACGTAGTGACTTTAATACACAACAAAATGCGTTATATGCTAAAGATCCTAATTCAGTCTATATCGCAGTCGATGGCCCGTCTGATTCCAAATTAGATCAACCTATTTTATCTGGCCCGGTCATCTCAGGATGGACAGTAACCTTAATTTCCAAAAATGTCAAAGACAAAGCACGTGCGATCCGTTTCCTTGAATATATGATTAGTGAAGAAGGACAAAAAGACTTCTATTTAGGTGAAAAAGGAGTCACATACGATACGGTGGATGGCAAAGATCAATTCAAGCCAGAAGTATTGAAATCACTAAACAGTGATCGTTCAGAATTTGATACCAAATACGGAGCTTCTCATAAATATTGGATGCAAATGAACACGAATATCACCGATCAATGGAAACCAGAGAGTGTAGAACCATTCAAACAAATGGAAGAATGGACGAAAGGCAAAACAGTTAGTGCGTCTGAATTTGATCAATTGAATCCAACAGGTAATTCACCAGAAGGAATCATCAACACCAAGATCTCACAACTATGGGGTAAAACATTACCTAAATTGTTGTTAGCTTCTTCTGATAGTGAATTTGATCAGATCTTTAACGAATACTTGAGTAAACGTGAAGCAGATGGATTAGCCAAAGTACAAGCATATCAACAAACAGAATATGAGAAAAATAAAGCCAAACTAGAAGCACAATAAAAGAGCAGATAGCGATACAGATTGCATACAATAGTATAAAAAGGGACTTGAGCAGAAGCCTATTCTGTAAAAGTCCCTTTTTGTACACAATTTTCCAGTTAATTGAGTTACAATAGAATACATAGTTTAACCGCTTACATTTATAAGTTGTGATCATCATTGGAGTTGTTTGATAGGGAGGAATAGATTACGTTTCGTCAAATTATACAGCCTTTTCTGCATTGGCTGAACACTCTTTCTTTACAAAGTCGATTGATCGGCACCTATATTATTGTGATTTTGTTACCGACTACAGCAGTGTCATTATATTTTTATAATCAGGTCAATGAAACGTATATTGAAGATACACGGCTTAAAAGTATAGATGCGTTGCAAAATGAGAAGCAGGTTTTGTTAACACAGATTGAAACGATGGAGCGTGCAGCCCAGCTAGCTTTATCAGACAAAGAAGTGATCCAATATCTTGCTGGCAATGAAAGTGCACCTACGTCAGATTTAATAGAGTTTAACAACAGTTTTTATACCAATCTGGCACAAATTGAGATTAATAACCCGACTATTTTACATCTTCGTTTATATAGTGCCAGTGAATATACGTATGAGATTTGGCCGATTTTTTTTCAGGAAAAGCGAGTACAGGATCAGCCATGGTACAAGCTTGCGCGTATGTTAGGTGATCTTGAAGGATGGTATGTGCAACAGCAAGATTTATCACGACCTTCTGACCGTACGAGAGTGCCTGAACTTGATCCACCGAAAATATCATTGTTACGCGAAATTCAGTTACCTAAAGGACATCATGCCGGTATTGTACAGGTCGATATGTTGTTATCCAATTTTGCTCCACGTACGTATGGAACTTTACAGGAAGATGAATCGCAAATGTTGCTGTTAGATGCAGGCGGTGGATATATCCCTTCTTCTCCTCAGGATAAGAAGTATACTGCTCCTTTACAACAATGGTTGAAAGAGAATCAAGTACAAGCCAAGAACCCATCATATCAAGTAGAACATCAGTCGGTAGACAACTACACCACAGACGAAAACATGTCTTCGATTCGGTATACCGATCAAGGCAATGCTTATTTAGCGACATCTACCCGGATCGATCGATTAGGGGCGCAGTTGGTTCATATCGTTTCATTAGAAAAAGTACTACAAGATACGAAGCGTGCTCGTAATGGTATTGTGCTGTTGAATATCGGATTTATTTTGTTAGTATCTCTTATTACGTATCTTGCGAATACGATTATTCTTAAAAATCTACGCCGATTAACAGCCGCTATGAAAAAAGTACGTCGTGGTGAACTTCATCATGGGGTCAAAGTGGATGGTGGAGGAGAGATTGGAGAACTGGCGTATCATTTTAATCGGATGACACTCACGATTAATGAATTAATAGCCCAAGCTGTCAGCAAGCAAGCTTTGATGAAAGAAGCTGAACTGCGTACGTTATATAGTCAGATTGATGCTCATTTTCTCTATAATACGCTTGAAAATATCAAAATGTTAGCGGAGATTGAAGATCAGCGCCACATCTCGGATGCGTTAACTTCACTTGGCGGAATGATGCGTTATAACTTCAAATGGTCGGGTGAATATGTGAAATTGAGCGAAGAAATACGTCATATTCATAATTATATCGATGTTATGAATATCCGTTTTGAAGAGCCGGTTCAACTTCATATTGATATTCCAGCGTTATTATTAGAGCTAGAAATCCTAAAAATGTCTTTACAACCATTAGTTGAAAATGCATTTAAACATGCTTGGAATGAAGATGAATATATAGAACGATGCTTAATGATTCAGGTTGTTGCCGAACCGGATCGAGTGATTACGGTAACGGTTCAAGACAACGGTAGTGGAATGAGTCAGGCGCAATTAGAAGCGTTACAACAATGGATTCATATGCCAGATGAACCTCATCATTCTCATATGAGCAATAGCTATCCTGCCCATGCGTCTGAAGAGCAACAGTCACGTAAAGGTGGAATAGGTCTACGCAATGTACAGAGACGACTTGCTTTATTTTATGGAGAAGATTACGGGCTACATATTACCAGTACTTTGGGAGAAGGAACGATTGTAACTTTACGATTTCCGAAAGTACTGCTGACAGGAGGAGAATGATCAGATGACTCAAATAATGATCGTAGATGATGAACGTAATATCAGACAAGGATTACAAGTGATGATTGAGCGAGAATTTCCTGCGCATTATCAATATATACATGCACGTCATGGACAAGAAGCTTTAGATCAGATGATGAATACTGCTATTGATATTGTGATTACCGATATACGGATGCCTGTAATGGATGGTGTGCAGTTTTTAGAACAGATGCGTGGTCTCAAGACGTTAGCTGTCCAACCCTATGTCATCGTATTAAGTGGATATGATGATTTTGAATATGCCAAAGCAGCTATTCGTTATCAGGTGAGCGAATACTTGCTCAAGCCGATTCGACGTGAAGATTTATTTGATGCTTTGCGTCGGTTAGAAGAAGAATTGCAAAAGCGTGATCATGTTTCTCGTAGTCTTGCTGAAGTCGAACAATATCGGTTGCAAAAAGATCAAGAGCAATTACAAAGTCTATTGTATGCAGATCCATTAGAGCTTACTGCATTATCGGAACAAATGGATAGTTTGCGGTTGCCAGAACATTATGTGATCGGTGTATTTCAGTACAAAAATAAAAAAGGCATCTTGATCGATCAGCAGGAGCTTACCGTCTTAATGAAGCGATTATGTGCAGGGATGAATATTCAGTGTACTGCACAATTGTATGACAAAGAAGATCGGCTGGTCTGGATTATACCTGCTACTGAATTACATCATTTAGAACACCTAGCAGAGATAGCAGCACAGCGAGAAGTAGAAGGACTTCTTATCGGAATTAGCGAACAAGGCAGTCAGTTGCAAAGTATTGCTGAGCATTATCAAGAAGCTTGTCAGGCACTTCATTATGGATTTCTTCATCCTGGTATTCATCTTATCCATTATCGTGTTGTGGAGCAGATCTATACAACATGGAGTATTCCAGAAGAAGAGATTCGCTTGCTAGGCAATACACTCGGAAGTGATCGTGATCCAGAGATTGAGCAGCGATTGTATCAGATTTTTAGAATTCATGAATTGATCTATCTGCCAATCGCTTATATTGAGCAAGTGGCTCAGTGTATCAATGAACAGGTGTTGGATGAGATTTTTAGACATTACGGCGAAGCTTCAGTAGAAGTGTTGCGTCTGTATCGGCGTGTAGGCAATCTGAATCATTATCGTTATTTTCAAGACTATTTCCGTGATCTAGAAAATGTACTGATCTGTCTTGATGATTATATCCGGCAATTGCGCATTATTCATACTGAGCCTCAACATCTCAAAGAAGCGGTGCAATTTATTCATGCTCATTATGATCGTCCGTTAAATATGGCAATCGTAAGCAATCATGTCTCACTCAATTACTCTTATTTTAGTGAAGCTTTCAAAGCATATACAGGTGAGAGCTTTGTTATCTATCTCAAAAAAGTACGTATTGCCAAAGCCAAATTATTGCTAACCGAAAGTTCTTACCGATTAAACGAAATCAGTCAACAGGTAGGATTTGAGAGCAGTCGTCACTTTTCAAAAGTGTTCCGAGAACTAGAAGGAATTACCCCGCAGGAGTATCGTTCCAAAATGAATGTGCGCTCTTTGATCTAATTATGAAAGCAAATAATAAAAAATAATTGCATATGCAAGAAATAGATTCCTTTTCATTAAAGTTTGCAGTAAAATAATGAAGCAAGTACCGATGAAATTACGGAATATGGAGTAGGTATTGGAGGTTTTATGATTGCCCAAGCGTGCAAATTGGAGTATTCGCACCAAAATTATTTCTGGGTATGTGGTCATTATTTTATGCGTAGGCGTTGTGTTACTGATGATGTCTGGACGTGTGAATCAATTAGAACAAGAAAATAGATATATTAACGATCATGATCTGGAAGTTCATAATCTAACCAATCTGATCGAAAAGCATGTGCTTGATATGGAAACAGGGCAGCGCGGGTTTGCTTTGACTGGCGATGATAGTTATCTGGTTCCTTATAACAACGGAGTTCTGCAATGGGAATCCGATTATAACAAATTAGTAACTCTGGTTGAAGATAACGAATTGCAACGTAGCAATTTGGGTACGATCAAGACAGGCATAAACAAATGGATTCAAGATGCGGGCGATCCGGTTATCTCCATGCGACGTAATAACAATGAAGCAGGGATTACACAATTTTTCAAAGTCGATCCTGGTAAAGAACAGATTGATCGTTTGCGTAGCGAACTTGAAGCTTTTCGTGTGACTGAAAAAGCATTAACTGATGCACGTATTGAAAGTATTGCCGCTAGTAATGAGCGTCTATTTATAGCTATGGTTGCATTATGGATTGTAGTAGCGATTGTCTCTCTGATTACAGCATGGGTGATTGCGCGTCAAATTGTAAGAACATTGCGTGATGTAACCGATACGATTCATGATATTGGAGAAGGTGGCGATCTGAACAAACGGATCGTTATTCGTACGCGCGATGAGATTGCAGAGTTGGGTACAGCAACTAACCAATTGTTAGATCATGTACAGCATGAGAATTGGATCAAAGACCAGATCGCGATTGCATCGACTCGTTTTCAAGAAGCGGATCGTATTGAATCGCTATCTTCTGCATTATTAACAAAAATGAATAAATGGTTCGACGCTTCATATGGTGTTGTCTATTATGATAGCGAAAATGAAGAAGACGGCTGGCTCAAATCTGCTTCTTTTGCCGCTCATACCAAAGATATTGAATTAGGGGCAGCTTATATTACTGAAGGCGAAGGATTAGCTGGACAATGTATTGTAGAAAAAAGAATGTTAACGTACAGCCCGCTTCCTAAAGGTTATGTGCAGATCACTTCAGGATTAGGTAGTGCAGAAGCCAAAGCATTAGTAGCGGCTCCGATTATGTTTGAAGGTAAAGTATTAGCTGTTGTTGAAATTGCTTTTATCGAACCGATGACAATAGAACAATCGGATTTGTTTGAGCATTTATTAAATATTTTTGCGGTTACGATGAACTCGTTATTGATTCGTAAAAAGATTGAGCAAATGTATCATGATTCTCAAAATATGAATTATGAGTTGCAAGTTCAATCCGAGGAATTACAAGTCCAATCGGAAGAACTTCAGACACAAGCCGATGAACTGCATATGCAGACAGAAGAATTGCAAATGCTGAACGAACGTCTGGAACAAGGCAAGATGGCAGCTGAAAGTACAGCGATTGAACTTGATAAATATGCTCAACAGCTACAAGTCAGTTCACGTTACAAATCAGAATTTTTGGCAAATATGTCTCATGAATTACGTACACCGCTCAATAGTATGTTGATTCTTTCACAAATTCTATCTGAAAATAGTGCCAATACGTTGACAGAAAAAGAGCAAGAATATGCTTCTATTATTCATCATTCAGGTAAAGACTTACTCAATCTGATCAACGATATTCTAGATCTATCCAAAGTAGAAGCAGGCAAAATGCATATCGAGATTGATCCGGTTAGTACACAAGCGATTCCTGAACAAATGGAACGTTACTTCAAAGAAGGTGCAGCATTACGTGATCTTTATTTCAATATTGAGGTCAATGATAATGTGCCGGATATGATTTATTCCGATGATATGCGTCTACAGCAAGTATTGCGTAACTTATTATCGAATGCGTTCAAATTTACTGAAGTCGGTGGTGTCACGTTAACGATCGAGAAGTTAGATCAGGTACAGACCCAAGAGTATCAATCCGATCAACCGATGATTGCTTTTACTGTTCGTGATACAGGTATAGGAATCTCACCTGAAAATAGCCGCTTGATCTTTGAAGCGTTCCGACAAGCAGATGGGGCGACAGCTCGCAAATATGGCGGTACAGGATTAGGCTTATCGATCTCCTCCCAATTGGCTCATTTGTTAGGTGGAGAAATTACGCTAGAAAGTACAGTAGGCGAAGGTAGTACATTTACATTCTATATTCCTTGTCTGGAATCAGATCCGAATGATGAAAGTGAACTATTTACTGTTCAGCAACCGATCAGTCATACTGTCTTTTTTGAAAAAGATCAACTCACATCAACAAATACCGAGTCGGAGCTTCATACCAACACATCGATTCAATCGTCACGTCTAGCTACATCGTATTCAGAGATGGATCGTATGACAACAGCTAGCAATGAACAAGTAGCCGATGTGGTGAAGCAGGTGATGACAGAAGAGCAGTACGAAGGTCTAGACGGCAAAAAAATTCTAATCGTAGATGACGATATTCGAAATGTATATGCATTGACCAGTCTGTTGGAGCGTCATAGTGTGAATATTCTAATTTCACAAAATGGACGGGATGCTTTAGAAATTTTGCATATGACACAGGATATTGATCTGATTCTTATGGATATTATGATGCCCCAATTAGACGGATATGAGACGATGCGTACAATTCGTAATCTGTATGGATATGCTCAAGTTCCGATTATCGTCTTAACCGCCAAAGCGATGAAAGAAGACCGTGAGAAAGCTATTCAAGCAGGAGCTTCTGACTATATGAGCAAGCCACTAGAAATGCAGCAAGTATTGCTTCGTATCGAACACTGGCTAGGCAAAACGCAGATCGATTATTTTACAACATAAATGAAAATCCTAAAAAGATACTTTCCTTAGTGGAAGTATCTTTTTTTGTCGTTTAGGTCTTAATACCCTTGAGTAATATTTAATTTAATAGTAAATTTGAACTATTATTAAAGCTAACTAACTTACTAAAAAATGGGTATTTATTTCAAAAAAGGAGTACAGTGTATGAACATTTCTTCATCTGCAAGCTATGCCGGAACAAGTAATCTGGGATATCATTCATCAGCTAGCAATGATCCAATCGCCAAAAGCACATCAACCGATTCATTATCTTCTCAAGATCGTGACGCTAGACCAGCAACAATATTGCCTAATGAAAAAAGTCCACAGGAACAGCAATTGGAAGAAGCCAAGCAATACAAAAAAGAAGATCAGCAAAAAGAATTAAAAAAGAAAGAAGCTGATCAATTTTTTGAAGAACAACAAAAGCATAAAGAAGAGATCGACAAAATCGCTTATGAGATGTTAGCCAATCAAGGAATTGCTCAGATTGGGATAGACAACCAGCTAGCATTGAACAAAGACAATTACGGAGATACTGTTAAAAGTCTGGTTGCCAAAGGATTTCAAATTGATACAGATGAGCAGAAATTAACGATTAGTTCTAAGCTACATCAACTGAAATTAGAAATTAGTAAAGAATCATACGATCAATATGTTAAAACAGTATATGGTAAAGAAATTGCGGATGAGTATACAGATACAGATACAGATCAGTCATCATTTCCTGCTCCAGCCCATTCCGGCAATACGATAACAGGAAGTGCTACAACAACAACATCATCCTCGACAACACATCAATCTGCACCACCAGCTACGCCACAATCCGAACCAGTAAGTGCAACTCATTCATCTCCAGCGACTACACCTTCAACACAGACAACACAAACAGAATCATCGACTAATGAGCCGACTTCAGCCACGACAACCAACAATAGCACATCAACCTCACAGCCTTCTCCAGCAGCTACACCAACGCAGACAACACCAACAACCAGTAGCAATAATAATAGTTCTACTACAGGCACAGCTAATCAATCCAGTACGAATCAATCCAGCGGTTCTACAACTTCTACAAGTGGATCATCTGGAAGTAACACCTCATCTTCTGGCAATACCTCATCAAATAATGGAAATGGTATCGGCTCTATTTTGACTGGCGGATTAGTGAAATAAATATCTTTATTTACTCTTATGCGATAGAAATGTCGAATAAGAGTTTTTTTTGTAGAAGTACATATATTCGACAAAATGTGATTCCATTTTATGGTATTTTTTAAAAATTATAGTTCAAATTACCCTTGCTAACTAAGTTGTTAAACAGTAAATTATTACTATACTAATTTGGATAAATATTACTATTATGTTTCTTTGATGGAAAGAGAATATTTGCCATTCGATCGATATTAAATATCAATATTATGAAGGAGACTGCCTTATGAATATTACACCTAATGCGAGTTACTCTTCGACGGCTAGCCAGAATTCATACTACTACTCCTCACTCTCTGGTGATTCTAATAAATCGACAACAACTAATGGAAAAAATGCAGTATCTACTAATCCTACTTCACCTACTGATAACAATCGAACCGACAAAACACCAGCCGAACAAAAAATAGAAAGCAATAAAGAATACAAAAAAGAACTGCAAAAAAAGGAAACAAGAGATAAAGAATTAGATGAACTTTTTGATAATCAACAGCAACGTAAAGAAGAAATAAATAAGCAAGTACATGAGACATTAACAAACAATGGATTTTATCAACTTGGTGCACAAAATGGGATAGCGCTTACGAAAGAAAATATGGATGAAACGATGAAGAGTTTGTTTAACAAAGGATTTCAAGTGGATTCCAATGAGGAAAAAATGACGCTGACTTCCAAAGTACATCAGATGAAAATGGAAATTAGCAAAAATGCATATGATAAATATGTAGAAGCTGTCTATGGACAATTGAATCCTGTATCAGATCAGATTTCCAAACCAAAAACTGATCCATCTATGATCAAAACAGGTGTATATTCACCGCCAGCTTCTATGGTGAAGCCGATATTGACTCCAGTAGGTACAGCTACAGGTTCGATCCCTTCAACAGTCAATCCATCTGTACCAGGATCTGAAGTAACTAAGCCAGCACCAGAGCCAGTAGCGACAACGCCGACACCAACACCAGTACCAACAAGTACACCAGCACCAGAGCCGGTAGCAACAACGCCGACACCGACACCAGCACCAACAAGTACGCCAGCACCAGAGCCAGTAGCGACAACGCCGACACCAGTGCCAACAAGTACGCCAGCACCAGAGCCAGTAGCAACAACGTCGACACCGACACCAGTGCCAACAAGTACGCCAGCACCAGAGCCAGTAGCGACAACACCGACACCAGTGCCAACAAGTACGCCAGCACCAGAGCCAGTAGCGACAACGCCGACACCAGTACCAACAAGTACACCAACACCAGCACCATCTACAACAAACACGATTAGTACACCGGTGAGCACTACAACAAATTCGACTAGTAACAATACAACAACCAGTTCTACTTCAGTTAATATTCCGGTCACTGTGCCTAACGTTGTTACCGTAAGCACATCTATTCCGGTATCATCAACTTCTACACCAACATCAACAACGTCAGCACCTTTAGTATCAGTGACAAGCCCGTTGTTAACGCCAAAATCTACATCTACTGTTGTTCCAACAACTACAACAGCAACAGCGCCAACAACGACTACAGCTCCGACTACAGCTTCTACAACAAGTACATCTACCAAAAATGTACTTGGACTTCGGAAGTAAGAGGTATTGTATGATAGAATGATGCAAAAATCCCTTTGATGCATACTGGATCAGGTCAATATCGACCATTATCCTGTAGGAGTATGCACCAAAGGGATTTTTTGTTCTACGCTTGAATAACGTGTTGATTGGATTGCCTAGCATGAAGGTATAACTTGGCATAAGTGCCATGATGAGCAATTAACTGAGCATGAGTACCTTGTTCAATAATTTCACCATGTTCCATCACCAGAATACGATCTGCATGCATAATGGTCGAGAGACGATGAGCGATCACAATCGTTGTACGTCCTTCGGATACCGTATCAAGAGCTTGTTGCACCAGTTGTTCGGTATGCGAATCCAGATTAGCGGTAGCTTCATCAAGTATTAATACTTTAGGGCGGAAGACGACGATACGGGCAAATGAAATCAATTGACGTTCACCAGCAGACAATCCGCTTCCTCGCTCTGATAGACGAGTATCGTATTTTTGCGGTAAGCGTGTAATCATCTCATGGGCACCTACAAATCGGCAAGCTTCGATGACTTGCTCATCAGTGATGTTCGGCTGGAACATTCGTACATTGTCGATAATCGAACCGGAAAATAAAAAAGGTTCTTGCTGAATCAGTCCTACAATACGATGAAGTGTTTCTTGGGGCATCTGTCGTAGATCAATATCATCAATAGCGACAGAACCTTGACCGACATCATAGAAACGATTGAGTAGAGCAATCAATGTACTTTTGCCTGCTCCGGTTGTACCTACTACACCGATCATTTCACCGGGTTCAATATGCAGATCCAGATGCGGAATCACTGTCTGATCTGGATTATATCCGAATGAAATATGGTTAAAGTCTACTTTTCCTTTTACTTTGTCTAGATCCACCGTTACGGCTTGATCAGGTGTTGGATCTTGAATCTCTGGTTGAAGTTTGAGAATACGCCAGATTCGATCCATAGAGACAGTGGTAGATTGAAATGTATTCCATTGCATCGTAATCTGATTAATCGGTTGAAAAAATTGACGGATATAACTGATAAAAGCATACAATACACCAACTTCAATCTGTTTGTTAAATACAGCTACGCCTCCAAGCCAGACCATCAAGACCAGAGCAATATTGCCTAAAATATCAAAAGTACGATTGAAAAATACATTTGATTTTAATTGCTCGACATTGGCTTGCCAGTAATCCGCATTGTATTCATTGAATCGTTTTTTCTGTTCTTGTTCCTGATGGAAAATCTGTATTAAGCCCATACCGGATAAGTTCTCTGCTGTAAATCCAACTAATTTGGATAAGCGACTGCGTGTATACTGATAGACCTGTCGCAATTTACCACGAAATAAAATCGCTAGTGTAGCAATAACAGGTAAAGTGATCATCGAATACCACGCTAATGTAGTATCCAGACGGAACATAAAGTAAATAATAAACACAAGCATCATACCATCACGAATCAGACTTAATAATACCTGTGTAAAAAATTGGCTGATCGTTTCAGTATCACTGGATACATTTGTTACCAATCCGCCACTGCTAGAGCGATCAAAAAAGCTCATCGGTAGCTTAGTAATATGAGAGAATAGATCATTACGAATACTGGCGACAATATGTTGACCGACATATTGCAACAGATTGCTTTGTAAATAAGAGAACAGAAAGCTGACTACGGCTAACCCTAGATAAATAGCTGCCATTCCTGTTAAAAAAGGCAATCCATTTTGTCCGGCAGCAATATGATCATCAATCACAATTTTGACCAGATACGGCTGTAATAGATCCGCAGCGATAGCAAGCATCGTTGCAAAGAAAATACCGACAAATGTCCAACGATGAGGACGAGCATAGGCTAAGATTGCACGCAATGCTTCGTAGCGGATAGGCGTACTGGATTTGGTAGTCGATGATAGTTTGCTCATGCGCGCAACCCTTCTTCCTGTAATTGATACAAGGATGAATAGATGCCTTGTTGTTGCAACAATTGTTGATGGGTTCCTTGTTGTACGATCGTACCTTCGTCCAGCACAATAATGAGATCAGCATGTTTTACTGCACTGATCCTATGCGAAATAATCAAGTTCGTATAATCGTTACGTTCACGAATCAGGTTATTTAGTATTCCTGTCTCGGTGACTGCATCGACAGCGCTCATACTATCGTCCAGAATCAAGATGGGCCCTTTTTTCACCAATCCACGTGCAAGACTGGTACGCTGACGTTGACCACCGGATAGAGTAATACCGCGCTCACCTAATTTGGTATCGAATCCTTCTGGAAAATTAGAAATAGGATCATAGATCATCGCCTGACGTGCATGATCTTCTACTTTTTCAAGCGGTGTATCCCGATCACTAAAAGCAATATTGTCACGAATCGTCGTGCTAAATAAAAATCCATCTTGAGGCACATAAGCGATACGTGAGCGTAGACTTTGCAGTGAGATCTGACGAATATCTGTACCGCCTAACCAGACTGTATTTTCAGGTGGATCGTATAGACGAAGTAACAGCTTCACCAACGTGCTTTTGCCAGAACCTGTTTTGCCAACGATCCCGACAGTTTGTCCGGCTTCAATATGCAGATTAATATCAGACAGCGCATAACGTTCACTGCCAGGATAAGCAAATGATAAATGTTTTATTTTGAGATCAGGTGTTGAAGCTAACGGTTGTGCATTAGGATGATCTTCAATATCTGGCTTTTCAGCAAGTAAACGATTTACGCGATCCAGCGAAGCCCCTGAACGTTGCATCATATTGATCACGTTACCAATTTGCTGTAGAGGGCCTGACATAATTCGCAAGTACAACGTTAATGCGATAAAATTACCGATCGTAATCGTACCTTGAATCGTTAAGTACCCTCCATATAATAGCGAAATCACAAGCGATAATGCGCCTAGAAATGGAACAGCCGCTTGAAATAAAGAAGACATGCGAACAAGGTGTAACTGGTTATCACGAATATGATTGACTGTTGTGCCAAAACGCTGACGTGCTGTAGGTTCAATCGCAAATGTCTTGGTCACTCGAATACCACTCAATTGTTCTTCTGCCGATTCAGTCATAACGGCTAATGATTCCTGTACATTTTGCGAACGTTTGCGGATTCGTGGCCCAAAGTAAATGACTAGAAAAGGAATCCCTACCATTGGAATAACACTTACCAGTATCAAATACAATGGAATATGACTGAGTAACATCATTACAATACACGATAAAAACAAAAAAATAGCATTGGTGGTCATCGTGACCCCATTTGAAATCGATTCACGAACAGAATTGACATCATTGGTCATCGAACTTAGTAATTTACCTGTTCCTTGCTTGGAGAAGTAATATTCACTGAGTGTGGAGAACTTGCTAAAAAGACTTTGACGCATTTCAAATTCGAATTTGCGTCCTAATCGCATGACTGTGAATTGCCCTGCACCGAAAAAGAGATTATACATAATCCCGATCACAGCCAGAATTACGCTATATTCAATAATCATTTGATATTGTATTCCACCATTCAGCAGAGCATCTGTAAATTGTCCCAGTACACGGGGGATAGCAGCTTGCCCGATATTAGACAGAATGATCAAACTGACAGCGAGTAAATAATATCGCCAATGCTTTTGGACATAATCAGTTAGAATACTCCGATCTTTCATATTTATATGTTCCTTCTTTCTTAAACGGTATATCTTTTTACAACCCTTGAATTCCGATTGTTAAACAGTTCAGATAAAATATAATCCATACATATAAGGTAAAGGAACAGTCGGGAATGAAAAATCTAGACGGTCTGCAAGCTTAGCATCAGGATCGAATAATAGCGTATACAATTCCGAAACATCTTTCAGTGGATACGAACCAGATGGTGTATGTAGCACGTAATCCTCTTCTAATTGGAACTTTATATCATAAGAAGCTAGAAACGCCTTTACACCTGTTTGCTCTAATAAAAGCTGATCATCCAATACCAGTAAAGTACCACTATTTGGTTCGATCGTTACAGGAACGTCTTCTTCAAGCAGTAAATCGCTCAGCGCTTTATCTTGCCATGGAATACGTACAGTAAGTGAAGACAGGGCATAATGAGTCATAGCCTCTACACATAAATGCTGAATAACCTCAGGATCACCACCGTACTCAATAACACTACCGATTGGCTCAGCAGACGAATCTTCAGCGTATGGTATAGAAAGGGCTACAAATCCGACCACTTGATGATCGGCATTTTCGGCTACTTGAATCTGTTGTTGCTGTTTGTTGATATTAGCGATGGGTTGAGAAGCGATAAATTGTTGAAGATCTCCAAGTCCCCACTGAATATGAGCATATTGATTTTGGATATGATGAGCTATAGCAAAAATATCCTGTGGTAATAGATCCCGATATGTGAGATGTGTATTGTCATCATGCAATGTTTTGGCGATATCTGAAGATAATTTAAACGTACTGACTTGTCCAAAGGGTACACTGCCTGCTCGTGTATATAATGAACGATCTCCTGAAATAAATAACACAGAAGCTCCTGCTGAACGTGCATGTTGTCTACATAATTCTAATAGCTGTCCTGCCAATCCTTGTCCCCGATAATCAGGATGTGTACATACTGCGCCGATTGAATACGCTGATATAGTAAATGTGCCTGATTGAACTTGTACCGGAACCATTCCCATAAAAGAAACCAGTGTACCTTCCGGTGTAAAAGCACCGTACGAATGACTAATACCTGCTTGAAAAAGAGCAGGAAAAGAAGATTCCATATATCGATCTCCATCTGCGCAAAATACATCTTCGGCTAATAAAGCAGCTTGTTTCAGTTCATCGGTAAGCACACGTCTAATTTGCATATGTAGTCCTCCTATTGAGAATAATAAAGTCAAATGTAAAATCATCTGCAACCTATCAAGTATCGTTGAATAGTTCTAGCATACATTAGTTATAGAGCAAATACGATGGTTCATAAGGGCAAGATTAGATGTACATATGCAAAAATCTCTAAACCTGAATGTATCAGATTTAGAGAAGGTTAGCGTTTATAGATAATGTAGTGAAGCAGAAGAAGTTGTTGCTAATGACGAGTGCATCGTCGCAGGTCGAATACGTACAGCAGATACTTTGAAGCCGGGCATTTTACAATAAGCATCCAGTGTAGGATCAGTAGCTTGATTTACATTTTGCTCACCGCCCCAATGCATCGGGACAAATATCGTATCGGTACGAATATGATCTTTGATCCTACAACGAATCGTAAATGAACCGCGAGCAGAAGTGACTTCGACCCAATCGTTATCTTCAATATGATACTGCTTAGCAGTCTGAGAATGAATTTCCATAAAGTTCTCTGGTTCACGAGCAGTAAGTGTAGCACTGCGACGAGTCTGTACACCTGTTAAATAATGAGCAAGCACACGTCCATTGGTCATAATCAGTGGATAAGCAGAAGAAATGGTATCTTTGATCGCTACATTTGTAATGGAAGTAAATACCGCACGACCATCAGGATGGGCGAAAGACTGTTCAAACATCGTCGGCACACCCGCATGATCGATAGATGGACAAGGCCAGTAGATGCCTTCTTCGTTGCGTAACCGATCATATGTAATCCCATAATAATCAGCTAATCCGCCGCGACTAGCGATCCGCAATTCGTTGAAAATATCTTCTGCCTGTGCAAAATCAAATCCAGTTTTTTTGCCAAGAGCTTGTGCTAATTCACATAGAATCTGCCAATCGTGTTTACTTTCATATGGAATCGGACGGGCTGCTTCTCGCAATAATACTCGGCCTTCCAGATTGGTCAATGTGCCTGTATTTTCTAAATAAGCTGTGACTGGCAGAACAACATCAGCTAATTGCGCGGTCTCAGACAAAAATAGATCTGCAACAATAAGCATGTCTAACTTTTCCAATCCGGCACGCACTAGAGGGATATTTGGATTAGATACGACAGGATTAGAACCCATAACGAATAACGTGGAGATTTGTTGTTGATCAATCAGTTCCATCATTTCATAAGCAGACACGCCTTTATCTGGTAAATCTTCGGGATCGATATTCCAGATCGAAGAGATATACGCACGATCTGCTAGATTTTCGATTGAGCGATAGCCGGGTAATTGATCTGCTTTTTGCCCGTGTTCGCGTCCACCTTGTCCGTTGCCCTGTCCGGTTACTGCTCCATATCCACAACCGGCTCTGCCAATTTTACCAGTAGCTAATACCAGATTAAGAAAATAGCGTACAGCCAAATGTCCATCGGTCTGCTGTTCAACGCCACGAGCAGTAAAAATAATACCTGTACTTGCCTGACTGTACACCTGAGCGGCTTGATAGATTAATTCAACAGGAATACCACAGATAACGGCTGATTGTTCGATATCGATATCATGAACAAGCTCAGCTAATTGCTCGTATCCATTGGTTCGTTGCTCAATAAAGTCGTGATCGATCCAATCTTGATCTAACATAATCTTGAGTATCGTATTGGCTAACAAAGCATCGGTGCCCGGACGAATCTGTAAATGAATATCTGCGATTGCCGCAGTAGCGGTAACTCTAGGATCAATGACTATGATCTGAGCGCCATTTTGTTTGGCTTGATTCAAATAAGGCATCAATGTAGGCTGACATTCTGCAATATTAGTGCCAGCCAGAATAATACATTTAGCTAATGGAATATCAGATAACTGACAGGTGAGTCCGCGATCAATTCCGAATGTTTTACTTCCAGCAGACGCCGCGGCTGACATACAAAAGCGCCCATTATAATCAATATACTTGGTACCGATAGCGACTCGTGCAAATTTGCCCAATAAATAAGCGGTCTCATTTGTGAGCGAACCGCCGCCATAGATGCCGATAGAGTCACGCCCTGATTGATCAATAGATTGTTGTAGATGTTCTGCGATATAATCAGTAACTTCTTGCCACGAAGCACGTACAAGCTTTCCATGACGACGAAGTAAAGGATATTTCAAGCGTTCGCGATTAAATACATGTTGATGAGCGTTCATACCTTTGATACATAGACGACCTTGTGAAGCCGCATTTGGTGTACCTTCTGCCTGATAAGTCACGAGAGGTAGAGTAGGGTGCAACGTTGAAGATTCAGAAGAATGAAGAGTAATTTTACATTGTACGCTGCAAAAAGGACATTGCGTCTGCATCATAAGTTTTGCCTCCTTTACGATCTCGATCATAAGCATCTGCTATCGCATTGTTGTAAAATAAAGATAATACCTGTTCCCGCAAAGGCAATACTTCTGTCCGTTGTACCCACTTCCATATCGGTTCACTGTAATATGCTTGATAACGATACAATTCCAGACACAGATAGATTAGATATAGCGCGTCTGGCAAATGATCTACTGTAGTCAACAGATGCGCTTCTTGAATACGATCTGTAGCACATCCTCCAATATAAATTTCCCAACCAGCCGGTGAATATAATATGCCGATATCTTGCACACGAACACTAATAGGAGAATAGATATTCTGAGCTACAGCTATACGTGTAGGATAAGGTAATATCAGATGTTGTACTGTAGATTGCCATTGCTGTATCTGCTCGATCACATTTGACCCATCTACAGTATGAAGATGGTCAGGATACCCTGCTAGCCATTCACGATCTGACAATATCTGTAGATGAGGTAACAGATTTGCATGATCTATTGCCAAAGAACTGTCTAAATACAATTGTAGATAATAACGAATTGCTGTGATACAGGTGTCACAACCATCATGCTCTGATTGATCGGAGATAGACAAATCGTCTACATGAAAGCTATCTGCATCTTGGATATCGAGAGGACTGTATGCAATAGGTGTATCAGTAGATGACAATTGAGTTAGCACTTCTGTAACTGTTCTCCATGAATGTTGTTGAATTTGTTGCTTTAGAGCCGTATGTGTTAAAGATATTGATGAACAGACAGGGATATGATCAGGATGTGTAACAAGCGAAGCATGGAGAGGAGTATCGAGAGTATGATCTTGATCTTCCTCGATGGTGCCGGATAAGCTATAACGAACAAGCGCTTCAACGATCGGGCGACAACCTCCACATGAGCCGGATGCTTGGGTATGTTGCTGAACTTCGTCTGCGGTCTGTAATCCATGTGTCTGTATAGATTGCAAAATGGTCGCTTTGGTAACTGCATTACAAGCGCAAACGGTGGAAGTATGTTCTAGTTTGGCGGCGGCGATATCTGTAGGATTGTTTATTGGTTTGGCACTTGAAGTATCTACCGCTTGTAACTGCTGAAGATAAGAATGGGCAGAAGTGCCTTGCTTGATCATTTCTAATAATGAAATGCCTTCTGTGGTATCTCCGTATAAAATAGCACCTGTAATTCTATCTCCAACAGCACTCACTTTTTTGTACGTTTTGCGTACACCATCATATTGCTGTACGATTTGCTGACAATCAGAAGCATTTGTATCGCCTACTGAAAATACCGATACACCGGATATTTTTAACTGTGAATAAGGAATCGAGCCTTGATAAGGTAAAGGATTTTGCTGACAAAGATGCTGTGCAAGCACTTTGCCTTGTTCGTAAAGTGGAGCCACCAGACCGTATGTAATACCTTGATGTTCTGCACATTCTCCCACCGCATAGATGCCCTCTATACTGGTCTGCATATAATCATTCACAACAATTCCACGCTGAACATGCAATCCTGCATACTCTGCTAGACGAATATGAGGTCGTATCCCCACAGCGAATACTACAAGATCAACTGCTAATTTGGCTCCACTTGCAAAACGTAACCCTTGAGCACGAGTAGCGCCTGTAATGCGAGTCGTATTCTCATTGAGATGAAAGGTCATTCCTTGTTGTTCTAGTTCTTGTTGTAACAATTGCGCAGATAGTAGATCTAACTGACGGTTCATCAAGTAAGGTGCATTATGAATCACATGAGTGTCCATTCCCAAATGAAGCAGACCACGAGCCGCTTCCAGTCCGAGCAATCCTCCGCCGATAACAGCCGCCTGTTGATAATGCTGAGCATATCTTTTCATCTGCTCGCAATCTTCTACAGTACGAAAAGAAATCACTCCTTTTTTATCCGCACCTTGAATAGGAGGAATAAAAGGAATCGAACCGGTAGCAAAAATCAGGATATCATAGGTGTGTTGTAGACCTGAAGCAGTAGTTAATATTCGAGTATCTGGATCAACATGAGTTACTGTTTCTGTCGTATATAATTGGATCTGTTGCTGTTCATACCATGACCAATCATGCAAAATAATATGTTCAAATGTATGTTCACCTTGTAACATTTTAGATAGCAAAATGCGGTTATAATTTGGATGCTTTTCTGTACCAAAAATCGTAATCTCAAATGTATCGGGTGCTAACTTTAGGATCTCTTCGACACAGCGTACACCTGCCATGCCGTTACCGATAACGACTAATTGTTGTCGCATAACAAGTTCCTCCTTTGGTGTTATTTCAAAGGTGCATCGTCATTTACACAGAAAAAGCCCTTCTCCGTATTCTGGAAAAGGGCATCATTGCCGTTACGTAATCACACTCCATTGTGTGAAATCTTATCAATAACATTAATAGATGATGCTTTTAATGTCAATATAATTAACATAAAATAAAAATATTTAGAATTTGAGTTAATTATATTGACATATGAGTCTGTCGTTCATATAATTTGAATCAAATTCATATTTGTGATGGCAACCAACTGCACAACAATATCATACATTTATAAGATGGCACACAATGACGTGTACCATTTCCTAACGGCAATGAAGCCGCAACTTGTCCCGAATGTAATATACGGGCAAATTGCGGCTTTTTATTATAACTATAGACAAAAATAAACCAACTATGGAGAGGATGATACACAATGATGGACAAAAAAAGTTTTTGGCAAAGCGGGCATAAGCCTACATTACTCGGTTCTTTTTTATACTTTGATATCAGCTTTATGATCTGGGGGATGATTGGACCACTTAGTGTCATTATTGCACTGGATTATCCTATGGACCCTGTACAAAAAGCACAACTGGTTGCTTTACCTGTATTAGGCGGTTCAATTTTGCGATTGGTGTTAGGGTTCTTATCTGATTATATAGGGCCCAAGTTAACCGCGCAGATTGGCATGATTCTTACTCTAATTCCTCTACTGTTGGGCTGGCAATGGGTACAATCGTTAGAGCAATTATATGTGGTGGCCATCTTGCTAGGTATTGCAGGAGCATCTTTTGCGGCGGCTTTGCCACTTGCAGGACAATGGTATCCCAAAGAACATCAAGGTCTAGCGATGGGGATTGCAGGAGCAGGCAATAGCGGAACTGTAATAGCGACTTTATTTGCGAATCGGTTAGCTCAACATTTTGGTAGCTGGGAAATTGTATTTGGAATAGCGATGATTCCGATTATTCTGGTATTTATTTTCTTTACGATTTTTGCCAAAAATAGCCCTAATCGTCCTGAACCTAAAAAGTTATCGCAATATGCTACCGTACTTAAACAAAGAGATGCTTGGGTATTCTGTGCATTTTATTGTGTGACATTTGGCGGGTTTGTAGGGCTTGCCAATTACTTAACGATTTTCTTTAATACTCAATATGGATTAACAGCAGTACAAGCCGCGGATATTGCTACCATCTGTGTTATTGCAGGAAGCTTTTTCCGTCCAGTCGGTGGATTTCTGGCAGACCGTATTGGGGGAACCAAAATGTTAATGTATCTATACTCGGGCGCAGGAATTATGTTGGCATGTGTTTCCTTTTTGCCACCACTTCCGGTTGTTGTAAGCTTGCTGTTCGTTGGAATGATGTGTCTGGGAGCAGGGAACGGATCGGTATTCCAATTAGTACCGCAACGATTTGGTAATGAGATTGGATTAATGACAGGGATTGTAGGTGCAGCCGGCGGATTGGGCGGATACGCGTTACCGCTTATTCTAGGCAATCTGTACAAAGCTACAGGTTCTTATACGATTGGATTTATTATGTTAAGCATTATTGTATTATGTTGCTTGAGCTTGCTTGTTGTGATGCAAATGAAATGGCGGACAAGCTGGTTAAGTCATAGTGTGACCAAAACAGCACGTCAAGCCAGTTAACAAGCCAGCTAACGATAATGATATTTTTGATACAGGTTAAGCAATAATCTATACTATCTTCTCAGCGGTTCTCAAATATTCAAAAAGCACGATCATATGACTTGATAAAAGAGTCGCAGATCGTGCTTTTTGTTGTGTACAGTTATATTAACTTACAGCAGGTACAGTACGGTTTGAAGAAGAAGAGAATGAATCTTGTGTATAATCAGCAGATAAATTAGCAGCCACAGGCTCAAGATCGTGAACCAGTTGACCCAATTTATCGCTCATTTGATTGAGAAGATCTGCTTCTTCATTAACCAGACGTGTTTTTTCTAATTGCTGTTGAACAGTATGATTTACCGTTTCATGACTTTTCATCGAATCTTGAATAATATGGGTGACATAGCTCATAGATTGACTGATTTTTTCAGCAGAACCATTAAGAGACTGTGCCTGACTGGACATATGTGCGATCTGAAGACTGGTTTCTTCTGTGGCTGTCAAAATAACTCCGAATGTTGAATGTGTCTGTGTAGCTGTTTGTAAAGTATCTTGCATTTTAGCGGCTCCACGTTCAGACGATTCAATAGCAGAAGCAGTCGACAAGCTAAATTGTGCAATAATACCTGAGATCATTTTAAGAGCAGAGCTAGTCTCCAGAGATAACTTTTTGACTTCTTGAGCAACAACAGCGAAGCTTTGTCCATGTTGTCCGGCACGAGCCGCTTCAATAGAAGCATTTAATGCGAGCAAATTGGTCTGTTCAGCCAAATTAGCAATAATATCGACAAAGCGAGCGATTTCGTAAGATTGATCAGACATTGCATGAATACCTGAAGCCATATCGTCTACATCGACTTGTAATGAAGACACTTGATCGGTTATTTGAGTCAGAGATTGTTGCCCTAATTGCGCACGTTCAAGTGTAATCGTAGAAGATTGATGTAATTGTTCCAGAGAAGCGGCTATTTGATAGATAGCATCGGCGACTTGTGTGAGCTGTTGTTCACTCACCTGTTGCGAAGGTAACAATTCATCGCTTGCTTGTGTACGTAATAGTTGAACAGCATCAGCAATATGTTCAGATAATGAGACCAACGATTGTGAATGAAGTCGTAACGATCCAGCAGATTGTTCCATATATTTTTCAGTATGCTGTAAATTAATTAACGATTGCTGGTTACGTACGGAAGCTTCGTCATTTTGGGATTGTAACGCTTGAGTGGTATTCTTTTTGGCAACAATAATCAGGATAGCGGCTCCACTTGTTAATAACAAAAAGATAGCATGGATCAGAAGTAACGAAAAAGAATAAGCATGTTCGCCACACAGCAGTTCAGGGAATAAGAAAAAGCCAGCTAAATGATGAAAAGCAAAAATAGCAGTACTGAGTAAAACCAAAGCGATCGAATCATAAAAAGCGACAAAAGCAACTACCATAAAAACAGAAAAGTGATATTCAACCAATCCATTACCTGCTGCGATCAAGCCAATACTGCCTAAAGTAAGTACCAACGTATTGATGACAGGAAGATAAGCATGATCTGACCGACTACGAAATAGCGAAGCTGACCATATTAAAAGGATAAGTGGAACCGCTAACAAAATATAGCGAAAAATAGTGATATGTTCCATCGAAGAATGACTCATTGCAGAGTGATCCATACCTGCCATACGATCCACAGGGATAAGATGAGTGTATTGATGTAGAGCAAATACAATAAAAGATAAAAGAACAGTGATCAAACATAACATATTCATAACTTTATTTTTCGCGTACATGTGTGGGGCTCCTCTAAATTCAGATAAGATGGGTAATCGAAAGATCAATTAGGTGAAAATAGTGTGGTTTGTAATGATAAAGAGTATAATAGATAGCGTTGATTCAAGATGAAAGGATCATGCTTGCTAAGTAGCTAAGTAATATATCGTCTATTTCAACACATTTTGTAACATTTAAACATGAAGAATTAATTAAGATTTAATTATATTGAGCACAAAATAATTGTTTTAATTGATTCTGGCATTACTTGTTCGTAACTTTACTCAAAATAGATCACATAAGGGGCGAAGAAATTGAGCGAATTCAAATTGATGTTAGAAAAATATGCAGAACTTGTAGTCAAAGTCGGTGTAAATATTCAACCTGGTCAAGTACTGATTGTACAAGCACCACTAGAAACAGTAGATTTGACCCGTCTTATTGTAGGCAAAGCTTATGAAGCAGGAGCTAAATATGTACAGGTCGATTGGGATGATGAACAGATAACTCGTATTCGTTATGAAAAAGCGACCGATGATTCGTTTGGCTATTATCCACAATGGCATGCTGATATGTTGGAAAAATTTGCAGAAGAAGGCGGAGCGATTTTACATATCAAAGTGCCTGATCCTGAATTATTTAAAGGCATTGACTCGTGGAAAGTGTCTACAGCTGTCAAAGCCGCGGCTATAGCTCGCGAAAATTATCAAGGGTATACCCGTAATAGCCGGATTAGCTGGTCATTAGTCAAAGCACCAACCAAAGCATGGGCAAATAAAGTATTTGCTGATTTGCCAGAAGAAGAACGTGTACCTGCGATGTGGGAAGCGGTATTCCAGATGAATCGTGTAGGTTCAGATAATCCGGTAGCTGCTTGGAGAGAACATATCGATCATTTGAAAAAAAGACAGGATCTTCTGAATAACAAACGATACAAAAGTTTTCATTATCGCGCCCCGGGAACCGATCTGCACGTCCAATTACCAGAAGGTCATCTATGGCGTGGGGGCGGTGGAGAAAATGAAAAAGGGGTGTACTTTGTAGCGAATATGCCGACCGAAGAAGTATATAGCATGCCTCACCGTACAGGCGTAAATGGAACAGTGAGAAGTACATTACCGCTGAACTTGAACGGTCGTCTGGTGGAAGGAATCGAACTTACATTTAAAGATGGCAAAGTTGTAGATTATCAAGCAACATCTGGACGTGAACATTTAACGTCATTGTTAGAAACAGATGAAGGGGCTTCTTATTTAGGAGAAATTGCCCTCGTGCCATATGATTCACCTATTTCGCATTTAAAACGTGTTTTTTACAATACAGGCATAGATGAAAATGCTTCTTGTCACTTCGCTCTTGGTAGTGCGTATCCGACCAATCTTGAAGGCGGTACACAAATGACCAAAGAAGAATTGAAAGCTAAAGGTGCAAATGTAAGCTTAACTCACGTAGATTTTATGGTTGGTTCAGATCAACTGGATATTGATGGAGAATTGGAAGATGGAACGGTAGAACCTGTATTCCGTCAAGGAAATTGGGCTTTTTAAGCCCTTTTTCTTTTTCTTTTTTTTAGAATACCTAATTTTGGTAACGCTATCATTTTGAAAAGGTAAAATATGAAAATAAATAAATGAGAATAACATGTAAGAAGACTTGTCATGAAGTAAAGAATAACGGTAAGATAAGCATAATAACTCACGACACAATTTCACAATTTTCGACAGAGGGTGGCTGGATCATGAAAGTATTACTTGTTGATGATGATGTCATAGTATCCCGCGGACTTCGCAATATTATTCCATGGCAGGAATTAGGAGCCGAAGTGATTGGAGAAGCACGTAATGGCAAAGATGCGTTGGAGATTGCACTGCGTCTACATCCTGATCTAATCATTACCGATATCAAAATGCCTATTATGGATGGTCTTGAATTATGTTGTCGTATTCGTGAATTGATGACAGATACAGCGATCGTATTACTTAGTGCTCATGAAGAATTCGATTATGCTCGTCAAGCGATGCAATACGGTGTCGATACGTATATCGTCAAGCCGATGGCACGTAAAGAAATCAGTCAATTAACCACGTATATTCAAGAAGTCTCTCGTCGTAAAAATGAAAAGCTTCATCATTATTCTTCGCTTTTTAACCGTCAGCTTGAAATCAATTGTTATGAAGCGCTCAAAACAGGCAATAGGCTTTTTTTCGAAGAGCTATTTGAACACGAGTTAGCTTTATCGACAGCCAATGCTAATGAGATCAAAGAATTATGTATGCGTCTACTTACTATTTTGTTTGATTTTTATCAAGGTGTAGGTGGGGATCGAGCGTCTACATTGTTGCAATCCAAATCTGCCCGTCTGGATGATCTGTTCAGTCTCAAGACCCGTCATGAAGCGATTGCTTTTACGTATGATCTATTCCGTCAGGTGAATGAACTGGCAACAGAGAAAAAGGAAGATCGCCAACATTCGTTAGTACAGTATGTGAAGCAATATGTGCATGATAATATTTATAATGTGAATCTATCCCTTGCTGATATTGCTTATCATATGGAGCGTTCGCCTGCGTATCTAAGTGCTGTATTTAGCCAGAATACCGGGGTGAAATTAAATGTATATATCACGCAGAAGCGTATTGATCAAGCCAGACAATTGTTACTTGATCCGTCACTGCCGATCTATAGCATTTCAGAGAAATTAGGATTTCAAGATCCGCATTACTTTGCTCGTGTATTCAAAAAAGTCGAAAGTATTACACCTTCAGAATACCGTAACTTGTATCTGAACCATAGTGTACGCGCGGATGCTGAGGTGAAATAATATTGTTCAAAAACAAATCGATTTCGTTGATTCCCAAAGCGAGTATAAAAGTGAAAATTGCTGTTCTTTTTATTGTGCTGATTACTTTATCGGCGCTGTTGTCTAATGGAATACTGTACTTTGTATTTATGAACATTATGCGAGAGCAGTTGCTGGAAGATCAGCAGAATATTATGCTTCAAAGTCGTAGTAATGTGCAAAATGTAGAGAATAGCATCGATCAGGCGACTTATTATTTTTCGACAGACAAAACGATAGCCGATATTCTGAACAAAACTACATTTGACGATATTGAAAGTTATCGGGATCTTAATACGATCAATCAGCAGTTTATTAAATATCTGGATGTGCCACTAAGCAATGTAGTCAGCACGTATTCGGCTACCTTTTTTGTCAAAAATACATTTCCAGTTGCTGCTGAATTGCCTACTATTCAATTGGAACAATTAAATAAATTGCCCGGTGGTACAGGATCAAATCGCTTTTTTAATTCCAATGAAGCGGAAAATGAAGAATGGTTCAAGCGAACAGTCGAATTAAGTGGAACATTGAATATCTTTTATGCGGATCAAAATCGTGATCGTGTCTATTTTGCCAAGCAAGTTCGTAATCCTTTAATTCTGAATACGACGAATGAAATGGGCGTTATAGTTATTGCGATTGATACGGCTGAATTTGGCAAGCAGATCGAAGCCTCAAGGCTGACGCAGGGAACGCAATTATTGTTAGCGGATCAGAATAATCAAGTGTTATATAGTAACAATCCTGCGCTCAAAGGAGTAGATATTAGTCATACACCCGACTTAGCTCCTGTATTACAATATACCGATATTGGTGGAACCAGTGATCTGAAGTACAACCATACACAGTATATTGCCGATACGTATCCTTTAAAATGGGGCTGGAATCTGATTGCTCTTATTCCATACAGTGATATTACAGATCGCTTGTCGATTATTTTCGATATTATCGTTGGAATTACCGTCGCAGTGATTGTAGCAGGAATCAGCTTTACGTTATTATTGTCCAACAGCATAGCCAAGCCGGTGATTACATTAGCCAATGTGATGAGAAATATAAAAGACGGTTCGACGATGGATGTATTTATCGAACCACCAGAGCAAGATGAAGTCGGAGTATTGTATCGTCAGTTCAACAATCTAATGAAACGTATCAACGGATTGGTAGACGATGTGATCGAAAGCGGTGAACGAGAACGACAAGCAGAAATGAAAGCTTTGCAAGCGCAGATTAATCCTCATTTTATCTACAATACACTGGATTCGATCAATTGGATGGCACTTAGTAAAAATGAAGAAGACATTGTCACTATGGTATCGTCACTGGCTCATATTTTGAGATACAGTATCAAGCAACCCAATGAACAAGTGCCGTTACGACAAGAGATTGAACATGTACAGAATTACGTTAATATTCAATCGCTTCGTTATGGAGATAACTTTGACATTAGCTATGATATCGAACCTGAATTATACGATTATCTGTTGCCTAAATTTATTATTCAGCCGTTGATTGAAAATGCGATTTTGCATGGAACTGAACAGATTGCCGATCATGGCAACATTGTATTGCGTGCCTATACCGATGGAATTGTAGTACGAATTATTGTAGAAGATAACGGACCAGGAGCAGATACCGAATTATTAAATGATTATTTGGATCGCGAGCAAGAAGTATTACACAGTTCAGATGGAATTGGAATTAGTAATATTCATCAACGAATTAAGTTACATTATGCAGATGAGATGTTTGGTTTACGGTTTTATTATACAGATAGTGTAATGAAATCTGTCATCACTATTCCGTATAAAGTAAGTAAGAGAACGCTTACCGAAAAAATATCCACCTAATCTAAAGAAAATACGGTACACCTTTGTGACAGCCTGACGGATAATAAGGATACAAAGTCTAAGCCATTCCAAAAGATACAATCTACGGAGTGGCTAAAGAATAATCTCTGTACACTATCATTAGAAAATAGTACATATTATTCTTTAAACAACGCGTAGAAAATACTAATTTGTCGGTAAAGATGAATCATGAACGAAAAAGGGGATGGGTCTATGTTACGTAAACCAAAAGCATGGTCTTTAAGTCTAGCTGTTATTATGATGTTGTCTATTGTGTTGTCTGCATGTGGCGGTTCCAAAGAAAGTAACGGAACCACAGCCGATGGTCAGCTCGCTCCAGTCGAATTGGTCTTTTATAACTATGCAACACCGATGAAAGGTCAAGATCGAGTTATGGAGAAAGTAAACGAATACTTGAAGAAAAAAATCAATGCTACGATCAAAGTAGTTACGATGGAAGGCAGTGACTTTGAAACCAAAGTACCTGTGATGTTGGCTTCAGGTCAGCCAATGGATATCGTGTTTACCAGTTCATGGACAAATAACTACTTATCCAATGTCTCCAAGCAAGCATTTACACCATTAACTTCATTACTTGATCAATACGGACAAGATTTGAAAAAGACAGTGCCTGATACGCTTTGGAAAGGGATGACAGTCAACAAAGAGTTGTACGCTGTACCGATCTACAAAGAAATTGGTCATCAGGTAGGCGTGTTGTTCCGTAAAGACTTGGTGGATAAATACAAATTAAATGTAGCAGGCATTCAATCATGGAAAGATATGGAGCCTATTTTAAAAACGTTGCATGAAAAAGATCCAAGTATTCTAGCATTAGATGGAACCGAAGGAATGTATCGCTCATTCCCTGTACAACATATGTCAGGTGACTGGAATTTGCCGGGAATTATCAATGTAGGCGACAAACCTTATTATGCACGTTCTGACGATAAAATTTTCAACCAATACGATACACCTGAATTTAAAGAGTTCGTACAAACAGCATACAAATGGAATCAAGCAGGCTACACGCCTAAAGATGTCGATTACCAAAGTGAAAATGATTGGAAAGCAGGTAAAGTATTTGCCGGTTCTCTACTATACGCACCGAATTATGTATACAAACGTAGCGCTCAATTAGGCTATGAACTGGATTATCAAAATCTTGGCAAAGGGGTAGTAGAAACAAGTGATGTACAAGGTGGAGCTTATGCAATCCCACGTTCATCCAAAAATCCAGAACGTGCGATGATGTTCTTGAACTTGTTATACACTGACCCAACTTTAGCTAACTTATTTGTACATGGAATCGAAGGACAAGATTATACCAAAGTAGACGATCAATTTATCAAACCTGCTGAAGGTGTAGACGCTGCAAATCCTGATTATGACTACGGTTATGGTTGGATGTGGGGAAATGTGAATATATTCTACTATGATCAATCGTATCCTAAAGATACATTAGAACAATTCAAAAAATTCGAAGACAACAATACCCCTGCTCCGGCACTAGGATTTAACTTTGATACTACACCGGTACAGACCGAGATTGCTGCAATCAATAATGTGATTAGCGAATACTACAAGCCACTTGTCACCGGAACCGTCAATCCAGATGAATATTTACCTAAATTTATTCAGAAATTAAAAGACGCTGGTGTAGACAACATGCTCGCTGAAATGCAAACTCAATACGACACATGGAAATCCCAACAAACCGGTTCCTAATTTCCAAAAGCACCATCAGCAATTCCATATCAACACCAAAGGACGGAACCCCAATTCCGTCCTTTTCTTTTTAAACAAATCAAATAATAAACAAATTCATACAGGTATCCCACCTCAAGAACAGAAGTAATTACTATAGCCCATTTTTTTCAAAAAACTAAAACCTAAAATATCAAAAAAAATCAAACTACCAATACACTAACCAATAAAAATAAAAACGTTCACCCAAACCAAAACAATTAAAAAAATAAAACAAACCTAAAATGAACTCTAAATCAAAACATCAAACCAAAACTCATATTTCCCTATCATCACTACTATTCTATCTTTACCATGTCCCTACACTGCCCACCCAAGTTGCTAGAAATAAACGTGAGAAATTCGCACCTAGCACAGAGCGGAGGGGGAAGAGAGGCTATGAAAGAGCGAAGCGCTCGCCTTTGTAAAGAAATCCCTACCGCTAAGCGGTTTATTCAGGGATTCCTTTACAACAGCGACGATAATAGCCACTCTTCCCCCGCAGCGGTGTCCCTAGACGTGCAGAAACTTTCCACTTTATTCCTACCCTGCAACTCCAATCGAAAGGATGATCACTATGACTAGTTATAAAAATCCAGCACTTTCTATCGAAGAACGCGTGCAAGACCTGCTTGCTCAAATGACACTGGATGAAAAAGTAGGGCAACTGATCCAATTGTTTGGCTGGCGCACTTTTACCAAAAATGAAGATGGAACAGTTACCCTGACTGAAGAATTTAAAGAAGACATTCGTCAAGGGAAAATCGGTTCCTTATATGCCACTTTACGTGCTGATCCATGGACAGAAGTCACACTGGAAACGGGCTTATCCCCAGCCGAAGGCGCTGCTGCACTCAATGATATTCAGCGATTTGTGATCGAACATTCCAGATTAGGGATTCCGCTGATGTTTGGCGAAGAATGTTCACATGGACATATGGCAATCGGTGCAACAGTCTATCCTGTTCCACTACTTGCAGCAAGCACATGGAATCCAGCTTTGTATCAACAAATGTGTGAAGCGGTAGCGATAGAAACGCGCAGTCAAGGGGGCGTGGCTACCTATTCACCGGTACTCGATATTGTGCGTGATCCACGCTGGGGAAGAACAGAAGAAACATATGGAGAAGATCCATACCTCGCAGGAGAACTTGCCGCTGCTGCTGTGATCGGTTTGCAAGGCAAAGGATTAGATTCACCGGATACAGTGATTGCCACCTTAAAACACTTTGTCGGTTATGGAGCTTCAGAAGGTGGACGCAATGCTGCACCTGTACATATGGGAATGAAAGAATTGCATGAGATCGATCTAGTTCCGTTTCGCAAAGCAATTGAAGCCGGAGCCATCTCGGTCATGACTGCGTATAACGAAATTGATGGAGTACCTTGTACATCCAGTGAATATTTATTGGATGATGTGCTTCGCCAACAGTGGGGATTTGATGGCTTTATTATCACCGATGCAAGCGCTATGAATATGCTGGTGCATGGTTATAATGTGGCAGAGACAGGAGAAAAAGCGACAGCACTGTCGCTCCAAGCAGGAATCGATCTGGAAATGTCAGGGTATATGTTTGGAAAATACCTCAAATCTGCTTTGGAGCAAGGAATCGCTCAAGAGGCTCATTTGAATCAAGCCGTCAGTCGTCTGCTAAAAGTAAAATTTCAGTTAGGATTATTTGATCAACCTTATGTCGATCCAGAACGTGCCGCACGTGTGATCCATAGTCCAGAACATATTGAATTGGCTCGTGAAGTCGCTAGACAAGGAATTATTTTGCTCAAAAACGAAGCATCCGCATTACCATTACAACCATCAACAACAGGCAAAATAGCAGTTATTGGCCCAAATGCGAATAAACCATATAACCAGTTAGGCGATTATACTTCTCCACAACCAGCAGGCAAAGTGATAACCGTGTTAGAAGGATTACGTCAAAAGTTAGGAGCGGATAGTGATCAACTGCTATATGCACCGGGTTGCCGGATCAAAGACGACTCCCGCGAAGGATTTGATCTTGCTTTAGATACCGCCAAGCAAGCAGATACAGTTATTCTAGTACTCGGTGGATCAAGTGCTCGTGATTTTGGCGAAGGAACGATTGATTTGCGCACAGGTCAATCATTAGTGCATGATTCAGAGGAAAGTGATATGGAATGTGGGGAAGGGATTGACCGTTCTAATCTGAATCTGACAGGTGTACAGCTCGAATTGTGTCAGCAGATTTATGCGCTTGGCAAAAAGTTGATTGTTATCTATATCAATGGACGACCTGTAGCAGAACCGTGGATTGATGAACATGCGGATGCGATTATAGAAGCATGGTATCCGGGGCAAGAAGGTGGGCATGCACTGGCAGAAATTTTGTATGGAGATGTGAATCCATCCGGTCGTTTGACAATCTCTGTGCCTAGACATGTGGGACAATTGCCTGTGTATTACAATAGCAAGCGTACACGTGGTAAGCGTTATCTTGAAATGGATTTGCAACCTGCGTATGCTTTTGGACATGGGCTAAGTTATACCACATTTGCTTATGATGCACCTGTAGTGACTCCTGCGGTTATTGCACCGGACGAGCATGCTCAAGTCAGTGTACAGATTACCAATACAGGAGAGGTAGCTGGATGGGAAGTCGCTCAATTGTATTTGACTGATCTGTTCGCTTCTGTTACTCGTCCGGAAAAAGAACTCAAAGGATTTAAAAAAGTCTTTTTACAACCTGAAGAGACTACAACTGTTACATTTACTTTGACACCAGAACATTTAGAATTAGTCACTTCTCAATTAGACCGTATTGTAGAACCAGGAGATTTTCATATACAAGTAGGCAGTAATTCAGTAGAAGGTCAGGTTGTAACGTTGACTGTACGCTAGTCTGGAATAGGTTATCTGAGTATTGATATCAACATGTATGATTGTATCTCAAAACATTGATTACTCGAGGAGGCTGTATATGTACCGGATCGAACGATTTATCAAACTTTTATCTACAAAACAATGGTTGGATACGCAAGAACTGAATCAATGGACGGTAGAAGAAGCTCGTTATATTACACCTGATCATTATGAGATTTTAGTACCACGTCAGAACAGTGATATGAGATTGAAAGAAGAGTATGGGATCACCTACTTTTTACAAACCAATATCCAGATTCCAGCTTCATGGTCAGCCCATCCTGTCGGCTTGGTTTTTAACGCAGGCGGTGGAGAAGGATTACTGAAAATCAATGGCGAGTTCTATCATGGGCTGGATAAAAATCATATATTTATTCCTTTGCGAGAGTCATACATCGGTACAGATATAACGCTTGATATTGAATTATACGATCCGATTCCTGAACCTCATGATCCGTTAAATGGACAACCCGAATATGTAGCTCCATTGAGAGGGTATCAGGCTAGTCTGGTCAGTATCAACAGTGGACTGCGTAGTCTGATGTATAGTGTACGGATATTGCTACATAGTATGCGCCGTTTGCCTGAAAATGAATTGCGCCGAATCGAAATCCAAAAAGCGTTAGAACAAACAATGCATGCTGCATATGCACTTCCGGAAGAATCATGGCAACTGGAAGAACCGTGGCAACAACTGGAAGAAATATTACGAGAACAGGTAGTCGTATTTGCTCCCGATGCATCCGAAAGTGGCTATATGTACATGATCGGACAATCGCATATTGATATCGCATGGTTATGGCCTGTGCGGGAGACTGTTCGTAAGTCCAGTCGTACATTTTCAACCATGTGTACGTTAATGGAGCAATATCCTGACTTTATTTACTCTCAGAGTCAACCGCAATTGTTCGCTTATGTGAAAGATCATTATCCAGAGCTATATGCCAAAGTGAAAGAACGAATCGCGGAAGGTCGCTGGGAATTGGTTGGAGGAATGTGGGTCGAGCCTGATCTGAATATTCCAAGTGGGGAGTCATTAGCTCGTCAGCTATTGTATGGACAGCACTTTTATCGTGAAGAATTTGGTATCACTTCTACGATCGAATGGTTACCGGATACATTTGGCTATTGTGCTTCATTGCCACAATTATTGCGTCAAGCCGGAATCGATTATTTTATGACGACCAAGCTGAATTGGAATGACACGAATATTTTTCCGTATGATCTGTTCCACTGGGTAGGCATTGATGGTACGCCGATCCTTTCTTATCTGAATCATGGTGTGAACGAATCGACTACACCTAAAGACATCGCAGAACACTGGGAATATTTCCGTCAAAAAGATATACATCCTCAGCAGATGCTACTCTACGGACATGGAGATGGCGGCGGCGGAGTCACCCATGAAATGATTGAGTATGTAGAACATGCCGAGTTGATGGTGGGATTACCCCAAGCAGAATTTGGAACAGCCAAGCAGTTTTTTGAACAGACTTTGGAATCAGCAGAAGAGCTACCTGTATGGCGTGGTGATCTGTATTTAGAATTACATCGCGGAACGTATACGACGCAAGCATGGAATAAACGTCATAACCGCAAAGCAGAATTACTGTATCGTGAAGCTGAAGTATGGGAAAGACTCACCACGATCTATTTTAATCAAAGCAGTCTATCGAATAGTGAACCTACCGAATTATCTATAGAACAAGATGACACATTAACATCTGAAAGTATAAAAGTACTAGCGAAGCAATCTGCGGATAAGGGTTTATCAGTACATCCTGCTCTTTTTGAACAACAACAAGATGGAGCAATTACCAGACAACAATTCAAAAATGGATGGCTTGGTATTATGCTTAATCAGTTTCATGATATTGTCCCGGGTTCGGCGATTCCAGAAGTGTACGATACGTCTGAAGTCGAATATGCTCAGATTTTACAGATTGGGGCAAGTGCTCTGGATCAAGCGCTCACTCCATGGACAGCATGGATTGGACAGCAGTTAGCACAGTCGGATCAACAAGGTACAGCGTATGCTGTGTTCAATAGTCTAAGTTGGGAACATGGAGAATGGATCGAGATTGAAGGTGGCGCCGAGTTAGCTGCTGTTCATGTATATGATCAAGCAGGAACAGTGTTGCGCAGTGATGTGGTCTCACAAGCTACTGTTGAGCAGACTGTACCCACATCGATTCCGTCTACAACAACTCAAGTACCACAGTTACTGTTTACATCAGCCAAGCCTGTTTTACCAGGACATACAACCAATACCGATCTATCTACAGCGCAAAATGCAACAAAGTTATCCACAGAAAATGAGTCTCAATTGGAAAATAAATACACTTTAAGAGTCTATATACCATCGATTCCTGCATTCGGTTATACCGTGATCTGGTTGCGTTCAGAAAGTGATCACAGTGTTTCATCTGCTAGTAGTATAGATACCGATAGAAGGTTCCAATCTCAAGTAAAAATTGGAAAAGCAGTGCCTTCAGTTTGGGAAACTCCTTTTTATCGTATTCAGTTTAGCGAGCAAGGCGAGATTGCTGCTTTGTATGATAAGCAATATGAACGCAACGTATTAAAAGAAAATCAGCATGGTAATGTATTTGGCTTTTATCATGATCGCCCGTTGCTATGGGATGCGTGGGATATTGATCCTCATTTTGCCGATCAGATAGCTGATACAGCTGTGTGTATTTCTTCTCAGGTAATTATGAGTGGACAGACAGGAGATATATTACAATTCCGCTGGCAGATCGGACAGTCGATCATTTCCCAACATATATATCTGTATAATGACAATCGCCGAATCGATTTTAAAACAGAAATAGAGTGGAATGAAAGTCATAAGTTGCTAAAAGTATCGTTCCCTGTAGATCTGATAGCAGAGCAAGCGACATATGAGATTCCATTTGGTGCTTTGCAACGCACGATGAATACTAATACGAGTTGGGACAAAGCTCAATACGAAGTCTGTGGACATCGCTGGGCAGATATTTCAGAAGGTAATTATGGAGTAAGTCTGCTTAATGATTGTAAATATGGCTATGATATCAAAGATTGCAATATGCGCCTTTCGTTACTACGCGCACCCAAATGGCCTGATAAAGGTGCCGATCTAGGTCATCATGAGTTCACCTATTCACTATTACCACATGGCGGAGATTGGCGTGAAGCGCACATTGTACGTGCAGCAGCAGAACTCAATCAACCTGCATCTTATAGAATCATTGAAACCACATCGACTATGGATAAAAAAATATCGACAGTTGTAGATCATCAGCTATCTACATCGTTATTTTCCTATCATAGTGAGCATATTATTCTCGATACGATCAAGCCAGCAGAAGATGGACAAGGTACGATTATCCGTCTGTATGAATCTTCTGGTAGTCGTGGCACCGCTCGTATTCAATGGCCTGTACAGACTGATATAACAGACGATCATGCGATCACACTGGTCAATATACTGGAAGATCATGTTGGAACATTACCTGTGATAGATAATCAACTAGAACTATCATTCAAACCGTATGAGATCAAAACGTTGAAATGGAATAAGGGGGAATCATCATGCTAGAAAAGTTAGAACATGTTCAAATGTCCACATTCGAGCTGCCACAGGCAGTTCAGGATGTGCTAGCAGAAGCAGAGCAAACATTAGCTCACCGTCCCAAGTTAGCTGAACTGTTCCGCAATTGTTTTCCCAATACGTTAGAGACGACTACCAAATTGATGGATGATGGCACTACTTTTGTGATTACAGGAGATATTCCAGCGATGTGGTTGCGAGATTCAGTAGAACAGTTGATACACTATGTTCCTCTTTGTAAAGAAGATAAAGATTTGCAACGTATGATTAGCGGATTGATAAAGCGACATATGTTCTATCTGGAGATTGATCCGTATGCGAATTCTTTTAACGAAACAGCGAATGATTGGCACTGGGACCCTGCAGATGAAACAGAGATGAGTCCGTGGGTATGGGAGCGCAAGTTCGAGTTAGATTCACTCTGTTTTACGATTCGGTTAGCGTATCACTATTGGAAAACAAGCGGGAATACCGATATTTTTGATGCAGGATTTAAGCAGGGGTTGCGTACAATTTTCCAGTTATGGCGAACAGAACAACGTCATATGGAAGAATCACCGTACCGTTTTACCAGACGCAATTGTCCGGCTATTGATACGATTCGGAACAAAGGGTTAGGGATGCCGGTGAACTATACAGGGATGATCTGGTCAGCATTCCGTCCAAGCGATGATGCGTGCGAATTTCATTATAGTATTCCTTCCAATATGTTTGCGGTCGTGTCGTTACGCCAAATGCAAGAAATGGTACGAGCTGTTTATCGGGATGAAGCTTTTTGCGCAGAATTAGCCGAAATGGAAGAAGAAATTCGGCATGGAATCGAATTGTATGGCATTTATCGACATCCGGTACATGGCAATATGTATGCGTATGAAACGGATGGGTTTGGCAATTACTGTCTGGTTGATGATGCCGGTACACCGAGCTTATTATCAATGCCTTATCTAGGATATTGTGATGTGAACGATCCGATGTATCTGAATACACGCAAATTTATTTTAAGTACTGAAAATCCGTATTATTTTGAAGGGAAAGCGGCTAAAGGAATGGGTAGTCCTCATACACCAGCAGGTTATATCTGGCATATGGGATTGTCGATGCAAGGTTTAACAGCTAACAATGATGCTGAAATATTGGAGATGATCCATCTATTAGAAAGTACGGATGCCAATACAGGTTATATGCACGAAGGATTCCATTCAGACGATCCGACTGTTTTTACCCGTCCATGGTTTGCATGGTCGAATAGCTTATTTTCACAATTAATCTATAAAGCGATGCAAAAAGGTTTACTGACCCATTCATCATCTTAAAACACATTAAAAAGTTGAATAAAGTTGAAATTAATCATTTCAAAAATTACTTAATGCGTAACTTAATAAAATCAGTTATAGTAAAAGAAAGTTATAGTAAAAGAATATAACAACACTTAGCTATAACTAACCAATCTTTATCATGTATCTATGTTCAACTAAATTTATCTGTAAAAGGCTTCCCTTTACTCACCCTCATTACGAACAAACCGATTTAGAAATGAGGATGCAAGAGCATAGAGCGAAGGGAATATGATTGTTCTGAAAGAGTTACAAGCTTTCGCAAGGTACTTCGGAAGCATAGACTATGATCGCCTTTGGACATGAATCTTTACTGCAAAGCAGTTATACCTAGGATTCATGTCCAACAGCGGCGACAAGAACATTCATCTTCTCATAGCGGTCTAACTCCCAGTATCCGAAACTTTCCAATCCAGTTGTATTCCAATCCAATGTATATGAAGGAGATTGTTATGACTCTAATTTCTAAGCTCCATACTGTTATTTTTTATGATCCTGCTTTTCCATTTGATGGGCAACGTCCGAATGAGCAACAACTGACTCATTTACAAAAACAAGGTACGGTTGTTAATGCGAACGAACTTGCTAAAGCGCTTACGCAAGCAGATTTGTTTATTCATCTGCATGGCAGTTATTTTCCCAAACAAGCATGGACAGCTATTCATAATCATTTGAATGACAGTAAAGGGTTTGTACATATGGGCGGTATTCCTTTCCGCAATCCTGTAAATGAAACAGCAGATGGATGGCAAGCTGAACATGAACAAACAGCGTATCATCAAATTTTGAATATAAATGAAGTGTTGCCTGTAGAAGTAACACCGATTGATCATTATAAAGCAAGTACAGATTTTCCGTTATTTGCAGGACAAGAATCTTTATTTGAGCGTCAGAGCACATGGGGATTCGCACTTCATGTAACCAAAGCTAACGATCATCCTGCACAGGGTGGCTCTAGTGGACCGATGGATGCTCATATTTATCCATTGCTCAAAGGAATCTCCAAAGACGGACGTGAAGTAGCTGCGCCTGCTATTTTGCTCGAAAATACAAAAGGCGCTTATGCAGGTGGACGCTGGGTATTTGTCAATCAACTAGCAGGAGCATCGTTCTGGGAAAAAGGAGTAGAAGCTATTTCTAGGTGGGGCGAATTCGCTGCTAAAGGCGTGACAGAAATCTGGGTAAAGCCTAACTATGCCAGCTATGAACCAGGAGAACGTCCAACACTAACGATTCAACTGCAATCTTTACAACGTCATTCCACAAGTGCAGATATTAGCGGAGAATGGACATTTAAGCTACAAGTGGCTAAAGAAGATCAGGATTTATCCGGTCAATTTACAGACGTCTGGACAAAAGAATTCAATATCTCATCTTCGCGTGAACTGGATATTGTACGCTTGCCTGTTGAGATCACAATTGAAGCTGGATATTACCGTCTGGAAGGAACGATCACGTCTCCGTCTGGTGAGATTCGTAATATTCATCAAGGATTCTGGGGATTTGATGCAGACTTTTTGGCAACAGGTGAAATGTTAACAGCCGATCGTGATTATTTCCGCAAAGAAGGTCGTCCATTACCGATTGTGGGCATGACATATATGACTTCAGATGTAGCGCGTAAATTTTTATTTTTACCGAATGCGGCAGTCTGGGATAAAGATATGGCACAGATGAAGCATGCAGGGATTAACTATCTGCGCACAGGCGTATGGAGCGCTTGGCGCCATGTGATGTTTGTCGATGGTCATCCGTATGAAGAAGTGATGCGTGCGATCGATGCGTTTATTTTGACAAGTAAAAAGCATGGTCATGAATTAACATTTAACTTTTTTGCATTTACACCGGAAGCCTGGGAAGGGGTTAACCCGTATCTTGATCCACGCAGTGTAGAAGCGCAGAAGCGTTTTATTTCAGCGATTGTGACCCGTCATCGTCACACATCTAATATCCATTGGGATCTGATCAATGAACCATCGATGTTCAATCCAGATATTCCATTTTCAGGCCCACAACCGGTATACGATGAATTTGAGATTGCCGCTTACAAAGAATGGGTCGAAAAGCGTTATGATAGCGATATTACTAGAGTGCAAGAGCGCTGGAATATGACACCAGAAGAATTACCAAACTTTGATGCAGTATATCCAGTTCATGTGAATGATATTAGCTACAATCCTACATCGATTCATCCGAAAAAAGGAACCCGTTGGCTGGATTATAATTTGTTTACGATGGATATGCATAACCGCTGGGCGACGGATCTTACCCGTATGATCCAAAGTATTCAGCCCAAGCAATTAGTTACTGTTGGACAAGATGAAGGTCTAGCCGGACAACGACCATCGCCATTGCTGTATGCAGAGACAGTCGATTATACAACGGTACATTCATGGTGGGAAATGGATGATCTGGTGTGGGACGGCATTTTCACCAAGACACCGCAAAAGCCGAATTTGATTCAAGAAACAGGCATTATGTATATTGAGACACCGGAAGGTAAAGCTAAACGTAGCGAAAATGAATTGAAATATATTTTAGAACGCAAATATGCGTATGCTTTTTCAACAGGCGGAGCAGGGGCTGTACAGTGGATCTGGAATATTAATTTCTATATGCATAATGTGAATGAATCTCATATCGGAGCAGTGCGAGCCGATGGCACAGAAAAGCCAGAAGCCGATGTATCTTATGATTTTGGACGCTTTATGGCGGCGACTCGTGATTTATTTGAAAATCGTCAATTGGAAGAAGTGGCTGTTGTTTTCCCTTATTCTAATGATCTGTCTAATCGTAAATTCGCTCATGATGCGACTACCAAATTGATTCGTACCTTATCGTATGAATTAAATGTACATGCGCGTGCTTTTGGTGAATATCATTTACACGAATTAACGACAGGTGATGTACCCAAATTAATTATCGTATCCAGTCCTCATAACTTCCAGAGCGCAGCGCTCAAGCAATTGTTAGATTATGTAGAAGAGTATGGCAGTACTTTACTATTTACAGGTCCACTAGCATTAGATGAATACTGGCAACATACCGATCGCCTTAGTGAAGTGACTGAGAGCGCTCCTTTATCTAATGTACGCCGCGAAGAAGCGTTGCAGTTAGGTGAAGAGATTTTACCTGTATCGTTCAGTCGTAAGCGTATTGCTGAATTGGTCAAACAAGCACCGTTAACAGGTATTTCTCAAGTGAAAAATGTTAATATCGGTAAAGGTAAAATCATTTGGAGTCCATTGCCGGTAGAATTAAGCGATCGTACAGAAACACAGATTGCCCTCTACGAATATGCATTAGCTGAAGCAGACGTATCGTCTGAATTGGAATGGATACAAGGTGATGAATTATCTGGAGTGTATGGACGCAAATTATCTTTCGACAAAGGCAATCTGTATATCTTTGTATCTGAATACGGAGCTAATGCTCAGATTCAAGTGAAAGATCCGATTAGCACCAAAATCTATAATTTTCTATTGGATGCAGAACGTACGGTGATGTTTGCCACTGATATTGAAGGGTCGATTACTACGATCTATCGCCCGGAAGAAGTTAATATTGATGTGACGAAATAAGCTAAAGAAATTATCAAAAAGCATAATGATGATATCGATTGCAAAGAGGTTACCTGTAAAGGTAATCTCTTTTTGTATATAGTATATGTCAATAACTTCGTATAACACGAAGTTGGATAAACGTTATACAATGCTTTATAATTAAATAATGATATACATATGTATCAAATTAGAATTAAAGGAATGAATTTATGAAAAAGGTATTTAAGTTTATGCTCAAAGCTGTCGCAGTGATTGTGTTGTTAATTGTTATTTTTCTAGCGACAGTCTATGTTGTTAATGTAGTAGCTAGCAAGTCAGAACAAAGCAAAATTCAACCATACGGACAATCTGTTGTGGTCGATGGGAAGAACATGAATGTTATGATTCAAGGAGAAGGCAAGCAAACGATTGTGTTATTGCCAGGCTTCGGTACAGCATCGCCAGCACTTGATTTCAAACCATTAATCGAACAACTATCTCCACATTACAAAGTGGTCGTTGTGGAACCATTCGGTTATGGATTAAGTGATGTCACCGATAAACCGCGTACGGTAGACAATATTACGAACGAGATTCATGAAGCATTGCAACAATTGAAAATCAATAAATACATTCTGATGGGTCACTCGATTTCAGGAATCTATGGATTAGATTATGTCAATAAATATCCTAATGAAGTGACTGCTTTTGCGGGAATTGATTCTAGTTTCCCTACACAGCCGACAGAAGTGATGGATACCGAATCGGTGAGTTTATTGCAAAAATCAGGTTTTTACCGTTTATTAGTCAAATTGAATCCATCTCAGATCATGACACCGGATGTAGATGACAATACTAAACAACAAATTAAAATGATCACGCTCAAAAACTTGATGAATCCTGATATTGTCAGCGAAGCACAGTTATTACCTACCAATTTCAAAGCGGTACAAGGCTTGCAATTCCCTAAAAACTTGCCTGTTATTTTCTTTCTAGTCCAAAATGATCCTGATATTAAAAACTGGACAACTCAACATGAAGAACAGATCAAAAATTCAGTACATGGTAAAGTGGTTCTATTAGACGGTACCCATTATCTGCATTACACTCAATCCAAAGCTATCGCAGATGATTTGCAAAGTTTTATGAACAGTATAAAGTAACAATTTGAAAGTGGTTCTAAATTATAATCTGCTAAGGAAGTAGATTATAAGACATGATGAATTATTTTGAATAAAAGAGCTACAGGAACTATATTTTTATCATTAGGATTAATCATTATCATCGAGCAATAAAGTTTACGTTTTATAGTAGTAACCGCAATGACTTTTCATAGTAATGGCATGTCTAATACAGCTATACAAGAGATGCTAACTTGGACGCTTACACCATACAACTTAGCTATACCTATCATTTTTGTGATCATAGGTATAGGTTATCTACTCTGGTCAGAATTAAATAAAGAATAAAGAAAAAGGATGCTATTTACTACAAATAGTATCCTTTTTCTTTACCTCAAACTTTCAACCCCATGCTGTGTCCATTTCCAACATACTACATTTACTTTCATATCATTATTATGCTTAACTTTATTCAAAAGTTTTTAAATTAATCGTCTCCCAAATATGATCCTAGCACAGAGCGGAGATAAAGGAATTACCCGATAGAAGCGAAGCGTTCGCCTTTAAGATTTGGATATCGACCGTTAAGCGGTCAAATCAAGATATCCAAGTCTTACCAGCGATCGACAGGGTAATCCTTTATCGGAGCGGTCTACAAATATATCAACTTAAATTATCTATCAGTAAATATGTAACTATAACTGACATAGTGAAGTTGCTCTTGATCCCACAATTCTATTTTGATAACGCTTACCTAAAAAAAGTACACATAACCTAAAGAACTTAGCGTAGTTTCCTTACCGTCTCTTGCTCATAATAAAAGTATAAGCATATAAGAGAGATACCGGAGAGAAAGGGGACTTCAATCATGACCTTTTTGTATGAATTGCGTAAAAACAAAGTTCTTTTTTTGATGGCATTACCTGCATTAATTTTGCTAGTTTTGTTTAACTACTTGCCGATGTTCGGAGTCATCCTTGCTTTCAAAAATTATAATTTCTACGATGGGATTCTAGGCAGTCCATGGATCGGATTCAAAAACTTTGAATATTTGTTCAAAGGCGATGCTTGGCTGATTACCCGTAATACATTGTTATATAACTTCGTTTTTATTATTTTCGGACTGATTCTCGCAGTCGCCCTAGCGATTGTACTCGATGAGATTCGTAACCGATTCCTTTCCAAAACCTATCAGACGATCCTCATTATGCCTTACTTTTTATCATGGACGATTGTAGCCTTGATCTTTTACGCTTTTCTTAGCGCAGACAAAGGGATTATCAATCAAGCACTCACCTACATGGGGATGCACCCGATTAATTTCTATTCCGAGACGACATACTGGCCGTATATTTTGATCTTCGTCTTTTTCTGGAAAAGTGTAGGGTACAGCAGTATTATCTATCTTGCTTCGATCACAGGTATTTCACCAGAGTATTATGAAGCCGCTACGATTGATGGCGCTAGTAAATGGCAACAAATTCGCTTTATTACGATTCCTTGTCTGAAGCCTATCATTATTATTATGACCATTCTAAGTATCGGTAAAATTTTCTACGCTGACTTTGGATTATTCTATCAGGTGACATATAACTCGGGCGCTCTGTACCCTGTTACACAGGTTATTGATACGTATGTCTACAACGGTCTAACTTCGATGGGGAACTACGGTATGACGGCAGCAGCAGGCTTATATCAATCGTTTGTCGGATTCGTACTTGTGATTATTACCAACTGGATCGTCAAAAAAATGGACAAAGACAGCGCGCTGTTCTAGAAAAGGGGGAATTTCGATGGAGCAAACATCTAGTAAATTCAATCAGCTTCCAAAAAGTTGGAATCTTGTATTTAACCTGATTTTGATTGTGCTGTGTGTAGTCTGTATTATTCCAATTATTCTGGTTTATGCGATCTCATTCACCAGTGAAGCTAGCTTATCTGCAAAAGGATATCAGTTTTTGCCATCTGAATGGAGTCTGGATGCGTACCGTTATGTGTTCCGCAACGGAGATCAGATTCTACAATCGGCATATGTTACGATCGGAGTTACCGCTATTGGAACATTATTCAGCTTGCTGGTCACTGCGTTATTCTCGTATGTATTGTCACGACGTGATTTTCGTTATCGTAATGTGATGGCATTTTTCTTATTTTTCACAATGTTATTTAACGGTGGATTGGTTCCATCCTATATTGTAAATACAAATGTACTGCATCTGGCAGATACGTTTTGGATTTTGATTTTACCGTATTCACTGAGTGCTTTTAATGTTATTATTTTGAGAACGTTTATGCAGCAGTCTATCGAAACAGCAATTTTAGAAGCAGCAAGGATAGATGGAGCAGGAGAGTGGTATATTTTTGCCCGTATCGTGCTACCATTGTCCAAGCCAGGTCTGGCTACAGTTGGTTTGTTTACTTTAGTGACGTATTGGAACGATTGGTTTCTTGGACAACTGTATATCACCAATCCCAAATTAGTCAGTCTACAATACATGTTAATGAAATTGCAGTCTAATATTGATTTTGTGACCAGTAACGCGACTTCAGCCACCAACAATATGCTGATGGCACAGATTCCAGCAGAAGGCGCACGAATGGCTATTCTGGTCATTGTGTTAACACCGATTCTTTGTGCATACCCGTTTTTCCAGAAGTACTTTGTTAAAGGATTAACGATTGGTGGTATCAAAGGCTAACACAAAGTAAGGAGGATTTTATGAATCATTCCAGATACAGGTATCACCGAATTGTTTTGATTCTGGTGGTATCTGTATTGTTGTTTATTGGAGCAGGTTGTCAGAAGCAGGGTAAGACAGATATCACTTTATATTCAGCGACTTCACAATCATCACAGACAGGGCAAGAGGTCACGCAAAGCAATCTTCCACCTGCGGAACTGGTATTTTACAATTATGCGAATCCAATGCCAGATCAAGCCAAAGTGATGGACGAAGTGAACAAATATCTAAAGCGCAAAATCAATGCCACCATTCGGATTATTACGTTGAATCCAACCGAATTTGAAGCGAAAATACCGGCTATTCTAGCTTCCGGTCAGCCAGCCGATCTAGTATTCACCAGCTCTTGGACAAATAATTATTTGGCCAATGTGTCTAAAGGAGCTTTTTTGCCGCTGGATCATTTGTTAAAAGAATATGGTGTAGGTATGCAAAAATCGATTCCGTCTATTTTGTGGAAAGGGATGCTGGTTGATAATCAGACGTATGCTGTACCTCTTAACAAAGAAATCGGACATCAATACGGTATACTGATGCGCAAAGACATTGTAGATAAATATGATTTGAAGATCAATCATATTCGAACATGGCAAGATATAGAGCCATTCTTGCAGATCGTTCATCAACATGAACCTCAATTACGACCGCTCGATACACCGGAAATGTTATACCGCTCTATTCCAATGAATCATATTGCAGGAGATTGGTATTTGCCAGGTGCGATCAATATCGGAGAATCACCTGCTTTTAAGCATGATGATGCTAACGTATTCAATCAGTATGCTACCCCTGAATTTAAGCATTTTGTAGAAACGATGTATCGCTGGAATCAAGCAGGCTATTTGCCAAAAGATCCGATGTATGAGGCGGAAAATGATTGGAAAACAGGTCAAATATTCGCAGGAGCCCTATCTTATGCGCCTAACTATGTATATGAGCGTAGCAGTCAATTGGGTTATGATCTCGATTATGTTAATATCGGGCAGGGTGTGATTGAGACAGGCGATGTACAGAGTGGTGCTTTTGCCATTCCTCGATCTTCTGAGCAGCCTGAACGTGCGATGATGTTTTTGGAATTGTTATACACTGATCCTTATCTTGCTAATCTATTGAAGCATGGTATTGAAGGAGTTCATTATGTCAAAGTAGACGATAAGCATATTGAGCCTGCGCCTGAAATCGATCCGCTGAATCCCAAGTACGATTATGGATATGGTTGGATGTGGGGCAATATTTTTATTTCTTATTTTGATAAATCGTATCCTCAAGATACGTATGAACAATACGAAGCATTTAATAGTGGCAATATCCCAGCACCAGCACTTGGATTTAATATGAATATTGCGCCCGTATCTACAGAAGTAGTAGCAATTAATAATGTACTGGCAGAGTATTATCGTCCTCTTATCAATGGAACTGTTAATCCGCAAAAAGTACTGCCTGTTTTTTTGCAAAAATTACAATCAGCAGGCGTCGAACGCTTAATAGCAGAAGAGCAAAAACAACTGGATTTGTGGAGAGCAGCACAATCGTCAACATCATCTATGCCTTGATGTTATAACGTATCTTCTGACAAGTTCGATATCATCTGTATCCTCAGGTGAAATATCTTTGAGCAGATTGTTTTCCCCTATGCTATGTTTATGGTACATTTATAAAAAAGAACTGTATGTGAGTATAAGTTCTTACGGGAATAGGGGGATCATCATCATGGCTGTAGATGAGAATTATCAGCGTAAGCTAGAAGATCAAAAGCGTTTATTTAAACAGTTGGGGATTAAGTTCGATGCACTTACGATTCATGAAAAAGATTTTGCGACCAAAATGCGTGGCTATTCTCAAGAAGAAGTCGACTTTTTTCTAGATGATGTTATTTTAGATTATGAGCGTTTTTACAAAGTCATTACAGACTTGCTTGATAAATATAATGAACTTCAACGTCGTCAGACGTATGAAAGTGAGCGAGCTTCTGCACGTATGAAAGAGGTTGAAGATTCAGTAGATCGCAGTATTGTAACCGATGCTATTGGAACACTGGAGAGAACGATTGATCAGCTCAAAGTTCGCTTGCGTGATAGTGATAACAAAAAAATGATCTAATAAATTACTAGAATATAAAACAAAAAGCTGCTTTCTGTCATCATAACAGGAAGCAGCTTTTTGGCATCAATACGATTAGATATCCAACACAGATTGCAAAAGATTACATTTTTCTACAAGTGAAGATTCTTGCGAAAGAAAAGAGAACATCGCTTTGAGCATTCCTTTTCGTTGATGAGTACTTAATATTTCTTGTTCTAGCTCGTGTAGAACCTGACGATAATCTTCTTTTTGCTCATCAGAGACTTGCAGATGATGCAGTAATCTTTTGAGGTCTAGCAGGGCATCATGAATAATAATTCCTTTAAAAACAGGGCTTTCTTTAATATGTTCAGGATCTACTTTAAGCTGCTTCCAATCCCAGATCGGTACATAATCGTATTTTATCATGCCTTTGATCCATATATCGATTGTATTCCCCAGAAGGGCAGCAAATTCTTCATCTGTAGTATTGGGTTTGAGACCCATCATCGGTAAAATCAAGTACTGCATCATCATGCCACGAATCATAAAAATAACATCGTAAGCAAAAGGTTCAACCTGTTCACCATAGATATCTACCAGACAATCGGTAGTCCATTTGCTTAGTTTGAATTCTACAATCAAAAAAGCTTCGATTAGCTTTTCGCTATGAAATAAACTTTTATCATGCATCGACATCATCATCGTATGGAATTTGGTATCTAACGAATTTTGTAAATAAATACGGACAAATTCAGCAATTTTTTGCTCGGAAGCTAGCTGAGTATCAGAATACATGATACGAATCGCATCATCGATTTTGCGTCCATGCATCATTACGGTAGCCACTAGCACATCTTCTTTACTTTGAAAAAATTTATAAAAAGAAGCTTTGGCTATTCCGCTTTCCTTCGCAATCTCATCTACAGAAGTAGCTGTATACCCTTTTACGGAAAAGAGTTGAAGTGCTACTTCAATAATTTCATCTTCTTTGTTTTTCAAGTGCACATCTCCTTTACCGCTACGTCATCACGTCATTATAAAATAAGAACAGGCTCTTTGAAAAGAAGCCTGTTCTTATCCAGTACACATTCATATCTACAGAATAATTCGATTACACTTTTTTACTTAAATTCAACTTTTCACGACGTTGTTGCTTGCGTTCTAATTTACGGGCTGCTTTTTTATCTTTCCGTCTAGCAACAACCATGTATAAGGAAGGCACTACAAACAATGTCAAAATCGTCGAGAATACAAGACCGAAAATAATAGTAACCCCAAGCGGTCGGAACAATAGTTCACCGACAGTAGCGATAGGAATCATACCCACAATCGCTGTCAACGAGGTAAGAAGAATAGGGCGGAAACGAGCAGATGCCGCAGAGATAATAGCATCGGTTAGTTCCATACCTTCATGCCTTGCATCTTCTATAAATTCGATCAATACGATACCGTTCCTTACAACAATTCCGGCGAGTGCTATAATCCCCATGACTGACATAAATCCGATTGGTGTACGAGTAATAAATAATCCTAATATACCGCCCGCAGCCGCTAGATAGACTGTAGTCATAATAATCATCGGAATCGAAAGCGAGTAGAACTGAATCATAATTAAGATAATAATCAGGAAGATAACGACTACAAACAGTTGCCCCAAATCAGTAAAGGTATCTGTTTGACTAGACGTTGCTCCACCGACATCCCATGTGTATCCTTCTGGGAAATTAATTTGTTGTATTTTAGGTTCTAATTCCTGCATAACTTCTGTAGCGGTACGTCCATTCGCATCTGCCTCAATCGTATTCACTCGTGTTAAGTTATAACGATCAATTTGTTGAATCGCAAATGATGGTTTCATTTCAACCACTTGTGATAATGGAATCTGAGTTCCAGCAGAGTTGGTAATACTGACTTGTTGGAATAGTGCTGTTGGACTAGCGTTTGTAGAATCTTTCATATAAAGCTTGATATCGATTAGGTCTTCACCATTATCAAAGTCACCTACACTAATACCGCTACCCATCATCAATAGCGTGCGTGTTAAGTTCTCATAACTCACTTTATATTGATCCATCGCTTGTTTATTAACGACAAAGTTCAAAGCATAATTTTCGACCCCGATACTATCAGTAATACCATATGTTCCTGGTGTATCAGCAATCGCAAGTTTCACTTTATCTGTCAAACTACGAATTTCTTCTAGATCATCACCTAGAATACGGATCGATACTGCTTTACCTACAGAGACACCCAAATCTGTAGCTTTTACAGAGATACTGATACCTGGATAATCTTTTTTAAGTTGATCAGACCACTGTTCTGACGCTGTAGCTACATCGAGCTTATGTTCTTCACCGGTGACTAGAATCTGTCCGGTCGTTACACCGCCGCCACCTAGACTAAGGTTGGTAAACAACTGAGGTGCACCGCCACCAGAAGCATAAGCTATATTTTCAACACCTGGCTGTTTTTTGACCCATTTCGCAACACCTTGTACGACTTCATCTGTTTTCTGTAAAGAAGTACCTGTAGGCAACGATACATTAATCGTTAACTGAGGATCAGATGAACTTGGGAATAGCTCGATTGGTGTAAAAGCAGCTAACCCGTAAGCAAGTGTACTCACAATAAGTCCTGTTAAAGCGACAATTAATGGACGTTTTAACACTTTAGGCATTAATTTTTTAGCATAGCCATTCGTTAACGATTGGATTTGTTTACCTAATAGTCCAGCAGGTTTTTCTGTGCCATGTGTTTTACCTTGTTCATTACGACGCTCTTCATACCATTCACGGAAAATAGGAATGATCGTTAATGCCATAATCATCGAAGCTAACATACATAACGAGATAATCGTTGGAATCGGACGAATAAATGATCCCATATCGCCTTCAAGCAACATTAATGGAGCAAAAGCCGCGATTGTTGCTAATGTAGCAGTAATAATAGAGATCGATACTTCTTTGGTACCGTTTATAGCTGCATCGGTTGGGCTTTCTTTGAGTACGGTTAATCGTCGTTCAATGTTATCATTCACAACAACCGCATCATCGACCAGTATCCCCAGTACGATAATCAATCCTACAATCGTAATCTGATTCAGCGATATTCCCAGAGTGGGCAAAAGGATCAGACCAAGTGCGATTGAGACTGGAATAGCCAAAGCTACAAAAGAAGCTGTTAACCAGTTCAATCCAAGCATACAGATAATAATAACCGCCAAAATCGCAATTAACATTTCACGAATCAAATCATTGAAAATACGATCTACTTCATTTTTTTGAGCAAATAGGGAAGTAATCTTGATGTTAGCAGGCAATGTTTTTTCAAGTGAAGACATTTTTTCTGCTACACGCTCATGCATTGTAGGTACATCAGAACCTGTTTCACTACTGATATCGAGTGAAATTGCAGGTACACCGTTGTAATATCCCAAGTACGTTTCTTTATCCGTTACCAATTGCACATTAGCTATGTCTTTAACATAAACAGGAATACCGGCTTCTGTTTGAAAAACAACAATATTTTTGAGGGAATCTACATCATGAGATTCATCAACCGTTAATTGATAAGTACGTGATTGGTAGGCAATATCACCTGTAGGTACGCGGTTATTTTCAGACTGGATCGCTTGCATAACCGATTCCCACGAAATATTGTACTGTTTTAACTTCGCCATATCAGCGTCTACTCGAACTTGCTGATCCGGGATGCCTTTAATCGCTACATCGGTAATACCCGGTACAGAGCGAAGTTGGTCACGCCATGTATTCATAAGATCACTTAAAGCATAAATATCTTCTTTGGTTTTGCCATATACAGCAAATGATTGAACAAATGTCTGTGTTAAATTGTCATTAACGACAGGCGTGTTAGCATCAGAAGGAAGTTCGCCTTCAGCATCTTGCACTTTACGGCGTAACTCACTCCATGTGTCTTTAGCGTTTGCTGAGGGAAGAGCTTGAATCACGATACTGGATACTCCGTTACTGGAAGTAGAAGAGATCGTATCCAGATTGGTAACTTCTTTAATCTTCTGCTCTAACACTTTGGTGACCGTTTGTTCCATTAACTCTGGAGTTGCACCAGGATAAGTAGTAGTAACTGTTGCTGTTTTTACAACGATATCTGGCATTAATTGTTTAGGCAACTGCAATGCACTTACGATACCGAAAAGGATAAGCATGATAAAGAAGACAAGCGTAATTTTACGCTTTTTGACAATATATTTGATCATTTAGTGGTCGCCTCACTTACTGTAAGGGCATCTCCATTAAATAAACGGTCGGCTCCTTGAGTCACCACCTGATCGCCTACTTTTAAGCCTTTAGTAATCTGATAACGATTGTCGTATAGATTACCAATTTCAACAGGGATTTGGACAGCTTTACCATTTACATTTTTGAATACATACGGTTCAGAGCCTGTACTTACAACCGCTTCTACAGGAATAGCGATTCCTTTTAATGAAGCAGCTTGACGAGAAGCTTTGACAACCTGACCGGGTTTCCAATCTAATTTAGGGTTATCAATCGTTACTTCCGCATTGATAGAACCTGTATTTTCATTAGTGGCAGGATAAAGCTTTGTGACTTTACCTGTACGTGCTTCATCATAAAGGTTTAAGCTAACTTGTTGTCCAACTTTCCACTTACTGATTTCACTATCTGCAATAGGAAGCAACACTTTAAGTTTATTAATTTCACCCAGTGTAAACATAGCTGTACCCGCAGTTACCGTTTGTCCATTAGAAATCGTTTTTTCTAACACGACACCGGATACAGGAGCAGCAAGTCCTACTCTAGATAAATTCAATTGAGCCGTTTCTTTAGCAATAACAGCTTGTTCGTAACTTGCTTGTGCCTGGCTAATACCTGCATTCGCTTGTTCGATACCTGCATTTGCTTGCTCAATTCCTGAATTGGCTTGTTCTACACTAGCAACAGCACTTTGACGACCAACTTCAGCTTCTTTAACCGTAGAAGCAGCTGCTGCACGATCTGATGCGCTTGCTCCTTCTAATAGAAGAGAAAGTTGTTCTTTGGCGTCATTCAGACTGTCTTGCGCTGTAGCAAGAGTTGTTTGAGCTTGTTCATTTTCTTGTTGCGTTAATAGACCATTTTGAAATAGTGTTTTGGCACGATCAGCTGCTGTTTTGGCTTGATTGTAAGCAGTTTGTGCTTTGTTCACTGCATTTTGTGATTGTGCTTTTTCTTGTGTACGAGCTCCAGCGGCTACGCCTTGCTCACGAACTTTCGCACTTTGAATTTGTGCATCCGCAGATGCGATACCTGCTTGAGCTGCTTGTTTGGCGGCTTGCGCATTGCTAAGAGAAGCTTGTGCGCTGGTAAGAGAAGCTTGTGCGTTGCTGAGGGATGCTTGAGCTGCGGCAACACTTTGGTTGGCATTGTCGAGATCAAGTTGTAAATCTGCGCTATCTAGTTGGGCTAAATTTTTCCCTTTTGTAACCTGATCTCCAATATCGGCATTCACTGAAGTGACTGTTCCACCGATTTTAAAAGAAACAGGGGTCTCATCATATGCTTGTAGGGTGCCTGATAAGTCATAGACCGCATCTAATGTTACTTCTTTGACGGCTGTGACTTCGACACTACTACTTGCCGGCTCCACTGCAGCTTTCTCTGTTGAACATGCTGTCAAACTAACAGCTAACAGAATCGCTGTAAAGGCCGTTGGCCAGCTTTTTTTCATAGTTACAGTATCCTCCTCTGAACTCACCAGTTTAATTTATACTCTATAGTTCATGGCTGAATTATAGATTGTTTTTACGGTGCTTGTCAATTGTATCAAACTAAATTTGAACCGACCTCAACCTCTGGATGTAGATTTGGATAAGATAAATTAAATCTAAAAGTGGATGCTTCATTTATGCAGAATAAGATTGTGAATATTGTGTGACGAATGGTAAGATTGTAGTATCATAATATATACAATATATGGAAGAGAAGGTGATTCATTGTGAGACCGACAGATCATTATGATCCAGATCAGAGGAACAATAATACGCCAAATCACAAACTTCATTATATAAATACAAAGCCTGCTATGGTGCGAGAAAAAATACATCTTTTACTTGCTGCGTCTATTTTGGTAGCACTGGTGGTCATTTTATTAGAGTGGACTTAAGAAAAGAGATATCTGAAGGTATAATTTTATTTTGAAATAATGTTTGAACAAGGATTACGTATATGTCATTTAAGGTATATAATATAGAGGTAGGGTATTCATACATTTATATAAGTAGAAGAAACGATTTTTTAAATCAAACTTATTTTTAATTATAAATGATTTATTGAATTGTAGTTGATTTATTTTGTTAGTAATGCTAAATTAATTTTATTAGCTATACTAAATGTTTTTGGCAGAAGCATTCATTTGCGAGTGAAAGTATTTTTTTGAATATATGAAAAGAGGTAATATGGATATGAAAAAAGGAATGGTCGGCGCTTCTCTTCTGGCTATGGTACTTGTAGCATCTCAACCACTAACTATGGCTCATGCTGCGGATGCAATACCGACTCCAGTTGTAACAGACACAACAGCTACCCCAGCATCACAATTAACGATCTCTGGAGCAGGCGAATTGAAAAAGCTTGATACTTTGGATCTAAATACAGTTATCAATCTAGCACTAAATGATTCTTATAACCTTGCACTTCTTCAATTAAAATATAAAGTGTTAGATCAACAAAATGCGAGTCTAGGTGTAAATCTAGTTGACTTGAATAATAGCTTTAATATTCAAGCAGGTAATGGTTCTCCTGTATTGCATGTTCCATCTGATAATAATAGTGGTACAGATTCTGGTGTTAATGGTGATGATTCACAAAGTGGTTCTGTAACTACAGTAAGTCCTTCACTAAAAGCTGCTAATACAGTGAGCGCTCAAGCAGAAGATGCTACGCCAGCTGCAACAACAGACAATAGTGGTTCTGGATCTGCTAGTGCTACAGATGCTGCTGATCCTACACCAGAACCTACTCCTACCCCTGAACCATCAAAGCCAGATCCAAGTGATGCTTACGAGCAACAATTAAAAGAACTTCAAGATGCTGTAGGTAAAATTTCGGATGGACTAAATAAAAGTGCAGCCGCTCAAAACACACAACTTGAAACTTCTCGTAAAACACTAGAAAAAAATATTAACAGCTTGGATACTCAAAAAGAAAATACAGAACTTCAAATCAATGAAGCTAAAGAAGGTATCAAACTTGGTATGACAGGTCAATATGTACAACTGTTGGCAAGTCAAAAACAAGTTCAATTGTCTAAAGACTATATCGATGTATTGACTCGTGATGTACAACGTGCTCAAACATTACAATCTCTAGGATCAGGTACACAAGAAGATATCGATAAAGCAAATCGTGCTTTGTTAGCAGAAAAAGATAACTTAACTAATCTTGAAGATGCTTACCAAAAAGCATTGATTACTATTTCATTTGATCTAGGTATTGAATACAATCCAAATATTCAATTAACAGATATTGATGTAACTGTAGAACCAGTCACAAAGAAAAATGTAGATACAATCTTGTCTTCTTCATACCAAGTACAGACGCTTGCTAATGGCATTGTTCAAGCTCAATGGGAAGAAGATAACCAAGATAAAAATGCAGCCAACAGCTTTGATGAGCAAGCAACCAAAGCAAATACTGAAATTGCGAGACAACAATTGACTCAAGGTAAAATTGATTTGGCTAAATCTATCGAATCAAGTTACACTGATGCAGATACAGCATATAAAAGTGTTGTAACCGCGCAACGTACAGTAAGTGATGTGACTCTGGATAATACTAATATGCAGATTCGTTACAACGCTGGCGTAGTGACAAAATACGATTTTGATAAATTCCAATATCAAGTACATGTAGATCAAGTGAAACAAGACTTGGCTAAACTACAATTTTATGTACAACAAGCTAAAGTACAAGCTATGGAAAATGGATATATTGCAGCTTCTTCTAGTGCTGCTGCTTCCGGTGCTTCATCTGCTTCTAGCGCAGGTTAAGTATTATCTATTCAACAAAAAAAGCCTATCCTTTGTATAAAGGGTAGGCTTTTTTCTATATATATGATTTTACTAAAAGCACGATTATATAGCGATTACGCTTCAGAAGCACCTTCTGTCCATTCACTTAATTTGCGATCAGAAGGAAGTAAGAACGTGATGACTCCAAGTAATGGCAAAAAGCTACATAACTGCATCACAGGCGAGATCCCTATTTTATCAATCCAGTTACCTACGACTAAGGCTCCAAGTCCGCCTAATCCAAAAGCTAATCCTGTAATCAAGCCAGATACAGTACCAATTTTGCCAGGGATAAGCATTTGAGCATAGACGACAGTGACTGAAAAGCTAGAAATAAGAATAAATCCGATAATCGTTAACAATACGCCGCTCCAAAATAAATTAGCATACGGTAAAATCAAAGCTAAAGGTGCTGAACCTGCCATCGATGCAAAAATAAGATTTCGTTTTCCAAAACGATCTGCTAGTGTACCACCGAAAAAAGTACCTAAAGCTCCAGCAGCTAAAAATAGAAAAATGTAAATCTGTGCATCACCTACACTTAGTCCAAAACCCTCGATTAGATTAAAACTATAATAACTTGCAATCGAAGACGAATACCAGGAGCGTACAAAAACAAGTGAAATTAAAATAATCATCGCAAACGCAATTCGATTTTTCAGTTCAGGACGAATTTTTCCAGCATTGCGATGCTTTTTAGCAAAACTTTCACTACGAATCGTTCGTCCATACCAGCGTGCGATAAAGATTTGAACAATAATTCCTGCCGCTGCAACTCCGGTAAATCCGATAGCTCCGAATTGACCATACGGTACAAAGATCAGTGAAGTGAGCAGGGGAGCTAGTGATTGTCCTGCATTACCACCCACCTGAAAAATAGACTGAGCCAATCCTCTTCGATTCCCGGCCGCCATATGAGACACTTTGGAACCTTCAGGATGAAAAGTTGCTGACCCTAATCCGACAAATACTACAGCTAGCAACACTGCCGAATAAGAACTTGCATAAGCAAGTAATAACATGCCTGTAAATGTAAATCCCATTCCGATAGGCAGGAGAGAAGGGGTAGGGCGCTTATCTGAAAAAAGACCAACAACAGGTTGCATAATAGAAGCGGTAAAATTAATCGCAAACGCAATCCAACCGATTTGTGTATAACTAAGATTCATCGTTTCTTTCAAAATAGGAAAAATAGCTGGAATGACTGATTGCATCGAATCGTTAAACAAATGAACAAGGGAGATTGCAAGTAAAACTCCGAATATTGTCTGATTCGCTGTAGAACCTGGAGAAGCATTGTTTATCTTTTTGGTGAGTGATGGCAACGACATGTTCATAATACTCCTTTTTTCAGTATGATATACACGCTGTAACACAAAAAAACCTTTTAGTTCATCACTAAAAAGGCACTGAGTCCAAAAAAGAATCACATGGCGATCATCTTTTCCGTCTCGGTCCCAAGCAGGATCAGAGCAGAAAACAATGTAAAGTCAGCTTAAATGGATATTCACCCATTCACTGGCTTAGTCCTAACACCTCCAACATACATATGTATTGTATAGCTATTTGTAAAGCTAAAAGTACAATTCGGATCTACCGATATTGTCTTTTTATCAGTATATCAGAAATGACATACAGGTTCATTCTAGAAAAAAATAAAACGTATCTACATCTACACTAAAGTAGACATAAATACGCAGAATAAGAATCTGATGCATTTAAATATTTAACAGTCTAGCAATAGTCTGTGGTTTGAATAATTTGGCAAGCTCTTCTTGAGCAGTCAGATAGACCATTCCATTTCCTTCGAGACGAGGAGAGTCAGCGAGAGGAATCGTACGCTTAATCAATTGAGCATAAAGTTCAGGCTCTGTTAACTCTCGTTCAAAGCTTTGATTCGCGATTACTTTGATTAACGCCATCGCACCGGATACATGAGGGGTAGCCATAGAGGTTCCGCTCAGTGTGGCATATTTACCATCCAAATATGTCGATAATATATTTTCACCCGGAGCCACTAGATCAACTTCATTATTCGAGTTCGAAAATTCGGAAGATTGGCGATTAAGATTGATTGCGCCTACACTAATGACTTCATTATAATAACCAGGATATCCATATTCGTCAGTATTAGAATCGTTATCGCCTTCATTTCCAGCGGCACAGATCACTAGAATATTGCTGTTGACTGCTTTTTGAATCGCTTCATGTAATTCAGGTACATCATCAGGCCCACCAAGAGACATCGAAATAATATCTACTTTTTGCTCGATAGCATACTCGATTCCTTTAATAATCCAGTCAATTTGTCCGGAACCATCTTTATTTAAAACTTTACCAATGAGTAAATTCACTTCTGGAGCTACACCGACTACACCTGTATTGTTTTGGATCGCTGCAATCGTACCTGCTACATGAGTACCATGACCATTATAATCTTCATAGATATCAGGGTTACTTTGATCATCATCTGTAAAGTTACGTCCTTTGGTAATACGACCTTGTAGATCAGGATGGTCTGTATCACAGCCTGTATCGAGTATAGCGACAGTAATACCTGCACCTTTGGTAGTGTCCCAGACTTGCGGAGCTTGAATCATTTCTACACCTGTTGGTGTTTCAGTAACTTGTTCTGCATGAGCAATCACTTCGTAAGGAATAATACGCATATTACGTTCCATGTTTTACCCTCCTTTAAATCATATCTGATCAGATCAACAACAATAAAGCTTGAAAGCTTACTTGCATGAACGAACGATAAGGTAGGATGGAAGTATCAACAAAAGTGTATATTCGAATATAGGTACAGTGTAACAATAATAAAGAGCCCAACACAGTTGCTATAGCCTTAGATATTGAACTTCTTTTGCTTTTATATATACAAAAATTGTTAAAAATTGACGAAAAACAATACAAAAAAGAACCTACCTCTTCTTCGTCAAAAGAAAGGTAGGTTAAGTAATAGGGAGGGTATAACTGGTCTAGCATCAAAAATATTCATCAAACACTATAAAGTGTGTTGACTTAATAAGCACCTTCAGCAGTCATAATATCGCGCTCCAGATTAGGAGCTTCAAGATTGGCATGTAAATACTCTTGATCATGTGGAAGAGCCAATTGGAAATCTTCACTACTGCATATTGAAATCGTGCAGTGATCCACAATAAAGTCGAGCACATGACCACCACCATTACGCTCATCATTAATAAAGTGTAAATGATAACCTGCTACACCAATTCCTTGAGCAAATGCTGGTGTCCAGAAGCCTGCAATCACTCCGCCTGTATTAGGGAAATGGAAAGAGGGCTGCGATTTGGTTACTTCGATAAACGGTTTGTACGGCTTTTGTTGATGCGGTACAGTTCGTGTATTCACTTCACGGAACTGACCATCGATACGTATTGCATGAAAAATATTAGGGCTATCCAGTAGATCGTCCAGTACTTTTTCCAATTGTTGACGAGTCAGTGTGCGATTGATCTGGAATGTTTTTTCCTCTTCAAAAAAAGTCACTGTCGAGAACGGTGTACTTTCTTGCATACCTACTTGCTGAGCACTACCGTCTGGATACAGGTGATAGAATTTACCATCAAAAGCGATCATTTCACCATCCAATTGATGAAAAGTACCAATGCCGAAATCACCATGTTTTTTGAGTTCGCCAAATGTGACTGAACCATCATACATACCGCTGAGTAAAGCGATCATTGTTGAAGCTTGATATATTACGTGATTTCCCATTTCTGTCTGACTCCTTTTTCAAATAAAATCCAATATTATCCATAAATAATTGTTATACGATTGTTGAAATCAATAGATCTATATTAGTTGATCGCATCAGGCAATAGTTTTTCACCTAATTTGATATTATCTTGATAATCAATAGGTACATCCACAACAACAGGACCTTGATGTGCCATCGCTTGACGGAGTACATCTTCTAACTCTTCAGGACGATTGACACGTAGCCCTAATGCGCCAAAACTTTCAGCATATTTTACAATATCGACTTTGCCAAAATCGACACCAGAGGTACGACCGTATTTCATCACTTGTTGAAAAGCAACCATATCGTAAGCACCATCACGCCATACAATATGCACCAGTGGTGTATTTAAGCGGACAGCTGTTTCTAGTTCCATCGAAGAGAATAAGAAGCCGCCATCACCAGAAATCGAAATTACTTTTTCATTCGGACGTACTAATGAAGCGCCGATTGCCCAAGGCATCGCCACACCTAACGTCTGCATACCGTTACTGAACAACAGACGACGAGGTTCGTAAGAACGGAAGTACCGTGCCATCCAGATGTAATGGGAGCCAACGTCGCAAGCCACAGTGACTGTATCGCCGATCATACCGCGTAATGTTTTCATAAATTCTATCGGATGAACAAGATCTGGATGCGAAGAATGGAATCCTTGACCATCTTGTTCTAGTTTATGATGTAAACGTGCAAGCACTTCAAGCGATTGTGAAGAAAGTCGTAAACCTTCCAACTGTGTAGACAAAGCTTCTATATTAAGCGCAATATTACCGATCAATTCGCTTTGTGGTTGATAATAATGATCAATATCCGCTTTGCGATTATCTAAATGAAAAACAAGTCGTTGACCTTCTTGATTCCATAAATGAGGATCATACTCGATAGGATCATAACCCACAGTGAGCACTAGATCAGATTGTTTGAGTAGTAGATCACCGGGTTGATTACAGAACAGTCCGACTCGACCTAGAAAATGTTTTTCGAGATCACGAGAAATAGCGCCAGCAGCTTGGAACGTTTCGACTACTGGAATATCAGTATCACGAATCAATTCACGAATCGCTTGCGTTACTTCAGGGCTACTTGCTTTCATACCTAATAAAATTACAGGCAATTTGGCTTGGCGAATCGCTGTAGCCACTTCATCAATCAGATGAGTAGGTGCTGTACCAAGCTGTGGTGTATGCATCGTATGGAAATTGAATTTTTTCGCTTCACTTACCAGTACATCCATCGGCAAACTAACAAAAGCAGCTCCCGGTTGAGAAGCAGAAGCTTCACGGAACGCATTCGTAATTGCTTCGCCTACATTGTTAGGATGTTCGACTTCAACGCTGTATTTGGTAACCGGTTCGAACAATCCTGCATTATCCATCGATTGGTGAGTACGTTTGAGACGATCTGTTCTGGAGACTGCACCTGCAAGAGCAACTACTGGATCACTTTCGGCATTGGCTGTTGCAAGCCCTGTGACTAAATTAGATGCGCCTGGACCTGAAGTCACAAGACATACGCCAGGTTTCCCTGTTAAACGACCGATTGCTGCCGCCATAAAAGCAGCGTTTTGTTCATGACGACACACGATTAATTGTGGACCTCGATCTTGCAAAACATCAAATACTGCATCAATCTTAGCTCCTGGAATTCCGAAGATATATTCAACTCCTTGAGCGATGAGGCTATCAACAACAACATCAGCACCTGTTGTCACCTTTGTTTTCGCTACGTCGGTTGGATTGGTTGTTTTAATTTTGGTTTCTGTACTCAATCTGTCCATCTCCTTTTTCTGTTTATGAAAATAATCATTTTCTTTTCTGTACTTTCTTGTAAGTATGGAAAAGAGTACATAACCTATTTTATTCCCAAATAAAGTAAAATCAACTGTTAAAATTTTAAATATTTGATGGAAGCGATACCAGAAAATACTACAAAAAATAGTTAAAAATCACAGAATATAATTATAGCGAAATTTAAAATAACGCTTTCGTAACAATAGTTTTTGAATATGAAATATCATAAATACCAGATTGTTGATTTTTAAATGAATTTAAATAGTCTATTTTAATGGAAATAAATGAATAACAAATTAATATCATTATAAGATCATATGTACGGCTACCATTGAGCGCAGAGGGATTGTTAAAAAGAATTATAAGTGACTTTTATATTCAAATTGTTATATATAAAAGAGAATAATGATAAGGTGTTAGCCAGATTGTTCATACGCTTATTCCGACTATAGGGATAGGTTTTTCTATCATTATGGAAGTTGAAATGAAGTAGAGAAAGTAAAGAATTTAAAGATAATTTGGAAATAAAATATTTTTAGTATATTTTGTGAACACCATAAATCGACAAAATAATATATGCTTTATCATAGAAAAATAACAAAAAAAGCTAACGCAATAACACGTTAGCTTCAAGCAAAATTCTATTTATAGAGCATTTTAATATTACAATTAACGATTATCGATCGTCTCAGGGTACATATCATGATTCATCATACGGTGCTCTGCCATTTGCTCATACTTCGTACCTGGCTTGCCGTAGTTTGTATATGGATCGATAGAGATTCCGCCGCGTGGCGTAAATTTACCCCAGACTTCGATATAACGAGGGTCCATTAATTTAACCAGATCGTTCAAAATAATATTCATACAGTCTTCATGGAAATCACCATGATTGCGGAAACTGAACAGGTACAGTTTGAGAGACTTACTTTCAACCATTTTTTGATCAGGGATATAACTGATATAGATTGTAGCAAAGTCAGGCTGTCCTGTAATCGGGCAAAGGCTTGTAAATTCAGGGCAGTTAAATTTGACGAAGTAATCACGATAAGGATGTTTATTATCAAAATTTTCAAGAATACTTGGATCGTATTCAAAATTGTATTTGACGCCTTGATTGCCGAGCAATGTTAAATCTTGCATTTCATCTGGTTGTCTTCCTGACATAAGAACAAATCTCCTCTAAATATATAATGACTTTCATTTTACTGCTTTTAGCATGTTACGTGAAAAAATAGAGTATATTATGATCTGCTACACTCCGCGCTTATTGCCCCATACAAGTGTATGCAGTTGCGGTAAAATACGAGCATCGTTAAAAGCAGGCATCTCCATCGCTTGATCGATCAGCCACTCATAACGCTTCAATAAAGAAGCAGCGATCTGATCGTCTGCACTGGTCACATCCGGATTACCGGTTTGTAAATAAAGCAATACATTCGGATAGCGCAAATGTACTTTCTCTGCATAAGCCAGATCATGTTCATCAAAAATAACCACTTTAAGGCTAAACGAATGGGCAAACTGTGATGTTCCTGCATAAGATAAAGACGTTTCTTGCGCTTGAGCAGTATAGCGACTAATCTGATTGTGTTCGAGACGACGAATAATATCATCTAGCATTTCAAAATTCGTTGTCATTCCTGAACTTGGTGGCTTAGGAGAGATCGTAACTTCATTAATATCAGTCAACCAATCTTGCCATTTGGAACCTTGAGTCTCGACAGCAGTACGAATGCCTTTTTCAGCAAGCAATTTCACGAGCTCACCTAATTGAGGAAGTAATGCCGGATTTCCGCCTGAGATCGTCACATGGTTAAAGCGATTACCACCAATTTCAAACAATTGAGCATATACTTCTTCAGCACTAAGACGCATAATCTGATCTTTGGCACTGCCATCCCATGTAAAAGCAGAATCACACCAGCTACAACGATAATCGCAACCAGCTGTACGGACAAACATCGTTTTCTGCCCGATCACCATTCCTTCACCTTGTACAGTAGGTCCAAAAATCTCCAGTACAGGGATAGGAGCTACTTTGGCTTGAGTGGTGTGTTCAGCATGATGATGGTCGTTAGCATCTGAACTGGCTAACTGGTTCGCTTTGGCAACTTGCTCGGCGTTTACTTTAAAGGTTGTACTCATGCTTGCATCCACTCCCGTCTTGCTTCTGCGTAACTGGTTGGTGTCTCATACAATTGTACAAATTCTACACGTCCGCCTTCGACTTGAGCTGCATAAGGCTCACTTTGTAATGCTAATTCCATTTGTTCATATAACCACACGACCATATTTTCAGCCGTTGTATTCATCGGAGGTAGTGTCTCATTCAAATAACGGTGATCCAGAAAAGGTTCGATATGTGCTTTCCAAATGTCTTTAATATCGCCAAAATCTACAACGATTCCATTATCACTCGGAATACCACTAATTCCAAAAATCACCCGGTACGTATGACCATGCAGATTCATACACTTACCTTCATAGGCATGTAAATGATGCGCCGCATCAAATGTAAATTCTTTATTGATAAGCACCCGTCTACGATGGTAGCGGAGCTGTTCATGTTGGATATCTATACCATACTGCTGCAACTTTTCGACGATACGGAAAGGGCCCGGTTGATTCATCGATGTGCACCTTCAGTAGAGTTATTTTGTTGACGTTCTGCCAGATAACGATCCAGTCCAGCTTGACGCAATTTGCAAGCAGGGCATTCTCCGCAACCGGAGCCAACAATACCGTTGTAGCAAGTTAACGTTTTTTCACGTACATAATCAAAAGCACCTAATTGATCTGCCATTTCCCATGTCTGAGCTTTATCAAGCCACATCAAAGGAGTATGAATCACAAATTGATGATCCATGGATAGATTCAACGTTACATTAAGTGATTTGACGAAAATATCACGACAATCGGGATATCCGCTAAAATCCGTTTCACAGACACCGGTAATAATATGACGTGCGCCTTTTTGCTTGGCCATAATTGAAGCAAAGCTCAAAAACAACAAATTACGTCCATCCACAAATGTACTTGGTAATTCGCCTTCTTCGTGCGTAATATCAATATCCGAACGAGTTAGCGCATTAGGAGCCAATTGGTTGAGTAGACTCATATCGAGAATCGTTTGCTGTACACCTAATTCGTTAGCGATTTGAGTAGCGACTTCGATCTCTGCGCTATGACGTTGACCATAGTTGAACGTTACCACTTCTACTTCAGCAAATTGTTCTTTTGCCCAGAACAAACAGGTTGTACTATCTTGGCCACCACTGAAAACGACGACCGCTTTTTCATTTTTAAGCATAAAAAAATCTCTCCATTTCCTTAAAGGGATATCAAGACATTAGAATGAAGATTACTTGCTTAGAAAAGAAAATGATCTGCATCATTCTAGTTAGCAAAGTGTTCTACATACTACATCTTGTCGTCCTTCGGGAAGAAGAGAGTTCCATGAACCTGTCCAACAAAAAACAAACCTCATATCAATGCTAAAAAAGACAAAAATGATCTTTTTTAATCGCTGCATTAATCAGGATTGATAGTTTTTTATAGAGGGAGTTCGCGAACCTCTCCCGCGTTGCTCTGTACAGAACCACGTTATCTACTTTATCAGCAGAAAGTAGTTCTTTGCAGGACATCACGGATTATCTTCTGTTCAGGATAAAACTTAAAAAAACTGCTTCGTTAGTATAGCATATTTGCAAGCAATGATGCATGATTAGAACTAAATAATTTATAAAGATTTTAAAGGAGCAATCAATGGAAAAATACATATGTGCTGTATGTGGATATGATCAATTGGACGAACCGCAATGGGAAGGTGATTCGCCAAGTTATCAAATATGTGATTGTTGCTTTTTTCAAGCAGGATTTGATGATGATGGAGCGAGTTACCCTGTTAGTGTCGAAGAATATCGCAAACGTTGGTTAGAGAATGGAAGCCCATGGAGAGGATCATATCAAAATCAGCCTGAGCATTGGGATGCAAGAATGCAATTAAAAAATATAAATGTTGATCCAGACAAGAAGGAAGAGCCTATTATTCATGGGATAGGACATATTACATTTTCTGTAGCTAATATCGAGCATGCAATGACTTTTTATATTAATGTATTTGCTGTTCAGCCTGTATTAGTCAAACCGAAGACTGTTTATTTTGAAATAGCCGGTATTTGGTTAGCATTGAATGTACAAGAAGATATACCAAGACAAGAGATTCACCAATCATATACTCATATTGCTTTTTCGGTAAAAGAGGAAGATTTAGAAACTTTACAAGCTAGGCTTCAAAGAGCAGGTGCAACAATAGAAGAAGGTCGTCAGCGCAATCCAGAAGGAGAAGGACAATCTATCTATTTCCGCGATCCTGATGGACATTTATTGGAATTTCATACAGGGACCTTAGAACAACGATTGGATTATTATCGCAGATAATTAGTATTCTAAAATAAAGAAAATTTTAATATCAAAAGAGCCTAGAAGTATTCAGTAAGGAGTTTATAAATGAGTTCTGTCAAAGAACAACCTGTTGGAAAATGTTGTGTATGCTCACAAGGTTGGATTATTGTTGTTAAAGAAATCTCCAGTCAAAAATACTTTGTATACTGTGATGAATGTGAAATAGAATGGGATCATCCTGAAGATTTTCTAACTAATCAAAAAGGGACTCGATTTAAATATGGATTTATTATAGAAGCGAGTAAGCAGGAAGTGGTCGATATAGGTTGGTATAAATATATTGATCAAACCATGTTACAATAAAACAAACAACTGATTTTCATCAACAAAGGAGAATATACAATGAATATCACGATACGTAATGCTCAATTGGAGCAAGTGCCTGAACCGGATAAAGGGTATATTGGCAAAGTGGAATTAGTCGTCGAAGGGCATGCAGAACCTTATGAAGTGACACTGTTCACCAAACGTGGCAAAGAGTGGGATTATAGCTTGCACTTTCTCAATGAACCCGGTAAAGAAGAAGAAATTCTGGCACTGGAAACGCTGATTAGTGAAGATGATGATACGTTTGATCGCATTATTGATGCGGTTTGGGATTTTTATGAAGCGAATGAAGAAAACTCTGCTTCCGAATAAATCATAGCCAACCTAAGAAGAAGTAGCTAATATCCGTCATCATTAGACAGGATGTTAGCTATTTTTTGTTATTTTTACATACAATGGAGTTATAACACTTGGCGTAAAGGGTTATTATAGGATAATATGCAAAAGAAGAGCTATTCCATATTCATATATCTAATGAGAGAAAGTAGGAGTTCCAGGCGGCATGATTTTGATGCAGCAATAATTGCACACATCGTAGCTTATAATAGACAACACATATGGAAGGGAGATGTATGATGATTGGTTTTTTTCGTAACAAAACGGTTCCTTTAGCTGATCAGTGGACACGTCTGAAAGAAGCAGGCATTACCGTAAATGAAGGAATTAGTCTTGAACATTTAATGAGTGGTAAAGATAAAGCTTGGTTTGAGGAGAAGCCTTATGTGCATCTATTGATCGCATTGGGCGGGCAGACATTGATCGAAGAAGAATGGGCAAATCATACAAGTAATATCTGGTATGTGGATCTCAAAGCGGTAGAAGATACCGATATTTATACTCAACTGGCGGAGCGTATGGTGCAAATGACCGATGGCGCCCTTGAAATGAAACATATTCGCAGTTGTGTCGATCATGAGAAACGCAATGTACTGTTTTCGTTTATCTATCACGGAGAACGGATAGAATGGAATTTGGAGTATAAAAATGAATGGATTGATAAAAGCTTTTTTGATCATATGATTGCGCTGGATCGCACACGTAATCCAGAACGACAATTTGTCGCTAGCCCGCAAGATCATCATTTATTGATTGCATATATTGATCAGAAGCAGTTCAAACAGCTTAACAAATGGATCAAACCCGAGTTTGAATTATGGGATAATGGAGCTGGTTAATCGCAAAATGGATCGAATAGCTACCTGAGATAACAAGGTGTGCTAATCGATCCATTGTTGTATTCAACTTATTATTTAATAAATATGCCACCAAAAGGAATTACTTCACGTAGCACTCGCTTGAACAATCCATCGCCTTGCAAATGCTTTTCCAGTTCGCCGCTATCATGTCCACTTTGAATCAGTACCGAGCCATTGCCTGTCATCTGCCATTGATAATGCATATGCTGGCTAGCCAGATGATTACCATAGACGCTTAACTTTAATTGAGCATTTTCAGGATAAGCAAGTAGACTACGAGCATCTACATATAAAGGTTCGGTAGGATGCAGTTTCATTTCAACAACAGCACCTTTGGTCAAAATACCGATTTCACCTTCACCGCTAAATTTTACTTTGATCGCATCACGGGTAATTAACATATTTTTGAACTGTAAGAGTCGGGTTTGCATTTTGATGCCGTCTGTATAATAAAAAAGGTGTCGGAAATCATAAAGAAGATCACTACCCCCACTAATAGGAATAGGCATCAAATTAAAACCGGGGGGAAGAGAAGCGATAAATCGGCATGAACCTGTAAAGTCTGCTCGAATCAGATTACGTTTGCGGTACATTCCTTTAACATCCATAAAGCGATCACTGCGTCCTCCAGAAGGGCCGGTATATGCTATCACTTGACCGGGATGGAGCATATGCAATTTTTCCGCTTCATCTAGTACAATCGTTACCGCTTGTCCGGACGAAGGCATTTTGGTTGATTGTTGCCATTCCAAGTGCAAAAGGGTTCCTCCTGAAATTTATAATTAACATAGTCACTGTTTTCTTTTCGGTCAATCGTATCATTAACGGCGACGTAAGCCAAAACGGATCAGACGGGTAGATATAAAGAAAAGTACAACTATCCCTATAGCAGTAAAGACTAATCCTTTCCAAAAACGAGCGCTTTGTGCACGATCAGCTTCTGATTGTTTGAGTTGTTCTACCGTTTGTGCGAGCAAAGCATTTTGTTCAGCCAGACGTGCATTTTCTGTACGATAAGCTTCTATATTCGATTGAGCTTGATCAAGTTTATTTAATGCCTGATCGTACCCTTGTTTGAGTTCATTCACTTCCTGGGGCAAATTCGTAAAAGTCTCAATCCCATTTTTGTAGTCTTCCCACCAACCTGCATGTGCCATCGTCTGGCTTGTAAATAGCCCTGATAATACGATGAAGCCGACCAAAAATATTCGTAACGGTTGAGTCCTTTTTGGCATTGTGATCCCCCTTTCTTTTCAATAGATTCAGTGTAAAGATGTATCATAATACATATACCCTAATATTACATGGTTTATAGGAAAAAATACATTTTGTTCTATATGACTCAGATACATTTCCGGCAAAAACATATGAAAGATGTTTAACTTCTTCTAAATACGGGTAATACTAAGACAGGCCAAGAAAAATTTCCAGTTCCACCACATACAAATACGAAGATTAACTATACTAGGAGTGAAAGACAAATGTACAATTCTAACTTTGATCATAATTACAGAAAGATTCAAATTACAGTAAATGGCGAGCCAGTAGGCGACGGTTTGGTATTAGATCGTGTCACTTATGCACCTTTACGTGAAGAAGACAATCAAGCAGATAAAGCGAATCAACATCAAGCCATATCTTCTATCTAAATAAACATTAATATAATGAGTATCACCGATAGACGCGGAGATCCACGACCCGCGGCTTTTTTATATCTAAAATTATGTGTACGGAGCATCTACAAAGACAATAAGCCGTATAATTATTTTTTCTGTAGATAGAGAAAATGGTTATAGGGCTTTTTTTGATAAATAAATAGGTAACATAGGTGTAGTAACTGCTTAATATCTATTATAATAAGTAAAATAGAGCATTAATTATGGATTGAAGGAGCCCAATACGATGAACACTATGGAGAGTCAGGCTGAACTTGAACAAGCATTACAACAGATTAAAAAGTGGGAAAAAAATCAAGGTGGTCTTATGTTTTGGGACAAATTGGGACGTATCCCTTTTATGATCCTCGATAAAATGACACCTAAAATGATCCGTAACAAATTAGGAGTAGTCTTGAATGAGTTAGGACGTTTTATTCAAAGTGGAGGAACATATCTAATTTCATCCAAAGCAGTCCTGCAACGTCTAGCTAAAGAACAAGGTCAAGCTGAGCAAGAGCTAACGATATCACAAGCATCTCAATTACCTTTGCAAGTGATGAACAAAACAGCAGACTCTTTATCCAAAAATCGTTCCAACTGGGCAGCGCTTCAAGGAGCAACAACAGGCATAGGCGGTATTTTCACTATTTCGGCAGATATTCCAGCAATGATTGGGATGTCGCTCAAAATACTACAAGAGATTGCATTATGTTACGGTTATGATCCAAAAGATCCGAAAGAGCGTTTGTTTATTATGAAATGTCTGCAATTCGCTTCTTCTGATGTAGTAGGCAAAAAATCAATTTTAGCAGAGTTATCAGATTTTGATCATGCAGATACATCCAAAGAAGTATTTTCACAAATGAAAGGGTGGCATGAAGTCATCACCACCTATCGTGATAATTTTGGGATCAAAAAATTATTTCAATTGATCCCTGTTGCCGGGATTGCTTTTGGCGCATTTACGAACCATACTGCACTTGAAAGTGTCGCAGAAGCAGGTAAAATGTTGTATCGCAAACGTCGTATTCAAGAACGTCTACAAGAATTACAACAAGCTGAATCAAGTTCTCCTTCATTAGAAAAAATGTAATAGAATAGATCTGATCGAGCAGGTTCTATGCGAAATATTTGAATAGCTAATTATTGTAAACAAAGACAAGCGTTCTCCATCGTAATCGTGGAGATAACGCTTGTCTTTCTCTTTTATACAAAAGCGAACATACGTGCTATAATGAGGGGTACATAACCTCGCCTTGAATAGGTGAAATGTTATTGACAAACTGTACAGGTAACGAAGTAGAATCTGCCCAATTGGCTTGATCCATCACTTGAAAATGAATATGAGGTTCGCTGGAATTGCCAGAATTACCACATTGTCCGATCACTTGTCCACGTTTCACCGTATCACCGACTTGTACTGTAATCGAATGTTGACGGAAATGAGCAAGCATACTGTATTCACGATCAGCATGTTGAATGATCACGTAATTACCAGCAGGCTGTTGTTCATTTGTTGAACCTACAGGAATATTATCTGCAATATCGTTCACGACTTTAATGATTTTGCCATCAGCAGGTGCAGTAACTGGTCGGCCAAAAGCAAAGTAACTACTGTTCTTTTTTGCATTACCACGATAAGAAGATCCATTTTGAGTAACGATAAGATCATAAGCATAACGTTGATTCGGATATTCATAATGGTAATTGATCAATGTATTAGAGCCACCCCAGACCACTTGCCAGTTTTGCTGAACAGGTGGACTGAATATCGTTTGAGTCTGTATATGATCTGTAGCAGGATACTTTTCTAGCTCGTTTACACGTAATCCTAAAATTGTATGATCTGGATAATCAGGTAGCTGATCAGCGAACACAGCAACGATTCCGCGACGTTGTTGTTCGTCTACCCAGACTTTGCGAATCGTATGGTCTTGTTTGAGTTCAGATATAGCTTGGAACCCTTTGGCATCATCACCAAACGAAGAAATAACTTTGAGAAACGTATCCCATGATACTTCTTCTTTGAAAGCTTGAGATGTCTGAGAATAAATTTGCTCATAATTTCCTTTGACTAATTCATTTGCCAGATGATCGGGATGAATCGGATATTCTGATGTATCGCTAGGTGTGACACGCACAGATTGTGAAGTTTTATGCATAATTTGTTCTCCTGACTGTATCTTGAATGATTTGCTAGTTACAGATGAAGAAGCTAGGTGGTCTGTATTACAACTGGTAAGCATCAGGCTCAATAGTGAACAATATAATGTAATACGGAGCAATTTTGATAATGTTCCCATATGAACGCTCCTTTAAAAGATGTTAGAAAATGTGCTTGGATTCTTATATGATGTCTTTATAGCTATCTTACTATGAATAATCAGGATAAAAAGGCGAATAGTAAAAATTTAACATTCATCTAACAAATCAAACATTTCATTTACAAAACAACATGAATAACTGGATGTGCTTGGCAGAAAGGAAGATTTTTTTATTATGATGGGTAAATCGCATTTTATTATTAGTACCGGCGTCACCGTTTCGTTGATGACACTTGCAGGAATACCGGTGACATCAGCAGCTGTTGTTGCAGCGGCTGTTAGTTCTTTATTACCCGATATCGATGAGCCTAATTCACTGCTTGTCTCCAAAACATTATCTGAACCTCTATTGCGCGTATTACAGACGATTATGCTGGTATCGGTCGTATGGATTTTGTGGAAAGGGCTTTTTGGAATGCCGTGGGATATAGGGATCGCAGTCGCTGTTGTCTTTATAGCTTTTTTGCCTGTTCGTTCTTTGCGCAAATTTGTGATGTTTATGATTGGAGTCGGTATGATTATTTATGGCCGAGATATAGCTCCATGGAATTATATGGCAGGTAGTCTGCTGATTATTTGTACCTTTTTACCTCACCGGGGATTAACTCATACGATCTATGGTACAGCCGCATGGTCAGCATTGTTGTATGGAACGACTGCTCATCTAGGCAAAAGTATCTGGATAGCGGGCGGAGTTTCTTATTTTCTACATTTATTAGCGGATTCTCTTACCAACCGAGGTGTAAAATTATTGCCACCGCTCAAATGGAGATTGCGTTTTAACCTGATGAGCACAGGAACCAAAAAAGGCGATAAATTTGAAAATATATGTATCGTATTGACACTTATTTTGCTAGGAATCGTCTTTTTACCGAAGTTATCAGGGTAGAACGAAAAAAAGTATACACAATCATAAAAGAATCTTGCAGGAAGTTCCCTCTGTATCGCCAATTGATATAGTAAGCATTTCAATCTATAACTAAGCGACAGGGGGAAAAAGCAATGAGTGAGCAACCGATGAATGAACAAGAACGTGAATTGATGGAAAAGCTGATGGAAGTACAGGGTGGGGTACATAATTACAGCAGTGAGGAATCCTGGGTTAAGCCAGAAGATCCGTTCATTTTGGAACGATTAGAATGGTTCAAAGATCAGAAGCTAGGGCTGATGATGCATTGGGGGCCTTATTCACAGCTAGGGGTAGTCGAATCCTGGGCGCTTAGTGATGATGATGGCGATTGGTCAAGAGACGGGATCGATTGGCAACAGGACAAAGAAGAATTGAAAAGAGAGTATTTTGATCTAAACAAAACATTTAATCCGATCCGCTTTCAACCGGGAGTCTGGGCAGAACTTGCGGCAGAAGGTGGATTCAAATATTTAAATTTTACAACCAAGCATCATGATGGATTTTGTATGTGGGATACGCACACAACCGATTATCGTATTACAGGCAAAGATACTCCTTTTCATCAACATAAATACGCCGATATTGTAGGCAATGTGTTCAATGCTTTTCGGGAAAAAGGATTAGCAATCTCTGCTTATTTCTCCAAAGCGGATTGGCATACGCCATATTACTGGGCAGATGGCATGGAACGTGGACAAAATTCATGGCGTGGTCCTTCTTATGATCCTGCTCAATATCCATGGTTATGGGAAAAGTTTGTTGAATTTACACATGAGCAGATTTTGGAATTGTTGACGAAGTACGGACGGATTGATGTACTGTGGTTAGATGCAGGATGGGTTAGACCGGGGAAAGGCAATCAAGATATTCGTCTGGGTGAAGTGGTGGAAAAAGCACGTAAACAGCAACCGTGGTTATTGTCAGCAGATCGTACTGTAGGAGGAGCTTATGAAAATATAGTAACCCCTGAACAGACAGTTCCAGAACATGCGATGTCGATTCCATGGGAAAGCTGTGTGACGATGGGAACTTCGTTTTCTTTCCGCTATGAAGATAACTACAAGTCAGTGCGTGAGTTAGTGCATATGTTAATGGAGATTGTCGCCAAAGGTGGTAATCTAGCGCTGAATGTAGGGCCACAACCGGATGGACGTTTGCCAGAAGGAGCTATCGATCGGATTAAAGGATTGGGTGCTTGGCTCAATGTGTATGGAGAAGCTGTATATGGAACACGCAGTGTTGCACCTGTGTATACACAAGGATGGGCATTTACAGGTAAAGCAGCTCAGCAGACCGTATATGCGTCGTATTTATATGCGAATGAAGCGATAGTGGTTCCGTCTACGATCAGTATTCCTTATATGGAACAGATCGCAAGTATCGATTTATTAGGCGAAGAAGTCATTGAAGGATTAGACTTTGAACAAAATGAAGAAGGTATTGTGGTGAAATTGCCTGCCTCTGTAACCGATGTAACAAGTGCGCCAATTGCTCATGTATTTCGTATTCAACAATCTTAAAAGATAATCTAGATCTGTACAGCAAAAAGAGTGGTTATCTTAAGCCACTCTTTTTTTGTAGGCAATATAAGCTTAAAAACGTTAAAAAGAACGTATGTTCGATTAATAATCAAAAAAATAATACATCTCTGGTGGGATGCCTGTTCGTTTAGCAAAAGCTTCGGTCGTTTCTCCTATTCGTTGTTCTTGTCCAACTGTTAGTAATGTAATCGCAAAATAGTTGGCTTGTCTTTCTAATTTACCCGGCCAGAAGTAAGAATGTTCTTCTAAAAAAAAGCGATTAATGCCTTTATGCAGTCGGTCATGTCCTAGTTCGTGCGCACATACGAATCGCTGCCATTGATCCGAAAGCCCTTCATTAATAATAATAAAGCGTCGTCTCAATTTTTTGTAATACAATCCCTTGGTTGATTTCCCAAGATCCATATAGCGAATATGTATGCCGAGCGCTTCAGCAATTTCAAAAGGGCAATTGGTTTTATATTTGCGGACCAGATGAGCTGCGTTCTCTTCCATCGTTACAAGCCACCTCCGAGCGCTTAGTCGAATAAGCGCGACTTCTTCTAGTCTGATAAGAAAGTGATTTTTACAAAGCAAAACTTCTTTCGTTCAAGCGCTTGGCAGTAAAAGCGCCTTTCTTCTATAGAATACGTAACTGCTTACTATATATAAGATAAAGTGTTTATTTGGATGTAGAATCGTCAGAAGAAAGAGGTTTCCGTTTGTTCATTTGCTTGGCTTCCCAGAACAAACCGGTTAATACATCTTTGATCCGTTGCTTATCTTCATCATCCAGTGGCACTCCATCAAACATTAATTCACCATCTTCCTCTAACATCTTTTTAAAATCTCTTTTATCACGCGAACTAGCCCACTCGGGAATTTGTTCCGCTTCTTCAGGGCGCAAATATCCTGCTTGATCCATCATTTCGGAATAAGAAATAGCTAGCGCTTTGGCTAGTTTTTCGATCGTTTGTGGCTTAGGCACACCACGTCTACCATTTTCGATCCGCGAAATTTGTGAAGTGCTGATGCCGGCGATCTCTGCCAACTGATTAATACTCCAGTGTTTTTGCTCACGTATTTGCTTCAAATATAGACCAAATGAAAGATTATCCACCGACAATACACCCTTTCTATAGGTACACTTGCGAAATATTCAATGAAAGTAAGAACACTTATAATATACCCTAGTATTGCCATTAGGTAAACACACTCTTTTATTTCTTTGCCAAAAGGTATGGGTTTGTGAGCAAAAGCGAGATAATATATGTTTTTTGTGCGAAAATCGCTTTATTTCCGATTTTACCAATATTCTCCGGTATGATATTGTAAAAACATAAAATACGAACAAAATACGAACAAGATCAATAAATTGGAATTTTTGATCGGTTTATAGAATGAGAGAAAGTCATTATTGTTTAAAGTATTGCCAAAAGGTAATGGGTGAAATAGCAAGAATATTGCCAGGTGGTTGTATTTTGTTAGCTCCGTTCTACTTTATAACTATACTAACCCTATTAAAGGAGTGTTGTCTCATGAATTTATTAACTGCTCTACCTGAATTAGATCGCCGCCAAACTCGTACTGCTGTCGAAGCGGTATTTGAAAAATATCGAATTTACAAAACAATCACATTTGAAATGCGTGAAACGTCGATGACTGCTTCTTATCAAGAACGGATGCATGGCCCTACAAATGTAACTAGCGATTCTACAGCAAATGCTGCGATCTATAATGTAGATACACCAGCCGCACGTCGTGCTTATTGTGAACGAGTAGAAGCGATTGTAGAGCGTTTGGGAGAACGCGAGCAATTGTTGCTTAAAGAGCGTTATCTCAAACACGATGATGTATTCGATTATAAAGTGTACAGTTATTTGTTCGATCCGCCGATCAGTAAAGACACGTATGTTAAAGTCAGAACCAAAGCTTTTTACAAAATGGCGTTAGCACTTGCCGATACAGGAATGATCAAATTAGATGAATTGATGCCGAAAAAAAACCGTACCCGTCGCAGTACAGAAGTTCCTTATAGTTCATAATGATTATATGATAAAGCACAGATTCATATAATCATTGTAAGGAAGATAGAGAGTCCAATGGTAATGTGTTACCTTTAGACAGATCTCAATAGAAATGAGGAAGAATCATGAGCCTAAAAGCAAAACCTGCATGGTGGATCAAAGTTGCTACAGCATCTGTGCTAGTATGTGCAGTCGATATTGTACTTTCTCGCAAAGTAGTCAGTCAATCGTATCCCAACGCTGTAGATACATCGACAGGCAACCATCCAGTGAAATAAGTAATATTCAATCATATATAAGTCGTCCCAAACGTTTGCTTACAAGCAGACGTTTTTTTGTTTTTATTATGGAAGCTTTTCATAATAGATTTCAGTATCATATTCGAAATGGAGCGGAATAATGAGAATAACAAAACGAATATGGCTTGATTCACTAATAGGGCTAAATTGTTTTAACCTTCATTTATATAGAAGAAAAGAATTCAATCAGGCAGAAAAAGCGCTATAAAGCCTGTTATATCAACGAAAATCATGCCTATCGAGAGGGTTTCCAATACCTCTTCTTTTTACCACCGTAAGTCATCTATTAACCGTCCTTTTTTCGTCCGATACACCGTCTCCATTAGGAGAAAAACGAGGTAAGATTGTATTATCGGAAATGAAGCAAAAGGAACACAATCAACCGAAAGCACATACGCTAATGTACAGACTGATCCTAGAGATTCAGTCTTTTTTTCATGCGGTGAGATGATTCCTTTGCTTATATTTCTGGATAAAGGAGGTGAACAATATTCCTAAGATGCGAGCTACGATCAAGTCCAAGCTGGCAGAGATTATTCCAGAATGGAAAGGTCAGGTTTACGACCTTCCGCCACTTGATTTGATTTTGCCAGGTTCTTGTGCAGTCGTTACTTTTGCAGAAGAAGTACAGAAGTCATCTTGGGCAGGTTATCGCCGGATTGTTAAAGTCTGGCCTTACGCCCGGGTGAATAATGGCGGCTTTGAACAAGTAGAAGCTTGGACACAACAATTGATTGAAGCATTACATGATGTGCGTTTGGAAGATAAAGATGGGCATGCATTTACATGTATCTATCTTGGTGCTTCGGACAGTGACCGAATCGATACACTCAGTGGATTAGCTACACGAGCGATACGATTCGGTATCTATGTTCCTGAACCATTAGATACATCTACTAGCAATAATGCGCTTCTGACTTCCAGCATTGCTGATGCCAATCCGTCTGCAACACTTGAATCTGGACAACCCGATTCATGGCTCACCGCCTTACACGATTGGACACAAGAACAACTAGGCAATGAGTGGACAATCTATAAGGAAGCGTGGCCTGCTGGTTATGTTGCTCCTGCTGTGCTCTGGCGATTGACTGCAAGTAACTTTGCGGCGGCAGGAACTTCTGCTTTTGATGTACGCAAGCAATGGATAGGGCATGTCTATGGGCGAAATGCACAAGAAACACAGCGAATAGCGACCGGGTTGGTAGAACGTCTGAGTTCACAGACACGAATCCCACTCGATCTGGCTGATCGACGTTATTTAATGGTAAGTGAAGCATCTGTAGATTTACAAGCAGATGCTTTTTTGAATGGACAGATTCGTTTAACGTTGTTACGTCGTGTCCAGCGAGAATTACCTAATGCACCGTTAATTCGCGAAGTGACCAACAAACCTGTTTTAGATTACTAAATGTATGCTGAAGCGAATAAGTGCAAGCTTACTCATTTCATAGTCATGCTAAGAAAATGAGGTGTTCTGATGGCAAATGTCAGCAAAAAGAGTGTAACTGCTAAAACAAGCAACACTCCAGTACATGAAGATACGGAGCAGTCCTCTTCCAAAGCAAGTCAGCCTCAATATACGCTGACTGAACTTCTGCAACATGCAGATGAGCTTTTTGGAGTAAAGGCTGAAGTATTGCATGGTGTGTTTTACGATGATTCCGAAAAATTATTTTCAGTAGAAGAAGCTACACAAAAAATCCAACAATTTATGAAAGAGAAGGTGAAGTAAAATGGCAAGTGGCACATGGGAAAGCACGAACAAACCGGTACTTCCGGGTTTATATATGAATTTTGAGGCAGCAGCTGCTTCAGCAATTCAAGCAGGTAATCGTGGTACAGTGGTTGTTTTGGTCAAAGGAAACTGGGGACCTGTAGGAGAGTTTGTGGAAATTGGTAGTGAAACAGCGATCTCACAACATTTTTCTGGAGACAGCGAAAATGGAGCAACAGCTTACAATTCACTCTATTTGGCATTGTTAGGTGGCCCTAAAAAATTGTTGGCTTACCGTTTGGCAGATGATACAGCTAAATCTTCTAGTCTAGTATTGAAAGCGGCAGGTGCTACAGAAGGCACAGCAGGCGCTAACGTGCTTCAATTGGATACAAAATATACCGGTACACGCGGTAATGGCTTTACTGTAACGGTTCAGCCGAACTTAACAGACAGTACTCAACAAGAAATTCGTCTATATGAAGGAACCAAATTGGTACGCACATTTGTAGCCAAAGATGGAAAAGCATCTTCTTTTGCCAAAGCGATTAACGAAGATACAGATAATCTATGGATTACAGCAAAAGCTTTAGTAGATGGTGGTATTCCAGCTAACGTAGCGAACGCTGCATTTGCAGGGGGCGCAAGTGGTAACGCAGGTCTAGCTAATGCTGACTATATTGAAGCACAAGCAGCACTGGAAAGCGAAGAATTCGATGTGTTGGCATTAGACTTTGCAGCTGACCCTGCTTTACTGAAAAGCTTTGCCGCTTGGATCAAACGTGTACGTAGTGAGGGTAAACATACGGTTGCAGTAGTCGGTGGTACAGCAGCAGATGATCTATCTTCCAAAGCAGCTACGATTGCAGCAACACGTTCTCTTTCATTGAACTACGAAGGTATTATCAATGTAGGTACGGGTGTGCGCATTGGGACAACAGATTATACTTCTGCACAAACAAGTGCTTATGTAGCAGGTCTGATTGCAGGTCAACGTTTAAACGAATCGACAACGTACCATATTACGCCTTTCGATGATGTGACTCGTCGTTGGACACGTTCTGAGCAAGAACAAGCTGTAAAAAATGGTGTGTTTATTTTCTTCCATGATGGTCGTCAAGTGAAAGCTCTTCGTGGGGTGAATAGTCTTGTGATTCCGGCTGCTGGACAAAATAATGCTTGGAAAAAAATCCGTTCGATTCGTGTTATGGATGCGATCAATGGTGACTTACAACGTGCGGCAGAAGATTCTTATATCGGTAAAGTGAATAACACTGAAGAAGGTCGCCTTGCTCTTATTGGTGCCATGAAAGAATATCTGAATCTTTTGGCGCAAAGTAGTGTTATTGAAGCATCTGGCTTCGATGTAATCTTAGATCCTGCTTATTATGGCGCAGCTCCAATCTTACGTCCAGAAGCAGACCAAGTATTCTTGCAATGGAATGTGAAATTGACAGATGTCATGGAGCAATTGTTTGGCACATTTTACGTGCAATAAATAGTCGTCGTCAGCGCTATATCTATTCATTTAGGTATAGCTTATTCCCTTTACAAACAAAACTAAGAACCGAAAATCAAAGGAGGAAATATATATGTTAGACGCTTCAAGAGTTATTCTGGGTACACACGGACAATTGCACATCGATGGGGTATGGCAAACGCATATCAACAAACTGGAAGCAAGCGTAGAAATTGAAAAACGTGAGCTGAATCTGGTGGGTAACGAATGGAAAGTACACAAAAATGGTTCCAAAAAAGGTACAGGTACAATGACAGGTTATAAAGTGACTTCGGATATGTTGGTACGTGGTTTCCAAAAATTCGATATTATCTCCAAACTAGACGATCCTGAATCGTATGGTCATGAGCGTGTTCGCTTGATCCGTTGCATGCCAGACAAAATTCAACTGGCAAACTGGACAGCTGGTGAAGAGGTTCCAGAAGAAACAGCGTTTACGTTTGAAGGATATGAGTTGTTAGATCCAATCGTAGCGAACTAATTCAACTATTCATAAACTACTCAATAACTTCACAGTGTATGAGTAAATTAGTATGCGAATAGGTAAGGCTAAAAAGGCTACTTTTTACTATTACTGTTTTGGATATTTATAAGCTTTTATATCTTATTCCACTATAGGGTAAGCGGCAAGAGAAGAACTTATTAGCTATTTCTTCTTTTGTCGCTACTTGGCGTGGACTGAATATGAAATCATTTTTCTGTTTGTAGCAAAACACTATTATTGACGATCCTGAGGAGGACATAATCATGAGTTTGAACGAAAATTTATCAGAAGAACAAATCTTGGATAGCCTATTTGAAGCAGCAGACAAATTGCCAGAAGAAACAGTAGGGATTCAACGTCTGGATTTGCAAATGACGTTGCGTGGACTCACTTCGAGTAAAGTAGACAGTATTCGTGAACGTTGTACGGTTCGCAAAACGACCAAAGGTCGCACAGAAGAAAAAGTAGATAGCGAAACATTTAACGCATTGTTGATCTCAGAAGCGACGGTTCAATTGGAAGTCAAAGGATTGAAGTTAAACGGTTGGGGCGATCCACGTATTACCAGTCGTTTGAAATTATCCGGTGGCGAACAAGCGGTACGTCGTATGTTACTAGCGGGTGAATTGGATGCAGTCGGAGACAAAGTGCTTGAACTATCTGGCTTCGGTGTGGAGCTTGATGACCTAAAAAACTAATTCACTCCGGCGGGATCACAACGATGCTGTATCACATGTGGGTACGGCACAACCTCCGTCCCGGAGAGTTTTGGAATTTGCCCCAGGGCGAGCGCTCACTGTTGTTAGCTTTTTCGCAAGAAGAACTGCAATCGATCAGTAGCCAAATGGGAAGATAAAAGATATTTACTAGTAATTCCTTTGAGTAAATAGGGAGGTGAATGTATGGCAGAAAGTATAGATAATAGTCAATTGAAAGCAACAGTCAGATACTTTGATCAGATTCAGCGATCATCTGATCGATTGGGACGTGCAAGATATCAGAATATTATCAAAATGAATAACGAATTAAAATCTACTACTCGTTACTTTGATAATATTTCTCGCGCAGCTTCAAAATTGGCTAGTACTCGAATTACACTACAGGTAAGTTTGAATGATCAAGCTTCTCCAGCACTGGATCGATTGCTTAAAAAATTGAGCAGTGTGAAAAGCCAAATGATTAGTGCGTCAGGTAACTTTACGGTTCAACAACAAATTAATGCTACGATTAAAGGTCTTAAATTACCCAATTCAAAAGTAGCCCCTGCTACAGTTAATATGAGTCCTAGTTTAATTAATGTTTCTAATAATAGTCTGACTAATAAATCGACTAGCTCAGCAGCAAAAGAAGAACCTAAAGGATGGTTTGAAAACGCAGTAGATAAAGTCGATCAGTTTAACAAAATTATGGATGGAATAAAGAATGTATTTGGAGAAGAAACGGTAGATAAAGGAAGAAAATGGGTTGGCGATTTTATTACTGGTAAGAAAAAAGATCCTACAGATACAAACGGTAATTCCAATAGTGACACTGCTGCAAACGGAAGCAATGACAAATGTTCTTGCTGTTGTTCAGACAAAAGCGGATCTGGTGGATCTTCTAGTATCATCAATCAACCTAATCCGGCAGCAAATAATCCAAATCGTGATAATGCAGCAAATGGTAAAAAGGTGAGGAGAGGACGATTCGGAAATCAAAGAATTTCTACAGGAGGACCTTCGCCAGCTGCTGATTCACCTAATCCGCCCAATAATACAAACCCTGCACAACGTAGAATAGTATTAAATGCTAGAACTACAGATGCAATTAGGAATAGAACCCTTCATAGAACCAATCCAAATGATACTGCTACTGATGGTGATAACGATACTGCTACAGGCGGTAGAAGAGGGAAAATCAAAAGTGCTTTATCAGGCTTTTTTAGTATGGATGGTTCAGGTCCAGCCGGATTACCAAATATGGAAGAAGGCATGGGTAAACTTTCGGAACATTTATCTGGAAGTAATAATAAGTTTTTGAAAATGGTCGGTGGCGGACTAGCTGACGGTGGCGGTAAGATCTTGAAACCACTAGGATTTATATCAGACATGGTCAATATCGCTACTTCTTCAGAGGAAAATAGAGGAGAAGCAGTTGGTTCCGCTGTAGGTAGTACCGCAGGAACAGCTCTGGGGGCTGTAATTGGGTCAGCTATCTTACCAGGTATTGGTACTTGGGCAGGTTCTATGGTCGGTGGTTGGGCTGGGGAGAAATTAGGTGGATTGGTTGGTGGTAGTGATCTAGGTAAAGCTGCTGTTAGCGCAGTAGGTGATGGCATTACAGGTGTCAAAGATTATCTTTCAGACAAAGCCAATGGATTGAAAGATGGAATTATGAGTTGGTTTGGTGGTGGAGATAAGGCTAAACAAGAAGCTGCCGCTACTCCAGCAGTAGCTCAAGTAGCTCAACAACCTAACAACCCGATGCTTGCGACCAATGCCAATATAGCTAACCCCGCAATGACAACTCCTGCTGCCCAAATAGTTAAAAATGCAGCAACTAATTCTGATAAACCTGCAAGCAAAGGTCCAGGTGGAGATGCAACGAAAGCCGTTCAAATCAATGAAACACAAATGGGAGCTATTTCAGGCATGCTAAAAGAATTTAAGTCTGAAGTAGTTAATAAAGTATCGATTACTGTCCCAACAGGAGCCGTTCAAGTAACAGTCAAAGAAAACGAATTGGATTATGAAGGATTAGCTTTACAGATTGGTCATCGTATTGCAAATGAGCTTCGTAAATCTATGCAAAATATGAAGCCCAATCCTTCAAAAGCTACCCCATTACCTATGTAGTGTAAACTTTATAATTTTTATAAGAAAGGAGGATTACTGTGGATATTTTTCTGATTGATGGTAAACGTCGTTTTTTTCATTTTCCTGTAAATCCAGAAGAAATAAGTATCTCTCGATCAAAGGGATATGAAACAGTAAATATGTTGCAATATGGAGAGTTTGATTTTGTTCAAGGAGATAAAGTAAAAGAAATTAGTTTTTCTTCTTTTTTTCCAAAAGAATATAATCCTTCATATTGCCAATATAAAAATATTCCTGCACCAAATATAGCAATCAATAAATTAAATGAACTTCTTATTTCAGATCATCCTATGCAATTAATGATCACCACTACAGGAATAAATGTCCCTATTTATCTAATTTCATTTAATAGTTCTTTTAAAGGTGGAGAACCAGGTGATATTTCGTTTGATCTCACTTTCCGCACATGGCGTGATGCTAAAGTAAAACAAAAGAAAACCAGTAAGAATGGTAAAACTACAAACAAATCTGGTTCTCGTGCTGATCTTAAAACTAGCAATAAATCGTATACTGTCAAATCTGGAGATTCTCTTTCTAAAATTGCTAAGCTTGAACTTGGTGATAGCTCCAAATGGAATGATATTTACAAATTAAATACTAAGTTAATTGGTGCCAATCCCAATCAAATCAAACCTGGACAAAAGTTGGTGATGCCAACATGAGCTATAAAGTTATTATCAAAGACAAGTATGATATCACTTCTTTAGTAGAAACACTAAGTATGAAAGATTCTTTAGATCAAATAGCTTATCAAGCTAGTGTTCGCTTAGCAGTATCTTCTAAATTAGGCTTACCTACTATTGCTCCAGGGATGGATATTCGGATTAGCGGTATTACTTTTAATCAAAAAGCATATCATCCGATACTCGATTTAGGTGTGATTTGGGAAGTTGAAAGTTCCAATAGTGGAACAAAAAGGTTATCTATGACTGTATATGATCGCATGATTTATTTAGAAAAATCGGAAGATGAATACCTTTTACCTAAAGATCAGACAGCTAGTCAACGCTTAAAAAAATATGCAAAAGATTGGCAAATTAGATTAGGTGATATACCAGATACAAAAGTTAAATTGGGAAAAGCAGCTTATCGTGCTCAGACTATATTTTCAATGATTTTTGCAGACCTTAAAGAAACAGCTAAATCTGGAGGTACTATGTATCATCCACGAATGACAAGTAAAGGTTTGAGTTTATTTGAGATTGGAAGTAACAGTGAAGTTGTTGAGCTAGATCGTCTTATCGATTTAACTCAAATGCGTACACTAGAAGGTGCTGTAACTAAAGTGAAAATATTAGCAACTTCAGAATCTAGTGGAGATAAAGAAGTGCCCTCTAAAGTTTTAGCTGTTGAGGAAAAAGGAACTGAAGAATTAGGAACTCTGCAAAAAATGATTAATGATGATCAGATTAAAACAGCAGATGCAGCTAAAAAATCTGCTAAAAATTATTTAACAGGCATTCAACAGACATTTACTATTACTGCACCAGATATCAATACGATTCGTGCTGGAGATGCTGTAACTTTAAGCGGTATGAAACTATTGGTTACATCTGCTAGTCATGATTTAGGCAATCCTGGAACAATGACATTAGAGTTAGGTACAGCAGATTATGTGAGAAGGAGGTATTATCTTGAGTAAAAAAGATCCTTATGGACATTTCGCAGATCTAATGCGCTCTACGATGTCCAAGCATACCCAACAAGCGATGAGTGGTCTAGGTGCAGTACTTGGAACAATGACTGGCTCAGGAGTAAAGTTAGATGATTTCAAACATGAAATTCAAGATTATATGATCGCTGAATTGCCAGGGATGTTCGAAATGCCAGAACGTACTGATGTAGGACGTACTTATCCTTTAGGTCAAGGTGGGAACGGTGGAACCGCAACGAAAAGTGATTTTGTGTTCGATAAAGTCGAAGTAGAAGAAACGGTGCTTCACTTGAACAAAGGTCTCAAAGCTGGTGATCGAGTACTGGCTCTTCGTGTAAATAGCGGTAACGATGTGGTCATCGTATGCAAGGTGGTGAGTGGCAATGGCTAACCTTTTTCCTGATACGGATGCTTTTATTTGGGGAGACGAAGAAGAGACGACAGCAACAGACAGCACAGAAGTCATATTCGGCAAAAGTTGGCGTTATGACTATGATGCAGGTGATTTTGTGCTTACTCCTAGTGGTAAAGTAGCCATTGCTGATGAGAAAGAAGCATGGGTGCAGTGGTGCCACAAAGCTATTTTGACCCCTCGTTATCGGCATGTGATCTATTCTCGTGATTATGGAAGTGAATTAGAAGAATTAGTAGGTCAAGGATACGGGCATGCAATCATGGAGAGTGAGATTACTCGAATGGTTACCGAAACATTATTGACCGATGAGCGCACAGAAAGTGTAGATCAGTTTACTTTTAAATGGGTAGACGATCAATGTGTATTTACCTGCCGGATTACAAGTGTGCAAGAAGATACACAAATTTTGGAAAGTGAGGTGATCTAACTTGGCAGAACTTCCTCAGTATTTAACGGAGCAAACAGAAGAAAATATTATGCAGCGTATGCTAGAACGAGTACCTTCTGATCTAGACAAGTCGGAAGGTTCTTTTATTTGGGATGCAGAAGCACCGGTTGCTTTTATGTTATCTGAAGCAGCTATTTGGGCACAAGAATTGTTACGACGTGGATTCGCTAGTACGGTAGCCAGTACAGATGAGAATTTTCGTTCCGATGAATTAGATTTACGTGCAGCAGAGCATGGTGTGACTCGTAGAGCAGCAGTAGCAGCATCCGGCGCAGTTGTATTTACAGGTGAAGTCGGTAAACCTATCCCTATTGGGACTGTAGTTGCTACGCCAGCAGATGAAAATTCAGGCGAAGCGTCATTGGAATATGAGACAACTGTAGCCGGTACTTTGGATAGTACAGGTAAAGCCACCGTGCCTGTTCGCGCAGTCGTTGCAGGCAAAGCAAGCAATGTGCCTACAGGTATTATTACGATTGTATCTACTTCGCTTAATGGTGTTACGGGTGTGAACAATACCGTAGAGATCAAAGGTGGAGCCGATATCGAATCTGATATGTCTTTGCTAGAACGTTTTTATGCGAAAGTGCGTAATCAAGGCACAAGCGGTAACAAAGCCCAATATATGCAGTGGGCTGGTGAAATTGCTGGAGTGGGTGGAGCACGAGTGAGTCCTTTATGGAAAGGGCCAGGTACTGTGGGCATTTATGTGTTAGATACAGATAAGCGTGCAGCCAATACCGATATTGTAAGAGCAGTACAAAATTATATCGACCCTACGCAAGATGGACAAGGAGAAGGAACAGCTCCAGCAGGTCCCATTATTACAGTGATGCCAGCTGAAGAAGTACCGATGAATATTGATGTTACATTAACACTTGCTAGTACTGCTTCAGTCGCCGAAGTTAAGAATTTAATTCAACAAGGAGTAAAAGCTTATCTGAAGCAGTTGGCTTTTACAGATTCGCTTGTGAGGTATACACGCATTGCTGCTATTTTATTGGATATTCCACCGATCATCGATTATGCACAGTTAACAGTGAATGGTACAAGTGACAAAAATATTGAAATGAGCGCTAATCAAGTAGCAGTACTCGGGACGGTGACCGTTCATGAGTAATCTGTCTGGTAGTGCTCCTTTTTCTTTTTCCAGTGTAAAAGGTGCTGAATTGTTTTCTTATTTACCTGCATACTATGAGACATCCCGTGTCATGCGTGCAGATATGAATACCAAAGGACATGAAATGGATCATTTCTATCAAGCGCTGGAAGAAACCTTCCAGCAATTTTTTGTCCGTACAGCAACATGGGGATTACCCCGTTGGGAAGCTGAATTAGGTATTGAAACGAACCTCAACAAGCCATTAGAGCAAAGACGCGCAGTGGTTGAATCCAAACTACGTGGTGGCGGTAAATTTTCAGGTAAACTGGTCAAAAATGTAGCTGCTGCTTATGAACGAGGTGCAGTAAATATTTCTTTTGAACCTGCACAATGGGCATTTACGATTACTTTTGTAGATACGATTGGTGTACCACCAAATTTATCAGACTTACAAAATATGATTGAGCAGATCAAGCCAGCTCATTTAGTAGCACGTTATGTATTCCGTTATTTAAGAATAAAAGAAATTCATCAACAAATGAAAATTAAAGAACTAGATGGTAAAAAAATGTCAGATTTCGCAGGAGGTATACACAATGTCGAGTAATACAGATAAATTGAAATTGCTTAAGGTAGATCCAGTTGCCGATGGAGAACAGTATTTTAATATTGATACGATGTTAAATGATAATTGGGACAAAGTCGATACCTATGCTCAAGACATGGCTAATAAAGTAGATGGTAATCTTTTACCACGTTTGAATACAATGAAAACCAAAGATATTACATTACAGCCAGGGCTACAAATTATAAATGCTGAGAAAGCTTCACCTTTTCGATTAACAGGTTTAAAAGGTCGTACCTTGTTAAACTTAACTGGATCTGATTGGACACCTACCAAAAATATAACAAGATTTATCAATTATCAATCTACACTGAGTGTAGATAATAATAAAAGTGTAACAAGTGGAAATGCTCTTAAAATTACAGCAACTGTCGCTAATAGTATTGCAGACGGATTTGGTAAAAATGCAATCAACTTAGTTTCCGGAAAAAAATATATTGCTCTAGGACACCTTTACAATGAAACCGGGCAAAGCATGAAGTTAGTCATCCAAAACACTGCTATCGAAAGTCCTGTAACTACATCTAAAAATAAATGGGAGTTTGTATACATTCCATTTACTGCTGGAGGAAATGTGAGCAATGCTTATCCTATTGCAAGACTTAATGCGAGTGCAGTTGGAAATGCAGGATATGCAGACGGATTACGTTTATATGAAATTTCAGACGCAGAATATGCCACTCTTGCTACAATGACATCCGAACAAATTGCTTCTGCTTATCCTTATGTGGATAGCATTTCGCCTGTACGTAATCCATATGTGATTGCATACGGTGAAAATTTGTTGCCTGCTTTGCAAGAATGGTCAAATACAGAAGGAACACCAGTTATAAATAATCGGTACAGTGTTGATGTAAGTAGTACTAATAAGATTATTCATAATTCTGTAGCTGTTGTGCCAGGCGCTACGTATACATTGTCTGCTGTTTCGAGTGGTTCTACGGGGCGCATTTTTGTATATAATACAAACGGCTCTGTAGCCTTAGCGGATAGTACAGGTAGTGGAACAATATTTGCTACATTTAAAGTACCGGTTGGAGTAAACGTAGTTGAAGTAAGAGTCTTAGGAACAAGTACAACTGCTGTTAATCTTTCTAATCTAATGCTGAATATTGGAACTACAGCGAACGCATTTGTCCCTCGAGAAGATTCTATGTTAGCACTACAAACAGATCTGTATGCTGATCCAGTCACAGGAGCTAATGCAGATGAAGTATTTGAAAAAGATGGACAATATTTTAAATTATCTAAATGGAAAAAGATAATTTTAGATGGTGATAAAAAATGGGTACTTGGTGACGCACAAGCTACAAATGGAAGTAGACAAGTGAAAATTTCAGGATTGACTACTGGTGCATTAGTAGCAAGTGGTATTTCTATTAAATTTGATGGAAAATTAATACTACAAGGAAGTACAGGAAGTATTCCTGATACAAATGCAATTACAGCAGCAGGAGATCTTTATATATCTATTTCTATAGCAGACAGTGGTTGGAGTGATACTTACACACCAACATCAGATGAGATTAAAGCTTATTTTCTTGGTTGGAAAATGTATGATAGTTCAGATAGTTCAGGTAATACTTCTTATAATCGTACAGATGGAACAAATAAGGCATGGACTCCACTAGCTAGTTATAACAATATTAACTATTCTGGTGCTACTACTACTGTACCTTTAGTTAAGCCAGAGACAAGTGGAATTGTTTATCGGCAATCCAGAGAAGTTAATTCATATCAACTAGTCTATAGATTAAACAAACCTGATCTTGAACCGCTTCTTACAGAAGGTGAACTTCTTTTAAAAGAAAGGAGTAATCAAGTCGAGGTTGGAACAGGTATTATTTTAAGAGAAACTGCTAAACCAAATATGCCAAATGATAATTGGTTTATTAACCAAAATGGCTCATCGCTTTTTTACAAAACGACTCGAATTTTAAAAGTATATAAAAATAATAAGCAAGATAATGCTTGGCTTATTCGTAATCATGGAGAAAGTCTTACAGCGCAAGGTGGTGGAGATGCTTATATTCCTATCAATTCTAACAATTATGATCCCAAAGCAACGTATACAATCACTTATATTACTAATGAAAGATCTCCTTTAACTAACTTTATAGGGTCCTATGCTCTTAACGAAAAAACAATACTAGAAGAACTGATCAAAGATGTACAACAATCTAATACACGTCTTTCTATTGTTGAAAATAAAAAAATAAATCAATATACTTCGACTTGGATTACACCTACAATATTTCTTGGATGGGAAGGTGCATTAGGATTTGGATATCGAATCGAAGGGAATCGGGTTTATTTACAAGGTATTTTACGCGGGGGTACTCCAACACCAACAGGCTTAATTTTTACAATGCCAGAACAATATCGTACAAAAAGAGGTTTTACAGCTACATTTGGCTCATACACAGCATCTACAAGTTCAACAGTAGCTATCGATTTCTTTTCTAATGGTAGAGTCTCTTTTGTTACTAATACTGCTCAACTTTATATTTCATTTGAAGGATTTAGTTATCCTTTAGACTAAAAGGAGGTTAGTTCTATGAAAGCTGTACCTAAAGTAGACGCAAATGGTCTATATATCGAAGATGTTATTCAGGACGATACCTTTAGCGGTATCGTCCCTTTTTATACCGATCCATCAGATACGGATTCTCCGATTACTAGTTATCTTATTGGCACTGGTGTTCCAAGTGGTCTGTATCAACCAAAATGGGATTTGGATCATAATCAATGGGTGGAAGGACTAACACAAATAGAGATTGATGAATTAAAAAAATTATCGACTAGCCCACCATCAACAGATATTACTCAAATGCAGCAAGAACTTACGAATACCCAGCTGGCACTTACCGATACATTCGAAAAGTTAACAGCTTCTCAACAAGAGACCACGAATTTACAATTAGCTGTTGCTGATTTATATGAACAATTAGCCAGTATGACTTCTATTGAAGGAGGTGGCAAATAATATGGCTGCCATTTATGTGAGTCTCATTCAAAAAGGATTGAAAACAATAGAAGATGTGCCTACGTATCAAGGAATGCGCAATCAGGTACAACAATTATTGGATAATGTCAAAGAAGCCTAAATACAAGTATAGATAAACCAAGTCCTCAAGCCTCCGGCACTTCGCCTGGGGGCTCTTTTTAACCTAAACAAAACAACATACTACAATAACAGGAGGAAAGGTCCATGGGTGGGGAGGTTGAAGCCATTGTCAAATCGGTATCGACTGGTGCGGGGGCCATGATCGGGTACTTTTTCGGGGAGTGGAGTGTAATGATCAATCTACTATTGATGCTTGTCATCGTCGATTGGGTAACAGGATGGGCAGCTGCATGGATCAATGGAGAATTAAAAAGTCGAACAGGTTACCGCGGAATTGCTCGCAAAGTTGCTATTTTTGTTATGGTTACGATCGCTCATTTTATTGATAAAGCGGTAGGTGATCTGCATTATTTTCAAGATGCTGTCATCTTTTTCTATTTAGCGAATGAATTATTATCTGTGATTGAAAATATGGGACGTATGGGTGTACCTATGCCTAAAGTGTTACGTCATGCTGTCAAAATCTTCGAATCTCATAGTGGAGAAGATGAACCGAATGAAGACGCTAACTCTTCTTCTCAACGCTCAACAAGCCATTCGGCAACCATCTTACCGACAACGAATGGACAGATTGAGTCAGATCACCATAACAATCCAGAATCTCACCAATCCAACAATAATCGTCCATCTGATCCAGTAGCAGAGGATAAGCCAAAGCAAGACGACGATCTAACAGTTACCGACGAACTATCTCCAATGGCACAAGCAGAACGAGATCAGCAATTTGTACGCAAAGAAAACACGCTAGAAAACTTCATTTTTCCAGAATAATATATTGCATTCATATCTACGTCTCAGTATTCGCTTCAAGTAGAGCTGAGCCTGATACTATGTTTTATTTGCGCAATAGCAGAATAGACGTAACGTAACACGCAAGTAAATTGGTAAATACACCAGAGAGAAGGTGAATCGATTGCAAGCCAAAACAGCAGATGGTGCACAGGGCATTGATGTATCGCACTGGCAAGGAAATATCGACTGGAACAAAGTCAAAGCCGCAGGCAAACAGTATGCTTTTATCAAAGCGACTGAAGGTACGCGTAATAAAGATGTTAGATTTATTGCGAATATTAAAGGCGCGAAAGCTGCTGGATTATTAGTAGGTGCGTATCATTTTCTAAATGCTACCAGTACCAGTATTGCACAGAAAGAAGCTACTCATTTTGTCCAAAGACTGCAAGAGATTGGCGGAGCGAAAGCATTAGATTTTCCACCTGTACTAGACTACGAAAATAACCCGGGTGGATTAAATAAAAGCTCGATTAATGCTATTGCTAAAGCTTTTCTAGAAGAAGTAGAACGCTTAACTACCATTCAGCCTATGATCTACACAGGTAATGCGTTTGCTGCTCATTTTGATACTTCACTCAGCAAGTATTCATTATGGATCGCAAGATACAGTAACACCCGTATTCCTGACGATTGTACCGCATGGAAATCATGGGATTTCTGGCAGTACTCAGATTCTGGATATGTAAATGGAATCGGTGGCAATGTAGATCTCAATATTTATAAAGGCACATTAGCACAGTTAATAGACACTTATCGTCACAAGCAAGATCATGAACCAGTAGAGGAGGGAGAACAACCGATGACCGCAGAAGAGAAAAAAGCTTTTCAAGCATTAGAAGCTACTGTCAAAGCACAAGCAGATCGTATTGCTGCATTAACAGACAGTCGTGATCTACTCAAAACTAGTATTACGAAAGTAGATACACGTATCCAACGGATCGAGCAAACTCAAAAAATGGATATTCCTACTTGGGCCAAAGAAGCGGTGGATAGCGCATTAGCTACTGGTCTAATTCAAGATGCAGAAGGTGGCAGTTACGACTTTTATCGTTTGCTCACCGTATTACATCGTAAAGGTCTCATTTAATACCATCTTCATGATATGAATAGATCTACTAATAAATAGCTATAACCAAATAAACAAAATAAAAGTGATACCAATAAACTTTTGATAAAGAGAGAGGAGTTAGGATATGGAAGAATTAAATAATGTATTAGCATTTGCTTCTACCTTGTCGCTGATCGTATTAGCACTTGTACAAGCACTCAAAACCGCAGTCGCTACACCGAAAAATTGGATTCCAGTGATTGGGATTATTATTGGTGTAGGCATTGGGGCAGCAGCTTATCCATTTACAGAATTGGGATTGGTTCCTCGTCTGTGGGCAGGTGGGCTTGCTGGACTGTCTGCAACAGGATTATTTGAATTAGCTTTTAATCCAAAAGTAGGCACCAGTAAAAGTATGTAATAGTGAACTATGAAGATTATATGATCTGAGAAATGTGTGTACGCATAGGAAAACGATCACTTGTATATCACTATATGGGTAACGTAGTAATACCAATCTAATCTATGCTAAAAAGGGCTTATCTAGAGCTATTTAAAGAATAGTATGATTGAAAACATTCGACTCATTCTTGAATACTGTCGCTATATGTACTATTGTTCATTTTTCAAATCGATAACAAACACATTCTCGATAGACAACAAAAAAAGGATCTGGAAGAATCCAGATCCTTTTACTTTTTACATTGAAAGTTACCATTATGCATGATGGTATAACTTCTTTATTTTACATATACCTGATTGCTCTTATAGCATCTTTACCAAGAGCTTAGCTTAAGATGCTGCTGTTGCAGTCATAGCAGGTAGTTTGATTTTTTGACCTGGATAAATCCAGTGTGCATTCGTAAGATCGTTCAGATCGCGTAGTACTTTCCAAGTTGTACCATGGTCTACAGCGATTGAATACAATGTATCCCCGGCTTTAACTACATATACATCGCTTGCTGCTGGAACCGGTTTGGCTGGTGTTGGTTTAGCAGGCTTAGCGGGTTTGGTTGTAGAAGGCTTAGCAGGAACAGGTTTAGCTGGTGTTGCAGGCTTAGTTGTAGATGGTTTGGCAGGAACCGGCTTCACTGGAGTCGCAGGTGTAGTCGCTTCACCTGTACTTGAAGCAGGAGTAGCTGCTTCTACAATCCGTCCATCTGTTTTGATATTAACTTTGCCCAGAGACTGCATATATTCGATCAATGCTTCATCTAATGAACCATAGATACCCGTTTGCGCTTTACCTTTGAACATTGTGTATTCGTCTCCACCAACAGCCATAAAGTCATTTGTTGCAAGACTATAGGTTGCTTTTAAATCAAGTGGTTTGCCACCGACTGTTACCGAGTGGACACGTTTGCCTTTTTCTTTAGCGGTATCGATTTTGTACGTGATTCCAGATACTTGAGTAAATGCTCCTTTTTCGTTCGGGAAATCACTAGCACCGTTGTTCAATGCCGCTAACAGTTCAGCACCTGTTACATTGATCGAAACGATTAGATTACCGAAAGGAAGAACAGTGATCACATCACCTTTGGTTACTTTACCCGCAGCGATTGAAGCACGAATACCTCCGCCGTTCGTAATCGCTACATCTGTACCTGCTGTTTTGCGCATAGCATCTGTTAACAGATCCCCAAGATTCGTTTCACCTGCACGAACTTGAGTACGCTCACCGTCTAGTTTAACGGAAGATTCAGCAACTGTTTCTTCAAGGATCGATTTTTGTGATTCTTGAATAGAATCAACCAGTGCAGCAACTTTCGGATCTGGAGTAACATTTGCTGCTGCTTTTTCGTCTAATACATAAGCTTGTTTCTTCGTTACTTTACCGCCGTCTACCCATAGATCGATAACGCCCATATGTTCACCATATTCGCCTGTACTAGCGATCAGTGTTCCATTTTCAGTCTGTCCATTTTCAAGCAATGTATGACTGTGACCATCAATAAATACATCGATACCCGGAACTTCTTTAACCACTTTCAAGCTTGTATCTGTGCTGGATTGATCCAGACCCAAATGCCCTAGAGCAACAATGACATCCACTTTACCTTGCAATTCAGCAACCATTTTTTTAGCAGCTACCGCAGGATCGGTAAATTCAATATTGGTTACATTTTTAGGATTTGTTTTGTATGCAGTCTCAGGCGTTTCTAATCCGAAAATACCGATTTTGACTCCGTCTACTTCACGAATAATATAAGGTTCAAAAGGAGCCTTTCCATTTTTTTCGACAATGTTAGAAGAAATAATCGGGAAATTAGCCATTTTGGAAAGTTCTAGCAAGCGATCATACCCATAATCAAATTCATGGTTACCGGGTTCCATTGCTGCATAACCCATTAGATTCATCGTTTGGATGACGCTTTCGCCTTTAACCAATGTAGCAAAAGAAGTACCATGAATCTGATCTCCAGCGTCTAACAACAACGTATTCGGATTCGCTTCACGATACAAATTAGCGATTCCAGAAAGTTTGGCATAGCCCATATAAGGCGTAGCTTCTGTAGCATGAGCATGAACGTCATTCGTATGTAAGAGAGTGATATGTGTTCCAGTACCAGCATCTTGTTGAGCCTGCTGATTAATACCTTCTATCGTTAGTGTGGAAGGTGCAGCCGCAGATAGAACACTTGAAAAGCTTAGAGTCAGCAATGCTGACGCGGCAAATGATAAAAACGTTTTCTTTGTAAACATAGAAATGAAATGCCCCCTTTTATTTGGTATTCTCCTTATTCTATCAGTTAATTGTTAACGGTGTCACTAGATTTGAGCAAACTATTTGTAAAAAATATTAAGAAAAGTTAGTTAATATGACATTATATACATTATCTTAAAACAATCATTGATATCATTCATTTTTAAAATCAAAGTATATTGATAATGAGAAGTCAATTTAACAGCATATAAAAGGATTTTAATATAATATAAACGCAATAATTTGATATTACTGTCGTTTGATGTAGCCTTTTGTAACAAATAAACGTTTTATGTGAAAAAACATTGCCAAACAAGTAACAATGATGTAAATTAAGTTCAACCTGTGGTCAATTCCAATTTTAGCCAACATTCTCAAAATACATATACAAGAGAATATGCTGGATAAAAAGGATTGAGTACGTATCCATGATTTTCTAATTCAGAAGGGAGTTTGTTGCTTGTGAAAAAGGGATTATTGTTGATGTTTACGTTGATGCTTATGTCTGTTTTATTGTTGGCAGGTTGTACCGGAAACAAATCAGCTACAACAGCACCAGAAGCTAATGGAACAGAAGAGACCGCTGCTACTGGAGGCGGAACATTAATAGTAGGACGGGGTGGAGATTCAGCCGCACTCGATCCAGCAATCGTTACTGATGGGGAATCGCTCAAAATTGCACAACAGGTTTTTGATACACTGTTAGATTACAAAGAAGGAACAACTGAAGTTATGCCATCACTCGCAGAAAGTTGGACGATTTCAGATGATGCACTAACGTATACTTTCAAATTACGTGAAGGTGTCAAATTCCATGATGGTACTGATTTTAACGCTGATGCAGTTGTATTTAACTTCAACCGCTGGGGCGATACCAAAAGTAAATACAAATTTGAAGGTGACTCTTTCGATTATTATGATTCCATGTTTGGACCGGAAGAAGATCGCGTGATTGCAAGTGTAACTGCAACTGATCCAACAACGGTTGTTTTCAAATTAAATAAACCACAAGCTCCATTTCTACAAAATCTAGCGATGACTTGCTTCGGTATTGCTAGTCCAAAAGCAATCGAAGATGAGAAAGCAAACTTCAAATCCAATCCAGTCGGTACAGGTCCATTTGTATTTAAAGAATGGAAACGTAGCGATTCGATCACACTCGACAAAAATCCTAACTACTGGCAAGAAGGATTGCCAAAAATGGATCAAGTCATTATCCGCTCTATTCCCGATAACACTGCTCGTTACAATGCCCTTCAAAACGGCGAAATAGATATGATGGAAGATTTAAGTCCAGATGATTTAGCTACATTAGAAGCTAATCCAGCACTACAAAAAATCAACCGTCCACCATTTAACGTCGCTTATCTCGGTTTCAATACCACCAAAAAACCATTTGATGATCCTAAAGTACGTGTAGCACTAAATTATGCTGTTGATAAAAAAGGTCTGATTGATGCGTTTTTCGCAGGACAAGCAGAACCAGCGGTCAATCCAATTCCACCAACCTTATGGGGATATAACAAATCGGTTGAAGATTATCCGTATGATTTAGCGAAAGCTAAGCAATTGCTAGCTGATGCAGGTTACCCGAATGGACTTGATCAAGAATTAACGTTCTATGCTATGCCTGTACCACGTCCTTACATGCCAGATGGACGTAAAGTAGCTGAAGTGATTCAAGCTAGCTTTGAACAAATTGGTGTGAAAGTAAAAATTGAATCTCCAGAGTGGGCAACTTATTTGGAAGATTTGAAAAACGGTACAAAAGACGATCTATTTATTATTGGTTGGACGGGTGATAATGGAGATCCTGACAATTTCTTCTATCCATTACTTGATAAAGATTCTATTGGTGGTAACAACTATAGTCAATACGATAGTGAAGAATTCCATGATCTAATTGTCAAAGCTCAACAAGAAACCGATCAAGCAGAGCGTAGTAAATTGTATGAACAAGCTCAAGTGATTGTGAAAAAAGATGCGCCATGGGTTCCATTGGTACATTCTACGCCATTACTTGCAGCCAAAGCTGAATTGAAAGGGTATGTACCTTCACCAACCGGCTCAGAAGCATACACCAATGTATACATCGAACAATAAAAGCATGGTAGGTGATCAGCATGGGCTCTTACATTTTTAAACGCCTGATTGTACTCATTCCCGTATTGCTAGGTATGACTATTATTGTATTTTCGATTATCCATGCGATTCCAGGTGACCCGGCAGATACGATTCTAGGGGAAAAAGCAACAGAACAGTCAAAGCAAGCTTTGCGTGAACAGTTAGGATTAGATCGTCCGTGGTTAGAACAATATTTTGCTTATTTAGGAGATTTGCTAACAGGTGATCTAGGAAGTTCGATCCGTACAAAGGAGCCTATTTCGCAAGAAATAGGTCCTTACCTGGCGGCAACGATGGAACTCACTGTAGCCAGTATGCTATTTGCAATAGTGATTGGTGTCAATGCAGGGATTATCAGTGCTTGGAGACACAATTCGTGGTTTGATTATATCTGTATGATTATTGCGTTGGTTGGCGTATCTATGCCTATTTTCTGGTTAGGATTAATGGAGCAATGGATCTTTGCCAATAAATTGCATTGGTTACCTTCGATCGGGCGTGTGAATGTACGCGAACCATTAGAAACGGTAACTGGATTTTATGTAATCGATGCTATTATTTCAGGGCAAACAGCACAGTTATGGACAGTAATCAAACATCTTATTTTGCCTTCTGTAGCACTAGGAACAATTCCGATGGCGGTTATCGCAAGAATGACACGTTCCAGTATGCTTGAAGTCATGCAGTCTGATTATATTCGTACAGCCAAAGCCAAAGGGTTATCTCAATTTTATGTAGTCTATCGACATGGACTAAAAAACGCGTTTATTCCAGTCTTGACTGTTATTGGTCTACAAACAGGTGCACTTCTAGGTGGAGCTGTACTGACCGAGACAATTTTTGCTTGGCCAGGTGTAGGCAGATATATTTATGAAGCAATTAGCAATCGTGATTATCCGGTAATCCAATCAGGCATATTAATTATTGCTATCATTTTTGTTGTTATTAATCTGCTGGTGGATCTGCTGTACGCTTTATTCGATCCACGTATCCAGTACAAGTAAGAGGTGATCTGATGACACAAGCAACCCTGAATACCGGATCAGGTGGCAACGTCAAACATGTAAAGTCTGGGCCGTGGCGTGATGGCATACGTTCATTTATGCGTAACAAAACAGCTGTGGTAGGATTAGCAATTGTCGTATTTTTCATTATACTGGCTTTACTCGCACCACTGATTTCGCCTTATGATTACAAAGCACAAGTATTATCAGAACGTCTGCAAGCGCCATCTGCTGAACACTGGTTTGGTACAGATGATCTTGGTAGAGATATTTTGACTCGTACATTATATGGAGCACGTATATCATTATGGGTCGGCTTTGTATCTGTGATCGGTTCTATTATTATCGGTACATTTTTAGGCATACTGGCAGGATTTTATGGTCGCTGGGTAGATATGTTAATCTCGCGTGTATTTGATATATTGCTAGCGTTTCCAGCTATCCTGTTAGCGATTGCGATTGTAGCGATATTAGGGCCTTCTCTGCAAAATGCGCTGTATGCGATTGCAATCGTCAATATTCCAACCTATGGTCGATTGGTGCGATCACGTGTCCTTTCGCTACGGCAAGAAGAATTTATTACAGCTGCTCGTGCAACAGGTGTTCGAGATGTACGGATTTTATTTAGACATATTTTGCCGAACAGTCTTACGCCGATTATTGTACAAGGAACACTCGGAGTGGCAACAGCGATTATAGAAGCCGCAGGACTAGGCTTTCTAGGAATGGGTGCTCAACCACCTGAACCTGAATGGGGTAAGATGTTATCTGATTCGCGTCAGTTTATTCAGACCGCTCCCTGGACAGTGATTTTTCCCGGAGTATCGATCCTGTTGACGTCGCTTGGATTCAATCTAATGGGCGATGGATTACGTGATACATTTGATCCGAGGATGAAGCGCTAAGCTAGAAATGATTATGACTAAATGAAAAGAAGATATGCGAACCGATTGTAGGCTCGTATATCTTCTTTTTTGATATCCAATATAAGAATTCTAAATTTTTTCTTCTATATATACAGTCATTTTGTAACGTATATTTTTCAGTGTAAAATGGGTATAAATAGTTTACCATTTAGTTAGGCATGTATTTGTGAAAATGCGTTACTTTGCGAAGTGTGCAAAAATGTGTATAATCACTCCAACCATGTATAGCCAATAGATATAGAGATATAGGAGAAACCATATGGAAAATAATTTAAAATCAATGCGTGAACACCGTCAATACACAGAGGACAAACATGAAGCTTCCCGCGAAGCTTACGAACGCGATTATTCGCGATTGATTCATTCTCCAACGTTTCGTCGTTTACAAGGAAAATCACAGGTATTTGGAGCAGGGACAGGTGATTATTACCGTACACGATTGACTCATTCTTTGGAAGTGGCACAGATCGCCAGACAAGCAGCCAAAAGTCTACTTAGTCGTTATCCTGAAATTGATGAATCATCTGCTAGTAATCCCGGGCTGATTATTCATCCTGAAGTAGTAGAATGTGCTTCAATTGCTCATGATTTCGGGCATCCGCCGTTTGGACATAAGGGAGAAGAAGTACTGGAGAGTATATTAGAAAATTTAATTACCGAGAAAACGCAAAAAGCATTAAAAGGCAAAAAAGTAACTTCTGCTGAACGGGAAGCTGTGCGTCAGCAAATGCGAGAAAAATATGAACACTTTGAAGGCAATGCTCATAATTTTCGGTTGATTATGTTTTTGGAAAAACGTGAAAATTTGGATGGACTCAATCTGTGCGATGCTGTTCTACTCGGTATTAACAAATATCCTTATACCGGAATCGTTAATAAAAAAGGACTGTACCATCGGGAGTGGCAATATATTAACCAGATTCGTCAGCAGTGGCAAATTCCAGATCGTAAAATTACACTGGAAGCTCAATTGATGGACTTGTGTGATGATATCGCTTATTCGGCTCACGATTTAGAAGATGGGATCAAAGCAGGTAAAATAGAAGTCCATGAACATTTTATGCATGATCCATATACGCATAAATTAATTATCGAAAAAATTATGACCCTTGAAGATCGTTTCTGGTTAGGATGGAGTCGTGAAAGTATAGCAGCTAAAGTAGATGAAGTCTTAACAGCATACTTGCGTATTTGGGGTGAAAAGTTGCCTGTTTGTGATCATGATTACTCTCGTACTCGCCGCGAGGTCAAAGCGTACTGGGTAAGTCATTTTGTAAGTCATCTGGGTGTGATTGATGATGGTGATTGGAAAAAGGTCACTTTTATCAATGATCAAGCAGAAGACGAAGATTTGTTGCGAACTGTAAGTGTACTCAAAAGTTTTGCATGGGTGACGATGATTCGTGATCTACGTGTGCAACGATTACAAAAACGCAGTGAGTGGATTATTCGCCGCTTATGGGATGCTTTTCTTGATCAAGAATCGTCTGTGTCTATTATTCCTTCGGATTGGTTGCAACGATTTGAACGTGATCAATTAAGCCCGAATCCTGTATGGACATGGGAGCGAATGGTCATTGATTATATTGCTGGAATGACCGACGCATTTGCCGAGAAAATATATAATGAATTATACGGTCTCAAAGTCGGGTCTATTTACGATCTCGATTAATATTATTTATGTTCTTACAAAAAACTATATTATAGAAGAAACATCATAGAAGAGGTGAAACCATGAAAGCATTACCCCTTGGCATTCTGGATATGTCACCTGTATTAGAAAGCGTATCGGTTGAAGAAGCATTACAACAATCTGTACGATTAGCACAAATGGCAGAAGAACAAGGATATGAGCGATTCTGGTTATCAGAGCATCACGACATGGCAGGGCTTGCTTGTACAGCACCTGAAATATTAATCACTTATATTGGAGCGCACACGTCAACGATTCGTCTAGGTTCTGGCGGTGTATTATTGCCTCATTATAGTGCACTCAAAATCGCAGAAACGTTTCGGATGTTATCAGCGCTGTATCCAGGCAGAATTGATCTTGGTATAGGACGTGCACCCGGTGGATCTGCTCATGCTTCGATTGCACTCAGTGGTAATTATTTAGAACATGTGGCTCAGATGCCTACATTGATGCAAGACCTTACTCATTTGTTGCAAAATAAATATGAGATTGAAGGCGGAGAAGTTTTTGCTAGACCGATTCCTGCACAAGAGCCGGAATGCTGGTTACTTGGTACCAATATTAAGAGTGCAGGTCTAGCCGCTGAATATGGAACAGGATATGTATTTGGTTACTTTATGAGTGATAATGATGGTCAGAAAGCCATCCAACATTATCTTGAACAATATCAAGCTACATCGTTACAGTCTCATCCTAAAGTCATGATGGCAATCTCTGTTATTTGCGCAGATACGCAAACAGAAGCAGAGCAGTTATATGAGCATTGGAAAAGTCATTCTCAAGCGCCGGGCGGAAGTACTGACGAAATTCCAGCTCCGATTGTAGCAAGCACCGAAAATATTATAGAGCAGTTACAACAATTGCAAACTCAATATAAGGCGGACGAACTACTACTCATTTGTCCATTGCAAACGTACGATCAACGTATCCATGTGTATCAAAAAATTGCAGAAGCCAATCAATCGGTATCTTCTGTTTCGTTGTTATAAAATGCTAAAAAATAAAAGTATAGATTATATTTAAAAGATAAATGCGATTGAATAAATAAACGAACTATTGAATAAATCATACTTTTTCATTACAAAAAAGACTCGTCCTTTTATTGGGAACGAGTCTTTTTATTGTTTTAATTAATATTTTTTACCATAATCAACTAGATTGATAGGAAGAGTCTGATCGTTCTGATAAGCTTTCAAGTTCGTTAGGAAAATATCTAATACACGTTCTGTATAATGTTCATTACTACCTGCAATATGAGGGGTAATAATCACTTGATCCATTTTCCATAATGGATGATCTTCAGGTAAAGGTTCCGGGTCAAACACATCAAGCCCTGCTCCAGCAATTACGTGATCTTCCAAAGCATGAACCAATGCATCGGTGTCCACTGTAGAACCACGTCCCACATTTATAAAAATAGCATTTTTCTTCATCGCTGCAAAACGTTCTTGATTAAATAACTGTTTCGTCTCATCCGTTAGTGGCAAAATATTCACCACATAATCTGCTTCAGCCAAAGCATCGTCTAATTGATCCATCGTATACATCTCTTCGATATGTTCTGTTGCTTTACCTGAACGACGAACACCGATTGTATGCATACCGAATGCTTGAGCAAGTCTTGCCGTTTCTTGTCCAATATTACCAACACCTACAATAGCAATCGATTTTCCTTTAAGTTCGGTAAACGTTCCACTCGTATCCCATGTCTGTTGACTCTGATTGCGAATCGCTTGATGAAAGTTACGAGAGAATGACAACATATATCCAAAAATTTGTTCTGAAATTGGAACGGTATGTACACCGTTAGCGCTGGTCAATTGAACTTGCTTATGACTCAACTTGTCTAAAGGCATATTATCCACACCTGCTGACCAGGTTTGAACCCATTTAACCGGACAGTCTTCGGCAAGAATATAATCAGCCAGCTTTTTAGACCATCCTACAATAATTTCGGCATCTTGAAAAAGGGAAGCATCTGCTTGTTTGGCAGGAACAGCTTTCAACTCATAATGGGGCGCTGCCTTTTGAATCTGTTGTTTTTGAGCTTCATCTAGTTCTTGTAGAAAGACAATGGTAGACATGTGATTCCCTCCTCGAGTAGTAAAGCTTGAATGTTTATTTCTGTTTTAAATGATATCAAATAATAACCCGCACACCAAATTAGAAGCAGTAAAGGAATGTAGTGTTTTGCAGATTTATATCATTTGGTGTATACTAAGTGGAAGTAATGATAGAACGTGTGTTCGTTAAAAGTGATTTTAGTATGAAGGAGGTTATATGGATCATGGGTACACAAGCAGGACAAGAGCGAATGTTTGTTGCTTTGCGGATCGGACAAGAAGCAGCAGAATCTTTAAGTGATTGGAGTGCTTCGTTACATGAGAAATATAATTTTCGCAAATGGACACATGCACAGGATTTACATATCACAATTCAGTTTCTAGGTGATGTATGGGTAGAAGAGATTCCCCCATTACAACAAGCCATTGCTCAAATAGCAGCACAGACCCAATCATTTTCATTACAGATTGGATCATTAGATACATTTGGTCTGATCGAAGCACCCAGAGTGTGGTGGGTACATCCTGAAGGTGATCTTCAATCATTGCATATTCTTCAGCAGCAGATTGGACAAGCTTGTACAGAGTTGGGATATGTAATAGATGATCGTCCATATCGACCGCATATTACAATAGCTCGCAAATATAAAGGTGAAATTCCTTTTTCAGAGCTGGATCATACCTTTCAGTTGCCACCTATAGGATGGCAAGTCACAGAGATCGTATTGTGCAAAATACGAATAGGACATCAACCCTCATATGAGAATATTACTACATTTCCCTTAGTGAAAGAGTGACCTATGCCTAATATTGGCTTTTTGTCAATTTGACAAAAGATAAGTAACTATACTACTATACGTTCTGCTGCAATTTTGTAATTGAAGGCGGGATGGAAATCGAATTTTCGGGAATAAGAAAATTCAAATTAGATTAGTAACTTCGGCTTGTAATCGTATATTCGACTGAATCATAAATTGAAAAAATGATTCAAAATTTGAATGTTGGTGTATTCAATTGAAATCGGATAGGTTACATAGAGGATGGAGTAAGCTAACAATATTGGAGGAAAAAAATGGAGTTTATTAAACGCAACCAATGGATTACGCCTTTGTTAGGCGTGCTTTTTATATTTGTAATGTCTATGCCTTTTTGGATGGATAACCGTACAACCAAAGAAGAATCTTTTACTCAATTGCCGATATGGGGAACTAAGCCTGTAGTGGCGTCTGCATCTCCGCTTGAAGCAAGGACAAGTCTAAGCTTTGTCACCTGGAATAATACACATACCAAAAAAGTGATTAAGCAAGTCAAAGCAGAAACAACAGCAGCACAGACCAAAGCTCTTAAAGCTAAAAAATTGGCGAAACAAGCAAAATTGAAAGCAGCGAACGCACGTTCAGCCAAAGCGAAAGCATCGTCTGGCATTGTAACGGCAAGTTCGTCTATTAATCATTCAACTCCAACCCACTTATACTTTACTCGGACCGAGCTACTTAACCAGAAGGAGAAATCCGAAGCAACCTGGACCTACGCAATGTCTAGTAAAGATCGGCTACTGTTAGAACGTATCGTTATGGCAGAAGCTGAAGGCGAACCGTACGAAGGCAAAGTGGCAGTTGCCAACGTTGTCTTAAACCGGCTACGGTCAGCTAATTTTCCCAAAACTATCAAAGATGTGATTTATCAAAGATACCAGTTTTCGCCTGTAAACAACGGTAGATTTGATCGTGTGAAACCTAATGCTGAGTCTGTTCAAGCAGTAAGTGCAGCTCTATCCGGTCATAAAGAAGTGCCTGATAACACGTATTATTTTGTGTCATTGTCTTTGGCGACCGATGATACGATTGAACGTACCCGTACCAAAGTAGTACAAATTGGACATCATACTTTCTTTAAATAAAACCATGAAATAAGCTGGTTTGTTTTAGTTTGCTGTTTTCTAGTTTATAAGAAGTAGAGGAATTATACTTTCATTGGCGAGAATGATAAAATCAATGCGGGTATATTAATTTATTTCGGAGGTGCATTTATTTATGAAAATCACATATTATGGTCAGTCTTGCTTACTGGTTGAACAAGATGGAAAAGCAGTTATTATTGACCCTTTTCTATCAGGAAACCCACATGTAAATGTTGCTCCAAAAGATATTAAAGTAGACGCTATTATTTTAACTCATGGTCATGGCGATCATTTTGGAGATACAGTCGAAATTGCTAATAACAACAATTGCCCTGTGATTGCAGTCGTAGAATTGGCTCAATACACAGCAAGCAAAGGTGTTGAAAATACAGTAGGCATGAACCTTGGCGGTAGCAAACAATTCGACGGGTTCAAAGTAAAATACACGCTAGCGTTCCATTCTTCATCGATTGAAGAAAATGGTCAAAATATTTATCTTGGAGAGCCTGCCGGTATTCTGTTAACGATGGGTGGTAAAACGCTATATCATGCAGGAGACACAGCGCTATTTGGAGATATGAAATTAATCGGTGAATTGAATACGATTGATGTAGCTGCTTTGCCAATCGGAGATTTCTTTACGATGGGCCCAGAAGATGCATTGATCGCGGCGAAATGGATCAAAGCAGATCAAGTGATTCCGATTCATTACAATACATTCCCGCCAATCGAACAAGATGCTGATGCGTTTGCAAAAGAGCTAGAGCGTGAAGGCATGAAAGGTTTGCCATTAGCGATCGGTGAAAGTGTAGAGATCTAATTTGTGCCAGCAGATTCACTTTGTAATAAAAGAATGAATCTTTAGATAAATAGTATAAAGCAGTATCCAAATCAAAAGCCTACCTTTACTATAAAAAGGTAGGCTTTATTTGTTTGCAAAAATAACAACAAAATAATAGATAAAAAGTATGTATAAATTATTAATTTTAATGTATAATAATACACTATATTGTTAAGAAGCTAATGCGATACGTTATTGCACTAATGCTTTGACGCAAAATAATATTTTATCAGAACTATAAAAATTTTGAATTGCCACGATGTCAGGTCAGTGTTAAAATAAGATAACTAATCCAGGGTAAAAGCAAACATGCTTATGCTACGTATAATCTCTACTAACAGAGATTCGGATAATTATACTTCTACTATTCATTTCTAATATCATATTCAGATAGGCTGCTTCCAACCATCTGTATCGTCAATTTACGTATACAGGTCGTGATGATTGGAAGAGCAGCCTGTTTTGTTATACCCTATCTCTGAAATTGCGATATTCACTGTCGTCCTCGTAGTGCCGTCCACTGGCTGTTCTCTTGACATCTCACTTCATAATAGAAAGGTTGCGTATTATGAACATTACTGGTTTGCCTCCAAAACAGGGGCTTTATGATCCTCAATTTGAAAAAGATGCTTGTGGTATGGGTTTTACTGCACACATCAAAGGAACACCGAGTCACCAGATCGTTAGCCAGGCGCTGACAATGCTTGAAAATATGGAGCATCGTGGCGGTCAGGGTAGCGAGCCAAATTCCGGTGACGGAGCCGGTATTATGGTGCAGATTCCTCATCGTTTTTTTGTTAAAGAAGCAAAAGCACTTGATTTTGAATTGCCTGAAAAAGGTCAGTACGGTGTAGCGATGGTGTTCCTCTCCCGTGATGAAGAACTACGTAACCGTCATGAAGACATGCTGAAAGATATTATTGCGCAAGAAGGACAAGTTCTTCTTGGTGTACGTACTGTGCCTACAGATGACAGTACACTTGGCAAATCGGCAAAAGATGCGAAGCCAGTCGTTCGCCAATTTTTTATTGGACGTAGCGCAGAGTTACAATCTCAAGATGAATTATCGTTTGAACGTAAATTATATGTGATTCGCCGTTTAGCAGAACGTCATATTCGCTTTGCAAGTGAACCGGGTGGAGAAACATTCTATATCCCAAGTTTGTCTTGTCGCAAAGTGGTCTACAAAGGAATGTTAACCACGATTCAAGTAGGCGAGTTTTATTTGGATCTACGCAATGAAGAGTTTGAATCTGTTATGGCATTGGTTCACTCTCGTTTTAGTACCAATACATTCCCAAGTTGGGATCGTGCTCACCCTTATCGTTTTATGATTCACAACGGTGAGATTAACACGATGCGTGGAAATGTAAACTGGATGCATGCTCGTCAATCACTCTTCGAGAGTGAAGTATTCGGTGATGATATTGATAAAATTCGTCCGGTTATCAATCCAGATGGATCTGATACAGCGATGTTTGATAATACGTTAGAGTTCTTGTATTTGAATGGACGTTCATTGCCGCATGTCGCTATGATGATGGTTCCTGAACCGTGGAGTAACCATGACAGCATGGATGCGAAGAAAAAAGCATTTTATGAATATCACAGTTGTCTAATGGAACCATGGGATGGCCCAGCAGCAATGGCATTTACCGATGGAATTCAGATCGGAGCGACACTTGACCGTAACGGTCTACGTCCAGCACGTTATTATGTTACCAAAGACGACCGTATTATTTTGTCTTCTGAAGTAGGCGTACTGGATATTCCAGCAGAAGATATTCTGTACAAAGATCGCCTGCGTCCAGGACGTATGTTGCTGGTAGATACAGCAGAAGGTCGTATTATTTCAGACGAAGAAATCAAAGATAAAATTGCTTCCGAGCAACCGTATGGCGAATGGCTTGAAGAGCATTTGATGAATCTGGATGAGATTCCAGACGCACCGGAAGCAATTCAACCGGATCATAGCAATATTGAGCAATTGCAATTATCGTTCGGTTATACATTTGAAGAGTTGCGTAAAGTGCTAGAGCCTATGGCATCTACAGGTGCTGAAGCGATTGGTTCAATGGGTTATGATGCACCGCTTGCGGTACTGTCTGATCGTCCGCAACGACTATTCAATTATTTCAAGCAGATGTTTGCACAGGTAACCAATCCTCCGATCGATTCGATTCGTGAAGAGATTGTAACGTCAACAGCAACATCGATTGGACCGGAGCGCAATTTATTAGATCCACAACCGGAAAGTTGTCGTCAGATTATTTTGAATACACCGGTATTGTCGAACGAAGATTTTGCCAAAATCCGTCATGTTCGTCGCCCTGGATTCAAAGCGATGACTATTCCTATTTTCTATACAGCAGCAGAAGGTGCAGAAGGATTACGTAAAGCATTAGATAATTTATGTGCAGCAGCAGATCGTGTTATTCGTAAAGGTCATAATTTCTTGATTCTTTCCGATCGTGGTGTAGATAAAGAAAATGCAGCTATTCCTTCATTGCTTGCTGTCGCTTGTTTGCATCACCATTTGATTCGTCAAGGAACAAGAACGAAAGTCAGTTTGTTGCTTGAATCTGGTGAACCTCGTGATGTGCATCATTTTGCTTTGTTATTAGGTTACGGTATTAGTGCTGTCAATCCGTATCTGGTATTTGAATCGTTGCAAGATATGATCAAACAAGGATTACTACGTGGAATTTCACATGAAAAAGCTGTGAAAAACTATGTTAAAGGTGTTACCAAAGGCGTAACTAAAATTCTTTCTAAAATGGGTATTTCGACGATTCAATCTTATCGTGGCGCACAGATTTTTGAAGCTGTAGGATTGAAGCAAGATTTTGTCGATCAATACTTTACCTGGACCGCTTCTCGTATTGGCGGTATTGGTTTGGAAGAAGTTGCAGCCGAAAGTCTATCTCAGCATAATCGTGCGTTTACAGACAAAGATGGCAATGACAAAGTGCTTGATTCTGGTGGAGATTATCAATGGCGTAATGACGGGGAGAAACATTTATTCAACCCACAAACGATCCATTTATTACAACATGCTGTACGTACTGGCGATTATAAATTGTACAAAAAATATGCAGCACTGGTTGAAGGTGAAAATGAGCAACGTCTGACATTGCGTTCGATGCTCAAATTCAAACCAAATGGCGCACCTATTCCTTTGGAAGAAGTAGAGCCACTGGAATCGATCTTCAAGCGCTTCAAAACAGGCGCAATGTCGTTCGGTTCGATCAGTCAAGAAGCGCATGAGAGTCTGGCTATTGCGATGAACCGTATCGGTGGGAAAAGTAACACCGGTGAAGGTGGCGAAGATCCTGCACGCTTTGTTCCAGACGCGAATGGAGATTCACGTCGTAGTGCAATCAAACAGGTGGCTTCTGGACGCTTTGGTGTTACATCGAATTATCTGGTCAATGCCGATGAAATTCAGATCAAAATGGCGCAGGGTGCGAAGCCGGGCGAAGGTGGACAATTACCAGGACGTAAAGTGTACCCGTGGGTTGCTGAAGTTCGAGGTTCCACACCGGGTGTAGGTCTGATTTCACCACCACCGCATCATGATATTTATTCGATCGAAGATTTGGCTGAATTGATCTATGATCTCAAAAATTCAAATCCACGCGCAGATATCAATGTAAAATTGGTAGCTGAAGTAGGGGTAGGTACGATCGCAGCAGGTGTTGCTAAAGGTCGTGCAGATATTATTTTGGTAAGTGGTTATGATGGCGGTACAGGTGCATCTCCACAAGGATCTATTCGTCATGCAGGCTTGCCGTGGGAACTCGGTCTAGCGGAGACACAACAAACATTGATTATGAACAATCTTCGTGATCGTGTTGTGTTGGAGACCGATGGTAAAATGCTAAGCGGACGTGATCTAGCGGTAGCCGCTTTATTGGGCGCAGAAGAATATGGTTTCTCTACAGCACCACTTGTAGCGTTAGGTTGTATTATGATGCGTGTCTGTCAGATGGATACTTGTCCTGTAGGTGTAGCGACACAGAATCCAGAGCTTCGTAAAAACTTTACAGGTGATCCTGATCATGTTGTAAACTTTATGAAATTTGTAGCTGAAGATTTCCGCGAAATTATGGCTGAACTTGGTTTCCGTACTGTTCAAGAAATGGTTGGACGTATGGATTGTCTGGACGCTGTCGATGCGGCAGAACACTGGAAGAAAAAAGGTCTGGATCTATCTGTATTGCTTCATGAGCCTAAGCTTGCAGAAGGTAGTGAACGCTACAGAATCCAAAGACAAAATCACCAACTGGAAGAGACATTGGATATGCAACAATTGGTTCCACTGGCAACTCCAGCTCTTGAAAATGGTACGCGTGTAGAAGCTGACCTTGCGATCTGCAACGTGAACCGGGCGACAGGTACCATTTTAGGTAGCGAGATCACACGTAAATATGGCGCAGCAGGTTTACCGGAAGATACAATCACATTTAACTTCAAAGGATCAGCAGGTCAGAGCTTTGGCGCATTTGTTCCTAAAGGAATGACGCTCAAAGTAGAAGGCGACTGTAATGACTATGTAGGTAAAGGATTGTCTGGTGGTAAATTAGTCGTTCGTCCAGATGCCAAAGCTACATTTGTAGCAGAAGATAATATTATTATCGGAAATACAGCTCTGTATGGCGCTACAAGCGGTCAAGCATATATTAATGGTATCGCTGGTGAGCGATTTGCTGTACGTAACTCTGGCGCAAATGTAGTCGTTGAAGGCGTAGGAGATCATGGTTGTGAATATATGACGGGTGGTCGGGTTGTTGTTCTAGGCAGTACAGGACGTAACTTTGCAGCAGGGATGTCTGGCGGTATTGCTTATGTGCTTGATCCAGATCGTAGCTTTGTAGAGCGTTGTAATCTTGAAATGGTTCTACTTGAATCGATTGAAGATGCAGCTGAACTGGAAGAAGTACGATCTCTGATCGAACGTCATGTGGAGTATACAGGTAGCCAAGCAGGACAACGTGTATTGCAAGACTGGAATCAACAATCTCAAGACTTTGTACGTGTTATCCCTAAAGACTACAAACGGATGACCGAGCAAATTCAAAAAGTTCACGATACAGGTCTAACAGGCGAAGCAGCATTACTTGCAGCCTTTGAAGCCAATATGCGTGAACTGGCACGTTCCGGTGCGTAGTATGTTAGCATCGTTGGGATGGTTGTTAGCCCTTTTCGATGTTATAGAATAGAAAAGGATTAAAGCATCTCAAGTAATGGTTATCTAAATAATGGATTGAAGAACCTGTTGTTACTGGAATATTCCAGTGAACAGGTTCTTTTTTTATGTCTAGCTTGAACTATGATACACTGGGTAAAAGATGGAGTACGTATCTATTATTGAGATTGATACATAGAGCAGGAGGAAAACAGATGGAATCCAATTCCGATACAATCATGTCTTCTACAGAACAGCATATGAAAGAGCCACTCACAGACATCAAAGTCCCTTATGCAGCAGGTCATCTACCTGTAGTTCAATTTGTAAATGTAAGTAAAGTAATCGGTGGCAAAACGTTAATCGATCATTTGACTCTGGATATTCCAGCAGGTAAAGTATTTGGATTTCTAGGCCCTAACGGTGCAGGGAAAACGACGACGATCCGTATGATGGTAGGGCTGATGAGCATTACAGAAGGGGATATTTTGATCGAAGGTCAAAGTATTCGTACTCATTTTGAAGAAGCTATTGCCAAAGTGGGCGCGATTGTCGAAAATCCCGAAATGTACAAGTATATGACAGGTAGACAGAATCTAATGCAATATGCTCGTATGTCGCCTGGTGTAGATCCAGCACGAATTGATGAGGTAATTCAATTTGTCGGCTTAACAGGACGTATTCATGAAAAAGTAAGCACCTATTCACTAGGTATGCGCCAGCGTCTAGGAGTCGCACAAGCATTGCTACATCGTCCCAAGTTATTAATTTTGGATGAGCCTACCAATGGACTTGATCCGCAGGGGATACGAGAGCTACGGGATTATTTACGTGCGTTGACTCGTGAACAAGGAACGACTGTATTTGTATCCAGTCATTTGCTTGCTGAAATGGAATTGATGTGTGATGCGATTGCTGTGATTGATGGCGGGAAATTAATAGATGTACGTGAACTTCATACGACTCAAGAAGCAGAAGCGGATCTGATAGCGAAAGTAACGGTTGTATTTGAACTGGATCAACCTGAATTAGCAGCTCAATTAGCGTCAGCCGGCAAAGTGGAAGGCAATACATGGACGATTGAAGCTGATCGTCAAGAAGTAGCACGACTGAATACGTTATTTGCGCAAAATGGTATAGCTGTGTATTCGATTCGTCCGATCAAACGTAGCTTAGAAGATCAATTCTTAGAATTGACGCGAGGAGGACAATTATGATGAATTTCTGGAGACTGGTACATAATGAAAATCTCAAAATTGTACTTAAAAAGTCAACATGGATTTTGAGTATTTTGATGATTATCGGTTCACCGATTGTGCCGATTTTTCTTAAAATCGTAGATGTTCCTTTTACAGCATCAGGTGTACTATATCAATCATTTATTTTGTATTTTATTGTTATTATGTTATCGCTGATTATTGCTTCCGAATCGGTATCAAGTGAATTTTCAAGAGGAACGATTAAGCTGTTATTGATTCGTCCATGGGATCGTTGGAAAATTTTACTATCTAAATATATTGCTGTGATTTTATTTTCGTTAGTAGCTACAATCCTATTTGTTATTTTAAATATGATTTTTGCTTATATTTTATTTCCAACGACAGGCAGTAGCGTTCTATCAGGGCCTACACCTGATCTGTTACTGACGATTGTATATAATTATATTCGCGCTTTAGTCTTAATCACTGTTGCCTTTATGCTGTCCTCGTTATTCCGTTCTACAGCGTTAGCGATTATGGTTTCGATTTTGCTGTATTTCTCTGGTGGAACATTGAATGGTATTTTCCGACTATTCCTTGAGCCGGAAGATCGTGGAGTTGTGAAATATTTACTGTCTACGAATTTGGATCTGACACAGTATTTTAATTCACCTACAGGTACATTTGGTGTGACTTCATTAGGATTCTCTTTAGGTGTATTGCTTGTGTATATGATTGTGTTTATTGCAATAACATGGTTTTCTTTTGTCAAAAGAGATGTTCGAGCTTAAACGCTATTACATGATCATAAGATACGCGCTATTCTTCTGCGGAAGAGTAGCGTTTTTTGATATGGTAATAATTACATTTAAATGAATGAATCAACTTATAGTGAGTTGGTTATAAGGATAGAGGAAGTGATTAACCTATAACAGTGAATCTAAAGGATATTGTAGTTTCGCTGATAGATAATAGGTTTTCAAGAAAAGTGGTATAGAAAGGAAGCATCATATGATTTGGATTGTACTGATTTGTCTTATTTTTATTTTTCAAACAGGGATTATATTAATTCTTGAGTTTCGTCGTCCATCCAAAGCAGTTGCGTGGATGTTTATTTCATATTGTGTGCCCTTTTTAGGATTTGTACTTTATTATTTTGTAGCTCGTAATTATCGGATTCGTCGTACGATTCGCAAAAAAGGAACGATTATTTTCCGCGAAGTTCGTCATCGTCTGTGGAGACAATCTCATGTAATACGTCATGCACAAGATATGGGTAATCCGAAATTTGAAAACGAAGAGCGTTTATTCGGATTATTGTCTCATTTAACTGAAAATCCAATCACTGCTTGTAATGATATTAAAGTGCTAACAGATGGAAAAGTTACTTTTTCAGCTATGTTGCGAGCGTTAGAGCAAGCAGAGCATCATATCCATATTCAGTTTTATATTTTTCGAGACGATATGATAGGCAAAGAATTTACCGAGATTCTAATCCGCAAAGCACAAGCAGGAGTCAAAGTTAGAATGTTATGTGATGGATTAGGAAGTTATCATTTGAAATACAAATTTGTACGTCAGTTAAAAGCCGCAGGGATTGAGTTTTATTTCTTTTTACCTCCGTTTACTTCGTTTATTCAGCGTGAAGTCAATTATCGTAATCATCGCAAAATTTTGGTGATTGATGGTGAAGTAGGATTTATGGGTGGATTAAATATAGGGGATGATTATCTGGGTTATGATCCTAAGCTTGGATACTGGCGGGATACTCATCTGGAGGCACGCGGAGATATTGTTTACTTTTTGCAAACGGTATTTCTAGAAGATTGGGAATTTGCTTCAGGGCAACGAATCACAGATTCAATTTATTTTCCAAAACATCAATGTGCAGGCAATGAACGTGCATTAATTGTATCCAGTGGACCTGATCGGAACTGGGATGCTATTCAAGAGTTGTGTTTTAGTGCAATTGCTGTAGCGAAGCAACGTATTTGTATTACCACGCCTTATTTTATTCCAGACGCAGGTATCTATACTGCACTCAAAACAGCCGCTGTTAGTGGTGTACAGGTCGATATTATTATTCCTAAAGTATCTGATTCACAGGTTGTACATTATGCGTCACTATCGTATATGCAAGAATTGATGCGTGCAGGAGTGCGTATTCATCAATATGAAAAAGGATTCGTTCATGCTAAAGTGATGGTCATTGATGATCTATTGGCTTCAGTAGGTACCGCTAATATGGATATGCGTAGCTTTTATAGCAATTTTGAATTAGTTGCTGTGTTAGCAGAGCAGTCTACGATTGAGCGGTTGATGGAAGATTTTGAACGGGATCTAGAACATAGTCGTCTTTTGAATTATGAGCAATTTATCAAGCGATCTCGTATGCAAAAAACGATGGAGACGTTATCACGAATGTTATCACCTCTTTTATAAAATAGCACCTATCTATCCACTTGCATGTTTCTGCAACAGTCTGTGATCTTAACAAGGAACTGGCTCAAGAATATGGTATAATCGCTCTATCAAAAGATTTGGCAAACGATACGTATCAAGTATAGATGATCTGTCGGTTGCCCTTTTATATGGAGGAACACATGTCTGAACGATTACCTGTAATATCATATACATTTATAAGCAAAAGCTTGGAAGATACCGATCAATTGGCTGCTTTTTTAGCAAAACGTTCTGCACCGGGCACGATCATTACGCTAGATGGAGATTTGGGTGCAGGCAAAACGCATTTTTCCAAATCATTTGCTTCTTATCTAGGTGTAACTGCTTTGGTGAATAGCCCCACATTTACGATTATTAAGGAATATGAAGGACGTATGCCTTTTTATCATATGGATGTATACCGGATTAGTGAAGATGAAGCGGCTGATCTGGGGTTAGATGAATACTTTTATGGACAGGGTGCTACACTGGTTGAATGGGCAAGTATTATTCCTGACTTGGTGCCAGCCCAGCGTTTGCAGATTGAGATTACAGTCCATGAAGACGATACACGCAAGTTCATCTGTACAGGTTATGGAGAGCCTTATTCAGCATGGTGTCGTGAGTTAATACAGAATGGAGTTAGTGACAATCAATGAGTGAAATCAACGAACAGCCGCGCAAGCGGTTTTTGGTTTTGGATACATCTACAGCTGCTCAGAATGTAGCTGTAATGCAAGACCACACAGTACTTGTAGCTGAAAATAGTTATGCCGATCGTAATCATTCGGTAGGTCTGGTCAATGGAATTCAGAAGCTAATGGAGCAGTCCAACACAGCACGTAATGAATTAACAGGTATTGCTGTAGGCGTAGGCCCTGGTTCATATACAGGTATCCGAATTGCAGTAACGACAGCCAAAACATTAGCATGGACATTAAATATTCCAGTAGTAGGCTTTTCCAGCCTAGCAGCACTGGCTTGGAGTGGATATCAAGAATACATCCATACAGTACCAGCAGATTCAGCTTCAACAACAGATGAGGCAGAATCAACATTCTGGATTATTCCATTGATGGATGGTCGTCGTGCTCAAGTATATACGTCGTTATTTGAGTTTCGAGCTAATCACATAACTGAGACAGAGCAGACTCTATCTTTACCCCATCGTTTAGAAGAAGATCGCATCATGTTAATGGATCACTGGATGAATCAAATAGCAGAGCAATATCAAGCATTACCTGAACAAGAGCGCCCGGATCATATTTTGATCGTAGGTGAAACACCGAATCATCAAGAACGAGCAGAGCAACTACGAGATATAGTAAAAGACAGAGTGACTATAGTAGAGTGTGGATTGGATGCAGGTTGTGCAGGAGAAATAGGAGCAAGTCTTCTTTTCACTGAAACATATGATGAGACGCATCATCTATTGCCTAATTACACACAGTTGTCAGAAGCAGAAGCGAATTTGCTACGCCAATCGAAATAGAAAGGAAGTGTGCTCATGGCATTATTGTACGAGCAGAATCAACAGCAACCTGTGCTACGTAAAATGACGATTGACGATATTCCAGAAGTGATGGAGATTGAGCATGAAGCGTTCACACTGCCCTGGACAGAAGAAGCGTTCCGCAATGAATTGACGATGAACCATTTTGCCCGTTATATGGTGATGGTGATCGATGGACGCACGATCGGTTATGCAGGCATGTGGACGATTATGGATGAAGCGCATGTGACCAATATTGCAATTCGAGAAGCCTATCGTGGACGCAAACTGGGTGAAGGATTGTTAATTGAACTGATGAACTGGGCGCTAGAATTAGGCATGATACGTATGACGCTTGAAGTACGTGTCTCTAATGAGATTGCTCAGCAATTATATATGAAGCTTGGATTTACCAATGCAGGTATTCGCAAAGGATATTATTCTGATAATAATGAAGATGCCATGATTATGTGGTGTGAGCTATCAGACGCGCAAGATCAGCTGGAAGGAAGCGTGGAATAAACATGATGCAACAAGATATACAAAGTGAAGGATGCCATATTCTAGCGATAGAGACGAGCTGTGACGAGACGTCAGTGTCTATTGTGCGAGATGGTAAAATCGTGCTGTCCAATCTCGTATCAAGTCAGATTGAGACGCACAAAGCGTTTGGTGGTGTTGTACCGGAGGTAGCCTCACGTAAGCATGTGGAAAGTATCACATTGATGATCGAAGAAGCGATCAACGAATCGGGCGTATCGTTACAAGATATTTCTGCTATCGCTGTTACACAAGGACCTGGTCTGGTAGGCGCATTATTAGTAGGGATTATGGCGGCGAAAAGTTTAGCATTTGCGCTGGACAAACCATTAATCGGAACACATCATATCGCAGGGCATATTTATGCTAACAATTTAACCGCAGATATCCAGTATCCTTCGATGGCACTGGTCGTATCCGGTGGACATACAGAGTTGGTGTTATTACAATCAGAAGGTCAATTTGAATTGATCGGTAGCACACGTGATGATGCTGTAGGTGAAGCATACGACAAAGTAGCTCGTGCTTTGGGATTCCCTTATCCTGGTGGCCCGTATGTAGATAACCTGGCGATGGAAGCAGAATCGGCAGTGGCTTTGCCACGAGTATGGTTAGAAGCAGATTCATATGATTTCAGTCTTAGTGGATTGAAGTCGGCTGTACTTAATGTAGTCAATCAGAAAAAGATGCGTGGCGAAGAACCGATGATAGGCGAGATTGCACGTGGATTTCAAGAATCAGTGGTTGAAGTATTGGTGGAAAAAGCAGTACGCGCTGTCAAACAGTACGGAGCCAAGCAGTTGTTATTGTGCGGCGGGGTAGCTGTGAATCGTGGACTACGAGCGAATCTAACCGAGCGTTGTGAAAAAGAACAGATTCAGTTATTGATCCCACCATTTGAATATTGTACAGACAATGCTGCTATGATCGGAGCGGCTGCGTATCTGAAATGGAAACATCAACAATTTACTGCATTAGATATGAAAGCAGAACCTTCTTTTTCGCTTGAAAAATGGTCAGTTACGTATCAACCTGTTCCACAAACAGAAAATAGTATTGACTAATACAACTCTTGCTTTTATAATACCAATAATTCGTTATCTATAATGAACTTCATCTTAAATAGAATAAACGCTTGGAACGGGATTAGTAGGGAGATTAGTCTGAATCCAGAGAGCTGCGGGATGGTGCAACGCAGTATGAAGGCAGCCCTGAACTCACCCGGGAGCGGAATGATGGAAAGTCTAGCAAGTAGACAGGTACATCATTACGGTTGATCCCCGTCATCGGATACCATTAAACGTGTATTTCATATAATGCATTTTAATGGATAAAGCGGGACGCCGTTTTGAATGATTCTAATCAGCGTCCAATAAGAGTGGTACCGCGAAGGTAGATCAACCGTCGTCTCTTTTACAGAGATGGCGGTTTTTTGGTATTTTCGTAAAAGGATATTATCGCTCTATTGGAATAGATAACGAATGTGAATTCACAAATATGCTTATAATATCATATACACACACGCAAAGAACAGGAGTAGTAAAAAGAAAGCTACCAAAATCAGAGAGTTGCGGGAAGGTGCGACGCAATAAGGTAGGCCGTCTTTTGAACTCGCCTGGGAGCGGAAGTAGGGAACATGATTATTCATGTAATCATCGTACTTACTTACGGGTCATTCCCGTCATCCAATGCTGACAAGTACATATCCTTTTTATCTATGTACATGAACTTGTTCAGATCAAGCGGGAATCAAGACGATTCCAACAAGAGTGGTACCGCGACAGCATAGTCTGGCGTCTCTTACATTAGTGAGAGATGTTAGGCTTTTTTTGTATTCTTTTTTCTTAAAATGTATGTATCAATGTACGCAAAAAACAATTCGGGAGCGTGAATGTGATGAGTCAAATCAATCAGCCAAACTATAAAAAGATTACTATTTTGGATACCACTTTGCGTGATGGAGAACAAGCGCCGGGAGCGACACTACAATGGAATCAGAAAATAACATTGGCAGAACGACTACAAGCATTAGGTGTAGATGTGATAGAACCTGGTTTTCCTATTTCCAGTCCAGGAGAGTTCGAAGCAGTACAGAAAATAGCTAGAACATTTCAGCAATTTGAGATTTGTGGATTTGCACGAGCAGTAAAGATCGATATCGAAGCCGCCGCCAAAGCAACAGAAGATGCTGTTAATCGTAGAATCCACTTATTTTTATCTTCTTCCGATATCCATTTGCAACATCAATTACGCAAAACAAGAGCAGAGACCGTGCAGATTGCACATGATATGGTGTCTTTTGCCAAGCAGTTTACAGATCGTGTGCAATTTACAGCGATGGATGCTTCTCGAACAGCTATTGATGATCTGATAGAAATGGTAGAGGTTGCTATTGCCGCAGGTGCTACTATTATTAATTTGCCTGACACCGTAGGGTATGCTTTACCCGACGAATATGGACAGATGTTTAGAGCGGTTCGCCAAGGAGCACGAGGAGCCAATAATGTTCAATTGAGTGCACACTGTCATAATGATCTAGGATTAGCAGTAGCAAATAGTCTAGCAGCTATTCAAGCAGGCGCAGATCAAGTAGAAGTCACTGTTAATGGAGTCGGTGAACGTACAGGTAACTGTGCATTGGAAGAATTGGTTATGGCAATAGAAACGCGCCGTAATAGTCTGGATGTAACAACGAATATACGCGCAAATGCATTATATGAGATTTCCCATGAGGTTAGTCGAGCGATGAGATTTCCAGTAGCATATAACAAGCCAGTAATCGGTAGAAATGCATTCCGGCACGAATCAGGAATTCATCAGGACGGATTGTTAAAAGATCTATCGACTTATGAAATTATGAGTCCAGAACGATTAGGTATTCCGCGTACTATGATTATATTAGGGAAGCATTCAGGTAGACATGCTCTATCTAATCGTCTAGCACAATATGATATTTATCCTGAAGAACAACAACTTCAGCAATGGTATGAAGATTTTAAAAAATACGCAGATCACAAGCATCATGTGACAGATGAAGAGCTATTAATGTTGACAGGAAATTCAACTGCAATTACGCAGTCTCAACTTTCGATTGCGGATATTCAGTGGAATGCTCATTCAGATGGAACGATAGCCTCCAAAGTTATTCTTAACAGCCATAATCATCAATATACAACTCAATCGAGCGCTATTGGAACGATGCAATCAATTATGAATAGTATTCAACAAGCAATTCAGCAATATATTGAACAAGAGATTATAGAACGTACAGAAGGTGAAATAGAAGGTATACAATTGGAAGATATGGAAATGCAATCGTTCTATACAAACGGAGTAGCATACACAGATGCTGTGGCAACAATCTGTTACCAGAAACAAACATTCCGTGGTACGGCTTCTGGACAAGATTCGTTGCAAACCGCAGCTGTTGCTTTTGTATCTGCATGTAATCAGGCGTTTACAGAAACCGTTAGAATGAAGAGCGATTTGTCAAGATGTTAACAAAGTTATCCACATATCCCCTACAAATTGTGCATAAGTACAAAATAAGTGATTATACGAAGCTTTTTCAAAATCATGAAATAGGGGATATGTTTATCACCTTATTTGCTCAAAATCTGTGGATAATGTGCATAACTCGGTGGATAAATATGGATATGGACAAAAAATAGTATAATAACAGTGAAAAATGACCCTTATGGGTCATTTTTTATAGTGAATAAATCGTTATTTTTGTGGATAACTTTGTTCGTAAACTTTTTTACTTGATTTTAATAAATGTTTTGATCTTTTACAATTCCGTGTACAAGTATTGACAAAATAGCTTATGATTCTACAGCTAATGTCTCCCACTCTTCATAAGCTTGTTCCAAAGACTGTTGCAAATCAGCAATTTCTGCTTGATGTTTTTGCACTTGTTCATAGTCTTGGTAGACTTCAGGTAGCGTCAATTGTTGCTCTAATTCACCGATACGTTCTTCCCAATCTGCAATTTCTTTTTCCAATTGTTCTGTACGGCGTTGACGGTTACGTTCGTCTCGTTTGGCTTGTTTGCTTTCTTCATAAGAGTTAGCAACAGATTCTTCAGTGGTAGCTGTTGAAGTCGAATTATTTTTCGATTGTAGCAACGCATTTTCTGTCGCTATTTCAAGTAATTCTTGCTTTTTGATTAAATAATCATCGAAATTACCCAGATAAGCAGTTAAGCCTTCCGGTCGAAGTTCTAAGATTCGTTCAGCCATTTTATTTAAAAAGTACCGATCATGCGAAATAAATAGTAGTGTGCCTTCATAATCCATCAATGCTGATTCCAATACTTCTTTACTCATCAAATCGAGATGGTTGGTCGGTTCATCCAGAATCAACATATTTGCATCAAGCAACATCAACTTGGTTAAAGACACTCTCGCTTTTTCGCCACCGCTAAGTGCAGATATTTTTTTGAGTACATCTTCACCGCTAAATAAGAAGTTACCTAGCACTGTACGAATACGCACTTCTTCCAGATGGGAGAAACTACTCCATACTTCTTCAAGCACTGTATTATTTGGATTCAGATGACCTTGTTCTTGATCATAATAACCAATTTTTACTTTGGCTCCCCATTCAATCTTGCCTGTATCAGGTTCATGTTCATCAATAAGTGCTTTGAGCATAGTTGTTTTGCCTGTTCCGTTAGGTCCGATAAGTGCAACCATATCTCCACGTCTTAATTCAAATGAAATCGGCTCAAATAGCTTCTGCTTATCTTCATAGGACAACGTAAGCTGATGTACACGCAATACTTCTTTACCAGAGACCACAGAGACACCGAATGAGAAGTTAGCTTTTTTGAGATCACCAGCAGGTCGATCCAATCGATCCATTTTATCGAGTGCTTTACGACGACTTTGAGCACGTTTGGTAGTAGAAGCTCTTACAATATTTTTCTGCACAAAAGCTTCCATACGAGCAATCTCGCCTTGTTGCTTATCGAATTGCTTCATAGCTGTTTCGTATTCAGCAGCTTTGATATCAATATAGCGACTGTAATTACCGGTATAACGTTTGGAACGATGACGTTCGATCTCAACGATCGTTGTAACTAAGCGATCTAGAAAATAACGGTCATGCGATACAACCACTAATGAGCCAGAATAACCGCGTAAATAATCTTCTAGCCATGTTAATGTATCAATATCCAGATGGTTGGTCGGTTCATCCAACATTAATAGATCAGGCGCTTGTAGAAGAATACGGGCTAAAGCAAGTCTTGTTTTCTGACCGCCACTTAACGTATCAATAGTAGTATCTTGGGAAAAGTCACCAAAACCCATACCATGTAGAATACTACGAATACGAGTATCCATTTCATATCCACCTTGTTCGCGGAACCATTCCGAGCGTTCAGCATAGCGGGCAAGTAGATCGGCATATCCTTTATCATCTTCCATCATAGCAGGATCAGCAATCTGCTGTTCCATGGTCCGTAATTCTTGTTCGGTATCAATCAAGTTCGCATACACAGAACGCATTTCTTCACCGATCGTACTCCCGTGATGCAATCCGCTATTTTGCGCTAGATAACCAAGCGTCATCTCTTTGTTGCGGAAAATCTGTCCACTATCGTAAGACATTTCACCAGCAATAATTTTGAGCAACGTGGATTTGCCTGCGCCATTTACTCCGACAAGACCGATCCGTTCTCTTTCTTCGACTTGTAGATTTAAGCCTTCCAAAATAGGGGTGATTCCATATCGTTTTGTAATTCCATTTGCTTGCAGTAACATTGACTTATCGAGCCTCCACATCATCTATATAATGGACAATCATATATTTGTATAAAAAGAGTTATTGTATTTAGTTTACATGAAAGGATGTTAATTTGCACCGTATGATCATTTTTAATAGAAGGTGAAGTTGGTTTTTGGAAAGAAGAATGATACACTGTCACTATCGGGATTTTTGCGAAATTTGCAATGGTCATTCAGGCTTATTATTCCTATGACAGCCTGGTCTGTATTAGGAGGTAAACGATGGAAATGATCTCAAATAAACAACGTTTACGACAAGAATTAAAGCGTAAGCGTATGGCTTTAACTCCTGAACAACGAATACAAGAATCAGCAGACATTTGTGCTGCTGCTGCATCATATATGAATCAACTGCGTCAACAGAAAAAGAAATCTGCGTTAACTATATTTACTTACCTAGCATATCGAGATGAACCGGATACGATGCCATTATTACATCAATGCTGGCAAGCAGGAGATACTGTACTTGCTCCACGAATTGATGCAAAGCAAGATGCACTATTTCATGTATACCCAATTACAGGTGTTCATGATATCGAACCGGGTGCTTATGGTATTCCTGAACCAAGACATCATTTGTCTGCATTACCAGAATCGCAATGGGATCAGATTGATCTTATGCTTGTACCGGGACTTGGTTATGATCGACAAGGTGGACGGATCGGTTACGGTGGCGGATATTATGATCGTTTTATGTCCAGATTACAGCAATATTCATCTGATTTGCCTGTATGCGGAGCGTTTGTTTTTGGCACGCAAATCACGGAAAAGATTCCTATGGAATCGCATGATTTCCGTATCGACGTGCTGTTTATGGCGTCTGAATATGTGATAATCGATAAATAGAAATAGTAGATAGTATCAATACCAGTAAAGATCGTAGGCGGGATGAATATACATGACTGATAACCACAATCAAGAGTATGAAGGATTACCAACACCGACAGGGAAATTGACTCATTTTAATGAGCAAGGTCGTGCCCGAATGGTTGATATTTCAGATAAAGAAAGTACATCACGTACAGCTATAGCGGTAACAACAGTGAAGATGCTTCCGACGACATTGTCTGCGATCAAAGCAGGACAAATTGGTAAAGGAGATGTACTCGCTGTAGCACAGGTAGCTGGTATTCAAGCGGCTAAACGTACATCCGATTGGATTCCAATGTGTCATCCGTTGCCATTGACCGGTGTAAATATTATGTTTGACGATAACGGTCATGATGAACTTCAGATCAAAGTACAAGTCAAAACAGAAGGCAAAACCGGCGTCGAAATGGAAGCTTTGACAGCAGCATCAGCGGTTGCTTTAACCGTATATGATATGTGTAAAGCATTACAAAAAGATATGGTGATTGGGCCAACGATGTTGTGGTCGAAAAGCGGCGGAAAAAGTGGAGATTTTAAAAGAGAAGAATAGAAGTCATCCATATGTAGCATTTAGCCGAATATTATAGAGTAAGAATAGTGATCCACCTGAACACATGAAAATAGTTGTAATCGATAGATGAATATGCCAGATAGACGGGGAGGGTGAGAGCATGGTTTGGAGAACAGCTATTCTTACAGCCAGTGACAAAGGTGCACGAGGAGAAAGAGAAGACACCAGTGCACAAGTCATTCGCGAATTAATTGAAGAAGAGTTAGGTGGAGAAATTGTTGAATACCGGGTCGTGCCTGATGAGCCTGATGAGATCATTGCTGCATTGATTGAAATGACAGAGTACTTCAATGCTGATTTGGTATTAACCACAGGAGGAACAGAACTAGCTCAGCGTGATGTAACCCCTGAAGCCACACGTCGTGTCATTCAACGCGAAGTACCCGGTATGGCAGAAGCGATGCGAGCTACAGTAATGAAAAAGAATCGTTCGGCAATGCTATTTCGCGGGATCTGTGGTATTCGTGAACGTAGTCTGATTGTGAACTTGCCAGGCACTCCCAAAGGTGTACACGAGCATCTAGCAGCGATTATGGATCAATTACCTGAAGCGTTGTTAATGATTACCGGACAGTACAGCAATACCGATGAGCGTTGAGACTGATGAAGTGTATACAGCAGAGTGATTGATGTTCCACAATTTTTTTGCTTAAAGAATTGTGCTTTTTTGTCGTTAACTTATAATAGGGCTAAAGATGAAGTGTACATTTCGATATGCTATGATGAAACAGACAAAGCACGCTTTGTCTCATGAATAAGGAGGAATACCGAATGCTAACTAGTATAGGACCTACTGGATTTATATTGTTGATTGTATTGGCGCTTATTTTATTTGGTCCGAACAAATTACCTGAATTAGGACGTGCAGTAGGACGAACTTTCCGTGAATTTAAGGAAGGTACACGCGATATGATGAAAGATGAAGATACAACATCTAAGACTCGTACCGACTCGATCCAGTCCGCAGAAGTGATTCCACCTGCTCAACCAGAAGATAAACGTTAAAGAATGTAGACGATTCCGAATCCCTTCCCTACGGAAGGGATTTTCTTTTGAGATAGGAGGAACATATGGATAATCCTGAAAAGCAGATGTCTTTGATCGAACATATAGGAGAGTTACGGCGTAGATTGATTGTTATTATTGCTGTATTGTTTCTAGGAATGATTTTGGGACTATTTGTAGCTCAACCGATTTATCAGTATTTAGTAGCCGCAGAGACCGCAAGAAATCTCGTATTTCATGTATTCTCATTTTGGGATGGTATCGGATTGTATATGAAAATTGCAATGGTAGTTGCTTTGTTGCTAACTCTACCAGTGACGGTATATCAGATATGGGCATTTGTAAGTCCGGGACTTTTAGATAAAGAACGCCGAGCAGCATTACGTTATGTTCCTTTTGTATTTATGATGTTTTTGTTAGGCGTTCTATTTGCCTATTATGTTGTATTTCCAATGGCGCTGACGTTTACATCCAATGTGACTCGGAATATGGGACTTGCTGAAACGTATGGAGTGGTACAATACTTTACGTTTATGTCCAATATCGTGTTTCCTGTAGCGGCTCTGTTTGAATTGCCTATCTTAATTATGTTTTTGACGACTTTACGTATTTTGAATCCAGCACTTTTGCGGAAATTACGAAAAATTGCTTATCTTGTACTCGTATTTATAGCTATTGTGATTACCCCACCGGATTTTGTATCGGATATTTTAGTTGCTATTCCATTGTTATTTTTATATGAGTTAAGTGTTATTTTGTCAGGGATCGTTTATCGTAAACAACAACGTTTAGATGCTATAAGGCTCGATGAAGAACTGCAAAAGTACGACTAACTTCAACTCAACAAGTGATATTAAGATATCAATCAAAAGAAAAGAGCATTTTTGCAATAGCGTTGATCTGACAAATCAGACAAAGCTAGTCAAAATGCTCTTTTTTAATGTGCATTTTTCTAAAAAAATCACTATCTTTTTTGAAGAGCAACTATTATAAATAGAAGAGAGAAAATAGAAATTATTCTTGAATATAGAAAGGAAAACAAAATAATCGTCAAAATATGACAAATACTGCAAAAAAGCATAGATAAAGCAAAAAAGAGCGCCTTTTGTTCAGTATTTGTACAGAGTGGTTGTACTAAAATGGTAAGGGAAGGAACGAAAAAGGGGATAAATATCATGAAAAAAATATCGTTTTTATTGACTACATTTGCGTTGATTTTTATTTTGCCATTACTGGGGAGTCTGGCAAAATGGGACGGATTACCTCCGGGATACGGAGTATTTCCTGTACAGAATAATGTACAAGATCCTGGATTTAACTTAATCTATTTTATAGGAGCATGTGTGATCGCTGCTTTTATACTTGCTTTTTTGTTATTTCCACGTTTGTTTGGATTTAAAAAAGAGAAAACGGTACGTGTTGTCCGATCAAAAGTAGCTTTTCCGATCTGGTTCTGGGCTGCTTTTCCAATATTATTGATCTGTTGGTTTATTATATGGTCTCGCGCAGGATTTGTAAGTTTACTTGAACCGTATACTTTTGTACCATTATGGTGGGCATTTATTTTAATTTTGGATGGTATCGTATACAAAAGAAATAACGGGGTTTCTCTTTTATCCAGCAAGCTATACATAATGCAGTTGCTGGCAATTGTTTCTTGTTTTAGTTGGTTTGCGTTTGAATATTTGAACTTTTTTGTTATGGAAAATTGGTATTATCCAAATAAAGATGTATTTTCGAACTTTGGTAATATTTTTTGGTTTGCATTGTCGTATACTACTGTATTACCAGCGATTATCGAATGGTATTTATTGCTGCAGACGTTTCCAGCTTTGAAAAAGAGGTACAGCAATGGACCTAAAATTCATTTGAACAAACCATTGCTTATAGGGTTCTATATCGTAGGGTTGATCCTTGCTTTTGCGATGGGATATTTCCCGTTCGAGTTGTTTTTTGTATTATGGGTGGCATTGGTGCCTATGTTATCAGCAGCTATGGGATTAATCGGCTTTTGGACACCATTTACATCGATTAAGAATGGTAATTGGTCGCCCCTTCTGTTAATAGCGATTGCTACCGTAGCGAATGGTTTCTTCTGGGAAATGTGGAACTTTGGTAGTGAATGGTTTAATCAGGGGATTCCAGTCAATCCGAATTATTGGAAATATTCTGTTCCTTATTTAGATAAAATTCATATCTTTTCAGAAATGCCTATTCTGGGCTATTTCGGTTATTTATTCTTTGGTGTCAATTGTTGGGTTATTTGGCTAACAGGTGCATATGTATTTAAATTTGATCCTAATTTTGAAATTGTAGGAACAGGGGATAAAGCGAGGGAACACTAATGATATGGAAAGATCAAAAATATACAGTGATTGAAGAGATCGCCGATCATGGAAGTAAGGCGATCTATCGTTGCATTGATAATCTTTCCGGACAAACAGTTATTGCCAAGGTTCTAGGAGCCAAAGCATCCACATATGAAGCAGTGATGCGTATTAAAAAAGAATACAAAATGCTATCCGAACTGAAAGGTGCAGTAGACGGTGTAATCCAACCGATTCAACTTGAAGAACGCGGTGGTTTTTTTGTACTTACTTTGGAAGATATCGATGGGCAATCGCTACGCAATATAATCCGGGATGAGCCGTTAGAAATATCAACGATTTTGCGCTTAGCGATCAAAATTGTTGATATTGTTGGACGTATCCATGAACAGCAGATTATTCACAAAGACCTCAAACCTGCTAATTTAATCTGGAATCGTGAAAGCGATCAGATTCAAATTATCGACTTTGATCTATCTGTCAAACTCACCAATGAAAAGCAAGAATTTCAAAATGCAGGCGTGATGGAAGGAACATTATCATACATTTCACCTGAACAAACAGGACGGATTAATCGTAATATCGATTACCGTTCTGACTTTTATTCTCTAGGTGTTGTATTGTACGAGATGGTTACCGGACAAAAGCCACATCCTGCTGAGTCAGTTGTAGAACAGATCTATGCGATTATAGCCAAAAAGCCAATCTCACCGTATGAACTTTCAAATGGTGAAATCGCTCGTCCATTATCGGATATCATTATGAAGCTGTTAGAAAAATCACCAGAGGATCGTTATCGCAGTGCCTACGGGATCAAAGCGGATCTTAGAAAATGCTATGATCCTCAAGCTGATTTTCAGATCGGGCATGAAGACCGTTTAAGTCTATTTCATATTCCACAACGATTGCATGGACGTGATGAAGAGTTAAGTAAAATGAAACGCATTTTGACCGAAGGGATTCAAGAGCGAGTTCAATTGGCATTAGTATCTGGAGAAGCAGGAATAGGTAAAACTTCTTTTGTAAATGAGCTACACAGCTTTATTTCACAAGAACGTGGTTATTTTATTCAAGGAAAATTCGAACAGTATAATAAAAATATTCCGTATAGTGCTATTATTCAAGCTTTTCGTACATTGCTGGTGCAGTATCTCAAAGGACTGCCTGAAGAAAAGCAACAACTACAGCATTCTCTGCGTAATTGTCTGGGTAACAATGCAGGTGTTATCACCAAATGGTTGCCTGAATTAGAGCAAATACTCGGTATACAGCCGATGCTAGAACCACTCAATCCTACAGAAGAAAACAATCGCTTTTTCTTATCATTTATACGTTTTCTTGAAGGTTTAACCGCAGGACAACGACCATTAGTTTTATTTCTAGATGATCTACAATGGGCAGATGTATCCAGTATTCAATTGGTAGGACGATTGATGGAAAGTAGCAGTCTCAAAAAGCTATTTATTATCGGTTCGTATCGTGCTAATGAAGTCAATCCTGGTCATCCGTTAGCGACAGCGTTGCAGGAGATAGAAGCACAGGCAATGGTGCATCATATTGAATTGACTTCGTTATCTGCACTGCATGTACAACATCTGATCGAAGATACATTAGGTACAACAACAGCGACCATTATTGAGCCTTTACGCGACAATATCTATCACCAGACCAAAGGGAATCCATTTTTTATCCATGAAATTCTAAAAGATTTGTACAAAAATAAAGCGATCTTTTTTGATGATCAATTAGGCACATGGAATCTGAATCAGGCGCAAGTTACACAGATGACGATGAATGAAGATCTGATTGATTATCTGATTAGTAAAATGCAAACATTGCCTGTACACATGCAACATATTCTTGGATTAGCTGCTGCTATTGGTCGTAGTTTTGATTGGCAAATTCTTCATCTGGTCAGCGATGCCACCCCTACAGTGATCATAGAGTCTTTAACCCAGGCAGTTCAAGACGATATTATTACACCTCTGCATTCCAATTATCAAATGCTAAGCAGTGTAGAAGAAGTAAGTATCGAATTGAAGCAGTTAGATGTTCCATTTGCATTCGGACATGATAAGCTTCAGCAAGCGTTGTATCAAATGCTAGATCCACAGAGTCGTCAAAGTCTACATCTGCAGATCGGATGGTTATTGTTAGATCACTGGTCAATCGATAAAGTGCGTGAAAATAGTATGGATATCGCAGGGCATTTGAACAAAGGAATATCGTTAGTTCAATCGACTCAAGAGCGTGAGCGAATTATTCAGATCAATCTTCGAGCTGCCAAGCGTGCAAAAGAAGCATTTGGTTATGAGATTGCATGCCAGTTTCTTGAAATGGCGTTAAGTCTTTTGGATACGGACAGTTGGACAACAGATTATCAGACTACATTTGACCTGTATTATCTGTATAGCGAATGTTCTTATCTTGTTCATCAACTGGATTCGGCAGATCAAGCCAGTCTTATACTAATTAATCATGTACAGACAGCGCTCGAACTCGCTACCATCTATGAAATGCAGTCTAACCATTATATGTATCTTGGGATGATGAAAGAAGCGATAGATGCTGGTAAATTAGGTCTGGCGAGTCTTGGTATGTCTGTGCCGACCAAACTGAATATGGCGATTGTAGGCAAAGAGATTATACGTGTCAAACTCAAGCTTCGTGGTAAAACAACTCATCAATTATTGCATGGCCCTGAAGTGCAAGATGAGAAAATCAAATTAGTGATGCGCTTGTTAGTAAGTTTTATTCCGCCTGCTTTTATTTCAGGAGAACAGACACTATTTGCATGGGCTGTTTTGAAAAAAACGTATCTATCGATCCAATATGGAAATGGACCTGAATCAGCAGGTGCTTATATCGGATATGCGATGTTATTATCGGGTATGGGCGATCTCAAAGGTGCAAAAGATTATGGCAAACTGGCGATCGATATTAATGAGAAGTTCAATGATCTACAATGGCGTAGCCTTGTTAAAGTGTTATATACCTTATTTTGCTACAGTTGGAGTCATGAGTGGGAATTGTTAGAAGAACAGTATAGTCAAGCGATTGATTCTAGTATACTGTCTGGTGATATGTTGTATCTGGCACATGCTTGTTATTATATCAATCTCTGGAATCCAGCACTTGAAATTGAAAAGTATCTGCAAGAAAGCGATCAGATGATATCTATGATCGAAAATACCAAATACAAAGAAGCGCTAGCAACCGCCCATCTATCACGTCAGAAGTTTCGCGTACTTGCCGGAGAATTGAAGCAGACCGATTCATTTGACGATGATTCTTTTAGCGAACAAGCGTATTTGGAGCAGTTGACGGCTGCCAATTATTACTCGGGAATTGCTATTTATTATATTAACAAAATCCAGATTGCTTTTATTTTTGAAAATTATCGGCAAGCGCTGGAATATATCGATAAAGCATACAAAGTCGTTGGGACACTGGCAGGTTCAACATTTTTGGAAGAGTTCTCGTTTTATACGTTTATGAATATTGCAGCTTGTTATGATGAGCTAAGCGTAGGAGAGAAGCAGACTGCCCGTCTACGTATGCGCAAAGAGTACCGAAGAATGAAAAAATGGGCAATTCATTTTCCTCATAACTTTTTAACCCAGCAACATATGATGAAAGCTGAATGGTTACGGATCAATCGCAAATACAAAGAAGCAGAAAAATATTATCATCTTGCGTTATCCTCTAGTGGACATGGTAATTTTACGCGTTACAAAGCGATAGCAAGCGAACAAATTGCCCGTTTCTACAAATCTAGAACGTTAAATGAATTGGCGGCTTATTTTTTCAAGCAAGCTTCTTATTATTATTCGGTCTGGGGTGCCAAAGCCAAAGTAGAACATCTGGAAAAGCAGTATCAAGACTTGATGTATCATGTGCAGTGGATTCCATCGCATACAGAGACTACACTCACTTCTTCCACCGATAATATCGATATTCATTTGTTATTCAAAGCATCACAGATGATCTCCAAAGAAATTGATCTTGATCAACTGCTACAAAAAATCATGGAAGTTGTGATTATGAATGCAGGTGCAGAACGCGGTTGTATGATTATGCAATCGAATTTTTCACTGTGGGTAGAAGGGGAGTACAATCATGCAGGCAATAAAATGGATATTGTCTTGCACCATGATCAAGACCGAGAACAACATCATCATTTCCCGTGGGAAATCATTGATTATGTCGCCCACAGTGGACAAACGTTGCTTCATAGCGATGCTCGCTCTGGAATCGGACTAGCGGCGTATTCGTATATTACAGAACATCAACCTAAATCTGTATTATGTATGCCGTTATACAATCAGAACAAATTGATTGCTATTATTTATCTGGAAAATAATTTGATGACAGGTGCATTCACCAATGAGCGCCTAAAAATGATTAATTTATTATCTAGAGATATGGTCTATTCTATAGAAAATGCTAGTCTTTATGCCAATATGGAGAGCCTGGTGGCAGAACGCACAGAAGAATTGGCAATCAAAAATGAAGAACTAAGTAAATACTTTAACATTGTAGATAAAAATGTAATTATCGTTCAAACGAATCTGCTGGGTGAAATTACGATGGTCAGCGAAGAATTCTGTCTTATGACCGGGTATGCACGCGAAGAATTGATCGGTACCAAGCACCATTTCTTATATTCTAAAGATCGCCGCGAAGGTTCTTATGATATCTTTGTGATGAATGAAGAAAATACATGGAATGGCGAATTGATCCAACCGAAAAAAGATAAAAGTCTGTTATGGTTAGCTATGATTATCGAGCCTATTTTGAATCATAATCAGATTATCGGGTATACGTTTATCGGTCATAATATTACAGACAAAAAGAAAATTGAACGTATCTCGATTATAGATGATCTAACAGGTTTGTATAATCGTCGCCACTTTAACGATCGTATTGTGCACAAAATCTTAAAAGCAGCTAAAGAGCAAAAAGGGCTTGCTTTTATGTTGTTAGATATCGATCATTACAAAAAGTACAACGATACGTATGGTCATTATGAAGGTGACCATGTATTACGAATGATCGGTTCTACACTAACAGCTCAGATGCGCAAAAGAACAGATATGGCTTTTCGTCTGGGCGGGGAAGAATTTGCTATTTTGCATATTAGTACAGGCATTGAAGAAGCTCATGAATTTGCTGAATCATTGCGTGCTTGTATCGAAGAATTGCGTATTCCTCATAATCAAAATGATGCCAGCCCGTATATTACTGTTTCGGTAGGTCTGGCGGTTGTGACCGCGGTAGATGATGAACTGACTGAAGAAAAGATTTATCGACTGGCAGATGAAGCGTTATATCGTTCCAAAACCAAAGGTAGAAACTGCGTTACAATCAACGTTTTATAAAGCAAAAGAAATCAATGTGAAGATATCCAAATCATGTTGATTTCTTTTTTTATAACCAGAATGATGTTTTATTCCCTGGGATTGGGTAATTGTAAGAGTGATTGTATGGTGCGTTATTTCTTATTTTGAACCGAACTTTTATAAATTTACACAAAGAGACTTGAAATTATCGCTCAAGTTGAGTATCATAAAGTTGGTTGTTAGCACTGAAAGGTGTCGAGTGCTAATTACATAAATAACAACCATCACATGAAACAAATCAATATATTATTTTAAGGAGGCTATTTTTCATGATCAAACCTTTAGGTGAACGTGTATTGGTAGAAGCGATCGAACAGGAACAAACAACTTCATTTGGTATTGTCCTTCCAGACTCTGCTAAAGAAAAGCCGCAAGAAGGCAAAATTATTGCTGTAGGTAGCGGTCAATTAAAAGATGGAGTGCGTATTCCTTTGGAAGTAAAAGAAGGCGATCGTGTCCTTTTCTCCAAATATGCTGGAACAGAGATTAAATTCGAAGGTAAAGAATATTTGATTATGAAAGAAAGCGATATTCACGCTATTCTATCTTAATACCAACGAATATACATTTACACAGTCGGCATACGCCGGTCTGTCATTATAATGATTTTAAAATATCAAGGAGGTAACTATTCTTATGGCTAAAGAAATTAAATTCAGTGAAGATGCTCGTCGCGCAATGCTTCGTGGTGTAGATGCTCTTGCAAATGCGGTAAAAGTTACATTGGGACCTAAAGGACGTAACGTTGTTCTTGAGAAAAAATTCGGTAGCCCATTGATCACAAATGATGGTGTAACGATTGCAAAAGAAATCGAACTAGAAGATGCTTTCGAAAACATGGGAGCTCAATTAGTAAAAGAAGTTGCTACTAAAACAAACGATGTTGCTGGTGATGGTACAACAACAGCTACTGTTTTGGCTCAAGCGATGATTCGTGAAGGTCTTAAAAACGTAACTGCTGGTGCTAACCCTATGGTTATCCGTAAAGGGATTGAAAAAGCTGTTCGTGCTGCTGTTCAAGAATTGCAAAGCATTTCTAGACATGTGGAAGACAAACAGTCTATCGCTCAAGTAGCATCTATTTCTGCGGCTGACGAAGAAGTAGGTCAATTGATCGCTGAAGCTATGGAAAAAGTAGGTAAAGACGGTGTTATCACTGTTGAAGAATCTCGTGGATTCGCTACTGAACTTGAAGTCGTAGAAGGTATGCAATTCGACCGCGGATATCTTTCTCCATACATGATTACAGATACAGATAAAATGGAAGCTGTTCTAGAAAATCCATATATCTTGATCACAGACAAAAAAATCACAAACACACAAGAAATCTTGCCATTGCTTGAAAAAGTAGTACAACAAAGCAAACCATTGGTATTGGTTGCTGAAGATATCGAAGGCGAAGCATTAGCTATGCTTGTTGTAAATAAATTGCGTGGTACATTCAATGCTGTAGCTGTTAAAGCTCCAGGATTCGGTGACCGTCGTAAAGCTATGTTGCAAGATATCGCTGCTCTTACAGGTGGTCAAGTGATCACTGAAGAATTGGGTCTAGACCTAAAAACAGCAACAATCGAGCAATTGGGTACAGCACGCCAAGTACGTGTAACAAAAGAAAACACAATCATCGTAGACGGTTTTGGAGACAAAGCGGATATCGATGCTCGTGTGAACCAAATTCGTTCCCAACTGGAAGAAACAACTTCCGAGTTCGACAAAGAGAAATTGCAAGAGCGTCTAGCTAAATTAGCTGGTGGCGTTGCAGTCATCAAAGTCGGTGCAGCAACAGAAACAGAATTGAAAGAGCGCAAACTACGCATCGAAGATGCTTTGAACGCAACTCGCGCTGCGGTTGAAGAAGGTATCGTATCTGGTGGTGGTACAGCGCTTGTGAACGTATATGCAGCAGTATCTGCTGTACAAGTGACAGGCGACGAGCAAACAGGCGTAAACATCGTACTACGTGCTCTTGAAGAGCCTATCCGCACAATCGCTGCGAATGCTGGACAAGAAGGTTCTGTAATCGTTGAGCGTCTGAAAAAAGAAGTAGTTGGTATTGGTTACAATGCAGCTACAGGCGAATGGGTAAACATGTTCGAAGCGGGTATCGTTGACCCGGCGAAAGTAACTCGTTCTGCACTACAAAATGCAGCTTCTGTAGCAGCTATGTTCTTAACAACAGAAGCAGTTATCGCTGACAAACCAGAACCTGCTGGCGCTGGTGGCGCTCCTGATATGAGCGGTATGGGTGGCATGGGGGGAATGGGCGGAATGATGTAATAAGATTCTTTTGAATCTTTTATATCATCCAACTATTCTTTCAAAAAAAGAGGTTGTCTACAGGTTTTAATACCTGCGGGCAACCTCTTTTTATTATTTATACCTATTATTTCTATTAAATATATCATATGTTCTGCACGATTTAGAGCAATAAAGTGGAATACTATTATAATATTTGACCATCGATCATAGTCCATTGTACTTGAAAGTCATCATCCAGTAGCACTAAATCTGCATCCATGCCTACTGCAATGTTTCCTTTTTGCTGTAGACCCAGAATACGTGCTGGCGTAGTGGATGCCATCTGTACAGCATCTGTCAAAGAAATTCCTGTTTCAACCGTATACCGAAGTGCTTCATTCATCGTAACTGTACTTGAAGCTAGTGTTCCATCATGTAATCTAGCCACGCCATTGGTTACCGTTACATGGTGACCTCCAAACAGATAATCTCCGTCTCCCATACCCATCGCTTGTAAAGCATCTGTGATCAAAACGATACCTTCAGCACCTTTTGAACGATGCATTAATCGAATAATAGCAGGATGCAAGTGAATATGGTCTACAATCGCTTGAAGGCTAACATGTTCTTCTTCAAAAGCAGCTACCACTATTCCTGGATCACGATGATGGATCGGTCGCATCCCGTTAAAACAATGTGTAACATGACTTGCACCAGCTTCAAACGCTTTTTTGGCCTCTTCGTAAGTCGCATCCGAATGAGCAATAGATATAATAACACCTTGTTCTTTGAGAAATGAGATTAGTTCCATCCCTCCCGGTAACTCTGGAGCAATCGTCACCATTTTAATCAGAGAATCGGCTTCTTTAAAGATCATCTTCATTTCTTCTAGATCAGGATGACGCAAATACTTTTCATTTTGCATACCTTTACGTATTGGATTTAAATAAGGCCCTTCTAAGTGAATACCTGCGATCTTAGCGCCTACTTCATGACCGACGACACGTTTCACACTGTCGATCATCGCTAAAAGATCTTCAATCGTAGAACTGACAGAAGTAGCAAGAAACGAGGTACATCCTGTAGAAGCACATATACGAGACACTTCTTGTATACTTTCTTCACGACCATCCATCATATCAAAACCATTGGCTCCATGAATATGAACATCGATCATGCCAGGGATTAACCGATGTCCTTTACAATCGATTTTTTGATATTCTCCATGTATAGAAATAGGGGCTATATCCATCTTTACAATTTTTCCATTTTGGATTCCTACATGAACAAGGGTTAAAGTTTCATTTGGAAGTACCAGTTCTACATTTTGCAAAATAGTATACATAGATATATCATCCTTATGATATGACTTAGTCATTATAATCTATTCCATGTTCATCCTCTTGATAAGTAATAACCGTAATATTATTATGACTAAGTATTTCTTTTAATGGGTTAGGAACAGGCTGATTCGTAATTAAAATATCTACATGATCAAAATCTAATCGATAAAATGATTTACTTGTAAATTTAGTATGATCTACTACTACAATGACTTGATCTGATCTTCTAGCTATTTCCTGCTTCACCCGGGCATCTTCTTCATAAGAGTAGTAAATACCATCTGAACCGATAGCTACAGCCCCAATAAAAGCTTTATCTGCGCGAATCTGACTAAGTTTATCAAGAATAGAAGGACCAAATAAAGAACGGTTTTTTACATTCAAATAACCACCAAGCAAATAAATTTGCATATCTTCTCGATCTGATAAGATACCTACATTATCAATAGAGTGAGTAATAACGGTAAGATGTTGAGCTTTAATTTGTTCTGCGACAAATTGTACAGTCGTGGATACATCCAAAATAATCGTTTCATGATCTTGAATAAGTTGAGCGCCTAACATTCCAATGTTTCTTTTAGGTTCGGCTTCATCAATCAGGCGATCTTGATAAGATAATATTTCTTTTTTTAATTGAGGTAATGATACTCCTCCATGAGTACGGATAACGACTCCTTCTTGCACTAATCTAACAATATCTCTACGAGCTGTATCTTTGGATATTTCAAATTCAGTACATATTTCAGCTACGCTCATCGATTGATGCTGTTTTAAATATTCTAGTATTTTCAATAATCGTTCTTCTTGATACATTATAATCACCTCATTTAAGTAATATTATGTTTTTATTTAATGATATTCAAGTATTATTTTAAAATAATTAATGATTTATAAGTATTTTGGATGTGCTAATATGATAAAGTACATCAATGTTTAACATAATAGTGTAATTATGATGTAACAATGTAATATTTATTTGTGATTCATGACTTGAAGCTTTAAACTAACTATATTAGGATTATACATTCATACAAAGACGTGTTATTACGTTAATAGATGAAGTAAAAGTGACTTTATAAGAAGGGACGTACATATGGAATATGGAAATGTAGTCACACTAATCGTTTCAATCGTTACCGTCATTAATATTGCGTTGTCGATCGGATTTCTGTTTTTTGAGAAAAGAGATGCTGGCTATACATGGGCTTGGTTGATGATTCTCTTTTTTATTCCGATTGTCGGTTTTCTGGTATATATCTTTCTGGGGCGTAATCTTAAAAAGAAAAATTTCTACGGGCTTTCTGCGGAAGAACGCGGATTTGTACAAGCTGAAGTCGATAAGCAGTTACTCACACTGCAAGATAAGCAGTCTCATGAATTTCCGATACCTTCCAAATATGATGAATTAGTCACACTCAATCTTAGATCAACCAATGCTTTATTATCGAATGACAATGAGATCGTTATTTTCGACGATGGTCATGTTAAGTTCGATGCTTTGTTCCAAGATATTCAATCAGCTACTCAAGAAATCAATATCCAATATTATATTATTCAACCCGATGTACTTGGCAAAAGATTAAGAGATGCTTTAACTCAAAAAGCTAAAGAAGGTGTAAAAGTAAGATTACTTTATGATGAAGTAGGTTCTAAGAAAATCTCAGGTTCCTTTTTTAAAGAGCTACGGTTAGCGGGTGGAGAAGTGGAAGTATTTTTCCCTTCCTTTTTCAAATTAATCAACTTCCGTATTAACAATAGAAATCATCGCAAACTGTGCATTATTGATGGAACGATTGCGTATATTGGTGGATTCAATGTCGGCGATGAATATCTTGGGTTAGATCAAAAATTTGGTTATTGGAGAGACACCCATTTTAGAATAGAAGGCGATTCAGTTAACCATATTCAAGGCAGATTTATTCTAGATTGGCATCAAGCTCGCAAAGAACAAAAAGAAGATTATCATGAATTTGAATACCGTTCTGAAAAGCATCATGGTCACAGTATGATCCAGATCGTGTCCAGTGGACCTAACTCGGAGACAGAACATCTCAAAAATATGTATATCAAGCTGATTTTATCGGCTAAAAAGAATGTCTATATTCAGACTCCTTATTTTATTCCAGATGCGAGTTTTATGGATGCGTGTAAAATTGCTCTTATCTCAGGGATTGATCTGCAAATTATGATCCCTAACAAACCAGATCATCCGTTTGTCTATTGGGCAACATGGGCACATGTAGGGACATTACTGGATTATGGAGCTAAAATTCTGTTGTATGAAAAAGGATTTTTACATGCTAAAACGATTGTGGTGGATGAAGAAGTGGCTTCTGTAGGAACGATGAATATTGATTCTCGTAGCTTTAGGTTGAACTTTGAGATTAATGCGATTGTGTACGATGAGCAGATCGCGAAGCAACTCCATGATTTATTTGATCAAGACAGTCTAGTGAGCAGTGAACTTACATTAGAGCGTTACCAGAATAGATCATGGATCATCAAGTTTAAAGAAGGTATTTCCAGGTTGCTTTCACCTATTCTGTAAAAAATAACAATCAAGTGTAGATAATTAATATTGTTTGTATAACAAAAAAGCAATCTCTAGATAACCTCTAGAAATTGCTTTTATTTGCTTATAATTAATTTTTTTGGATAGTAGAAACAGTTAATAATACAGCATTCGTTGTTCCGCCACCAACATTCTCAAAAGAATAAGATGCTGTAGGCACACCTCTCATCGTAACATTATCTCCATCAAGTATGTCACCTGTAGAACCTTTATAAATGCCTACAATAGAATTATCATTTTCATCAGAGATGTGAATCGTTGCAACTGTACCATAAGCGGTTTCTTGTTCTTGAACTTGTATAATATCACCAGTAAGTGAAACCATAGTGTCTAAATAAGGATTGATATTTTTAAAAAGGTGTTTTGAAGTAATAGTAGAATCAACTTCAGCTTTAGCTAACTTTTTGTCAGCAGCAGTAGTTGCAGGAAATAGGTTAGAATTGTCTACAATATAGTTATAGGTAGAATCATCCAGAGCACCATCTTCTACCACATTAGGTACAACTTCAGTCATCATATCAGCTGTTACTGTTTCAGCAGAGTTTGTTGCTTGTTCAGTAGTTACTTCATTATTGGCAGTAGTTACTTTATCACTCAACGTAAATGATTCAATCATTTGTTCAATCATTATCTTTTTTATATTAGATATTACAAAAACAAGCGCACCCCAATACATGGAGTGCGCTTGTTTTATACAGATCGTATCGCTTCTATTAACTTAGAGCAATGAGGGGGAAGAGCGATTTCAGGAATCGTTGCTGAATACGTAAGATGAATGTTATGGATTTCAAAAATGATTCTAGCCGTTTCATTTAAGTAATAAATATATTTATAAGGAGTATCTTCTTCATCATGATGAGTGGAGCAGTACAATAGAACTTTATCTTGATGAGTGGTTTGATGACCTGCTTCTAATAACGCAAGTTGTTCTTTTTGGATTAACTGATTCAACGTCTCTTGAATATAACTAGAATATTTTTCTTCTCTAACCATATAAAATTTAGACATAATATCAGCTCCTTTCATACTATAACTATTCTATCATAGGCTATAGATTTCTGTGCATACACGAAAGTTCTTTATTTATTGATAATAATCGATAATTTATAATTGACATGTTCATTTAATTGAACAAGAAAATTATCCAGTTCTTCATTAGAGGGGAATTTACATTCTAGAATATAGCAGCTATCTCCGCTGATTTTATAATTATGGATCACATAAAGTTCTTGTGTTTTTAGAAAAGAAAGATAAGGCTGATGATGAGTACTTTTGGTGTAAATATTAATCAATGCATGAACAAAATACCCCATCTTGATCTGATTAATATTGATCGTATATCCTTCAATCATTCCACTAGCTTCTAGTTTTTCGACTCGTGCAGAAGCGGCAGGTCCGCTTAAATGTATTTTTGCTCCTAGTTCTTTCATAGAGATTCGACTGTTCTTAGAAAGCTCTTCTAGGATTTGCCTATCTGTGTTATCCAACATCTTTTTCAAATCCCTTCATTAATAAAGTCAAACAGCAAAAACACTTTATTTATGCCATGTATTTGCAATGTTTCAATAGTATACACTGTATGTAAATCAAACAAAAGGAGTTACACACATGAATATACAGCTCATACGCAACGCCACATTGATCGTCAACTATGCAGGAAAAAAGTTTCTAATTGATCCCTTTTTGGCAGAAAAAGGTGCATATCCTCCGTTCCCAAATTCAGCAAGACAAGATCAACATAATCCGTTACAAAATTTACCTGTGCCTATAAATGACATTATCGACCATATCGATGCAGTGATTGTGACTCATTTACATTTGGATCACTGGGATGATGCTGCCAAAGAAGTATTACCAAAACACGTAAAACTGTTCACTCAAAACGAAGAAGATGCAAACAAAGTTCGAAGTGCTGGTTTTCAACATGTAGAGGTTTTGCAAGAAGATACTGTATTTGAAGGCATTCAATTGACCAAAACAAAAGGAGAGCATGGTAGAGGTGATCTGGTGAACGTTATGGGGCATGTATCTGGAGTAGTATTTAAGCATCACGAGGAGAAAACATTATATATAGCCGGTGATACGGTATGGTACCAGAGCGTGGAAGAAACGATTCATACTCATAACCCGGAAGTGATTGTAGTAAATGCAGGAGCCAATCAACTTTTGCAAGGTGGCCCAATCATTATGGACAAAGAGGATGTGTATGAAGTTCATCAAGCAACACCGACTGCAACGATCATGGCTGTTCATATGGAAGCAGCGAACCATTGGGGACTATCCAGACAAGAATTGAGAAGATTTGCCGCTGAAAAGGAGTTCTCTTCTCAACTATTAGTGCCAGAAGATGGAGAATCATACACATTATAAGATTAGAAATGATAGGAATAGAGGAACTTTACTATTGGAAGTATTCATACGTCCAATCACGTTAGATCAAAATTAGAAGCGATCAAGTGAAAAAAGGACGATCTACACCAACTTGCGTAGATCGTCCTTTTAAGTTTGCCTATATTTTATCAATGCTTAGCCATTTCTGCTTTTTAACGACTTTGCTTAATAATTAAATTTTCTAATTTGTCTGCGATATATTCTGCGCCACGATTTAATTCACTTTCACGCAGTTCTAACCATGCATGACGCTCGTCCATATCAAATGCTTGAGCGAATAATCCACCTAGTCCGCGTCCACGGCGATCCACTTCAACCAGTACTTGTAGTCCATGAGGTTCTAGGCGCATCACTAATTCTAATTCGGTAATCCGATTACTAAATTCGCGTCCTGGTGTAAATTCAAATTCTTGTACGAACGGTACACCATAACGAGAACGGGATAGATATTCTACTGACGAACTGTGGAAATGGAATCCTAACAACTCGGTAGCATGGAATACGGTATCCATATAAGGGTGAGGATGAACGGTAATATAATCGTGATCGGTCGGATCAAGGCTCATGCCAATATCTAGTCCGGTATGCAACCATACTTTTTGACGATCAAAAGTAATAGGAGTCTGAGACGGTAAAATAAAGGAGAACGGGATTTCTAACTTTTGTCCTTTTTTTACAACCATTTCGTCAGACACTTTGTATTGAGCCATCGCATATTGTACATGTTCTTTTTTCTCATCATGTTCACGAATATATTCAGTCATCACTTTGATATAGATATTACCAACTTCTTGATCGACGTTACCGCCTTGAATATGAACCACTCCGTTAATATCTTCGTTAGGATAATACTCTGTACGCTCTAAAATAGTATCGATTTTGGCTGCGCCTACGCCTACACGAGCAAGCATTTTGTTAAAGAATGACATTGGACATTTCCCCTTTTGTATAATAAATTGCTGATTCAGATATGAACATATACGGCAGATTCATACAGACGTTTCTTATTTTTTATAAAATGTTGTGATCTGTTCTTTTAATACCCAACAGTATTCGACAAATATAAGTGAACATAATGTTTCATTTATTATAAATGTAGGTATTAAGATGTAGGTTTAAAGTTTGTTACTAATTGAGAAAAGGAGCAATAAGTTGGAAACATTAACTTTAAAGGATTAGAAATGCATTTCAAGAAAAATAAACAATATATAAAAATGCGCAATATGTCGTTTTTTATCGAAAAATAGGTACAAATGCTTATGTTACATATCTTGATTAAACCGATAATATTATTATCAACGATTTCCTGAAATTGTAATTTTAAATTGTGGGCAATGGATATGAAAGTAGAGGAGTATGCAAAATGAATATTAAACAGAAATTATCAGGGGTTTTTTCTATTATGATACTTATCGTTTTGCTTGTAGGCGCTATTGGAGGATATGAAGTTCACACCGCAAGCAAAAATTATCAAAATTTGCTTAATGGACGAGTACAGACCATATTAGCGATTAAAGATCTTCGTTATTTGGCAGGCGATCAGACGAAATATTTAAGAGGATATTTACTTACAGGGGATACCAATCAATTAGACATGTTCAAGCAGAACAAAGAAAAATTAATTGCAGATATCGCTACATGGCAACAAAAGTTAGCAGACGATTCCAAAGCTTCGCAAATGTTACAAGAATTATCTGACCTTGAAACGCAATATGGTGGTATTACAGATCAACTTATCGTATATAAACAACAAAATAATGTAGCCGCTTATACAAAAATGGTACAAGAACAGTGTGTTCCAATGGCATTATCTTTAGCAGATAAAGCACAACAAATGGAAGAATATCATGCTAACCTATTAAAAGAAGCACAGGTCGAAACGAATAATAGTGCAAATGTAACATTGTATACTTTAATGATTATCAGTGTGATTGCTGTGATTGTTGGTATTCTAATTGCATACTTCGTTATCCGTATGTTCTCTAAACCAATTGCTCTTGTCGCTGAAGGTGCTAAAGAAATCGCTCATGGTAATTTAACGATTGCTGATCTTCAAATTACAAGTAAAGATGAATTGGGACAAATGGCAAATTCGTTTAATGAGATGAAAAATAATCTACGTGGATTGATGCAAGTTATCGGTTCTAGTGCAGAGCAGATGGCTGCGGCTTCAGAAGAATTAACAGCGACATCCGAAGAATCTGTAAAAACAGCAGATGAAGCTACAACTACTGTAACAGGAATCTCATCTTCGGCAGGACGTCAATTACAACAAGTCATGGATAACCAACAATTGTTAGAAAAAAATACAAACAATATTTATCGTATTGCTGAATCTGTAGCATTAGTAGCTGACTCTTCTTCCAAAGCATTGAGTGATGTAGAACATGGTGGAAGCAATGTAGAGCAAACTGTATTACAAATGAAAAATGTAGATCAGACTGTACAAGCAACAGCTACAGCGCTTTATGAATTAGCAGAGCAATCGAAAGAGATCGCTACGATTGTACAAGTGATTCGTGATATCGCTGGACAGACTAACTTGCTTTCTTTGAATGCTTCTATCGAAGCTGCTCGTGCAGGAGAACATGGTCTTGGATTCGCTGTTGTTGCGAGTGAAGTGAAAAAACTTTCTGAATATTCAAATGACTCAGCTAGACAGATCAACGAAAAGATCGAAGATATTATTCAAAGAACTTCTCATGCTGTAAGTAAAATGGAAGAGGGCGCCAAAGAAGTACAAAGTGGTACTCAAGCTGTACAACAAATGGGTACTATTTTCCAAAATGTACAAAGTGCAATCCAGCTTGTTACAGAACAGGTACAAGAAGTGTCGGCGGCATCTAATCAAATTTCATCCAGTTCGTCTAAAATTCTAGATTCTGAGCGTCAAATTGCAGATCTTTCTCAACAAATCACGTCAGATTCTAAAGAAGCAACACAAGCTTCAACGATCCAATTAGAATCTATGCGTGAAATCTCCAATGCAGCAGAATCGTTAAGCCATCTATCTATGGAATTGCAGAGTGAAGTTGCGAAGTTCCGCGTATAAGATTAGATTCAATAGATAAATAAGTAAGTAAAAGATAACAAAATTCTTCTGTATAGAAGATGAACTAATGATACAGAGTTCGTCTTTTAGATAGAAGAATTTTGTGTTTTTTTTGATATATGAAACGTCTGTTCCTATTTAGTTGGAGGACAGGGTATAATAAGGAGATCAGAACAACAGGAGGAACGATTGATGTCTTCTAAAAAAATATGGGGATTTGTGGTTACTGCGATTCTGGCAGGGGTTATTTATCTAGTGAATGGACATGTTGATCTAGGCGGGATACTAAATCCTAACCAAGCATCAAATGGACAAGCTGATTATACCCTTGTTGTGCCTGCTGATCGTTATCCTAAGACCGCAGCTCACATTAAAGATGCTATAGCAGAAGGACATTCTGCGATCTGTACGATAGATCGTGGGGGCGCCAAAGCGAATCGTCAGCTATCTTTGCGAGGAGTAGCTACCAAAAAAGGCTATGATCGAGATGAGTGGCCTATGGCAATGTGTCAGGAAGGTGGAGAGGGTGCAGATATTCGTTATATCAAACCTTCGGATAATCGAGGGGCAGGTTCATGGATAGGTAACCAATTAGACAATTATTCAGATGGCACAAGGGTATTATTTGAGGTAAAATAAGATAAGGATTGATTAAAAATTCGTTATTGAAAATTTATAAAGGAGGAATACCTGATGGGAACTTCTATTTTGCCGGCTGTGTTGCCTTTATTTATGGAATTTAATGCACACACACCTTACATTTTATTGTATGCAGTAATGATAGTAGTAGCTTGTATTGCTTTTGGATTGTGGGTTAAAAAACTTAACGATACCAAAGATGATCCAGAATAAGCTTCAATCCATATAGACTGCTATTGTAATGCATTAAAAAAGCTATCTTTGAAATCACTGACGATTTCAAAGATAGCTTTTTTTGTCTTTCTATTTAAATGCTATAAAAGTAAATGTTATCAAAGGTAAAGATTATTTAGTAGCAGCTTGAGGTTGCAAATCTTCAATCGAATCCACATTTACATATTTAGGAACAACAAGACCTACTTTGACACCGGTCATATTAGGACCAAGATCATCCAATTTGGCTTTGTATTTTTCCCAATAGTCAGCATGTGTGAGTGGTAACCATGCAGCTACAGTAGCATCTGCATCACCATTAGCAACACCAGTGAACATAGGGCCTGCTTCTACTTGTAGAGCAGTGACTTTATAACCTAATTTATTTTCTAAAATATATTTCATAAGATTGGTACTTGCGATTTCAGAATCCCAAGCTACATAACTTAGTGTTAATGTATTACCATTCGCTTTTTTCAAGCCTTTCGTCCATTCGTCTACACGATCAGCATGAGCTTCAGCCCAATCTTTAGCAGCTACAGCAGGATCAGTACCTGCTTGAATGGCTACCATCATTTCACCCATTTCATCAGAACTCCATTCGAAACGGTCTAAAAATTGGTAAGCTGTTGGATCATCTTTTTGCAATCCTTTACGAGCAAGAGTATGAATTTCTTCAGCATCTCCGTATGATTTCTTCGGATCATCTAAATATTTAAGATCGTACTTGCTGAACATCCAGTGTGGTGTCCAACCTGTAATAATAATAGGCTCTTCATTTTTGATTGCTTTATCCAGTGTAGCTGTCATCGCTGCACTAGAACCTTCAACCAATGTCCAGTCTGTTAATTTATAATCTTCAATCGCTTTGTGTGTAGCTTTCATTATGCCTGCGCCTGCATCGATACCGATAATCTGGTAACCGACTTGATCGCCAATAGCATCGGAGCTATTGGTTGTTTTACTGCCCGGGAACGATGGAAATGGTTGACGGTTCGGGTTACAGGCAGAAATGATCATGATCAATATAATACAGGAGAAAAGCAGCAAGTTTTTATGCTTTTTCATGCGTATAATTCGCCCCTTTTATTCATATTTTCAAATGTTGCTGTTGTAGTTAGTGAGTTACTATTAAGCGCGTTGTTTGCGACCGCTTTTGAATAAGCTCTGAGAAAGACGGTCAAGTACGATAGCAAGTACAACAACAGCTAGACCTGCTTCAAAACCTTCACCGATTTTAAGTTGTCCTACAGCACGGTATACAACAGCACCGATACCTTGAGCACCGATCATAGATGCGATAACAACCATAGATAGAGATAACATAATCGTTTGGTTAATACCTGCCATAATTGTTGGTAATGCTAATGGCAATTGAACTTTAAATAATTTCTGTCCACCGGTTGACCCAAATGCGTCAGCCGCTTCTACTAATTCTTCAGAAACTTGTTTGATTCCCAAATGAGTCAGGCGAATCGTTGGTGGAATAGCGAAAATAACAGATGCAACTACACCAGGTACAACACCTAGACTGAAGAATGTTACAGCCGGTAGCAAGTATACGAATGCTGGCATCGTCTGCATAAAATCAAGTAACGGTGTAATGATCTGTGCAGCTAATTTGCTAGAACCACACATAATACCTAGTGGAACACCGATGATAATGGAGATCAGAGCAGACGTGATAACAAGACCTAATGTATTCATCGTTTCTGTCCAATATCCTAGATTGTAAATCAGTAAAAATCCAAGTGCTGAGAATATAGCGAGCGACCATCTATTCGCGATATAACCGAGTATACCGACAATGATGACGAATAAGAACGGGTGTGGCAACATAAAGAAATACGTAAAAATATCGACGACATAACTAATGATGTTAGATACGCCTTTAAAAAATCCTGCCCAGTGCAGGCTCAGCCAATCTACTAACGTTTGAATCCATTGTGCTAAAGGAATCTTAGGCATATTCATTCACCTCTCCATTATCTACTTCGCCGGCAAGTGCACCAAGTAAGGCTCCACGAATCAATACACCTGTTAAGCGATCACGTTCATCTACTACAGCAACAGGCAATTTAGCTGTGCTGACTAATTCAAACAACTCATTTAGCATGCGTTCCGGTTCAACTTGAGGCACATCGCGAATTAAGATGTCTTCTAGTTTTTGTTGTGTTTTCATTGCTGTTACAGCATCTTCTGCGGTAATAATACCGAGTAATTTTTTGGAACGATCTATTACAAATAGATTAGATACACCACGTTCACGCATCAATTCAAGCGCTACACGAGGTCCACGATCCAATGTAATCGTTTCTGGTCTGCGCATGACATGAGCAGCAGTTAATACTTTAGACAAATCAACGTCTTCGACAAAGCGTGCTACATACGAGTTAGCAGGCTGAATCATAATTTCTTCCGGTGTACCGATTTGTACAACAGCTCCGTCTTTCATAAGAGCGATACGATCACCGATACGAAGCGCTTCATCCAGATCATGCGTAATAAAGATGATTGTTTTTTTCATTTTGTCTTGCAGTTCAAGCAATTCATCTTGCATATCACGACGAATCAGTGGATCTAGGGCACTAAATGCTTCATCCATCAAAAGAACTTCAGGATCATTTGCTAGAGCGCGTGCTAGACCTACACGTTGTTGCATACCACCACTTAATTCATCAGGCATTTTGTTTTCCCAGCCTTTAAGTCCAACCAATTCAAGAGAAGTCTCTGCTTTGGTACGACGTTCAGCTTTAGCCACTTTTTGAATTTCAAGTCCATACTCCACATTTTCGAGAACACTACGATGAGGGAATAAAGCGAATTTTTGAAATACCATACTGATTGTTTTGCGACGCACATTGCGAAGTTGTTCTTTATTCATTTTGCGAAGGTCTTTACCATTCACCAGAATTTCACCGGATGTAGGCTCGATCAGACGATTGAACATACGAACCAATGTAGATTTACCGCTACCGGACAATCCCATAATAACGAAAATCTCGCCTTCTTCAATTTCCATATTTACACGATTGACACCAACAGTAATCTGTTTTTCTTTCGCCATTTTTTCTTTCGTCCAGCCTTGATCCAATAATTTGGCATTTTGTTCTGCATTAGGACCGAACAACTTACTTACATTTTTGATTTCTAAAATAGACACTATTTGTCACCCCTTTTATATAGTAGGAAGATAAAGATGAAAAACATTATATTTACAGAAAATAAATGATTATTTTCATCATTTGCAAACCAACGAGATTCATTGTAACAAATATAAGTTTGCAAATCAACCGTAAAACCCGTATATTTAGTATGTACAGAAAAAACTGTACAGAAAGTTTATATGGAATACTTTAATATTCTCTCATATACTCACCGATGCTATTCATTTTGAAACTTTACTTTTGACAATATCTTTTTTAAAATGATTTAGGAAACTTAAAATTCAGATCATAAAGAATAAACTGTATATATAGAATAGGAGTGTGCAAGCATGAGCTTGGACCAATTAAATGAATCACAGCAAGAAGCAGTAGAGAAAGTAAGAAAACGAGTCATTGAAGTGATAGGACGCAATATGGATTTGTATGGAGTCACATTATCGACAGGACATTTATATGGCATGCTCTTTTTTGCAGACAAGCCTATGACTTTAGATGATATGGGAACAGAAATGGCAATGAGCAAAACAAGTATGAGTACCGGTATTCGTAATTTATTAGATTTACGTATGGTCAATAAAGTATGGGAAAAAGGATCACGCAAAGACTTATATGAAGTCGAATATGATTGGTACCAGACATTTACGGATTTCTTTGCAATCAAATGGCGCAAATCGGTAGAAAGTAATATTTTAGTATTACGCAAATCGATCAAAGAAATCGATAAATTGATTGTAGAATTGGATAGCGAGTCACCAGCTACAGAAGTATTGAATAAAGATAAAGAAAAAATGGAAGAAGCGGTTCGCTATTATATGTGGTTAGATCGATTGATTGATCTGATGGAAGAAGGACAGATTTTCGATTTTGTGCCTAAAGAAGAATAGAATAGTGAGCTATAAAATAAAACCACTTTCACCTATTGATCAGGTAAAGGTGGTTTTTTGTTTTAATATAAGTAATCACTATTTTATTTACTTAGAATATAATTATCCAAATATAACTATCAAAACATTAAACATATTTATATATTAGGTCTGGTCGATCATGGTATCTGATGGTAATATAGCTTTGTATTACAAAATTGGCATAATAAAAAAGCATATAAATCTGTATTTGCGAAGTGCTGTGACGTATTTCTAATTTATGTCAAACGATTGTAAGGAAAAAATAAGTGAACGTTAGTCACTGAAAAGAGGGATATCATTTGAATAAAGTCAAAGCTATGCGTACCTGTTCTATGATTACACTAACAGCATTACTTACCGTAAGTACTTTGTTATCGCCGACCCGTTCTTTTGCTACTGAAGTAGGCACGATCACTTCTCCGTATGAATTAACGTCAACTGCGAATCGATCATTACTACATTCGTCTGCTGATTCAGCTCCAATCATTTCGCCTAATATCAATGTAAAATCGAGTCAGATTATTCGCGTGATTGTACAGCTAAATAATGAACCTGTTGCTGTCAATCAATATGAAGCTGATAAAGGAACACAAAGTTTAACCACTTCATCTATAGAAGATAAGCAAGTAATGGCGTCTACAGCTACAACGATAGATTCACAGCAGTCTAATTTTAGTGCTGCTGCTCAAGCTAAAGGAATTAAGATGACTGTCAATTATCGCTATAACACTGTACTAAATGGAATGGAGATTTCTATACCTGCCAATCAGATTCCTACATTGGCTGAAATTCCGGGGATCAAGTCGATTTATGAAAATAATAATTATTACACCATTCCTGTGCAGGAACCAACTTCGCTTACTGCAACAAGTGCTACATATGATGCTTCACCGCTTAATCTTATCGGCGTGCCGTTAGCCTGGCAAAAAGGGTTAACCGGTAAAGGGGTCAAAGTCGGTGTTATTGATACAGGTATTGATTATGAACATCCTGATTTGAAAGGCGCTTATAAAGGAGGATATGATTCAGTACATCATGATAATGATCCTTATGAAGATCCTCCTTTATCTGTAAAAGACGACCCGCAAGGATTAGGATTTGCAGGTACATCGCATGGTACACATGTATCCGGTACAATCGTCGGTCAAGCGGCGAATCAGACCAGTGAAATTGCGCAAAAAGGAGTCGCTTATGATGCTGAACTGCATGTCTACAAAGTATTAGGACGTGATTCGCAGACTGGACGCTCTACAGGTACAACCGCGCAAATTATCGATGGAATTGAACATGCTGTCAAAGATCATATGGATGTTATTAATTTATCGTTAGGTACAGATGCAGACAAAGACGTCAATTCTCCAGATGTGATTGCTATTAATAATGCGGTATTAAGCGGTGTCGTGGTCGTGGTTGCGAACGGCAATGCAGCGGCGCCAGGCTCATACTATTATTCGCTAGGTTCTCCAGCTAGTTCGCCATTAGCGATTTCTGTAGGAGCTTCTACCGTTCCCGGTACTCAATACCAAGCGACTGTTACAGCTTCTGTATATGGTGCGGATACAGTTAGTAAAGATACGTATGCACAAAGTTATCCATTAAATGCAATCGCATGGCGCACCAAACAAGATGATTTCGCTCAATATTTGGGAGAAGCTTCGTATCAAGGTGTATATGTTGGCTTGGGATTGGATGATGATTATAAAGGCAAAGATGTAAAAGATAAAGTGGTGTTAATGTCACGCGGAGGTTCTAAATTTACAGACAAAATCACACTTGCCAAATCCAAAGGAGCCAAAGCGGTTATTATTTTCAATGGTGATGCTCAAGTCAATGATTCCACTGTAGCTGACTTATCCGAACATATCGCAGGGCGAGACGGAAATATCGGAAATGGAGCTTATATTGGAGATGGGTATCCTTATATTCCGAGCTTTGATATGGCAGGACAAGCAGGACGTGCATTAGCAAGAAAAGTTGTGAAATCTCCGGCTACACCATTAACATTTACATTTGGCAATCAGTATCCCAAAACATCTTCAATAGGAGATACGATAGCTGATTTTAGTTCTCGCGGCCCTAATCAAGATGGATTGCTTGGAATTAAGCCGGATGTGGTTGCGCCAGGTACCAATATTGAATCCACATTTCCAGCGTACGGCAAATTTATTAAAGATGCTTCGTACAAAGAAGCTTATTTACGGCAAAATGGAACAAGTATGGCTAGTCCTCATGTAGCCGGATTAGCGGCTTTGTTAAAACAAGAACATCCTGACTGGACTCCTTTTGATATTCGAGCAGTACTAGCGAATACAGCGACACCACTCAAAGACGCAGAAGGTACTTTATATGATGTCTATTCTCAAGGAAGTGGACGTGTCAATGTAGTAGATGCTGTCTATTCTCCGGCTGTTCTTGAAACGGTAGAACCGATTACAATTTTGGATAAAGAATTGAAAAAGAAAACAGTGATGAATTATGGTTCGTCTGCTGCTTTTGGCGTAATCACAGCAGGTGGAACAGAACAATCCAAAACATTACAGATCAAAAATACATCGACAACCAGTATTCAATATCAAGCTAGTGTACACATGAATCCAAGCGTTACTTCAGACCCGTATCAACCTGTATCCACACCGGATGTAAGCCATATCGTTACAAGGTTAAAAGGAACAAATCCAGACGGTTCGATTGTAGTGAGCGGTAAATCAACAAAAGAGTTTGCTCTGGCCGTTCAATCGGATGCTACAGCCGTAACAGGAGATTATGAAGGAGAAGTTGTATTAACTGCGAATGGGTATCCTACATTGCATTTACCATTTGTTCTCCATGTAGGAACCAGTCTTCCTGATGCTGGTCTAGGAATACAAGAAGTGACATTAAGTGATCGAAATGTTCGTTTGAATGGCAAGCAAGACAGTATAGATGTCGGTTTTCATTTGACAGCTACCGATTCCAATGTAATGGAATTGAATGTATATGATATGAACGATGTTGCTCAAGGAACACTGGCGCAGGTCGTACAACCTGTTACAGATGAAGGATATCCACTATACAAGCCAGGATATTATAACTTTAATAATATCGATAATGTAGTAATGGTAGCTGATAATAACGGAACTTCGCTGAAAGTACTGCCACCGGGACAATACAAATTAGAATTAGCTGTATATCATGTGAGCCCACAAGGTGTGACCGATCCTGAGTCGGTTCATCCTGCATATTCATCTTATCGGATTACAGGAACAGAGAAAGATCGGATTCATACTGCGGAACAACCATTTCGTTATATTTTGGATGGGCAACAGGTAATCGGCAAGCCAGTCATTGCACTGAACGATACAGATCGCATCACCTACAAAGTATTATCTTCAAGCGATGCGAAGTATGTAGACAACAACGGAACACTTTTAAAATATCCAACATCTGGATCGCGTATCGTCAAATTAAATATTCAGATTCAATCAGTAGCAGATCCTACCGTCAAAACAACAGTCAAAGCATTGATCAAAATCAAAGCACCTGCAAAATAATCAAAGGATGTAAATAGAACGCATAATTATAAAAAGAACCTTTCATAATAGAAACTAACAAACCGCCTGGTAAGTTAGTACGATATGGAAGGTTCTTTTTATTCCATTTAATGTAATATATATCTAATTAATGGGTAAAGATTGATAAAAAATCATTATTTCATTATAACTAACGCAAATTTTGTCTATAGATGGATAAAATATCTAGCCACTGGTTAATTCAGGTGGTAATATAATTTTATGTTACAAAATCTTCCTCACATTCTTCGTAAAGGAGGTTACTATAGCTCACACAAAAAGTAAGATGTTAACGATTTAATTCTGGGGCTACTTTCAAGTTCGGTAAAAAAATCATCGAGTACGCTATCTAACTTAACGAAATGAGGGAAATCATTTGACGAAGTTACACGTTATCCGTAAATTTTCTGTTGTCTCCATGGCAGCAGTTCTTGCTGTAGGTACTTTATTATCGCCGACTGCTTCTTTCGCAGCTGAAGCAGGCACAGGCACAGCATCCTCTCCTTATGAAATAGGACGTAATCTACCAAGTGTTTTACTAAATCAGACTTCTAACGAAGCACCGGTTATTTCTCCTAAATTAAATGTAACTTCCAGTAAAGTGGTTCGCGTTATTGTGCAGTTGTCCAATCAGCCAGTTGCTGTAGGTCAATATGCAGCTGAAGCAGGCGTTCGTAGCTTTGCAACTGAATCAACAGAACGAGCGATTGATTCTCAGCAAGCGGCTATCGTCAATGCCGCTAAAGAACAAGGCATTTTGTTAAAAGTGAACTATCGCTATAACACTGTTCTTAACGGGATGGAAGTTTCGATTCCAGCGAATCAAATTCCTAAATTGGCTGAATTGCCAGGTGTAAAATCTATCTATGAAAACAGTGTGTATTACACAATTCCCGTGCAAGACCCTCCTTCGTTGACAGCAACAACTGCTACATATGATGCTTCACCTTTGAACTTAATCGGTGCGCCTGTAGCTTGGCAAAAAGGTTTGACAGGTAAAGGTGTCAAAGTCGGCGTTATTGATACAGGTGTCGATTATGAGCATCCAGATTTGAAAGGCGCTTATAAAGGCGGATACGATTCTTTTGAAAAAGATAACGATCCGTATGAAGAACCACCAATCGCAATCGAAGATGATCCATACGGTACAGGATTTGCAGGTACATCGCATGGTACTCACGTATCTGGAACAATCGTAGGTCGTGCTGCTAACAAAACAAGTGATATTGTACAAAAAGGGATCGCTTATGATGCAGACCTTTATGTATACAAAGTATTAGGACGTAACGCAGAAACAGGACGTTCTTCAGGTTCTTCTGCACAGGTAATAGATGGTATCGAACGTGCGGTTAAAGACGGTATGGACGTTATCAACTTGTCTCTAGGTTCTGATGCTGAAAAAGATGTAAACTCACCGGACGTTATCGCGATCAACAATGCTGTACTTAGCGGTGTCGTTGCTGTTATTGCGAACGGTAATGCAGCCAAACAAGGATATTACTACTATTCTATGGGTTCACCTGCATCGTCTCAGCTAGCGATTTCTGTAGGAGCTTCTACAATCCCTACCAAACAGTTTACTTCGACAGTAACAGCATCTGTATACAAAACTGAAGTTGATGCTACAGCAGAAGCAGTGAGTGCAGCGGCAGTCAATTATCATAATGCTGATGACACTACAACAGTAACAGCAGATGCTTATGGTCAATCGTATGGATTGAACTTGATGGCTTGGCGTACAGGAAATGAAGATTTCCAAAGAATACTGGGTACTTCTCCACTAGACGGTGTCTATGTAGGATTAGGTCTAGTCGGTGATTATGTAGGAAAAGATGTAAAAGATAAAGTGGTTCTGATCTCGCGTGGTAGTGCTACATTCGTAGACAAAATCAAAGTAGCCAAAGAAAATGGAGCCAAAGCAGCAATCATTTTCAACGGTAATGTTAAAGCGTCTGATCCATTGCAAGCTGATTTGTCTGAAAGTGTAAGTGGACGTGACGGACAGATCGGTTCTAGCGCTTTCTTGGGTGATGGTTTTGAATACATTCCAACATTTGATATGGCTGGTAAAGAAGGACGTGCTCTTGCAAGAGAAGCATTGAAATCTTCTGCTGATGCGCTAACATTCAAATTCGGAAGCAGTTATCCAAAAACAGAAAAACGTGGCGATACGATGGCTGACTTCAGCTCACGTGGACCGAACCAAGATGGATTACTAGGTATCAAGCCAGATCTTGTAGCTCCAGGTGTAAGTATTGAATCAACGATTCCTGCTTATGGTAAATTTATCAAAGATGCTTCGTATGCAGAAGCATATACGCGTCAAAACGGAACAAGTATGGCAAGCCCGCATATCGCAGGTCTAGCTGTATTGCTCAAGCAAGAACATCCAGATTGGACACCATTTGATATTCGTGCAGCATTGGTGAATACAGCAGATGTGATCAAAGATGAAAATGATCAACAATATGATGTATATTCTCAAGGTGCTGGACGTGCGAATGTAGCAGCGGCTGTCTATTCACCAGCTTTACTAGAAACGGTAGAACCTATCGTGATTCTAGACAAAAACTTGAATAAGAAAACAGTCACTAACTATGGTTCTTCTGCTGCATTTGGCGTATTAAAACCAGGTAGTGCAGAACAAACGAAAAAACTACAATTGAAAAACACTTCTTCATTATCTGTGTCTTACAAAGCAAGCATCAAATTGCATTCTGATGTAACTTCTGATCCTTACAATTCGACGTCAACACCGGATGTGAGCAATATCAGTGCTACACTTAAAGGATTGGATGCTAACGGTTCGATCTTGCTAGGCGGCAATTCAACAAAAGAATTTTCATTAGCTGTGAAACCTAATGCTTCTGCGGCAACAGGGCCTTATGAAGGCGAAGTAGTATTAACAGCGAACGGATATCCTACATTGCATTTACCGTTTGTACTTCATGTAGGTACTGAATTACCGGATACAGGCTTGGGTATTCAAGAAGTAACCGTAAGCAACACGAATATTCGCTTGGATGGTAAACAAGATGTAACGGATATTGGTTTCCACTTAACATCCAAAAATTCAAATGTTATTGAATTGAATGTATACGGTCTGGATGATGAGCTTAGAGGAACAGCGGCTCAATATGTACAGACTCCAACAGAAGACGGTTATCCTTTATTTGATCCAGGATACTACCAATTCAATGATATTGATAATGTAATTATGGCTACTGAAAATGGTAAAGTATCTCTTAAAGCATTAGAGCCAGGCACGTACAAATTGCAATTGGCTGCTTACAATGTATCTCCAACAGGTTCAGTAGATAGCAACTCTATTTACACATCTTCTGCTCAATACCGTATTGTAGGTACAGAGAAAACACGTATTGCAACAGCGAAAAAACCATTTAACTACATCATTGATGGTAATAATGTCCTTGGACAATCTGTATTTACATTACCAACTGATAATCGTGTAGATTACAAAGTATTGTCTAGCGATGATCCGAAATATGTAGATAACAATGGTGTATTAATCAAGTATCCAGCATCCGGTTCACGTATGGCGAAGTTGAAAGTTCAAATCACTTCTGTGACTGATCCAACAGCAACAGTAACTGTAAATGCTTTGGTTAAAATTACTGCTCCTAAAAAGTAATATTGAAGCAGCATATACACGCCAAATAAGTAATATCTAACAAAAAGACGCTCTAGCTATTAGCTGAGCGTCTTTTTTGTTGCTATAAAGTAATATGAGTAGCGTATCATTATAATCGCCTGATTACGAAGCAGACACACCTAGTTGGCGATACAAGGATTGTTGTTGCTGTAAAGCTTCCTGATATTTAGGATGATCTTCTTGCTCAAGCATAAATAATAGATCATCATGAAAATCTTGAATCATATATCCTTCTGGCAAATCTTCGAACAGACTATGGAAATCAACTACAGGCAGATTCAATTGCCCTTGAGCCGCTTGTTCCATCCAGTGAATCCAATCTCCCAATGTCAGAACATTCGTCATCCACAGGTCTTCCTGTAAGCTGATACAGTCTTGCAACACTTCATATACATCCGGTTCTGCAAAACGGCGAGAAGCTTGTACAGATAGCTCATATAGGGATTGAGCAGCAGCATAAGCTTCTACACCCAATGAATGTTCCAAATGATTGAAATAATCTTCGACTTTGATCTCATGACCATCATCATACAGTAGGGGCACAACAGCCCATTGGTGCAAAATATCAGTTAGTGTATCGTCATTGATAATACCTTCAACATATAATTGTTCAATTTGATGTGTTGTCATATCCAGACCTCCAAGAATTCAATACGGGTTGTGATTCTATTACTTAACCATTCCCGTTTGCATTATACCTTAGAATGTCTTATAGCACATCTTCTTTTTCCCATTGTGATCCATAAGGAGAAGGGCAATAAGATGCAGCCAATCGTGTACGGATATGAACAAGACATCCACAGTGTTTGCAGGTGGTTCCGTATTGTAAAGAAGGGCAAGACAGACAGGTATTCATACGTGCTTGTTGTATAGGTTCAGGTGTTAGCTCATGTGGCTGTTTGTGCTGGATCGCTATAGCGACCAATACTTCAATCTTTTCTTCAGACAATTGAGGGCTACGGTTACAACCTTTGCACCCATGAGTGATTGCTGGCATCAGCAGACCGTCCTCTCTGTTAGATCAACGTAATCGCTGCGACAGAAGCCGCTGGAAGCTCAAAAGTTAGCGTGCCGTCTTTGGCAAAAGAAACATCCAAACCTACCGGTACGATCTGTTCTGGTTGTTCAAATGTATTATGTGTGTTCAATGCTGAAGCTGTTAATACTTTGCCTTGAATATCAGCAGGGGTGAAACCTTCAATTTGGCAAGAGAACGATTCACTCTCATTGTGGCTCAAGTTACAGATCGTCAGATGAACACGATTCAGATGGTCTTTTGAAGCCGCTGCGCTGATTTTATCGATCGATTGAGCACCCATCGTATATTTAGGGCTAGTATACTGCAAGTCTATTCTCTCACTATCCTGATGCACTTGATACATATTAAATACATGATAGGTTGGAGTCAGTATCAATTGATCGCCTTCTGTCAAAATCATTGCTTGCAGTACGTTGACCATCTGCGCAATATTTGCCATTTTGATCCGATCAGCATATTTGTAAAAGAGGTTTAAGTTCACTCCAGCGACGATAGCATCGCGCAATGTATTTTGCTGATATAAAAAGCCTGGATTGGTTCCTGGCTCTACATCTGTCCAGATTCCCCACTCATCTATAATCATGCCTACTTTTTTCTCAGGATCATATTTATCCATAATTTTGGAATGCTTAATAATCAATTCTTCCATATACAATGTATTTTTGAACGTAGTAAACCATTCTTCTTCTGTAAAATGAGTGGATGAACCTTTGCTTGATGTCCAATCACCAGAAGGAAGCGTGTAATAGTGTAGACTCAATCCATTCATTAAATGTCCTGCTTCGCGCATCAACACTTCTGTCCAGTGGTAATCATCACTATTGGCTCCGCAAGCGATTTTGTATATCTGATTGTCTCCATAGTTACGAACATACGTAGAATAGTGTCTGTAGAGATCAGCATAATATTCAGGGCGCATATTACCACCACAACCCCAATTTTCATTTCCTACACCAAAATAAGTCAATGTCCACGGTTCGTCCTGACCGTTCTGTTTACGCCAGTCTGCCATTGGAGATTGTCCATCCAGTGTCATATATTCCACCCATTGCTGCATTTCATGGACTGTACCACTACCTACATTGCCACTGATATAAGGTTCTGTCTCAAGTAACTCACATAATCGTAGAAATTCATGTGTACCAAAATGATTATTTTCCTCTACGCCACCCCAGTTGTTATTGACCATACGAGCACGTTGGTCTACAGGGCCGACTCCATCTTTCCAATGATACTCATCTGCAAAACAACCTCCCGGCCAGCGCAGAACGGGAATATGTAGTTTTCGTAACGCTTCAATCACATCAATACGCATGCCTTCGATATTAGGAATCGGTGAATCTTTACCTACCCAGATGCCTTCATAAATACAACGACCTAGATGTTCAGCAAATTGTCCGTGGATATGCCGACTAATTTTCCCTGTGATATCTTGAATATTCATATTCATATTAATCATATATATATACCTCCTTGATATCGCTTACATGACGATAATAACACGTTTTTTGATAATATATAATATAATTTTGCGACATAAATAGAATAACGTTTGTATTTTTATTAACATAACGATATAGTGGAAAGGTATTCGTTTACGTTACACACATTTGGTATTGGAGGAGCCTGAATATGAATCTGGATATTTCGGATAAATCATTGCCTGTGTATGAAGCACTCGCAAGCAGTGTAAGGCACAAAATCATTCAATTACTTGCTATACGACCTATGAATATTCGTGAACTAGCGGAAGCAGTAAGTTTAACCAGTGCCATTGTATCTATGCATGTAAAAAAGCTAGAAAAAGCAGGAATTATTTCAACCAGTATGCAACCTGGTAAAGGTGGCGTACAAAAAATATGTTCACTTCAAGTAGAGGAAGCGCAGATTAACTTTCCGAACAAAGTCGAGCATTTACGCCAATACCATGAAAGTGAAATTTCGATAGGACATTATACAGACCTCAAAGTAGAACCGACTTGTGGTTTAGCGTCAGCTGAGAAATTTATCGGGCAAGTAGATGATACCCGTTATTTTTTTGATGCAGAACGTTTTCAAGCCAAGATTTTGTGGTTTAGTGAAGGATTTATAGAGTATAAGATTCCTAACTTTTTGTTGTCTACCGAAAATCCTTTAGAATTATTAGTTTCACTTGAGATTTCTTCAGAAGCTCCTTTGACAGATAACCGTTTTCCTTCAGACATTACATTTTATTTAAATGAAGTGAAATTAGGAACATGGACAAGTCCAGGCGATTACGGAGATAAGCGTGGTAAGTACAATCCACAGTGGTGGCCAGATATTGTAAATCAATATGGACTACTCAAGCATCTGACTGTATCCAGAGATGGTACATATATGGATGGACAAAAGTTGTCTGATGTAAATCTGGATCAGGTCAATGTACGTGATCGTCAATGGACATTACGCATTGCTGTAGATCCTTCGTCTGAGCATGTCGGTGGGTTAACACTGTTCGGTAGAGGATTTGGTAACTATAATCAAGATATTGTGTTCCGATTATATTATGACAAATTAATTCATTCTGCGAATGCAAGTGCACGCGAAGCAGAACCACAATCATAATCAAACCGTACAAAAAAACGGCTACAGAGCATAGGCTCTAGCCGTTTTTTTGTGTTGTTAACATTGAGTTAGAACAGATGGGGAGGGGGGAAAGATTATCCTTTTACCCCTGAGATCGCCACAGATTCGATAATCTGACGTTGGAAGATCAAGAAAATAATTAAGATTGGTAACAACGATACAACAGATGCCGCCATAATCAACGGATAATCACTTTGGATCGCATAGTTGGCGTTAAAGTTAGCAATAACGATCTGTAACGTCTGAATTTCAGGAGAATTCAGATAGAGAATAGGAGGTAAGTAATCATTCCAGATTCCCATAAACCATAAGATTAACTGAGCGGCGATCGCTGGCTTGATCAACGGGAAAATTATACGGGCATAAATGCCGAAGTACGATGTTCCATCGATTTTGGCAGCTTCAATAATCGCATTAGGAATACTGTACAGATACTGTCTTAAAAAGAAGATCATAATAATATTACCGAATAATCCCGGTACAATCAGTGGTAGTAACGTATCTACCCATCCCCATTCAGAGAACATAATAAATTGAGAGATCATGACTGCTGGATACGGAATCATCATTGAAGAAAGCAATAGTAAAAAGATTTGATTTTTGTAAGGAAAGCGTAGTTTGGCAAAAGCAAAAGCTGCCAGACTGGATGTAATCGTTCCGATAATCGTTACGGTTAAAGCCACAATAAGACTGTTGATAATACCGCTTAATAGAGGACCCGCTGTCCAGATTTCTTGGTATTTATTAAAATGAAACACAGCCGGAATCCAGTTAGGTGGAAGTGCAAATACATCTTGTCTATCTTTGAAGGAAGTAGATACCATCCAAAGTAGCGGAGCGATCATAACAATAGCTCCTATGCACAGTAAAACAAAAATGAACGCATTGCTTATCTTTTGTTGCTTCGTATGAACCATTCTGTACTCACTCCTTTACAGCTAATAATCAATCGACATCAAAGCTTGAACGCTCATTCATTTTGAACTGAATTAATGTAACGATAAAGATAAATAGTCCTAAAATAACAGCCATTGCGGAAGCATAACCCATTTGTAAGTTATCAAAAGCTTTTTGCCAGATATAGAATACGATTGTAGCTGAAGAGTACTCCGGTCCACCTGTAGGTGTCATAATATTGATCTCGGTAAAGATCTGTGATCCCCCGATAATATTCGTAACGACAAGGAAGAACGTAACTGGTTTCACCATCGGCCATGTAATGTGGCGGAACATTTTGAATCCACTTGCACCATCCAATTCAGCTGCTTCATAGTAACTACGAGACACACTTTGAAGAGCAGCTAGATATAGAAGCATTGAATATCCAAGACCTTTCCAGATCGTCATAATAATCAACGCTGGCTTGACAGTCGTCGTATTTGCTAACCAGTTAGGGCCTTTGATACCAAATAGATCGAGGAACTGATTCACAAGTCCATAATCCCCATTATATGCCCACTGCCAAAGGATCGAGATTGCAGCCAGTGAAGAGATAACCGGTACATAATAGATCACACGAAATGTAGTGGTACCTGGAATTTTACGATTAAGTCCAAGTGCTAGTAGCAAAGAAATAACCAATCCAATCGGAATACCGATCATTAAGAATAAGGTGTTAAACATTGATTTGTAGAAGAAATCATCTGTCAAAATATCTTTAAAGTTATCCAACCCGATAAAGTTCATCTGTCCAAGACCATTCCAATCGGTAAATGATCCATATACCGAATATAGTGCAGGATAAAGTGTGAACAGTAAGAAACCGACAACGGGTGGCAAAATAAACAAATAACCAAAATATTTTTCTTTACGATACAGATTAGATTTGGTTTTCATAATTCACCCCTAATTCATCTGGAATGAAAATGATGTTAGTCCCATCTGGATCTAGGGAAAGCTAACATCATTTTCACCATATTCAAAATGGCTCTGATTTATTACAGCAGGTACAGCTTACTTTTTAGATTTTTGATCTTGTTCTACTGCACGATCAAGTAGTTTTTGCATTTTTGGTTGTTCTTGTTTGACATAATCAGCAGCAGACATTTTACCATCGATTACTGGTTGAATATCTGTGAAGAAAAGGTCATACCATTCTGCATTGTACGTATATTGACCTGGTAATGGTCTGCCATACTCAGTTACGATTTTGAGGAATTCTTCTTTGTTAGCTGGTTTGGTTGATGTATCAGCAGCCCATGTTTTCGCCATATCTTGCAAGTTAGGAATCTGTACGCCAGATTTAACTAACGCTTCTTGACCTTCTTTTGAAGCAGACAAGTAGGTTACTAATTTAGCAGCAAGTTCAGGATTAGCTGTTTTGCTAGATACACCAATACCTAGACTTCCGATCCATGTTGCTGTTTTGCCAGTAGAACCAGCAGGGTAAGGAATCAGATCATAATCGAATTTCAATTCGCGATCATACGTGCTTAGATCCCAAGGTCCAACAGGGAAGAATGCAAGTTCGCCTCTCATCCAACGTTGGTACGTATCCAGTGTTTGTGCTTGCTCAATAGCAGGCGTGATTTTGTATTTGTTCTGCATATCTGCAAAGAATTGAAGAGCTTCGATAAATTTAGGTTCATCGATTGTCACTTTCGTATGTGTACTATCAATCCAATCAGCGCCATTACTCCATACGAACGCTTGCAGCGCCCATTGTACGTTAAGTCCAGTACCGAATTGATCTAATTTGCCATCGCCATCGGTATCTTTGGTTAGCTCTTGATTGACTTTGATAAATTCATCCCAGGTATAAGGTTTGTTTTTGTCCGGCAGAGGGATGCCTGCTTTTTCAAACATGGTTTTGTTATAGCCGAGGGAGAAAGGACCCAAATCTTTTGGTAGTCCGTATAGTGCGCCTTTGCCCACTTCTTTACCATCGTAGCGATAGAAATTCACGCCATCAGCCCACATGTTTTTCAGGTCAACTTCTTTGTTGTTTTCGATATACTTGCTAATGTCTAATAGGATATTGCTATTTACATATGCTTTAAGGTCAGCAGGATTGTAGAAAAATACATCAGGAATACTGTTTCCTGTAATCGCTGCTTGTAATTTAGTAGCATATTGATCACCGGTCGTCTGAATGACTTTGACCGTAACTCCAGGATTATCTTTTTTAAATTCTTCGACTACCGCATTATATGCTTTTTGCTCATCCGGTCCACCACGGAACATAAATGTTAATTGATTTGGATCTGAATTCTTTTTAGAACCTCCACAGCCTGCAAGCACCAAAGACAACATCAACACACTCGCCAAGACAATCAGCCAACTTTTTTGACGCAACATAGTTTAAACCTCCCCTTTAATTTCAAAAAAGTAATTCATAGACCACTGTACAGATTCAAATCATGACCTTGTTGATTTTAGGCAATAAGGCGAAGCTTACGCTTTACGTAGACGAATTACATTCCACGAAGCTTTAGCAAGGCGAGCGGTTAACATGCCATCATCTAGTTGAGATTGACCACCACGATGTGGCGCAACTTTTTCTTCATCTGCTGTATTTACAGCTTTGAGATCATCGTTTTCAAGAACAATATGTTCTTCAATCTGGTAACCTTCGAATGAACGTACATCACAATTCAAATCTAACGATTCACTTAAATGACGGTTCAGTGCAAAGATCGTTAAGTATTCGTTCTCTTCGTCATACACAACAGCGCTATCTAAGTAAGGAACATCTGTATAATCACTAGCATCATACTTAGGAGAATCAACAACAGGCTTGAGGGATACACCGCGTCCAAATGTAGAAGTGTGCATATATGGATAGAAAATCGTCTGTTTCCATACACGTCCGCCATCTTCAGTCATAATCGGAGCGATAACATTGACCAATTGAGCCAGACAAGCCATTTTGACACGATCCGCGTGACGTAAGAAGGTAAGTAGCATACTTCCAACTAACAACGCATCTTCAAAATTATAGACATCTTCCAATTGTGGTGGAGCAATACTCCAAGGGTCCATTTTGCTATCTGCTTCATTAGAGTGATACCATACGTTCCATTCGTCAAAGCTCAAGTTCATTGTTTTTTTGCTACGTTTTTTCGCTTTAATATAATCACATGTAGAGATAACGGTATGAATAAAATGATCCATATCCATCGAACGAGCAAGGTAATCTGCTGTATTGTTGGTAGGATTACCGTAATACTGATGAAGTGAAATGTAATCAACCGCTTCATACGTGTGATCCAGTGTTGTAGCTTCCCATTCAGGGAATGTAGGCATGCCTGTATTGGAACTTCCGCAAGCAACCAATTCAATACTAGAATCAACTTGACGCATCGCTTTAGCGGTTTCTAATGCTAATCGACCGTATTCATCGGCTGTTTTGTGACCGATTTGCCACGGGCCATCCATTTCATTACCAAGACACCATGTTTTGATATTGTAAGGATCACTAGCTCCATGTTGTTTACGTAGATCGCTGTAATAAGAGTTGCCCGGGTGATTGCAATACTCGATAAGATTACGAGCAGCATCGATACCGCGTGTTCCCAGATTGACAGCCATCATCACTTCCGAACCTGCTTCTTTTGCCCATTTCATAAATTCATTTGTACCGACTTCATTAGGCTCAACTGTTTTCCAAGCTAGCTCTAAGCGTTTCGGTCTAGAAGCAACAGGGCCAACACCATCTTCCCAGTTGTAACCGGATACAAAATTACCGCCAGGATAGCGAATAATAGGCACTTGTAGCTCTTGTATCAATTGTTTGACATCATTTCGGAAACCGCTTTCATCTGCGGACGCGTGAGAAGGATCATATATACCACCATATACGGCACGACCTAAGTGCTCGATAAAGGAACCATAAATGCGTTTATCAATTTCGGCGATACGGAAAGCTTTATCCACGACCATCTTAGCTTTGAGGTTAGACTGTGACAATAATATTCATCCTTTCTATCATCGATCATCATTAATGATAACGCTTCATTTGGATACTTCTTGCATAATTTAACAAAGCAAATGTAGCATATATTTTTTATCCAGTCAATAATAATATTAATAATTAACATAAACATTAACTAAAATAAAAATGTAAATGATAGGCCTACACAAAGCAATAACAGTTGACTATATTAATTTTAGTACCGTATAGTACTAAATATGACAAAAAAAAATAAAACCTCAAATCGTGATCTGATTATGCAGTTAGCCACAGAATTGTTTTTACAAAAAGGATATTTAGCGACAGGAATGGATGAGATTGTAGCAGTAAGCAAAGTCTCTAAGACTAATATTTATTACCATTTTGCAAGTAAAGAAGAACTGTTAGCAGCTATTATTCATCAGTTGATTGCACAGTATACAGAAAAGATTACACATATCGCTGATCAGCATGATCAATCTGTATGGGAACGTCTGCAACGATTTACTGAACTTCTAATCATGGAAGAAGTCTATTGTTTGGGAGGTTGTCCATTTTTGACGTTATACACTCAGACACCGATTGAAGCAGAACATATTCGCAATACGATCAAGCATTTTTTCGAACAGCAAGTGATAGTCGTAGAACAATTGATCATTGAAGGGATACAGCGTAAAGAATTTAATGATTCGTTGCAACCACCAGCCGTTGCTTCATTAATCGTATCTACTATAGAAGGAGGACTTTTTTTAGGTCATGTTCATCAAAATCCACAAATGATTCGATCATCACTTTTTGCTTTGGCAGCGATGCTGAAGTAATTTTTTTTGAATATATTAGTACAGATCGGTACTAATATAAAAATGTGAATAAACATCAAAAGGAGACAATATGGATACTTTATTTTTGACAGGTGCTACAGGGTTTATTGGAAAGGCAATTTTGAAAAAATGTTTAGCAACCGATTATCGCATCATTGTACTGGTTCGTTCTTTACAACGATGGAAAGAATGGAGAAGATTACATAAGTGGAGTGACACCTTACAAATTATTGCGATAGAAGGAGATCTAGGATTTCCACATTTAGGATTGTCTCATGAAGATTGGAGCCTAGCGATGCAAGCTCATACGATTATTCATGCAGGCGGACCGATGGATATTTTACTTCATTCCGATCAAGCCCAGTCTGCTTTTATGCAAGGTGCTATTCATATTGCAGAGTTGGCAAGCCAGATTCATCAAGCACAACTTTTAAAGCAATTTATTCATATTGTAGGTTACAAAAGCCCGGTCACTGAAGAACATATACAGTTTCCAGAACGATTGAATCAGTTATTACAACATGAAGCCCCTTATGAACAGATGAAATTCAAAGCCGATGCTTATATTCGTAAGCAATCATTACAACATCAATTTCCATTGTCTGTTATTCATCCAGGAGTGGTGATTGGAGATTCAATAACAGGAGACACTCCGCAATTAGGAGGATTAGGAATCGTAGTCGATGCTGTACGTAAAGGAAAGATGCGTATTGTACCGGGTGGAAAACATCATTGGTTGCCTTTAGTTCATGTCGATTATATCGCTGACTTTCTGATCTGCTTATTATCGGAACAGCAACACTCACAGCTACCTCATATGCAAGCATACTATCTATTAAATCGCCCTGCACATACACATGACATGAAGCAATTGGTGAAGCTAATCAGTTCGGAATTGAATGCTCCTCAACCGATAGGGTCTGTTCCGCCTTACTTAGCCAAATATATACTGGGTACATCGCTCGGGCAAAAGTTAGGTGTGCCAGCAGCTTCTATTGATTTTATTGTTAATCAAGACTATCCATTAGAATCTGTACGCCAGATCGAAGCTAAATATGGTATTCAATCTGTAATTACTATTAATGGATTGCAAAAAGTGATACATGATCTACATGCTCGTCTTCAACTTCAGTCTCATATATAAATGACAACGATAGAGATAGAATAGCTTGTAATAACAACGTCAAGAAAAGGATGAAAATCGATTTTAGATTTTATCTTTTTTTATTGACGTTTTTTTGCGTAAGAAATTTACTTTTTTATCCAATATGCTTTACAAGACATCTACATTTTAGTTATTATAGAATTATAATTATTCTAAGTATAAATACTATATATTGTTATCGTATTATAATAATTGCATAACAAGTTGTGCTAGAACATATAGATTTATCGTGAAAACCAGATTATGCTCATCTTAGAATCTGTAGATATCTTGCAAATTTAACCGGAAGGTGTGAACACATAATGATACTGACAGAACAATTGAACCGGATTAAAGAGCGCTTAAAATCAAAAGGCTACAAACTAACACCTCAACGTGAAACAACAATTCGTGTATTACTCCAACATGAAAAAGATCATTTAAGTGCGGAAGAAGTATTTTTATTAGTAAAAGAGCAATTTCCTGAGATTGGTATGGCGACGGTGTATCGTGTACTTGATCTGTTGACCGAACTTCATGTCGTTCAGAAAGTGAATTTCGGCGATGGAGCAGCTCGATTCGATCTTCGTCAAGCAAATAGCCCTCATTTGCATCATCATCTGATCTGTACAGAATGTGGAAATGTAGAAGAAATTATGGATGATTGGTTACTACCGCTTGAAAAGCGTATTGAACGTGAATATGGATTTACTGTTACCGATCATCGTCTTGATTTTCAGGGCATCTGCACAGAGTGTCGGGTCAAAGAGCGTGACAAAAATAAAGCAAACAACAAATGCAAAGCAGTTTCTTAATTCCAGAAAGAGCCATGAATGGCTCTTTTTTTTGTGTTTATCTTTATTTTCACAAATACGCAACCGAAATAAAGGATAGCGCGAAATAACAGTTTGTCCTTCATTTGCCAAAATTGAGACTTATCTCATAGGTCATACGTATGTAATAATACGAATATAAAGATAGAGAAAAGGGGAAGAAAGATGGCATTAGTAGAAGTAATAAAATACGACGGAACACCAGATGTATATGCTTGGAAACATCCTAATGAAGAGTTAGGCACATGGACGCAATTGATCGTTAACGAATCTCAAGAAGCTATATTGTACAAAGGCGGTAAAGCATTTGATACCTTTGGGCCAGGCAGACATACACTGAGCACGCTCAATATTCCACTACTTAATAATATTGTTAATATTCCGTTTGGTGGACATTCTCCATTTGCAGCAGAAATATGGTATGTGAATCGAGTTAGCAATTTAGATATGAAATGGGGCACAACGGCACCGATTCAACTACAAGACCCTAAGTATAAAATTATTATTCCAGTACGTGCTTTTGGACAGATGGGTATTCGCATTGAAGATTCACGTAAATTTTTGGTGAAATTGGTCGGGACATTATCTCAATTTGATCAGGCAGATATTTCACGTTATTTCCGCGGACTATTGTTAATGAATATCAATGAGAGTATTTCTTCTTATCTGGTTCACAAGCAGATCAGTATCCTGGAAATTAATGCTTACATAAGCGAAATTTCTAATCATGTGAAAGAAAAAATGATGCCGGTTTTCGCAGACTTTGGGATTGAGATTGTTAATCTGTATATGGATTCTGTGAATACACCGGATGACGATCCATCAGTCAAAAGATTGCAAGAAGCTTTAGCACGCAAAGCTGAAATGGATATTGTCGGATATACCTATCAACAAGAACGTAGCTTTGATACATTAGAAGGTGCCGCCAAAAATGAAGGTAGTACACAAGCAGGAGTGATGGGTGCTGGACTAGGCATGGGGATGGGCTTTGGTCTGGGTGGTGCTTTTGGACAAGGAATGGCAGGTCTTGGACGTGTGATGGATATTAATGGTGGATCAGGAAATGTGCAATTTAACAGTTCTACCTCATCCCATTCGGCAGCTACACAAACATGTGATAAATGCAGTCAACCGTTAACACCAGGTTCCAAATTTTGTGCTCATTGTGGAGATAAATATCACTCTTGCGAACACTGTGGAGCAGATAATCCAGAAAACGCTACAGCGTGTAAAAGCTGTGGACAAGCATTTGCGAAGCCTTGTCGTAGTTGCGGGACAGCACTCAAAGCAGGAGTCAAATTCTGTCCGGAATGTGGAGCTTCAGCAGTGATGACATGTAGTAGTTGTGGACATGCTGTTCAGCCAGGTCAAAAGTTCTGTCCGGAATGTGGTCAACGGGTCACACCAGAAGGAGAACAATAATATGACTGATAACCGCTTAGGACTCAAAATCATCACATTACTATACGGTGTTATTTTGACGATTACAGTGATTGGCTTTTTTTTGTTAGCTTCTTTTCATATATTAGATATTCGCTTCTGGGTGTCTTTAGCTACGATTGTGTTGGCAGAAACATGTGTATGGTCTTTAGCAGGCTGGGGTGCATTACGAGCAGAACAATTTAAAAAGACAGTTCCTGCTTTTATGGGATTGGCTGTTGTAGCTGTTTTGTATCAAGCTTTAACAATTCTGTATGCTGTAGTGCTCTGGTTAGTGATTGCTGTACCGGCTAGCTTGTATATCTGGATTCAATTGATTACGTTTGGTGCTGTTTTTGTAATTGGTGGGTTATTGATCTGGTTTATGCAGACAGAACGTGGCATTGATAAAGAAGAACGATTACAAATGCTCGGTATTCAAGAAATTCGTTCTATACTTAGCGAATCAAATCTGCAATTAAAAGGTTGGCAAGAACCTTATCGCAGCGAACTCAAACAATTACTCACTAATCTTGAAGAAAATGTACGCTTTAGTGATCCTGTGACTCATCCTGATATTTGGCAAGAAGAAGAGCAGTTAATGCATGAAGTCAGACGTTTACAAGAACAAATGATGCAAAGCCAAATGCAAGATGAACACAAAGCTACTCAGCAAGTACAGAATGTAAAAGCATTATTTGATTCAGTTCAAACTGTACTGCAACAACGTAATCGTAAGCTTATTACTGTAAAGTCTTGATACACATAAATAGTAAGAGAGTAATTTGAAGAATAAGAAAAGAGAAACATATAAAGGGGTTTATTATATGGCACTAGGTATCATTATGATTATAATTGGTATTCCTTTTTTATTAGTATGGGGAATAACATCTATTGGGATTTTTATTCCAGATCCATCAGGAGCTTCTATTCCTATGGGTAGTCTTTGGGGAAGTTGGATTATAGTATCCTTATTTACATTTTTACCAGGTTTTTTACTTGTTTATTTTGGTGTCAAACAAATCAAACTGCATAATCGAAAAATTCAAGCACAAAAAGATTGGTATGCTCGCCAAAATGAAATTCATAATGAGCGTCAACAGCAGCACCAAAATCATTCATCAGGTTCTATTCATACAATTGATCGCGAAGATATGCAACATATTCCACATCGTCAGCCGAATCCTAATCATCATAGTAATACGACAACATCATATTCATCTACCACAACGACAACGAGTAATATGAATGGCAACAGTACGACAACAACCGATTACAAAATTTTTAATCCATTAGATCCTAAAACAGCACCTTATACATCGTGGCAACAACAGCAACGTAATCAGCAAATGAATCCTTCACCCACTCCACCACCTACTCCTAATCTTCAACCTAAAAAGGTAGATTGTTCCGGTTGTGGAGCGATTTATACGATTGCACCGCATGAAACGAAGGATTGTGAATACTGTGGAAACACAGTTGTGTATGAATAGAAAAGTAAATGTTCTAATTTTAAATGTAAATTTGCAAAATCCTCAAAATCCCGCTTCTATCGACCATGAAGCGGGTAAATACTACGATATAAGACGAAACCGCAAGGCATCATTGCACTACGGAACATCGTCTTTTTTAATATTTGCCTTGTTAATGTATCCAAGTGTAATTGACAGTTATCTTACTTCCGCATTAACATATATTTATTGCCCTTTATAGGCAAAAACGGATTAGAAGGTGACTGCAAGTGCAACAGTATCGAGCAACAAGAGCAGACATTAACTTGGATGCATTACGTGCCAACTACGAAGCTTTTCGTGGAGCATTATCTCCACAAACTCAATTGTTATGCTGTGTCAAAGGTAATGCATACGGACATGGAGCAGTTGAAATTTCACGAGAATTGGAACGATTAGGTACGGATTATTTGAGTGTGGCATTTTTGGATGAAGCGATTGAGCTGCGTCAGCAAGGTATACGTATGCCTATTCTTGTTCTGGGCTATACCGGACCGGCAGGTATATCTGCTGCTTATGAATATGATATTACTCTTAATGTATTCACGGAGGATGTACTTGAAGCGATAGCTGAACTTGTGCTTGATTCTTCCGAACGCAAGCTTAAAGCTCATATCAAGATCGACAGTGGAATGGGTAGAATTGGTCTTTTAACAAATGTGGCAGTTGATTTTATTACAAGAGCTTTCCAGGTGCCACAACTTGAGATCGAAGGAATGTTTACCCATTTTGCCAAAGCTGATGAGTTAGACAAAAGTTATACATTGGAACAATATGAACGTTTTCAACAGGTGAACATGCAATTACGTGAACTGGGTTACTCTATCCCTATCATACATACGGGGAACAGTGCTACCGCTATTGATACTCCTGAACTATCACCTCAGATGGTTCGGATAGGTATTGCATTGTATGGGCTGTATCCTTCAGCTGAAGTGAACGAACAGGCGATAGAATTAACTCCAGTATTGACGCTCAAAACAGAAGTAACATATGTCAAACAACTTCCTGATCATTCCAAAGTAAGTTATGGCGGTAAGTATGTTACCGAAAGTGATGAATATATTGCAACACTTCCTATTGGCTATGCTGATGGTTATTCTCGAATGTTAACGGGAGTAGCGGAAGTATTGATTCGTGGTCGTCGTGTCCCTGTAGTAGGAACGATTTGTATGGACCAATGCATGGTATCACTTAAATCTTTTGCTGAAGAAGCAGAAGAAATCCAAATCGGCGAAGAGGTTGTCTTAATTGGCAGACAGCAAGATGCTGTGATTACTGCTGATGAGCTTGCATCTAAGCTAGGTACGATTCACTACGAAGTCGTTTGCATGATTGCCGCTAGAGTTCCGCGTGCTTATTACCGGAATAATGCCATTGTCACCCTTTGGAATCCCCTTACACAATTTACAAATTAAATTTGTAAATTCAGAAGGAAACCAACTATTTACGGCGAATCTTACATAAGTATCAAGAAAGGTCTGTACGCACACCTATGATCTGGTTTATAATGATGGCAGCAAACTTGCCTCATATGTCGTATGTGTCGCAAAGACCAGGAAGTTAGATTCGTGCACGAAAGATGCCAATACAGCCGCTATAGGGGTAGAGCTGGAAAAGGTTTTGGGGGTGCTTGACAGTTGGACAACATGCAAAATGCGCAGAGCATTATGATCCGTTTGCCGGATCAACTTCTGCAAGAAGTGGATGGTATCGCAGCTTTAGAAGATTCCGATCGCAGTGAACTAATCAGAAAAGCCACAAAAATTTATCTCACTGAACGCAAAAAGCGGTATATCCGTGAAGCGATGCAGCGTGGATATATGGAAATGGCCAAAATTAATCTGAGAATTGCTTGCGAAGCTTTTCATGCGGAGGAAGAGGCGGACATCACTCTGGACCGTTTAGTTAGCGGGGTGTAGACATTGATCGTAAAACGTGGCGATGTATTTTTTGCAGATTTATCGCCCGTCGTCGGCTCCGAACAGGGCGGCGTGAGGCCGGTTCTGGTTATCCAGAATGATATCGGCAACCGTTTCAGTCCAACGGTTATTGTGGCGGCAATTACGGCACAGATTCAAAAAGCCAAATTGCCAACACATGTGGAGATTGACGCGAAATCTCATGGATTTGATAGAGATTCCGTCATTTTGCTGGAACAGATTCGAACTATTGATAAACAGCGTCTGACTGACAAAATCACACATCTGGATGAAGAAACAATGCGTCGTGTACATGATGCGCTCCAGATCAGTTTGGGCTTAGTTGAATTTTAAGCCTGACCACAATTCCGACCCGGTGAATGACACCGGGTTTTTTTGTGTGGATATAGAGAATAAGAAAGTGTCTCTGGAGCATCTCTAAGAGAGAAGTTATGCAATCAGGTGGAAATCAAAAGCGTTGTCTGAGATAATAAAGGTATTATGCGAGGAATCTCCATTGTAGGGAGAAGAGAAAGAGGGATAGGATTTGTCTGAACAAAAAGTAATTACAGAAGCAGAAGCCAAAGTCACCGAACAGCAGGTTCGTGAACAAATTATTAAACAAATCGCAAGCGAATTACAGATTTCTTTAAAACAGATTCGTACAACGATCGATTTACTTGCAGAAGGTAATACTATTCCGTTTATTGCCCGTTATCGTAAAGAAATGACAGGCGAATTGGATGAAAATGAATTACGAGATATCGAAGAACGCCATCAATATTTGCGTAATCTGCAAGAACGTAAAGATGAAGTGCTACGTATCATCAGTGAACAAGATAAATTAACAGAAGAATTAGCAACAGCGATACAAAATGCAGCTAAATTGCAGGTTGTAGAAGATTTGTACCGTCCATATCGCCAGAAACGTAAAACACGTGCCAGTGTAGCCAAAGAAAAAGGATTAGAACCCCTTGCTAACTGGATTATGGAACAGCATGCAAGCCCTGCGCCATTAGTTGAAGCAGAGCGCTATATTGATGCAGATAAAGGCGTAGAAGACAGTAATCAAGCACTACAAGGTGCTATGGATATTATTGCTGAGACGATATCCGACGATGCGAATCTACGTGCATGGATTAGAAGATATACGTTAGATCAAGGGATGTTGGTCACAGAAGCCAAAGCACCAACAGAAGAGTCTGTATACGAAATGTATTACAACTATCGTGAATTAGCCAAAAAAATGCCGCCTCACCGTATTTTAGCGATCAACCGCGGAGAGCGTGAGAATATTTTGAAAGTACAGCTTGAAGTACAACCAGAGTCGATCCATCGTTATATGGAAAAACAACTGGTTAAAGGTTCTTCGGCAGTGCGTGATCTTTTGCTTACAGTGATTGAAGATGCATACAAACGTCTAATTGCACCATCGATTGAGCGTGAAGTGCGCGCAGAGCTAACAGAAAAAGGCGATCAACAAGCAATTTCTATTTTTGCAGGCAATCTTCGGAATCTATTGCTACAAGCACCGATCAAAGAAAAACGTGTGCTTGGTGTCGATCCGGCTTATCGTACAGGCTGTAAATTAGCGGCTGTAGATGGTACAGGTAAACTGCTTGAAGTAGAAGTGACCTATCCAACTCCACCGCATAACAAAAAGCGTGAAGCGGCTGAAATCTTCCGTCGTATGATCAAGCAGTATGATATTGAATTGATCGTTATCGGTAACGGAACCGCTTCGCGCGAATCCGAACAGTTCGTAGCAGAACTCATTCAAGAAATTACAGATCAAGAATTGTCTTATTTGATCGTTAGTGAAGCAGGAGCAAGTGTATACTCCGCTTCCAAATTAGCACAAGAAGAATTCCCAGATCTCGATGTAGCTCAACGTAGTGCTGCTTCGATCGCTCGTCGTGTTCAAGATCCTCTAGCTGAATTGGTCAAAATCGATCCAAAAGCGATCGGTGTAGGGCAATACCAGCATGATGTGTCTCAGAAACATCTGGAGAGCAGTCTAAAAGCCGTTGTAGAGTCCGCAGTTAACCATGTTGGAGTAGATGTGAATACAGCTTCTCCATCGCTGTTATCGTATGTAGCAGGCGTTAATGCGACGATTGCCAAAAACATTGTAAAATACCGCGAAGAAAACGGTAAATTTACAAGTCGTAAACAATTGCAAAAAGTACCTCGTCTTGGTGCGAAATCTTTGCAACAATGTGTAGGCTTTTTACGAATCAATGGTGGAGAAAATCCGCTCGATTATACATCGATTCATCCAGAGTCTTATGCAGCGACAACCAAATTGCTTAAATCACTGAAAATTACACCGGAACAATTAGGTACACCTGAAGCAGTAACAGCGTTATCGAATGTAGATGTAGAACAAGCTTCAGAAACATTGGATATCGGTGTCCCTACATTACGCGATATTTTGGATAGCTTACAACGTCCAGGACGTGATCCACGTGATGAATTACCTTTGCCTATTTTCCGTACAGATGTTTTGAAAATAGAAGATTTATCACCAGGTATGGAATTGCAAGGTACCGTTCGTAACGTTATTGATTTTGGTGCGTTTGTCGATATCGGTATCAAAAATGATGGATTGGTGCATATCTCACAATTGAGCAACAGCTTTGTAAAACATCCGATGGATGTCGTGTCTGTTGGAGATAATGTAACAGTGTGGGTATTGAATATAGACCACAAAAAAGGTCGTGTCGGCTTAACGATGCGCAAATCCTCTGCGGATGAAGCTGCTCAAGCGTAAAGCAATTAGAATAGCATTTTCTAAGGTATTCTTGTTATGTATACGAGATTACATGGTACAAATCGTAAAAGATAAATAACTCCAAACGTAATCTAAAAAGCGTACACTCTTCGAATAGTCGTTCGAGAGATGTACGCTTTTTGCTGTAGCCAGATATAAGGTAGGGATGAATATTCATTTGCTGGATATCGGATGTTTGAGAAATAGAATTTTACGATAGAAAAATAACTAAGTGAAAAGAAGTATTACATTTGAGTCTCTTCGTATTCTTCATACCATTGTTCCAACTGCGCTTGCAAAGCTCTAATTTCGGTCAATAAGGAGATCAAAGGATAATGATTTTCTTTGAGCACTGCAAAAGAACGTTCTAATTTATTAATATAATCCAGTCCGCCTGTAATCGAAGCATGCTCATCTAACAGTTCTAAATCATTGCATTCTGCAATAGCACGAGGCAGAGAAGGAATGTCTGCGGCTGTTAATTTACTGATTTCTTTATGTAATCTAAGGTTAAGGGCGCTTAATTGATAAGCATAATCAGCAGGCATTTCTATATAAAAAAGCTGTGAATTTTGTTGCAATAGCACATAACGCATGTTTGTAGCAGTCATCATTAGATTCTCCTTTAGATATCGAATAGGTTATATAATTTATACTTGAAGTGTAGCTTACAATAAAGTTAAAATTCAAGAGAAGAGATTAAAATACAGGAAAACAGATACAAAGGAGAGCCATATTGTCCATGACTAACGAAGAATTACAAACGTGGGTGGAACAACTGTCGCTGGAGCATTTCGAATGGCCTTTTCGTCATCGTGCTGTATTCAATGCTAGATTACGTACGACAGGTGGACGTTACTTTTTGCGAAGTCATCATATAGAGATCAATCCGCATCAACTAGAAGCATTTGGTATAGAAGAAGTAGAACGGATTATCAAACACGAATTGTGTCATTATCATTTACATATTCATGGAATGGGTTATCGGCACCGTGATGCGGAATTCAAATACTGGCTCAAACGTGTAGGAGGAAGCCGATATTGTCAGGCTCCACCTGCGATAGAACAACAAAAACGCAAAGAATTGTACCGTTACAAACTATTATGTACTGCATGTCAGACTCAATATTTACGCAAACGAAAAATGAATCCAGACAAATATCGTTGTGGCAAATGCAGCGGTAAATTAACTTTGGAACAGCTTGACTTGCCTCAGGAATCATGGTAAATTATTTCTTGTACTACCTATATTATTCTTTGTAGATATTCCCTGATAGCTCAGTTGGTAGAGCACTCGACTGTTAATCGAGTTGTCACAGGTTCGAGTCCTGTTCGGGGAGCCATATGGAGAGATACCCAAGTGGCTATAAGGGGACCCTCTGCTAAGGGGTTAGACTGCGTTAGCGGTGCGAGGGTTCGAATCCCTCTCTCTCCGCCATATAAGAATGAGTAGAATAAGTAAGATCATAGGTACATACAACAAAAGGATCAGCAATTGCTGGTCCTTTTTTATATTTAAAAATAGACCATAATATTTGTAGAAGTAGAAGTAGAAGTAGAAGTAGAAGTAGAAGTAGAAGTAGAAGTAGAAGTAGAAAAAATAGGCATGAGATTCTTTCTATGATAGAAAGTGTCTCATGCCTATTCATCTAAAATCGAATTATTTGTTAGGTGTGTAATCAGGGTTAGTCAACATTTGACCAACAATATATACTAGATCATCGTCACCAACTTGATCATCTTCAGTCTGATCAGCATCATGCAATGTTTTATCCGTGTCTGCTGCATTTTGACCGAAGTAGAATGCATCAATAGATAGATCTAGAAGCGTATAAGAACCAGATCTATTCACGTCCAAAAAAGCTGGCTTTTCAATTAAAATTGTATCTTCTAAAGCGTTAGCAGGAGCGATATCATATTCGTTATCCGTATCTGCGATACGACCAGATAGTGAATCAACTTTACCTGTTCCGACAGCAATAGCTTTAAATTTCAATTTCAAAAATACAGTATCTGCGGAAATACCATAGTTTTTACCTTGGCTAGCTACGATAAAGCGAAGCGTTCCTTTTTTATCGTTTGTTTCATTATATACTTTATAACCCGGAACTTCAGTAGCGCCCAAGTATTCCATTAATGTAGCATCATAGTTCACAACAAAATCTTCTGCATAAATATTTGTTGCTTTTTTCAAAGACAAATCAGCGATAAAACCTTCGCCAACTTTGACTTTTTCTTTGTCGATCGTAACATCAAGTGTTGCTTGCTCATTCGGTTTCACCGCTGCGATCGGTGTAGCCGTTACTTCATTAGACACAGCACCTTCAGTAGTACCGTTTACGCCTGTGACTACATAGAAGTAAGGGGTGCCATTAACAGCAGTTGTATCCGTGTAATATGTGTTACCTGTTACATTAGTCGCTACATTCGTATAAGGGCCACCTGTAGTTGTAGCACGTTTTACATTATAGCTAGTTGCATTATTTGCTTCTGACCAAGTGAGATCAACTTTAGCATCGCCAGCAGTAGCTTTCAAAGTAGATGCACCAACAACGATAGCATTACTTTGATCATAAGCTAAGTAACCAGCTGGAATTATATTTGCATATTTGAAAGGAGTTGCACCAAAATTAGCTATTAATCTACGATTTCCAGAGCTAGTTGCTGTCATTACTTCTGCATAAATAGGAGTGCTTATTTCAGTTGGCAAATAACTAAGAGTTTTTTGAGATTCGCCATTTTTATACCAGGTGATAGTATTGTTGTCCATATCTAATGCCACAGAAATGACGTCTCCTTGTTTATAAGCTACTCCATAAGGAGTATTAGTATAGGGTGTACTTCCATAGTTTTTTAAAATATTACCATTAGCTCCATAATAGTTGAAAGTTTGTTTTCTATCATTGGTAGATATACCTATCATAGAGTAAGTAAAATTAGTGGTCCAATCTTCCCAATTTACTGTAGTTTCCCAATACCACTTTCCAGAAGTTTTCCCTACTGTGGCAATTTCAGTATCCCCTGCATTTCCTGATAAAAGCGTAGTTAAAGAACCATTTTTCCATGTTACTGGTGGTGTAGCTGCTTGTGTTGCTGTTGGCAAAGCTGTAAGTACGGATACGGCTACAAACAAAACTGATAAAAATAAACTTAATTGACTAAAAATTCTCTTTTTCATAACTTCCCCCTTAATTGTTTTTATTACCAAAAAAAATCATATAGGAACAAAGAACCTATTGTCAAAACACTTATTACTAAATATGGGATTATGTAATTTTAATGTTTTATTTTATTATTGCTAATATGTATAAAGAAGGTCAAATATAAGCTGATATATCTAGTATTGTCGAATATTTAGTGAAACTTTTGTCTTAGTATTTATTTTAAATAAACAAAAAAAGCGAACCTGAATATCTTCAGAGTTCACTTTCGCTTGAATTATAGTAACTAATTGCAACAATACAATTGAAAATAGAAATGCTTAAACAGAAGGGATCGTCATACCCATTGCTTTATAAATCGCATGAGCTACGCCATCTTCTTCATTGTTTTTGGTAACTTCATCAGCATAGGATTGGACTTCTAGATCGGCGTTGCCCATCGCTACACCTTTGCCTGCGATTTGAAGCATTGATACATCATTGTAGTTATCACCGATAGCCATTGTATCTTCAATCGCAATATTGAAATGTTCAGCAAGACGTTGCAGAGCAAATCCTTTAGAAGCTTGTTTATGTTCCATTTCAAAATTATGACTACCTGAGATCACCATCGTCATATCATCGCGATTAGAGAATTTGTCTCGTCCTATTTGTAACTTCTCTGAATCTAAAGACAATGCCATAACGTTATACAAATCCGCTTGATCTGGAATTTCAGTAAAGGAAGAGATTCGTAAAAATCCTGCATTTTCATGGTGGAACTGCATCGCTTCTAGCATCTTGAGCAAGCTTGGATCAGGATCGGTACTCAGCAGGCGATCTACTTCCATCGCTAATAATTGATGACTATTGTTTACTGTATAAATGCCGCGGTCGCTATGCACCTGATAATAGTATTCATTGCTTTCTAACCATTGCAATACTTCATTAGCTGCTTGACGATCCAATGGCAAAGCAAATAGTTGTTTTTTTTGTTCATCATGAATAACAGAACCGTTTGAAGAAATAACAGGAGTTTGAAGACCAGATGCTTGCAGGATTTCACGTACGTTACCATGTTCGCGCCCTGTAGCAATAGTAACTAAAATCCCTTCTTGTTGCGCAGTACGAATCGCTTGAATATTTGTTTCACTTACATGAGTATGGGCGCTTAATAACGTTCCATCCAAATCGATAGCAATTAATTTAACAGTCATAGACTTATCTCCTTTAAAATAGGTTGATTGGCAATATGCACTTCAATTTCATATTTTTTTAATAACTCCGCCATTTCTGGTGTAGGAGCACGATCTGTAATAATAAGATCAATTTCAGACAAATCTGCAAACTTATAAAAAAGTTCTCTGCCGAATTTGGATTGATCTGCTAAAACAATAACGATATCTGCTTGTTGCATCATTTTATGCTTAATCATGCCTTCTTCATCAGATACCGAAGTAAGCCCTTTAGCCGAAATGCCACCAATACCAATAAAAGCACGCTGAACAAAATAATGCGAAAGTCGTTCAATCGCTGCTGAACCATACACATAACGATGCTGAGTATGTAGTTGTCCGCCTAAGAGATGAATCGTAATATCTTCTTTTTCAGATAAAATATCTGCTTGATTGATAGAATTAGTAATAATTGTACAACCGGTAGCATCTAGAAATTCAGCACAAGCTTGTACAGTTGTCGAAGAATCAAGAATAACCCGATCACGATCACTAATCAGTGAAGCAGCGACTTTACCGATACTTTTCTTTTCAGAAGAAACCGTATTTAGTCGATCTTGGTAACTGGGGATAATCATTTCGGAAGAAGGAAGCAGTGCACCGCCACGTGTACGAATAATCGAATTTTGCTCTTCCATACGTACAAGATCACGCCGAGCGGTATCTCTGGATACATCGAACAATCGGCAAATATCTTCAATATTAATCCGTTGATGATTCTTCAGATAATCCAAAATATGAAGCATTCGTTCCTCTTGATACATAAGAATACTCCTTTTGATTAAGTATATATAAGTAATTATAAGTAATATTAAGTCGTTTAACAAGTACATTTCTGTAAATGATAAGTAAAATAATTTCACTATGAAATGCTTGCTATCTATATCGATTCTTGTTATACTCATGTCTGTTGTTAAAAGCATGGCCCGTTGGTCAAGTGGTTAAGACACCTCCCTTTCACGGAGGTAACAGGGGTTCGAGTCCCCTACGGGTCACCATTTATCTACATTGAGAGCCATTAGCTCAGTCGGTAGAGCACCTGACTTTTAATCAGGGTGTCGAAGGTTCGAGCCCTTCATGGCTCACCATTTTTGTAAACAATAGTCCTCAGTTATATTATTGAGCGGTCGTGGTGGAATGGCAGACACGCTACCTTGAGGGGGTAGTGGGTGTATACCCGTGGAGGTTCGAGTCCTCTCGACCGCATATAAAGTAAAAAAAGTCCTAGCTGTTATAGCATGGACTTTTTTTCTAATGTTATAAATATAGGATAGAATAGAGTGCTTATTTTTGGTAGAATATAACGAGTGATTCATTTCTATTCGTCATATTCGCAGTAGAGCTTTGAATACATAAATATGATGCGAATCAATCTTGATCTGCTGTATAGTGCAAGAGCTATAGGTGACCTATGTACGCATATCAGTGGTTACAGTAATCATGAATATCAAGCAGGTCAGCGACTTGTTTACGATATCTGGTTGCTTTGCGTGTCCCGTTAATAAGATTGGATAAGCGGGAAGGAGGAATCCCGTAACGCGTGCAAAATGTCTTCTGATCCATCTGTAATTCTGCTAGACGTTGCTTGATTGCCCAACCGAAGGGGGTAACGGGCTGCTTACGATTCAATAGAAATCACCCCTTAATTTAACATAAAATGATGTATGCTTAGGTTGTAAATAAAGAGCTTCAAATTCATTATTGAACAACCTATGATATAATTATTTAGGGAAAGTAGTAAAAAAATGTCGCTAAAGTAAGTATATACTTTTTTAAGTTGTTAATCAATAAAAATAACTTAATTGAGTATCTAAAGATAATAACGTCGGGAGTGGAGGTACAATATGCAATCTATCTATGATCGAATCGAAATATTGATTAAGAATAAAGGGATTACTAAAAAATCATTTTGTGAACAATTAAAAATCAGTACAGGTAATTTTGGTGATTGGAAAAGAGGCAAATCGACACCCGGTACACATAAGCTTATAGAAATTGCCGCTTACTTTAACACAAGTCTGGATTGGTTGCTTACAGGGCAAGAACGTCTTCCTGAATTAATTAAAGAGCAGACTGATCCTTATTTTTTTGAACTAATGGGGCAATTGAATTGCCAAGATGAAATACTGTCAGAACAGGAAAAAGGTTTTATCAAAGAATATATTGAATTCACAGTGTATCGCAAAAATAAAAAGCAAGATCAATAATATAAGGTATTCCAAAGTCCGTCGTTCATTGACGGGCTTTTTATATGAAGTAATTTGTACTATAGTTAACAAAGCGTAGTAGACAGTGTTCATTTTATTGCTTATTAAGTATGGGAAGTATAAGAAGGTTTACAAGTGACGTTCAGGATAGTATAATATGGAGGTTCGCTATAAGAACGTGATATGTACGCGGTCGTGGTGGAATGGCAGACACGCTACCTTGAGGGGGTAGTGGGTGTATACCCGTGGAGGTTCGAGTCCTCTCGACCGCATTATAAGCTTTATCGAATACAAAGTTACATATTCCTCAACACAAAAAGCCTTTTAAACAGTAAGAGATATTTATATGTCTCTAGGTTTAAAAGGCTTTTTTGTATGAAATTTTAGGATGTTATAAAAAATTATGATAGTGTAGATGAAGAATCCGTATCATTTTTTAACAATTCAAGGATATCTGCTTGTATTTTGTCTGGAGTCGTTTGAGGTGAATATCGTTTGACAGGTTTACCATTACGATCAATTAAGAATTTGGTAAAATTCCATTTAATCGCTTTGGAGCCTAGTATCCCGGGAGCTTCTTTGCTTAAATATTGAAAAAGTGGATGTGCAGAAGAACCTTTGACTTCTAGCTTTTCAAACATAGGAAAAGTAACTCCATAATTCAACTGACAAAATTCGGAAATTTCTTCGTTAGAACCAGGATCTTGTTGACCAAATTGATTACTTGGAAATCCTAAAATTTCGAAATCATGATCTTTAAACTCATCATATAAGTCTTGAAGACCGGCAAATTGAGGAGTGAATCCGCACTTACTCGCTGTATTGACGATTAACATAGGTTTGCCTTTGTAATTCTCTAACGGTACTTTTTCTCCACGAATATTATCAACAGCGTAATCATAGACACTCATACTAATACTCCACCACCTTTTTTGTTTGGTAACCTATTATAACATGATACAATTTAATTTCAAAAAATAGAGTTCATTGTGTGTCTTACGTTTCATTTTGCTAGAAATGCTTTACAAATATAGTGTTGGTCTAAAATAGCCTATTACAAGGAGCTGAAAAGAAATGGCAGTATATACAGCAAAAGTAACAGTCCACGGTGGACGTCAAGGTAAAGTGGAATCAACTACAGGTGGACTCGATGTAGACTTGGTTATGCCTAAAGAATTAGGTGGCGGCGGAGGTACAGGTACGAATCCGGAAGAATTATTTGCAGCAGGATACGGTGCTTGTTATCAAAGTGCACTAGCAAACGTAGCACGCCAAGCTAAAGTGGATGTAAAAGATACTACAATTGTAAATAACGTTATGCTTGATAAAGATATAGATGGTGGATTCAAATTATCCGTACGTATGGATATTAATATTCCTGGACTATCAAAAGAAGAAGCGACAGACATTGCTAAAAAAGCACATGAATTCTGTCCTTACTCCAAAGCAATTCGCGGAAATATTGATGTACAATTGAATATCGTCTAATTTCGATTGTATTTGTTTTAAATAAGCACAATAGATGAAAGAACCTGAATATTTTCAGGTTCTTTTTTTACTGTATCTATACAATTTAGGTTGAAAATGATCATTATCTTAGAATCAAAAGATTAAAAATGATAGAGAAGGGTAAGTGTAGATAACAGAGTATTTTTAAAATAAATTTGTACAAGTAAAATGATCAAATCTATTGCTATGATTGCCTTTTTGACGATATTGTTGCTCCCCCGCAATCAAAATGAGTTGACAGGCAAAGCAAAATTCTTTAAGATGACATAGGTGAATTTCTATTGTTTTAGACCGAAATTTAAAGGATAATGGGTGATCATTAATGGCATATAGACCGAATATTACGGAATTACAAAAAGCTGGTATCAATGAAAAAGATGGTTTGTACGAATTTGTTTTGACACTTGCTGATGGAACACAATGCCGTGTGTTTTACAATCGTTTCCCAGAGTGGAAAATGACAAACATCAATCGTTTGTTAACAACACCTTGCCCAGTATGCCGTAAAGATTTTATTTGTAAATGTATGGATGCATTTGCAGGCGAAATCAATCAACAGATTCAAGATCGTCAATTGATTGATAAAGCACTTTCTTAATATGTAAATAGTTTTCATTAAATTGAAGACGCGGGGGTTTTGTACCCTTGCGTCTTTTTTCTATATTCTGTTATGAATTTATAAGGAGGAATACTATAATGGTAACTGCTAATGTACCTGCAACCAGTCAAGCACCAGTATCCAAACCAGGTGATCCAACAGATAAAACATCAACAGAAGTACAACAATTAATTCATGGGGATCATTCTATTGTGCTAGTAGATGGAGTGTGTCACTTTTGTCAGGGCTTAACCAAAATCATTATTGCTCGTGATCCTAAAGGAACATTCCATTTTGCTTCGATTCAATCAGAGATAGGACAAGAATTGCTCAAACGCGGTGGAATCCGCACCGATACGATGGATACTTTTGTATTGATCGAAAATGGTAAGTATTATACTCGTTCTACAGGAGCACTGCGTATTGCTCGCAAATTACGTTTTCCGTGGCCGATGATGTTTGCATTAATGCTTGTGCCCAAACCATTCCGTGATGCCGTCTATAATTATGTAGCTCAAAACCGTTACCGTTGGTTTGGCAAATCAGATCAATGCATGTTACCTAGTCCAGAGATTCGTGGACGATTTATAGATTAATCTATATGTATACTAAAAAGATATATATTAAAAAGCACCTTTGTCCTTATGGGATAGAGGTGCTTTTTGAATACTATTTTAAAGATCAAAAGCTAGAGAATATTATTTTAATATCATTTTGGCAAGCATATCTTCATCTACTGAATAAATAGTATGGTTCACATAATCATTCGGTGCACTTAACGCATTATTTTTGAATACATGCACAGTTGAAAGATTTGTTGGATATAAAATATACGTACGATCATCCAAATTAACAGCTAGATTGCCATCATTTGTTTTTTGTACCCATGTATAATCAGCAGAAGGTTCACCTTCCAATTCACGAGAAGCGATCACTTTGCTAGAAGACGTGTTATATAATTTCATCATTTGCTTATCATAAACCACGTATCCAGTGCCAGTAGATTGAGTGAGTGAACCACCTGGAATATTGCGTCCCCACATCAATTTACCTTTGGCATTGAATGCAAACATTTTATTTTTGGTACGATCGATATTCGTCCGAATTAAGACGGTGCTGTCTTTTAGAACAAACATCGAGTCACTGCCATCTCCATAAATATTGATATTCGCAGGGAACTGATAAGAATATAGTTTGGTTAATGCTAAACCGTATACATCGATCTTCGGATTAGGAACAGCTTCCCAACCATTTTGATTTTTGAGCAAGTTACTAGCAGTCACAATAATACGATCGCCTTCTGCTTTGAGCACAGTACCTTGAATATTTTTTGTATTCAGTAATGTCCCCATAGAATCGTAACGACTGATTGTTGATTTGACAACACCTTTTGTATTTACAGTTCCTTGAGAAGAGACTAATAAAGAACTATCTTTGAGCATTGTAATACTGCTTGCTTCTGTTAATGTTTTGACCCAATTGAGTTTACCTGTTGAATTGATCGAGTGAAGTTTGTACGTTCCATCAGAATATGCGGCATACACATACACTGTTCCATAACTTGAATAGATCATATCTGTATTTAATGTGTAAGGCCCCGCAGATTCATGTAGAGTGTATTGCCATTTCAGTTTCCCCGTTTTGATATCGAAAGCCTTGACTGTATCTAGATACCAGTTATTTTTCGTCTGACCGGTTGTATTAGGGATATCTTGCTGCGTATGTACATACACCAGATTTTTAGATGGAAGCGCGTGTACATCGGTTGCACGAGTCGCGATAGCATTATCCATCTTATCGGTGAACAGGGACGTTGAAGTCCACGAAGGATTCGTTAATGGCATAACGGTATCCGCTGCATACATAAATGAAGGTGAAGCCATACAGATTGCTCCTGTCAAAAGCAAAGCTGCCCATGGCTTAGTGTTAATAGGGCGTTGAAACATAAATTTTCCACCTCTCCTGATTGGCATAGACTGAGTTGATTACTCTGTATCCATTTAACCTTATCTTAATTAAATGCAACAGATGTAACTATAATGTAATATCTCTATATTAAAAACTTGTACTATACAAATGGTAAATATCTATTATACCTATAAAATAGTTATTTAGACTACTGTATAGGTATATATACTTTACTAAATCATAAAGATACTAACTAAAAGTGAGACTATATATTCATATTATTCAATATTTTTTTGAATTTTTTAGTAAAATAGTATTGCAGACCTATAAGATGTATGATATTCTATCGTTAATTGGATAACACATGCAACGGAAGCACCGTTTAAGCATCGCACAATGTATATTGTGTGGTATTTAAACGGTGCTTTTTTTATTGCATTTTTGAGGGGGAACGTCTATGGCTCCAGTACAAATTGTTCTGGGCGTTGAAGATAGCCAGTATATTGAATTGTTACTGCGCTATGTAAGAGACAGTGAATATGGATCTAAAGTAAGAATCAGAGCATTTTCGAATATAGCTACATTTCGCACCTATATGAATAGTGGGGAACATTCAGGGTTGGTAGCGGCAGAAGATTCTTTTCTTAAAAGCTGGTTAGATAGTGAAAATATTCAGAAACATCGGTGGGTCTGTCTAAATGAATACGGAGAAAAAACTCTTGAAGGTCCTTCAATTGCGAAATATCAACCTTTACAAAGTTTGCTAGAACAATTATGTGCAATGACCAAGCCTGCAAGCACAGATGTAATACGGCGTGATAATCGTACTGTTGTGACGATGGTACATTCTGCTGTTCCAGGTAGTGGCAAATCGATCACTGCAATTAATATGGTCAAGCAACTTAGTATGAGCGGGCATCATGTATTTTATCTGAATCTAGAATCAGCAAGTAGCACATGGTTACTTCATTGGGATCAGCAACGAGAACAAGGTAATGGACTATCACGCTTATTGTATGATCTCCAAGCATTCGCTGAAAAAAAAGAAATGCCTACTCATCTTCCTTCTTCATACGCAGTGTATGCCGAAGAAATGAAAGCTGATACCTTTGAACCGCCTGAGAATTTAAATGAATTATTGCGAATGACAAAAGAAGAAACGCAAATGTTAATTCGTTATCTTGTAAATAGCGGTGAATACGATCATATCGTTATTGATGGAGAATCTAGCTGGCATGACCGGATACAGGTGGCATTACAAGAAAGTGATCGAGTGTTATGGCTATTAACGGATGATCTACCTTGTATGAACAAAACAGCGATCTGGATGTCTTATTGGGAAAATCATTATGCAAGCTTGTATCAGGAATTGCGAGCCAAAACGTCGTTTATTATGAACAAATTTAACGGCAGTATTGTGAATGTATTGCCGGTAGAAGATATGCAATTAGAAGGTACACTGGCATATGTTCCTTCTTGGAAGCAAGTGACGAATAGCGAATTGTTATGGTGCTCTCCTATTTTTCAACGAGATATTCTGAAATTATGCCAGTCCGGTACATATGATCTTCGCAGTACTAATGGGGTGGAAATGTGAACGAAGACTTATTTATAACATTACGGGATGAAGTACGATCTGGATTAGATGTAACATTTACTATCGATGATGATGAACTGATGCAACGTATCGAGCAGAAAGTATTAGATCAACAACGTTATCCTAACTTAACAGCTGGTGAGAAAAGACGGTTAGTACGGCAAGTATTTGACTCATTTCGTGGATTAGATATTTTACAACCGCTTGTAGATGATAAAAGTGTGACCGAGATTATGATCAATAGCCATACCGATATTTTTATTGAACGTAATGGACAAGTGATGCGTAATGCTACAGTCTTTGAATCTAGAGATCGATTAGAAGATATCATTCAGACGATTGTATCGGGTGTTAACCGGGTGGTCAATGAATCTTCTCCGATTGTTGATGCAAGACTCAAAGATGGATCACGTGTCAATATTGTACTTCCACCTGTTGCGCTTAAAGGTCCTACGATGACGATTCGTAAATTTCCAGAGCAACCGATGACGATGAGTGATCTGGTTCGTATGGGCGCAATTGCTCCTGTTGCGTCTAACTTGCTACAGACGCTTGTACAAAGTAAGTTTAATATCTTTATCAGTGGTGGTACGGGTTCTGGAAAAACTACTTTTCTTAACGCTCTTTCTCAATACATTCCTGAGGATGAACGTGTAATCACAATTGAAGATTCGGCGGAATTACAGATCAAAACGATTCCTAATCTGGTCTCTATGGAGACACGTAATTCCAATACTGAAGGAAAAGGTGAAATTTCAATACGTGATCTGATTCGTTCTTCTCTACGTATGCGTCCCAATCGGATTGTAGTCGGTGAGGTTAGGGGCTCAGAAGCGCTGGATATGCTACAAGCGATGAATACAGGCCATGATGGTTCATTATCTACAGGTCATGCTAACAGCGCTGTAGACATGATCAGTCGTCTAGAAACGATGGTGCTTAGCGGAGCAGATCTACCGATGCAAGTCGTACGTAAGCAGATTAGTTCAGCGATTGATATTTTTGTTCATTTGGCTCGCTTGCGTGATCGTTCACGTCGTATTGTAGAAATTTCCGAAGTACGAGGAATGGTAGATGGTGAAGTAGTTTTGAATCCTTTGTTCGTATTTCAAGAGTCTGGCGAAAAAGAAGGTCGAATTATCGGCGATCTTGTACCTACAGGCAATCTATTGATTCATACAGATAAATTACGAGCAGCTGGAATCGAAGAATGGCGTAAATTAGCTTCGATGTATACACCTACTGCGGAACATAGCAGAGTGTAACGTATTCACTCAGCATTTACGTAAAGACATATGAAGAAAGGAGAACAATATGTTCAAAGCTAATCAAGCAGGAAAAAGGCAACCAGCTACACCTGTAGCACAAGTCAATCCTGTTGTACCTAATCCATCTTCGTCGCCACTTCCACCACTTGCACGTTCTGAACAGCCGCGCGCAGAGTTAGCTGATTATACGGTGTATCATTTATCTGCTTTACAGCGAATAAGCTGTATTGTATTGTGCGCAGTTTTGTTTATGATGATCGGCTATTTATTTTACCATCAATGGATTATTGCTAGTGTATTGGCGATAGGAGCATGGTTTATGCCGAAGTTACTTCGCAAACATTTACTAGAACGCAAACGTGCTGCTTTGAGCTCCCATTTCAAACAAGCGTTATATTCATTGTCATCTTCACTAGCTGTAGGACGTTCAGTGGAAAATGGATTTCGCGAGGCAGCGCAGGACTTACGGATGTTATATCCAGATGGTGATAACGATATGATTCGAGAACTGAATATTATTACTACACGCTTGGAGTATGGGCAACCCATAGAAGAAGCATTACAAGATTTTAGCGATCGAGCGATGAATGAAGATATTACGAATTTTGCAGATGTATTTGTGACGTGTAAGCGTACTGGTGGTGATCTGGTAGAAGTAGTACGTAAAACGTCTGCAACCATCGGTGAAAAGTTAGATATTCAGCAAGAGATATCTGTTATGATTTCGCAGAAAAAATTTGAATCCAATGCGCTTGTAGCGACTCCCTTTTTCTTTCTGATCTTTTTAAATGTAACAGCAGCCGATTTTATGAAGCCATTGTATGGTAATCCGATTGGTATTGTGATTTCTACGATTTGTTTGGCGGCATTGGGGTTCTGTTACTGGTTAATTCGGAAGTTTATGAATATCAAAGTGTAAACCAGTGTCACAATAAGCTGGAAGGGAGGTGAACAAACTGCTTTTGATATGGTTGGAAGGGTTGTTGGCGACAGCATTAGTGATCGGATGGGTCGTACTGAATCAAAGTGCCAGTACGTTACATAAAGAGCTTGCCAAGCTACCATTAGAAGTGATTAAGCTAAGACCACTTTTACCAGCTATGTTGGTATTGCTCGAAAAAATTCGCTTTGTATCACGATTTTCAGGGGTATTTTACCGAATTCAAAGCTCGATTCAAAAAGGTTTTGGGGTACATCGTAGCGGTGAAATGACCTTGCTTTATATTGCAGAGATGGCGGGATATATCTGGTTATTACTAACAGGTGGACTTGTGATGGCGGCGATCTCGGGCGGTAGTATGACATGGTTAGTTATGGGAGTAGGGCTAGCGGTAATGCTTCCTGTTGGATTATTCCGCGATCTGCAAAAAAAAGTTCATGAACGTGAACAAGATATTTTACTGGAATTGCCTGAATTTTTGAATAAAATTGTACTTCTTGTAGGTGCAGGCGAAACAGTCCAAAAAGCGATTGTACGTTGTGTACAACGTAAACAAGGTGAAGACGCAGATCATCCATTGTACAAAGAATTATATCGTATGGTACGTGAAATGGAGAATGGCTACTCTTTTCAGCAAGGATTAGAGTCATTCAGTAAACGATGTGGAGTTCAGGAAGTTTCGGTGTTTACAACAACAGTACTGCTTAATTTCCGTCGGGGTGGTGGAGAGTTTGGATTAGCATTACGCGATCTTTCACGTACGTTGTGGGATAAGCGTAAAGCTGTAAGTCGTGTACGAGGAGAACAAGCTTCTTCTAAAATGGTATTTCCTATGGTTTTGATTTTTGTAGTAGTTATGGTTCTTGTCGGTACGCCAGCATTTATGATGATGAATATGTAGGAGGAAAATATAATGACAAATTTAATTAAAGGTTCATGGGGTGCAGTTCAAAACTTTTGGAGTAATGAAGAAGGTATTGGGACATTAGAAATGGTACTTATCGTAGCAGTTATTTTGATTATTGCTTTAGCATTCAAAAAGCAAATCACAGATATTGTTAATGGATTACTTGAAACTGTTAAAACTAAAAGTGAAGGATTTAAATAAAAAAGTGAACATCCAACGTTTTTGGAAAAATACTAAAGGGAGCTTCACACTTGAAGCTTCCATCGTTTTTCCTATTATCCTGTTCACAACGTTGTTGATTCTGTTTATGTGTATGTACCAATATCAAAATACAATGCTCAAACAAGCAGCATCCAAAACTTCAGAGCGTGCTGCGTATACATGGGATAACAGTCATAAAGATATCAATACAGGTGCTTTTCCGCAAGGTCAAGATGATGGTCTGTACTGGCGCATTACAGATGATAGTATGATCAGTGCACTCTTTGGATGGGCAGGAGCTACCAATACAGCAAATGTTGCTATTCCAGGTGGAGGTAGTGGATCATTGCCAGCAACTAAATTATCAGCGGCTGCTTCATGGATACCGGGCAAAATGACTGGGAATACAACGTATAACAACCATTTGATGATGCGAAATGTAAATACAACTTTAAGTGAACCTATTTCATTAGGGGCATTAGAACGTGAATTGGGTCAACCACTACGAAGTGAAGTTAGCGCAAGTTCAGTTGTTGTGGAACCAGTAGAATTTATTCGTACGATTGAATTAATGCGTTATTACGGAGCCAAATTTACGGGGAAATATGGTACGGCTATGAACATGGGACGTGCTGGAACCGTACTGCAATGGTTTTCTACAGCAGCAGGTAGTTGAAGCAGGAGTGTGAATCATTTTGAGAAAAGCACGTAAATCACAAGTAAGACTAAAAATCACATATTGGAAAAAGTTATTACTACGCAAGTTAGCAGATACACAAGGCGCTGTCTCTATTTTTATGATTGTTGTACTTGCAGGTGTTTTTTTATTTACAGCAGTTTTTATCGATTACTCGCGTATAGCAGCGATGGAAGTACAATCCGAGCGATTAGCACATGCGGCTGTTCGTTCAGCAATGTCTGCGTTTGATACCGATCTCCAACAACAATATGGATTATTTGCTGCGGGAGAATCTGATCCTACACAACTGTTAGATACGGCGTTAAATGAGAATTTTAATTATACCGAGAATACAGATAGTTTTAAATTAATTCCAATGAAAGCAGCTAACACTTCGATTCAATTAAGTCGACCTTTAGGAAGTTATGATGTTTTTAATCACCAGATTCAAGAAGAAATGAAATATAAAGCGCCTATAGATTTCACCATAGAAATTGTAGATAAATTTAAAGGCATGTCCGGTGTACTAAAAGAAGCAAGTCAAACGGTTAATGTCCTAGAAGATGTACGCGAGCCTTATGATAAGCGTGAACAAGAAATAGATAAATTAATAGCTTTACAGAAAAAAACGGCAGGTGAAGTTCAAGAATTAACAACTAAAATTATGAATCCTGTCAAAAATTCTATCGCTAACAAAAATGTAGGAGCGATTACGTCAGTCGCCGATATTGCAGCTCAGTTCAATAATTATACAGCTTTGATAGCAGAAGATAAAAAGCGTAAGAAAAAAGATAAAAGTCCGATCAATACAGCCAAAATTTCTGCTTACAAAAGTAAATCTAAAACATTTCTATCTAATTTGTCACGAGATTACAAAGATCTAATTAATACTCACGAAAATACGTACAAAGAAGCCAACGAAATTATGGTTAAAATCAAACAATATAATCAAGAAATTGCTCGCATTATTGAAGAAGCCAAAACACGTACACAAAATGAAGCATATGAACGAGTACGAAATACAAATATACCGGGTGGATCGAATGCCGGAGATGCAGAATCAGAAGCTAAATTAGCAGAACTTCGCAAAAATCTAGAACAACTTGTTTTATCGGATGATCTACTGGGCAAAATGGAAAGTTCGATCAAAACACAAAAAGATGATTACACGACAGCTACGTATGCTATTAGCAACTTAATTACAGAAGCTACAGCTCAACTTACCAAAACAACTGGCGATGCTAACTCGTTAAAAAGCAGTACCATTCGTACCGCTAAGCTTTTACAAAAATATATTGATAATTATACAGGCAAAGCGCCTAACGGAATCATGGGTGTGATCGAGCATGATCTCAAAGCAGCAAGATCAGGAACAGAAACAAAAGCAGCTTCAGAAGCGAAAGCAAAAGAAGAATTGAAAAAAGCTAAAAAAATGTTGGCTCAAATCGTAGGGGCAGCTGCTGCTGCAAGGTTATTAGCTAAAGAATTCGATGAAGTAGATGGATATTACAAAGAAAGTATCGCTTTTAACGGTGCAGATGGAGGAGCTACCTCTGACTCTACTATGGATAATGATCCTTATAAAGAAAGCAAAAACGCTATGGGTGCGATGGATGTTGTATTTGGTGGTTTATCCGATGCTCTTCTAGCAGGTAGAAATGAATTTTTCCAAAATGAATATGCGATTCAGTATTTTAATACGTTCGATATTATTCAGCTTCAAGGGTTATTAGATACGTTATCAGAAGGCTCAATTACAGATGCGCTTGAAGAGGCTGGAGTACGTAATCAGCAGATTGAATACATTATTTACGGTATTAACGATCCTTCTGCTAATATTGCTGCGGCATATAGCGAAATTTTTGGAATGAGACTTGCGATTCGTACTGCTGAAGGACTTGTTAAAAATGCAAATCTAGGGCATCCACTAGCTGTTCTTGCAGCAGGAGTTGCCTATGGAGTAGAGATGGCGATCAAAGACATGATCGAACTGCTCAATACAGGTAAAACGAAGTTATCGGCGTATTTCCCGATAGAATTTGAATATCGAGATTATATGCGTTTGTTTTTGTTGCAACCTAGTAATGAGAAAAAAATGTCTCGTATGTTGGCGTTAATTCGCTTTTTAACAGATATCAATCCAGCAGAACGAAATACGTATGCGTCTGCTCATATACGAACAGCGATGCCTATTTGGTTTTTACCAGGTGTAATCAAAATGGTGAACTCAACCAGCGTGAATAGTTCTATAGAACAGGGTGTGTATTATGCAGATAAACAAGCAGATTACTCCTATTAAAAGCAAAAATAGGATTCAGCAAATCGGTGTGTTTAACACTGCATCCCGATTTGTTGCTACCTACTCTTCCAAAAGTACAAATGATCGATCTGATCATACCTATCATTCCCAATCTTCACCTTCTAATAATGTATATGAACTCAAAAATCCTCCTCCAAATCGTCGTGCAAAATGTACTTTTTTTAAAAATGGAGAACGAGGCAGTATCGTATTAGAAGCCGCTATGGTATTACCGATTTTTTTGTTTATTTCTATTTTTCTAGTCTATTTAGTGCAAATGACGTTGGTATATACAGCGATGCAAAATGTAACTTCTGATACAGCCAGATATGTCGCTACTCATATGTATCCTGTTCAATTAGCCGCAGACAATTTGGTTGCCAAAAAAATTCTGCCAGCTGAATCCATGCGATTACCCAAATTAACATTTACAGAACTGGCATCCAAATATCAAGATTCTGTCCCTGCTCCGCTAAATACATGGATGATGGAAGCGGCAAGTAGTGGAGATATCAAGTTACAAGAAATGAAAAATCAGTTATCTGCACCTGCACTCGATACAATGATCAAACCATTGATGCAGAAGCTATCAGCAGAAAATAAATTGGATTATGAACGTATTCATGTCACTCAAGTCACCGTACCTGATCTTACAGCCAAAACGCATCCGTATTTTGGAATTGAGATCCGTTACGAATTACCGTTCAAAATTCCTTTGATCTTCAAACCGATTGTATTGCAAGCAAGAGCAACCGAACGATTGTGGATTGGAGATACTGGAGAATTTGGTGAAGATGCAGCCGCAGAAGCCACTAAAGATACAGGCGTATCTGTAGTGTCGGTTCCTTCACCTGCTCATCCAGAATCAAATATTTCAATTGTAGCCAAAGCACCACCCGGTACAACGGTTCATCTTAATATTCAATATAAAAGTGGAAACAGTACTGCACAGGGATTGGGTCAGGCGACAGTAGATGCAGAAGGCAATGTGAATTGGACATGGAAAATCCCTTCTAATGCAACACCGGGATGGGCGAACTACACAATCACTACAGCAGATGGAAAAGAAGTTAGAGGTGTATTCCAAGTGGCAGAGTACGATGGTCGACCTGTTATTGGTAGTGCAGCTTCATAATCAAACTATAATATTTATTTGGATATTAAAAGGGGATACAGAATAGCAATGGAAACGATATTTATCGGCGGTGGAGTTTTTATATTATGGGCATTTTGGACAGATATCAAAGAGCGCAAAATTCCTAATATACTGAATATTTTATTTATAGTCAGTGGATTACTATATCATGCGGTAATGTCTGGTTGGGATGGTCTAGCTTTTGCTGGTAAAGGGTTTCTATTGGGATTCGGTATCATGCTTATTCTTCATTGGATGAAGGCTGTAGGCGCAGGTGATGTGAAATTGTTTGGTGGGATCGGTGTATGGTTTGGGATGGGAATGACTGCACAGGTAATGATATATTCTATTATTTTCGCAGGCATCATTGGTCTCTTTATTATGCTGTGGAGACGTGAAACGATTGTACGTATGCGTAGAGTATTCTGGAAGCTTGCAGGTTCTGTGTTATGGAAACAATCGATTCGCTCAACAGAAGCTGAACACCAACAATTTTTAACATTCCCTTTTATGACCGCCGTATTACCAGGAGTCGCTTTTTGTTATTTTTTTATCACATAAAACTAAATCTGCTTACACAGCATAAGTGAACAATCATTTACATGCTGTCATTTGAGTATGTCGTATACACATTAATATTAGGCAAAGAAAGTAAGGGGGCATGTATGATCATGCAAAAATTAACACAGGATTTTGTACAAGATGGCAAAACATATATGATTGTAGGTCGTGAGCAAGGTTTTCAAAATAGTGATCTGAGTAAAGCACAGACAGGAATGATGCTAGCTTCTCGTATTCGCGGAGTGTTACAACTTCATTTACAAGAAGTCGATCTACAAGCTGTACTACGTTATGACATTACAGGCAAACGAATGCTTAAACATTGTATGCAAGGCGAAATGATGGGCATTGCAGAGTATCTAGGTCTATTATTACAAGTGGTTTCTACTCTCGAAGAAAGTAGTCAGCATATGTTGTCGATGACCAATTATGTACTGGATGAAGAATATATTTTTGTAGAAGGTTCACTACAAGCGGGCACATTACATTTTACATATATTCCGGTTATGGAGACATTAAATGAAGAACCTGTACAAATGATTTTGAGTCAATTGGCTTCCAGGTGGATGACTTCTGTAGCTGAATTAAGCGGTAATCAGATTCAGCGCATTTTGCGTTACTGTCATGCAGAAGATTTTACGATCAAAGGCATCAAAATGTTACTGCTTGAATTACTTGGCAATCCACAGCAAATGATAGATCTTACACCACAACCTACTCAATCTTCTACTTCAAAATGGATTGATCCGGCAGAATTACGAAATAAGCAAGTTCCGTCATTTTCAAATGCTATACCATCACAAGAATCGTTATCTGCTAACGCTAGATACCAACAAGAAGTAAATATTCCAGCTCAACCTGCAACCAATCCTATTTTACAACATATGCAGAATAAGAAAAAAAGAACAGATCTATCAGAAGTATCAGCGCCTTCTTTGCCAAGCCAGCACAATCATAAGCCAACCAAAATGTCTAAAGGTCAAAGTTCAGCTACACCAACACAACCGACACCAGATCAGGAAGTACAACCGATGCCTTCAGCTCATCGAACCTATTTGCTAGCAGGAGGAGCTTTAGTAACAGCTATGATCTGGAAATTTGGCTACCTTTCGCACAGCAATGATTTTATGTTGTATGGCTGTACAGCTTTGACTGTAGCGATCAGTTTAGTTATTTATATGATATTAAAAGGTAAATCACCACTAAAAAATGGGCTTCAAATGCCTTCTTTTGTTCGTAATAAGAAGTCAGAAGAGGAAGATGGAAACGAAAGTTGGCGCTGGCAAGCAGATCCTGTGTTAGCAGGCGGAGGAGGGTTAGCTTCAGCAACGATACCTTCCACACCAGCACCTGATCCGATGCGTTGGCGGGATGAGAATATTGCTGCTATTTTTGGTTCTGATACATCAGAACAATCATCGATTCGTAGTCAAAATGCGATGATGAATAGAAATGAACAACAGTCAGGCTCCTATTCTACTACAGGTTCACCTATAGAGTTTGGTCGTTCAGCACAGGCTTCATCTATACCTAATTATCATGAAGACAATTATTCACAACAATCATCTCATCATAGTACAGAAATGCTTTCTCCTCATATGGCAACTGTATTGTTAGGACAAGATGCTTCTAATGATCAGGCTTATAATCATTCAGGAGTTCAACCCTTTACAGGATATTTAGAACGTAGAGAAAATGGAACGATGCAGATGGAGCCTATCCGCTTAACACGAGGAAGCTTTATTATTGGTAGAGCTGCGGAAGGTGTTCATTATTTAGAAAAATCGACTGGCACTTCACGTAATCATGTAGAATTGGAAATTAGTGACCAACAAATTACGATCAAAGATTTAAGTTCACGTAATGGAACAATTCTTAAAGGAGAACCAATTGTACCGTACAAAGAGTATCTTTTACATGAAGGTGATACTTTTACTATTGCGCAAGCAGTGTATACGTTGCGATTAGGTTGATATAATTTTAAAGCTATGTACTATCATTGTGATTAATAAATGATAAAAGCTAAATAATTAAGATACTATAGCAAAAGAGTCAGGCAGTAAGACGCTACAACAAAGACGTAAGACACTACAGCAAAAAGGCGATTTCTTTAGAGTATATTAAAGAAATCGCCTTTATTCTTTTTTCCAACCTGTACAAATAATAAGTATAAGCAAACAGTCTATTATTTTACATATATGATTATCGGGTTGATGATTAGAAGATACCATATTACATCATATCTCTAAATATCTCTAATTATTGCGTTTTTTCGATATGTTCTAAAGCTCCATATATCTCAGGGAAAAGAAACGTAAATCCATGGTCCATTGCTTTTTTCGGGATAACACGTTGTCCATCTAGTAAAATATCTGACATTTCGCCTAATGTTGGTTTGAGCGCAATACTTGGAACATGGAACCAGTGTGGACGATGCGTGACTTTAGCAATCGTTTTGCCCAGATCAGCATAACGTACAGGATTAGGAGAAGACGCATTGATCGGGCCTTCAATCGCTTTATTTTTAACACAAAAGTCGATCAATCTCACCATATCATCAATATGAATCCATGAGTTCCACTGCTTTCCTGATCCTAATTTACCCCCAGCCATAAGGATATAAGGGAGTCTCATCATCGGGTATGCACCTTTATGTTTGTCGAGTACAATACTAACTCTCAGCTTGATTAGACGGACACCTTTGATACTATCCGCTACTGCTTCCCATTGTTCTGCAAGGCTAGAAGGAAAATTCATCGTTCTTTTAGGGCTATTTTCGTCAAATGTTTCCGTATCTGAAGTACCGTAGATTGCCATAGCACTTGCTTGAACAACGACTTCAGGCTTTTTCTTTAATGCTTCGATCGCTTTGGAAACGATATTAACCGTTCTCATTCTTGATTCTACTAATTCAAGTTTGGTTTTGGTTGTCCATCTTTGATTTAGCGTTTCTCCTGAAAGATTAACGATCACGTCTGCCCCTTCTAATTGAGTAGGATTTTGTTCCATATCGTTCCAGGTGATATAGTTTACTGCTGGATTAGATTTTGATGTATCTGGAAGCTTACGAGTCACTACAGTCAGATCATGATTTTCTTGGAGCCAAAATGGAACCAAATGACTACCTACTAAACCTGTACCACCACACACAACAATATTCATATAAATCCTCCTATTTAATCTAAAGTGAGTTCACTATGTCCTGTTCGTTACGCCTATAGTAGAGTCTGTTTACATCAACAATATTTATTATGTTTATCCGATTCTATACATTCTTTTTCTATATAATCTTTATTGAAAATATATTAGTACATTCAAACTATGAATCCAGTCATATAATCAATATAGTTATCCATGTATAAGATAGATTAATCTTATTCCACTGATGTTAAGCATTAATTATTCTTCTATTCAATGATTACCCATAATTGCTACAGGTGATCTGATCAACAGACGATGAATTTACGATGAAAAGCACAGCTATTTCTAGATTTATTTTGGTATTCACGTTAAAATAGGTGAGATTCGCGAATAGCGGAACAATAAGGAGGAAATACACTATGTTAAAGATCGGTTCCCATGTATCACTTTCCAGTAAAGGGTTACTCAGTGCAGCGAATGAGGCAGATACATATGGCTCAAGCTCATTTATGATATATACCGGAGCGCCGCAAAATACGCGCCGTAAACCTATAGATACGCTATTTATTGAAGAAGGCAAACAAAAAATGCAAACGATGGGTGTAGAAGAAATCGTTGTGCATGCACCTTATATCATTAATTTAGGTTCGTACAAAGAAAATATCTACGAATTGGCAGTTGATTTTTTACAAGAAGAAATTCGTCGTACTCATCAAATCGGTGTGCGTAATATCGTGCTTCATCCAGGTGCTTTTACAGATATGGATGCTGAATTTGGTATCAAACGTATTGCAGAAGGTCTGGAAAAAGTATTATCCGGTGTATCCGAAACGGATGTAAATATCGCGTTGGAGACAATGGCTGGTAAAGGAACAGAAGTAGGACGTAGCTTTGAAGAAATTGCGCAGATTATTGATATGGTTCCTCATAATGAGCGCTTAACGATTTGTTTTGATACATGTCATACCCATGATGCTGGTTATGATCTTGTTAATGATTTGGACGGAGTCTTGGAGAAATTTGATCGTCTTATCGGATTGGATCGACTTACTGTTGTCCATGTGAACGATAGTAAAAATCCTACAGGCGCAGGCAAAGACCGTCATACTACACTTGGTTCAGGTTGGATTGGTTATGAAGCGCTTAGTCGTGTTGTGCATCATGATCAGTTGAAAGGTCGTCCGTTTATTTTGGAAACGCCGTGGATCGGTAAAGATGCGAAAACACAGCGTCCGATGTATGAAGCTGAAATTGCTTTGCTACGTGGTGATCTAACTGGTCGCTTTGGAGCAGGTTTCTTGGAAGATGTAGAAAAATTACATCATTTCTTTGAAGGGCAACAGATTGAAGCACGTCCATATATTTTGGAAACATGGGATATGCTGAAAAGCGATGCTAAAGCGCGTAAAGCAGATCCGCGTGAACCGATGGAACGTCTATACGATATGGTGATTGCTGAAGGGTTATTTAGCGAGTTGAGTGAAGAAGCATTGAATCACCGCTTAACTGCTTACTTTGCAGGGAAAAGTATTCTTTAATTGCACCCAATGTCTATGAATAGCTAATCACATCAGGATAAGTAAAAACATTTTTTTGAATGAATATTAATAAATTTGAATAAATATATTTACTTTCTTAGCATCATGACATAGATTGTAATATAAGATATTTGAAGGGGGAACGAAGATTCAATGGAAGTACATGTAAAACGAAATCAAACTGCAAGAGAAGAACAACAAGAAAATCGCGCCCGTATGCTGATTTCTTGCCCGGATGGCCCTGGAATCGTAGCTACTGTATCACGCTTTTTATTTGAACATGGAGCGAATATTGTTCAATCCGATCAATATACGATGAATCCAGCAGGCGGTATGTTCTTTATGCGTGTCGAATTTGATCTACCTGAATTAAGTAAAAATCTACCTGCGCTAGAAAGTGATTTTCAAGCAGTAGGAGATCAGTTCAAAATGGAATGGACAATTAATCAGGTAAGCCGCAAAAAAAGACTAGCGATTTTTGTATCCAAAGAAGACCATTGTCTGGTGGAATTGTTATGGCACTGGCAAGCAGGTGATCTGGATGCAGATATTGCAATGGTGATCAGTAACCATAATGATATGCGTAGTTATGTAGAATCATTTGGTATTCCTTTCCATCATATTCCAGTGACTGCGGATACGAAAAAAGAAGCAGAACAAAAGCAATTAGAAGTGATCGGTTCAGATATTGATCTGATTGTACTTGCTCGTTATATGCAAATTATTTCGCCGTTATTTATCGAGCATTTCCGTAATCGGATTATCAATATTCATCATTCGTTCTTGCCTGCATTTGTAGGTGGTAAGCCTTATGCGCAAGCGTATGATCGTGGTGTTAAAATTATTGGTGCAACAGCTCACTATGTAACAGAAGAGCTTGATGGCGGCCCGATTATTGAGCAGGACGTACAACGTGTAAGTCATAGCGACAATGTAAATGAATTGAAGCGTATTGGTCGTACGATTGAACGTGTAGTATTAGCACGTGCAGTGCAATGGCACGCAGAAGATCGTGTACTGGTACATCAAAACAAAACAGTCGTTTTTAATTAATCCTTTGTCATCATAATCGCTTTTTATTCAATCGATAACAGTATATGACAAGCTGTATTATAAATATGTAAAAAGCACGAATGATCTTTTGCTGTTATTTAGCAGAAAATCATTTGTGCTTTTTTGTTGCTACGTTAATGTTGTATTAATACAGATCAAGTATGCTAAAGAGTATATAGATACAGCTCTATCCAAAGAAAATTTATAAATGTAATCCTGCTACATCAAATTGCATAAAAAATAGTGGAAATGATCTACATAGTATTCACTAATCTGCATACAAGGAAATCTGGAACTAAAGCTTATTGTTCTTTTCTATTTCGGCTCTATTTCGGCGTAATAATAATGTTCCAAGTAACCCTAAAGACAATCCGTATAATAAATGACCTGCTAACCAGTACCCGTAAGCCACTATATCGGTAATGTCTGGCACTCGATCAGACATCAATGTTAACGGAATAAATAAAAAAGAAGAGGCAATACCAATATATAGACCGTACTTCCACGGATGCGGAGAAATTCGAATCCATATACTGTAGATCCAGGCAATAATGATCGCCACCACAAGATGTAAAGCAAATTCAATCGGTTCAGGCAAACGTTCCGGTAAAAAAGGAATAAAATCGATATTCAATAAAAGTGTATAAACCAATGAACCAGTTGCATATTGAACCCATTTCAAAAAGAAGCCCAAAATAAACCCGCTAATCAAGCCCAACAACAATGCATACGTGAACTCGACGACCCATATCCGATTCTGCTTTATCATGAAAACCTCATTTCTTTAGCGCTTAAAATTAATGGCGCGACTGGATGTCATAAAATGAATAATAATTTTTGCAACGTACATTATGTTGAACGATCGCTTATCCGTATATTATTACCACTAGCAAAAATAGTTCCTAACACACAATAGTTAATAACAGACAATATTTACTAACAGCTATAACAACAGACTAGCCGGAATAACAGGCGAAAAACGATAAAATAAAACGTGTTTTTCTAAAACTAAATGCGTAACTTCCTTTTCGTTATAGCCAGTTTGGGTATAAATAAGGATGAAGTTAAATAACGTTCTGGCAAACTTCTCAAACAAGTGTTACAATGGTTGAAGGCTAATAAGTCAAATTGAAAGACTCAAGAGGATTTATTTCATTTGCGACTTTGCTAAGATCTGATATTCAGATGAAATAGAATCTCAAGCACCTCGCTTTACCAAGAAGAATGAGGAGGATTAACATGACTGACAAGAAACAAGAGCAAGAACAAAGTATAAGTAAATCAGAGAACTCCAACGTGGACAATCTGGCGATTTCAACAATCCGTACGCTTTCTATCGATGCTATCGAGAAAGCTAATTCCGGACATCCTGGTATGCCGATGGGTTCTGCACCAATGGGCTACCAATTATTTGCTAAAACAATGACACATAACCCGGCTAATCCTACTTGGATCAACCGTGACCGTTTTGTACTTTCTGCTGGACATGGTTCTATGCTATTGTACAGCTTGCTACACCTTTCCGGCTATGGCTTGGAAATGGACGAAATCAAACAGTTCCGTCAATGGGGCAGTAAAACTCCAGGTCACCCTGAGTTTGGTCATACTGTTGGTGTTGATGCTACTACTGGACCTCTAGGTCAAGGTGTAGGTATGGCTGTAGGTATGGCGATTGCTGAAGCTCATTTGGCAGCGACTTACAACAAAGGCAACTTCAATGTTGTTGATCACTTCACATACGCTATCTGTGGTGATGGCGATATGATGGAAGGCGTTTCTAGTGAAGCAGCTTCTATGGCTGGTCATATGAAATTAGGTAAATTGATCATGATGTACGATTCCAATGATATTACATTGGATGGTAAAGCAGGTCTTTCTTTCTCTGAGAATGTAGAAGACCGTTATAAAGCTTATGGATGGCAAGTGATTCGTGTAGAAGACGGTAACGATCTTCCTGCACTTGCAGCTGCTTTGGAAGAAGCAAAAGCTGATCTTTCTCGTCCAACATTGATCGAAGTAAAAACAGTGATCGGTTACGGTAGCCCGAACAAACAAGGTATCGGCGGTCACGGTGGTACTCACGGTTCTCCACTAGGTTCTGCTGAAGCGAAATTGACTAAAGCAGCTTACGAGTGGACATACGAAGAAGATTTCTACGTACCAGACGAAGTTCGTGAATATTTCGCTAAGGTAAAAGAGCGTGGTGTAGAAGCGAATAATGCATGGAACGAGAAATTTGCTGAGTACAAAAAAGCAAACCCTGAATTAGCTGCTCAATTCGAAACAGTTATCGCTGGCGAATTAAGCGAAGGATGGGACAAAGAACTTCCTCATTACACTACAGAAGACAAAGCAGTTTCTACTCGCGTAGCTTCTGGTAATGCTTTGAATGGTCTAATCAATGGTGTTCCTCAATTAGCAGGAGGTTCTGCTGACCTTGAGAGTTCAACAATGACTCACCTAAATGGTCTAGACAGCTTTACTCCTCAAAGTTATGCTGGTCGTAACATCTATTACGGAGTACGTGAATTCGGTATGGCTGCGGCAATGAACGGTATTGCTCTTCATACAGGCGTTAAAATCTTTGGTGGTACATTCTTCGTATTTACAGATTACTTGCGTCCTGCTGTACGTTTGGCTGCTCTTATGGGATTGCCTGTAACGTATGTATTGACTCATGATAGTATTGCTGTTGGTGAAGATGGTCCTACCCACGAACCGATCGAGCAATTGGCTTCTCTACGCATCATTCCAGGTTTGACAGTGATTCGTCCAGCTGATGGTAACGAAACTTCTGCTGCTTGGGCTCATGCTATGGAAAACCAAAAAGGTCCTATCGCGCTTGTATTGACTCGTCAAAACTTGCCGATCTTGCCAGGTACTGTAGAACATTCTCGTCAAAACATCAAAAAAGGTGCTTATGTGGTATCTGATGCTAAAGCGGGACAACCAGTAGCACAATTGATTGCAACAGGTTCTGAAGTACAATTGGCTGTTCGTGCTCAAGAAGCATTAGCATCTGAAGGTATCGAAGTACGTGTTATCAGTATGCCAAGCTGGGAATTGTTCGAACAACAAGACCAAGCTTACAAAGATTCTGTATTGTTGCCTGATGTTAAACCACGTCTTGCGATCGAAATGGCTCAAACTTTCGGTTGGGAACGTTATACTGGTGACAAAGGTGGAATTATCGGAATTACAACTTTCGGTGCTTCTGCTCCAGGAGATCGCGTAATGGCTGAATATGGCTTTACTGTTGAGAACGTTGTTCAACATGTTAAAGGTCTATTGTCTAAATAATTATAAAGTACTGTTAAAGGTGCAGAAGTTGGCAAAGCGCCATTTCTGCACCTTTTTATAACTATTTCTAGGTCTGTATTTCAAATGATGAGCAGGGGAGCGGTCTGAATTTATGACGCAATTAGAACAGGTTACAGTAATCAAAGAAGCTAATATTTATTATGAAGGCAAAGTAACAAGCCGTGCTGTGATTTTGCCAGATGGTAGCAAAATTACGTTAGGGATTATGTTGCCGGGCTCTTATGAATTTGGAACAGATCAACACGAAACGATGGAAATTCTGTCCGGTGAACTTCGTGTCCTGTTACCAGATACCGAAGAATGGTTAGATATTAAAGGACAGGCAACATTTGAAGTGCCTGCTCATACCAAGTTCAAACTTGAAATTGCTGTGGTTACTGATTATTGTTGCTCTTATGCTTAATAGCAATATAGTTAGTACAAAAAGTAGATCGTAAAAAAAGGCAAGCTCATCAGTATAGATTATACTGAGAACTTACCCTTTTCATGCGTAATCAAGTGATCCATCACCTGTGCGATACATCATGCGAAAGACAATGAAATACCGTTATACTGTACTATGGATATAGGATTACAGCTCTTTGCCGTTGATCGTTTGACCGATCCATTCTTCATAACATTTAGCGATAACAGAAAGATCGTCATCACCATACCCTTTAGTTTGACCGATCTGGAACATACTTTTTGCCAGATTTAGCATGGGCGAAGGTACACCGTTGGTATCGTTAAGCACAGAGGCAAGTTTGAGGTCTTTGAGCATTAATGCTAATGAAAATTGGTTGGTGTAATCACCATCGATAATTTTTTGACCTTTGAGTTCAGCTGTGCGACTGCCGGCTGCGCCCATACGTACCAGTTCATAAAACGCCGATGGATCGATCCCGCCTTTGGCTGCTACAGCAAAAGCTTCAGCAAGAGCAACCGTATGAATACCTACGATGGTATTATGAGCAAGTTTGGCAGTTGCACCGCTACCGTTAGCACCCATTGGAATGACTTTGCGACCTAGTGTCTCAAATACATCTTGATGAGCATCAATAACGTGTGGGTCACCGCCAACCATAAATACAAGTGTTCCATCAATAGCAGCAGGCTCACTACCGGTTACAGGAGCATCTAGAAATTGACCGCCTTTATCTGTAATCGAAGTAGCTAGTTGTTTGACAAGTGATGGAGAAATGGTACTGCAATCCATAACGGTTAATCCGTTTTGGACAGCATTTAAAATACCATCTTCACCTTCGTACACATCAACAATCGAAGCATCATCACTAATGATCGTGATCACCATATCTTGATCTGTAGCGGCTTCACGCGGAGTATGTACTTGATGGGCTCCTTGTTGAACTAGAGATTCTGCTTTGGATGCTGTACGATTGTATACAGTTAAGGTATAACCTGCTTTGAGCAAATTGGCTGCCATAGGTAGACCCATCGTGCCAAGGCCAATAAATCCGATTTTTTTCATAGCTTGATTTCCTCCATATCGTAAGTGAGTTAGAACATCTATACTTATCCATTTAGTGTAGCATGTTCACTAGCATATTGGGTATGGGACCGTATCATAATTTATTTTGGGAGGGTAACAATATTATGGCTAAAACAGTTAAATTTGATTACAGTAACGCTCTTTCTTTTGTCGCTCAACACGAAGTGGATTATTTTGCAGAGCCGATTCGTTTGGCTCACGAACAATTGCATAACGGCACAGGCGCAGGTTCTGATTTCTTAGGATGGATTGATTTGCCTACAGCTTACGATAAAGAAGAATTTGCTCGCATTCAAAAAGCAGCAGCAAAAATTCAAAGCGATTCCGAAGTATTGATCGTTATCGGTATTGGTGGTTCGTACTTAGGTGCTCGTGCAGCGATCGAAATGTTAACTCATTCGTTCTATAACACACTACCTAAAGACAAACGCAAAACGCCTGAAATTTATTTCGCTGGTAACAACATCAGTTCTACGTATGTAAACCAATTGCTTGAAAATATTGAAGGTAAAGATTTCTCTGTGAATGTTATCTCCAAATCAGGTACAACAACAGAGCCAGCGATTGCTTTCCGTATTTTCCGCGCAGAACTTGAGAGAAAATATGGTAAAGAAGAAGCGAAAAAACGCATCTATGCAACAACTGACCGTGCAAAAGGCGCTTTGAAAACATTGGCTGATGCAGAAGGTTACGAAACATTCGTGATTCCTGATGATGTTGGTGGACGTTACTCTGTATTGACTCCTGTAGGATTGTTGCCTATCGCTACAGCAGGTATCAATATTGAAGAAATGATGCAAGGTGCAGCAGACGCAGCGAAAGAATACAGCAATCCTAATGTTGCTGAAAATGAAAGCTACCAATATGCAGCAGTGCGTAATGCTCTATACCGTAAAGGTAAAGCGATCGAAATTCTAGTTAACTATGAGCCTTCGTTACACTTTGTATCTGAATGGTGGAAACAACTATTCGGCGAAAGTGAAGGTAAAGACTTCAAAGGTATCTTCCCAGCAGCTGTAGATTTCTCAACAGACTTGCACTCTATGGGTCAATTTATCCAAGATGGTAGCCGTAACATTTTCGAAACAGTAGTACAAGTTGAAAATGTAGCTAGTCATATTACGATCGAATCTGATCCAGATGACTTGGATGGCTTGAACTTCTTAACAGGCAAAACACTTGATTTTGTAAACAAAAAAGCATTCCAGGGTACATTGCTTGCTCATACTGATGGTCAAGTACCTAACTTGATTGTAAATATCGAAGATCAAACACCGTATTCTTTCGGATACCTTGTGTATTTCTTTGAAAAAGCTTGCGGAATCAGCGGTTACTTGTCAGGTGTAAATCCATTTGACCAAGAAGGCGTAGAAGCTTACAAAAAGAATATGTTTGCATTGCTAGGTAAACCAGGATTTGAAAAACAAAAAGCAGAACTTGAAGCAAGACTTTCCGAATAAGTCACTTTAAGTTAAAATAGAATAAATCAATACGAGAAAGCAGTTCTTTGACAGTGATGTCAGGGAACTGCTTTCTTGATACTTAAATATAGTGTATTATATCTTTGGAAACACAAGCGCTATTCTGCGTTACATACATCCAGCATTATAGCAGAATAGTACAGTGTCTAATGAATAAAGTGGGGATTAAAATGGATAAGCCTGAACGGTATCGTACAGTAAAGCAAGAAGGTGTCAAAGAAATCGTGATCAAAAAATCTCGTTTTCTAGGACATGTGATGCCTGTACAAAATGAAGAAGAAGCGATTGCTTTTATAGAACGAATTAAAAAGCAACACTGGAATGCAACTCATAATTGTTCTGCTTACTTGATTGGTTCGCGTGCAGAAATACAACGTCAATCAGATGATGGAGAACCAAGCGGTACAGCAGGTAAGCCAATTTTGGAGGTGATCAAAAATCAGCAACTTCAAGATGTAGCGATTGTAGTCACTCGCTATTTTGGAGGGATTATGTTAGGCGCAGGTGGATTGATTCGTGCGTATACAGACGGCGCTGTAGCGGCGATTGAAGCAGGGGAAGCAATTACTCGTATACTTCATCAAGAAGTTGCAGTAGAATTGGATTACACCTGGCTCGGCAAAGTAGAAAATGAATTGCGAAATCGCGGTATTCGCACAGCCGAGACTGATTTTACCGATAAAGTGATTATGAATTGCTTACCTGTTGCAAGTGAAGCCGAAGCATTCAAAGCATGGATCACTGATATTACGCAGGGACAATCTGTGATCACTGAAGGTGAACAGCGTTACTTTATCGAAGCTGCATTTTGAATCAGACTATGCAAAATGCTTGAAGGAGAATCGTAATCATGGCACGAAGAGCGGTAGAACAAGAATTATCCAGAGAAAGAATTCTCGAAGCTGCCAGACATCTGTTCGTCACCAAAGGATATCGGGCAATTTCAATGCGTAGTATTGGTCAACATTTGGGGTATAGTCATGGTTCGTTGTACTATCATTTTAAAGAAAAAGCAGAATTGTTTTATGCGATTGTGATGGAAGATTTTGATCATCTATGTGTGTTATTTAGAGAAGTCAAAGACAAACCTGAACATGGGGAATGGAGCAAAGTAGAGCTTTTGTTGATCGAATTTATTCGGTTCGGGCTGGACAATGCGCATCAGTATGAAATTATGTTTATGACACGAGATGAAGAGCTGTTAAGTTATTGTCGTGCAGAACAAGCACGATGTTTTGATTTATTTGCTTCTATTATCCGTCAATCTATGAACACATCCAATCATACCGCTGAAGCAATGAATACTGTGCCATTGAGTTTATTTTTATCGATTCATGGTTTTATTTCGTATTATATTCAAGATCGTGTTGGATATGATGAAATTAAGCCAGCTGTTATTGCCCATGTCAAGACATTATGTCGTGTACTGTGAAGGGACAATACAATGATTGCTTATACAAATAAGAATCAGGTCACTGATTCAAAGCAAGCGGGATTATATCTGCATACTTTAAGACTTTCCCTTGTCAAAACGGTAATTCCCTATAGTAAATTCATGTATCACTATAGACACTACATACATGACGGGGTAACAATGTATCATGCCAAAAGGCGATTTATCCACAATATATATATGGATAGATCGCCTTTTGTATTAACCTGCTATAATTTTGACCATATATTCACGCTTGCGAGGACCATCGAATTCACAGAAGTAAATTCCTTGCCAGCGTCCAAGTAACATACGACCTTCTTGAATAATCACGGTCTGTGAAGGGCCGGTTGTAATTGATTTTAGATGAGAAGCTGTGTTGCCTTCCATATGACGGTATTTGGGATGTTCCCACGGATAGACTTCATCCAATCGCATAATCACATCATGCTTTACATCAGGATCAGCATTTTCATTGATCGCTATGCCTGCGGTTGTATGCGGACAATAGATCACGACAATACCTTCTTGTACTCCGCTTTGCGTAATTAAAGAAGACACATCACGCGTAATATCTCTCATTGCATCACGTTTACTCGTTGAAATGGGCAATGTATACAGCATCATTATTCCTTCTTTCTCTGCTTTTTTTCAAATTGGATATTCAACGATTATTATTTTACATATATAGACAAAATATTGCGAAAATTGATCTGAAATCAGATCGCAAAATAAGTGACTATCTACTTCTGTATTACCCATTTTGCACGAAATGCTTATCATATCAATACATTTAACACTATTAACCATTTTGACAAAAAGTACTCTTTTAATTGACGGTAGGCATAACAATTTGCTAAAGTATTGCTAAGATTTAAAGCCGAGTATACTAATAGGAAATAAAGGTTAAAGCAAAGGAGTCATATCGTGAATAGTACATTGCTGCGTCATAAAGGATGGACTTGGGGATTTCGCTCTACCGTATTATTGTATTTTCTACTATTGATTGTACTACCGATTGCAGGAGTGTATGTGAACTCATTTTCAGAAGGTTGGGCAGCATTTGTACAGAATATCAGTGATCCTATCGCATGGAAAGCTGTTCTATTAACCTTAAAATTAGCGCTGATTGCTACGCTTATTAATGTGTTGATCGGTACGATGTCTGCATGGGTGTTGGTACGTTATGATTTTGCAGGGAAGTCTTTATTAAATAGTATTGTAGATTTGCCTTTTGCTTTACCGACTGCTGTAGGCGGATTGATGATTCTCGTTTTGTTAGGGCCGAACAGTTGGATGGGTAAATTAGCAGATACGCTAGGCTTTCAGTTCGTATTTCATCAGCCTGCGATTATTATTGCGATGGTATTTGTCACCTTTCCATTTGTGATTCGGGCGATACAGCCATTATTAGAAGAAATCGATCATTCGGCTGAAGAAGCGGCTTATACACTAGGAGCTTCCAAACGAGATACCTTTTTTCGAGTGATCTTACCATCGATGACACCGGGTATTGTGAGTGGAGCTATGCTGGCTTTTTCAAGAGCATTGGCTGAATTTGGAGCTGTCGTTCTGGTAGCTGGTAATATTCCAGGACGTACACTTACTGCTTCCGTATATATTTTTGGTGAAGTAGAAAGTGATAATGAAGCAGGAGCCGCTGCTGTATCGGTTATTTTATTAACATTATCGTTTCTTATTCTTTGGCTGATTAATGCAGTACAGACAAGGAGAGCACGCTAATGAGAAAATATTGGATTCCGCTCACATGGATCGTTTTTAGCATATTGATTTTGATTCCTTTGGCTGTACTGGCAACCGGAGCTTTTGATAAAGGAACCAGTGGATTTATTGATGCATTAAGTCGTCCCGAAGCAAGACATGCACTGATGATGACAGGGCTTATCGTTATTGTGGTGACTATTTTAAATGGAATCTTTGGGATTATGATGGGCATTTATCTGGTACGGGGAACATGGCTAAGCCGTAGAGTAAGACAACTGTTCAACAGTATTGTCGATCTACCTTATGCGGTCTCACCAGTAATCGGCGGATTAATGATTGTGTTATTGCTAGGGCCGGATACAGTGATTGGTACCTTTTTTGAACAGATTGGATTTAAAGTGGTTTATGCTTTTCCAGGGATGGTTATTGCAACACTATTTGTTACATTTCCATTAATGGTGCGTGAAGTCATGCCTGTACTACAAGAATTAGGAAACGATCAAGAAGAAGCGGCTTCTACATTAGGCGCGTATAGTTGGACAACGTTTTGGAAAGTCACCTGGCCTTCGATTCGCTGGGCTGTGATTTACGGTACGATTTTGACAGTTGCACGCTCTTTGGGTGAATTTGGAGCGGTATTGGTAGTGTCAGGCAATATTATTAACAAAACACAAACAGCAACCACGCTGGTGTATCAAGATATGGAGAACTTCAATGTCACTGCTGCTAATGGAGTTGCTCTGGTGTTGGCTGTATTTTCTGTAGGATTATTATTGTTAATGGAACGCGCCAAGAAGAGAAAGGGAGTGCACTGAGTATGCATCTGGAAGTTCGTAACCTTGATAAACATTTTGGACAATTTCACGCTGTACAAGACGTTAGCTTCAATGTACAAAAAGGTCATCTGATCGGATTATTAGGTCCAAGTGGCGGAGGAAAAACATCTATTTTGCGTATGTTAGCTGGACTAGAATCACCGGATAGTGGCGATATTATTTTTCATGGACAAAAAGTCAATCAACTACCTCCACAAGAACGCGAGATCGGCTTTGTTTTTCAAAACTATGCGTTGTTCAAACATATGACCGTATTCGATAATATCGCTTTTGGTCTAACCGTAAAAAAAATGAAAAAGTCTGCGATTAAAGAACGTGTACAGGAATTAGTAGAACTCACAGGATTAGCAGGATTTGAACATCGCTATCCGCATCAGTTATCAGGCGGACAACGACAACGGGTAGCTTTTGCGCGTGCTCTTGCGCCTGAACCGCAATTGTTATTGCTGGATGAGCCATTTGCTGCGATTGATGCTAAGATTCGGCAAGAATTACGTACATGGCTTCGTGAATTGATTGAACGTGTCGGTATTACATCGATCTTTGTGACTCATGATCAAGATGAAGCGATTGAAGTAGCAGATGAGATTATGATTATTAACGGTGGACGATTAGAGCAAAAAGGAACACCATGGGATATTTACAAACAACCTTCGACTCCTTTTGTCGCTTCCTTTATCGGAGAATCAACAATTGTAGATGAAGTATCGCTGTTAAAAGGATTCGATCATGAGCAGTCTCATCCGGGTATTCATGCATTGATTCGTCCTGAATATATTGAAGTAGGTCATGCCAGTGAATTTCCATTATTATCTGCTACCGAGAAAGGTACAGTAAAACATCTTCATTTCCGCGGCAGTCAGTGGTTGGTTGAAGTACAGGTGGGGCAGAATTCATTGATCACCTATCGTTCACTGGAAAAAGAAACATTAGAAATCGGACAATCGGTACATGTGATGGTGCACCGGGCATATCTATTTAATGATCAAGAAAGTTGGATCGCTGAAAACCGCCTGAAAAATGATACGTTATCGATGTTTATTTAACAGCAAAAGTAAGCTGAGTATGGTCTGTGAACGCGGGAAGGGAAGGGATTGGGCTTGAAGAACAATCGCTTGAGAATGTCTATGATCCGTAGTCGTTTAGTGCTGGCTTTACTACTTGTTATGAGTGTAGTCTTGTCAGCTTGTAGTCATCAAACAGAAACAGATGCTACAGCTTCTGCTAGTGCTGTGTCCAATGATGGCAAAGATATTACTTTAGTGATTGGTGCATACAGTGTCGCCAAAGATGCTGTAGGCGAGATTTTACCCAAGTTTCAAGCAGAATGGAAAGCCAAAACAGGGCAAAATGTAAAATTTCAAGAATCGTATGAAGCTTCAGGTACGCAAGCTAGAGCAATTGCAGGTGGATTTGAAGCTGATGTTACTTTGTTATCACTAGAAGGTGATATTGATAAATTAGTAAAAGCCGGACTGGTCAAAGATACATGGAGAGATGAACCGCATAAAGGCATGATTACACGTTCTATCGTTGTATTAGGTACACGTGAAGGCAATCCTCTCGGTATTCATAACTTTAATGATCTCACCAAGCCAGGGGTAAAAGTGTTATACCCTAATCCCAAAACATCCGGTGGTGCGCAGTGGGATATCAATGCGATCTATGGTGCAGGTCTCAAGCAATCTGAACGAGATGAAGGTCAAAAAGATCCTGCGGCGGCAAAAGCTTTTCTACAAGCAGTGCATCAAAATGTGGAGTCATTGGACAAAAGCGGACGTGCTTCTATGGCGGCATTTGAATACGGTGTAGGCGATGTGATTGTAACGTATGAAAATGAATTGCTTGCACGAATGGCGCAAGGAGCTAAATACGAAGTGGTTATACCTGACGATACTATTCTGATCGAAAATCCAGCCGCAGTTGTCGATAAATATGTTGATGAACATGGAACACGTAAAGTGGCTGAAGCATTTCTTGCTTATTTGTGGACACCAGAAGCCCAAGAAATATTTGCAAAGCATGGGTTCCGTCCTGTAAACGAGCAAGTGATGGCAAAACACGTAAGTGAGTATCCTACACCAAAAGGACTGTTTGATATTAACTATTTGGGTGGATGGAGTGAAGTACGTAAAAATCTATATTCTAGTCGTGGAATATGGTATCAGGTGCTAGCTGGGATATAAAATAACATAAATAGATGTTATTGGGCATAAAATTAAAAAACTTCTTTACGTGAAGCTCATTTCACGCTTAAAGAAGTTTTTTTGTGGGTAAAAGCAGAACAAGACCTAAATACCTTACCTTTTTAACTAAGCCAAAGGTCACGATTCATATGTCGAAAGATACAAGAAAATGATATAATAAATGATACTAGATGGCAACGCTCAAGGAGAGAATATAAACATGAACGGACGAGTAGATCGATTAACATTTTTAGGAACAGGCGATGCAATGGGCGTGCCAAGAGTATATTGTGAGTGTGAAGTATGTGAAGAAGCACGTAGTGGTGGAACGAACCGAAGATTACGATCTTCTGTACTGGTAGAAGGTATTGAAGGCGACTTTTTATTAGATTGTGGGCCTGATTGGCGAACACAGATGGAAATGATCAATCGTCGTGCAGATATTACAGACGTTATTGTCACTCATGCACACTTTGATCATATTGGAGGTTTGCCAGAATGGGCGGACGCTTGTCGCTGGCAACAGTTAAAAGGTCGCTTATTTGCTCCACAAGAAGTATTGGATGCGATCGGTAAGCAATTTCCGTGGATTAGTAGTTATATTGAATTGATAGCGAATGATCAAGGAATGGAATTGAATGGTTGGAGTATTACTCCATGGAAAGTACATCATGGACATAACGGATACTCTTATGCCTATCGGTTTGAAAAAAATGAGTTTGCCTGGGTATATTGTTCGGATGCTATTGGACTTGATAAAGAACAGAAAAAACCGATGCATATGTTAGATTTGTTGATTTTAGGAACAAGCTTTGTTCGTGAAGAAGCAGAATATTATACTCGTTCTGTCTATGATATGTATGAAGCGGCCGAACTTATAGATGAAGTGGTTCCTTCTGAAACGATCTATACGCATATGTCTCATCAAGTAGATTTGCGTGAAGATTTGAATTTGGCTGCCAGTGTTAGTATCGCTCGCACAGGCATGACTGTAGATTTAGGCAATTATTCTTCGCTATTATCTGAATAACACTAAGAATAAATGTATTCACCATATAGAGAAATACGATAAACCGGTAGATTGTTTACCGGTTTATTTGCATTTTTATGATCATTATTTAGAATAAAACAGAAATTTACTACTATTTAATGTAGGATTGTGTAGTTTTACATAGGTGTAGCTTAAGATTATATAAAATGTAAGTATAACTAACAAGAGAAACATAACATATACTATTTATGGAATTTTAAGGAGGAATATGATGATTACCTTCCATGAAGTTAACAAGTTCTATGGAGATTTTCAAGTGCTGACTGGAATTAATCTTCATGTCAAGCAAGGAGAAGTGGTTGTTGTACTCGGGCCTTCCGGTTCTGGTAAAAGCACTATGCTCCGATGTATCAATCGTCTTGAAGATACCAGTAGTGGACAGTTAACGGTCAACAATGTAAGAGTAGATGATCGCAAAACAGATCTTAATAAGCTTCGCCGCAAAATTGGGATGGTGTTCCAACATTTTAATTTGTATCCCCATAAAAAAGTAATCGATAATATTACACTGGCTCCTATCAAAGCATTAGGTGTATCCAAAGCAGAAGCTGCGGAGACAGCTATGTATTATTTAGAAAAAGTAGGTATAGCAGAAAAAGCGAATGCGTACCCTTCCCAATTATCCGGGGGACAACAGCAACGTGTCGCGATTGCTAGAGGTCTTGCTGTCAAACCTGAAATTATGTTATTTGATGAACCGACTTCTGCATTAGACCCTGAGATGGTCGGTGAAGTACTTGATGTTATGAAAGCACTCGCTAGAGAAGGAATGACTATGGTTGTCGTTACTCATGAAATGGGATTTGCTCGCGAAGTCGCAGACCGCGTGATTTTTATGGATCAAGGCAAAATTGTAGAAGAAGCTACACCTGAAGAATTCTTCTCCAATCCAAAAGAAGAGCGTGCACAATTGTTCTTGAGTCGCTTATTAAATCACTAATATCTAATCTCTATAGTTCACTAATAACACATAGAAAAGGGGATTTACTTATGAAAAATCAAAAAAGATACAATGTTAAAAAATTAGCGATGTTGTTAGCGTGTATGGTAGCTATTGTTACAGTACTCGGAGCATGTAGCGTAAGCAAACCGACTTCTTCGTCCACAGCAAGTTCAAATGCTCTTCTGGATCAAATTAAAGAACGCGATAAATTAATCGTAGGTGTAAAATACGATACCAAATTATTCGGTCTGAAAAACCCGTCTACAGGTGATGTAGAAGGATTCGATATTGATATGGCTCATGCGCTAGCCAAAAGTATTTTAGGAGATGCGAGCAAAGTAGAGTTCAAAGAAGTGACATCCAAAACACGTATCCCTATGCTTAACAATGGCGATATTGATATGGTTATCGCAACGATGACGATTACAGATGAGCGTAAAAAAGAAGTAGACTTCTCGGATGTGTATTTCCAAGCAGGACAATCTCTATTAGTGAAAAAAGGTAGCCCGATCAAAGGAATTGAAGATGTAACCGCAGATACGACTGTACTTGCTTCTAAAGGTGCAACTTCGATTAAAAATATTGAAGACAAAGTACCAGGTGTAACGGTATTGGAATTTGATAATTATCAAGATGCATTCAACGCACTCAAAGCAGGTAAAGGTGATGCTTTAACAACAGATGATGCGATTCTGTACGGTATGGCTGCGCAAGATCCTGGCTATGAAGTAGTAGGTAAGCCATTTACAGATGAGCCTTACGGTATCGCTGTGAAAAAAGGCGAAACCAAATTGGTTGAAGCGATCAATAAAGCTCTTACCGATATGAAAGCTGACAAATCTTACAATGAAATTTATAAAAAATGGATTGGTAAAGAGCCAACAACCTAAATCATGATCTCTTGAAGCGATCATTCGTAACACATACAGAAGGTGGGCAACAGGCAATCGTTGCCTACCTTTTTGTTTGATGATGTATACACAGGCTAAGGAGGTACAGAATATATGTTGGACTTTTCGATTCTTGTCGATTATTTGCCTTTATATTTGGAAGGGTTTCTGAATACGATCAAAGCGAGTGTACTGGCATTGATTGGTAGCTTTGTATTAGGAACGATTATTGCTATTTTCCGAATTAGTGGTGTAAAGCCATTACAGTGGTTCGGTACCGCTTATGTTGAATTTATACGAAATATTCCTATTTTGATCGTGGTGTTGTTTTTCTCTTGGGGATTACCTTCAATCGGTGTCAAATTAGATGGATTTGCCGCAGGTACATTAGGCTTAACCGTCTATACGTCGGCATTTATAGCAGAAGCGATTCGAGCAGGTATTCAATCAGTACCTAAAGGACAATCTGAAGCAGCACGTTCAGCGGGAATGACTTATATTCAGACGATGATTCATGTTATTTTGCCACAAGCGATCAAATTGGTTATTCCACCGCTTAGTAATCAATTTATTAATCTGATCAAAAACTCTTCTGTACTTACGATCGTAGCTGGTCTAGATCTGATGTATTTTTCAGACAAAATCAGTAGCGAGACATATGTTATCTTCAGTACTTATATTTTTGCAGCGATGTTCTATCTTGTGCTGACTTTACCAATGAGTTATGGAGCATCTGTATTAGAACGCAAATGGGCGAAAAATTCATAACGATTGAGATAGAATCTCTCATAACACAGAAATAAAAAGTAAGAGTCAGAGGAACCAAAGGAGGGCAATCTATGGATTTCATAGGAGCATATTCACCGGATAACTTGCGCTTTCTTATGGAAGGGCTGAAAATAACACTTTTTGTAGCCTTTATCGCTATTATACTTAGCTTTGTAATCGGCTGTATTGTCGGTACGATTCGGTACGCTAAAGTACCTATTTTATCACCGATCTTAATGGTTATTGTAGAAGTCTTGCGTAATTTGCCATTATTGCTTATTATTTTGTTTGTACAGTTTGGCTTGCCAGAGATTGGTATCAAAATGACGATCACCTTTGGAGCGATTGTAGCGTTAACTGCTTTTGAAGCTTCGATGATTTCGGAGATTGTACGTGCCGGTCTAACTTCAGTTCCCAAAGGACAAGTAGAAGCTGCACGTTCTTCAGGGCTCACGCAAATGCAAACGTTATGGCATATTGTGTTACCACAAGGACTACGCAAAATGGTTCCACCATTAGTGAGTCAGTTTATTTCGCTACTCAAAGATACGTCGTTAGCTGTTATTATTTCGCTTGCGGAATTGGTACACAATGCACAGATTATTATGGGACAAAATTCAAATTACCCGATTCCCATCTTATTATTAATCGCTGTTATTTATTTTGTGATTAATTATGCGTTATCGTTAATTTCCAAACGGTTAGAAACCAAAACAGCTTAACATGGATCATTATGTGTGCCTTTATATCACCGGTTTCCGCAGGGAAGCCGGTTTTTGGTATGTGTAATCAAGATTTGTAAGTAATTTGTAAAAGTATACAGCCTGAAAGGGAAAATGTATGATACCATATAAACAATTTCAAAATACTTTTTATAAGCTAATGACAAAGGTAAAGTACTCGTTAGTGAATCAGCAAGTCGCAGCAGAAACCAGTTCCAGAGGAGCGGAAGGACGGATGGCGACTTTTTTTAAAAATGAAAAAATCCAGATCCTTACTGTAGCAATCGGTACAGCAGTAGCAGGGGAATTTAAAATCAATCCGGTACAAGGTGATCTGTTCCGTATTGGTCTGGGTGGTAGTGCTTTTCTATTATTAATGTTATTGATGAATCGTCTGCCTTATTTGAAAACAGGGATATTTACTGCTTTGACTGTAGTTGTATTTCGGATGGTGTTAGATTTTATTTCGGCACCTCATTTATTTTCAATCGAGGAAAGTGGACGTGTGCATACTTCAGCAGGGTTGTACTATATGACTTTTGCGATTGGAATGTTTGTTATTCAAAGTCGACTTCCTCAGATGAATCTACTGTTATTAAGTGGAGTGACTGCACTTATCGATTTTGGCTCTAATACGGTCGAAATGATCTGTCGCTGGGGACTTACAGGTAGTGATATTATGATTCCAGCTACATGGGGCTATATTTTTCTAGTCGCTGTTATTCGTGGGTTTTTTACGACTGGATTATATAGCAGTATCGCTGTCAGTCAGATTCGTGCGCTTCATAGTGAACAGAAAAAGCGGATGGAACAGATGTTAGCTGTCAATGCAGGCTTATATGGTGAAGTGTTTTATTTACGCAAATCAATGGATACGATAGAACATCTAACCAGTAGTAGTTACCGATTGTATACCGATATGAAGCGAGAAGGTCTGACAGAATACAGTCAACGACAACTGAGTATTACCCAGGAAATACATGAAGTCAAAAAAGACTCACAACGTATTGCGGCAGGCTTACTCAAATTATTTGATCAACAATCAAAAACAGTATTATCACTGTTTGAAATTCTCGATTATACAATACGCGGCAATCGTAAATATGCCACCATGTTAGACAAAAAAGTAACATTTACCGCTCGTTTAGAAGTGAATTATAGTACTTCTGAATATATTCCTTTGCTGACGATATTGAACAATTTGACATCCAATGCTGTCGAAGCTTTGGGTGAAAAAGGTTCGATTGAGGTTAGTGTATGTGAACAAGGACAAGATACGGTACTAACTGTGTATGATTCGGGTAAAGGAATAGAGCAACAAGCACGTGAATTGATTTTTGAACCTGGATTTACGACTAAATTTGCTCAAGGTGGAAGTGCGGCTACAGGCATAGGGCTTTCCCATGTACATGATATTGTATCTTCGCTAGGAGGACGTATTCAATTACAAGAAGCAGATACATCACTATGGAAAACAGTCTTTGAAGTGAAATTACCAACGTTATTGTTGAAAAAGGGGGAATAAGATGGCTTTATCTTTTTGTATTGTAGATGATGATCCAGCAACTCGTGCGATGCTTGAAAATATCATCAAAGAAAGTCAGCTTGGCGAAGTGATTGGTACAGCACGCGGTGGGGAAGAAGGAACACGTATTATTTTAGAGACGCATCCTGATGTAGTGCTAATCGATTGGTTGATGCCGGATCAAGATGGATTAGAAACGATTACCCAATTGAAGCGTCAGGGCTATCATGGTAAATACGTCATGATCTCACAGATTGAAAATCAAGAAATGGTAGGCGAAGCTTATCAATCCGGGATTGAATTTTTTATTCGTAAGCCGATCAACCGGATAGAAGTAGAATCAGTACTGTCTCGGGTGAGTGAGCATACAGAAATTAAGCATTATTTGAATGAACTCAAATCATCTTTATCCAAACTGGATACCCTTAGTCAGATATCACCTCATACGTCTTCTTCTACATCTGTGAAGCCACGAACAGTCGATGATATGGTACGTCCTATTTATATGAATCTAGGGATCGTAGGCGAATCAGGGTGTGGTGATTTGACAGCGATTATGGAGATCCTTTTGGAACAACAAGGTAAGCCAGGTTCATTTCCACCTCTTCGACAATTGTACGAAGCCGCAGCGAGTCGTTACAAGCATACTCCACGTGAAGTCGATAAAGAAGCCAAAGCGATTGAGCAACGCATCAGACGGACAGTGACAACAGCGCTGAATCATTTAGCTTCGATAGGGCTAACCGATTATGGTAATCCCAAGTTTGAACATTATGCGCCACTGTATTTCGACTTTGAAGATATTCGTGCCAAAATGAAAGAAATCGATGAAGAGCGAGACGATGGCAAAAGCAAAGTTAGTATCAAAAAGTTTTTGCAAGTGTTATATCTAGAAGCACTCGACCAGATGAAAAATAGATAATGAAGTCAAAACGCATAAAAAAGCACCTTCCGAAGAGTATAGGATTATCTAGCACATAATGATGCAGATGATCCTATACTCCTTGGCAAGGTGCTTGTTTGTTACATACGATTTTCAGATGAAAGCTATATTAAGCGTTCAAAATAAATTTCTCGATCACTTCTTTTACGCCATCTTCATTATTGCTAGCAGAGATGTAATCAGCAATATCTTTTAGAGGTTGAATCGCATTACCCATCGCTACGCCCAGACCCGCTACTTCTAACATTTCATGATCATTCCAAGAATCACCTACAGCGATTGCATTTTTTAGATCACAATTGAAATAATCTGCAAGAAAAGTGAGTGCAGCCCCTTTGGTTCCTTCTTTGTGCATAATTTCAAGGAATTGAGGTTTGGACTTGGTGATATGAACACTGTCGCCTAGCAATTCACGCAAAATAGGTTGTAGTTCATCTAAAAATGCAGGATCATCAATAATCAGCATTTTAGGTGTAGGTTGCTCAATCAATTTGTTGAAGTCAGGTTCGATATGGTACTGTGTACCGTTCAATGTTGCATAATCAATCAAATGTTGATTTACTTCACGCGCATATAATTTATCATCGATATAGGTTTGCAAATGCAAATTGTGTTCGATGCAATATTCAAATAATTTACGAGCGGCTTCGATCGGTACATAACGCTCATACAATACTTTTTCATCCATCAAGTTTTTAACTAATGCTCCTTGATACGTAATAATCGGTACATTAAGTCCTGTTTGACGAGCGATCGCTTGAGCAGAAGCATAAGCACGACCTGTAGCGAGTGTTACCACTACATCTTTGGCTACAGCTTGTTCAAGAGCAGTCTGTGTAGCAGGTGTTACTTCTTTATTATCATTGATCAGTGTATCGTCGATATCGATTGCGATTAATTTATACATGTAGGTAACTCTCCTTTTATCTATCTCATTCTAGTCTTGCAAAAATACCAATCCTACAAATTCCTCTAATTCAATATTACCAAAGTAGTGCTTAATATCTGTATCAGCAAGTGCTGTCTGTACTGCACTTTCTTCATAACGCTGACCACGCAATTTATTTTCAATATCTGCTACATCGCCTATACCGAAAAAGTCACCATAGATTTTGATCTCATGAATATGACCGTCTTTGATATCCATACGTAGATCGATAATCCCTACAGGGAATTTGCGAGTATGCTTGATATTGGATTCAGGTGATTGACCATAGTTCCAATCCCAGTTGCGGTAACGTTCGGCAGAGATTTCGTGGATTTTTTTCCAATCGTCTTCTGTCAGTACATATTGAGGGACTTCGGAAGGTTCGACACCGAAAATATGGCGCAAAATATCGTCGCGGAATTGCTCCATCGTTAACGGTTTTTCCAAAAACTCGGTGATATTTGCTACACGACTACGAACCGATTTGGTACTTTTGGATTTGAACTTCTCTGGATTTACTTTAAGAGCAGATTGTACATTATCCAGTTCAGAATCAAACATCAATGTACCATGGCTGAACATCCGTCCACGTGTAGAAAATTGTGCATTTCCTGAAATTTTGCGTTCACCGACTTGAAGATCATTACGGCCAGACAATTCAGCATTAACGCCAAATTGGTGTAATGCTTCAACCACCGGTTGAGTAAACTTACGGAAGTTATGGAACGATTGACCGTCATCTTTGGTCAAAAAGCTAAAACTTAAATTCCCTAGATCATGGTACACTGCTCCACCACCAGAAAGACGACGCACGACATGAATATGATTTTCTTTTACATATTCAGCGTTAATCTCTTCGATCGTGTTCTGATGCTTACCGATAATGATTGAGGGTTCATTAATATAAAAAAGCAGGTAGCTATCATCCATTGGCAAATGTTTAAGTACGAATTCTTCGATTGCCAGATTGATGGTTGGATCGTGAATTCCCTGATTATCAATAAAAAGCATGATTCTTCCTCCGTTTGTACTCATCATTAACAGATTTTTATCAAAAAGTATGGTAAATTGTCTGCTTTCTTATTGTAAACCAAACAATAGGAAAATATAAGGGGGAGGTGAATTGAAAAGGGGGTGGGTTGGGAGCTGAGAAGGCTACGGGGATCAGTTCTTCTTGTCGTCGCTGTTGTAAAGGAATCCCTTTGAATAACCGCTTAGCGGTCGGGATTTCTTTACAAAGGCGAGCGCTTCGCTCTTTCAGAAGAATTGATCCCCTCCGCTGGGTATCGGCTAGGGAGAAAATGCTTAAACCCGGGGGGAGAAGGGCAGAAAAGATAAGGTGGTACAGGGAGTAGGGGATGAAAATAGGTGGGGGGAGTGAAGTGGGGAGGTGTAATAGAAAAGAACGTGAACAAGAAAGATGAAAAAGGAAATAGTATAGGGAATGGATATAGATATAGATGGTGGGATATTAAGAAAGGGTAATAGGGATTTGGTGGAGGGGGAAAGAAAAGATGAGGGTGATGGTGGTTTTGAAAAAAAAGGCCAGTATAGCTTGATGGCTATACTGGTCTGGATAGGATTTGTGGATATAAGTTTTTTTGGTATATGGTTGGCAAATGGATTAGATTTTGAATTTGCTCACGATATTTTGTAGAGATAGAGCTTCGTTGTTGAGTTCGCGCATGATTTCCACATAGGCTAACATTTCGCCGGATTGACGTTCGGCGTTTTTGGCGATGGCTTTGACGTTGGATAGGGATTTGTGAGTGATTTCGGCAGTTTCGTCGACTGAAGCGCTCACTTCTTCTGAACCAGCAGAGATTTCTTGGGTAGCAGCTGATGCAGATTGAACAGTTTGGTTAGCGATTTGCATCATTTCGACAAAGCGATTGAAAGCTTCGCCTGCTTGTTGAACTAACTCTGTTCCTGATCTGACTTCGTTATTAACGATATCCATTGATTGTGTCGATTTTTGAGATTCTTCGCGAATCGATTCTAATGCTTCTTCGATTTCATAAGTAGAGTGACGGGATTGCTCAGCAAGCTTACCTACTTCTTGAGCAACAACAGCGAATCCGCGTCCATGTTCGCCTGCACGAGCGGCTTCAATCGAAGCATTTAGGGAAAGCATACGGATTTGTTTAGTGATATCGCTCATTGCTACTAGAATTTGACTGATTGATTCAGAACGGTCGATTAATGTCTGTACAGATAATTTGGTATCCTGTACTGCTTGCTCGACAGAACCCATTTGTGTAACAGCTTGTTGTGCCATTTGGTTACCGGTAATTGCGCTATCTGAAGCATCACCGATCTGTTCTGAAATTTCAGCAGTAGACGAAGCAATATGCTGAATACCTGTAGTGATTTCTTCCATCGCACGTGCATTTTCAGAAGTGGTATTAGCGATCATTTCACTACCTGATTCGATACTGGTTACAGATTGAACTGATTGATCCACCATATGTTGCATTTTGTTTAAGCGTGTAGTTAATGCTTCTGTACCTACAGCTACTTTGTCTGAACTATCCAATACTTGATGAACCATTGTTCGCAAGTTCTCGGTCATCAGGCGGAATCCGCGAGCCAATTGAGCAATCTCGTCATTTCCTGTCATTTTGATCTCTTGTTGTAGATTACCTTCTGCGACTAGACGAGTATGACGAACCAGACGGGCAAGAGGAAGAGTAATTTTACGACTGAATTTGTAAGCGACCCATAGACATACGGCAAGAGCCACAATTGCTACAATTACAGTTGTCCAAATTAAGTTAGAAATAATTCCATTTACAAAACTAGCATCCATACTAGCTGCGACAATTACTGAACTACCCGGTACGCGATAATAATAAGTCACTGTAGAACCAGCATCGGTCTGATATAAATCTGTCAAAAGCTTGCCTTGTGACATTGCAGTATTGATATTGTCACTTAGTTGAACTTCTTGCTTGTCTTTAAAATTTTTGGAGCTATTTGCTACAGCTTCTACAACGGCTTTATTTTCTTCAATACGAAGTAGATATAGATTATCCAATTGATAGGCTTGAAGTTGAGTTTCTAAGTATGTTTCGATCTTCATGATCTCGCCACTGTTGCCTTGTGCTGCTTGCATAGCTTGTGTATTATCCATTCCTTTGATAATACCATCCATAGCGATATTCAACACCTGACGGAATTGAGGAACTACATTTTGATTGATTATTCTTTGAGTCATAAAGAAAAAGAAAAGACTGAGTACAATACAGACTGCTACAATAAGTAAAGCGAACGTCACCATAATTTTACGGCTAATAAATTGATTGATTCTGAACATGCAAACTTACCCCTTCCCATACTTAAAAACAGTTACTCTTTCTTTCATCAAAAAGTAGCTAAACAACCTTTTCCAACGGACCCCTAGTGACGTGACAAAATGTGACATAGATAATTGCGCAAATATTCCAAGTGAAACAAACTAAATATACAATTCTATGTATATTTTAAGTAAAAAGAACTATATTTATTCGACCCCTCTCAATATCCATCCTATTTAAACAGGTTTATCTGTAAATATGACATGAATAATTGCGTATATAAGCTTAAAGTACTGAGTAAAAAGATACAAATAATTATCTATATTATATCAATCGACCACTGTTTGAATAGGTATTTTTTCATTTATTTAGCTATAAAACTAATTTTTTTCTATAAAAAGCGCAAAAAATGTAGAAAAAGCATGATGAATATATCTTATAAATAACCCTACCTGTTTACTCGACATTATGCTAAAATGAAATGCGACTCGCTATTCAGTCACTACATATATATCAAAAGGGGTGTCAAAATGAATGTTTTGCTAGTTATTGTGAATATAGCTGTTCTGATCTTACTGATCGTTCTTCTCGGTTGGATGCAGAAAAAGCATATTTCATTTACAAAAAGAGTATTTGCCGGGTTAATCCTTGGTATTGCATACGGAGTAGTCTTGCAATGGATCTATACGCCGGATTCAGAAGTGATCTCTGACTCTATGGAATGGTTCGATCTTGTAGGTAGTGGCTATGTAGGATTGTTACAAATGGTCGTTATTCCACTTATTATGGTATCGATCATTATGGCGATTCTTAATCTGAGTGGTAAGCAAAATCTAGGTAAAATCAGTGGTTCGATTATCGGGGTATTGCTATTCACTACCGCAATTGCTTCAGCGATAGGAATTACAGTAGCACTTGGCTTCAATCTAACTGCTCTTGATATTCCTGCTGGTGAAGCGGAACAACAACGTGGCGTGATATTGCAAGAACGTCTAGGTGATGTCGAAGATATGTCGTTACCTGCACAGTTGTTAGAATTTATTCCGACTAATCCTTTTGCAGATATGACAGGCTCTCGTCGTTCTTCTACGTTAGCAGTTGTTATTTTCTCAGCATTTGTTGGGGTAGCAGCCTTGGGTCTTATACGCAAAAATCCAAAACAAGGTGAGATGTTCCAGAGTATGATGGGAGCGATCTATGGTGTAGTTATGCGCATGGTAACGATTATTCTGCGCCTAACGCCTTACGGTATTTTAGCTCTTATTGCTAAAATGGTTGCAACGACAAGTGGTCAAGAAATACTGAAATTGATTAACTTTGTAGTGGCTTCTTATGTAGCTTTGATCGCAATGTTTGTTGTTCATCTGATTATTTTAGCGATCTCAGGTCTGAATCCAGTTCAATATGTTAAAAAGATTATTCCTACACTTACATTTGCTTTTACTTCCCGTTCAAGTGCGGCTACGATTCCAATGAATGTAGAAACACAAACGAAGAAGTTAGGTGTATCCGAAGGGATTGCTAACTTATCTGCTAGCTTTGGAGCGACTATCGGGCAAAATGGATGCGCAGGTATTTATCCATCTATGCTAGCGATTATGATCGCACCAATGGCAGGCATCAATCCGTTAGATTGGCAGTTTATTTTGACATTGATCGCAGTGGTTACGATCAGTTCATTAGGTGTAGCTGGTGTAGGCGGTGGAGCTACATTTGCAGCATTGATCGTATTGTCTACGATGAATCTACCGGTTGCTCTAGCAGGTCTATTGATCTCTGTAGAACCATTGATCGATATGGGGCGTACAGCACTGAATGTTAGCGGATCAATGACATCTGGCGTAATTAGTAGCAAATTGCTAAAAGAACAGAATAAAGAGGTATACAATCAACCTGATCGTGATCTGGATACAGCAGAAGCTTCTTAATTCGTAAATAATCATTCATTTTAGCGTACATGCAATAATAGATAAACATTCAAAAAGTCTATTCCTTATCGTTATAGATAAAGAGTAGACTTTTTGGGTTTCAATAAAGTAGTAGTGTGGATATGATGCCTGTTATTTTCAGCTCAAAAGAAGATCAATATCTATAATGACATATCTTTTATGGGAAAATTAGTTATAATAGTTGGCAGCTTGCTTGCTCGTATGATAAAGTAAAACAGGTTTTCAGTGATTGATCCGCGGTTCGTAACCATCCCGCGTTATCAAAACTAGGGGGAAAAGTATGTTTAATATATGGTGGGGCATTTTATTTGTTATCGTCAATTATGGATTGTTTACGTTATGTTATCGGTTATTTGGAATTAAAGGAATGTATGCTTGGATTGGGGTTGCTACAGTACTCGCTAACGTTCAAGTGATCAAAACGATTGAATTGTTTGGGGTTGTGACGACACTTGGTAATACGATGTATGTGAGTATGTATTTAGCAAGCGATCTGTTGAATGAGAAATTTGGACCCAAAGTAGCAAGGAAAGCGATTTGGTTTGGATTTTTCACATTGATTATGACGACGATTATTATGCAAATGGTTTTAGAATTCGATGCTTACGGTGTCGATGGAATGAGTGAAGCACAGTCTGCGCTAATTACTATTTTTGGTCAGCTTCCTAGATTGATGGTAGCTAGTCTATCAGCGTATTTAATTAGTCAATTCCTAGATGTACGTCTATATACATGGTTGCGCCAATTGTTTCCTGCGCCACATCAATTATGGATACGTAATAACGGAAGTACAATGATCAGTTCATTTGTCGATACACTGGTATTTTGTAGTATTGCTTTCTTGGGTGTATACGAATGGCAAGTCTGGATTGAAATATTTTTAACAACGTATATTCTTAAATTCGTACTTACTGCAGCAGGTACACCGTTCTTGTACATTGCACGAGGTATGAAAGTAGCAGAAGAAGACAAACCGTTAATGATTAGCTACCAGATCGCTAAAGAAAAAGAAGCAGAAACACAAGAAATAGCCAAGCCATAATATAAAAAAGACACGCAATCCAGAAAAGATTAACTGATCTGGAGCGTGTCTTTTTTGTATGAGATGAACTAACAGCATATAACGTACTGCTATAAAAACTATCAAAATCAGCAATATTAATCAGAAATAGTATATGCAGAGGTGCAAATTAACCTAAAACTGTTAATTCTTTAGGGAATGAACTTAGTACTTCTACACCATCCGCAGTCACAATAACATCATCTTCGATTCGTACGCCACCATGACCTGGAATATAGATACCTGGTTCAACAGTGAACAATACACATTCTTGCAATAGGTTTTCATTTTGACCATGTACAGAAGGATATTCATGAGTATCCATACCTAATCCATGACCAAGACGATGGACAAATCGAGAACCGTATCCAGCTTCTGTAATCACATCACGAGCAGCTTTGTCGATAGAGGCAAAAGTTACTCCTGGCTTAGTCGCTTGAATAGCGGCTTCATTAGCAGCTAACACCGTATGATAGACTTTATTCAGTTCAGCATCGATTTCTCCAATAGCAAATGTACGCGTAATATCTGAAGCATATCCATCTGCAAATAGACCGAGGTCAAACATCAATAATTCATTTGCAGCAATTTTACGAGTACCCGGTACGCCATGAGGAAGAGCAGTATTCGGACCCGATAGAACCATCGTATCAAAAGCAGGCTTTTCAGCACCTACTTTTTTCATCTGGTATTCAAGTTCTGCGACTAATTCTATCTCTGTTACTCCAATACGTACACTGGATAGACCACGACGTAGTACTTCTTCGATCAATTGGATAGAATGTTTCATCCGTTTCACTTCGTCCGGTGATTTGTGGGATCTCATCGAATTAAGCATACTGCCGATATCTTGATACGAAGTCGCCCCGAGTACTTCTGACAGTTGTTCATATCTCGCAACAGATAAATTTTCTTTTTCAATACCTAGATTGCCAATACTGCCTTTGACACATTGTTTCAACCGTACATAAGGATTGTCTGTATCCGTATGTGTCTCTATACGTGGGACGCTAGAAGCGCTCCGAGCTTTGTCTTCATCAAGTGCAGGTAATAGTAAAAAGGCTTCGTCTCCATCTGGAATAAAAAGCCCTAAAAAGCGTTCATGTGGATCACTGGCGAATCCAGTAAGATAGTATACATGTTTGGGATCGGTAATCAGTAAGCTGTCCAATCCATTTGTTTGCATATGTCCACGAATTTTGGCGATTCTGTCGTCCATGTGTATAGTCCCCTTATCGTTTATAGAATACGTTGTCACATTATATCTATTTTAACGTGGAATAGCTGTTAGGACAAATACGTACAAGATTCAGCACTTCTATCATCTCATTTATCCTAACGATCTGTTACATAGTATAGAACGATCTGATACGTATTATAGATTAAAAAAACCTTCTCTTATAGAAGAGAAGGCTTGTTAGAAAGCAGGATTACTTCTGGATCATTGCTCATATCGAGGATTATCTATGTGATCTTTAAGATAAAGGATATGCCTATTAATGATATTGTGATAATTCTGCTTCGATTTCTTTCATTTGCTCTAAATGGCGTTGTTCATGAAGTCCAATAAATTCAGTCCATTCTTGCAAAGTAAGTGGGCCGAAAATAGGGTGATCCATCGTACGATTTTCCAGCATCACTGGATCTATACTTTCGATCAATTCAACAAAAAGTTCGCGTGAACGTATCAGCCTTGTCTGCAATTCAATCAGTGTACAGTGCTTATCAGCAGGTACTAGGGCAGCAGGTGCAGGCGTATGACGATTGCGATCCAGAGTAAGATGAAATGGAGTCGACGGCATAGAAGAAGGAGCTGGATTGTTTTCTGCTACTTTCAATCTTAGTCTTGCTGTAATTGCCGTTTCCATCAGATACAAATGTTCTAACACCTGTGCTATCGTCCATTTATTAGGCTGACTATGTTCATTCATTACATTTTCATCAATAGCATTTGCAAAATTCCAAATATCTTCACGTACTTTAATCGTATTGGGATGAATCATATTCATGACCTCCTTGGCTGTTAGCCTATAAGTCTATTTAAACATACTTCACCCTTTACAATCCAATCTGACCAAATCATAGGTTTACGTTAACACATAGGAATTGTATGATAAAAGACGAACATCTGTTACCAGTAAATCATAGAATAATGCGCCGACTACATAAAAAAAGGTTAATACTACTTAAGCGAGCCATTGAGCGAAAGGGGAAAGATATGTTATGAGTATGAATGAACACGATCATAATGAGCAAAATGAAAAAGCTGATGAGGATTTTGGATTTTTTAATATATACTCTGCACAATTGCTATATCGTACACCACCCACTATAGATCGAGATATACTGTATGCCAAAGTACAGGAATACACAGGGCCTCTTCATACCATTGTAGATGATGAAGGAACCGAACAAGAATCACTGGCTGTATGGGAAGCTAACCCTACTGATGATGTGGAGACAGAAGTAGACCCGAAAGATTATTACCATTTTTTCCATCTCAATCATATCATCAATTATGAAGATGGAGACTTGCCTGTACAAACGGTGCTTATGCCTTCAGACACGCCAATTCAAGTGGAATCCTATGCGACTGCTTTACAGCAATCATGGCACTGGCAAGAAGCTTCGGCAGTGGTTGAGCAATGCCAATATGAATTGATGTTGACCGATATGATGGCACGCGGGCTACCTCATCAACAGCGCCTAAAACTTTTTAATCAAGTGTTGCGTGCTATACTTGAAGTTGCTCCATGTGATGCAATTTACTGGCGTAGCAGTGATAAAATGATTCAACCGGAAGCTTTTTTAGCTGCTCTACAAGAAGAACAAGATCTGTATGGCGCGCTAAATATTCGATTGTACAATATTCAATCCGAGCAACAACGTCAAGAGATGGTTATGGATAGTTGTGGGTTAGCTGCGCTCGGTGTGCCGGATGTGCAGTGTCACTTTTACGATATGAATCCGAATGAAGTGGCTGGTTTCTTGATGGATATTGCGCATTATTTATATGAGCAAGGCGATATTATTACCGATGGAGAAACGATTGGACAAGATGAAGAACAGCGCTGGACGTGTGAGCATCAATTTTCATTGATTGCCCCTCGTAGAGTAGTGATCGATCTTAATCCGGGTAATCTTTATTATGCAGGAGTACAGGAATCTAGTCGTTCCCAAAGTCAGGAGTAGATCAAGGTTATGGAATATTACCGTTTGAGCTATGAAGAGAATGATGAGAATTATTATTTTGAAATTAATGAAGAACAGACGGTATTGCGTGAAGTGATCGAAGATGAAGAACGGTGGATCGTATCCAGTCAACGTGATGAAGAGCTACATTTTTGTCTATATGATCAACAGTTTGATCAAGATATGAATCAAGCGATTCGGGAAGATATTTCAGCCGAAGAATTTGAAAAAGTATGGCAAGAAGCAATGAAGCCTTATATGAAAGATTGGGAAAAGACGCAACAAACATTTAAAATAGGCGATCATGTTAAAGGCATCGTTGAAGTTATTTATCCGCAAGGCATTATTTTGAGTCTACCGAATGATGCGCTAGGTGTGATTAATGTAGGCGACTGTGTAAAAGGGATTCCTGCTGAAAGCTTATATCCGGGGCATTTGTTAAAAGCAGTCGTTGCTGGATTTGATCATGTGAATCTATGGATTCGGTTAGAACAAGGTACGATTGTCTAGTGATAAAATTCAAGGAGGTTGCGCATGGATAAGCAATCGATCGAAGCTTTGAAAATAAAATTGCAACAAGGATCATTACTGCCTGCTTCTTTGCTCAAAGAACTAGACAGTGCATCGTACCTGGCGTATCGAGATCGTGCTGATTTTGATACCGAGTGGATCGGTGCTTATCAGAAATTAGAGCGAGATCGTCTTACCGAAGCAGAGCAAGCACAGATTACCGAATGGAGCCGCTTAGCTTTTACACAGGTGATGCAAGGTGGCGGAGATTCGGATCTAGCGGCGTATGTAAGTGATGATATCGATATGATCTGTACTGCTTCCATATTAGAAGTGGAAGATCAGTTTATTGATCGCTTGATTGAAGATTATAGCGCAGAACGGTTGCCCGTATAATCATAAATAGAATATCCTGTTAATAGCATTGCATCCGAGATAAACTATAAAAAATACGCCGGGATCTATTTGATCACGCGGCGTATCATTTGATTCAAAACTTCGGATAACACTAGACCAAGAGCAATAGCGCCGGATATCATAGCAGCTTGAGCAGCTAATTCCATAGCTACAGCATAATTGTTTTCAACAAATTTGCGCATAGCGTTGTAAGCAAGTCCTCCAGGAACAAGTGGAATAATACCGGCTACACTAAAGATAATCACCGGTGTTTTGTACATACGAGCAAAAATCTGACTGACTCCACCAACAATAACAGTTGCGATCAGAGAAGCGGAGACAGGAGTCAATGTTTCATACAGCAATATATACACCATCCAGCCTAACATTCCTGAGATGCCACATTGTAGTAAAGAAGCTCGCGGAGCATTGAAAATAATACCAAACCCTGCCGAAGCAATAAAGCTGGTAATTAATTGCGCCAGCATAATGCATATAACCTTCTCTCATTCTAAATTCAATAGATAAATGTTAACACAATCGCTACTCCTGATCCGGTCGCAAAAGCGGTTAAAAGCGCATCGGCTCCTTTGGAAATACCGGATACCAAATGACCTGCCATCAGATCACGAATCGCATTGGTGATAAGTAGCCCGGGAACCAGTGGCATAATAGAACCGATAATAATTTTATCCAGTTGATCGCCCCAGCCCAAATTAATAAATATAGCCGCTAATAATCCGATCAGAAATGCCGCAGACAATTCAGCGAAAAACTTTACTTGTACCCAGCGGTGTAAATAAAGTGAAGCCGCATAACCTACCCCACCTGCTACAATAGCAGGCAAAAAGTCGCTCCAACTTCCTTGAAACATAATGCTAAAACATCCACTAGCAATCGCCGCTGCAATAATTCGCAAACGAACACTGTATTCACTTGGTGCAGCTTCAATCACTTTTAATAACTCATACGCTTCATTGACATTCAATTCCCCGCTACTGATACGGCGTGACACCAGATTCACTTGAGCAATTTTGTGTAAATCGGTTGTCCGTTCTGCAATACGTATCAATTTAGCAGGATCTGTTCCATTGGTAGAAAACATAATCACTGTAGGGGTTACATAACTGTGCGACCCGGGAATACCGAGCGTCTCTGCAATACGAATCATCGTATCCTCTACCCGATAAGTCTCTGCACCACTTTGCAACATAATTTTACCGGCCAGCAGACAAGTATCCATAATTTCAAAAATCGCCCGACTGATCGTTGATGGTTGATCCAAAGCTATTCTCCGTTCTAAGCGCTTAGCACTATAAGCGCGACATATAAAATAAAAAAATGATTTTTGCAAAGCAAAATATCTTACATCTAGCGCTTGGCACCATAAGCGCGAATTCTTCTATTCAAATCAAAAGCGATTTTTGCAAAGCAAAATATCTTACATCCAGCGCTTGGAACTATAAGCGCGGCAAAGCAATATTTTCTGAATGAACTCTTGTTACAGCATCGTATCATATTATGCTTGATTCTACGCTATCATTCAATGGTAAATGTGAGGTTTATGCGAGTAATGCAGATATTGCACTCAATATCCAAAAATTTTAAGTGAAAATTCAAAACTTTTTGATCATAACATGTACCGTATTCTTTAAATAGGAGTATAATGGGAAATAATCTACATCTGATTGGAGGAAAAGAAGATGGGCGAGGTTCTTAAAGAAAGTAAGGTGCTGGAAGAAGTTTTTAAAGACGGATTTGCCTTAGAACAAGTTAAATTATGGAGAGGCCAGAGACGTAATCTTGCTTTTTATACCAAGTCTATCGGGGAACTGCGTGTGATAACCGGCAAAATTGTAGCCGATGATCCATACAGCTTGATCGAATCTACACCTTTTGTACAGACTTTCCCCACAGGTTCTTTTCCAATAGAATTATCTATTGCTCGTATTACCGATCCAACAGATCGGCATAAAGATCATGTAGATGAACGGATTGCTTTTGCACGCATTACGTTTAGTCAAGCTCCTGTTGCTAGATGGGTAGGTGCAGAGCGTGAAGTTCAGCCAGATGCTAGCTTATATCAAATGGATGAACATGAACGTTGGGGGTATGCAGTGGATTCTGGCACAGGTAGTTTTCTAGATGCCGAAGCATATGCATGGCTTTCTTTTCAACAAGAACAAGAAAATCCTGAAGTGGCTCAAGAATTAATGGAAGCATGGGAATTAGCAGCAGAAGAGTCCTATCTTCATACACGAAGCTGGCTGGTGCAAGAACTGGATAACGGGCATAATATCGCACTGTTTTCTAGCGGTTTTGGTAACGGTATTTACCATAGTTATATCGGTTATGATAGCGATGGTCAATGTGTACAATTGTTAACTGATTTTAATGTATATCCTGATTAATTGATAACGTTCAGCCGGGTGAAGTGATTCATCCGGCTATACGTGTGTAATAAATAACATGTGTATCAACATAATCACTCTAACCAAAGGATGTGAATAAGATGAGTAATTTAGATCGTGCTATTATTTTAGCGACCCGTGCGCATTCAGGGCAAACAGACAAATCAGGCTTACCTTACATTTTACATCCATTGCGCGTGATGTTAAAAATGACGACTGAAGAAGAACGAATTATTGCTGTTTTGCATGATGTGTTGGAAGACACCGATGTAACAGCTCATGATTTATCTGCTGAAGGATTTTCTAATGAAATTGTAGAAGCTGTCCAAGCATTAAGTCGTAGTGAAGATGAAGATTATCATGAATTTGTAAAACGTGCTAAAAAAAATTCATTAGCTCGTCCAGTCAAAATTGCCGATATTGAAGATAATATGGACCCGTCACGTATTTTGAGCTCAACAGACAAAGATATGGAACGTATCAGTAAATATGGTAAAGCGCTGGATGAATTAATGACCGAGGAGAATCCGACCCATTGAATCCACAACAAATAGGTATCTTTTTTGACGTTGATGACACGTTATACGATCATTTGCAACCGCTCTTTGAAGCATTGCAAACAGTGATTCCAGACCAACAGGAGTCATTATCGTATGGCGATGTATATCAACGTTTTCGTTATTATAGTGAAGTGTTAGTATCGCCTCAGAATCCTCATGCTCTTTCGTTAGAAGAAATGCGTTACCAGCGCTTCATTTTGACTTTGAAGGAATTTGAGATTGAGATCAATGAGCAACAAGCCAAGCAGATGCAGGAGATTTATTTAGGATGCCAGTATGATATTCGTCCGTATGATGGGGTAGTCGAATTGATTCATGAATTGATGGATCAAGGTTACACGGTGGGCTTATTAACCAATGGGCCTGCTGAACATCAATGGAAAAAGATTTGCGCATTACATATGGATCAAGTATTTGCGCGTGATCGAATATTTATTTCAGGGGAGATTGGTTTGGAAAAGCCTGATCCTGCTATATTTGCTTATGTCAATCGACAGACAGATACAGTGCCGGAATATAGCTACTTTATCGGTGATTCCTGGCGTAATGATGTAGTGGGGGCCGTTAGTGCTCACTGGCATATGATCTGGTTCAATGCTCGTCATGCGATTCGTGAATCGAATCATCAGCCAGATACAGAAGCTGTCAATTATACAGAGATTCGTACTCAGCTACTAACGATGATCGCTACACAACTATCTTAATATCATATTATTACAATTTAGAATAAGAAAATATAAAGAAAAGCAAAGACACTATCTATAGTCTTTGCTTTTTCTTTATATTTTAACAATATTCGCTAAAATTCTATTCAAAAAAATGTATAACATTCCGATAAAAATACAATATATTAATAAGTTAAGTATTTCAAACCGTTACGTTATATTCATTAGGGAGAAGGCGGATCATTAAGTATGAAAAATACAAACAAAGAGAATTCTACAGTTAAAAAGGTTATGCAAATCGCAGGTACTTCTATTCTGGCGACTGGATTAGTCGCATCACCAAGTGTAACAGGAGCACAAAGTCTATCATCGCCTTCTACTTCTTCCAGTTCATATCAGACTTCTTCAGACCAACCTACCGTATACAATGGTAATTCAATGCTTTATTTTGAGCAAAATTTCTTTGGTAGCTCTTCTTCTTTGACACATGGAGAAAGTGGAGCGGCTCCAATCGCGAAAAGTTTAAGCTTTATCATCAAAAAATCAACAGTATTTAGCAGTCAGTTACAAGCTACAGATGAAGAAACTAACGACAATCTAACATATCATTTACTGACTCAACCACAACAAGGGAAAGTCGTATTAACCAATACATCTACAGGTACATTTGAATATTCGGGAACAGTTGTCGGAACATACACTTTTACGTATAACGTTACTGATCCACAAAACAATCAATCAGAAGTCGCTACAGTAACAATCGAAGTGAAAAAAGACAAAGAAGATAAAGATCCTTCATCAAATACACCGACAACACCAGCACCAACTACGCCTTCTACACCTACACCTGTGGCGGCACAACCGGTAACTATTGATGCAGTACATTCGACAAAAGATACCAATGGAACAGCAACAGGTAGTAATAGTGAACGTACCAAAGGTGCAGCAACCTTATCCAAGTCGGACGATAATAGTGCTGTACTTGATCTGATCTACGATCGTGTTCATGCAGCTACCGAAGTCGCCGCGCCGAAAGAAACGATTACGATTGCTGCTAATGCGATTACAGGTAAGCAACAATATCAATTCAATTTTGCAGGTAATGTGGTGCAATCATTAGTAGCCAAGCAAAATGGATTAGCGATTCAAACAGGAGATGTTCGCATCTATGTGCCAGCATCTGCATTTACCAATGTTAATCGCAATCTCAATCTGAGTAATAATACTACAGCGAATTGGACGATCAAAGCTGAAAAAGTATCACCTGCGTCGTTCAGTAACTGGGCAGGCAATCCGGTCACTACAGCAGGTGGAACATATCAAGTCAGTGTTCAAATCGATAATGACGGTACAGTCAATACACTTAATAATTACAACAATCGTTATGTACAATTAAGTGTAGCTGCTCCTGAAAATGCTGCTAGCGATGATCAATATATTGCATTATCTACCGATAGCGATGGAAGTACGCATGTAGTTCCTGTTGTATTTGATAATCAAGGTCAAGCCAGTATTCATAGTCTGGAAAATGGGACATTTACTATTGTCAAAGTCAATCCTTCTAACAATGTGACCAATGCTTCACCAGAATTGAAAAAATTAGTCGATAAACAAATTATTCCGGTTAGCAATCAAGCTACAGTGGCTAATGATGGATTGTTAACACGCGGACAATTGGCTTCCTATCTAGTCAATGCACTCGGTATAAATGTGAATAGTGCTCCAGCTTCAACATTCACTGATATTGATCCATCATCATCGGAAGCTAAAGCAATTCAAGCACTTTATCATGCAGGTGTATTACGCGGAATATCAGCTACTCAATTTGCTCCGAACCGTACGATTAGTAAAGAGCAACTGGCTGTTATTTTAACACGAGCCGCTTCTGCTTATGGATTGGATCAAAGCAGTAACGCTAACAATATGGCGAACGCTAGTAATAATTCATCTAGCCAATGGGCAAAAGCAGAATTAGATCAAGCGATCTCTTCAGGGAATGATACAGGTGTAGAATCTGCTAAAGGATCCGCATTAACAGCTTCTCCAACTACGACCCAGTCTGAAGGAGCGACTATGCTGGTGAAATGGCTACAAGATTCAGGGCTTCTTAATTAATAATCGTAACCGCATAGAAAGCAACAAAAAACCGGAATATTCACTGCTGATCTATACCAGCAGGATATTCCGGTTTTATTTTTGTATATAAGCATAACAGATTACTTTCTGATTAAGATAAAGGCTTATACAAAGAGATCGCATAAGGAACTGCATATTTAGCGGCTTCAAAAGCATGAAATGAATTGCCAATTCGGTTAAAATTCGCTTCAAATATCCAAATATTACGTTGCTTATCGACTCCTAGATCAATCGCCACTTCAGGGAAGTTACGTCCCAGACGTTTCTCAAGATGAGTTGCTGTCTCGATCGCTAATTGACGAACACGACGATCCATTTGTTGTCCGGGCGCTTCGCCGTATTCCATATTTAGAAACCAGTCCCATTTGGTAGATAAACGTAACGTTTGAGCATGGTTAGTCACTTTACGATACGTGGATACGGCAACAAAAGGTTGTACAAAAGCAACTTTCCATTGTCCTTCGCCAACTTTCATCACATGGGTGCGTAGATGAAAAGGATGACCTTCTGTAGTAGAACTATCTACAAACTGTTGAAAAATATAACCTTTACCTAATGACATACGGACAAAATGATCCAATTGAGTAGCATCTAGGTAATGCAGATACGATTGATCATACACTTCATAATCTGACTCCCGTTGCTGAATATTAAATATATTTTGCCCATGTGAGCCAGTATCAGGTTTGAGCACCGTATTTTCATACTGCTCCATAAATTCCACCACTTGATCAGATTGTTGCATATCGTGAAAAGGAATCACCGATGCCGATACGATCTCAGAAGCATCTGCTAGCAGACGATATATATGCACTTTACTCATCGAACCGCTTTTCAATTCATGAGTAGCAGGAATCGAAGCCAGCGCATCATACATGCGAGAATAAGCAGCAATTCCTCTTTTTTTCAATCGATCAAATACTACATCAGGATAACGACAAGCATAAGGAACAAATCCGCCTTGCTCCCATACATAACCTAATAGTCGTTGTTGCCGAAAAAAGATATCATCAGCATAGATACGTACTAATCTAGCTCCATTAACAGCAGCAACAGCAGCGCAAGCTTCGATAAAATTCTCATCACTATCATTGCCATGATGTTCGGCTAACAGTCCAATCATAATCTGATCATCAGGTAGCGAAGGCAATTGCTCCAATATATGATAACGCTGATTTAAATAATGAGCATAACCGATCGTATGCATAGCACGTTCATACTCATGATCACGTGTCTGTGGAGCTGTATTCGCTTCATAGAACCATAACTTTTCTTCATGATCAATCGCTACATCTATTCCTAACTCATCCAAAGGATAATCATACATCGCATCAATATACTCTGCTAATTGCAATCCAATTTCAGGTAAAGTATCGATCCAATAATCTGCGGTCTGTGGAAATTGTGCTTGTAACCATGATGTCCACAGCGCTGTAGTTCCACCCTGACTGTAATTACTTACAACAGTATGTGCTTCACCAATCCGTGGATAGATTTTTGTGATCTGAAAAGTTCCTTGATGATTACGTTGTACATGAATACGAAAATCGAATGGACGATGATCTGTAGTCTGACAATGAATATACGGTTGCACCAGATAATCTTGATGTTCAATCAGCGCCATCAATGACTTCTCTAATCCAGCAGATGTCATAATCTGTTCAGTTGTGGCTGTCTGCCATAGAAATTCTTCTTGTCCGGTCATACGTATACTTACAATCCCTTGACCTTGTCGTCCACGATCTGGCTTAACAATCACATGACGATAATGTGATAAGTAATCTTGTAGACTGTGGATATTACGACAGGGCTGTGTAGGAATAACCAGTTGAGCTAGAGATTCCGATTGACTCAAATATTGTTGAATACGCAATTTGCCATGAATCGGATGGGATGTGAACGTGACCATCCGATTTAACTTTTGTTCTACCGAAGATCGCTCTTTAGGTAGCTTGCCCATTTCGTTGATCACGATATCTGGTAAAGGAAGTGTCTGAATAATCCATTGCCCTGGTTGATCAGGGTCTGGAACCGAAGCAGTAACCTGTTTGTTTTTGAGATCAAGTCCTTTTTCATCGAAAAAAAGAATCTGCACTTGAAGCTCTACTGCCGCATCCACCATAGCCTCTATACGTGCAGAAGGAAGCAACTGCAAAGGATGAGTAGCATGATATATACCAATACTCAAAGGTGATAGACACTCCTTTTATCCAGAAAAGCGTAAGCGCTTATTCTGTTGCTAGTCTGTGATTAGTTAGAATCAGCAGGGAAGACCAGACCTAATTGACGGCGGGCTTCATCCATAATTTCAAATGTAATCAAAGAATGTTCCCATGAATTGATAGACGATTGTTGTCTACCTTCGATAATCAAATTCAAAAACTCACGAATCTCGTAATACATCGGTGGTTCGGATTGACTCACATTAATCTCTTCTTCATATCCGCCACGATACGTAATCGTAATCTGTTGAGGTTCACTGATTTTGTCAATACGTACACTGCCTAACTCACCTTGAATTTCAGAAGGGAGGGAGGAGTCTGTGATTTTGGAATACATTACGACAGCATCCATTTCGTCATAAGACAAAATAATACTACCTTCACCATCGACACCGGATTCTAACATTACCCCTGTAGCTTTCACTTCATTCGGGCGACCGAACATTACTGCAAGCGGATACAGACAATAAACGCCGAGATCCATCAAAGCGCCATTGGAGAATTCAGGTTTAAATGCATTTTGGATATTGCCTTCTTTGTAAGCATCATAACGAGAAGAATATTGCCCGTAATTTGCAAAATAACGACGTACTTGTCCGATCCGATACAAATTATCATGAATCGCAATATGATTCGGCATCATCGTTGATTTCATTGCTTCCATCAAAGTAACGTTGTTTTGCTTAGCGGCTTCGATCATAGCGCGAACTTCGGTTACGTTAGAAGCCAGTGGCTTTTCACATAATACATGCTTACCATGATTCATACATAGAATCGCTTGCTCTGCATGAAAAGAGTTAGGGCTAGCAATATAGATAGCGTCTACTTGCCCGCTTTCTAGCATTTCTGCAATATCTGTAAACACATGTGGAATATTGTGTTTGCCACCAAATTGTTGTGCACGTTCAAGTGTACGTGAGTACAGTGAAGTAATCTGCAAATCATCATTCCGTTGCGCAGCATCAATAAATCGCTCTGTTATAAAATTAGTGCCTATAATACCAAACCGGATCATGGAATCGTCCTCTCTATTCGTCATATATGGGTACCCCGAAATATGTACGGATACATGTATTCAATATACAATATTATACCCGAGTCACCCTTGATATGACAAAGCATGTTTGTAAAAGAAAAAAGATTCATTTTGGAGATGATATAGATGTTCTTTATCTGAACGCTTGAAATGCTACAAACTTCTATCCAGTTTTACCCAAAAATATAAAAAGTTATATTGATTGTCGATACAAAGCTTGATAAAGTTTCTACATAACAAAGTAAACAGGTAGGAATTATTAAATTTAAGTAGAAAAATCGAAATGATGGGGTGTTGAGATTGAGAGACAATCAAAAGGGAAGCTACAAATTATGGTCTGTATTTAGTGTTTTGTTAAGTTTAGTACTTGTGCTGAGTGCTTGCGGGGGAAATAGTAATGCTACTAACAACGCTGAAGGAAATGCAGGTTCCAGTAAAGATGCGGTAGAGCTACTGAATGTATCGTATGATCCAACACGTGAATTGTATGAAGAATACAATACTGCTTTTCAAAAATATTGGAAAGAGAAGTCCGGTCAAGACGTTACGATCAAACAATCTCATGGCGGTTCTGGTAAGCAAGCACGTTCTGTTATTGATGGTCTCAAAGCAGATGTGGTTACTTTAGCACTTGGTTATGATATTGATGCGATTGCAGATAAAGGATTGCTTGCTGAAGATTGGCAATCCAAATTTGAACATAATAGTTCTCCGTATACATCCACGATTGTATTTCTTGTACGCAAAGGCAACCCCAAAAATATTAAAGACTGGAATGATCTGATCAAAGACGATGTACAGGTTATTACACCTAATCCCAAAACATCCGGTGGAGCACGCTGGAATTATCTTGCCGCTTATGGTTATGCACTACAACAAAACAACAATGATGAAGAACAAGCAAAAGCTTATCTTGCTCAATTATTCAAACATGTCCCTGTTCTCGATACTGGAGCCAGAGGAGCTACGACTACTTTTGTAGAAAAAGGATTAGGCGATGTATTGTTAGCCTGGGAAAATGAAGCTTTTCTATCTATTAATGAGTTAGGGCCTGATCAATTTGAAATTGTCTATCCATCGATCAGTATTTTAGCAGAACCACCGGTTGCTGTTGTAGACAAAGTAGCCGAGCAACATGGTACACAGGATGTTGCCAAAGCGTATCTGGAGTATCTCTATTCTGATGAAGGACAAGAGATTGCCGCCAAAAATTACTACCGTCCGATCAATGAAAAGATCGCCGCTAAATACAAAGATACATTTAAAGAAATGAAGTTATTGACGATAGATAAAGATTTCGGAGGATGGAGAGAAGCACAGCAGAAGCATTTCAGTGATGGTGGATTATTTGATCAGATTTATACACCGGGTTCTTAATGATTACTCAACCTGTTCGTACCACCAAGCTTCGTCCATCCAAAGCACGTACTATTTTGCCGGGGTTCGGATTGTCGATGGGGTTCACGATTGCTTATTTGAGTCTAATTGTTTTGATTCCACTGGCAAGTATTTTTATCAAAACGACCGAACTCAGTTGGGCACAGTTCTGGCATACCATTCTTGATCCGCGTGTATTGGCATCGTATCGAATTAGTTTTGGCACTGCTTTTTGCGCGGCAGCCATTAATCTGATATTCGGGCTACTGTTATCATGGGTGCTGGTGCGTTATCGTTTTCCAGGTAAAAAGGTGATCGATAGCTTAATCGATTTGCCGTTTGCTTTGCCAACAGCTGTAGCAGGGATCGCATTAACAACAATTTATGCACCGAATGGGTGGATAGGGCATTTATTTACCCCGCTCGGTTGGAAAATTGCTTATACCCCTCTGGGTATCACGATTGCGCTGATCTTTATCGGTATTCCTTTTGTCGTTCGTACGGTTCAGCCAGTATTGCAAGACTTGAATCAAGAAACAGAAGAAGCCGCAGTGATGTTAGGTGCTTATCGCTGGCGAACTTTTTATCGAGTGGTATTGCCACAATTAATGCCTGCTTTACTGACAGGCTTTGCACTGGCATTTGCTCGTGGGATAGGGGAATACGGATCTGTTGTATTTATTTCCGGTAATATGCCACTCAAAACAGAGATTGCGCCACTGCTCATTATGACCAAATTAGAACAGTATGATTATGCAGGAGCTACAGCGATTGCATTGGTAATGTTAATTATTTCGTTTTTGTTGTTATTGCTGATTAATTTTATGCAATGGCGGTTAAATCGCCGCACGATTGAAGGCGGATAGATTGCCAAGAAAGGAGATCGACATATGGCTGGTGCTGTTACTGCACACCTTTCGCACACATCTGCGGATCGTCCTCGGCATATCAATGAATCAGGCATTGTACGCTGGACATTGATTAGTATTGCCCTGTTATTTCTAGGATTAATGGTGGTGTTGCCGTTAGTCTGTATCTTTATCGAAGCTTTCAAAAAAGGTTGGAGTGTATACGAAGCTTCTATTACAGATTCAGATGCTTTGTCAGCACTACGCTTAACATTAGTCGTCGCTTTGATTGCTGTACCGCTGAATACGATATTTGGTATAGCGGCGGCATGGACGATTAGTAAATTTCGTTTTCGTGGTAAAAATGCGCTGATTACGTTGATCGATTTACCTTTTGCTGTGTCGCCTGTTATTGCAGGGTTAGTCTATATTTTGTTATTTGGTGCTCAAGGATATCTTGGACCATGGTTAGATGAGCATAATATTCAGATTGTGTTTGCTTTGCCGGGGATTATATTAGCGACTGTTTTTGTGACTGTTCCTTTTGTAGCGCGTGAATTAATTCCACTTATGCAAGCACAAGGGGTACAGGAAGAAGAAGCCGCAGCAAGTCTTGGAGCGAAAGGCTGGCAAATCTTCTGGCGGGTGACTGTGCCCAATATTAAATGGGGCTTACTGTACGGCATTATTTTGTGTAATGCACGCGCTATGGGCGAATTTGGAGCTGTATCGGTGGTATCCGGTCATATTCGCGGAGAAACCAATACATTACCACTGCATATCGAAATTTTGTACAATGAATATCAATTTTCCGCTTCATTTGCAGTGTCATCGTTACTGGTATTTCTAGCGGTCTTAACGTTATTGACCAAAGCTTTTTTGGAATGGCAAATGAATCGTCGCCAAACAGGGTAAAATACATCATAAGATGATTTTATCAGGAGGGCGTACAGGTGAATAAAGAAGTTAATACAGTATCTTGGGATCAATCTTTGCGTGAAGTAATGAAGCAATTAGGAGAAGCAGAACCGACACCGGGTGGAGGTAGTGTGTCTGCAATTGTTGCAGCGCTCGGTGCGGCGATGACTTCGATGACCGCCCACTTTTCGCAAGGCAAAGGATATGAAGAAGTGCAAGTAGAAGTGAATCAAGCACTACAAGATATGGATAAGATCAGAAGTGCTTGTGAGCATTTGATGAATAAAGATATGGAGTCATTTGGACAATATATTGAAGCTTTACGTCTGCCACATCATACTGACAAAGAAAAGCAGGAACGCAAACAAACGCTACAGACGATGAAATTACAGTCGATTGATATTCCGCTACAGTTAATGGAATGTTGCCTGTACGGTCTGTATAGCGCATCACCGCTGATTGAGATATGCAATCGAACTGTTTTGTCGGATGTCGGCATCAGTATTATTTTATTTGAAGCTTCGGCGCAATCTTTACTGCTAACCGTAGAAATTAATCTGGTGACTCTGCAAGATGAAGAACAACATCATTATTACCAACAGCGTGCAGATAGCTTTATGCAAAAAGTAACTACATTAAAACAAAAATGTCTAACACAAGTTCGACAACGTATCGCTAACGATCATGCGTAGAAGCTCAAATGATCGTACAACATAAAAAGCTCCAAACCATTCACGCTCAAGCACAGTGAATAGGTTTGGAGCTTTTTTTGCTAAAGATTATCGTAATTGTTACCAAAAGCAAAGTTAAGACTGTAGTTCTCATAGTACGATAGTTCTTTCCACGCGTCAGGAACTTCGCAACTACCTACATACAAAATTTGCTGATCTCGAATCAACCATTCTAATCCATGTTCTACTTCCCAATCGCAATTTAGCTCTATACGAATAATCGTCTCGGTTCGTTCGGGATCCATCTCTATCATCATATCAATAGGTTCGATATACTGTAAAATTTCTTCTGGTTGTTGAATAGACGGACACTCTTGGTCGCCTACATAATCGCAGAAGCTTTTGCAGTAATCCCATGAAAATTGAAATAATTTAGCAAGGGTATCCTGATCCAACTGATTAAACGCTTGAACTACTTTTTCTACCGCTTCTGTAGAAATGTCCGGATCACCAACATAGACGCCCATATATTGATTAAAAACAGGGGCATAGAACTCTGCGCCCCAATCTTCTTTGCGTCGGTCTATTTTTCGTAGAATAGCTTCACTCATGATGACTAGACCGAACGATCTGTATTCATATTTTTGGCGTAATAAATTTCGTCCATTTCCATTTTGAGACGTTGTGTAATCTGATCTTGATCTTCTTCGGTCAATGTTTCTTTGGTATAGCCGAATAGATAATTATCCAGATCGAATTTTTTTAATTTACATTTCGTATGGAAAATATTTTCTTGATAGACGTTCACATCGATCATATCGTAAGTGTCTTTGATTTCAGAAGGAATATAGTTCTGGATCGAGCTAATATCATGATCGATAAATAGCTTGTGTCCTTGAATATCACGAGTAAATCCACGTACCCGATAATCCATTGTCATAATATCCGTATCAAATGAATGAATAAGGAAGTTCAATGCTTTTAGTGGTGAGATTTCGCCACAAGTAGACACATCAACATCCGCGCGGAATGTACTGATACCTTCATCAGGATGGTATTCAGGATACGTATGCACGGTAATATGACTTTTATCCAGATGCATCAATACATGCTCTGGCAATGGACCAGGTGATTCTTCAAAAGAAGCATTAGGTGCTGTCTCTACCGGACCTTCAGAGATCAACATCGTTACACTTGCTCCTTGTGGAATATAATCTTGCTTCGCCACATTCAGCACATGAGCTCCAATAATATCACATACATTCGTTAAGATTTTCCCTAGACGATCTGCATTGTATTGTTCATCAATATAAGCAAGATAGGCTTCACGCTCTTCTTTCGTGCGTGTATAGCAAATATCGTACATATTGAAGCTCAAAGATTTTGTTAAGTTGTTAAAATTATGAAGCTGAATGCGCTGTTGCGGTGTCAATCCCATCTGTATTCCCCCTATTGTCGTCGATATCGATATCCATGTTGTGTTGCTTCAATACATAGTATGGATCGGACAGTTGTATATTTAAAGTGCCGAGCACTTAGTAATAGCAAATACTATTCATATACCCCATTGACTTATTCAAAAACATTCAGCTATTAAGCTGTACGTATTAGCATGATAAAATGCCGAATCGAATGCTGAATATGGTCGTTACATACGATTCAATGTTAACAGATGCCTTGCCTAATATCCATAGCTATAAATGTAAAACATCAACTTCAACAGCTAGGTCATTTGAGTAGATAAGATATTGAGTTTTGCGCTATTTTATAGTCCACAAAAAAATTTTGCGCTATCTATTAAATAAAATAACGATAGTGACGATAAGTATTAAGAACTATAAAATGTCGAAAAAAGGCGGTTATTGTCGTGATAGAGAGGTTGCTATCCCCATTTACGTTTGTTATATCTAAGCTCAAATACGCACAAAAATTTATATTAATTAGTGTATTATGTGCGCTACCTTTACTCTTATTAACCAGTATTTGGTTTGAGAATCAACAAGCTAAAATTCAAATGTCATCTTCAGAACGAAAAGGAATAGTTAATATTGATAGCATTTTCCCGCTTATTTTACTGATGCAGAATCATCGTGCTTTTTATGGAAATTATGTATCAGGAGATACCAATGCTCAATCACAATTGAGTCAGACTGAACAAGATATTAGCGCAGAAATAAAAAAAATTGATCCTATTATCCAATCGCAACAATTACCTCAGTCGATTACAATCTGGCAAGGTATTCAAACAGATTGGAGTACATTACAAAAAGAACAATCTTCTTTAAATGCAGAAGATAGTTTTACTCGTCACAGTGAATTGATCCAAAAAATGATGAATTTTATTACAAAAAGTGCGAATGAATCGAGATTATCTCTAGATAGCGATATCGACTCCACTTCACTAGCTGGTATTTTTACCAAACAATTAGCGCAAACGTCAGATATGGTAGCACAAATGCGTGGTAGAGGAACAGCGCTACTGATTAGCAAACAGAATAATCATGATACCGTTGTAAAAATCACAGAAAATACAGGTAAAATGAAATTAACGATTGAAGATATCACTAATTCTTTAAATACAGCGTATGAGAATAACCCGCAACTAAAACAATTATTTGCTGAAAAAGGAAACGAAAATATCAGTCAAATGAATGCATTTGTAGATATCGTCACTAATCAAATTATTAATGATGAAAGCTTAAAAGGTTCTTCTAACGATTATTTTGCAGCAGGTACGCAAACGATTCAGTCTTTACAACAGTTTTCAGAATCTATTGCTAATGAATTAGATGTTCTGATTGCCAAACGTATACAAGAATTAACGTATATGCGCAATCTGATTTTGGGAATTACTTTATTCGTCCTTATACTTGTGGCACTATTTTATATCGCTTTTTACCGCAATGTCTTGCAATCAGTCAGAAGCTTACAAAATGGTGCAGATGCTATGGCACAAGGGGATCTCTCGCAAACGATTGTTCTTCAGACTAGAGATGAACTGAAACAAGTGGGAGATGCATTTAACCAAACGATGGTGTCTCTAAATGAGTTGTTACATCGTAATCAACAAGTATCCGATCAATCTGCAACAGCTTCTGCTCATTTGAAAATCGTATCGACTGAATCGACATTAGCGATGGGACAAATTGCTGATGCGATTCAAAGCGTCTCTGAAGGTAACAAAGGACAGAAGAAATCAATGAATGAAACAGCGAATGCGATGAACGAAATGTCGATAGGTATTACACGGATTGCTGAAGCGGCATCAGGCGTAGCAGAGTCGTCTATCCAAGCAACAGAACTGGTATATGTTGGAGATCAAAAATTGGTCGACGCTGTAGCACAAATGGAAAGTATTCGTCAGTCAGTAGATGGATCAGGTCACAAAGTCCGTACATTATCCGAACATTCTAACGAAATTGGACAGATTGTAACTGTCATTATGGGGATCGCTTCACAGACTCAATTGCTATCATTAAATGCAAATATCGAAGCCGCACGCGCGGGTGAACATGGCCGCGGATTTAGCGTAGTAGCTGAAGAGGTAGGTAAGTTAGCAGAGCAAACGAAGTCTTCCGTAGAAATGATTTCTATGTTAGTCCGTGATATTACTGAATTAGTATCGCAAACGGTCGCTTCCATTCAACTAACAGATCACGAAACGATGCAAGGGATTCAAGCAGTTCAACAAGCACATCAGACGTTAAAAGATATTTTGGCATCGACTCAAGTGGTAAGTGCACAGATTCAAGAAGTCTCTGCTACCTCTGAAGAAATATCAGCAGGTATGGAGCAAGTAACAGCTTCTATGATTGAAGTTGCAGATGTGTCTGCCAAAACATCGAGTGAAGCAGAGACGATGGCAGCAGCAACTGAACAACAATTAGCTTCTATGGAAGAAATCAATACTTCCGCAGAATCATTAAGTGGTATGTCTACCCAATTGCAAGAGGATCTCAGCAAGTTCAAATTGCGTCATTAATATAGATAGTATGTCTCAAAAAAGGTTATCTGTGCTGTACATTCAGAGTAGATAGCCTTTTTTGAAATTACAAATTGAGCTTATGAATTACATCTTTTGTTATATAGATCATTACTAACGGTACTGTAAAATGCAAAATGATATTTTTATTGATACCAGCACAGATACACGTAAGCAGTAAAGATTACATCATAATGAATGACATGAGATACCTAAAATAGAACATCATTTTATTTTTTCTATTACTTAACAGTGTAAACTGTCCGATAAAAATAGTGGATTCAACGAAAAAAATGTCGAACAAAGGTGGAAAATGTCAATGTCAACTAAGATTCTGTTGCCTTTTACCAAAGTAATATCTAGATTGAATTACGCACAAAAATTTATGCTGATTAGTTTTTTGTTCTGTATTCCGATTATTATGCTATTTGTCATTTGGTTTAACACACATCAAGAAAAAATTGATATTACTCATCAAGAACAAAAAGGAATTACTTCTATAAATAGCATTATTCCTCTTTTTCTAGCGGTTCAAGAACATCGCGCACTATATAGCAGTTATACCAATGGATTAACAAACGTCAAACCAGATATCGAAAGTACAGAAAAAGAAATCGATACACAAATCCAAAAGATCGATCAAGTTGTAGCTCAAAATGAATTTGCTGATTCTAGCAAGCAGTGGCAATCGATCCAAGCAGATTGGAAAACTCTACAAACAGAACAATTCTCATTAAATAATGCAGACAGCTTTGATCGCCATACCGCTATTATTAATAAAATGAATAATTTTGTACTGATTACAGCAGACGATTCAGGCATGTCATTAGATACAGAGATTGATTCTTATTATTTAATGGATGTTTTCGTGAATCAACTAACTCAGACTATGGAAAAAAATGCTCAACTTCGTGGAGAAGGTCAGAACATTCTACAAAAGAAAAAGATAACAGAAGCTGAATTGGTTGATATTTTGCTAGAAAAAGGTCAAATGCAATCTCTCCGTGACGGAATTGCTGATTCTCTAGACACAGCGTATAAAAATAACAGTCAATTAGAAAGTATTTTGGGTGCACAAGGGAAAACAACACTTGCAACATTAGATCAATTCCTTACAACTGTAAATAATGATCTAATCACAGATAAAACGTTTGCTACAACCCCATCAACATTTTATGATGCCGCAACTCAGACTATAGAGGCTACACATACATTTACAACTAGTATATCTAATGAGCTGAATGAATTGTTGCAACAACGAATTCATCGCTTAACCGAATCCAGAAACATTATTATCGGAATTACTATACTCGCTTTACTATTAGTGACTTTATTTTATCTTGCTTTTTACCGGAGTGTTCGTGAAGCTGTACAACGTTTGCGTGATGGAGCGACAGCGATGGCATCAGGCGATTTATCTCAGCATATTCATCTCACTACTCAAGATGAGCTTCGTCAGGTCGGAGACGCTTTTAATCAGACCATTCAAGAATTGAATCTATTATTACGTCGTAATCAGGATATTGCCGCCCAATCATCCGCCGCTTCTATACAACTTAAAGATGTCGCTAATGAATCGACTCAAGCGATGCAACAAATTGCAGAAGCGATTCAAGGTGTTTCTTCAGGAACCGATACGCAGAAAAAAGCAACTGAAGAAACGGCTAATGCAATGAATGAAATGTCGGTTGGTATCGCTCGTATTGCTGAATCAGCATCAGAAGTTGCTGAATCTTCGATTCAAGCGACAGGACGTGCTCAATTTGGCGATCAGCAATTGGTATCTGCTGTCAATCAAATGGAAAGTATTCGTGATTCGGTTCATCAATCCGGCGATACCGTCAAAGTGTTAGCAGAGCATTCGCAAGAAATTGGACAGATTGTCACTGTGATTATGAATATTGCCGCACAGACTCAATTGTTATCATTAAATGCGAATATTGAAGCGGCTCGTGCAGGAGAGCATGGACGTGGATTCGCTGTGGTGGCTGGAGAAGTAGGTAAGTTAGCAGAGCAGACCAAATCATCTGTAGGCTTAATCTCCCGTCTGGTGGCTGATATCGAACAGTTGGTTCAACAAGCCGTTCAATCGATGGAACAGACACAGACAGAAACAGAGAGCGGTATTGAAGCTATTCAGAATGCTCATCAGACGTTAAATGAAATTTTGAATGCTACCCAGTTAGTGAGTGCACAGATTCAAGAAGTCTCAGCTACCTCTGAAGAAATATCAGCAGGGATGGAAGAAGTAACAGCTTCTATTGTAGAAGTGTCTGAAGTGTCAATGCGTACATCGGACGAAGCAGAGACAATGGCTGCGGCAACAGAGCAACAATTAGCTTCGATGGAAGAAATTAATGCTTCTGCAGAATCATTAAGTGATATGTCTACCCAACTGCAAGAAGATCTAAGTAAATTCAAGTTGCGCGATTAATATAGATATCATTCCACAAAAAAAAGGTCGTCTGCTCTGTAGTTTGAGAGTAGATGACCTTTTTTTATATGATTACCGATGTAACGATTAATTTTACCATAAAAATCAAGCTTGAGTCTGTGGCTTGAATCCTTCGTCTTTGAGATAGTCGCCAGCTTCACTGCGGGATTCAAAAGCCATATCTAAATTCAGACCGGAATACACACACCACATATCATCTTCGTATTTTAGCGTTAGAATATGTCCATCTTCATCGATCCATGTACCGCCTGTAGAAGTCGTCGTTGCTAATTTGAAAGAAGCTTTAGCTTCTTCTTTTTCTTTCAACTCAACCGCTTTGTGGTTGTACGACATCGCTTGGATCGTCTCATCAAGTAGAGTACGTAACTGTTCTTCTGAATAATCGCGGATATTTACAAATCCTTTATCATCGGTTTCGTAGTTATGCAATAATCCAGCATAAATATAACCGTTACCGTTCGGATGAATATGGAAAGCGACAATTTTTTTCTCATAGGCACTGTCTTCATAGTGGAAGTTCACACGACCTAGAGAAACATCTTTACGTTGTAGTTGTGGATACGATTGTAGCAGTTCAAGCTTTTGTTCAAAATTAAGCATAATTGCCTCCTATAAATAATGGGTAGTGGTGATTATAACATACGTAAAAAGAGATAAGCATCAAAAAACAGGTGCAGTTCAGCACCTGTTTTCTTAACAGCATACATGATCGCTTATATGGATTCAGGCGCATCTTTAAAAGGATGTTTGAAGCTTTTAGGAATATCCGTTTCAAAGCGCATCGTTTCACCGGTAACAGGATGAATAAAAGAGAGTACACGTGCATGTAGACCAAGACGACCTACACCTTGAGCACGAGCGCCGTACTTTTTATCGCCAACGATAGGATGTCCTAGATCTTCCATATGAACACGAATCTGATTTTTGCGTCCTGTTTCTAAGCGAACTTCTAATAAGGAATATTCGCGTGTTTTTTGTAATCGTTTGAAATGAGTAATAGCATGTTGTCCACCATTATCATGTGAATTGGAGAACATTTTAAGTGTTTTGCTTTCTTTCAGCCATGAAGAAATCGTTCCTTCAGGCTTTTTCACTTCGCCTTCAACAAGCGCTACATAGGTACGTTCTTCTACACTTTCACGCCATGTATTTTGCAATTGTTGTTGAACTTCATGAGATTTGGCGAACATCATTATACCGGATGTATCTCGATCTAACCGATGAACTACGAAGATACGTTGTTCTGGATCAGTCGCACGTACATGCTCGGTAAGCTGACGATAAGCTGTGACATCTTTTTCTTTATCCGATGCGATAGAAAGTAGTCCAGCATCTTTGTGAATCACAATCAAATGCTCATCTTCAAACATAATCGATAGACCGACCATCGCAGGTGCGGCAACCGGAGGTTCTTTGTGAACCATTACTTCTTGACCGGGACGAAGCATATGATTGTACGCTGTAACGGTTTTTTCATTAATAATGACCTGACCACGCGCCAATATCGATTTCACCGAATTACGGCTGATATGTGTAAGATTATCCAGTAAAAAAGGAAGAAGTTCTGTCGCTTCCTTCACTGTATAGACCGTAGGTGGAAGTGGTTTGCCACGATAGGAACCATTGCGAGATGAGCTGCTTTTCGCTTTGGATGAGTGGGCGGTCGGTTTACCTTTATGACCTGATTTCGTTGTTTTGGAACGATTTGAAGATGAATGAGAACGGGAATTTTTCTTTTGCATAAGCTGTAAGCCTCCTGTAATTAACCCCTTCACTATATCATGGAGATAGTGATCTTGCACCCGTATTTGTTAATTCTGTCGTTTTGGGTAGGATTAAGGTAAATCTAGCCCCTCCAAGCGGGGAAGAAGTACATAGAAGCTCTGCTTGCAAATGGGATGCAATTTGTTGACAGATCGCAAGCCCTAGACCGGTGACTCCACTTTTGCCTGTATAAAAGCGTTGAAAAATCTGCTGTCGTTCTTCCTCTGATAATCCTTCTCCATCATCGTCGATATGAATACACCATGATTGCTGATCTGAAGTCGGTTCGATGATCAACTGTACCTGTGTTGCAGTATGACGAACAGCATTTTGAAGCAGATTCAGTAAAATTTGAAAAACTTGTTCAGCCGCAATCGCGATAATCAGTGAAGGGCCGATGACTTGTAATTGAATATTGCGCTCTTGCGCTGCTGGCTGTAGTAAATGAATAGCTTCTTCTGCCATCGTTTTGAGATCAATCGTGGTCTGTTGCCAGACTTCATCTACACTTTCAAGTCTTGATAATTGCAGTAATTTCTCGACCATATGAATCAAGCGCTTCGATTGAGTAGTAATAATCTCTAATCCTTGATCGGTTGTGACGACCTGATCTTGAATCGCAAAGACATACCCTTGAATCGACATCAGTGGTGTTTTCAGTTCATGGGATACATTTTGCAAAAATTCAATCTGGTATTGATGTTGTCGCTGTAATCGGTTGGCCATCAATTGAAACGTACTGATCAATTCCCCTATTTCGGTATGATCTGCTTGTAAAAAGTGTTCATTAGGTTGTAAATGAGGTTCATACCGACTGACTGCTTCTTTTAACCGATTGAGCGGTTGTACCATGCGCCAGACAGCAAATAAAGCAATAAATAAAATAACGATAAAGCTAGCACCGATAGATAATAAAGTGGTTCGTAACAAAGGAATATATAGGGCACGTACTGATGATAAAGGAGAGTACAGAATCACGCGAAATGGCTGATGATTGAGTTGAGCTTCACTGTATAACACTTTACTGCCGTTTAACTGCATATATCCTTGATGATTACTGGAAAAGTTTTTGAGGATTTTACCATTGTTTTGTGTATTGCTGGAAGTGATAATTTTATTGTTTTTATCAAGTACAAAATAATCAGCATAAAACAAAATATCTTTAATAAAAAAGCGGAAGTCTGTACTATCCAGTCCATCAATATCTTGGTCTTTCAAAATGTGGGCTGCTTTGATCGTCTGAGCAGATAATTGTTGTTTGACTTGATTGAGTAAAATATCATCCATTAATTGTACAAAGAAAAAGACGGTAATCGCTACCGTCATCAGCATACCTACACAAAGTGACAGCAACATTTTGCCACGAATCGTTTTCATTATTCATGTATAGCGGCTTTGTAGCCGAATCCCCATACCGTGTCTATCGTCAGTGTCGATTGATACTGGACTAATTTTTTGCGAATCCGTTTGACCAGATCATCTACAACTCGTAATTCTCCGAAAAAATCATAATTCCATACTTGCTGAATCAATTGTTCTCTACTGAATGGACGCTGTAAATGGGTCGCCAAAAATAACAACAATTCAAATTCGCGTGAAGTAAAATACAATTCGTTATTCTGAATAAGCACTTGCCGAAATTCTTCCGAGATCGATAAATTACCTGCATAAACATAAGAGGTAGAAGCTTCAGGTACAGATGGTGTAGCCGTATCTGTAACAGCAGACACGCTAATCGGGTTGCTTGCACGCTTACCAGTGTCAATTAAGCGAAGCATTGCTTTTACACGTGCAACCAATTCACGAGGATTGAAAGGTTTACTCAAAAAGTCATTACAACCTAATTCCAAACCGTTGATCCGATCCACTTCTTCGCCCCTCGCCGAGATCATAATAATAGGAATACCTGTAAATGTACGAAGTTCGGTTAATAAAGTAAGCCCATCAATACCAGGCATCATAATATCCAAAATCAAACAATCCGGATGTTCATGTTGTACCTGTTCAACCAGTTGTTGTCCATGAGCAAAGGAAAATACTTCATACTGTTCTTTGCGTAAATACTCAGAAATTAATTGCAAAATAGACGGATCATCATCAACTACAAATAGTTTGGTCATAGCGGTAACTCCTTATCTTTCCAGAGATATAAACGTTCTAATCTTAATGTAGCAGAGCAGGGTCACCAATATCAAAGTTTGCCTAAAGCAAAAAGACAGGAACCTGCTAGGCAGTCCCGTCTTTAAGAGTGAGTTTTAGTCATAACTTAGCAAGCTTACGTTTGTAGCTAAAAGGAACTTGATGTATCTAAGCGATCCTTTTATTTGTGTGTTGTTGTTTTTGCAGGTGTTGTTGCTTTAGTTACAGGTGCTTTTGTAGCAGTTGTTTTCGTTGTTGCTTTGTGAGCAACTGCTTTTTTATGAGCTACTTTTTTGTAAGTAACTTTTTTAGCATTGTGTTTAGCAACGACTGGTTTACTCACATGACGAGCTGCTTTGTGTTTTGGAGCTTTAGTTACTACTTTGTGTGTAGTAGCTGCTTTTTTGTGGGCTGTAGCTTTTGTAGCAGTAGCTTTTTTAGTGTTGTGTTTGGCAACGACTGGTTTAGTGACATGACGAGCTGCTTTGTGTTTTGGAGCTTTAGTCACTACTTTGTGTGTAGTATTTGCTTTTTTATGAGCAGTCGCTTTTTTGTGAGTCGTTTTTTTAGCATGGTGTTTGGTAGCTACTGATTTAGCGACATGACGAGCTGCTTTGTGTTTTGGAGTTGTAGTAACGACTTTATGTGTAGTACCTGCTGTTTTGTGAGTTGTCGCTTTTTTATGAGCGGCTTTGGTAGCTCTATGTTTTGCTTTGGTAGCTTTGTGTTTTACTTTATGAGCGGCTTTAGTAGCTTTATGTTTCGCTTTGGTTGCTCTGTGTTTAGCTGTAACCGTTTTTGCTGTTTTTGCAGTCGATTTTGCTGGCATTGTTACTTTTTTAGCTGGAGTAGCTGTTGTTTTATGCGTTGCTGTTACAGGTGTAGTCGTTTTTTGTGTGGTTGGAGTAGCTGTTGTCGGTGTAGCTGCAAAAGCGCTTGTTGCTCCTCCTAATACACTGATTGTTGTTAATAATACTGCCGCATTTTTTGTCCATTTTTTCATTGGAATCACCTCTTCTTAGAATGTAAATTCATCTTATCAAGAGGTTATGTGAGAATAATGGAATAGATGTGTGAAAAGTGTATGAAATGATAAAAGTATAAGAACTCTACATGATTCAAATCATCTAATAAAATAAAAATATACATTAAATCCATATTGTGCTATTAATTAAGCATCCAATAATATACATAACCCGTTGATAACAGCATTTCTACTTGTATGAAATGATAAAAGGGGGTCAATTATGAAAAGCCAATCTCAATTAAGTAAAGGGTGGCTGTATTTGTGTATTTTTAGTATGCTGTTTGTTTTTGTTCCACAGGCGAAGATGATCGAAGCGGCTTCGGTAGTAACAGATGGAAGTGAAGGGATGGTCGGGAGTCGTATACCTGTAGGTACAACGTATACTTCGACTACGTATGATCCAACATTTGTACCGCAAAATATCGGAGATGGTGATTGGTATAGTATATGGAAAGTATCTAGTAATACAGGACGTATTCAAATGAACTTTCCAGAAGCTGTGAATCTGAAAGGTGTACAAGTCTCTACAGGAGGCACGGGAGATCGGTATGAGACATATACAATTCGCGGTCTGCAAAATGGATACTGGCGCACGATTGCAACACGTACATTTCATGTGACTGCCAGTGAATATCAAGCTCTTACACCGATAGCTGTACAAATAGGCTGGTATGAAGGAATTGATATTTCGGTGAGTTCTACGCGTAATTGGTTGCTAATGAGTGAAGTGAATCTACTTCCTACAACGACTAGCATTGCTCCAACACAGCTTAAAGCGACTAATAACAATGAAGAAGTATCGCTTCAATGGCAACCACTTGCCAATGTAGATCATTATCAAATACGTTATGGTACGACTTCAGGGCATTATACAGAGACAATCACTGTATCAGCAGATACGTATACAGATGTACAGATTCCTAATCTGACAACAGGCACTGCTTATTATTTTACAGTAGCCGGAGTACGCAATGAAGTACGGACAAATTATGCCACAGAAGTACTAAGCATGCCAGTACCTGGATATAATTTCCCGGTCAATACAGGTAAAAGTGCAAGTAGTGAGTTTTATCGTAACCCTGTAGAAAATACAATGGATAGAGATATAGCATCCACATGGAAAACTCAAAACAACAGTAAAAATGCAACACTAAGCTATCTTGTCGGATATCCATTATATATAAATGAACTGCAATTTGTGATAACAGCGCCAGTGGAAAGTGATATTACGTATAAAATATATGAAGAAGGTGAACACAGCAATACGTTGATCGGGCAAAAAACAGTACATGTACAGGGTTCTACGTCTCCGATAGCGATCGACAGTATCCCTATTGAGCCAGATTGGTACCAATTACTCAAAATAGAAATTAGCTCTACAGCCGCTCCAGTCGTAGTAAATGAACTATTATATAAAAGTGATCTTTCTTATATAACCGCTCTACAGGCTACACCGCAAAATGGACAAGTACATTTAACATGGGATACAGTTCCAGCAGCCGATCAATATCGCATCACTTATATGAAGCAATATCCAGATATTTTGCTAGGGCAGACGATTACTGTGAACGCAGATACGTACCAGAATTACACAGTACCAGGGCTAGATAATAACAGTGTTCCGTATTACTTTGTTGTTAATGCTGTTGTTAACGGGCAAAATCAAAACTATTCCAATATTGTACATGCTACACCGATGAGTTATGCGACCGGTGATCCTGTTCCCAAAGGAACTACTGTAACCAGTGTCGGTTATTACGATAACCAACGACCAGAATATACGATTGATGGCGATCTATCTACCTATTGGATACCGAATACAGGCAATCATAAGAGTGGAACGATTAATTATCATTTTCCTAAGCCTGTTGAATTGGATGCGATTCAATTAGTCAGCATGTTGAATGTTCCGGGTAAGCAGGCATTCACTATCTATGGTCTACAGGGCAATGATTGGAATCTATTATATGATGGCAAAATTCAAGCATACTTTAATCCTTTTGGCGGCGTATTAGCACCTATTCCTGTGCCAGCAGGCAATTATGAAGGGATTATGATATTGACGGAGACGACCACCACATGGGTGACATTTCAAGAATTATTATTGTTTTATAGTGCCAACCCGCATAGTACGGTGCTAACTGATACGTATAGTGATATTACAGATCCAACAGTAAGTACAGATACGTATAGTATTCATTAGATACAGCAATGGGCATAATCATGAGGTGAATTTTTGCTAGAGTAAGATAGTTATCAAACAAAAAGCTGTTTTGTAGGCGAGATGCTTACAGAACAGCTTTTGTTATCGTATCAATTATTTTCACTTTTGATCCCAAAGTGGTACTTTGTTTACTCGATATTTGGACTGAATAAGAAGAGTAACTCCGAATACTATAGTGATCGCTACCGGATACAAAATAGCCCAACCTGTAAATGGAAAAATAATAGCTGTAGCTACAAAAGAAATCCAGCTGATGATCCATCCAAAGCGACTTTCACGTAATAAGCGAATCCCTGCGGCACATCCACCAAGATAGGTCAAAATAAAAGTCGCATTAGGCAATTGAATTAAAGTGGTCAACGAAATGATATGACTTGCGTACAAACCAGTAATCAACCCGAAGCATACACTTAGAAAAAGGATACCGCCTACAGGTGTACTGTATCTAGCAGATAATAGACTCATCCATTTAGGAGCATATTGTTGTCTGGATAATGCAAAAGCAACACGAGAAGAAGCCCCGACATACGCAATAATAGTAGCTGTACAGATAAAAATACCGGTAACTCCAGCTAATACAGCACCCCATGAACCAAGCAGTCGACTAATTATCCACACCAGTGAAGCATCTGATCCACCTATCAGATAACTTTGTGTACCTACAGTCGCCAGTGCAGTTAGAAAATACAAAATACCTACTATAATCGCAGCAATCACAACACCACGAATGGCTGCTTTACGTGGATCTTTGAATTCTTCGGACATATGAGATACGGCTTCCCAGCCAATAAAGCACCAGAACAATATCGCAGCCGCTTGTCCGATACTTGTCCAACCATGCGGCATAAATGGAGTGAAATGAACGGCTTGAATCTCAGGCACAGCAGCGATAATCGCAAATGTAAGTACAGCTACAATAGAAATAACGACTGCAATTTGGATTTTGCCAGCCACTTGCATCCCGAACCAATTGGTGATTAATCCAACCAGCAACATTAAGATCGCTATCCCGATTCGAACTGATTCATCCCAGCCCATCGCAGCTGTCATATAACCTGCACCGGTAAGAGCGGCTACAGGTGCACCGATCGGAACAGATAATAAGAAAAACCAACCGACCAACGCACCTGCACGCGGCCCAAAAGCCATACTCACAAAATGAGAGACTCCGCCAGCATTCGGGAACTTGGCAGATAATAATCCCATCGACAAAGCCATTGGCAAAATCAACAACGTCATGAATCCCCATGCAATCAGTGAAGCAGGGCCTGCCATTTGAGCCGCCAGTCCGGGAACAAGTAATACACCTGATCCTAGAACAGCTCCAATATAGAGAGCGACAGCTTGCGGTAAACCGATCGTCCGTTTTAGATGAGATGAATGTGAAGTGTTCATTTTAATTTCCCTGCTTTCCTTGTCATTTGCTACAGCGTAGCAGATAATAATGTTATCGGAAAAACGGAAATTTCAAATGCAATCCATCTAAAAAACCGATGGGAGAGATAAATATGGAATCCAGACATTTATTTACGTTTCTAGTCGTAGTAGAAGTGGGAAGCTTTACACGTGCAGCTCAGCGTCTAGATTATGCGCAATCTAGCATTACCGCACAGATTCAAGCGCTTGAAGCAGAGTTGGGTACACCGTTGTTTGATCGAATGAACAAAAAGATTTTGCTTACCGATGCAGGGCGCCGTTTACTTCCGTATGCACAAGAAATATCCAAAATGCATGCATTAGCCAAAGATGCGATTCGTTCGGATGCAGAAATGTCGGGTACATTAACTATAGGGGCTCCAGAATCACTAGCTGCTTTTCGGTTACCTAATATTATTCGTGAATATCGCAAACATCATCCCGCTGTCAAAATTATTCTCAAACCGGGTGCATGTTCAGAACTGTTAGAAATGATTCGTAGTGGAGCGTTGGATATAGCGTTTTTGTTACAACCAGAACTGGAAGATCGTGAACTGCATATGGAGACACTTGTGTATGAAAAGATGGCGATGATCGCACCTATTGATCATCCATTAGTCGGTCGAGCTCATATTGTTCCAGAAGATTTGCGTACCGAAACGATTTTGCATACTGAATCGGGTTGTACGTATCGCACACTATTTGAACAATATCTAAATAGTCATGGCATTTTCCCCGATCCCAGTCTGGAATTTTGGAGTATAGAAGCAATCAAGCAATGTGTTATGGCAGGATTGGGCATTTCTTTTTTACCGCTTGTAGCAGTAGAACGTGAACTACAAGAACACAAATTAGCACGATTAGATTGGGATGATCGTGAACAACAAGTGTATACACAACTGAGTTATCATTTGAAAAAGTGGCAATCGCCTGCTTTGGATGCTTTTCTAAAAATCGTGCATCGTCATGCTACAGAATGGCAAGATGCTCCTTTGATCAATACTGTGTAAATATAGATTATATCGAATGACAGGAGAGAACATATACAATGCATAAAGTAGAACATTTAGATCATTTGGAAAAAGGAATACGTCAACTGGTAGAACAGTTTGTAGAAGCAGGTCGTCCGTCTGTACTTCATCAAAGTATCGAAGAACGTCGTGCAGGATATTTGAGCACAATTCCATTGGCAGGAGACAAAGTAGAGCTTTATTCTATTCAGGATGTGAATATTGATGATATTACATTACGCCTTTACCAACCGGTAGATCAGAGGGACTTGCCTGTATTGATCTATTATCATGGGGGATGCTTTGTCAGTGGAGACTTGGAGACTCATGATCAACAGATGCGTCAGTTGGCTTATGAAGGTAAAGCTCTGGTTATTGCTGTGCAATACCGATTAGCACCAGAGTATACATATCCAACTGCACACGATGATGCTGTACGCGCAGTACAGATTGTTCGTGAGCATGTGACTGCATGGGGCGGAGATCGTAACCGAATAACGATTGCAGGAGATAGTGCAGGAGGACATCTAGCGCTGGTGACATGTCTGCGGTTGAAAGAGCAAGGTGACTGGTTGCCACAGCGTCAGATTCTTATTTATCCGATGCTTGATGCCAGCGGTACAAGTACAACATATGCACAGTATGGCAACGATTATATTATAACTAGAGATGTATTGATTAGTGGATATGAAGCTTATTTTGGTGATCTACCGTTAAATCATCCAGAAGTCAGCCCGTTATATGCAGAGAATCTTGCAGGGCTTCCAGAAACGTATATGTTAACTGCTGAATTTGATCCGTTATTATTCGAAAATGAAGCTTTGTATCGCAAGTTATTACTAGCTGATGTAGATGTGCATTGTCGTCGTTATCTAGGTGTGAATCATGGCTTTTTCCAACTGGCAGGCATCAGTATCGCAGCCAGACAATCGTTACATGATGTAGCAACAATGATTTATCGTTAACCGATAGATCTTCAAAGCAGTTATTCAATATCGCATAGATAATTATATTGGAAAAGTAAACAAAGCAGACCTTCTACTGTAATGGTAAGAGGTCTGCTTTGTGTTGTCTGAGTCATAATCTATTAGCAAGTATGAGCTGTATAAGAAGACCATTAACTGCAAGACATTGTGCCAGAATAGGCTGCATTAGAAGCACCAAACAGAAATTGTAATGATTTGATAAAATATTGCGTCATAAACAGCAGATCATGAGTACCGCCATCTTCAATCTCAAGCAGAAGTTGGTGTGCAGGAAAGCCTTTTGCTTGCCACAATTCACATGCAGATAGTACATTTTGGAACATATGTTGTTGACTGTTCTGTTTGTATAATCCTTCACAATTGCCTATCGACACATATAGCTTGAGATCAGCGGAAGGAGCCGGATGTTCTTCGATATAATTCATCACTCCTTCATACCAGCAGGAAGGAGAAAGCATACCCACACAGCCAAATATATCCGGTCGCCAGTACGCAGCAAACATGCTGACCAACCCGCCCAAAGAACCACCGACTATCCCTGTAGAGATAGCGTCTGTAAGTGTCCGATAACGTTGATCGATATTAGGCTTTACCTGATCGGCTAATTCATCAATATAAGATTGGGCTTGTCCACCAAAAGCAGGAAATTGAGGGTTCAAAGCCGGAGCTGGCCAGGGGGTATAATCATAAGTACGCCGATCGGTATGTACGCCTACTAGAATCACTTCATGTAGCAACTGTTCTCGAAATAATCGTTCGATATAATTTTGACAGTGAGTTATTAATTGACCTCCATCTTGTACATAGACGACAGGATAATCACGTTCTGAAAGGTGATAAGAAGGCGGTAAGTATACCGTTAATTTGCGTCCTAATATATCCAATTGATCTGTCCGTTTCATCAAGTATCTCCTTTCAACTACAGACTTTTTGGTAGCTAATTTTATATCATCTTATCTGTGCGATATGATCATTATGCTTGGCGACGTCTACTTAATAACCATACAAAATAAGGAGCTCCTATAATCGAAAGAACGATCCCTACAGGCAATTGAGCTGGCGAAAATAAAGTTCGTCCGATAAAGTCAGCAATAAGCACCAGCAAAGCACCAATTACACCGCTAAGTGGAAGAGCACGCCGATGAGCAAGTCCGACAAGTCGGGTCGCCATATGAGGAGCTATTAATCCTACAAAGCCAATACTACCGGATACAGCCACACCAGCCGCTACAAGCCCTACACTAATAAACATCAATTGACTACGCTTTTGCCGTAAAGGTATTCCTAGACTAAGCAACGTATGATCACCTAAGCGCATAACATCTAGCAGTCGTGTCTGACAAAGCAACCACGGAAGCAATACTACTATCCATGGAAGCATCGATAAAACAAATAGCCAGTTCGCTGAATTAAAGTTTCCAGATAACCAGGCTGATGCTTTTTCAAAATCTTGCGGGTTCATTTTGAGCGATGCATATAACGTAACTGCCGAGAATCCTGTAGTGATAGCGATCCCTACCAGAATCAATCGTTGTGGATTAAGCCCGTGTTGATCTTTGGCCAGTAGAAAAATCAGTAGCGCAGCTAACAAACCGCCCACCATGCCGAATAAAGGCATCATCATAATCGCTATATTTCCTGTCATATCGATCTGATCACGAATCAAAAACATAAACAGCACAATAAACATACCTGCGCCTGCATTAATCCCTAGGATCCCTGGATCAGCTAATGGGTTGCGAGTGAGACTTTGTACGACAGTTCCTGCAATCCCGAGGGTTGCTCCTATCACTAGACCCAATACAATACGAGGCAAGCGAAATTGAAAAATGACAATATAATGAGAAGCATCACTCGATCTATGAAGCAGTGTAGACATCATCTCGATCCATGACAGTCTGAGTTCACCATACGTAAGACCGATTCCCACTATAAGCAAAATCAACACTATTCCAATACTCATGATCGATATATAGCGTGCTTGAGAGTCTTTATCCATGTCGTGAGCCTCCTTTACGACGAATCAGGTAAAGGAAAAAAGGAACACCGAATAAAGCAGTAATCACACCGATAGGAGTCTCAAATGGATAATTTACAAACCGAGATAAAATATCACAACAAGCTAAAAACATCCCTCCAAGTACACCGGATAACGGAATAATACGGCGATAATCGTTTCCGCCGATCATTTTGGCAATATGAGGAACAATCAAGCCGATAAAAGCAATTTTTCCCGCTAGAGCCACAGAAATACCGGATAACAAAGCAACTGCTATAAAAGCTGCCAATTTGATAAGTTTGACCCGTTGTCCTAGACCTGTAGATATTTCTTCGCCTAGAGATAACGCAGAAATAGAGCGGGCAATAATTAACATGATCACAAAGCCGACAATAGCAAATGGAAGCGATAATTGAATCAATTCAGGATCAATCTGATATAAGCGAGCGTTATACCAATAACTAATCCGTTGAGATACATGAAAATACATCGCAATCGCATCAGCTAATCCATTCAAAAACATACCGGTTAATGTGCCTAAAATAGCTAGAACAATCGGTGACTGTGCTCCTGGAATCAGATAAGACATTCCAAATACCAATAACATGCCAAAAGCCGAACCTAACATGGATACCACAATCAGACTGCTTCCATGTATAGACGGTGCAAAGATCATACATAATGTAATCGCAAATACAGAACCATCCAATACACCAAGTAGTGAAGGGGAAGCTAGATCGTTACGAGTAATCCCTTGCATGACTGCGCCAGACATCGCGAGAAACGCACCGATCAACAAAGCACCGATCGCGCGCGGTAACCTTGAATGACGTATAATCTGATGATCGACATTACCAGCATCAAAATGAACGATAGCGTTCCAGACATCAAGAGATGAGATGTTTTTGGCTCCATATAGAACAGATATCACAATGATGAAAATAATGACTACCGGGGCAGTCCAAAAGATCACTGCCGGTAGTCTATAAATGTTGTACATATTAGATTCATTACCTTCTTATTTGGATTGTAACGTATCAACAAAAGCTTGAAGAAATTGAATTTTACTATACGCTGTTCCACCTTGAGCGAGCGGATCAACTACATTGACAAAGACGTTGCCATCTTTGACAGCTTGAATACTTTGGAAAATCGGATTGTTTTGCAAATCTTCCAGAGCGCCTGTAGCATCTGGATTCTCATCTTCTGAAAACTGGATAAATAACACATCTGGATTCATTTGAGCAAATTGTTCAATTGAGATCGCTTCTTGTGATTTGGCAGCGGCAACTTCTGCTGGAATAGCTAACCCCAGATCGCTGTATAATACAGGATTAAAGTATAAGTCAGGCCCGTATAGACAGACAGCTCCTTCACGCATACGAACCAGCAATACTTGTTTATCTTTTAATGTACTTTGTAAAGTCGTTTTCGCTTTTTCTAAATTAGCTTTGTAAGCAGTGATTTCTTGTGCTGCTTGTTTTTGTTTGCCACTAATTTCACCTAACAGGGTCAAATTTTCTTCCCAGTTTGTAGCAACATGCGAATAAGGAATAGTGGGAGCAATCTGTTGTAATTTTTCCAGTATAGCCGGATCGAATTTGGTTGTGCCAAGAATAACATCCGGTTTGAGGGACAAAATCTTTTCAAAGTTAGGATCGATTTTTTCTCCTATTGATTCTGCTTGATCAGTAATCGAAGCGAACAAAGGAGGAAATTTACCGGAGACAGAGATTGCGCCAACAGGATGAATATCAAGTAAAATAGAATCCTCCATCGCTTCTAAAGAACCTGTAATGACGATTCGTTCGGCTTTGGCTGGAATCGTATAAGACTTGTCCAGATACGTAATCGTTCGTGTAGCTGTAGAAGCTGAATCCGTCGAAGCTACAGGTGTAGTTGTTGAAGAGCTAGTTCCTTCTGTCGCTATAGGCTTACCACATGCAGACAATACTATAAATGTGGCAATCATACATATAGACGTAATTGTTTTTTTCATGATTATTATATAACTCCCCTCAATATCAGTGAGAAAGATTCTCAATAGCTATCATAGAGGTTATATTTGTGCTTTGCCATAGACAATCAACGGATAGCACATGGACTTTTGGCGGATAAATAGTGTATTAGCTCTTCACGTACTCTGGTCAAAGCAGTAGGAGAGTATTCGCGCCATGGACTTGAACTTAGAATATGCAATTGTTGTTGACGGATTACTGGAAGATCAAGCCAGCGAGAAGATTGCCGTAATCGATGCCAGTGTTCTAATGTCTCCGAATCTTGACGAATTAAGATACCAATATGCTCTACATCACTTGCTTGTAATTGATCCCATGTCACTATATCCTCTTCATTATCATCAGCCGGTGTATCGTGAGGTCGCTGTATTCCCAGTTCGTCATAGACATAATCTAATAATCCGGCTGAACCGAGACTGTATAATTGATCATGAAGCATACGCACAAATAACACATTAGGTCTGGAACCATCTGAGCGGGTAAGTAACGTTCTAACACGTGCAGTATGTTGATCAAATGTATTGATCCATTGCTTGGCTTCTTCATTCATCTGAAGTTGTTCTGCCAGTTGATATAAGCCTGTTCGCCATGAACCACGTTGTGGAGCTGGCAATGTAATCATTTGAGCAGATTGACTTAACTGTGTATATTCTTCGGCTTGAATATCGTGTGAGCATACGATCCAATCAGGCTTGAGTTCTTCTAGCTGTCGTATAGCGGTATGAGTCTGCTGATATGAATTTCCATATTCCAAATGATAAGGAATATCTGCACCGTAACGTTCTAGATAATATCCTGACCATTTGGGATGTAGTGGAGCGGCATAAGGTACAATATCAAGCGGTAGCAAATAACCAAGCGTAGACACACTAGCATAAGCGGCTACTTTTTGCTTGCGTTTGTGTATATATGTCGAAGGCGATACACCTGTTTCTTTTTTGAATACACGACTAAAATAAAATTCATCCCGATAACCGACTTCATGCGCGATATCTTTGAGTTTGTAGCCTGAACGAAGCATCAATTGTTTGGCCTGCGTAAGACGAATTTCAGTCATATATTCATGAGGGCTTTGACCATAGGTTTTTTTAAATACATCAGAGAAATGCTTGGCACTAAGTCCAGCGATCTGACTTAATTGTTCTAGCGTATGTGCTTGCTGAGGATGATCAGCAATATAATTTCGAGCACGCACCAGACCATCTTCTTGCTGGAGTGTACATTTTTCTTTGGCTGTAGCCACTTCAAACAACAATTCAATAGCATCAATCTGAGCACGCCAGCGATGTAATACATGAGTTGAACGAAAAGCAGAGCAAATCTGCTGACACTTTGCACTGGCATAAGGAAGTGTAGCTTCAGCCGGAAAATATAAGTGTTGAGAATCGGTAACAGACTGCAATTGTCTAGGATCGTCTGGATGTGGCAGATATAATTCCAGATGAAGCATCGCTACCTGTGTATCCATATGTTCGGAAGACAAAGCAAATGTACTACCGGAATGACATAGATAGACTGTATCTGTTCTCATAGGGTAGGGATCATTTTCACGCTTTAATATACATTCGCCTTCGATCAGCACAAGAATAGTCATATGAGTCGCCATAATCTGTGTTAATGACAATGAAGTCTGAGGTTGTATATGTTGAATATCTGCATGATGCAGTTGTAATACATAAGGATGTGCTTGAACAGTTGCTTGGGTAGTTATAGGTGCCATCTGTGGAAAGTTCAATATTGATTCTCCTTTACATATGAAAATGATAATCATTATCACATATATTATATCAGAATTGATAAGTTGCTGAGAATTATCGTTCGTTCTCTGTTAAAATAGGAGTATAGATTTGAAGCAGAAGAAAGCAACACGATCACTACAGAATCAGGATAAGGAGTTTTGGCAATGAGCGTGCAAGCGCCTGTGATGCAGGAAGCACAGACTTTGTTACAGAAGTATTTTGGATATGAAGATTTTAGAGAAGGTCAACGGAAGATTGTAAATAGTCTATTACAACGTCAGGATACACTCGGAATTATGCCTACAGGTGGCGGTAAGTCGATCTGTTATCAGATTCCAGCGATGGTTAATGACGGAGTGACGCTAGTGATTTCACCGCTGATCTCACTGATGAAAGATCAGGTCGATGCACTTACAGCGGCAGGGATTCCAGCGGCTTATATTAATAGCACGTTAACAGGTAAAGAAGTGAATGAACGGATTCGAGCTTCACGTCGTGGCGACCTGAAGTTATTATATGTTGCACCTGAGCGCTTAGAACTGGATTGGTTCCGCGAAGAAATGAACGGTGTGAATATTACGTGTATCGCTGTCGATGAAGCACACTGTGTATCGCAGTGGGGTCATGATTTCCGTACCAGTTATCTTGAGATTTCACCATTTGTAAATCAATTGGCACAGCGTCCGATCGTTGCCGCTTTTACAGCGACCGCAACACCGGAAGTGCGTGACGATATTTTGCGTCTTTTAAAATTAGATGATCCGCAGGTATTTATTACAGGATTGGGTCGGGATAATCTAGCGATGGCGGTCATGCGTGGTACGCAGAGACGTGACTTTGTGATCGATTATGCCAAGTCTCATGATAATGAATCCGGTATTATTTATGCGGCTACCCGTAAAGATGTAGATGATCTGTATAGTCGTCTGCTTAGTAGTGGGGTAGCGGCTGGACGTTATCATGCCGGAATGAGTGATGATGAACGGGATCAGAGTCAGGAAGCTTTTATTTATGATGATATTCGGGTAATTGTGGCTACGAATGCATTCGGAATGGGTATCGATAAGTCTAACGTTCGGTATGTTATTCATTATAATATGCCTAAAAATATGGAAGCTTATATTCAAGAAGCAGGTCGTGCAGGTCGTGATGGCGATCCTAGTGAATGTATCCTATTATTTAGCCCGCAAGATATTATGACCCAGAAATTTTTACTGGAACAAAATATGCATGAAGGTGATCGCAAACATAACGATTATCGCAAAATGCAACAGATGGTCGATTACTGTTATACAACCAAATGTCTACGTAATGCGATGCTCGATTATTTTCATGAAGAACATTCCGGTGAACCCTGCGGACAATGTAGCTCTTGCCGGGATGCTCGCGAGTTAGTCGATATGACGATCGATGCGCAGAAAATCTTCTCCTGTATTCATCGTCTACGTGAACGATTCGGTGTCTCGGTGGTAGCGCAAGTGCTCAAAGGTTCACGTAACAAAAAAGTATTGCAATATCAGTTCGATCAATTGCCTACTCATGGATTAATGTCTCATTTATCAGAAAAAGAAATCTCTGAGCGGATCAATGTACTGGCAGCCGAAGGATATCTGTTGCTAACAGAAGGGCAATATCCGGTGGTGAAATTGCAACCGATCGCAGCCGAAGTGCTAAAAGGACAGCGTAAAGTCATGCAACGTGCACCACGTCCAATAGCGGCTTCAGCTTCAAGTAGTTCAGGTTCTAGCCGTAGTCGTAGCACTAGCCGTAATAACGATGCTTCAGCAGTTAACGAGACAATCTTCGAGCAATTGCGTCTGATTCGTCGTGAACTGGCATCACGTGAAGGTGTACCCTCTTATATTATTTTCAATGATGCAACATTGCGTGAAATGAGTGTTGTCGAACCGCAAAGCGAAGGCGAAATGCTGGAGATCAAAGGGGTCGGCGAAGTGAAATTCCGCAAATATGGCGAACCATTTTTAGCCTTTTTCCAGAAAGAAAGTATGGATATGGATCAAGGACGTTACGATATGGAAGAATTTTAAAAGAAACCAACCTACAACCGATACTTCGATCAAGTTTCTTTTCACAATCTATATTGAAAAGAGCTTATCGGTAAGAAGTATCGGTTTTTTGTAATGTTTGGCAATGAGGTCACAGCAGGATAAGAACATGCGGAGGAAGATAAATATGCCTTTATTTGAAAAATATATCGGAATAGATTACTCGGGAGCAGATAAGCCACGCTCCAAAATTAAAGGTCTCGCTGTTGTGCAGGGAAGTATCCATTCACCTGCTTCTCTAATCTATCCCTCTACTGTGAGTTCGCTTACTTCTAGGACATCGCCTGACAAAGATCATCTCTGGTCAAGAGAAGAAGTGTATCTCTGGTTACGGGATCAGTTATTATCCAGTCAAGAACGAATAATTATCGGTATCGATCATGGGCTGTCGTATCCTTTGTCAGTGTTGCAACAATTGCAGTTGGATCAGTGGGATGATTTTCTCAAATGGAGTTATCAGACATGGCAGACGACCAGACTTACCATGAAGCAAAGTAAAGAACAAGCCCATTACACCAACTCTATCGCCAAGCGATTAGTGGAACGTGAATTTGTACCTTCAACCAAAAGTGTAGTCGATCTGGATCGTGTCTCCGGGATGCAAGGGGCAGTCTCTTATTCGACCCATACCGGATTAGCATGGATATATCGTCTACGATACTGGCAAAAAAGACATGGAATGAACATCCACTTCTGGCCATTTGATGGTAAAATAATACCAAAACAACATCATGTGATTGTCGAAGCGTATCCTTCATTGTACAAAAGAAGAATGATCACCGAACCTCATCTATCCAATATCTCGACCTATAGTGAACATGAACGTGATGCGTATTATATCGCAGCATGGATGCAAGAGCGCGATCAAGAAGAGACGTTAGCACCTTATCTGTCTTTGCCTACATTAAGCAGAGCAGAATATCAATTGAGTCTGTTAGAAGGATGGGTATTGGGATGCTTGTAACAGATTTGCTATCATGCCGAATCAGTATATTTACTGCATAGCGCTATCCCAACAATCATATGGAGGAATACAGATGAATAATAAGATTCGATTATTTACGTTAGCGTATGCAGGTGGTAATGCTTATATTTATAATTCATGGAAAAAATCATTGCAGCCACAGATTGAATTGATTCCGATTGAGCTTCCCGGTCATGGACACCGAATTGCAGAGCCATTAGTTAGCGATGTGGCAGTAGTTGTTAAAGATCTATGGCAGCAGATCCGACCGTATTTTCAAGACCATCGTCCGTTTGCTTTTTTCGGGCACAGTATGGGCAGTCTTCTTGCATTTGAAATGATACATAAAGTGTATACCGAAACAGGTCGTTATCCGGTAACAAGCCTATTCTCAGGACGAGTAGCTCCTCATATTGCCAGTCGCAAAGAATGGAGCCAACTTTCAGATCAAGCCTTTATAGAAAAAGTCATTACCCTCGGCGGAATACCGGATGTTATACTGGAACATAAGGAATTGTTGGAGATGATTATTCCTGTATTGCGTGCCGATTTTAGGCTTGTAGAGCAATATCGCTATAACAAGCAGTATGAAGTATTTCCGTTCCCGATCACTGTCTTAACCGGAGAACAGGATCAAATGACAACGATAGATATCGAAGCATGGAGTGAGTATTCATCACTTTTAACGACATTCAAATCTTATCATGGTGGACATTTCTTTATTAATACTTGCGCAGAACAGGTGCTTGCCGATATCCGAATGATTTTGTTACAGCATGAGAGGAGCATATCGCTATGAAAGTCGTATTATCTACATTGAACGCCAAGTATATTCATACATCACTTGCGATTCGTTGCCTAAAAGCTTTTAGTGAAAAAGACTTTGATATTGAACTTGCCGAATTTACAATCAAAGACCCGGTGATGAATATCGTATCTGACTTATTTCAACGGAAACCGGATGTGATCGGATTTTCATGTTACATCTGGAATATTGAAGAAACGATTAAAGTGGTCGATATTCTCAAAAAAGTCATGCCAGAAGTGAAAATTGTACTCGGTGGACCTGAAGTATCTTATGATACCGAATACTGGATGAAGCGTGTGAGCAATATCGACTTTATCGTGATTGGTGAAGGCGAAGAAACGTTCCATCATTTACTACAAGAGATCGAAGGAGCAGGCAAATATCATTTTGTCTACGGGGTAGCATACCGCAAAGGCGAAGAACTGATTATGATGCCAGGTCGTCCGAAGCTTGATCTCAATGAATTACCTTCGCCGTACCGATTTGTCGAAGATGTACCTGAACTTGCCAAGCGGGTTGTATATTTTGAAACGAGTCGTGGTTGTCCGTTTAGCTGTCAATTTTGCTTATCCAGTATTGAAGTCGGTGTGCGCTACTTTGATATCGAACGTACCAAAAGCGATATTCTGTACTTGATCGATCAAGGTGCCAAATTAATCAAGTTCGTCGATCGTACATTTAATATTAAACGTGATTATGCGATGGAAATGTTCGAGTTTTTAATAGCGAATCATAATGGATGTACGTTCCAATTTGAGATTACCGCAGATATTATGCGTCCCGAAGTGTTAGATTATCTAGCAGAACATGCACCACCGGGTGTATTCCGCTTTGAGATTGGTGTGCAATCCACTAATGATCCGACCAATGAACTGGTGAAGCGTCGTCAGAACTTTACCAAGCTTAGTCGTACAGTAACGAAGATCAAAGAGTCGGGTAATATCGATCAGCATTTAGATTTAATTGCAGGTTTACCACTCGAAGATTATGATACATTCCGCAAAACGTTTAACGATGTATTTGCTTTAGGGCCAGAAGAATTGCAATTAGGATTCCTCAAAATGTTACGCGGAACAGGGCTTCGGATCGATGCAGACAAGTATCAGTATACGTATATGGATCATGCGCCGTATGAGATTCTGAGTAGCGATAAGCTATCTTTTGAAGATATTGTACGCTTGAAGCGTCTGGAAGATGTATTGGAGAAATACTGGAATGCGCATCGGATGGATTATACGCTGAATTACTTGTTATACAATGAGTTCCAGTCGCCATTCGACTTTTTCCAGGAGTTCGGGAATTACTGGGAAGCCCAAGGCTGGCAAAAGATCGGTCACCAATTGGAAGATTTATTTACCCATTTACAAGCCTTCTTAATGGATCGCCAGACACCGCGTATGGATGTGGTACTGGGACTGATGAAGTTAGACTACTTCCTCAACCATAAGTACAAACCACGTAAAATCTGGTGGGACTTCACGATGAACAAAGATCAAATGTCCAGCCATATCAGACATGCGATTCAACAACCGGAAGACTTCTCAACCGAGTTTGTTGATTTGAAATTAAATGATAAAGAGCTTCATAAGCATACAGTGATGGAAGAACTGCCATTCCGTTTGGATAAAATCCTTGCAGGTGAACCCTTAACGGCTAGCGAAGGACGCAGTCTGTTACTGGTAGCGTATCAGCAGAATGAACAGCAAAAACCTGTATTTTTCACTACTGCTTTATCGCCTGAAGGGGCAGCGATGTAAGACCAAGAAGCACCAGTTATATTGTAATGATATGACTGGTGTTTTTATTTAATACATAGCGTTACTGATTTTGTTAGAAATAAATTATGTGATACATTTCAATGTCAATTGTCTGACTTGATTGAGTACCAACCAGATCAAGAAGAAGCAGACAATAAAAAAGCCATCCTTCAGGATGGCTTAAGCACGCATACTCATACGTTCCAATCTAGATTCTACTCGAAATATACGATGATTCAGTATAGCTAATTCCGAATCTTTTTCACAAAAATAATCATCAAACGTTTCTAACAGAGCGACAATATCTTTGGGTTGATCATTTTCAAGACGAACAACAGCAGTATGAATATCACTGATTTTAATATTAGTTTGCACTTGATTTTGCTCTAAGCGAACTTGGTTTTCTTCTAGTCGTGATTGACTTTGCTCCAAGCGGGATTGACTTTCTGTTAGTTGGATCTGATTTTGAGCCAGACGAACCTGGTTTTCTTCCATGCGTAATTGATTTTTTTGTAAATCCGTTTGATTTTGTTCAAATTGAAGTTGTTTTTTTTCTAGTTGTGACTGTCTTTCTGCTAAAAGAATTTGATTCTGATTAAGTTCTTGCATGCCGTTTTTTAGAGATTGATTATCTTGATGAAGCGATAGCACATCTGTTTTAACTGATTTGATTTCCTGCAAAATCTGTTGAAGCATATATTCCATCCATTCCACACCTTTCAGCCTTATACATAGCACGTAAATAAATGTTTTATTGTATTATTATAACTTAATTACGTATTTTTGAAAAGGCAGAAACATAGACGAATTACTCTTTTTCGACTCCTGCTACTACCCAACGTTTGCTATACTTTTGCATCCGTGGATGAAGGAAAGTAGGTTCTTCTGTCAAAACGATTTTGAGCTTACTGATCCATTCTTCAAAAGAAGAAAATGACGCGAATAAGTTCGCCATATCAGGAGTCATCAGTAGAAAATAAGGAGATTGGTATTGATCTACCAGATGGCGTAATGCGGCTTCGATAGGAGTATACTTTTTACGCTTACCATCCCAGCCTTCTACGGTGATGCTTTTGCGTTCGGTTTCTCGTTTCCAAGCATGTAGACGGTCTTCACGCTTGTAATAAGCAGATACCGGCTCTTTGGACATGCGCTTTACTGTCTGCTCATGCAGTGGATAGAGCACCAAGCGTGTAAATTGCATATGATCCATCGTTCGTAGCGCCAAGTTCAGATCATCATCTGTTGTGTGTTCGAACGAATCGTAGTAGATTAGCGTTCCTTTGCTTTTTTCGATAACAGGTTCATAGCCATAAGGCACAGTTGTATGTGAATTGGATTTCATCAAAACGCCCCCTGATTGTAAACGGATATATGTGTATATAACCCTATTTTGGGCAATTAGACAAGTTTTAATATTGAGGTAGAATAGTAAAGAAACATTGAATTTTACATCTACGAATGGAGGATTATGATGATTAAAGGATTGTACGAAGCATTGCTACCTGTCAAAGATATGAATAGATCGCTCGCTTTTTATGAGAAATTAGGGCTTGAGATTGCTCACCGCGGAGAGAGTCTGAGTTTTGTATGGATCGAGAAAGGAATCAGTTGGTTAGGGCTATGGGAAGGCGAGCAGGTGAACACACCGTATCATCCTTCTTTGCGTCATATGGCTTTTCGCGTTGATTATGAAGATATCAAGCAAGCCAAAGAGTGGTTAGAAGCCAAAGGAATTGCTGTACGCGAAGTGTTTGGCTTTCAACCGATTGGCCCGATTGTATTACCAAATAGACCTCAAGCGCATGCGGCTATTTATTTTGATGATCCTGATGGTAACTTGTTAGAATTTATTTGTCCGATTGAATTAGATACATCCGATCAGGAACAGATGATCTATTTGCATGAATGGGAAGAATTACAGTCCAAGCGAGGTAAAGAGTGACTACAGTTATGAATAATGATTTTAATGATTGGTTAGAGCAGACTTTTCCACAAATGAAGTTAGAAGTGCCTTTGTTTTATAACTTTCCTTTAGGATTACGGTTTGAATTAGGAGTACCTTATCGTGGTATTGATGATCCGACTTATTTTGAACAACTTCAACAACATGCTGTATCTTTATTTGAAGCTGTATTTGCTGAAAGTGAACAAGTATGTGTACTGACTTTTACTTATCAGACTGTATTATCTGATATTGAACGTATTGAGCGAAATGAAGTTCAGGTATTATCAACGTATCTACGATCAGAATGTTTTTCACAGGTTAAGCTCCATTCGCAACAACCTGATTATGATGAAGATACAGCAGAATTAAACGGATATATTCAAAGCCAATATGTATGGTGTACGATCCATGATCTTGATTATGCAGGGATTTTCAAAGCGATTAGTTATACAGATTTTCCGGAGCGAGGAGCTTCTTTATCTGAAAGCGTGTATGTTATAGAGCCCAAGCAACAAATCATCTTCCATATGTACGATGATCGTGGACTCGATATTGTAGGCATGCAAAAAGGTTCATTACAACGCTTGTATGAGCAATATTATGATTGGCTTTTACCGTATGATTTGGAAAAGATGGATCAGGTTTTTGGGACATAAATAAAGGAGGTACTTATGAGTGTTAGCAGTTATAGATGGGTCGGAAGTGAGCAACCTTTTTTAGATACGCCAACGATGACAGAGCAACATGGGATACATATAGGATGGTACGGCGGGCATACAGGAGCAGGCGCTTATAAAAATGAAGATGGCTTATTAGTGATGCAAAGTGAAAATGGTTCTGCCAGGCTAGCTGTTCTTTTGGATGCTCATCAGACAGCGACCAGTGCAGCACTGATTATTGATACGTTACAACAAGATGAATCTAGACTTCAAGCGATGTTAGAACAACCTGATCTATTCGATGTATTTGAAAAGTATATCGTAGACTTGTTTTCGAGTGTGTCTTTTCGTCAAGCATGTCAGCAGGTAAGCGGAGAAACGTCTTGTCTGATCGTTTTACAAAAAGACGCTTATCTATGGTGGTTCTCTGTAGGCGATTGTATGGCATATCTACTTCATCCTGACCTAGCCGCCTGGGGTCAATATGGACTGAATCAGCGACAGTTTTATGAATGGATTGGACAGGTGAATACGTTCGATCTGGAAGTTCCTTGTTACACGATTGGCAAAAGACAGTTACGAGCAGGGGATAATATTATCGTTTTAATGACAGATGGTGTAGTCGATACACCTGATCATTATTTTGAACATCCTACACATGTATATCAAGCATTGGTAAATGATCACGATCTTAAGCCGAATATAGAGTCGATCTTACAACATATTCATACCCAACAGGGCAAAGACAGCGCAACGATTATGAGCTGGCAATATACCAATCATCAAGCACCACAGATGCCATCTGATATGCCTTCAATTTGAGATTCAGTAATAGTAATTATCTAAGTCATACCAATACGCAAATCAGAATGGAGATTATGATGAACAAACGAGCCGCAGGAATCAGTCTGATCGCAATAGCCGCCTTTTTGTATAGTGTGAAATACATGAGTGCTGCTATATGGGGATCAGGAACAACTACATGGAACAGTGAACTGTTTGATACTTTTTCAAATAGTGTAGGTCAAGCACCTTTATATTTGAGTTGGATATCGTTAGCCGCAGGGATTCTATATCTATATCACGCAGAAGCGGAGCAGAAGCGTCATCTGAATAGTGCAAATAAAGATGAACCATTAGAAGACATAGAGGAAGTAACCAACCCAAATCATTCTCAACACTAAAGGAAAAAAATAAAAAATACTTAGTAGTAATATTTTGAATACAAAATAATAAATCGAAAAGACCGTTACTCATATAGAACGGTCTTTTTGCGTCTATTTATTAAATTAAAGGATTACCGATACTTCGCGTGCTTGAACATCTAATTCTTGAGCTGCCGAAGAGATTTGGGTGAAATCACTCATCGCTACTTGAAGCTGTTGCTGGCTTTGTTCTACGGTGGATTGAGCTTCGTTGGTGCCTTTAGCAATTTTCTCAATTTCGCGTGTAATCGCATCTACACTATCACGTACTTCAATAATAGATTGTTCTACCATTTTCGATAACTTGCGTACTTCTTTGGCAACGATATCGAATCCACGTCCAAATTCACCGGCATGAGCGGCTTCTATCGCTGCATTCAAAGCAAGCAAATGCGTCTGAGAAGAAATATCTCGAATCGTCTGCACTACTCCTTGAATCGATAAAGCCTGTTGCTGAAGGTTCATCAAAGTGTGTTTGTTTTCAGCAGAGACATCTGCAATTTTGTTTATACTTTGCAATAATTCCTGACTGCGGTTAATCCCTTTGTTGGCACGTTCACTCATATGATCTGCCATATTTTGTAGCTCGGTGACGACAGTAGTCATATGGTTTTGGCGCTGTGTAATATTGGTTGCGATTTTGGAGATACCAATAACTTGATGATTGTCATCTTCGAAAATAGGCATATACGTGGCTTCTAACCAGATTGAGTTGCCGCTAGCATCCATACGTTCGATTTTATTTTGAAAGCTTTCTCCAGATAAAAGACTTTTCCAAAATAGTTCATATTGAGGACTGTTCACAAACTCAGGAAAACAAAAAGACCGATGATCCATTCCTTGCATTTCTTCACGTGTATAACCCATAGTACGAGCAAAAATATCGTTTACATAAGCTACACGTCGATGAGTATCAAATCGAATAATAGCAAGGTTATTCTCCAAAGCTTTGACTACTAAAGCATCCATTGATTGTTGATTATAGTTCTGCACAAGTAACTTCCTCTCACAAATAAAATCATCCAATTCAGCTATTCTTTTTTTCAAAACGAGTAAGATCATTTAAGTAAGGATTATTTTTAGATAGAAGTCTCACGTTTATATTGATTATAATATCGACCATTTTCAAGCGTTTAATTAGGGTTAGAGCCATATATTCGATTATAAATTTACATATATATGGATGTATTGATACAAACTTCGATAAAAATACAGCGATAGATGTACAGTATATCCAAAATCATGTATACTTTTTGTCCGACCACGTAATCTTGATAATCTTTAGAGCGAAAGGACGATACCACAATGACAACCACACCGAATAGTACAGAACAGATACAAGAACAAGTGATTCAAGATACAGCCCAATTTGTGAAATCGGTTCTTTCTGAGGATACCAGTGGACATGATTGGTGGCATATTCACCGTGTTGTGCAAATGACCGAACGTATTACAGCGACTGAAGGAGGCAATCGATTTGTTGCAGTGATGGCGGCTTTGCTTCATGATGTAGCAGACGAAAAGCTCAATGTCTCCAAAGAAGCAGGTATGCGTAAAGTAACCGATTGGTTAGATACACAATCGATCCCTCCAACCGATGTGGAACATATAATAGAGATTATCGCGACTATGTCTTACAATGGCGGGAACAATCCTCCTGTACGTACGCTTGAAGGACAGATTGTACAAGACGCTGATCGTCTGGATGCGATTGGAGCTATCTCTATTGCTCGCGTATTTGTTTATTCAGGGCATACCGGTCGTCCTATTCATGATCCTGATATTCCAGTCCGTACTTCAATGACTTCTGAACAATATCGCAATGAGAAGAGTACAGCTATTAATCATTTCCACGAAAAATTACTCAAATTAAAAGATATGATCAATATGCCTTCTGCACGTATTATCGCCGAAGAACGTCATCAATATATGCAAGAATATGTAGACCGCTTTTACAAAGAATGGAATGGCGAAATCTAAATGAATAAGAATACATTAAGACTTGTAGTAGGGAAAAAGATATGACCCTACGCAAGTTTTTTTTTGCATTCAGGTCAAACGCTTGTTCTGTACTTTGGAGAAATGTATACTTAAAAGTAAGGTAATACAGAATAAATGTGGCTATGATTGTATGGCTTGTCTAAGTAGTTATACGTTATTACACCTACTTCTAGCTGATATTATTCTTGTTGTGTGGAAGGAAATACTTATCCATACAATACGATATACTACACAAAGGAGAGATGCACCATGAAACGTTTTTTCGATGAATTAGGTGAGCCTTATAGTATCTGGTATTTATTGCATCATGGCAAACCGGTACTGGTAGAATGCCCTAAATGTGCTGGTCCTGCTTCTATCACCGACAATGAATCAATAGAAATGCGATGTTCCCATTGTTTTTATATGCAAAAGTATCCAATGGACTATGATTATAGAGCAAGCGGCGTGTGTACATCTTGCGAGCGTTGGTTTAACGTGCAAGTGACAGACAAAGGTCAACAGCAACATAAAAATGTACATATTCGTTGCCCATACTGCCATACCAGTAATCAAGTACCTCTCAACAAAAAAACATCTAAAGGATGTTCTTCTGGATTTGTGATTAAAGATGGGAAAGACCCTTTTTTCCAATTAAATCTATATTTGCTCACCCATTATCGAGGCAAATTGATCTGGGCAATGAATCACGAACATTTGAATTATCTTATTGATTATATTTCGGCTGATCTGCGGATGAAGCCTTCTTTGTATATTAAGCGTCATGCGTCCTATCGCTTACCGAAGTATATGAAAGATGCCAAAAATAGAGATGGGATCGTCAAAGCATTACAAAAGGTACAGCATAAGTATGAACATAGTCATAGTATAGTCTAATTGTATTTGCCCAAAGAGGAGGGAAATAATATGAATCCAAATCAACAGCACATCGTTGATTTATATAAAAAAGGAGAATTACAACACGCCAAGTTTGATCATTTGGTAGAACTGTTGCCTGTGATGAATAAGATAGAAAATCAATGGCTCTATCTTAATGTGAAAAAGTGGGAAAGCAATCCGCTTACTACTCCTATTTATTATTTTAATGAAGATTGGCTGAATGAATTGGAGTATCAAGGAGGAACCATTACCAACGCTCGTAAAGATATTTTTCCTGATTGGGTGGATGATCAACATATACAAACATGGTTAGAATTGGCTACGTTCGAAGATATTATTGATATTTTGCACAATACAGGCAAGACGCCTACACCTGAAATGATGGTGATTGCGATTAATTATTATTATGAGTACGATGCTTTTTTGGAATATGATGACGTGTTAGCTAGAATGGACAATCATTAAAATTATTGAAGGAGTTGTGTTCTATGAGTGAGTCAGATACATATCGGTTTCAGGTCAATCTTAGTGGAATGATTAATATTTTATCCAATCATTTATACAGTAATCCTAAAGTGTTTTTACGTGAAGTTTTACAAAATGCTGTCGATGCTGTAACCGCTCGTTCGCAACAAGATGCTACTTATCAAGGAAGTATCCATCTTGAGTTAACAGGTTCAGGGGCTGGTTCGACATTGATGATCGAAGATGATGGCATTGGCTTAACAAGAGAAGATGTACATGAATTTTTGGCGATGATCGGTCAGTCGTCTAAGCGTAGTGGAGCAGATGCGTTTACACAAGAGACTTCCTTTATCGGACGATTCGGGATTGGACTGTTATCTTGCTTTATGGTGAGTGATGAGATCGTTATGGTGACTCAATCTGCCAAAGGTGGCAAAGCGCTAGAGTGGCGTGGTAATCCAGATGGTACTTATCATATTCGTGAACTAGAGACAGAATTATCCCCAGGAACCAAAGTATATTTACGTTGCAAGCCTAATTGTGAAATGTATTATGAATCTGAATTGTTGCAACAATGGATCTATGATTATGGTGCATTATTGCCCTATCCGATTACGTTTCGTGATGAGCAGACTCAGCGCATTATTAACGATCAGCGTCCTGTATGGCTGGATGATCCAGAACGAGCACGAGGTCATCGTGATGAAGTATTGCAACTGGGACAGCGTTTATTAGGAGAGAAATTTCAAGATTATATTCCGTTGCGAACTGCTTCAGGACGTACAGGTGGTATCGCTTATATTTTGCCACACTCTGTGAATCTGAATGTGAAGAAATCGAATCGAGTCTATTTGAAATATATGCTAGTCTCAGAAAAAGCAGAAAACATTTTGCCAGACTGGGCGTTTTTTGTGAAAAGTATTATCTGGACAGATGAATTACAACCGACAGCATCTCGTGAACATTTCTACGAAAACGAGAAGTTGGAAGAAGTTCGTCAAGAACTAGGAAATAGTATTCGTGCTGAATTGCTACGTATGGCAGAATATGAGCCTGATCGACTACAACGCATTATTCAATTGCATGCGTTATCAATGAAAGCTCTTGCGGTTGAAGATACATCGTTTTTCCAGATTATTTATCGCTGGTTACCTTTTGAGACAACATACGGTCGCCGTAAAGTACATGAATTACTAGCAGATAATCAGAAAATGTATTATACGACCAGTCTGGACGAATATCGTCAGATTACTCATGTTGCTTCTGCACAATCGTTATTAGTGGTGAATGGTGGTTATGTGTACGATGCAGAACTGATTGCTCTTCTTCCTGAAGTATGTGCAGAAGCGAATACAGAGCGCTTAATTCCAGAAGATGTCTCTCTTGCTTTTACCGATATTACGACAGAAGAGCGCAAGCAATATTATGAAGCCGTTCGTTATGCAGATGTTGCTTTGCAACGGTTCCGCTGTCAGATTCAACTCAAACGGTTCAAACCGGAAGATTTACCAGCCTTATTTACTTTATCGCAAGAAGCTTCGGATTTGCGCTCTATTGAGACATCCAAATCAGTTAGCCCACTTGCTTTAACTTCTGTACTGCAAAGTCTAAGTTCTTCATTGCAACAGTCTGCTTATTCGACACTTTATCTGAATATAAACAATTCAGTCGTAGAGCGTATTTTCCAAGCTAAAAATGAAAGTATGATTGTTGTTGCTATCGAAATGTTATATGTAAATGCATTGATGATGGGTCACTATCCGATGAATAGACAAGAGATGCAAGTATTGAATCAAGGCATTGTTCGCTTTTTAGATTGGGGATTATCAGCGAATACAGATCAAGGAGGACATACCGAATGAATAACCAACCTGAACAGATCAATCCAGATTTTGAAGATATTATGGATCAAGCGTATAGTTTGCCTAATGGGAGAGCCAAAATCGCTTTGTTAGAAGAAGCGATTCGAATTGCAGACAGTCTTGGTGATGTAGAACAGGGCTATAGTGCACGCGAAGAATTAGTCGAAACTTGTACTTTTAGTGGTCACCCGATGAAAGCCCTGGTGGCATTCTCATGGTTACTAGGTCAATTTGATCAACAACCAGAGGAGTATGATGATTTTACATTGTTATGGTCATACAAATGGATTTTGGATTCGATTGCTTCGTTTCCAGAAGTCAGCCGAGCACAAATAGATGAATTATTAGTAGATATGCGTAAACGTTATGAACAATTCGGATATAGTGAACGTTCTTATTATTACTATCGCTTTTCACTACTTAAAGATTATGGTGAAGTGGAAGAAGCGCAACAATTTTTAAATAAGACCAAAGCGATGGATCGTGATGAGATGAGCGATTGTGAAGCCTGTGAACAACATCAATTCGTAGAGTTTGAAGTGATGAAAGGTAATGACGAGCAGATTATTCGCACAGCTAGACCTATTCTGAAAGGACGAATGACTTGTGGTGAAGTTCCTCATCTGACATTATCGAAAGTGTTAATGCCATTGTATCGTCAAGGTAAATTAGAAGAAGCAGAGAAATATCAAAAACAAGGCTATCGCCTGATTAAAGGCAATCGTGACTTTGTACTTCATTCAGGTGAGCATATGTATTACCTATTAAATATCGATCTTTTGCAGGCTTTGGAAGTATTCGAACAATGGGTTGGATTATCTTTGGATCATGAGAATCCGCGTGATAAGATGATGTTTAATGCGTATGCGGCTGTACTGTTCAAGCGTCTGGTTGCCGATGGCAATGTGACATCTGTTAAATTACCAGCTGGCTATCCCTATCCAGAAGAAGCTAATGATTTGCCAGCTATAGCGAGTCGTCTAGAACAAATGGCACTAGAAACAGCAGGGCGGTTAGATCAGCGCAATGGTAACAGCTATTATACGACGTTAATTCAGCAATTATAAAAGCATCTATTATTTACAAGTTAGATACATTCGTTCATATCGCAGATACATGTTCTCTATATACTATGTTCAATGAATCAGTTATACAGAGGAGAGAATATGAAATGAATAGATCTACACGTAATCGTAATTTATTATCTAACCAAAGACAGCTATCAACTGGACTCGGCAAAGCCAGTTTATTCATCGTAGGGTTGTTGCTTGTAGCAGGATGTGGTAATCAACCATCAACCCCTTCTTCTACATCTGCAACCTCATCGGCGCATGAGATCGTAGAACCGGTAGTTACTGAGACAGAGAAGGAACCGACTACAACAGAACAAGAATCATCTACTTCTGCTACTACTGATTCTTCATCTGCAACAAGTACTGTTACTGATAATGACACTGATATCTCTGGTACGACCATTCTGGAAGCCGCCAACAAAGGTACATTGCCTGATCTACCTGAAGGTCTATCGTTAGGATCAAGTCGGTCAACATTAGTTCGTTTACAAGGTAAGCCTGAACTAGGTGGTACAGAAGGACCTATGCTGAGTTACGGCACACTCGATGTGACTTTCGATGCTAATGATCAAATAGTAGAATTCACTTCAGGGGCAGATGCTTACAAAAAATTAAAGATAGATACGGTTATCGCTAACTTAGGTAAGCCTGCTGAGACCAATGATACTTCGAAAGATATAGCTTATACAGCAGAAGCCACTTATCATCTGACCAATCCCAAGTTTCCGAAATCTTTTCTTATTTTCTCGTATAACACTCAATCGCAACATATAAATTATGTTCGATTGTATACTGATATCCAGTAATCCAAGCTGGAACCGAAGGCGCTCATTAAGAGCGTCTTTTTGTTTTGAACGTAAAATGGTATTATTTGTATATATTATCTAGAAGAAGGGGAAGGTAGCCATCTATCCACGTATTTTAGTAGTCGTTGGCATTATTGTGTTATTAGCTATTTATAATCATGAAGCAGATAATGGTCTTTTTCATATGGGATTAAAAGATCCTCATGATACGATCCAGAAAGCAACATTTGCCTGTAATCCCACGTGGAAGAATGATTCATGTATAGAGACTTCATTTACACATCCAGAAGATTTACAGATCATTGTAGATGCAATTGAACATGCGAAGCCCGTTGAAGGCATACTCGATATGTCTACAGAGTATAATGTAGAATTAGTTGATAATGATCAGACAACTCATCACTATTCGCTTTCACTAGGATTTGAACATAATGCACATACAGAAGGTTTACTTTTAGATGGTGCGGATAGTCATCAAGGTTATCGTATTTCCAGTACAGATACGAATCGATTAAGAGATATGATTCTTCAAAGTACTACTTTTCCAGAAGGTTTGCCAGAGCCTACAGTACAAATCAGCGGGACAACGATTCCGTTATATTCAGGAGCATTTTGCTCGTCTAAGTGGAATCCAGAGACACATCAGTTAGAATCTATATGTGGCATACCACCAGCACCTGATACATTAGATCAACAGATTGAGGGTCAAGCAATTTCAGTTGCACCTTCATCACAAATAAAAGTCGACTTTCCAACCAAGCCTGCTAAAATAGAATTATACATGGTAAAAAATGGAGAGCATTTTCCAGTAGAAGTAGATAGATCTGGAAGGTACACTGTGCCTCTAGAGCGTGGTTATGCAAAGTATGTACTTTCTGCGACATGGAATAAAGATAACAACAGTCAGTATTATTTTGGCGTGTATATTCGTTAGATCGATGATCATTTTATTTTGCTAAAGGAGGATTTTTAATGAATTACAGTCAACGACTTCAGAATCTGGTGTTGCATTTTCAGACCGAATTGAATCGTATTCCTCAAGACGAATTTAGCGCCAAATCTCATCCTGCCAAATGGTCTAAAAAAGAAATTGTCGGTCATCTATGTGATTCGGCAGCCAACAATTATATACGTCTGGTCAAAATTGCTCTGTCTGATTATCCTATTCCGATCGAAGGGTACGATCAAGATCGCTGGGTAGAACTCAATGATTATCATAATAGTTATGATCCGTATGATGTGATTCAGCTCTGGATCAATCGCAATGTACAGATTTCGACAGTACTTGCTCAGATTCCAGAAGAAGATTATACCAAAGAAGGTATTTTGCCTTCTGGAGAAAGTGTGACTTTGGAATGGCTGGCTGCTGATTATATCGAGCATATGATTCATCATTTCCGTCAGATTCTAGGCAATGAACGTATCGAGACGATGATCAACCAGAGTAAAAAGTCTAAAGTTGAACACAGCTAAATAAAAGAGTATATTCAGACAGATCATATTCCTCTATTCAAATAGGGATATGATCTGTATTTATTTTGAACGAAAATATCTAAAGAAAGTAGGTTATACATATGATCATCTCTGTTGTAGAACAATTGAAAGTACATGAACTGGAACCTTTAGTGATCCGAAGTGAACAAGAAGGATTCAAACATCTTCGGCGATTGGTTAGCGAATACGTAGCAGGAGAAAATACATTTTCAGGTGAAGGAGAAGCTCTGTATATCGTTCGAGAACAAGAGCAGATTATAGGAGTAGTCGGCTTGAATCAAGATCCTTTTTCCGATCATTCGACAGGTCGAATACGACGACTGTATGTTCATCCTGACTATCGCCATCTGGGAATTGGCAAGCAATTGGTGCAAAAAGTGACTTCTGAAGCGAAGAAGTTCTATAATATACTTGTATTGTATACAAACAGTGAGCAAGCCAGTCAGTTCTATATACAGCTAGCATTTAAGCAAGAGCATGGCAATCCTCATCGGAGCCATTACAAAATATTATAGCGTTCTCACATTTATAGGAGCTGATTACATTTTGCCGAAACAAAGAAAAAAATGGATTTTGATTATGATCTTTTTTGCACTTATTTTGAGTATGATTGCAACGGTACCAGGGGAAAAGTCATATAATCAATGGTTGGTCGATCAATATAATTTGAAGTGTACCAGCGCTAGTGTAACCAGAGATTGCAGTATCAATGGACAAGCGATTGAATGGAAAGATAGAGCAGAACGTCATTTGTTTTTGTACAAAAAAACAACAGATGAATACTCAACGAATAAAGGGAATTTGACGATTGATTCTTTAGGGATATTTGGTCATTACTTTGATATTTCTTCCTCATAAATCCATTTATATTGAAACATTTACACAGCGTTAATATCTGCTTATTTTATTTACAAAAATCATGATTGACAACGATAGTTCTCGACCTTAAAATGACGATAAGCCATACAGGCGAAGTTGAAATGAAGAGAGGGGACTATCATGCTGCAAGTCATCCGTAGAGTGCTGGAATGGTTGTTTGTCGATAACAAACAGGTATATCAATTCAGTGATGTGTTTTGTGAAGATAGCGGGTTTGTCGTCTATATTCCTGAACAGAAATAGCAGGTAGTCTATACAATGCTTATTACGATAAGCCATATGAATTTTTAAAATCAGCCGCAAGCATAAGATGAGTGATCATCTGGGTGTTGCGGCTTTTGTAATGCTTTCTAAACATACGTATAATAAAGGTGTAATAAATATATTTGTAAACAGAAGGGGATCACGTACATGTCAGAATTACAAAAAGCAACATTTGCAGGAGGATGCTTCTGGTGCATGGTTACACCATTTGAAGAATTACCGGGTATTCATGGGATTGTGTCTGGCTATACAGGTGGACATATCAAAAATCCAACATATGAACAAGTCAAAACAGGCAATACCGGTCATTATGAAGTGGTCGAAATTACATTTGATCCATCTTTATTTGCTTACGAGAAATTATTAGAACTATACTGGCCACAGACAGATCCTACCGATGATGGCGGACAATTTCAAGATCGTGGTACACAGTATCGTACTGCTATTTTTTATCATAATGAAGAACAACAAGAATTAGCGCTTCAATCCAAAGCAGAACTTGCAGCAAGTGGTCGATTTACACAACCGATTGTTACAGAGATTTTGCCTGCACCTGTTTTTTATCCAGCCGAAGAATATCATCAAGATTATCACAAAAAGAATCCTAAACATTATAAAGAAGATCGTGAACAATCCGGACGGGATGAATTTATCGATAACAACTGGCAACAATCTTAAAATAGCTACCAGAAAAGGAGTATATATGATGAAAAAATTACGTTCATTATTTGGTAAAAATTCCGATCCATCCACTGAACAAGATAACGCCTCTACACAACAACAAGAAGCTTTAGTATCCGGGTCGGATCAGGAGCCAGCACAACAGCAAGTGAATCTAGCCAATCCTGAATTTCAAGAAATGGATCGGTTGCGTGAATTGTTTCAACAAGAAAAGTTCAATGAAGTCTTGCAAGAGGTAGAACCGTATCGTTCATCTCTAGATACGTATGTGGTGAAAGAAGCATACGGTCTAACAGCTCTATCGTATTTTCGCTTAGAACAATATGAACAAGCACGGGCAACATTCGAGTGGTTAGCAAAAGAGTATAGTGATATTAATGATTGGTTTAATTTGATGACATCGGCTATTCTAGCAGGTCATATCGATCAAGGTATGGAAGCTTATACACAAGCCAAACAATTACGGGCACAAGCTGAAGATGATGAAGGTGTACCGATTCCACAGATGATGTATTATGCTTGTCGTGCACTGGCAGATGCGAAAGAATATGATCGTGCATTTACTGTTTTAAATGAATTAATGGATATTTATAAGCAGCTTCATATTACAGATGATACCTTTTTGTATATGCGCGGAGTGCCTATGCTACCGCATGCGATGGAAGCAGTGAAAATTATTTTGACTGCTCGTAAAGACAAAATGGATATTGATACATGGTTTGCGATGTTAGATGCTTCACTGGATGAAGAAGGCAGAGAAATCGCGCGACAGACCAAACAGCAAATTATCGCTGTTCAATAAGGAGCAAAGGTGGATGAGCTATATCACTGAACTGAGAGAAGTTGTAGGAAGCAGACCTCTTATTATGGCTGGTGCTACAGTCGTATTGATGAATGATCAACAACAGATTCTATTGCAAAAGCGTGCCGATAATCATTGTTGGGGATTGCCAGGTGGAAGTATGGAACTTGGTGAGACATTAGAACAAGTCGCTAAGCGCGAATTGGAAGAAGAAACAGGACTGGTAGCTGTGCATTTGCAGCTACTGGATATCTTCTCCGGGCCTGAACTGTATTATCAGTATCCACATGGTGATGAAGTGTATAACGTAGTTGCGGCTTATGTATGTAGAGAGTATAGCGGTTCACTGCAAGCTCAATATTCTGAAGTTCAAGAACTACAATTTTTTGATCTGTTTGATTTACCGCAGATGATCAATCCACCTGATCTTCCCGTAGTGCAATATTTTCTAAAATCATTTCTAGGAAATCATGATCATCCTATGATTGAAAGGAAGCCAAACGATTGAAAAAAACAATAATAGTCTTATTACTGATTCTAGTAGTAGGTTGTGAGAATCAATCTTCTTCACCACACCCTGCCACAGCTAAAGTTATCCAAACGCCTGATATGCCTGTGACCGATTCTGGCACACAGCCCTCTTCAGAAAAAGGTCTAACCACAGATCTGATCGAACAATACAAAGCTAAAGAAGCTACCAAAAAAGCGATAAAACAAAAAAAGATGATTCAGTTATATGTGCTACCTAATACTGATTCTGAATACAAAAAGTTACAAGCACAAACATTAGAAAATATCGTGATTGCCAAAGTAAATATCAATCAGCAAAAAGTAACAACAGTCCGAACATGGATAGATCATTATCGCAATGGACAGCTCAAAGAACAAATGTTGTATAACAATGTGCCTATTCCAACAGGAGAACAACAGATGACGATTAGCTCTTATTCTAAAAAAGAAGATGATGGTCAAGAGAAGGTAGATATCACAATTCAAGTTGGACTCAGTTCTACCAGTCTAGAGTATACATATGTTCCAGTACATGCTTCTACTTCTATGTCGAGTACAATGTTAGATCAGCGCGCAATTCCGATGAACAAAACGGTCGATCTTTCGATGCGTGTTAATAATGACGGTGAGCATACAGCGACAAGTAGTAATCTAGCCGAAACGATTAAAAATAATAAAGAAGTATTTGTACTACGCGCCAAATGGGTGAATACGTAGATTGTAAGAACTACATCCTCATAAATATTTATGATAAATTACCTATTTATGGTTGTTCAAATGAATCATTCCCACCTATAATGGACAAGTAATCGATAACAGTCATGGTATAGAAGAGGGGATTTTACATTTTAGACAGAAAAGAGATGATCATATGGCGTTAAACAATCCAGCACTTAGCGAAAAAGCATTCTCGGATTTTAAAGAAAGTGACTTTAAAGCAGGTGCAATGACGGTTGGCGGTACAGTAGGAAAAACAATGGTACTTCTTGCTTTATTGATGGTTGCGGCAGTGTACACATGGTATTTGTATTATCAAGGACAGGATGTAACAGGCTTTTTGATTGTAGGTCTAATCGGTAGTCTGGTGACTTCATTAATCACTATTTTTTTCAAAAGAGCAGCGTTTGTAACAGCACCGTTATATGTCATTTTGAATGGATTAATGTTAGGAGCTATCTCGGCGTGGACCGATTATAGTTACCCGGGAATCGTCATCAATGCGATTTTGATTACTGTGGGTACGTTATTTTTGATGTTAGCGATCTACACACTGCGTATTATCAAAGTTACACCAGGATTTGCACTTGGGATCGTGATTTGTACAGCATCAATAGCTCTTGTATATCTTATTGATATTATTTTAGGCTTTTTTGGAATCAATGTACCGTTTATTCATGAAACAGGTTGGATTGGTATCGGTATTAGCTTATTTATCGTAGCGATTGCTGCACTTAACTTATTGTTAGATTTTCATTTTATTGAGACAGAAGCGCAATCAGGTGCTCCTAAATATATGGAATGGTATGCAGCATTTGGTCTGATGGTAACTTTGATCTGGTTGTATATGGAAATTCTACGTTTGTTATCTAAATTGAATAGCCGTAATTAAATAATCAATATAAAAGCTTTGTTCCTTATTGTAGGAGCAAGGCTTTTTTTGTACATTCAGGTTGAACGAAATCGCAAAGCCATTTATACTAAATCAAACTCATTATGGGTAGTGCTGAATCATTCGTATACTGCTACCTATTAACGTATAAGGAGGCCATTGTTTTATGATATTAGAAGTAGCTAATTTACAAGTGAAAGCAAGTCAAACGTATGAGTTTGAACAAAGTTTTCGCCAGGCTTCACAGATTATTTCCAGTATGAAAGGGTACATATCTCATGAATTACAACGTTGCCTTGAAGTTGACAATCTATACTTATTGTTAGTCCGTTGGGAGACATTAGCTGATCATACTGAAGGATTCCGCGGATCAGCAGAATATCAAGAATGGAAAAAACTACTGCATCATTACTATGATCCGTTCCCGGCAGTTCATCATTATGAAATTGTAGAATCATCTCAATCTTAATCACCGAAGGAGTGTTATAACTATGATTCGTATCGAGCAAGTTCCGCCAACTGATCTTCATTTGAGAACATTAATTCAGGCATTAGATAAAGATTTGCAACAACGGTATGACGAGGAAAATATTTATACGATCGATCTTGATCATCCAGATGCTTTTTATACTACTTTTATGGTTGCTTATATAGACGATACACCGGTAGGTTGCGGCGCTATCCGACCATTGGATACAGACAGTGTAGAATTGAAGCGATTTTTTGTTGATTCTACTTACCGTAGACAAGGGATTGCTGGCAACATGTTACAAGCATTAGAGCAAAAAGCGATTGAGCAAGGATGTCATTTTGTTCGTCTGGAGACAGGTGCAGAGCAGTTTGAAGCGACTGCTTTTTATGAGCGTAACGGCTATTATCGTATTCCTGTGTTTGCAGATTATGAAGATGATGGAATTAGTCTTTGCTATGAAAAGAAGCTAGATTTGGATAAATAAATGGAATTCCTGCGCTTTACCTGAACTTTACACAATACAGACTCCACGCTAACAATCATGACCTATATTTAAATCGATGGGTATGACACGCCATACATAGCGTAATCGCGATAAGGAGCAGATGAAATGTTGAAGAACATATGTAAAACGGCTTTATTAATGGCAGGAATCAGTATTACAACAGCGGTAGCGAGTCCGCTTGTACATGCAGCAGAGGGTTCATCCGTTCCTCTTAGGCAATCAATCGAAGCAATGGGTGGCAAAATGTACTGGGATGGAGAAGACAAAGCTGCCTTTTTCCAATTGAAAAATGGCATTACAGGTTCAATCACAGTCGGTGAGAAGAAATACCGTTTAGCAGGCAAAAGCGGTACATTGGAACAAGCGGCTGAATTGCAACAGGGAGCTACTTATATCCCACAAACCTTACTAACAATGATTAATGCTGAAAATGCCAAATTCAATGATCCTACTGACACAGTACCTGTGTTCGCAGTACAACCGACAGGGGAGACAGATGCTGTAGAATCCGGTGAAGATGCGGCTGACGATCCCGCGATTTGGCTCGATCCTTCCAATGCTTCGAATAGCAAGATTATTGCTACGAACAAAGGTGGCGGAATGTTAGTCTACGATCTAAAAGGAAAAGAATTAAAATCATACAGCACAGGCAAAATGAACAATACAGATCTTCGTTACGATTTTCCTTTGAATGGTAAAAAAGTAGATATTGTTGGTGCGACTAATCGTTCATCTAATACTGTAGACATTTTTTCTTTTGATGGCAAAACAGGAGCACTTACCAATATTTTGGCTAACCCGATCAAATCCAAAATGGGCGAAGTGTATGGATTTAGCTTGTATCATAGTTTAAAAACAAACAAATATTATGCGCTTGTTTTGGGTAAAGAGGGCGAATTTGAGCAATATGAATTAACGGATAATGGCAAAGGCAAAGTGAAAGGCACATTAGTACGTCATTTCAAATTAGATACACAATCCGAAGGTATGGTTGCTGATGACGAATACGGCACATTGTATATTGCTGAAGAAGATGCAGCGATCTGGAAGTACAGCGCTGAGCCAGATGGTGGTAATCAACCATTAAGTACTGTAGATATCGCAGATGGACGTCGTTTGCACGATGATATTGAGGGCTTAACTCTGTATTACGGAGCAAATGGAACTGGATATTTGATGGCTTCTAGCCAAGGTAACAATACGTATGCTGTGTATGATCGTCAAGATAATAACAAGTACATCTCTAACTTTACGATCAATGATGGAAAAGGAATAGATGGAACTACCGAGACAGATGGAATAGATGTACTAGGTGCTAATATGGGTAGCCAATATCCATATGGTGTATTTATTGCGCAAGATGATGAGAATTTGAAAAATGGCAAAAAGATTAATCAAAACTTCAAAATGGTTCCATGGCAATCTATTGATGCAGGTCTACATGAAGGTGTAGCAATGACAGCCAATACTAGCCCTGATCCAAGAAAATTAGAAAATCGTCAATAAATTTCTAAGCGATGATAGAATAGTCGATCATGTACTAGCTATAAGTGTTACTTTCACAAAATACAGACAACATTGTATCTATAAGATACGTTTGTCTGTATTTTTTTGTATTATCATCTGAATGTATCGTCTTAAAAGTCATATGTTCTATACCCATTTTCGATCAAAGCATGTATAATCTTCAAATAGAAAAAAAGATAGGAGTGAAGATAGATGTGGGGAATCGAACATTATTGGATTTTTATACTGTCTAGTATTTTGCTGAATATCACCCCTGGCAGTGATACGATTTATATTTTGAGTCGTAGTATTTTTCAAGGGAAAAAGGCAGGCATCATGTCAGTATACGGTATTATCTCAGGTTCATTAGTACATACATTGTTAGCAGGTCTGGGACTTTCTTTGATCCTTATGCAGTCTGCACTAGCTTTTAATATAGTCAAATGGATTGGAGCTGCTTATCTGATCTGGTTAGGGATACGTTCGATAATGGCGCGTCACGAATCGGCTCAAGTGATGCAAGCTGTAGATTCTCAAAGTAATCGCAAAGTATATCTACAAGGGATGATGACCAATGTACTGAATCCCAAAGTAGCTTTGTTTTACTTAGCATTTATACCGCAATTTGTAAGCCCGGAACAGACATATGGAGCGATTCCATTTATTTTGCTAGGACTTACATTCAGTACGACTGGCATCTTATGGTGTATGTTGTTAGTAGTCTTTTCAAGCAAAATGGCACATCGTCTACAATCTAGTCGTATCGCTACATACATGAATAAGATCACAGGTAGTATTTTTATCTTATTAGGTCTCAATCTGTTACGTACGTCACGGAATGTTTCTTCATAATAAATCATTATAGGTGTACAAAAATAAAGCAACCTCTACCTACTACAATAGGAGAGGTTGCTTTATTTGGATGCAATCGTTGTACTAGATATATGTTCATCTAACCAGTGAATCACATTAGCTGTTACTTCATCACGATTAATATCATTGAGCGTCTCGTGTCTGCTATCTGGATACAGATCTAGCTTAACATCTTGTAGACCTAACTGAAGATATTGTTGATACAATTGCTTGACCCCTTTACCATACTGCCCTACAGGATCACGTTCACCGCTAAATAAATACACAGGTTTATCCGTTGGAATACGCTTCATATGCCCGGGTTGATGAATCTCTAATAATAATTCAAAAAAATGAACATAAAAGCGCACAGAAGGTAGCTTTCCGCAAAAAGGATCATTCATAAATAATGACACTTCATCAGGATCACGCGATAACCAATCAAATGTTTTACGTGGACGGGGGAGCCCTTTATTGTAAGAAGCAAATACAATGATATTTAATAGCAGACTGCGATGTACCTGACCACGAAACCGTTGCTGCAGATGAGCAATTTGCTTACCGACTCGAAGCAGATTACGTTTCCCATTTGTGCCTGATAACATAAAACCATCATACAGATCAGGTTGCTCATACATCACTTTTTGAATAATAAAAGAACCCATGCTATGTCCCATAATAAAAAGAGGTAACGTCGGGTGATGATCTCGAATCCATTTGGATAATTGAATCACATTTTGAGTCATCCAATAAAATCCGTTATCACCAGGATCGCCTAAATATTCTGGCCCTGAAGCGGTTAATCCATGTCCACGTTGATCATGAGCATAGACGATAAATCCTTGAGCAGTAAGCGATTCTGCCAACCGTTTGTATCTTTTGGCGGTCTCAGACATGCCATGAGTAATCTGAACAATACCGCGCACAGGTAGCTGATCGGCTTGATCTTCTGGACGCCATTCATATACATGTACAGCAACATCTTCAGGATCAGTCATAGTAAATGTATGTTCGAGCATCCTATCCCTCCTTGCAAATAACCTGTACAAATCTACACAATCGATGTAGGTTTGTACAGGTCTATTTTGGTATTATTTACAAAATACAATCTAAGCAATGTTAACCATGTATTCCAATGATTGAATCAAAATTAAAGTGAAGTCAGTATCGCTACATTATTTATGGTAAATAAGAACGAATAACCGTACAATGACCATCTAATGTGTATTGTCCTAGATTAGCAGGCAATAAGAAGCATTGTCCGCCTTTTACAGCGACATGTTCATTACCCCATGTAATCGTGCCTTCGCCATCAGCAATCACTAGAATAGTGAAACTTTCTGCTGTAGTCGATAATTCCCATGCACCGTCGACAACTCCTTTTTCAACAATAAAATAAGGAGAAGCCGCAAGTTGTAACCATTGTCCGGCAGCAAGGCCGTCTGTTTTCATTGTTGTTGCGCCAGCGCCTTCATAAGCGATCACATTAAGAGAATCTTCAATATGAAGTTCACGAGGCTTACCGTCTAACCCGGGGCGATCATAATCATACAGACGATAGGTAGTATCTGAATTTTGTTGAATTTCAGCAACTAATACGCCTGCACATAAGGCATGTACAGTACCGGCAGGAATATAGAATGTATCGCCTGCTTCTACCGAAACTTCTTGCAGTGTATCTGTAATTTTATTATTCTTAATCGCTTCTGCTAATGATTCACGAGTCACGCCTTCTTTAAGACCATAAATGATCTTAGCGCCTGGCTTAGCAGCAAGTACATACCACATTTCGGTTTTGCCAAGTTCACCTTTAGGAAGCCCTGCATAATCATCTGTAGGATGAACCTGAACTGAAAGGTCGTCATTACAATCCAGCAATTTGATTAACAATGGAAAACGTCCGTTCACTTCAGATACGCCTTTGGTACCGAACCAATCACGACCGAATTTTTGCGTAAGTTCGGTTAAGCTGACACCATCCAACTCGCCACCGATTACAGAAGTAGTTCCATTCGGGTGATCCGCGATCATCCAGCCTTCACCAATCACACCTTCAGGAATATCCCAGCCAAATTGTTCAAGGGCACGTCCGCCCCACACACGTTCTTTAAATTCCGGTTGAAATTGAAGTGGGTATGGATTAGTCATTATTATCTCTCCTCCAAGTGTAATAGGTATACAACCATTCTATGTATCCTATGCAATTTGTCTCTCCAAGCAATCTGTATCTATCTTAACGTGCAGATTGGAAAAATTCCAGACGTTCTCCATCCGGGCCACTAAAGAAAAAGTAGCGACTGCCATTAGGTAAAGTCGTAATTTCGGTATCCAATTCTTGCAAATTCAGTGCTTGAATACGTGCATATTCTTGTTCAATATCGTCTACTGCAAAAGCGACATGGTGCACTCTGCCTTCATTAGCGAGCTCACCTGTGTATCCTTGCACCAATTCAAGTTCAGTTTGCGATTGATCTGGAAAAGCAAGAAAAGCGAGTTTGATATGCTCATCGATATGTCCAGCATTTTCAAGATGCTTCAAACCTATAACATCTTCATAAAAAGCAATCGACACTTCTATCGATTTTACCATAATACCTACATGTTCTAGTTTGCGTACAGCCATCCATACTCACTCCTTCAATATAATGTTACATCACATACAGCAGGGCATGCTTATTTATGGTGTTCTTGACGCTTTTTTCTCAATCGCAATCAGATAAGGTGCATCTTGTCGTTGCAATTGGCGGTACATAATCGATTGTGCTATCGCCACAGGCAGAGTAGAAGCCCATGCTTGCACAGCTTCTGCTTCCTCAGCACCACCGGGATGCCCCGGATACAGAACAATCGTTAGTATACCTCGAATAGCTAATAGATCAAAAGCAGATGCCAAAGCAGTCAATGTTGAATCCGGTTCAGTAATAATACTCAAATCTCCTGAAGGAAGATAACCTAGATTGAACATGATCACTTGGATTTTACCATGTAAATGATCAGGAATATACTGGTTCATTGTAGCATGACTATCCAGAATCAGTTGCACAGGAGCAAGTACAGTATGCTGTTCCTTGTCTAAACGCTCCTGTGTGCGATCAAGAGCCTCTTGCTGAATATCGAAGCTGAATACCTGACCACTTCTGCCTACGGTCTTAGCAAGCATCAGTGTGTCTACACCTGTACCAGCAGTTGCGTCTATAGCATAGCCGTTGTGAGCATCCAGACGCTCTGCAACCAATTTGTGTGCATAACTCAAAACAGACAAAAATCCCATATTATAATGCTCTCCAATATTTACTTTGCCATGTATCACGTTGCTTCAATTCATCATCGATTCCGTTAAGTACTTCCCATTTGCGTAGACTCCACATTGGACCAATTAATAGATCACGAGGTGCATCTCCTGTAAGACGATGAACGATCATATCAGGTGGCAAGATTTCAAGAGTATCTACAATCAATTTGATATACTCATCTTTTTCTAGAAAGCGTAACAATCCAGCTTCATATTGTTTGACCATCGGTGTTTTGCGCATCAGATGAAGAAGATGAATTTTGATTCCCTGTACATCCATTTGAGCTACAGCACGGCCTGTATCTAACATCATTTCATGTGTTTCTTGAGGTAATCCATAGATAATATGCGCACATACTCGAATACCACGAGCACGCAATTTGGCTACAGCTTCCTCATAGCATTGACTATCATGAGCACGATTGATAAGTGTAGAAGTGGATTCATGAATCGTTTGCAGACCCATTTCGACCCACAGATAAGTCCGTTCATTTAGTTCAGCCAAATAATCAATAACATCATCAGGCAAACAATCAGGACGAGTTGCTATCGATAATCCCACAACTCCCGGTTGCTTCAAAATAATTTCAAAATATTCGCGTAATTGTTCTACAGGAGCATACGTATTCGTATACGCTTGAAAATAACCAATATACTGTGCATGAGGCCATTTCTGGTGCTGACGATCACGAATATGATTAAATTGAGTCACTAGATCGTCACGACGACTACCAGCAAAATCTCCTGAACCACGAGCACTACAGAATGTACAACCGCCTTTAGCAATCGAACCATCACGATTTGGACAGGTAAAGCCAGCATCTAGTGTTACTTTGAATACTTTATTTCCAAATTGTTCACGCATCTCTGTATTCCACGTATGAAACCTTTTATCACTCCATAATAGGGGAGTGGATGTATCTTGAGTTGTAAGCATAGTGAAGCTCCTTCAATCGTTCTTCATTAAGTATTTAACAGTTCGTTAACATGTGTAATATCTCGCTAATCAGGTTATATTGTAACAAAAATCTGGATTTAAAAGATAGCAACAGGTGACGAAGTTCAAAATATTATTTGCAAAATAAATGATTTAAAATTAAGGTTCGCTTCATTTCTACAAAAAAGGGGTAATCAAAGGTAGAAACGTCTTAAAAGCTTAATTTTTTCATAGTTTATCACAATACCCATTTAATTTTATAACGAAAAATGGTAGACTATGATTGCTAAATTTGTTGGACCCCAATTCCAAATATAGAGAAAAGGATTTTCTGATCTGCTTGCAGAGAAGGGAGATCCTTTTTTCCTGTGTTCAGATAATGATGCAGATAAATGCTTTACATTTGCTCATTTCTTCGTCACAATAATGCCTTAGTAGTAGGATCACTATATAGACCATTGAAATCGGAGGAACGACATGCGTTTACGAGGTAGAAAAGGAATACGTGAAGGATTGGAGCAGCAGGAAGATTTGGTCGTGCTGAATCCTGAACAATATAAAGGAAAATGGCAAGAGCGTTTTGGAAACGATCTGCCGATTCATGTTGAATTTGGAATGGGCAAAGGAAGATTTGTCAGCCAAATGAGTGTCAAACATCCAAATGTCAATTATATCGGCTTCGATATGTATGATGAATTGGTACGCCGTGCCAGTGAGAAAACAAGAATGGCATGGGAAGAAGCAGAACGCGGAGAACCAACGACAATTCAGCTAGCTCGCGCAAATATCGAAAAAATTGAAGAGGTATTTGCTCCTAGTGAGATTGAGCGAATCTATCTTAACTTCAGCGATCCATGGCCGAAAAAGAAACATGGTCGTCGTCGTTTAACACATCCACGCTTTTTGGACATGTATTGTAAATTGTTAAATACTCGCGGTGAAATTCATTTCAAAACCGATTCTGAAACGCTATTTGAATTTTCACTAAATTCATTTGCCGATTATGGTCTACAAATGACGAATATTAGCTTGAATCTTCATCGTGATGGTATCAACGAAGAACATGTCATGACAGAATATGAAGCTAAATTTATGGGCAAAGGGATGAATATTCATCGTTGCGAAGTATTGATCGGTGAAGACGTTTTGCGTGAATATCAAGCGATGCGTCTAGATAAATATTAATTTATAACATAAAAAAAGTAAGGTCTTATCCGTTAATTTAGGATAAGACCTTACTTTTTTCTACCATTTCAGCAATGCTATGAGCACTTTGTGTTGGATTATAACGATCAATCTGAGCTATATTTTGCTTACGTTGCTCTACAACAGCGTCATAATCATTAATCAACAAGTCCATCCATTCCGTAACCACATCAATCGAAGTGATCGGTTCTCCCCAACCTTGTTGCGTAAAATACTGAGAATTTTTTTCTTCTTGTCCGGGTAAAGGGTTATAAAATAACATCGGGATCGCTTTGGCTAATCCTTCAGTACATGTCATTCCTCCCGGTTTGGTTACAAGAAGATCGGATACTTCCATCAATTGATCAATTTCATTAGTGTATCGAATCAAATGAATATTTGGATGATTAAAGTTCACATTCTGCTTAGCTTTGCGATAAGCTTTCTCATTGTTACCAAAACAAAAAATAAATTGGATCTTATCGCTGAAGCTGGTAAGATACGCATTTACCACATCATCGCTCATCAATCCCCAACCGCCGCTCATCACTAGTACTGTCGGCATATTTTTAAGTCCAAACTTCTGTTGAAATTCGACTTTGCCTGTATGTTCCCAAAACTTTGGATGAACAGGAATACCAGAGACTTCAATTTTCTGAATCGGTACACCACGCTGAATTAATTTGGAACGTACATCAGGTGTAGATACCAGATAACGGTTCACCTCTGGACTCACCCATGTACCATGAGCATCATAATCTGTAATAACCATACATAACGGTGTACGCAGTCCTAATCGTTTGAGCCTTGAAATCACAGCTCCCGGAATCGGATGTGTACATACAATCACATCTGGTTTTAATTGCCGAATCACATTATGTGTATGTGTATAGAAGAGACGATGTAAAGCTAGCGTGGCTAGCCGATTGATCGATTTTTTGTATTGGCTGCGATACATCATACGCACAAGTCGTGGCTGCGAGATGACCGTTTTTTTGTATGCGGTTAGGATGAGTGGAGCCACTTTAGGATTAAGGAAACTACCGAGTTCCAGTACCTTAGTCTGAATATTCGGTGAGATTTTGCGTAAACTACTTGCTAGTGCGTAAGCAGCTTGTGTGTGACCAGAACCAAAACCTTCCGACAAAAGCAGCACTCTATATTTTGACACGTCCAGTTCACCTTTTCTGCAAGGTATTCTCTAATAAAATGGAGTAGAGGAAGCAAACATTCCAGCTTTCTCTGTAATACTACTGTAACAATCCGGTAATATTGCTAGAATAGCCTCTTTACGGCCATAATGCAAATGTACCCATCGCTACCGATGTTCCAATTGCAGCTCCAACCAGTACATCTGAAGGATAATGTAATCCTAAATACATACGAGACACAGCAACAATCAGTGCGAATGGTAACAGCAACAGAATCATGAGTGGATCTGTCAGCATAAATGGAACAGTAACGGAAAAGATCGCTGTGGTATGTCCTGATGGAAACGAATGGTCTGTTAAAGGATTGCGGAACGTAATCGTTTCAGGGATAGCTAAGTATGGACGAATACGCGGGTATAGCTTTTTAACAATAGCTACAGGAACATGGCTAATCGCTAGTGCTACAGCTGCTTGGAGACCTGCGCGGCTCCAAGGAAATGGCGCTAATTGCCATACTGCCAAAGTCGCTATAATCGTGAACGTAGCTCCGCCTAAATTCGTTAAGTAGTAAAAAAATAAATTTAGGAACTTATTATGGAGCCTTGAGTTAAACCATCTAAAAATGTGTTGCTCCATCGTTTGTAGGCGAATAAGAAACTGACGCATGAGAGACCCCCGTATTAATTGCCAATTTTCGGCTTATATTCATCATATTTTTATTCAGTACGCTTTTCAAGCTTTATAACGTTAACAGAGTGTTAAAATAGATACAACTTTTGTAAGTTACCCAATAGTTTAAACCTGATTTGCAAAATAATCCAAAAGTATTTCTTATTACCCTTACCCGAGAATGGCAAAAGTCATTCACATGCGCCTTAACCAATATGTAAATCGTTATCAATAACATGGTTCAACTCAAATAAATACGTTTAAAAATTCAAAGAAATACACCCACAACTCAATCAGTCATCATAGCTTCATTATTTATCCTCATACAAATCCAACACCATTAGCAATAAAAATAAGCAAATAGAACATAAATAGGCATAAAATGGCGTTAAACCTTGTTCTGTAACATTTATTGCATATAACTCGTCGTAATTCCATGGTTTTTAACCGTATACCCTCTTTTAGAATTTTGACAAATCCATAAAAAATGTGCAAAATCTTAATGTCGCTTGTAATCGTTTTGTAACATAACTTTAATGTTCGTCATAGTATAATCATCTGGGGTGAAAAGTTTTAAAGCGACTCATGCTAAAAATTAAATTTAAAATGTGACGTCTTGAAATTAGTGATCTAGAGAAAAAGAATGAATTTGTTATATTGTGGTTTTAAAATTTAAGGAGGTTCACAGTTATTATGGGAAACATTATTGATGCTATATTTATCGTGCTCCAGGTTCTACTGGCAGTTATCGGTGTATATCAGTTTTCATTCTCGCTATTCGGAATTGTTAAAAGGAAAAAAAGAGCGGATCATGCTCCACAGAAATCATTTGCTGTTCTAGTTGCAGCGCACAATGAAGAGACCGTTATTGGAGCATTAATGGAAAATCTAAAAAATATGGATTATCCGGCTGAACTATATGATGTGTTTGTTATCTGTGATAACTGTACAGATGGTACAGCAGATATCGTACGTAGCCATGGAATGAACGCTTGTGTACGTACCAATCCAGCAGAACGTGGTAAAGGATACGCGATCGAATGGATGCTAAGAGAATTGTGGAGTATGCCTCGTCAGTACGATGGTATCGTAATGTTCGATGCTGATAACTTGGCAGATCATAGATTCTTGACAGAAATGAACAACGATATGTGTGAAGGTGCACGTGTTATTCAAGGTTATATTGATACAAAGAATCCAGAAGATTCTTGGATCACTGCTGCTTATGGCGTATCTTACTGGTACATCAACCGTCTATGGCAATTGTCCCGTCATAATTTGAATATGGCGAACTTCCTTGGTGGTACAGGTATGTGTTTTGAAAATGAACTATTGAAAGAAATCGGATGGGGCGCAACAAGCCTTGTAGAAGATTTAGAATTTACAATGCGTTGTGCAGAAAAAGGAATCTATCCGCGCTTTAGCTATGATGCAAAAGTATTTGATGAAAAGCCGTTAACATTCAAAGCTTCTTCTCGCCAACGTTTGCGTTGGATGCAAGGTCACTTTACAGTAGCTCGTCGTTATTTCTTCCCGCTATTATGGAAAAGTGTAAAAGAAATGAGCATTATCAAATTCGACTTGGCATTGTATAGTGTCAACGTATATATCGTTTTAATTACATTCTTAATGACTGCTGCTATGTGGATCGATACATCTATTCTAGGTGGACCACATATCGCTACTATCTATAATTACCTGCCAATGTGGGTAGCTATTACAGCAATTGGTGCCAATGTTGTTACTTTTATTCTTGCAATGGCATTAGAAAAAGTGAAGTCTTGGAAAGTATATCTATACTTGCTATTGTTCCCTATCTACGGTCTATCTTGGTGGCCAATTACGTTTTATGCTTTCTTCACACAAAACAACAAACAATGGAGCCATACGCAACATACGCGTGTTGTACGTTTGGAAGAAGTACAAAGCAAACAAGGTTAATCTCGCTTGAAGCTACACAAAGATATCTCACTCAAGAACCTGTATAACAGTCTATCTGTTATACAGGTTCTTTTTATAAGTAAATATAAATTACAGCTATAGTTAACAAAGCAACAGATGACTAGTAACATAAATTAGAATGATTAAATAAGATTTCAAATGTCTTATAAATCAATGATTATTTTATGTTTATAAAAGGCTTGTATATATTAAAAGTATATGGTATACTATTTTAGTACGTGATTGAGATATACAAAGTAGAAGCTTTGCTTCTCACCTGCCCGATAATAGTCGGCTGGTTCATTGATCTGAATGTAATAACAAGCCTTTGTCTTGTTATGGATATGAGCTGATCAAGGGATGCAGGTGACTAGACCTGCATCCCTTTTTGATTTCTATATTTAATATAGTTGTACGATCATAATATGGAGGTGGAAAGTTATTAGTAAAGAACATATGATCAATGACGAAATCCGGGTTAAAGAAGTACGCCTGGTTGGTGCTGAAGGTGAACAGATCGGAATTACGCCTACTCGTGAAGCATTGCAGATGGCAATCGATTTGAACATGGATCTTGTAAATGTAGCTCCACAAGCGAAACCACCTGTATGTCGCATTATGGACTATGGTAAATTCCGCTACGAGCAACAGAAGAAAGAGAAAGAAGCACGCAAAAACCAAAAGATCGTTGATCTTAAAGAAGTATGGTTCCGTGCTAACATTGAGGAGCATGATTATCAAACTAAACTCCGCAATGTTGTTAAATTTTTAAAAGATGGCGACAAAGTGAAATGCTCGGTCCGCTTCCGCGGTCGCGAAATTACACATGCAAGTATTGGTCAAAAAATATTGGATCGTGTAAAAGTTGAAGTTGAAGAACTTTGTACAATAGAGCGCCAACCAAAATTGGAAGGCCGCAGCATGATCATGATCTTGGCGCCGAAAAATTAAAAGGGGGATATTAAAATGCCGAAAATGAAAACTCATAGTAGTTTAAAAGGACGCTTCAAAATTACAGGAACAGGTAAAGTAAAACGCTATAAAGCGTTCAAAAACCACTTGCTTTCTCACAAATCCAAACGTCAAAAACGCGTTTTGGGAACAAACCCGTTGATGTCTAGCGGTGATGTAAAACGTTTGAAACAACAATTATCTAATCTTAAATAATTTTAATTTACTGGGAGGTTTACTGATATGGCAAGAGTGAAGGGCGGATTCGTCACACGTCGCAGACATAAGAAAATTCTTAAATTAGCAAAAGGTTACTTCGGTTCGAAACACCGTATTTTTAAAACTGCAAAAGAGCAAGTTAACAAATCTTTGGTGTATGCTTACCGTGACCGTCGTCAAACAAAACGTAACTTCCGCAGATTGTGGATCGTTCGTATTAACGCAGCAGCACGCATTAACGGATTGTCTTACAACAAATTGATGCACGGTCTTAAATTGGCTGGCGTTGATATTAACCGTAAAATGCTAGCTGAATTGGCTGTAAATGATGTTAACGCGTTTAACTCATTGGCTAATGTAGCTAAAGAAAAAATTAACGCATAAGATTTATTCTTATGAGTTGCATAAAGAGCCGTCGGATGATCCGGGGGCTCTTTTTATACGCAAATTAGTAGCAAAAAATACATAGTAATAAAACATAACATGAAAATCGCGATTTAACGCATTAAAACGTAAAATGTGTAAAGAGTATGAACGGTAATATTACATGGGTTTAACATAAAATAGTATTTTCTTACATAATAAAGCGCTTACAGAAAATAAAATCGTAAATTAATTGACCAATAGTAATTTAAATAGTAGATTTTCTTACCACTTGATTGTATAATTTGTTCATCGACTGTTAAATCTGCACCTATAACGAATATTGAGCTCGATAAGGGTAAAAATTGTTCGTATCCAGACAGAGAGGCAGCAGATCATAGCTTATACTTCTAAGGGGGAAAAAGATTCATGAAGAAGGCGTACAAACTTTCACTCATTATGTTGCTAGCATTTTCATTGGTATTAGCAGCTTGTGGGAACAAAAGCAACGGTACTGACAACGCAGGGAGTGGCGATGCTACAGGCGGAGCAGCAAAAAGCGATGTTAAAATTGGTATGGTAACTGACGTAGGTGGCGTAAATGATAAATCATTTAACCAATCTGCTTGGGAAGCTCTTGAAAAAGTACAAAAGGAAAGCGGAGCAGAAGTTAAATATCTGCAAAGTAAATCCGATCAGGATTATATTCCTAACTTGAATCAATTTGTAAAAGGTGATTACAGCTTAACTTGGGGTATTGGTTTTAGCTTAGCAGACGGTATTGCTACTGTTGCTAAACAAAATCCAAATGCAAAATTAGCTATCATTGATAGTGTAGTCGATGCTCCTAACGTTAAATCTGTAACTTTCTCTGAAAATGAAGGTTCCTTCTTAGTAGGTGTAGTAGCAGGTAAAATGACAAAATCCAACAAAATCGGATTTGTCGGTGGTGTAGATAGCCCATTGATCAAAAAATTCGAAGTTGGTTTTAAAGCAGGTATCAAAGCAGTAAACCCTGATGCTGAATTGCTTGTTAACTATACAGGTGCATTCGATAAACCTGATCTAGGTAAAGCAGCAGCAGCTACAATGTACAACGATGGCGCGGATATCATTTTCCATGCTGCTGGTGGTACAGGTACAGGCGTATTTAACGAAGCAGCTTCCCGTTCTAACTCTGGTCAAACGGCATGGGTTATCGGTGTAGATAAAGACCAATCACTAGAATTCGGTGATAAAGTGACTTTGACTTCTATGGTTAAACGTGTAGACGTTGCTGTAGAAAAAGTTTCTAAAGAAGTCGTAGATGGTACATTTGCTGGTGGTACAGAAGTATTGGGACTTAAAGAGGATGGCGTAGGCTTAGCAGATACTTCTTCCAAAAACGTTCCTGCTGATGTAATCAAACTCGTTGATGATTACAAAGCTAAAATTGTTAGCGGCGAATTGAAAGTTCCTAGCGAGTAATTACTTGATCATTAATATGCTTTTCAAATAAAAACAACAACAAGGCTGGTTCATAGACACTAGCCTTGTTGTCACGTTTATAACCTGATGGTTCGATGTAAATATCAGTTGTCGTTTCGGAAAATCTCATAATTTTAGCTTTCGGTTATAGACAGTCTTGCTGTCTGTACCAATCAATACGCTTATAAGGGTGATCTCATGGGTGCAGCAACCCCTGTGGTAGAGTTGAAACAAATTACAAAAGTCTTTCCTGGTATTATTGCCAATGATTCTATTAGCTTTAAGCTGCACAAGGGAGAAATTCATGCTCTTTTAGGTGAAAATGGTGCAGGTAAATCAACATTGATGAATATTGTATTTGGTCTTTATCAGCCTGAAGAAGGTAGTATCGAAGTTAATGGAGAACCTGTGATCATTGACAGTCCTAACAGAGCGATCGAGCTCGGGATTGGTATGGTGCATCAGCACTTCAAACTCGTTCAGCCATTTACAGTTACTGAGAATATCATTCTGGGTTCAGAACCGAAAAAAGGAACCCGAATCAATTATAAAAAAGCGACTGAAGAGATTCGTCAGCTTTCAGAGCAATATGGTCTGCAAGTCAATCCAAATGCCAAAATTCATGATATTTCAGTAGGTATGCAGCAACGGGTAGAAATACTGAAAACATTATATCGTGGAGCGGAAATTTTGATTTTTGATGAACCAACAGCAGTATTGACTCCGCAAGAAATTTCGGAATTGATGGAAATTATGAAGCGTCTTGTGGCTGAAGGAAAATCGATTATTTTGATTACACATAAGTTGAAAGAAATTATGCAAATTGCCGACAATGTAACTATTATTCGTCGTGGTAAAGTAGTCGATACCGTCAAAAAGTCAGAAACGACACCACAAGAACTGGCTGAAAAAATGGTCGGTCGTAATGTTACTTTCAAAGTAGACAAAAAGCCAGCTGAACCAGGCGATGTTGTATTGCAAATGGAAAATATCATTTCTAACAACAAAGAAGGCGCAGCTATTTTGCAAGGATTGAATTTAGAAGTTCGAGCAGGCGAAATTTTGGGTATTGCCGGTGTTGATGGTAATGGTCAAAGTGAATTGATTGAAGCACTAACTGGTCTACGTCATGTAGATGGAGGTACTGTCAAATTACTTGGTAAAGACATCACTAATTTGTCCCCACGTAAGATTACAGAATCCGGTGTCTCTCATATTCCAGAAGACCGTCACAAACATGGTCTGGTACTCGATTTTTCAGTAAGTGAAAATATGGTTCTAGAAACGTATTATAAAGCTCCATTCAATAAAGGTGGATTTTTGAACTTTGATGCGATTGATAAGCATGCTACACGCCTTGTCGAACGCTTTGATGTACGTACACCAAGTATTGCTACACATGCCCGTTCACTGTCCGGTGGTAATCAGCAGAAAGCGATTATTGCGCGTGAGATTGATAAAAATCCTACATTAATGATTGCTGCTCAACCTACACGTGGTCTGGATGTTGGTGCGATAGAATTTGTACAACAACAATTGATTGCACAGCGTGATCAAGGTAAAGCGGTATTGTTGATTTCATTTGAACTGGATGAAATTATTAACGTATCTGATCGCATCGCTGTTATTTATGAAGGACAAATTGTAGGCGAAGTGCTACCAGACAAAACCAATGATCAGGAATTAGGCTTGATGATGGCAGGAAGCACCGCGAAGAGAGGTGCAGCACATGAATAATATTCTCAAAGCGATTACCAAAGATTCGTTTGTGTTGCCAATTGTCGCAATTATTATGGGTCTGATTTTAGGTGCGATTGTTATGCTGATCGGCGGATACAATCCGATAGATGCTTATTCTGCATTGCTCACACGTGTATATGGTGATCCTTATGATTTCGGTGAAGCTATTCGTGAAATGACACCTTTGATTATGACAGGTATGGCGTTTGCTTTTGCAGCACGTGCTGGACTATTTAATATCGGTGGCGAAGGACAATTTCTAATTGGAATGACAGCTGCTACAGTGGTTGCTGTGAACCTTCATGGTCTACCAGCTTATATCCATGCACCGCTTGCGATTATTGCAGGAGCTGTCTTTGGAGGATTGTGGGCGGCTATCGCTGGTTTCCTCAAAGCAGTTCGTGGTGTTAATGAAGTTATCTCCTGTATTATGTTGAACTGGATCGGTCTGTATCTAGCTAACTTTGTGATTAATCACTTTATGTTGTTGCAAGGTCAAAACCGTTCTGAAGATATTCAACCAAGTGCATCTATTGCTATCATGTGGTTATCTGAAATGATGGGTAATGCTCGTGTGCACTGGGGGACAGCTATTGCTCTGGCTGCGGCTGTGTTCTTCTATGTATTTATGTGGAAAACAAAACAAGGGTACGAGCTTCGTGCTGTAGGCTTTAACCAGGATGCTTCCAAATATGCAGGGATGAACGTGAATCGCAACATTGTCAAAGCGATGTTTATCAGTGGTATGTTTGCAGGTCTAGCAGGATCTTTTGAAGTACTTGGTGTATTCCAATATCAATCGGTTATGGCAAGTTCACCAGGAACTGGATTTGATGGAATTGCCGTAGCTTTGATTGGTCTAAATAATCCATTCGGTATTATTTTAGGTTCGATTCTATTCGGTACATTAACGTATGGTTCAGCAGGGATGAGCTTTAGTGCTGATGTTCCACCGGAGATTGTACGGATTGTTATCGGAGCGATTATATTCTTTATTGCAGCGCAAGGCATTGTACGTTGGGTCTTAAAACCTTTTTATGCTAAACGTAAGAAAGAGAAGGTGTTGTAATGGACGTGTTGACTATTATTGGACAGCTGATTAATACGACGCTAGTCTTTGCTACAGCACTTATCTTTACATCTTTAGGCGGTATTTTCTCAGAGAAATCTGGGGTTACTAATCTAGGGCTAGAAGGTTTGATGATTTTTGGTGCGTTTGCAGCAGGCGTAGCAGGATTTTATGCTCAAGATGCAGGATTAAGCGGCTTTGGCGCAGCTTGTATCGGTGTATTGGCAGCAATCGTATTTGGAGTATTGGTTTCATTGATTCATGCTGTAGCTTCGATTACGTTCAAAGCGGATCAGGTTATCAGCGGTATTGTAATTAACTTCTTGGCTGCTGGTAGTACATTGTACATGGTTAAATTGTTATTTGATGGTGCAGGTGAAACAGGTTTGATCTCTGGGTTTGATAAAGTAAATATTCCTTATCTATCTACTATTCCATTGATCGGTGATGTCTTTTTCCATGCGTATCCTACAACGTATTTAGCAGTAATAGCTGTTATTGTTACGTATTATGTATTGTACAAAACACCGTTTGGTCTTCGTCTACGTTCTGTTGGGGAACATCCAAGTGCAGCAGATACAGTAGGGATCAAAGTCAATCGGTTACGTTATATCGGAGTTATGCTAAGTGGAGCACTTGCTGGTATCGGTGGAGCAACAATTACACTGACAACTACAGGAACATTTTCGCATAATACGATTTCAGGGCAAGGTTATATTGCGATTGCAGCTATGATTTTTGGTAAATGGAATCCATGGGGAGCATTCGGAGCGGCTGTATTCTTCGGTCTTGCTCAAGCAGTGCGTAACTATGTACAGCTTTTTGCATGGACACAAAGTATTCCGCAAGAAGTGATTTATATGTTGCCATACGTATTAACGATTATTGTATTGGTTGCAGCAGTAGGACGTTCAAGCGCACCTTCTGCACTGGGACAACCTTATGATCCAAGTAAACGTTAAGTCGATATAAAAAGTAATACAGGTAAATGATTGAATAAAGTCGAAGTTTGGATTTTTCTGAACTTCGACTTTTTTTATATCTGCAAGCTATTAAATAAAATCAATTTTGACCTAAAAAGAGATCATTATTTTAAATTTTATAGAGTGGCTCTATGAATAAAAAAATAAAATTAACCAATTACTTATTTAGATACATGAAGCAAGTGAGTCAGCATTTTTTCCAACTTTTAGTGCTTGTTAGACAAAGATTTCTTTTATACTATTTATAGAAGTTGTGCATAAAGAACAAAATACATACTGAATTACTTGGTATAAATTATTATATAGATTACTGATAAAGCTTGGTTTGATTACTTTTTTTAAGTATGTAACAAATGATGTATTAAAATGGGATTGTAAAGAATGACAAAAAAGAAGTATTGACTCTATCGAAAATGAATCATATAATATTCCTAAATCATTTGAGTCGCTGACAAGCGTAAGCGGCAGTAATCATTGAATACTATGTATCGGCAATGAAGAGGACGAAGTTTTAAGGGCTCTTTTGTCCAGAGAGTGAAGCATTTGGTGTAAGCTTCATCAGAATCCCTTATATACGAGCTCACCTCGGAGCTGTTTTCCTGAAAGGCATGTTTAAGTAGATGTGGATCTTATAGATTTATATCTGACTCCAAATATGATTATTAGGGAAAATCGTAAGGTCTACGTTACAGACAACAAGTAAAGTCTTAATCTACTTTACTTTATGAGGCGTACTTATGCTGTGAAGCTGTGCGCAAATATGGGTGGTACCACGGAAGCTTAGCCTTTCGTCCCTCAATAACAGATTTTTCTGTTTGAGGCGGCGAAAGGCTTTTTTGATGTCTTTCTTCCAGTTATAACAGAAAATCTGTACTGTACATCCTAAGCTGGATCAAGGGATATTGTTCATTTGCCAATGTAAGATTGATGTGAATTTTTGGGAGGAGGATGACTTATGAGTACGAATATACCTAATGTACAATCAACAGATGAATTGCGTGAGAAATGGATGAAACCGGAAGTGATTACAGGTTCGGAAATGTTACTTCGTAGCTTACTACTGGAAGGTGTAGATTGTGTCTTTGGCTATCCGGGTGGAGCAGTATTATATATTTATGATGCAATGCATGGATTTGAAGATTTCAAACATTTGCTAACACGTCATGAACAAGGTGCTATTCATGCAGCAGACGGTTATGCTCGTGCTAGTGGTAAAGTTGGCGTATGTATCGCTACTTCCGGACCAGGAGCAACCAATCTGGTAACAGGAATTGCAACAGCTTATATGGATTCAACACCTCTGGTTGTGATCACTGGTAACGTAGCAACAACATTGATCGGAACAGATGCTTTCCAAGAAGCAGATATTACCGGTATCACAATGCCAATCACCAAGCACAGTTATCTAGTACGTGATGTAGAGGACTTGCCAAGAGTGATTCATGAAGCATTCCATATTGCCAATACGGGTCGTAAAGGTCCGGTATTGATCGATATTCCTAAAGACGTATCAGCAGCAAAAGCATTATTCAAACCACATACAGAACCTGTAGCGATGCGTGGTTACAATCCAACAGTCACACCTAACAGATTACAATTAGATAAATTGCACCAGGCAATCGCTGAAGCAGAGCGTCCATTGATTCTTGCAGGTGGTGGAGTTGTATACTCTGGAGGTCATGAAGAACTATTCAAGTTCGTTACTTCTACAGGTATTCCGATTACAACAACTTTGCTAGGGCTTGGTGGTTTCCCGAGTGGTAACGATCTATGGATTGGTATGCCGGGGATGCATGGAACATATACAGCTAATAATGCGATTCAACAATCAGATCTACTTATCAATATCGGAGCACGATTCGATGATCGGGTAACAGGTAAGCTAGATGGCTTCGCACCACATGCCAAAATTGTTCATATCGATATTGATCCTGCTGAAATCGGTAAAAATGTAGCAGTTGATATTCCTATCGTAGGCGATGTGAAAACGGTATTGGAAATGTTAAATGTCAATGTACCTTATGCGACAAAAGCAGATGAATGGCGGGCTAAAGTAGCAGGTTGGAAACAAGAAAAGCCTTTCCGCTATGATGATTCAGATGAAGTATTGAAACCACAATGGGTGGTAGAAATGCTTAATGATACAACCAACGGAGAAGCGATCGTAACAACAGATGTAGGTCAACATCAAATGTGGTCTGCACAATATTATCGCTTTAACCAACCTCGTTCATGGGTGACTTCAGGTGGACTAGGAACGATGGGCTTTGGTTTCCCTTCAGCTATTGGAGCACAGATGGCGAATCCAGAACGTTTGGTTATTTCGATCAATGGTGATGGTGGGATGCAGATGTGTTCGCAAGAATTAGCGATCTGCGCGATCAATAATATTCCAGTCAAAATTGTTATTTTGAATAATCAGGTATTGGGTATGGTTCGTCAGTGGCAAGAATTGATCTATGATAATCGGTACAGTCATATTGATCTTGCAGGCAGCCCTGATTTTGTAAAATTAGCAGAAGCATATGGTGTTAAAGGTCTACGTGCTACTAATAAAGAAGAAGCACAAGCTGCTTGGAAAGAAGCGATGGATACACCAGGCCCGGTCGTTGTCGAGTTTGTTGTTAACAAACATGAGAACGTGTATCCAATGGTTACTCAGGGATCTACCATTGATCAAATGTTAATGGGGGATGAAGAATGAATATTACAAAGCATACAATCGCTGTTTTAGTGAATGATCAGCCCGGCGTTCTTCAAAGAGTCTCAGGACTCTTTGGCCGTCGGGGATTCAATATCGAAAGTATTACAGTAGGTCAATCGGAAGAAGTAGGATTATCGCGCATGGTTATTGTGACTACAGGCGGCGAAAAAACGTTAGAACAGATCGAAAAACAGCTATATAAAATCATTGATGTTATCAAAGTTATCGATCTAAGCTCCAAGCCAATGGTTACACGTGAATTAGCATTGATCAAAGTAAAATCAGAGCCAGCTGAACGTCCAGAAATTATGGGAGTTGTAGAAACGTTCCGCGCAGCAGTTGTAGATATTGGCCCTAACAGTCTTATGGTTCAAGTGGTAGGAGATACTCATAAAATTGATGCTATGCTTGAATTGTTGAAGCCTTATGGTATACGTGAACTTTCCCGCACAGGCGCGACAGCGATGATACGCGGTAACGTATAAAAGATTATTGATCAGGCAAGAGCGGGTAATTTGAAAAGATAACTGTATAACTTCCTAGTGTATATTCAGGTGTAGTTTACAGATGAAATGAGTTTCTTCTATATCATGTTATCTTTTGAAATACCCGCTCTTGTCAGAGGGTTGAGTATTATGACTACCGGTGTATACCGAGAACAAGCTTCATACATTAGAGGAGGAATAAGAAATGGCTATAACAACTTACTATGAAAATGATGCAGAATTGAACGTATTGAAAGGTAAAACAATCGCAATTATCGGTTACGGAAGTCAAGGTCATGCTCATGCACAAAACTTGCGTGATAGCGGATTGTCTGTAGTAATCGGACTTCGTGAAGGTAAATCTTTTGACAAAGCAAAAAATGATGGTTTTGAAGTACTATCTGTAGCAGAAGCAACTAAACGTGCAGACCTTGTACAAATTTTGATGCCTGATGAAACACAAGCAAGTGTATACAAAAGTGATATCGAAGCTAACCTGAAACCTGATGCTGCATTACTATTCGCTCATGGATTCAATGTTCACTTTGGACAAATCATAGCTCCAGAAGGTAACGATGTGTTGCTTATCGCTCCTAAATCTCCAGGACACATGGTACGTCGTACATATGAAGAAGGATTCGGTGTACCAGGCCTAATCGCGATTCATCAAGATGCTACAGGTTCTGCAAAAGAAATCGGTCTAGCTTATGCTAAAGGTATCGGTTGTACACGTGCAGGTGTTATCGAAACATCATTCCGTGAAGAAACAGAAACTGATTTGTTCGGTGAGCAAGCAGTACTATGTGGTGGTGTAAGTGCGCTAGTTAAAGCTGGATTTGAAACATTGACAGAAGCTGGTTATGCTCCAGAAATGGCATACTTCGAGTGTCTACACGAATTGAAATTGATCGTTGACTTGATGTATGAAGGTGGCTTGTCTACAATGCGTGATTCAATCAGTAACACAGCAGAATATGGTGACTATGTAACAGGTCCTCGTATCGTTACTGAAGATACGAAAAAAGCAATGAAAGAAGTATTGTCTGATATCCAACAAGGTAAATTTGCACGTGACTTTATGCTTGAGAACCAATCCGGTCGTGCATTCTTGACAGCGACTCGTCGTAACGAATCCGAGCACCAACTAGAAGTAGTAGGTAAAGAACTTCGCGGTATGATGCACTGGATCAAAAAATAAAAGATTAAACTTATCTATGTTGTCTAAATGAAATAAGCAAAGATAGTTGGATATTAAATTTTCCGCTATCTCTGGACAGTACAAGCATGATGAAGTGAACCCAAGTATCGTTAAGACCGGTATGTAGTAAGGAATAGGAATATATCAGCCTTACTGCATATCGGTATTTTTTTCAAAAAAACAAGGAGGTGCGATGATGCGCAAAATTTATATTTTTGATACCACATTGAGAGATGGAGAACAATCGCCGGGAGTGAACTTGAATACTCGCGAGAAAGTAGAGATTGCTTATCAACTCGAAAAATTGGGTGTCGATCGGATAGAAGCTGGATTCCCGGCAGCATCACCTGGAGATTTGGCAGCGGTTAACGCTGTAGCACGCGCAGTCAAAAATGCAAGTATTATCGGTCTAGCGCGAGCTAGAGAACAAGATATCGATGCGGTACGCGAGGCACTGAAAGGTGCGCAAGATCCGTGCCTACATCTGTTCTTGGCGACTTCACCGATTCACCGTCAACATAAGCTTCGGATGGAAAAAGAACAGGTAAAAGATACAGCACGTTCAGCGATTCGTTATGCACGTCAGTATTTTGACAAAGTTGAATTTTCATTAGAAGATGCAGGGCGTACTGAATACGACTTTATGGTAGAAATGGTTACTATGGCTGTTGAAGAAGGCGCTTATGTGGTAAATATTCCAGATACAGTCGGCTTTTTGACACCTTATGAGTACGGTAACATTTTCAAACACTTAAAAGAAAATGTACCTAATATTGAAAAAGTACAATTGAGCGCTCACTGTCATGATGATCTAGGTATGGCAACAGCGAATGCACTGGCTGCAATTTTGAACGGTGCAGATCAGATTGAAGGTACAATTAATGGTATCGGGGAACGTGCAGGCAATACAGCGTTGGAAGAAGTAGCGATGGCATTGGAAACGCGTCAAGATTTCTTTGGTGCCAAAACCAGTCTGACTCTTTCTGAAATTGCTCGTACTAGCCGTCTGGTCAGCAAATTGACAGGTATGGTCGTCCCGGGTAACAAAGCGATTGTTGGAGCTAATGCATTTGCCCATGAATCCGGTATTCACCAAGATGGTATGTTGAAAGAGAAAACGACTTATGAAATCATGAGTCCAGAAACGATCGGGTTCAAAGCAACCAAACTTGTCATGGGTAAACACTCGGGTCGTCATGCGTTCCGTGAGCATTTGATCGAATTAGGGTATGACCTGACAGAAGAAGCATTGAATGAAGCTTTTGCTAAATTTAAAATTTTGGCTGATAAGAAAAAAGAAATTTCGGATGATGATTTGTTTGCTTTGTTAGAAGAGCGTCTTGCGGATGCACCCGAGTTGTTCCAATTGGATTCGTTATTTGTTTCCTTTGATAGTGAAGGAGCACCTACAGCGAAGATTCGTTTATCGACTGCGGATGGAGAAGTACGTGAAGAAGAATCTAGCGGTAACGGTTCTGTGGACTCTATCTACAATGCAATCGACAAAGCTTCACAAGAAGAAGTAAAACTAGCGGATTACTCGATTAAAGGGGTAACGCAGGGTAAAGATGCACTGGGTGAAGTACATGTTGCTCTAACGCAAGATGGTATTACAGCGCAAGGTCGCGGAGTAAGTACAGATATTCTAGAAGCGAGTGCTCGTGCGTATGTAGACTCACTGAATCGTCTGGTTGAAAAGCGTAAAACGTACGGTAGACGTGACAATATTTCGATGATCTAAAAAGTTTTTCAAAAAAATAATAATGTAGGTTGTAAATACCTCGTGATTTTTTACTTTATATAATGTAAGACCTTTTAACCACACTGTTGTAAATGACAGTGTGGTTATTTATTTTATTTAGTAGAAGTAGAAGTAGAAGTAGAAGTAGAAGTAGAAGTGTAGTCTGTCGTCTAGATCAAAATAATATCAAATTAGAGGAGGAATACAGTATGACCTGTCAAGGTAAAGACTTACCTATCGAAGTAGTAGACACTACCGGAATTGTTCAGTACGATATCGCTTTAGCTACCAAAGGCGGTACCCGGCGCTTAATGGTAAGTGATAATCCAGAAACGTTGAATGAAGCGAATTTTCCTGTACGTCATGGTACATTATGGCATGATGTAGTGCAGACTAATAACAAAACGGTACAACACCGCATTTTTGCATGGCATTATAACGTGCTTAAAGATCCGGTGAAAGTCGGAATTACACTTGAAAATAAAGCTAATCATGGTGCTCTTCGCATTACATCGGTTACTCGTGAATACCGGGTCGGTGGAGATGATGTGAACTGGATTAACGATATTGGTACTTGTATTTCCAGAGCTACATTAGGAGGAACAGCTGATCAACGTACCGCTGAGAATCCATTGATCAAACAGTTACAATCTGGCTTGATCGAGAGCTTTATTGTACCGCCGGGTAAATTGCTTGGATTTATGTATGACTTTACAGTAGAAAGTACAGATAGCGGACAGATCAGTTATGAAGTGCGTACTGTTGCTTCGCGTGATACTGCATATGATCTTACTTTGATCAAATCAGCGCCGTTGCCACCTGCACCACAGGCTCATCCACGTGGTAGTTGGAATTTTTCTGAGACCAATGCAAGCACTCCTGTCTATACGGTAGGATCAGCTCGTGTCATTTATCCAACAGCTGCAAAAATGAAAAAAGATGGCTCATTACCAGCCGATCAATTATTTACAGCAGCCAATAGTGAACTACCAAGTTCTCTAGATAATCGTGCTCAATTTGGAGCCGTCTACAATGTTACTGTTCCGGTTAATAACCCATCTTCACAGACACGTACAATCAAAATTTCACTGAATCCACGTGGTGGTAGTTATGGTGGAGCTGTTCGCAAAGATGGACAGACGTATGGTGTTCCATTAATGGGTACCAACACACAAGCATGTCCTGTCTATACACTTAATGCGCCACCGGGAAATAGTAAATATACGTTTGCTTTGATGATTGCAGGTGCTTCTTCTACACCGTTAGGTATTCTGGTAGAAACTCTTTAATTATATGAGCGTTAAAAAATAGTAAAGTGATACTAGCAAATGACTAGATAGCAATAAACTAGCAATACTACAGCAAATAATTAGCCACAATCTAGCAAGTAGCTAGCAACAATAAAAAAGCTCTTCTTTTGTCTTTGCAGACAAGTAGAAGAGCTTTTTCTAATGGTTATTCATGTATAAAAAATAAAATACTTATAGAAGATAGCGTATCGTTTACCAAGCGTAAGCTTTAGGAGCGGCTCCACCTGGACCTGGGAATATTTCATCTAGACGAGTCATTGTAGCTTCATCTAGCTTCACATCGATAATACGTAAAGAGCTTTCAAATTGTTCTGCTGTACGTGGTCCAATAATTGGAGCAGTAACAGCTGGATTAGCAAGTACCCATGCCAGAGCAACCACATCTTGAGGTTCACCGAGTTCATTACACAATTCAGCATATTGTTCTAGCTGTTCTTTATGTTGATCTACTCGATTGGCATCGCCACCACTGCGTGAACCTTCGATTTTTTTGAGTGCATTACGTCCAAGCAATCCACCATCAAGCGGACTCCACGGAATAACACCCAATCCAAGCGCATGAGCAGCCGGAAGAACTTCCAATTCAGGTTGACGACACAATAAGCTATATTTGTGCTGTTCTGAAATTAAACCTAAGAAATTACGGTTTTCAGCCGCTTTTTGAGCGATAGCGATATGCCATGCAGCAAAGTTACTTGAACCGACATAACCGATTTTACCTTGTTGAACAGCGACTTCAAATGCACCCCATAATTCATCCCAACTTACATTCGTATCGATATGATGCATTTGATACAATTCCACATGATCTGTTTGTAAGCGTTTGAGAGAACCTTCAAGGTGACGACGAATTTTGTAAGCAGATAATCCACCATCGCTATTTGGGCCATCCAAATCTTTATGCATCGTTCCATATACTTTGGTTGCGAGCACTACTTTTTCACGACGGTTACCACCTTGTTTGAACCAACGTCCGATAATCTCTTCAGTTGTTCCAACACCTACTTTAAATCCGTATACATTCGCAGTATCAAAAAAGTTGATGCCTGCATCAAGAGCAGCGTCCATAATTCGGAATGATTCTTTCTCATCTGTAACAGGTCCAAAATTCATGGTGCCCAGACAAATACGGCTGACCTTTAACCCTGACTTACCAAGATATGAATAATCCATAATATGCACTCCTCTGTTTTTAAAATATTGAATGTCGTGTTGAACAGCACTCCGTAACTATTTTAGACCTTGTACCTGTGAACAGCAAATTTCTTTATCCATAATTTGGTACAAACTCCTATGTTGCTATAACATATAAGAATACGGAAGTGGGAACGAGGAAAATCATAGCTTATAAATAACATATTATTTTAAATAAAAAACCATTTCTATCTATACAAAGTACAATTATAATTGCTCAATCTTATCTATGAAAAGAAGCTTATAGGATTTGCCTATGAAGGTCATAGTTTGTATATCTTGGCTAAGACCTGACATGTATGATAAAACTGTGTATAGGTGAAACGAACGAACTTAACATAAAAGGAGACTTCTAATATGACAGACGTAAAAAAAATTGCAGTAATTGCCGGTGACGGTATCGGACCAGAAGTTGTAGCAGAAGCTGAAAAAGTATTGAAAAAAGCAGAAGAATTATACGGTTATTCTTTTGAAACGGAACATGCGCTATTTGGCGGAATTGCTATAGACGAAAAAGGAACCCCGCTTCCTCAAGAAACGTTAGATGTCTGTAAAAGCGCAGATGCTGTATTACTTGGAGCTGTAGGTGGCCCGAAATGGGATAACAACTCTAAAGAATTACGTCCAGAAACAGGTCTACTTGGGATTCGCAAAGCATTAGGGCTATTTTCTAACTTGCGTCCAGCGGTTGTATTTGATTGTTTGAAAGAAGCATCTACACTGAAACCAGAAGTATTAGAAGGTACAGACTTAATGGTAGTACGTGAATTAACAGGCGGTATTTATTTCGGTGAGAAATTAAGAAGACAAGGTGAACATGGAGAAGAAGCGGTAGACACTTGTGTATACAATGTGACTGAGATCGAGCGCATCACTCGTCAAGCTTTTGAAATTGCTCAAAAGCGTCGTAAAAAATTAGCTTCTGTAGATAAAGCGAATGTACTGGAAACGTCTCGTCTATGGCGTGAAACGGTAAATCGGATCGCTCCTGATTATCCAGATGTAGAACTAGAGCATGTATTGGTGGATAACTGTGCGATGCAATTGCTTCGTCGTCCATCTAGCTTTGATGTGATCGTTACTGAAAATATGTTTGGTGATATTTTGAGTGATGAAGCAGCGATGTTAACAGGATCGATCGGAATGTTAGCATCTGCTTCTATGGGAGACAGTACCGATGCAGGAAGCTTCGGATTGTATGAGCCAGTACACGGTTCAGCTCCTGATATTGCAGGACAAGGATTGGCGAATCCAATAGCAACTATTTTGTCGGTAGCGTTAATGTTCCGTCTGACATTCAATTATGCAGACGCAGCCGATGCGATTGAAGCCGCTGTTGCTAAAGTATTAGATGAAGGTCACCGTACAGCTGATATTGCTGTAGATAAGAGTCAGGCATTATCGACTTCACAAATGGGTGATTTGATCGTAGCAGCGATGCAAAAAGCATAATCAATTCATTTTACATTTTGGAGATCGTTTATCGTTTGTATATGTGATCAAAATGTGACATTAGCTCTCTTTGCTAGAGCCAGCAGACATTAAATTGTACTGAAAAATCCTTATTTAGAATTATTATAATAAAGTATCTCTTCTAATCTTGACTTTGATTTGGGTCGATGATAACATTCTTGTCATAGCGTTTAGAGTTATCATACAGATAGGAAAGAAAAGTGTTTATTGACTTTTCTTATATAAAAGGAGGAATACTGGATTATGGCAGATCGTTTGGTAGGTAAACAAGCACCAGATTTTAACATGGAGACCGTTTCTGGTGATGGTAAAGATTTTGGACGCGTTCAATTGTCCGATTACAAAGGTAAATGGTTGGTATTTTTCTTCTATCCACTAGATTTCACTTTTGTATGCCCTACAGAAATTACTGCACTTAGTGATGCAGCTGAAGAATTCAAAGCATTGGATACTGAAATTGTTGGTGTAAGTACTGACTCTATTCACAGTCACAAAGCTTGGATTAACACTGCTCCAGAAAACAATGGTCTAGGTCAATTGAACTTCCCATTGGCTTCCGATATTACGAAAAAAGTTGCTTCTGATTATGGCGTATTGATCGAAGAAGAAGGCGTAGCTCTTCGCGGTCTATTCATCATCGATCCAGAAGGCGAATTGAAATATGAAGTAGTTAACCACAACGATGTAGGTCGTAGCGTAGAAGAAACTCTTCGCGTATTGCAAGCTCTACAATCTGGTGGATTGTGCCCAATGAACTGGAAACCAGGACAAAAAACATTAGTTACTTCTTAATATAAGAAAAAGTAATCTATTTTGCCCCTTCATTCGTATATTCTACGAATGGGGGGGTTTTGTCTTCTCCCAAAAAAGTGTAGAATGGACACAAGCTGGTTAATAATCATTCACAATCAATTATTTTGATGATATTGGGGTAAGGTTGAAAATCATAGAATAATGTATGGAGGGTGAGCAACATGAGCTTTTGCTGTGGCGGCAGTATGATAGGTACGAAAGGGACTTTAAAACATTTTCGAACCCAGGTTCATAATGTTCCCCTACTCGTATGTCCTGTATGTGAACGGGTTGAAGTTCACTACAAAGTAGAAAGTGAGTATGAGATTTTGGCTGAGTATGCGCATGGCGATGGCACACCTGAGATTGATTTTCAGGATTATGTGATGGAAGATGAAGCAACCATGTTCGAGAATTGCGTGAATATGGAAGAAGATGATCCAATGACCATGGTGCAAAGTCAGATTGATATGGGTCTAGACCTGCTCGCTGTAGCCAAAAAAATCAATGATGAGAAATGGGAACGTGATCTGAAAAGACGCCTTGCTGTTATGAGTCTACGTCGCTCTCGTCTTCAACACAAGTAAGCTTATACATTACGAACAATTGAATATATAAAAAAGGAGAAGCTCTATATTATGCTTCTCCTTTTTTGCATTTCATCCAAATCACTGTATGATAAAACTAGATAGGTACAGAAAGGAAGATCTAAATAATGGATACATATACCGTTAAGACACTAGCTGATCGCCTTCAGCAACAAGTAGGACAAGTTATCGTAGGTAAAGATCATGAGATTCAATTACTACTAACGGCTTTATTTGCTTCTGGACATGTATTGATGGAAGATGTACCCGGTACGGGTAAAACGATGCTTGCCAAAACGTTAGCAGCAGCGATGAGTTGTCATTTTCAGCGCATCCAATTCACACCGGATTTATTACCTTCTGACCTTACAGGAATCCATTTTTTCAATCAAAAAGAAAGCGAATTCACATTTCGAGCAGGGCCTTTATTTGCTAATATCGTACTTGCAGATGAGATCAATCGTGCAACACCACGTACTCAATCCAGTCTGCTGGAATGTATGGAAGAACAGCAGATTAGTGTAGATGGAGAGACGATGAAATTAGATAATCCATTTATGGTGATCGCTACGCAAAATCCTGTAGATAATCAGGGAACTTTTCCATTACCGGAAGCTCAGATGGATCGATTTATGTTAAAAATGTCGATGGGTTATCCTTCCGCAGAAGAAGGAATTGAGATTCTGCGTAGAACATCGTTACCTTCACAAGCAAGTAAAGAAACAACTACAGATTCTAATTCAAGTTCTGCGTTTGAACAAGTAACTCGTGAACAAATTATTGAAGCAAGACAGCTATGCCAGGTAGTTACCATTCATGAGGATCTATTAGGCTATATTGTTCGTCTTGCAGAAGCTACACGCGAACATGAAGAGATTGCTCTAGGTGCAAGCCCGCGAGCCACACAAGCCTTACTACGAGCTGCTCAAGCGTATGCAGCTATTCAAGGGAGAGATTATGTATTACCCGATGATATTCAGACGATGGCATCTCCGGTGCTAGCCCATCGGTTGGTATTTAAAAATCGACATCACAATGATAAACATAAAGCTCATCTATTGATCCAATCTATCCTCGATACTGAACAGGTTCCTACTGAAGCCAATCTGGAAAGTAGAGTGAAGTAAATGGAGTTTTTCTGGCTACTTCTGATTGCTGGAGTCGTTGTTTTACTTCAAGCTCTAGTGTTAGGCAGACGATCTCTTCGACAGATCGATTATGAGCGCAAATTGTCCCGAACTTACTGTCATGTTGGCGAAGATATTGAAATGATCGAGATTATTCAAAATAAGCGCCGTATTCCTGTACCCTGGCTACGATTAGAGTCTATTTTACCAGCAGGCTTTCAATTCGGTCATCAAGCAGAGACAGCGATCAGCGAAGGCACACTGTATCAGAATCACACCAGTCTATTTAGTTTGTCTGCGCTTACACGTATTACACGCAGGCACCAGATTACTTGTCGACAACGTGGTGTTTTCCATATGGATAGCGCTTTGATGAGTGCAGGGGATGTATTTGGATTGGCACGTGCGAATCGTCCGCTTCGGATTGAATCTACAATGACTGTCTATCCTGCGTATACAGCGATAGATGAGATGCCAGAAGCGTATCGAAGCTGGCAAGGTGAAGTAGAAGTTAGACGCTGGACGAATGAAGATCCTTTTTTGATTACAGGAGTGCGAGAATATGGCTCGGGTGATCCAATGAATCAGATTCACTGGAAAGCGACAGCACGTACAGGTCAATTACAAGTGTATCGTCAGGGATATAGCGCTGATCCAGACGTAATGATTCTTCTGAATATTGAAATTAGTGAACAGATGTGGAGAGTGGTCACCGAGCCGATAGTAGCAGAGTGTGGTCTTAGTTATTGTGCAACAATCGCAGCAGATCTAATCGGTAAAGGGATGAAAGCAGGTTTTGGACATAATGCGATTATTGCAACAGAAAATGAACAAGATGCGCGCATTTTACCTGCTTATGGAAGTGAACAATTATCAGCATTACTACAATGTATGGCAGAAGTACAATTAAAAAGTAGATTGCCTTTTCATGAATTTTTACAATCTTTTGTTCCGCAACATGGACAGAGTAATAACATGGATATTTTGATCGTTACTCCACATGTATCGGAACCGATCAAGCAAGCTATCATGACATTAGAACAGTCTGGCTCTACTGTGAGCATTTTGCATGTGCCTGGTATAGAGCAGTTGAAGAAATCTAACCACTATCACACTATGCAAGATCACCAACCTCGTAAGAAGGTGAGCGTATGACAACCAAAAGTCGTTCAACGATAACAAGCTATTCAATCTCTAGTCACTGGCAACCGCTTGCCTATATGCTGGCAGAGGTCGCTGCCTGTTATCCGATTATAGTTCTGTTAGATGCGTATCTATTTCATACAAATCAGCCTGTACTATGGGCATTGTGGCTATTATGTGCAGGTGGTCTGGGAATTACATTACGCATCGCCAGTAGACCTTCTTCTGGAAAATGGAAAATCATCAGTTGGTCTATAGTATGGATAGTTGTAGGATCTATTATACTTTGGACAATGGTACAACAGGTGGGCTTATCATCGATCTGGATAGCCAGTATATGTATGTTAATTGTTGGATTATTTCGCGGTAATATGCTAGTAATGGGTGATTGGGATCAACTGTTTCCGTTAACATTGCAATTGGTTTTGCTGATTGTAGCATGGATTTTCTATGTGATTACAGGTTCAGAAGGTGATCTGTCATCTACTCATTTTTCGATTTATGTAGCAGGTATGATTCATTTATTTGCGATTCTTATGCGGTGTGGTTCCCGTCAGATAAGCTATTCTGTCTGGGAAGATGGATTTCCTCTAGCTGCTCTTCAATTGGTTATTCGTCGGAGTCGGCGTTGGACATGGATTCTGATTGGATTGATTGCGATTATTGGTGGTAGTACACAATTGTCGATGATATTGAGCTGGTTATGGCAGAAGATACTGTCTCTTTTCCAAAATAATGAACCTACCATGCCTAATCAAATGATTGAACCGATGACACCGCCCCCATTGCTACCACCAATGGATTTACCAGAGCAAAGCCCTTCTATTTTGAATCCGGAGTGGATTGAGCGAATCGCTCAGATCATTATGATTGCTGCTCTAGCTGCTTTTGTAATAGGTGTAGGGCTGTTTCTATACCGTCTACTTCGCAAATATGGTCCACCACTCTGGCGCTGGTTATTACGTATTCTAGGGATCGAAAGTGATATTGTAGTACCTGTACAAGAGCCATCTTCGGGATATATTGATCAAACCGAAAAGATTCGTCCCACATCTGTATCTATAGGAATGAATTTTAAAAAGAAAGTGCCGGATGATCCTGCTGAACGTGTGCGTTATCATTATGAACGATTAATTCGGCGAGGAATAAAGCGTGGTCTGGATCAGCATAAGGGCGATACACCGAATATACTTGGACGCAAAATGATTGATTTAAATCAAAAAGAATCGTCAACCTATTCGGAACAACGTATCTCGATATTGATACACTGGTACAATCAGATTCGGTATGGTGCCAAGTCTGTGGATGCTGAAGAACTGAAAGGTTGGGAGAAAAAAGATTGAATATTTCATGAATTTATTCATGTGAAGCTTTAAAGCGTGTTAGAAAATTCTTTACTTTTAAAGGATGCTTACAGTATCATGGAGAGAATGAAACGGCTGAAAGGAGATTAACAATGAAACTTAATCCAAGCAAAATTGTAGACTGTACGATTCGTGATGGAGGTCTGGTGAATAACTGGGATTTCAGCGTAGAATTTGTACAAGATTTGTATAAAAGTTTGAACGAAGCAGGTATAGAATACATGGAGATCGGTTACAAAAACTCTCCAAAATTACTTAAAGGTGCAGAAGCAGCAGGTCCTTGGCGCTTTCTAGATGACGATTTCTTGCGTACAGTTATTCCTCAAAAAGGAACAACTAAGTTGTCTGCGCTTGTAGATATCGGTCGTGTTGCGGAAGAAGATATTTTGCCACGTGAAGAAAGTATGTTAGACCTGATTCGTGTAGCTTGTTATATCAAAGATGTAGACAAAGCGCTTCAATTGGTACAAACGTTCCATGATCGTGGATATGAGACAACGATCAATATTATGGCATTGTCTAACGTAATGGAAAATGAACTACTAGAAGCTTTTGAATTGATCAACGATAGTGTTGTTGATGTTGTCTATATCGTAGATAGCTATGGTAGTCTAGATTATAAAGACATGATTTACTTGGTTGATAAATTCAAAACTAACTTGCCTAACAAACGTCTGGGTGTACATACCCATAACAATATGCAAATGGCATTCTCGAATACGCTTGTAGCAGCAGAGCATGGTGTCGAATTATTAGATGCTTCTGTATACGGTATGGGTCGCGCGGCAGGTAACTGTCCGACTGAATTGCTAGTGACTCATTTAAAAAATACCAAGTACACATTGCGTCCAGTCTTAGAGATGATCGACAAGCATATGATTGCTTTGCGTGAAAAAGAAGAGTGGGGTTATATCATTCCTTATATGATCACAGGATCATTGGATGAGCATCCACGTTCTGCGATGGCACTTCGTGCTTCAGACGACAAAGATAATTCGGTTGAGTTCTACGATAAGTTGACGACTCCAGAAGTGAGCTTCGATTCTTCTAAAGGAAATAAGTAGAATTAGCTAAAAAAGCATACTAAATAAACCAAAAGAGCAACTTCCAGTCATTAAGGAAGGTTGCTCTTTTAGTTTATCGTGTTCTAAGTAAAGATCATTTTAAGATTGAGAATACTCTTCCACATACGAACGTGTACCTGTCTGTTCATGATAGTAGACTCGATATGTTTTGCCATCCGCAGGATCGACAAAGACCTCAGGGGTAGGATAGGAATGCTTGAGAATATCATTTTGTTGTTGAGAAGATCGTTGTTTTCCTTTGTATCGCTTATCAAAAAAGTACCAGCTTATTAAAAGTAAAGCTAGAAAACCAGCGATTTGTAATACGAAATAGATAGCACCCATATTAAAAAAACTCATGTGATCGGTTCAATGGTAACGACTGTACCATAAGCAACAATTTCGCTCATGCTATTACCGATATCTCCGCTATCAAATCGCATCATTACTACTGCATTACCACCCATTGTATGTGCACTTTCAACCATTCGATCTAAAGCCTGACGGCGACCATCTTCGATCATTTGAGTATACTGCTTGACTTCACCACCGACTAATCCTTTAAAAGAAGCCATAATATCGCCACCTATTCCGCGTGCACGTACAACGACACCAAAAGTTGAGCCTAGCACATTAGTTACTCGATAACCTGGAATATGTTCAGTCGTTACGATAATCATTTGTATCACTCCTGTCTGATTGATAAAGCGTATATTATACTTTTTATATACGTAAAGCTATTCAAAATGATACATAAATAAAAGAAGTTGCAAGATAAAAATGAATATGATATATTATATCTTGTCGTTAAGAAAGCCTAATGACTTTCCAAACGTGACCTCGGGATGTAGCTCAGCTTGGTAGAGCACCTGGTTTGGGACCAGGGGGTCGCATGTTCAAATCGTGTCATCCCGACCATCCATTTATGCGGGTGTAGTTCAATGGTAGAACTTCAGCCTTCCAAGCTGATAGCGTGGGTTCGATTCCCATCACCCGCTTACTGAAATACCAAGAGAAAGTCTTTGCGAAAGCAAAGGCTTTTTTTGTTGTATTTATCTTTTTGTAATGCCTGTATACGAATATAAATGAGTATGATTAGCACAATAAGATTTGGTTTTTTGTGAAAGCTCTGTTATACTGTCGTTGTCAGCGGTAATTATATACGTTATGCTTTTCAAGCTGACCATTCTGAAGAAATGAGAGGGTCCTATTGTCCAATGAAGTAAACATACGAATTTCCCTACGAACTGCACATGATGAAGCAGGCAGACAGCTCAAGCGGCTGATGCAAACGGGAGACGTATGTCCATGGATAGCAATAGGAAACTGTGATCATAACAGTTCAGGATGAAGAAAATGGTTTTACTTTTGTGATTAATGATGTCTTAGGCGACAAATAGACACGACCAATCGTAAAGTAGAAGCACTGTATACTTATATCCTTTTGCTTATTTTACATATGGATAATGAACGATCTGACGTTAGCATTAATCACCGCGAGAGCATCTGCTCTGGCGGTTTTTTTATGATTTCAGAGAGGATGATGTTCAATGACAACCATCGTAAAAGTAAGCAATCTAGCAAAAGACTGGAACGGTCAACGAATTTTCGAACAAGTGAATCTACAAATAGAAGCAGGAGAACGTCTCGCCTTGATCGGTGAGAATGGAAGTGGGAAAAGTACACTAATTCAACTGCTAATGAATGATACTGAATCTACAGAAGGCAAAATCGAACGCTTTTTACCATTGGCACAGTGGGATTGGATGAGACAGCAAGATGATATGGAGCATATTCATCAAGGCTGGACAACATTAGAAATAGCGAGACAAGGTAAGCCAGAATTGTGGAACTTACGCCAACAATTAGATGAATTAGAGCAACAGCTCCAGAGTATTTCAGTGGAACAACAAAGTGATCATTACAACGCGGTTTTGGAAAAGTATGGCAGTACGTTAGAACACTATGAGAAGCATGATGGATTCCTATGGGAAATTGAAGTGGAAAAGCAATTGACTACCATAGGGATTATATCTGAGTTATGGAATGTACCCTATACGCAGTTAAGCGGAGGTCAGAAAACAAGAGTCCGTCTAGCATCTGTCTTAACGCGTGAGACGCAATTACTGATCTTAGATGAACCTACCAATCATCTCGATACAGAGACTATGGAATGGTTGGAAAAGCGATTGCAACAATACACAGGTACTTTGTTATTTGTCTCACATGATCGTGAATTTGTAGATCGGATGGCGACGTCTGTATGTGAATTGACACAGACAGGAATGACCAAGTATAAAGGTGGATATCGCGATTATCGAGAACACAAACAGCGTGAATTACGAGCGCAAGAATCGCTTTACAAAAAGCAAGAACAACAGCGCAAAGCTTTAGAAGAATCGATTCGCAATTATCAGCAATGGTTCGAACAAGCGCATCGGGCAGCTGGTAAGCAAAATGAAGTGAAAATTACTAAAAGCTTTTATAGAGATAAAGCGAACAAAAATATTTCACGCTATCATGCCAAAGAAAAAGCACTGGAGAGATTAGATTCAGAGAGCGTTCAAAAACCACGTGATACTGACAAAATGAACTTTGAACTAGAAGCAAGTGAGTTTAAAGGGCATACCTTAATTCGGTTAGATGATGTAAGTTTTGCGTATGATGCTGATCCAGAACAAATAGAACAACAACATCAGAATACAGAGCATGAAGATAAAGCCTTGATTCAACATCTTGATATGAATGTACAACGTGGCGATCGTATTGCGATTACAGGGCCAAATGGGTCAGGTAAAACCACACTGATCAAGCTATTACTCGGACAGCTCCAACCATCCAGTGGTGAATTATGGCATCATCCAGCACTGAATATAGGCTACTTTTCACAGGAACTCGAAGGATTGCCGTTAGAAATGACCTTACTGGATAGTCTGCTTGTATTGCCTTCGATGACACGCACCGAAGCGCAAACGATCTTAGGTTGTTTTTTGTTCCGTGGCGAAGAAGTGTATAAGCAGATTGGACATCTAAGTATGGGAGAGCAGTGTAGGGTCGCATTAATACAATTATATTTTGGCGGCGCAAATGTGTTGATTCTCGATGAACCGACCAACTATCTAGATATCGCTGCACAAGAAGTGATCGAGTCAGCGTTACAACAATACTCAGGAACGATTATTTTGGTCTCTCATGATCGGATGTTAGTGCGGCGATTAGCGACTCGATTGTTACAGTTAGAACATAATCATCATTATCAATGGTTTGAAGGAACTGTAGAAGAATATGAAGCAGCCAAAGCACATCAGCAACAAGAAGCTATGGCAGGTGGAGTAGAAGGTTATCAACAACGTATGATGCTAGAATTGCGTCTATCTCAATTGTTAGCCGGGCTTGCAGATCAGAAGCAATCTCAGTCGTCTTCTCGATCCCATGAACAACTTTCCAAATGGACACAATCTATTGAAGATTTAAATCTAGAGCAGCCAGCTAATGATCCTGTCTGGCAAGAAATTCAATCGTTACGCAAAGAGTTAGCATCATACTCGTCTCATTCGTAAATCAAATAGAATATTCTTTTTTGCATAACAATCGTTGACGGGAAGGCTGGTTGTTTGTAAAATAGTGAGTATCTATTTTCACTATGACATCTGCAACGAAAGAGAAGAGTAAACAGTACTGTCGTACAGGGAGAAAATGCCATTAGATTGAGAGCATTTTTACAGAAGCAGGCTGTTGAAGTTCACTCTGGAGCAGCGTTCTGAAATATAAGTTAGTGGCGTTAGTATGCTGATTTGTAGATTAGGAATAGCCGGTGTAACGATCCGTTATCGTCGTTTCGAGCGAGAAGCTTATAATCTACATGTGATTGATATAGAGGAGACTCTATGTTGAGATACAGATTATAAATTTCTAACAAGGGTGGTACCACGGTCTTTTCGTCCCTTAAGGGGAGAGAAGGCCTTTTTTTGTTGTTTTGAGAAAGTTCACACACTGCGGGATAGGAAGAAAGGGGCTTAACAACGATGAGCGAAATCGTCCAAATGCAAGAACATTTGCTTGCTTTGAAATCAGAAGCACTGGAAGTATTAGAAAAAGTAGCCACACCGAAAGAGCTAGCTGATCTACGTGTTAAATACTCTGGTAAAAAAGGAGCTTTAACTGAAGTATTGCGTGGTATGGGTAAGCTTAGTGCTGAAGAACGTCCGGTTGTTGGTCAAGTTGCCAATGAAGTACGTGAAGCGATTGAAGAAGTTATTAATCGCAAGCAAGAAGAATTTGTACGTGCTGAAACGAATGAACGTCTAGCAGCTGAAAAAATCGATGTAACCTTGCCAGGTCGTGGATTGCCACAAGGTGGTATTCATCCGATCAACAAAGTTATCGAACAAATGGAAGATATTTTCTTAGGTATGGGATACAGCGTAGCAGAAGGCCCTCAAGCTGAAAGTGATCATTATAACTTTGAAGCATTGAATTTGCCTAAAAATCACCCTGCTCGTGATATGCAAGATTCGTTCTACCTCACAGAAGATTTATTAATGCGTACGCATACTTCTCCTGTACAGATTCGTGCGATGGAAGCAGCAAAAGGAAAAGCTCCTTTGAAAGTTATTTGTCCGGGTGCTGTATACCGTCGTGATGATGACGATGCGACTCACTCTTTCCAATTTTTCCAAATCGAAGGTTTGGTAATTGATAAAGGTATTCGTATGAGTGATTTGAAAGGAACATTGCTTCAATTTGCACGTGAAATGTTCGGTGAATCGACAGAGATTCGTTTGCGTCCAAGCTTTTTCCCTTTCACAGAGCCTAGCGTAGAAGTAGACGTTACGTTTGTGAAAAAGAACGGTGAGCGTATCTGGATCGAAGTATTAGGTTGCGGTATGGTTCATCCTAAAGTGTTAGAAATGGGCGGTTTTGACCCTGAAGTATATAGTGGATTCGCATTCGGTATCGGCGTAGAACGGATAGCGATTTTGAAATACGGTATTGATGATATTCGTCATTTCTACAGCAATGATATGCGTTTCCTCAAACAATTCTCACGTATCTAATATAAAGGAGTGAATAGCAGTGAAAGTATCTACACAATGGCTGTCTCAATATGTTTCTTTGGATCAAGTCACTCCAGAAGAACTAGCTGAGCGCATTACACGTTCAGGAATCGAAATTGACAGCGTCGAATATCGTAATCAAGGGATTACCAATGTTGTTGTTGGTTATGTGAAAAGCAAAGAAAAGCATCCTGATGCAGACAAGTTAAATGTATGTGTGATTGATGCTGGACAAGGTGAAGACTTACAGATCGTATGTGGTGCTAAAAATATCGATGCCGGACAAAAAGTTCCTGTAGCACTTGTTGGTGCCAAATTACCAGGCGGTATGGATATTAAAAAAGCCAAATTACGTGGCGTATTATCTCAAGGAATGATCTGTTCTGCGAAAGAACTAGGCATTAACGATAAATTGTTACCTAAAGATCAACAAGAAGGTATTTTGGTGTTACCTGAGAACACAGAAATCGGTACACCGATTGTACAATTGCTTGGCTTGGACGATGCAATTTTAGATTTCGATCTGACTCCAAACCGTTCAGATTGCTTGAGTATGTTAGGAGCGGCTTATGAAGTTGGTGCTATTCTAGGTCGTGATGTGACATTGCCTGAACTTAATTTTGTTGAAGCTGGAGATGCAGCAGCAGATCATATTTCAGTGAATATTGAAGCAACCGAGCAATGTAGTCACTTTTCTGCTCGTTATATTAGCGGGATTACAGTAGGTACTTCTCCATTATGGTTACAAAATCGCCTGATTGCAGCAGGTATTCGTCCGATCAGTAATATTGTAGATATTACCAACTTTGTAATGTTGGAATATGGACAACCACTTCATGCTTATGATGCTGACAAATTAAATCAAGGTGCTATCGAAGTACGTATGGCACGTGAAGGTGAAGTACTTACTACACTAGACGATCAAGAACGTAAGTTAGACGATCGTATGTTGCTGATTACAAGCGGTGGACAACCTGTAGGGCTTGCTGGCGTTATGGGTGGTGCTGACACTGAAGTCACTGCATCTACGGTTAACATTTTATTAGAATCTGCCAAGTTCGATGGTGGAACGATTCGCAAAACATCACGTCGCTTAGGGCTTCGTTCAGAAGCAAGTCAACGTTTTGAAAAAGAAGTTGATCCTTCTGCTGTGGTGCCTGCGCTAAATCGTGCGGCTGAATTGATCGTTCGTTATGCTCATGGATTAATTCATGAAGGTATCGTAGAAGAAGTGGTACAAGTCGCAGAAGAGAAAACATTGCAATTGTCTTTAAGTAAATTAAATCGTTATTTAGGTACAGAGTTGTCTTTACTTGAAATCAAAACGATTTTTGCTCGTTTGCAATTCCCTTGCGGTGATGTAGCACAAGATTTATTAGAAGTTCGTGTTCCTACTCGTCGTGGTGATATCGTACGCGATGTTGATTTGATTGAAGAAGTGGCTCGTCTATATGGATATGATAATATCCCTACGACTTCTATTGAAGGTACAACAACACCAGGAGCATTAACCAAATCTCAACGCTTGCGTCGTACGATTCGTCATTTGCTAACGCATGGTGGATATCAAGAAGCAATTACGTATTCATTTACCCATCCAGCGAAAAATGATCTGTTCCCGCAATTGCGTGGAGAACAGCAACAAGTCGCACTAGCGATGCCAATGAGTGAAGATCGTAGTGTGTTACGTAGCACATTGATTCCGCAATTGTTAGAGACAGCTTCATTTAACCGTAATCGTAAACAAGAAAATCTAGCTTTATTCGAAATCGGTAGTGCATTCTTCAGCTCTGAGCAAGAATTGACTCGTCAACCAACAGAGGTTCCTTTACTTGGACTATTGCTTACAGGCAGACGTCAACAAGCGCAATGGAATACAGGCAATGAACGTGTCGATTTCTTCGATCTCAAAGGCGCTTTAGAAAGCTTGCTACAATATCTAGGATTGCAATCGTTGATCACATACAAAGCAGATCAACCACAAGGATTCCATCCAGGGCGTTCTGCATCTGTATACTTGCAAGTAGGCAGTCAGCAACAATGGATCGGTGTAATCGGACAGATTCATCCTGATATTCAACGTGAGTCAGATCTTGAAGATACGTATGTAGCAGAGATTCAATTGGCTCCATTATATGAAGAAGCTGATGAGAAAATCGTATACAGCGAATTGCCACGTTACCCTTCTGTACAACGCGATATCGCTGTTGTGATCAACGAAGATGTAGCGGCAGGAGAATTGTTAGCTTCTATTCGCCTGACAGCGAAAGAATTGTTAGAAACCGTACAAGTATTTGACGTATACACAGGTGATCGTGTAGGCGAAGGTAAGAAGAGTGTAGCGATAGCTATCGTATACCGTCATGCAGAGCATACGTTAACAGACGAAGAAGTAACTACTGTGCATGATCAAGTCTTAACGGTATTGTCTGAACAATTTGGTGCAGAACTGCGTAAGTAATCATTTTGTCCAATCTTTACACTGCGTAGATTCCCTATCCAAATGACTCGGAAATAAAGAATCATGTTTGTTAGGGATGATAGCAGGAATTGACAAGAGTCGCATCGAATAACAATCGATGTGGCTTTTTTGTCTACATCCAACTAGAATAAACAGAAGAAGTAAAGGAGGGCACGATTGTGACGACACCCGAACGTATTCGAGTAAACGTGGATATTTATGGAACAACTTATAAATTAGTTGGCACGAGTGCCGATTATATGAGACAAATTGCTCGTTATGTAGACGAGCATATGAACGATATATCGCAAGCTCATTCTCATTTAGATAAAGCTAAATTAGCTGTATTAGCAGCTGTACACATGGCGGAAGAATCGATTAATGCCCAGATCAATCAGTCTGAATTTGACAAAGCGATCGCAGAGCAAGAGCGCTTAAATACAGAGCTAGAACAATTGCAAAGTGTAAAAGCTCAACAACAAGAATTGATTCAGAAATTACAACAGGACAATCAACAACAAACGACGACCAATGAACAATTACAAAAAAATGTAAAAGAAACATCTACTCAATTAACACAGACTCAGCAAAAGTTAACTTCTGCGGAAGGCCAAAATAAACAATTACAACAGCAAAATCAAGAACACAAATTAAATAACGAACAAATACAGCACAAATGGAAAATCGCTGAAGAAGCTCTTCAAAAAGCTTTGAAATCCAATGTAGAACTGGAACAAAATCTGCAACAAACGACAGAAAATCTACGCAGTGAGATTAATCTTTTGACTGAAAATGAAGAAGTGGCCAGTTTGCGAGTAATGGAGTTAGAAGAGCAGTTGCAACTGTTACAAGAACAACATGATCGTGTGCAACAAGATCATGCCGAACTGGAGGAAAATAACAAACGTACACTGACAGAGTTACAAGGATTACAAGAACAACATGATCAGCTCACCAAACAAATAGCAGAAGCGCAAGAAGAATCCGAGACATGGCGCGAATTGTCTGTACAGCAAGAGCAGGAGTTGCAGACAGTACAAGCTCATTTAACAAATGTACAAGCAGAACAACAACAATTAGAACAGCAATTAAGCGAATCTCAACAACAATTGACAGTAGTACAAGCACAATTCGATACTGCTCAGCAAGAGATAGCAGAATCCAAAGAAGAATCCAATCGTTGGTATGAATTAGCACAGCAACAAGAGCAAGAAGTACAAAAAGTGCAGGTCGAATTAACACAAGCTCAAGAGCAACGTCAAACGTTGGAAGAGCAAGCATCTGCAACCAAAGAACAAATGTCTATTTTGCAACAACAATTAGCAGATGCTAAAAACGAAGTATCCGCTACCAAACAAAGATTAGAAACATGGCGTGAATTATCCGGTCAACAAGAACAAGAAGTGGCTCGTATTCAAGCAGAATGGTCACAAGCTCAAGAGCAACAAGTTGTATTGGAAGAACAGCGTGTAGCGATAGAAGAACAGCTTAACGAATTGGAAGAACAAAAGTCAGAACTGGATCAACAATTAACTGAACTACGTCAAGAAAACGCTACGCTCAAAGAAGAAGTAGACACATGGCATGAATTATCTGATCAACAAGAACAGGAATTACAGACAGCTCAGTCCGAACTTGCACAGCAACAGCAACAATATACGTCTCTACAACAACAATATGCTACAGTGCAAGCAGAGTATGAATCATTACAAGCAACCAGTGAACAGTTACAGAACGAGCATGAATCTGTACAGACGCAAGCACAGCAACTACAAGAGCAACAACATGATCTGAATCAACAGCTAAGTACACTTCAAGAATCCTTCACAGCAACACAAGAAGAAGCTGGAACATGGCGTGAATTATCCACACAACAAGAACAAGAAGTATCTCAAATTCAAGCTGAACTTGCTCAAGTGCAAGAACAATATACGGCTTTGCAACAACAATCGAACAGTATCCAGAGCGAGCGTAATGATCTGGAAAATCAAGTACATGTACTGGAAACAGAACAGTTGGAGCTACAGCAACAATTGGTAGAACTTCAAGAAACATTAACTGTAACGCAAGAAGAAGCCGGAACATGGCGTGAATTATCAACACAACAAGAACAAGAAGCGTCTCAAATTCAAGCTGAACTTGCTCAAGTGCAAGAACAATATACGGCTTTGCAACAACAATCGAACAGTATCCAGAGCGAGCGTAATGATCTGGAAAATCAAGTACATGTACTGGAAACAGAACAGTTGGAGCTACAGCAACAATTGGTAGAACTTCAAGAAACATTAACTGTAACGCAAGAAGAAGCCGGAACATGGCGTGAATTATCAACACAACAAGAACAAGAAGTATCTCAAATTCAAGCTGAACTTGCTCAGGTGCAAGAACAATATACAGCTTTACAACAGCAATACACTTCAGAACAAGAAGCACATGAATTAGTTCAATCACAAGTTCAGCAATTAGAAGAACAGCAATCTGATCTGAATCAACAATTAGTGGAACTGAAAGAAACACTAACGGTTACTCAAGAAGACGCAGAGACATGGCGTGAGCTGTCAGGACAGCAGGAACAAGAGGTCGAGCGGATTCAAGCTCAATTACTAGATACGCAACAACAAGCGCAGACAGTAGAACAGCAAAGAGCACAATTAGAAGAACAACAGAGTGTTTTAAATCAACAACTTCATCAGGCGCAGCAAGAATTAGCCAATACGCAAGAAGAAGCTGAGACATGGCGCGAACTTTCTAGCCAGCAAGAGCAAGAAGTAGAACAGGCGCAAGCTCAATTGTCTCAAGTGAGTGAGCAGGTTGGGCAATTAGAACAACAGTTGCAGACACTGGAAGAACAACGTCATCAACTGGAAAAAGAGCAGTCATCTCTTCAACAACAATTGGAAGATGTACAACAACAGATGATTACTGCAACCGAAGAAGCCGGGACATGGCGCGAATTGTCAACGCAACAAGAGGATGAAGTGAATCGTCTGCAAGCCCGCTGGACAGATGCTCAAGCAGAACGCCAGGTACTCGAAGAACAGCTTCGTGTTATCGAAGAACAACGTCAGACATTAGAATATCAATACCAAGATTTAGAAGAGTTACAGTCTGAACGTATCGATCAGTTAAATGAACTGCAACAGCAAAAATCAGCGATTCAGGAAGAAATGGAAATGTGGCGTGAGCGTTCTAGTGAACAAGAAGATGAATTGCATACGTTACAAACTCAATGGTCACAAGAACAGCAATATCATCAAGATGCACAAGCTCAGGTAGCTACATTGAATCAAGAGTTGCATGCTTTGCAAGATAAGCTAGGTCAACAAGAGCAAATTTTGCAAGAAGCGAATCATAATATCGATCAATGGAATGATCGGTATACTCAACTGGAAGAAGATTATCGGACAGTGAGTCGTAATGAAGAAGGGTATCTGGAAGAAATCGGACGCTTAGAACAGCAAAGCCATCAGTTGCGTCAAGAATTAAATGAATGGCAACAACGTATTCAAGCAACCGAGCAATTACAACAAGAGCAAGCACAGCATATTGAGCGTTTAGAGCAACAAGAACGTGAATGGCGTGAGCAACAAGATCAACTGGCTACAGTAGAAACACAGAAGTCAGAAGAAATGCAAGAAATATTGCAGCAATACGAAGTGTCTTCCCACCAATTACGATTGGTTCATATCGAACTGCAAGATCAGCGTGAAGAGAAAGAACGTATTATAGGTGAGTTAGAACAATTGCGAGAACAGCACCATCGTCTGGAAATTGAATACAATGAGTGGATGGAATTAATCGAGCAGGATCAGAATTAGATATCAAAATCCCTTTCTGCTTATCACTACATATATTAGCTGTAGTGAAACAGAAAGGGATTTTTTAATAATATTTAATAGCTATAAGCGATTACGCTTCGTCTACGATTAATTTCGCAACCATTGTACTATGACCGGAACCACACATGATTGAGCAAGCAATATCAAATTGACCTGCTTCTTGTGGAGTAACGGTTGCTGTTGTATTTTGTGAATCCAGATCGACATTAAGTGCTGGAATCATCACACCATGATTACCTTGTACACTTTCAAATACGATCTGTACAGGTTGTCCTTTTTTGACATGATATTCTTTTTGATCAAATGCATAATTGGTTGCTTTAATCATCAATTGTTCTGTGCCATCAGCAGGTGCAACACCTGTCTCGGTAACACCACTTTGAGGTTGATTGGTAGCAGATTCATTTTTTTGACCACAAGCAGATAAAAGAACCATGACTGCGATCATCATACTAACGATAATCAGCGTTCTTTTATAAGTATTTACTTTGGTATTCGGTTGAGATGGGGTATACATGCATTGATTCCTCCTATAGTGATATATAATAATGATCATTGCCAATATTCATAAATAGTATAACTCTGTTCTACATAAAGAGTAACCGGTATCATCAAATTTAAAATAAAATATGGCGAAAAAAAGAAATGCGAATCATTAAGTAATCATTTAGAAAGCAATTGAGATCAGTTAGTTTTTGATCATATACTCATTATTTATTATTTGTCCTGCAAGTATTTTGTGAATATTTGGTCTAGATGTATAATAAGAAGTAGTGCATTATATTATAAAGGAATTTGCTAGTTAGAGGAGTGTCATTACGTTGAACGAAAAAATATTCCATACCATGCAGTATGGTCAAATTTTGAATACATTATCTTCACATGCAGCTACTTCTATCGGTAAACGCGCAGCGCTTGCTTTGCAACCGGATACCGATTTGGAGCATGTCAAAAAGTTACTTCAAACAACAGACGAAGCGACATTGGTTGATCGTCTGAAAGGAACTCCGCCTTTTGGTGGGATTGTTGATATCAGTGCAGCCGTGAGTCGTGCACGTATTGGTGGGACATTGAATCCAAGTGAACTATTAGGCATTGCAAATACGATTATGGGCGGTAGACGTGCACGTCGTCATGTCGAGATGGTACATGAAGAAAATCCTGTACCGATGCTAGCTGATCTGGTCGAACTGATCTCTGATCAACGTCCACTGGAAAAAGCGATTCGTGCTTGTATTGATGACTCTGCTCATGTGATGGATTCAGCAAGCCCGGAACTTGCAGCAGTGCGTCGTGAACTACGTTCAGGTGAAGTACGTATCCGCGAGAAGCTGGACAGTATGATCCGTTCTCAAAGTGTAGCCAAAATGTTACAAGATCAATTAGTAACGATTCGTGGTGATCGCTTTGTAATTCCGGTCAAAGCAGAATACCGTGCTCACTTCGGTGGTATTGTTCATGATCAGTCCGGTTCAGGTGCAACACTATTTATCGAGCCAGAAGCGATTGTAGCGATGAACAACAAGCTACGTGAAGCCAAGTTACGTGAAGAACGCGAGATTGAAGTGATTTTGCAGAAGCTAACAGCTCAAGTCTCGGATCAGGTCGAATTGCTGAATTACGATATTGATATTCTGGCAGACCTTGATTTTATTTTTGCCAAAGCCAAATTAGCTCGCTCGATGGACGCAACAATGCCGAAGATGAATGATCGTGGATTTTTGAAATTGAAAAAAGCACGTCATCCATTGATTCCACTTGCTCATGTAGTGCCGACTGATCTTGAACTCGGCAATGAGCATACCAGCATTATTGTGACCGGCCCGAATACCGGTGGTAAAACCGTTACACTGAAAACAGTTGGATTGCTGAGTCTGATGGCGATGTCAGGATTGTTTATTCCGGCTGATGAAGGCAGTCAATTATGTGTATTTGATGCGATCTATGCAGATATTGGTGATGAGCAAAGTATCGAACAGAATTTAAGTACATTTTCAAGTCATATGACCAATATTATCTCGATTTTAGAGCAAATGACGCCAAAAAGTCTGGTGTTGTTTGATGAATTAGGAGCAGGAACTGATCCGGCAGAAGGTTCAGCGTTAGCGATTGCGATTCTGGAGCATATTCATTCACAAGGTTGTCGAATGATTGCAACGACTCACTTTAGCGAACTGAAAGCTTATGCTTATGATCGTAAAGGCGTGATCAATGCCAGTATGGAGTTTGATGTGAATACTTTAAGCCCTACGTATCGCTTGCTAATAGGTGTACCGGGACGTAGTAATGCATTCGCTATCGCTTCACGCTTGGGACTATCTGAAAAGATTCTTGATGTTGCGCGTGGCGAAGTTGGAGAAGAAGATCAACGTGTTGAAAATATGATCGCTTCCCTCGAAAGTAATCGTCTAAGTGCAGAAGAAGATCGTAATACAGCAGCTACATTGCGTTCTGATATGGAGAAATTACGTGGTCGTTATGAACGTGATCTTGCTAGATTAGAAGAACAACGGGATAAACGTCTGGAAAAAGCGGACGAAGAAGCACGTGAGATTATCGAAAAAGCGCGTAAAGAAGCCGATGAAGTGATTCGTTCATTGCGCCAGCTTGCGCAAGAAGAAGGCGCTTCTGTAAAAGATCACAAGCTGATTGCAGCTCGCAAACAATTGGATGATGCTACACCAGGGCAACGTGCGAAGAAGAAATCTGCTTCTTCTACCGAGTCCAAAAAAGTCAAACCACTTGGCCCTGGTGATGATGTAATGGTGTATAGTCTGAATCAACGCGGACATATCGTAGAATTATCAGGAACCAAAGAAGCTGTCGTACAGATGGGTATTTTAAAAATGAAAGTAGCGTTAAGCGATCTAGAATTAGTACAGTCAGCCGCTACGATCAACGCACAGCCACAGAAGAAAGCAACCACGATCAAACGTTCACGCGAAGACAATATGCGCTCTGAACTTGATCTACGTGGTGCTAATGTAGAAGAAGGATTAATGGAAGTGGATCGTTTTCTTGATGAAGCTTTTTTAGCGAACCTGGGTCAGATTTATATTATTCATGGTAAAGGTACAGGTGTGCTAAGAACAGGGATTCAAGATTTCTTGCGTCGTCATAAGCATGTTAAAAGTTTCCGTACCGGTGAATACAATGAAGGCGGCAATGGCGTTACTGTAGCTGTACTGAAATAATCCGGCTTGAAACCATTACAGTGTTCATGCGTAATGAATAGAAATGTCTGTAGATGATTTCAGTACCGGAAGGAGCTATGAAGTGGCGTGAAAGATTATATTGATCCGATGCTTGCACATCCGGTCGGGATGATGATCGGTTTTTTCTCGGTAGCTGTACTACAGCTTATCGTATTTCTATGGTGTTTTGAAATGGTAGCCAAATATAAATGCTGGGACGAAATAAGACGCGGTAATGTAGCGGTAGCGATGGCAACAGGCGGTAAGATTTTCGGGATTTGTAATATTATGCGGTTTTCGATCGAAGCGCATAGTACGGTATATGAAAGTCTCGGCTGGTCGGTTATCGGTTTTGTTTTACTTCTAGCTGCTTATTTTATATTTGAATTTTTGACACCTGTTTTTAAAATTGACGAAGAAATTGCAGCAGATAACAAAGCTGTAGGTTTGATCTCCATGATTATATCGATCTCCTTATCGTACGTGATAGGGGCAACTATTTTATAATCAAGATTGAACTGAAATATGAGTGATGAGAGGAATTACAACATGGATACAACAATATGTCCTTGGTGTGATAGTGAGATTGTATGGGACCCCGAATTTGGACCGGAAGAATTGTGCCCGCACTGTCATAATGAATTAAATGGTTATCGTACGCTTAATATTGCTTTAGATGAAGACGAAGATGAGGAGTATGTGGAAGGCGGACAGAAGCCACCTGCTGAAGTTCGTAGAGCTCCTGTAGCACCTGTTGCTCAACCTGAAGAAGAGCAACAATCTTTTGCTTCCCGAGCAACCAGTCTGTTGAACGATGCAGAACTATTTACTCAACCGAGTCTATCTTCACTCAAAACGATTGAGCAATATGGTGATGAGAATTTCAACATGGTGCAGTATGAAGAAAATGTAGAGCAATTGCTGGATCAGCAAGAAGAGATTCCGCAATGTCCACATTGTCAGGAATATATGTTGCTTGCAGGTACGCAAGCAATGGGTGGAGCTGGATTTACCCCTTTGCCTGCAACAGCTAAAAATGTAGCGATTTTACCATCTACATTTAAAGTGAATGTATATGTATGTCCAAGTTGCTTCCATGTGCATCAAAGTCTATGTGAAGATGAGCGTGTAGCGATTATCGACAAGATTACTAATTTAAACGAACAATAAGCATATCGAACAATAAATAAAAAGCTCTTATTCTCTACCTGATAATAGGTGAGCATAAGAGCTTTTTGCTGTGTAATATAGGAAGGTATGATTATGCAATAAATCGGCTAGTGTAGAATTACACCACAATATCGTCAACTGTTGCAGGGGAAGGCTTGGTTGTACGAGTCAATCCAAACAGTTCTAATTCAGGGCGCTCGATTCCAGTAATCGTATCTGCTAGCAATTGAGCTGCAATAGCGCTATACACTGTTCCGTTACCGCCATATCCTTCAACAAAATAACTATGAGGATAATCAGGATGTCCACCGATATAAGGCAATCCATCACGGCTAGAACCAAATACGGCTGCCCATGCATAATCGATCGACAACTCTCCTACATTTGGAAATAGCGTCTGTACTTCTTCTAGCAACTTTTGAGATTGCTTCACCATACGAACATCACGCCATTCCGGATCTGTAAATGGCTCATCCAAGCCACCTACAACGATTCGGTTGTCCGCAGTTGTTCTCATATACAGGTATGGACGTGTCGTTTCCCAGACCATACTTTGCTCATGCCAACCATCCCAACTTTCTACAGGGTTCGTCATAATCGCATACGTCGTTTCTAGAAATGCGCCACGTTCTTTTTTCATTTCTTGAGTTGCATAACCTGTAGCATAGATTACAGTACGTGCACGAATCTCGATATTACCCGCATAACAGGTAACGCCTGTATCATCAGCCACATGACTTGTGATTTCTACACCTTCATATAACTGTGCGCCATGATTCATCGCATCAGCCATCAATGCATGAATAAAGCGATAAGGGTTCACTTCAGCATCGCCATGCGTATACAATCCACCGGCTTTTTCAAAAGAAAAACGTTTGGCTATTTCTTCTGCATCCCAGTATTCAGCTTCAAATCCAAAACGTTTGAGATTGTCATATTCTTCTTTCAAAGCAGGTACATCTTCTGGATTACTTGCATAATATAGACTACTACGTGGAATCAACTGAGCATCAATCGGTAATGTTGGAGCAATGTCGATTAGATACTCCATCGCTTGCTGGCAAAGGCGGTAAAACAATACGCCATTTTGTTCGCCAAATGTATTGATGCAAGAAGTCATCATTTTATCGTTAGTATATTGAAGTAAACCGGTATTGGCGACAGAGCTACCTTGACCGATTTTTGATTTTTCTACAAGCACTACATTGATGCCTCGATGTGCAAGTTCGCGCGCAGACAAAGCTCCGCCCATTCCGCCGCCAATAATAAGTACATCACAGGCAATATTTTCTTGTAATGATTGGTATTTCGGTGTCTCGGATTCAGATAGTGTTTTGTCCCAGGCTGTACGGTTAGTGTGCAAATCCATAATATTTCGCTCCTCAAGGTATAATAATAGGCGACCGGTGCTGACTGTCTAAGTAATAACATTAAGTAACCTGATTGCTATCCTCTTGAAGCAGTTCGTTCAGATAATCGTTTGACAGACAATGATCTAATCAGAGGGTTGGCAGAAATGGGCGATTCATGTCATACTTATGATTAATCTTGCGCACTTGGAGGCTATTACATTATGAAAGAATTGAGCGACCTTAAATTACAAATATTAGATTTGTTAAAAGAAGATGCAAGACGCACACCACAACTTCTTTCTACATTATTAGGTGTTGATGAAGCAGAAGTGACTCAAGCGATTCGTGAATTGGAAGATGAGCATGTGATCGTGAAGTACACATCTGTAGTGAACTGGAGTAAAGTCGATGACGAGAAAGTCACAGCGTTAATTGAAGTACAGATTACACCGGAACGTGGCAGAGGATTTGAAGGTATTGCAGAACGCATTTATTTGTATCCACAAGTAAAATCTGTTTATTTGATGTCTGGTGCTTATGATCTTCTGGTTGAAGTAGAAGGCACCAATTTGAAAGAAGTAGCAAGCTTCGTTTCAGATCGTTTATCTCCTATTGAATCGGTATTGTCTACCAAAACTCACTTTATCCTTAAAAAATACAAGCAAGATGGCATTATCTTTGAAGAACACGAAGATGACCGCCGTTTGATTATCTCTCCATAACCTGAATATTCGTTGTGATACACAACTCTTTTTGATATAAGCAGAAGAAATCGCGCTTACAGAATAAAGCGCTGAAGGAAGAGGATTGCTATGATTGTCAATAATGAACAACAGACCGGATCATCCAAGTCGATGACTTCGTACCTTTCACCATTAGTTCAAGATATTAAGCCTTCGGGTATTCGTAAGTTTTTTGATCTGGTGAGTGCAAGCAAAGATATTATTACGCTAGGTGTAGGGGAACCCGATTTTATTACACCGTGGCATGTACGTGAAGCTTGTGTCTATTCATTAGAGCGTGGATATACACGTTATACTTCTAATGCCGGTATGCCTGAACTTCGTGAAGCGATTTCAGGTTATTTGGAAAATGAATTCAAAACTGCCTATGATCCGAAAGATGAGATTCTGGTGACCGTCGGAGGTAGCGAAGCGATCGATTTAGCTTTGCGCGCGCTGATTACACCGGGAGATGAGATTTTGATCCCTGAACCTTGTTACATCTCTTATTCACCGATTACAGCTATTGGTGGAGGAATCCCTGTTGGTATTGAGACTTTTGCCAAAGACAATTTTAAATTAACGGCAGAAGCGTTAGAAGCACAGATTACTCCACGTTCCAAAATTTTGATCCTTTGTTATCCAAGTAATCCAACAGGGGCAATTATGACGTATGAAGATTGGTTGCCGATTGCCAAAGTGGTCGAAAAGCATGATCTTATCGTGATTTCTGACGAAATTTATGCAGAATTAACATATGGTACGAAGCACGTCAGCTTCGCATCGGTTCCGGGTATGCAAGAACGGACTATTTTGGTCAGTGGATTTTCCAAAGCGTTTGCGATGACAGGTTGGCGTATGGGATATGCTTGTGGTCATCGTGATCTCATTTCTGCGATGCTCAAAATTCACCAATATACAGTCATGTGTGCTCCTGTAATGGGTCAAGTAGCCGCTTTAGAAGCATTGACCAATGGATTAGGTGAAAAAGATAAGATGGTAGAGTCCTATAATCGCCGTCGTCGTCTGATTGTCGATGGATTCCGCAGTATCGGTCTGGAATGTCATGAACCTCAAGGCGCTTTTTATGCTTTTCCAAGTATTCAGAATACAGGGCTGACTTCTGAAGAGTTTGCTCAACAGCTTCTAGTGGAAGGAAAAGTCGCGGCTGTTCCGGGTAGTGTATTCGGGTTAGGTGGCGAAGGATTTATCCGTTGTTCGTATGCTACATCTGTCGCACAATTAAGTGAAGCATTGGAAAGAATAGGTTCATTCGTAGCTAAAATAAAATAATTGTCACATAATCTTCTTTTTTCCTTGAATTAACAATTTTCCTGCTTTCATTTGCTTGATCCTGTGATATAATGGGTCTTTGGAAGCAGGAAATCATGACTCAAGGGAGGGGATTATTTGTATTGCGCTGAATATAATTTGCCGGGATATCGTGGACATAACATTGCAGAGAGTAATGGAGTATGGTCTACGTCCTCAGAGAAGTCTTCACAGATACTTTCCCTAGAGGATGAAATTTATTTGCTTCGTATGCGTATGGAACAGTTATTTTTGGAAGAGCAATCTTTTACATCAGAAGTTGTTATTGAAATCAGCATGTTGCTTGACCTCAAAATTAACGAATATATGCGCTCTCATCAAAAACATTCATAACTCAGATCAAAACAGAATGTTGAGATATGATCGATCTTGTTATAGCGGATACGATGTAACATTTATAGCCTGAAATCAACAGAGGGTCCTCAAAAAGGAGCTTCTTTTTTTACGTCAAATAGCTGTGGTATGATGGGATATAGTGAATTGAAGGAGGAACGTTGGGTGAAATTGTGTATAAAAGGATTACTACTAAGCATGAGTATGGTATTCGTTTTGACAGCTTGTGGTGGGGATCAACCGAAAGATCCTAATCAAGTGACTGTTTTTATTATGGGTAGTGAAGGATTTTCACAAGAATTAGCAGATCAGGTCAAACAAGATTTGCAGACCAAGCTTGGCAGTACAATGAAAATAACAGTCAATACAACACCGATTTACTCCGCTGAAAAGTTAACATTAGAATATGTCGATCGACAAGATGATATTATTATTTTGCCAGAAAATGATATGAAATCTTATTCGATTAATGGGGGTCATATGGTGTTGGATAAAGATTTTGATTCCAAAACATATGCTCGCGGTGTAACGATGGGTAGTGCATCCGCAGAAGATGTAGATAAACAAGAAAAGCATCTATTCTCGATTCCTGTCGATCAAATGAGTATCTTCAAACAAATCAAATATACGCCGGACAATCTGTATGCTACCATTCCTGTGTTTGCGGATTATAATAAATCGCTCAAAATCTTAAAAGCGATGACAGAATAATATCGTTCTATCATCCATGTGGAGGGACAAATGAATATTTATACACGTACAGGTGATGAAGGGCAGACTTCTGTGATCGGAGGTCGGGTCAGCAAAGACGATGCTCGAGTTGAAGCATACGGCACGATTGATGAGCTAAATAGCTTTGTCGGTCAAGCATTGGCGATAGCGGATAGTGAACACTTTGCAGATATTCAGGAACAATTGCTGGCGATACAACATGAATTATTTGATTGTGGAGCAGACCTAGCCTTTGTTGAATTAGATGAAAGTAAGTATAAAGTCCATGCTGAATTAGCGGTTCAATTGGAACAGTGGATTGACCAGTATGAGAAAGAAAATCCACCAATAGAACGGTTTATTTTACCAGGAGGTCATCCGTTAGCCGCTTCACTACATGTGTGTCGTACGGTATGTCGTCGCGCTGAACGAAGAGTGGTAACACTGGGTGCAATAACAGATATTAATATAAATGTGCGTAAATACTTAAATCGACTTTCAGATTATTTTTTTGTGATTGCGCGTACAGCGAATGTGCGTTCAGGCATCACAGATATCGAATATATTCGTAGTCAAAAAGTATTTCGACGTGATTGAGGGACTATTGTGATTAATGCTAAAAACGATACTAACGATTATTACGAACCAATACTGTATACGATCCAATCGCAAGATGAAGGTATGATTCTCAAAAATATTATGCAACGGCGGATGGGCATTTCACGCAAATTGCTTTCACGTCTTAAAATGACAGAGCAAGGGGTAATGCTGAACGGTCAACATGTATATGTAAGCGTCAAAGTACAAGCAGGCGATCTATTAGAGATTCGGATGGAGCGAGAACAATCCGATGATATTTTGCCACAAGCACAGCAGATCGATGTGATCTATGAAGATCAGCATCTATTGATCGTTAACAAACAAGCAGGCATTATCGTGCATCCTACGAGTGGACATTACACCGATACACTGGCAAATGGAGTAGTTCATTACTGGCAAGAGCGCGGAGAGAAGTTCCGCTTCCGTCCGGTGCATCGATTAGATCAAGATACATCGGGTGTGCTGGCTATCGCCAAAAATCCGTATGTACATCAACATATCTCAGAACAAATGATGCAGAATACAGTCCAGAAAAGATATCACGCCTATGTGCATCATATTCCGGCGATACGGCAAGATCGCATCGAAGGAGCGATTGATCGTGATCTGGTTGAGCCTCATATGCGAGTAGTCACACCGGATGGATATCCAGCAGCTACCCGTTATCAAGTGCTAGAATCTTTTCCAGAGCGTGATGTATCATTAGTTGAACTGGAATTAGAGACCGGACGTACCCATCAGATTCGGGTACATATGAAGCATATCGGTTGTCCATTGGTTGGCGATCGGTTATATGGTTACGCGCGACCAGACAATAATATAGACCCTTCTAGCTTTATCGCTCAACTGGATCAACTTGCAGGCAGACAAGCGTTACACGCTGTTGAGCTAGGTTTTGTACATCCAGTTACAGGTGAAGAGATGCTTTTTCATGCACCATTACCTGAAGATTTGGCAATACTGGATGCAGAATTACGAGGACGGGAAGCTTGACGGTAAAGATGGAATATTCTCACATCAATAAAATTATTTTTTAATCCAGTATTAAAGGAGAATGTCAGCCAATGAGTAAATTAACAGTATATCAATACCCACAATGCAGTACATGTCGCAATGCAATCAAATGGTTACGTGCAGAAGGTCATGAATTGAACTTGATTCATATTGTAGAATCTCCACCTACCGCAGAGCAATTACGTGAATTGGTTGAACATAGCGAACTGGAATTGAAGAAATTTTTCAATACCAGCGGTGAAGTCTATAAAAGTCAGAACCTAAAAGAAAAATTACCATCTATGGATGCTCAAGAACAACTACAATTGTTATCTGAAAATGGTAAATTGATTAAACGTCCGATTGTAACAGATGGGGATAAAGTGACAGTAGGATTCAAAGAATCGATGTATGAAGAAGCATGGAAAGCGTAAAGTTAGGAAGAATAATATAGCGATCTACCTAAAGAGTATGTCCAAAAGTCTTTTGCTGAGCAGATATTTGCCAGACAAAAGGCTTTTTTTATGTTTACTGTTGTTTATATGATTCAAGACAGCTAGTCACTAGACAATTATTTATTTACATTATCTGCAAAAGAAACGATAATATGAGTGATTTATAATTACAAAAATGGGGGAAAAAGGGTATGAATAAAGTATGGTCGAAAGCATCGGCGATTCTTTTGTTAGGAAGTGCAATTTTGTTCAGTAGTAGTGCATCTACGCCTGTGTATGCTGCATCGTCTACGTACAAAGTGACTTTTGAACAAGCACGATTAGTATCAAATGATCATGTAGGCAATGAGTGGGCTATTGCAGCAGAAGTAGCTGGTAAAGCAATCAATGAAGGCAAAAGTATGAATGTAAGTGTAGATTCGAAGGGAAGTATCAAATTGTATGGCTATGTTGTAGAAGAAGATAAAATTCCCGACGAAGGCGAAAATACCAAAACAGTAAATGTCTCTTCGATCTCTAGCAAAGGTTCAACAGTTAAAGTGTTGGTCACAGTGACCGAAAATAGAGGGCGTTATTCTGGTAATGAAGCGGTATGGGAATTTACGTACAAAATCAAAAAACAATAATATATAATATATTGGAGTCGCTTTATATCTGAACATGGATCATGATCATCTCAGGTATAGAGCGATTTTTATAAATATAAATGATTAAAGGATGGAGATTATGCACAAATCACAACTTAATCTGGTTCAAGCATCATCTATACATAGAGAGCAATTGGCTGAACTACGGGCGATGGTTCTGCAAGAAGATCTTACCCGTCTGGGTCGATTTGATGAGTATAAGGTTCGTCAGCGCTTTCGTAATGCTTTTGATCCGAGTCATACATGGTTGATCGAAGTGGAAGGAAAGATAGCAGGTTGCGTTGCTTTAAAGCCAGAACAGGAGGGTTATACGCTAGAGCATTTTTATATGTATCCTGATGTTCAAGGTCAAGGCATAGGCAGTCAGACACTTCATCAATTGTTAGCTCAACCTCATTTGCAAGGTAAAGTCGTTCATCTCAATGTACTCCAAGGTAGCCCGGCACGAAGACTTTACGAACGTTTTGGATTTGAGCTTGATTCTGAAGATGAAGTGGATATCTTTATGAGTCGCACGATATAAATAAATTAGTATGAAAATAAAGAACCCAATATAGAATAGGCAGAAAATTTAAAGTCTTGTGAATACTTGTACAGTGTCGCAGAAATTCGGTATGATATACTCAGATTGGATTCATCTGTATTGAAGAGAGAAGGTAGAAGTGAAGATAATGAAAGATCAAAAAATAATGTTAGTCGATGGAATGGCACTGTTATTCCGAGCTTATTATGCAACAGCGCAATCCGGTTATATTCGTCGCACAAAGTCAGGGATTCCTACGAATGCGATTTACGGATTTGTACGTTATCTATGGGACGCTGTACAACTGTATAATCCTACTCATATCGCTTGTTGTTGGGATGTTAGTAGCAAAACGTTTCGTACCGAAGAATTTGCTGCTTACAAAGGAAATCGTTCGGCTGCACCGGATGATTTGATTCCGCAATTTGATTTGATTTTGGAAGTAACTGAAAGTATGGGGATTCCTAATCTAAGTGCGCCCGGTTATGAAGCCGATGATTGTATCGGTACCATTTCACGTGAGCTGGAAGCAGATATGGAAGTTCTGATTTTGACAGGAGATCATGATATGTTACAGCTAGTGGATGAACGGACTAGCGTGATTATTATGAAAAAAGGCTATGGTAATTACAAAGTGTATACGCCTGAGTCACTAATGGAAGAAAAGGAATTAACACCTGCTCAGATTATTGATATGAAAGCTTTGATGGGCGATGCTAGTGACAACTATCCAGGAGTCAAAGGAATCGGTGAAAAAACAGCGATTAAGCTGGTCAAAGAGTATGGAACAATCGCAGGAATTTTGGAAAATTTAGATCAATTAACACCTTCGATTCGTACAAAAATTGAAAATGATCTTGATATGCTTCATATGTCTCATCGCTTGGCGGCGATTCATCGTGAAGTACCTGTCGTCTGTTCGCTGGATGCCAGTCTTTTGCTTTTAGAAGATGATATCATTCTAACGAAATTTGAAGAATTAGAGATCAAAAGTCTTTGTTCTATGTTAGGCGTAGGTGTATTTTAAATGAAAATATTATCGCGCTTAATGATCGCTATATTGTCTATAGTAATGATTCTGTGCTTGCTACCTAATGCTGGTTCTTCAGCGGTAGCAGCAGGGTCAGGAATCAAAGCTGCAACGCAAAAAGTGTCTGCTGCTGGACGAACATTTACTGTACAGACTGTTCGTATTCCCAAAGGAACCAAAACAGGCGTAGGACTAGCTAATCAAAAAGTCGGTCAGACTGCTTCTTTATCTTCTATCGTCAAACATTATGGTGCTCAAGCAGCTATCAATGGCGCATTTTTTGAAGCGTATGGTGGTGCGCCTGATCCTTATGGTACGTTAATTAAAAACGGTCGTATCGCACATTTGGGCAGATATGGAACAACGATAGGATTTTTGGCAAATGGTACAGCATTGATGGATTCGTTGCGATTGTCTGTCACAGGAACAGTGCAATCAACAACAGGCAAATCGTCTAGCTGGTACGCTATCTGGGTGAATCGTCTTCCCGGTGCTTCTAGTACATCTGTTATCTACACGTCTGATCGAGGTACAAATACAGGCTTTACAGGTGGAATTGCAGTTACTATAGTGAATGGCAAAGTAACGCATAAAGGAAACAACAACAAAACCAAAATTCCATCTAATGGATATGTGCTCGTGTATACAGGAGATCAGAAATACGCGGCTGATCGCTTTACGGTAGGTGCTACTGTCAACATGAATATCGCTTACCAGGATATCAATGGGAAAGATATTCCATGGCAACAAGTTGTGACTGCGGTAGGTGCAGGCCCAAGATTGGTAAAAGACAGCAAAATCGCTCTAAATGCAGAAGCAGAAGGATTCCAAGATCCCAAAATTTTGACTGCTGCTGGTGCACGTAGTGGGATTGCAATAATGGCAGATGGTTCGGTGATGATTGCGACTGTTCCAGGAGCAACCATGAAACAATGGGCAGCTATTATGCAAAAGCTTGGCGCTAAACAAGCGATGAATTTAGATGGAGGCGCTTCATCGGGAATGTATGCAAATGGACGTATGCTTACTGCACCCGGACGCTTATTAAGCAATACGTTAATTTTTGGTGCAAGCGGTTCATAAAGCAGTAGTGTCGACATCATCTCGACTTCAATATCATATATGATCAAATATGGAGCATCTCTGCACTAATCTAGGGGAATACTAATCTGTCCATACAGGATAACTCAAAGGAGAACTATCATTTATGAAAAAATTAGGGGCTATTGAAGCAGGCGGTACTAAATTTGTATGCGGAATCGGTACAGAGGATGGAGAAATTTTAGAAAGAGTAAGTTTCCCAACCGAAACGCCTGAGATTACGATGAAAAATGTAATTTCCTTTTTTGAAGGTAAAGGGGTTGAAGCAATCGGGATAGGTTCTTTTGGACCGATTGATCCGATTAAAGGCAGCCCAACTTATGGATACATAACGACTACACCCAAGCCACACTGGGGACAATACAATATTGTAGGACATATGAAAGAACATTTTGATGTACCGATCGGTTTTGATACCGATGTGAATGGTGCGGCTTTAGGCGAACACAAATGGGGAGCAGCGCAAGGATTAGCGAGCTGTATTTATATTACGGTAGGTACAGGTATTGGTGCTGGAGCAGTAGTCGATGGTAAAATGCTACATGGACTATCTCATCCAGAAATGGGACATATTTTGGTTCGTCGTCATCCTGATGATCATTTTGAAGGATTCTGCCCTTATCATGGCGATTGTCTGGAAGGTGTAGCAGCCGGCCCTGCGATTGAACGACGCTGGCAAGTTAAAGGTTCTGAGCTAACTCCAGAACATCCTGCATGGGAAATGGAAGCTTACTATCTGGCGCAAGCATTAATGAACTATGTACTAATTCTATCCCCACAAAAAATTGTGATGGGTGGCGGCGTGATGAAGCAAGAGCAATTGTTCCCGCTAATTCGTGAAAAATTACAAAAGCTTTTAGCTGGTTATGTACAGCATCCTAGCTTAAATGAACAAATAGACCAATTTATCGTCCCTCCACAATTGGGTGATAATGCTGGATTATGCGGAGCGCTCGCATTAGCAGATCTAGCATGGTCTGGAGAAAAAGGTGCAACCAATGGCGAATAAGAAAAAAGTAAATCCAGCTATCAAAAGACAGCAACAACAAGAATACAAACAAAAAGAAGCGTTACGTCAAAAGAAGTTAATGCGTAATCTTATTATTGGAACCGTAGCTGTGATTGCAGTGATTGTTCTACTTATTATTTTCGTACCGAACAACAAAACAGCCGAAGCGACTACGTTTGATTACAATCAGCTTCCTGTCAAAGGTGAAACCACAGCTCCTGTCAAAATTGTAGAATTTGGCGATTTCAAATGTCCGATTTGTAAACAGTTCAATGAAATTATTGTGCCACAGATTCAAAAAGATTATATTTCCAATGGTACAGCCGCTATGTACTTTATGAACTTCCCGTTTTTGGGCCCTGATTCTACAACAGCAGCTTTGGCTGTAGAGTCTGTGTATCACCAAAACAATGATGCGTTCTGGAAATATTTTGACGCTATTTATACTAATCAAGGCGATGAAAATACAGAATGGGCAACTACCGATTTTCTTGTTAATTTAGCTAAAAAAGCAGATGCGTCAATTGATACGACCAAGCTTCGTCAAGATATCGAAAATAAAACGTATGCCAAACAAGTACAAGCTCAATACGATAAAGGCAAAGAATTAAATCTTCCAGGCACGCCATCGATCTATATTAACGGAGTAGAATATACAGGCGATCTAGGCGATTATACTGCACTCAAAGCAGCAATTGAGAAAGCCAAAACAGAAGCCGGAGCGGAGGGCTAATACGATGAATACAGAATCGTCTCCATCTTTTTTAGCACGATACTATTTATTTCTAGCATGGATAGTCGCTATTGTAGCTACTGGTGGAAGTCTGTATTTGAGTGATGTAATGTTGCTAGAACCTTGTAAATTATGCTGGTATCAGCGTATTTTTATGTATCCACAGGTAATTTTGCTCGGTATCGCTGCTTATCATAATGATCGACGTATTGTCAGATATTCGATGCCACTCGTTATTCTTGGTGCATGTGTAGCGATTTACCATTATGCAGAGCAACATATTCCAGCTTTGAGCAGAATTTTACCATGTACAACAGGGGTTCCTTGCAATAAGCCTTATTTTGAATGGTTTGGTTTTATTACGATTCCTTTTATGGCATTGATTGCGTTTATCTTGATCGCTTTGTTATTGTGGAGAGGTAGTCGCGCAGCAGATGCTATCGCTTATGAAGATGAAGAAACAGAATAAGTAATCATACCATTGATTGATATCATTACCATGTCTTCTTTTTAGCATTTATTGTTGAAAAGAAGACTTTTTTTATAATCCAATGATAGAAATATATGAACCTGATGTATGAACAGTAGGACTTGAAAAAAACGTCTATTTTGAATCAATTTTGACCTATTTGATGTAATGAGTACGTTTAACGGTTAACTATAGTAAGAGAATACTGTTCAATAACTAGATAAAAGTGGAGGAATGTCGAATGAGAGAAGGCAATTCAATATATGAAGTAGAGCCGTGGTCGATTCGAGAATCTTCGTTTGACCCTATCCACAATCGTAGAGGAGAAACTATTTTTACGGTTGCTAATGGATATTTGGGAATGCGTGGTCATTTTGAAGAAGGATTAGAAGGTGCAGGTATTAATGCACTGAATGGTACGTATTTGAATGGATTTTACGATTCAGCAGATATTACGTATGGAGAAGAAGCTTTTGGTTATGCTCGTAAGCGTCAGACGATGTTAAATGTAACGGATAGCAAAATCATTGAGTTATTTATTGATGGCGAACAATTTAATTTATTGAGCGGTCGTGTGATAGAATACGAGCGCATCTTAGATATGCAACATGGGATTTTATCGCGTCATGTCGTATGGGAAAGTGGCACAGGTAAACAAGTACAAGTCGATACACAGCGCCTGATTTCATTTGATAATAAGCATGTAGCCATGGTTCGCTATACGGTGAAGCCTGTTAATTTTACAGGAGAAATTAAATTGATCTCTGCCTTAAATGGTAAAGTGACTAATGAAATATCAGCAGACGATCCACGAGCAGGATCGGCTTTTGGAGGGCAAGTATTACATACGGTTCAGTCGTATGAAGAAAATACGTTTATGGCTCTAGAGCAACGTACGACCGAAACAGAATTTCATTTATTGTGTGGCGCAGAGCATACGTTAGATTATGACTATACGTTATCAACGATTCAAGAAGATGAGCGTATTGCGAAAGCATTTACTATGCAAGTAGACGAAGGACAATCTATTACATTGGATAAATCTATTGTTTATTATTCTTCAAAAGATTATGAAGTAGATCACTTGCTAATTTTGGCTCAATCTACGTTAAAAGAAGTCAAAGCAAATGGCTGGGATGCTTTAACGATAAAACAAAAAGAATATCTAGATGAATTCTGGGAAATTGCAGATGTGAATGTAGAAGGCGATGAACTGTTACAACAGGGATTACGATACAATGCGTATCAATTATTCCAATCTGTAGGTCGTGATGGCAAAACGAATATTAGTGCGAAAGGAATCACAGGCGAAGGGTATGAAGGGCATTATTTCTGGGATACAGAGACATATATGTTGCCATTCTTCCTATATACCAAGCCCGAGTTAGCCTTGCGTCTGTTAGAATACCGTTATTACACACTGCCCAAAGCAAGAGAGCGTGCAGTTGAAATGGCAGCAGAAGGTGCTCTATTCCCGTGGCGTACGATCAACGGAGAAGAAGCTTCTGCTTATTATCCAGGAGGAACGGCTCAATTTCATATCAATGCCGATGTAGCTCATGCGATTATTCAATACGTAGAAGCGACAGGCGATCAAGACTTTTTGCAGAGCAAAGGTCTGGAGATGTTGATCGAGATTTCAAGATTTTTCTTATCTGTAGGGAATTGGATTACAGGTAAAGGATTCTGTATTAATGGAGTGACTGGCCCTGATGAATATACAGCGATTGTAAATAACAATACGTATACAAATATTATGGTCAAAGATGCATTAGAATTTACTGTACATGAATTAACACAGTGGGAAGAATTAACTCCAGATTCTTATCTAGCGATGCACAGTGTTATGGGACTAACCGAAGAAGAGATTGCAGATTGGGCACGTGCTGCGGATGAAATCTATATTCATCGCCAAAATGGATTAATCGGTCAGGATGATTCTTTCCTGGATAAAGGCGTATGGGATTTTGACAATACACCGGCTGAAAATTATCCATTACTGTTGCACTACCATCCATTGGTCATTTATCGTCAGCAAGTGATCAAGCAAGCGGATCTGATTCTGGCATTTTATTTGCTAGGTGAGAAATTTACCAAGCTAGAAAAAGTCAAAAACTATGCCTATTATGAGCCATTAACAACACATGATTCTTCGTTGTCAGCAGCGATTCATGCGATTATTGCAGCAGAGCTTGGTAATATGGATCATGCGTATAACTTCTTTATCGAATCGGCACGTATGGATCTGGATGATATTCATGGTAATGTCAAAGACGGTATCCATGCTGCATCAATGGCAGGTAGCTGGTTAACGATTATTGGTGGATTTGCAGGTATGCGTCAATATGACGGTCGATTACACTTTGAACCGAAATTACCGCCAAGCTGGACAGAGTACTCGTTCCGGGTACAATTTCAAGATCGCCTTGTCAATGTAAATGTAGAAGGCAACAAAACAACATACAGTCTTGTTCGCGGAGAACCGTTAACGATAGAACATTATGGACAAGAATATGTAGTTGCAATGACACAGCCACTTGAAGCAAACAATCGTGATCTGTGTGCAATAGTATTCGGCTTGGAAGGTGTAGTTATTCCGGTTATTGATGAAGAATCAGAAACGATTGAATCCGCAGAATTGTTGCCAGGTGTAGAAGATTTACTACAACATTTTGCCGATCATAATATCGCTGTTGTTTTGGCATCTCACCGTAGTGATGCAGAAGAAGTGGTAGAAAAATTAGGAGTACGACAATATTTCAATCGTATTATTACATCGGATGATGTAGAGTTCAGTAAGCCTGATCCTGAAATATTTATCAAAGCAGCTAATGCAGTCAATATTCATCCTTATCACACGATGGTTATTGAAGATTCTACCGAATCGATCCAATCTGCCCGTCAAATCGGAATGAAAACGATCGCTGTAAGTTCACTAACCCGAATCGATAGTGCACACTTTACAGTACCCGGCTTAGATGGACTAAACCTAGAAACCATGATCCGCTGGATGCAACTTCCTTGATTAAGCGCTTAGCAGTATAAGCGCGACCTATAGCGCTTGGCACCAAAAGCGCGACCCATAAAATAAGAAAGTGATTTTTGCTTGGCAAAATATTTTACCATCAGCGCTTGGCAGTATAAGCGCGAACAAGTGAAATCAAAAAAAGCTGTCCTTGTTCATCAATTGACGATGAATAAGGGCAGCTTTAATCTTTTCAGATCCAATCTTTTTTGCGGAAAGTGAAAAACATAGTCAAACCTAACGTAATCATAATCCCGATCACCAGTGGATAACCGAAACGCCAATGCAATTCAGGCATATCTTCAAAGTTCATTCCATAAATACCTGTAATTACAGTCAACGGCATAAATATCGTTGTGATCGCTGTAAATACACGCATGATTTCATTCGCACGATTAGAGATACTGGACTGATAAGCTTCTCGTAAGTTACCCATCAGATCGCGGAACGTATCAAACATCTCAGATACTTTAACCGCATTCTCATACACGTCACTGAAATATTTTTGCAATTGATCATCGATCAAACGGAGGTCTTTTTTATTCAATGTATTGATGACTTCACGCTGAGGTCCCAATACACGTTTGAGCCATAAAATTTCGCCACGCAAACCGATAATTTCGTTCAAATGCGATTTTTTGGTATGCATCAATATATTTTCTTCCAGTAGTTCGATCTGATCTTCGATCCGGTCACCGACAGCGAAGTAATTATCAACGACAAGGTCAATTAACAAATACATAAATTTATCAGCGCGACTCACTTCTTCTTCCCATAAAATCGGTTTGAGGACACGCAATTCATTAATTTTCTGCTTGGTCACTGTAATAATATAATGCCGTCCTAGAAAAATATTCAAGGCGCGCAAAAAAATCTCTTCGTTATCAAAACGAATACTGTTGACTACAATAAAGTAATGACTTTCATAAATTTCGATCTTAGGACGCTGTTCTTCTTCACTCAAGCAATCTTCTACAGCCAGATCATGAAGCATAAAAAGTGGTTGTAGTTCAATCAAATCTTCCAAATCTGCGTCGATCCAATAAAATCCTTCTTCAGGTGCTACCAGTGTGTCGGTAATATTTTCTACTGGAGTAAATGCTCCAGCATTGACGTGCCGAACTTTCATTGTGTTCTACTCCTTTATTATGAAATGAGCAGGGAAAGAAGCGGCAACCGCACACTTGTTTACAAAGCTTCGCTATAATTTATGAAAAACGGAGAAGATTTTTCAATAATGGCGCGTTACTCCAGTGCCCTATGGTTGTCGTTTGTTTCCTGCAATTTGTCCATCCGTCCTGCTGCCAACTGGGCCTCGGGTCGCCTTCCATTTTGAAATTCACCTCTTTGTGATTTAGATATTTATGAAAACCATGAAAAAACGTCAAATACTTGTTAAGTATACCGTGGTCGTGGAAGCCTTTCAAGCTTAAATAAGAAACCTCTTTTGAAATCAACCAATATAGTTACCAACAACTTATTTATCGGTTCAATCTAATACATTTTTCACAGCACTTGACGGCAGACCGTAGAATAGTATAAATTATGGTATAAGAAAAGTATCAAAACATGTTATTTTAAATTGAATAAGCAAATCTTATCAAGAGCAGGTGGAGGGACTAGCCCGATGAAACCCGGCAACCGGCGGTATAACCGCACGGTGCTAATTCTTGCAGAGATATAAGTTGATGGATCATTCTAGACTTAATATCTGCTGACAGATGAGAGAGGCGTCTATTATATACGCGAACATATCGCAAATGACCTTTCTCAAGTATCAGGAGAAAGGTCATTTTTGTATATACTTATAATGAACCTTTCTCCTGAAATGATAAGAAATACACACATCCAAGGAGTGAACGAACATGCCAATTAAGATTCCGGATAGCTTACCTGCCAAAGAAGTATTAACTGGAGAAAATATTTTCGTAATGGATGATAGCCAAGCATTTCAACAGGATATTCGTCCATTGCGAATTGCTATATTGAACTTGATGCCTACTAAAGAAACAACCGAAACGCAGTTACTACGCTTACTGGGAAATAGCCCGCTTCAAATTGATATTTATTTGCTACATGCACAATCCCATACTTCCAAAAATACATCGACTGAATATTTGAACTTATTTTATAAAACATTTGAAGAAGTCAAACATCTACGCTTTGATGGTCTGGTTGTGACAGGCGCTCCTGTAGAAACAATGGACTTTGAAGATGTGAACTATTGGGAAGAGATTCAAGGGATTTTTGATTGGAGTAAAAAGAATGTTACTTCAACCATGCATATCTGTTGGGCTTCACAAGCAGGTCTGTACCATCATTTCGGTGTTCCCAAAGTCGATTTGCCTGAAAAGTGTTTTGGTGTATTCCCACATACATTAAATAAAGAAAATGTAAAATTGTTACGAGGATTTGATGAGTTGTACTTTGCGCCTCATTCCCGTCATACCGAAGTGCGTCATGAAGATATTGCTAAGATTCCTGAACTGGAGATTTTATCAGAATCGGAAGAAGCAGGAGTATATCTAGCCGCTACCAAAGATGGCAGTCAGATTTTTGTAACAGGGCATTCTGAATATGATCCATTGTCATTAAAATGGGAATATGAACGTGATATCGCTAAAGGAATGGATGTCGCACCGCCGAAAAATTATTTTCCTAATAATGATCCATCGCGCACACCGCCTTCTACATGGCGTGCTCATGCCAACTTATTATTTTCCAACTGGTTAAACTATTATGTATACCAAGAAACACCATATGATTTGGAAAGTGCCAAAGCTGAAGCAGGTAATTACTGTATCTAATTTGAGATCAACCCAATCGATTGTTATTTCAGAGGAGGAATTATAGTATGACGGATCATCATTCAAGCGAACGAACTCTTAACATTGAAAGCAAATTGGCACAGATCGGTTCGATTAATGAACCGGTAACAGGGGCGGTTAATTTTCCGATTTATCAATCAACTGCCTTCCGTCATCCCGCTCTTGGTAAAAGTACAGGCTTTGATTATATTCGTACAACCAATCCAACTCGGGCTGTCCTAGAACAAGCGGCAGCAGCATTAGAATCAGCAGATGCAGGATTTGCCTGTAGTTCCGGTATGGCTGCTTTACAGACCATTTTTGCGCTTTTCGGTCAGGGAGATCATCTGATCGTATCGCTTGATCTGTATGGTGGCACATACCGTCTGTTGGAGCGAATTTTATCCAAATTTGGAGTAACTGCTTCTTATGTAGATACCAATGATCTAGAAGCGTTAGAAAAAATAGTTCAACCGAATACCAAAGCTGTATTTATTGAGACGCCAACTAATCCGTTAATGATGGTTACCGATATCAAAGCTGTAGCTACCTGGGCGAAAAGCCATCAGTTGCTGACGATTGTTGATAATACGCTGTTGACTCCTTTTTTCCAGCGTCCGATCGAACTGGGAGCAGATATCGTGATTCATAGTGCTACCAAATATCTAGGTGGACATAATGATGTTTTAGCAGGATTGATTATGACCAAAGGGGAAGAATTATCCGCTGAAATGGCTTTTCTGCACAACTCTATCGGAGCCGTATTGTCTCCAACCGATTCGTATCAATTAATGCGTGGAATGAAAACATTGGCATTGCGGATGGAGCGTCATGAATATAATGCTACAGCAATGGCGAAGCATTTGGTAGATCATCCGCAGATTGCAGAAGTGTTTTATCCTGCACTACCGGATCATCCGGGATATGATGTCCAAAATCGCCAATCTAGCGGAAATACAGGTATCTTTTCGTTTAAAGTGAAAGATGCGCGTTATATTGAACCGATTTTGCGTAGTATTCAATTGATTGCTTTTGCTGAAAGTCTAGGTGGCGTTGAATCATTAATGACGTATCCAACGGTACAGACACATGCAGATATTCCAACTGAGATTCGTGAAGCGATTGGTGTCGATGATCGTCTATTGCGCTTTTCTGTAGGAATTGAACATATTGATGATCTGATCGCTGATCTTGATCAAGCGCTGGAAGTAGCACGCCTTGAAGTAGAAGGAGCGTGATCGATAATGACTTATTCTTCAGATCGTCAAGCTTCACGCAAAATAGATACCAAACTGATTCACTTTGGTGCTGAAATCGACAAAACAACAGGTGCATCCAGTGTACCGATCTATCAAGCGTCTACTTTTCATCAAGAAGATATCTCGAATCCACCACTTCATGATTATAGTCGTTCAGGCAATCCAACCCGTCAAGCGTTAGAAGATTATATTGCTTTGTTAGAAGGCGGAGCTTCAGGATATGCTTTTGCTTCAGGAATGGCGGCGATTTCTACTGCCTTTCTGATTCTATCCGCAGGTGATCATGTGATCGTGACTGAAGATGTGTACGGTGGTACATATCGTTTTCTGACTACTGTATTGAATCGAATGAATATCGAGATTAGCTTTGTAGATATGACCGATCTGGATCAAGTGAAAAATGCACTTCGTCCCAATACAAGAGCTGTCTATATGGAGACACCATCAAATCCAACGCTCAAAATTACAGATATCGGCGCAGTGACCGCTTGGGCGAAAGAACATCATCTACTTACTATGGTAGATAATACGTTTATGACTCCTTATTATCAGCGTCCAATCGAAATGGGCGTCGATATTGTGTTGCACAGTGCGACCAAGTTTCTAGGTGGACATAGTGATGTACTGGCAGGATTAGCGGTTGCACGTACCCCTGAGATTGGTGCTCAACTCAAGCATTTACAAAATGGACTGGGAACGGTACTTGGCCCTCAAGATTGCTGGTTACTTATTCGGGGAATGAAGACTCTTGCAGCTAGAATGAATCATTCTGAAAAAAGTACTGCCAAATTAGCAGACTGGCTGAGTCAACGTGATGATATTACAGCATTATATTATCCGGGATTAGCCAATCATCCAGGAGCTACCATTCATGCGGCTCAATCGTCAGGTGCAGGTTCTGTGCTTTCCTTTGATGTTGGTTCAGGACAGCGTGCCAAAAAAGTATTGGATCGAGTGCAATTGCCTTTAGTGGCTGTAAGTCTAGGAGCAGTCGAAAGTATTTTATCGTATCCGGCAACAATGTCTCATGCCGCTATGGGTGAAGGCGTACGCAAAGAACGTGGTATAACCGACGGATTGTTACGCTTTTCTGTAGGCTTGGAAGATATTGATGATCTGATTGCTGATCTGGAACAAGCTTTACAAGATTAGTCTTGAATATAGAAATTAAAAGTGTGAAAAAAAGCGGTATACCTTTTAAAATAGGGTATACCGCTTTTATGTATGATAACAAGTAGAATTAGAGGTAAATAATTGAAATATTAAAATGATAATTTACTCGCATAAAAGTGTTTATAGAAACATATATTCTTAGATGCGTTATTTTGTTATACTGAAAATAACAACAGAAGGTTTAATGGGCGGTCGGCTAGTCTCCCGATAGAAGGGAGGTGATGCTTGTGGAGGTTAAAGATACATTAACGTTAATGATCCAATTTGGTATCCTTATTGTTTCAATACTGGGTTTGGTTGTGACGATTATAGTAGCTATGAACCAAAACAAAAAGAAATAGACCGCCTGTAGCAAGGTTTCGGTCTATTTCAATAAATTAGATCCACCTGAGTTGCCGACTGCTCTTAAAGCAGACTGTTGCCAAGCAGTAAAGATGTTGACGCATCTTTACTGCTTTTTTATAGCATACATCTAAAAAGCGACAAGTATCTAATTCACAATATAATGTTGTATATACTTATACTATATCATATTCTAAAATGAAAATAAATTATTTTCAAATGATAAAATCGCTAAATTCCCTTATTTGATCGGCATTTATTTGATACGATATGTATAATTATTATTGCAAAATATCACCTTCCTGTCACAGTCAACGACTATTTTTCATTTGTGAAATATGGTACGATGAATGTGTTGTCATTATTTCAATTTTTAGATATGCATTTTGTGCCTAAATGGGTTATATATAGGACAATGCTCAAATTCACCTTCAGACACCAGTAAGATGTCTGAATAGGATAAGGGAGGCTGCAATATGAGCGCGGTAAACCGTATCTTGGAAAAAGCCGAACGGGGCGAACGCTTAGATTTAGAAGAAACTATTATGCTATATGAGTCCGATGAGATCGAGAAAATGGGACATGTAGCCAATCAATTAATGTTACGCAAAAATCCAGATCCAATTACAACGTTTGTGATTGGGCGTAATGTTAACTATACGAATGTCTGCGACGTATTTTGTCGTTTTTGTGCTTTCTATCGTAGTCCGAATTCAAAAGAAGGTTATGTGCTATCGGATGAGGTCATTTTGCAAAAAATTCAGGAAACCGAAGATGTAAACGGAACTGAAATTTTGATGCAAGGTGGAGTAAATCCCAATCTTCCTTTTGAATACTATACCGATCTTTTGAAAAAGATTAAAAAGAATTTCCCTAATATTACGATGCATTCTTTCTCGCCTGCTGAGATCATGAAAATGAAAGAAATCTCTGGTATGTCTTTGGAAGATACGGTACGTGCGATTCATGAAGCTGGACTTGATTCATTGCCAGGTGGTGGTGGAGAGATTCTAGATGATCGTACTCGTCGTAAAATCAGTCGTTTGAAAGGTTCTTGGCGTGATTGGATGGACGTTATGCAGACAGCTCACAAAGTAGGCATGAACACCACAGCGACAATGGTTATCGGATTCGGTGAATCGATGGAAGAACGTGCTCTTCATTTATTGCGTGTACGTGAAGCACAAGATGAATGTATCCGTAATGGCTATGATTCTGAAGGTTTCCTTGCTTTTATTTCGTGGACATTCCAACCGGATAACACCAATATGAAAGCTGAAAAACAAACACCAGAACAATATCTAAAAAATGTAGCCATCAGCCGAATCGTACTTGATAATATCAAGCATTTCCAATCCTCATGGGTAACCATGGGACCAGAAGTAGGTAAAATGTCTCTTCATTACGGTTGCGATGACTTTGGTAGTACGATGATGGAAGAAAACGTAGTATCTGCGGCAGGTACAACGCACAAAGTAAATATTGAGCAAACGTTGCAAATTATTCGTGAAGCAGGCAAGATTCCTGCTCAACGGGATACCAAATATAATATTCTCAAAGTATTTAACGATGAGACGCAAAAAGTTGCTCATGACTTTATTATGCAGAACTAATCTGTATGTAATCATAAAAAAGCTCAACGATCAGTTTATAATGATCGTTGAGCTTTTTTTTGTTGATAATTATGTTCAAAATGAAAGTAGAATATTGTTATTAAAGTGACAGGCTTAGCGGATACCTGTTGCTAATTCATCTACGACTTCTTGTACAGTTTGGATTTTGGTAATAGGTGTAATGCCCGTTCCGACAGTGATAATACCACCTTCGCCATTGCCTTCAAGCATACCGATACGTATAGCACCAGCACCACCAGCAGCTTGAGCAATTTCTTCACGAGATGCTCCTTGTTGATCCATGTCTACTAATTTCTCAACAAGTGGTGTAGGTAGTGAACGATAATAAGCAGGCAAAGTGCGGTATAACAACAAATCAGAAGCAGAAGCATCTACAATTTTTTGCTTAACCGATTCTGCTGCTGGATTTTCAACCGTAGGAATAAACCGACTTCCCAAAAAGACACCTTCTGCCCCTAAAGCAAAAGCACTTGCAACCCCGCGAGCATCACCAATTCCACCAGCAGAGACGACTGGAATATCAAGTACATCGACAATCATAGGCGTGATCGTAAATGTACCAATAATACTTGTTGGTAAAGTACCGCCTTCATCGAATCCTGTTACGACATAGATATCTACACCCATAGCTTGAGCAGCTCTAGCATCTTCTAAAGTTGGATTCAAAGGACGATAAATAATTTTAATATTCGCTTCTTTTAAAGGATTTACAATCTTTTCTGTGAGTGTTCCTTCAGCCCCATTAAGAAGAACCGTTTTGACATCTTCTTCAATAATAATTTCCAAAATAGGCCAGGTGTATTTCAAATCGCCATCGACAATAACAGTTGTTCCAAATGGCTTATCTGTGAGTGCTTTAGTTTTGCGAATCTCGCGGCGCATTCGTTCTGCGGTTTCTTCTGGCGAAACAGTAACAGTCGTTTGACCAGCATTAGGGCCAAGAATCCCCAAACCTCCTGCGTTACTGACAGCCGCTACAAATTCAGCATTTGTAATCCAGCTCATAGGGCCTTGTATAATAGGCTTTTCAATTCCAAGAATATCGGCTACCCGATTACTCATTATATTCATCCTTCCATCTTATCAAATAGTACATAACGTATAGCTATGCATTACTATGAAGTGTAATTAGTCCACTCTAGTCGATAGAGTAGTTCCAAAACCATCATACGTTTGAACATTTTATTTGCAAAGAAGGCAATTTTAATGAACATAGTACATCATTTTGTACTTTTAGATAGGAAGGAGAATATTCTTACATATTTTCAAAATCGTAAGCACGTTCTACTTTGCATATTTTCACCGAATACGATTGATACCATGTTTGTTTTCCTTTATCTTGAGCAATCTGATGAGCGGGATTACTTTTCCAGTGACGAATATCTTCAAGTGTTTTCCAATAAGAGATCGTCACACCTGCTCCTGAAGATTCACGATAACTTTCGATTCCTAGAAATCCGGCTTGATCTCGTCCCATCGATTCCATCTGATCTGCCATTTGCCCATATCCTTGATCACCTGTCGCTCGTTGGCTGGTGAAAATTACTGCATAATAAGGTACTTCAAAACGATTGGATAATAGATTCATATTCGTCATCCTTTCACTTCACTTTGAGTTAAGTATATCTAGCCTATTCGCATAAATAAAATGAATGTTTATAATAATAAGTATGAATTATTTTCAAGTATAAAAGAGGTGGATAGTATACATCTTCATAAATATCAGATTTTTAGTACAGTCGTGAAGTTGGGAAGTCTGACCAAAACAGCTCAATCTCTCAATCTTACTCAATCTGCGGTAAGTCACGCGATATCTGGGTTGGAAAATGAATTAGGATTGAAATTGTTAATTCGTAATCGATCAGGGATTCGACTGACGGATAGTGGAGAACGAATATTGAAAAAGATAAACGAACTGTTGCAGATCAATGATCAACTGCTGATCGAAGTCGATGCTATTAAAGGATTAGAGACAGGTACAGTCACTTTAGGCACATTTTCAAGTGTATCGATTCAGTGGTTGCCACAGATTATGCAACAATTTCAAGAACAGTATCCTCATATTGATATTCAATTATTAGATGGTAATTATGATGAGATAGAGAATTGGATTGTGGAAGGTCATGCAGATTTGGGATTTGTGAACTTACCGGTATTTTCAACACTACAATCTATTTCTTTGTATCAAGATCAAATGTTATGTGTATTACCTGCACATCATCCTTTGCACCAATACGATTATATTGAGCTTGAGCAGATTGTAGATGAACCGTTTGTGATGCCAGTAGCAGGTTGTGATACCGATGTACAAATGATTTGGGATCAAGCACATATGACTCCGACAATCAAATATCGGTTAGAAGATGATCATGCCATTATAGCGATGGTGAAACATGGTCTGGGCATTAGTATGTTACCTGAAATGATTTTGCACTCCATGTATACAGAAGATTTGTGTTTGCGACCACTGGCTGGAGCACATCATCGAACGATTGGGATCGCTGCAACTTCGTTCAAAACGATGTCACCTGCGGCACAGAAATTTATTGACTGTATTCAATCTTTTGTAGATCAGTACCCGATAGCTGATGTGGCTATATCCAATCAATTACCGTAATAAAAGCTGTTAGGTGGATAATAGGGTTATATCGAAGTTAGTGATATAATATATAAGTGCATTTACGTTAGCACATCTTTTTTCACTGGCATAAAAGCTAGAATAACCTATTTGTTGAAGGAGCTTTAGATGTTATGAAATTAATGTTTATTTCTGATATACATGGATCATTACACTGGTTAAGACGGGTGTTGGAAAAAGCTGAGATTGAGCAACCAGATCAATTGATCTTTTTAGGAGATTATATGTATCATGGCCCACGTAATCCATTACCGGAAGAATATAATCCGTCTGAAGTCGCGAATACATTGAATTTATATAAAAACAAAATTATCGCTGTACGAGGAAATTGTGATTCTGAAGTGGATCAAATGTTACTTGAATTTCCGATGATGGCAGACTATATCATGTTGTATCATGAAGGGATGCGCATCTATGTTACGCATGGTCATGGATACAGTATTGATAATCTACCGCTGTTGCAACCAGGAGATGTATTTATTCAAGGGCATACTCATGTACCTGTAGCTGATCTACAAGATCATATCTATGTGCTTAATCCAGGTTCTGTCGCTTTACCGAAAGAAGATTATCCTAATTCATACGGTATTTTGGAACATGGTACATTTACAGTGAAAGACTTTGATGAGAATATGATCAAATCGATCTCATTCTCTTGACGCTTGACCGATACACTTTTATAATGATGAAGCAATGTATCATCTAAATGGACAAAGCATCGATAAAGATATGAGTTATAGTGATAGTCCTGTACAGAGAGAAGGAAAGTAAGACGCTGCAATTCCTTCCTGTGACAGCTATAATCTTACCCCTTTAGAGCTATAAAATTGAATCCGAATCTGTATGTCGTTTCGGTATTATATTTTATCGGATCATCCCCGTTATCAGATGTCGAATGAAGGATCTGCCAAAAAGAAGCTTATTCTACGAACAGATCGAATCAGGGTGGAACCACGGGTACATACACAGCACTCGTCCCTTGCGGGATGGGTGCTTTTTGCTGTTTTTAATTGTAAACATTACGAATAAAACAGTTGATAACAGTGCATGCAGATACACCAATAGATGTATATTACTAAGGAGGAAATAATATGGCGATTCAGATTAGCTTACCGGACGGTTCTGTCCGCGAGTATGAAGCAGGCAGTACAATTGGAGATGTAGCCAATTCAATCAGTAAAAGTTTGTTCAAAAGTGCAGTAGCAGGGAAATTGGATGGTATCGTAGTTGATTTAAATACACCACTCCATGACAAAGCGTTAGTCGAAATTGTTACTCCTGATAGCGCGGAAGGCGTAGAAGTGATTCGTCATAGTACAGCGCATTTACTTGCACAAGCTGTAAAACGTTTATTTGGTCAAAATGAAGTAAAATTGGGAATCGGCCCTGTGATTGAAGATGGTTTCTATTATGATATGGATTTGGAACATCCTTTGAATCCAGAAGATTTGCAAAAGATTGAAAAAGAAATGGAACGTATCGTTTCTGAAAATCTACCGATTACACGTCGTGAAGTGAGTCGTGAAGAAGCACTTAACATTTTCCGTGAACTGGAAGATCCGTACAAGATCGAATTGATCGAAGCTTTGCCAGAAGATAGTGTAATCACAATTTATGATCAAGGCGAGTTTTTTGATCTATGTCGTGGACCGCATGTACCATCCACTTCTAAATTAAAAGTATTTAAATTGCTAAGTGTAGCAGGTGCTTACTGGCGCGGAGATAGCAAAAACAAAATGTTGCAACGTATCTACGGAACAGCTTTTAACAAAAAGCCAGAACTAGAGCAACATCTTCATTTCTTAGAAGAAGCTAAAAAACGCGATCACCGTAAGCTAGGTAAAGAACTACAAGTGTTTACATTTTCTCCACTTGTCGGTCAAGGTCTACCGATCTGGTTGCCAAATGGTGCCAAATTGCGTCGTACACTGGAACGCTATATCGTAGATTTGGAAGAAAAATTGGGTTATAGCCATGTATATACACCAGTATTAGGTAACGTAGATTTGTACAAAACATCTGGTCACTGGGAACATTACCAGGATGATATGTTCCCGAAAATGGTATTGGATAATGAAGAATTAGTGCTTCGTCCGATGAACTGTCCGCATCATATGATGGTGTATAAAAGTGATCTACGTAGTTATCGTGATCTTCCGATTCGTATTGCAGAATTGGGTATGCAACACCGCTACGAAATGTCAGGTGCATTAACAGGTCTACATCGTGTACGTGCGATGACGCTAAATGATGCTCACTTATTCGTACGTCCAGATCAGATCAAGCAAGAATTTGCACGTGTTATCGAATTGATTATGGAAGTATACAAAGATTTCGGTATTACCGATTACCGTTTCCGTCTGTCTTATCGTGATCCTGCAGATACAGAGAAATATTTCCCTAACGATGAAATGTGGGAAAATTCGCAACGCATGTTACGTGAAGTTGTTGAAGGTCTGGATATGCCTTTCTATGAAGCAGAAGGCGAAGCAGCATTCTACGGTCCGAAGCTAGACGTACAGATTCGTACAGCATTAGGTAAAGAAGAAACATTGTCTACTGTACAATTGGACTTCTTATTGCCAGAGCGCTTTGAATTAGAATATATCGGCGAAGATGGACAAAAACATCGTCCGGTCGTTATTCACCGCGGTATTTTGGGTACAATGGAGCGCTTCACAGCATTCTTATTAGAAAACTTTGTTGGTGCATTGCCATTATGGTTGGCTCCTGTACAAGCTAAAGTCATTCCAGTATCCGGCGCATTTGAAGAATATGCACGCAAAGTAGAAGACGATCTTCGTCGTAGCGGAGTAACTGTAGAATCCGATTTACGTAACGAGAAATTAGGTTACAAAATTCGTGAAGCACAATTGGAAAAAATTCCGTATATGTTCGTTGTTGGTGAAAACGAAATGAACGCTGATTCGGTGTCTGTTCGTAAACGTGGCGAAGGCGATATCGGTATGATGTCTGTCGAAGAAACGATCAAAATGTTACGTGACCAAATTGCAGATCGTACTATTTTTTAAATAACGTATAGTTGGCTATTTCGTTATCATTTATAAGCTGTTACACTAGCCCTAATTCAGGTATGATTTACTGATTAGGGCTTTTCTCCGTCTATAGGCGGATACGAAGTTCATTCTGATGCCACTATTGTTCTGTTCTAATTATGAGTACACTACATATATAGAAGTACAGAAAGCGAGGAACGAGAATGAATAGACATTTATTCCGCAAAACATTCTGGGGTATAGGCTTAATCGGAATTGGCGTCGTATTTATGTTAAATAGAATGAATTTGATTGATTGGGGCATCGGCGATGTGATTTCATTGTTATGGCCGCTGATTTTATTAGAAATAGGATTAAACGAATTACTTTTTAAATGTAAACGTGATATCGGTGGTTGGATTATGACCGTTCTAGGTGTTTACTTTTTAGGTAGAAATATAGGGATGATTGATTATTCGTTAATCGATGCAGTCAAAATGATGATGCCATTGCTACTGGTATTAGGTGGATTGCATTTGATCTTCAATCGACGTCAACCGAAAAAGTCTTCTAAACAACAACCACCATTGAATGAAGATTATTCTGCTCCGCCACCACCACCGCCTGCATCTCCATTAGATGATTGGTTTGAACAAGAAATGGAGCGTAAAGGCAAACCGGTGCATTCAACAGATTATACTAAAGAATTTGTAGAGCGTTCTTCATCATCTTCACAATCCCCACGTTCTACGTATGGTACAGATCAGCAATCGTTTCGCACCAAAATCAATTTAAATAAAGAAGATATTCGTTCTTATTATAAAAATCAAAATAAAGATGCACATCGTGAACAATGGAAACAGCATCGTCATGACTGGAAAAAGCATCATCGCAAAAAATGCGGTTATGATTATGATTACGATTATGATCCTTCAGTAGAAACCAAATCTGGTTTTATCGGTGATGTGCATATCGGTAAAGATTATTTTGAACTCAAACCGATGAATATTTCTCATTTTATTGGTGATACCATGTTAGACTTAACCAAAGCACAGATTGCTTATGGTGTAACCCGTATCGAAATTTCTGCTTTTATCGGTGATGTGAAAGTCTATATTCCAAGTGGAATTGAAGTAGGCATCAAAGCGCAAGGCAATTCATTTATCGGCGATATGAATATTCTTGGACGTGAGCGCGAAGGTATGATGAGTCATATGGATGGTGAAACGATCGGATATGAAGAAGCAGGCAAGCAAATAGAACTTGTAGTCAATGCTTTTATCGGTGATATTCAGATTAGTCGGGTGGGTTAATGGATGCGAACAAAATGGTTTAAAAATATCAAATGGGAATTAATCGGCTTTTTCACAACAGGTGGATTATTGACCGTTATTATTATTTTTCTAGCGATCAGACAAGGGTACATTATACTCAGTGTACCCTATGTTTGGTACTATTATATTGCAGGTATTATTCTGATCTGTATGGCAGCAGGCTATATAGCAGGTCAACGTGTTCAGCGCCGGATTGATTATGTTCATTTAAAAATGGCTCAGGTAGGCAAAGGGAATTTTAGTATACGGATGGAGCCTACAGAAGATGAATCATTTAACCGGGTGCATGAACAGTTCAATACGATGATGAGTACAGTTGAACGAAAAATGCGAATTTTACAGCAATTGGGTGAAAAAGAAGTCATGGAGCGTGCGATTGAGACCGAACGAGCGGTATTGGAAGAAAGACGACGGATGGCTCGTGATCTACATGATTCAGTCAGTCAGCAATTATTTGCTATTCATATGTCTGCTTCATCGTTACCGAAAATGTTAGAAAAAAATGAACAACAAGCCAAGATCGTCATGGATCAAGTGATTCAAATGTCGCAATTAGCGCAAAAACAAATGCGAGCATTGATTACACAACTTCGACCTTTAGAACTGGAAGGGCGTTCTTTAGCAGAAGCATTAGAATTCTGGTTTCCAGATTATTGTCGTCACAATGGGCTTAAAGGAATGCAAGATATTGAGTTAACAGGGCGACTGACGGAAGCAAAAGAACGTCAGCTTTTTCTTATTGTACAAGAAGCGCTTGCTAATATTATCAAACACGCAGATGCCACGATTGTAAGTCTGTCTTTACAAGAAGATCGCCATCATGTAGCTCTGCATATTAGCGATGATGGTAAAGGATTCAATAGCTCGATGCATAAGCAAGGGTCGTATGGATTAACGATTATGTCAGAACGAGCTGAAAAGTTAGGCGGACAAGCAGAAGTGATTAGTCGACCTGGTGCTGGAACAACAATACGTATCCATATTCCCAAATTCGATATTCATGAAGAAGAGGAGAATCATGATGGAGAAAATAAAAATTCTGTTAGCGGATGATCATGATATGGTGCGAATGGGTCTCAAAACATATCTAATGCTAGAAGAGCAATTTCATATTATTGCCGAAGCGGCTAACGGTAGAGAAGTGCTTGATTGGTTAGAACAAAGTAATGAACACGAAATGCCTGATTTAATTTTGATGGATATGATGATGCCTGTCATGAACGGCGTTGAAGCTACCCGTCTGGTATTAGAGAATTATCCACAGATGAAAATTGTGATCTTAACTAGCTTTTTGGAAGACGAGCTGGTGGTAGAAGCGATTGAAGCAGGGGCGGTCAGTTATATTTTAAAAACAGTATCTGCTGAAGAGTTAATCTATGCCCTGCAAGGAGCAAGCCGGGGGATGCCTGTGATGACCGGTGATATTTCTCAAGCGCTTACTAGAGGGATTCGTCAACGCAGTACTGTACAAAATGAAGCTTCTCAATTGACCGTTCGTGAACGTGAAGTGTTGATGTTGATTGCAGAAGGCATGAGTAACAAAGAAATTGCTGAAGAATTACATATAAGTATCAAAACAGTCAAAACACATGTCAGTAATTTGTTGATGAAATGCGAATTAGAGGATCGGACGCAACTGGCTATTTATGCTCATCGCAAAGGTTGGGTCAGTCAACATTAGTGTATTCACATATACAAAAATTGATAACATTTCCTAAACTTATGGTATATTAACTTACTCATCTAGGATTTATTTTCTTTTTAATTGTTTTTAAGGTGAGATTAAGGTTAATAAGCGAATATAAGGATGTAGCAAATAACACATCCGGTTATTTTAATATCATGGGAACCTTGGGAGGTTGACTTCAATGGACGAAAAGAACAAAAATGATTTGAATAATGGCTTCAATCCTGATGGCCAAAACAATGATACAGCAAACCGTAATACCAACGAATCGAACTCGAATAATGATTCTTCATCAGACCAATCGCATTATTACTCATATGGTCCTTTCCAATCACTAAGCAAAGATAAAGATGGGGAGGAAGTTCGACAAGAACCTGCTCAGGAAGCTAGAAAAATGGAAATGACTCCATCACAATCTAGTCGTCCAGTGTATCCAACGAGTTCAACTCCACCGCCACGTACAGATCATATTGATTCTCTAAATGGAAATCATGATGATAACAATGGCAACCGCAAAACCAGTCAATTTCAATACAACAAACCTAAAACTTCTGCCAAAACAGTTATTGCTTCTATATTAGCAGGGATGTTGATTATGACAGCAGGGATGTTTGGTGCAGATCGTGCTAATCTATTTACCCCAGAGTCAGAATCAACAACGACAACCAATATCGCTCCTGCTTCTGCTGTTACAACAGATAATTCTGTAACGCAAGCAGCATTGCCTGCTGGATCAGCAGATGTAGCTGAAGTAGCAAAAAGTGCTAGCCCTGCTGTTGTAAAAATTGAAACGTTGTCCAAATCCGGTGCAGCTAGCGGCGGAAACAGTCCTTACAATGATCCAGCTTATCGTTTCTTCTTCGGTGATCAAGGCGGAGGAAGTAATGAAGGTGGAGGCAATGGCGGAGATAGCAGTGGCGGTTCTTCGGGTTCTCTTACTCCACTCGGTATTGGATCTGGATTTATTTTTGATAAATCTGGATATATCTTAACAAATGCGCATGTAGTCGGTGAAGCAGATGTGATTCAAGTAACTCTTGAAAACAACAAAACACCGTACACTGCTAAATTAATGGGTAAAAGTACAGATCTTGACCTTGCTGTACTAAAAATCGAACCTAAATCTGGAGAAACGTTCCCATCTGTGACTCTAGGTAACTCTGATAATGTGGCGATCGGAAGCTGGTTAGTAGCGATCGGTAATCCTCAAGGATTTGACCATACTGTAACAGCAGGGGTGTTAAGTGCTAAAGAACGTAGCATTACAGCATCTGATGCATCCAATGGACAATCTACCGATTACACTCATTTATTGCAAACTGATGCTTCTATCAACCCTGGTAACTCCGGTGGTCCATTGCTTAATATGAATGGACAAGTTATCGGTATGAATACAGCGGTTAGTGAAGATGCACAAGGGATTGGGTTTGCGATTCCTTCTAATGTGATCTTAAATGTAGTGGATCAACTGAAAAAAGGTGAGAAAATCCCAACAACACCTGTTCCATTTATCGGTGCTTCTCTTATGTCATTGACAGCTGAAGTATCCAAACAGTTGGGTATTGATACTACAGAAGGTTCTGTAGTTACAGAAGTATTGTACAGATCTCCTGCTTATCAAGCTGATCTACGTTCTTATGACGTAATTACAGGAATCAATGGTACAAAATATACAAACAGTCAGGATCTAGTCGCAGCTATTCAAAAACTAAAAGTTGGCGATTCGGCTACACTGAATGTGATTCGTAATGGTAAAACGATGGATCTTAAAGTAACGATCGGTAATCGCAATGACTTTGATACGACTTCTCCAAGTACAGGCGGTACAGGTCAATAATAGAAAGTTACGAAATCAATATGCTTAGTTGTACTGAGTATATGATAGATCATACTACAAGATCATAAGTGATACAGAAAGGCGGAAAGGGCATACCTTTCCGCCTTTCTTATGACTGTATCGACAAATAACTATTCATTGTTACAATAGAAGAAATAACAATCATAATGTTTACTAAAAAAGACATAGTAAAGGGGTAAGACCGATGAGAGCAACTATTTTAATTATTGATGATGATGAAAAAATTATTTCGATGTTACGTCGTGGATTAGCGTTTGAAGGATATGAAGTATTGACTGCTTCTAATGGAGCAGAAGGATTAAAACAGATGCTAGAAAATGATCCTGCGCTAATGGTATTAGATGTGATGATGCCACAGGTGGATGGATTTGAAGTCTGTCGTCGTGTACGTGAAGCTGGTAGTTCTGTGCCTATTTTGATGTTAACAGCAAAAGATGAAGTAGAGAACCGTGTAAAAGGCTTGGATGCTGGAGCAGATGATTATCTGGTCAAACCATTTGCGCTAGAAGAAATGTTGGCACGGGTTAGAGCGTTGTTACGACGCAAACCTGAATCCGAAGCTTCTACAAGTACACGTCTAGCATTTGAAGACTTAACGATAGATCCTGATGCGCGTGAAGTTACACGAGATGGGCAACGACTCGAATTAACAGCGAAAGAATTTGAATTGTTACATTTATTTATGCAAAATCCGAAACGTGTATTATCAAGAGATTTGATTATGGATAAAATTTGGGGTTATGACTATAGCGGAGAATCAAACGTACTTGAAGTATATATTGCGATGCTTCGTCAGAAAACAGAAGAACATGGTGGCAAACGTCTGATTCAGACGATCCGTGGTGCTGGCTATATTTTAAGAAATAACAGCTAGAGAATGAAGGAGCTGACAGTATGTCAATACGTTTAAGACTGACGGTATGGTATTCGGGGATACTGGCAGTGACTTTGATGCTTTTTAGTATAGCGATTTATGGATTTGTTTATTTTAATACGTATCAAGATTTACAGAATCGTCTAATCGATCAGATTAGCAAAACAGACACGACTGTGGTTACCTTAAATGATAAGCAAGTCGATATTTTTTTATCACCGAAAGATCATGATCGTTTAACAAATGCTGGTTTTCGAGTGAAAATTAAAAATTATGTTAATGGGATTAATAACAACATCAATGGCTCTTTTCTACAAGCACCTCCTGCGAATAAAATACCTAATGAATTAAAACAAATTCAATATAATGATCGTACTTATTTGGTTGCTTATGATGGGATACCCGGTCAGATTAATAATCATATAACTATAGTGGGTGTCATTATAGTAGCGGCAGACATGACCGATGCTCGCCAGTTATTTGATGATCTTCGTGTGACTTTGATTGTAGGATCATTAGCTACATTGTTTATTGCGTTTACATTAGGGTTATTTTTGGCGCGCAAATCTATGGCTCCTATCGAAAAGGTTATTGATGCGGCGAGTCAGATCCAAAAAGGAAAAGACCTTAGTGTACGAATCGATTATGATGGACCTCATGATGAAATCGGGCAGTTGATTAGTACGGTTAATGGAATGTTAGGCAGAACCGAAGTGTTTTATAAAGACCTAGCAGAAGCCTATGCTGCACAGCGTCGCTTTGTATCTGATGCTTCGCATGAATTACGTACTCCACTGACCACCATTCGTGGTAATGTCGATTTATTACAAAAAGCTTGGAACAAAAAACCTCATGAAGCTCCTCATTTAGATGAAGAAAGTCTAAAGCAATTGTCGATGGAATCGATTAACGATATTGCAGATGAATCCAAACGAATGAGTCGCCTGGTTAATGATATGCTTTCGTTAGCTCGCGCCGATGCAGGGCAGACGATCGTGATGGAGAGCTTGCCTGCGGGTGCTCTTCTGGATGATGTGATGAGACGTGCCCAATTTATCCCGCACAAAGCAACATGGCAACCAGCCAATACTGTGGCGTTAGACGACTATCATATTTATGGTAACAAAGATTATCTACAACAAATGTTGTTTATTTTTATTGAGAATGCTTTTAAATATACCAAAGAGGGTACAGTATCTCTAGATACCGTATTGTATCAAAATCAGATTGGGATTCGAATCAGTGATACAGGTATCGGTATGGATCAAGAAGAAGTGCCTCATATTTTTGAGCGATTTTATCGAGCCGATGAATCGCGCGGTGTAACGCCGGGTACAGGCCTGGGATTATCGATAGCGAAATGGATTATCGATGAGCATGCAGGTTCTGTAGAAGTAGTTACCGCTAAAGGCAAAGGAACAACATTTGTAATCTGGCTTCCATTAGCGGCTGTACCGGTCGAAAATAAAATCGATCCTGTATTTGAAGCTGAACCTGAAAACGAGATTTCTGATACCAAAAAACCAGAATAGACAACAAGTAGCAAACAATAGTCACTTTTTGAAGCTAGGTTTGCTACTTTCCTTTCCTGCGCCCTATCAAATGGGTTATAATGAAGTTGCTATTGCTTCTTTCGTAAGATAAGCCAACCCTAGAAAGCAGGTGTACCCCTTCATGGAAATTGTAAAGATTGCGCCGCGTGGGTATTGTTATGGTGTAGTAGATGCTATGGTGCTTGCTCAGCAAGCTGCCAAGAACCTTGACTTACCACGGCCTATTTATATACTCGGTATGATTGTGCATAACAGTCATGTCACTCAATCATTTGAAGATCAAGGTATTATTACATTAGATGGACCTAATCGTGTAGAAATTCTTGAGCAAGTCGAAAGTGGAACGGTTATTTTTACGGCTCATGGTGTGTCTCCTGAAGTGCGCCGTCTAGCTCGTGAAAAAGGATTAACGACTGTAGATGCGACCTGTCCTGATGTAACGCGTACTCACGATCTTATCAAGGATAAAGCAAGCGAAGGTTATCAGATCATTTATATCGGTAAAAAAGGTCATCCTGAACCTGAAGGTGCGATTGGTGTTGCACCGGATCAAGTCTACTTGATAGAAAAAGAAGAAGAGATCGATCAATTGGAGATTCCAGCAGGCAAGATTGTAATTACGAATCAGACCACAATGAGCCAATGGGATATTCGCTTAATTATGAAGAAACTTCTAGAGAAATTCCCGGGAGCAGAAGTGCATAACGAGATTTGTCTAGCGACACAAGTTCGTCAAGAAGCAGTAGCAGAACAAGCAGGTCAAGCAGAGCTTGTAATCGTTGTAGGTGATCCGCGTAGTAACAACTCTAATCGTCTAGCACAGGTATCCGAAGAAATCGCAGGTGTTACGGCTTACCGTATCTCTGATCTTACAGAGCTTAAACGTGAATGGTTAGTTGGCAAAAGTAGAGTAGCTGTTACGGCTGGTGCGTCTACACCAACTCCAATTACCAAAGAAGTCATTAACTATTTAGAAAAATACGATAATGACGATGAATCCACATGGGAAATGGTAAGAACAGTAGATCCTAAACGTTTATTGCCTCCTGTGCGTGAGAAAAAAGGTAGAACCACCAATCAACCTGTCCGTCACTGATGGACATTGTCCACGAAATGATGTATTTAAAGTGTCTAACCCTTGATGGGAAAGGCACTTTTTCTTTTTATATTCTTTATACTATGCGTACAAGATTTTGTACTATGACACAGCTTGACATGTCTAACAGAGTGCTGTATATTTACTTTAGTGATTAAAAGCTTAAAAGCGAACAAGCGTCTAAGTGATGATGTAAAAATATAATAAATATCACATATCCAAATCATTTTATATAGTCAGCTATCTATTTTAATATCATCATCAACACATACAGAGAGGGAGATTACAAATGATCGTTATCGTATCGAACCAAACACCGCAGGAGCAAGTAAAAGAGATTACTACTGTTATAGAACAAGCAGGCTTACAAGCCCATATTTCTCGGGGAGCAGATCATACGGTTATAGGTCTTATTGGAACAGCCGAACCTCGCTTGATGGAGCACTTACAACAGATGAAAGGCGTAGAGAAAGTGATGAAAATTTCCAAATCCTACAAATTAGCGAGTCGTGATTTCCATCCTGAAAATACGGTAATCCAAATAGGCGATGTATCGATCGGTGGTGGCGAATTAGTTGTTATGGGTGGTCCTTGTGCAGTGGAATCAGCAGAACAGATTGATGAGATTGCTCGTCTGGTCAAAGCTGCTGGTGGACAAGTATTACGCGGTGGAGCATTTAAGCCACGTACAGGCCCTTACAGCTTTCAAGGTGTAGGAGTCGAAGGACTAATTATGATGGCAGAAGCAGGGAAGAAACATGGACTGCTAACGATTACAGAAGTAATGACACCGGAATATGTAGATATCTGTGGTGAATACGCTGATATTTTGCAAGTCGGTACACGTAATATGCAGAACTTTGATTTATTGCGCAAATTAGGAGAAAGCAAAAAGCCTGTGTTACTTAAACGTGGATTCAGTTCGACATATGATGAATTTTTGAATGCAGCAGAATACATTCTGGCAGGTGGCAATCCTAATGTAATGCTGTGTGAGCGTGGTATCCGTACGTTTGAGACATACACTCGTAACACGCTTGATCTATCGGCTATTCCTGTATTGCAACAATTGAGCCATCTACCTGTCATTTCTGATCCAAGTCATGGTACAGGACGTCGTGAACTGGTAGAGCCTATGACCAAAGCGTCAGTAGCTGCTGGAGCAGACGGTCTTATTATCGAAATGCATACAGATCCTGATAATTCGATGACTGGTGATGGTGTACAATCGTTATTCCCGGATCAATTTGCTAAATTATTGCGCGATCTGGAACAATTGTCGCCTATTATTGGCAAAACGTTCAGCACTGCCAAAGCACCAGCAGCGTTTTTTGAATCCTCTGTCCAAGTGTAGTATATTTAAATTAACCGAATATTATTTAAAATTGAGTTGATTTGAATAGGGACATGTCTGTACAAAAACAAAAACCATTTCTGCATAGCTTGTCTAATTTTCATGTTAGGTATAGCTGGAATATATTAGTATTTTAGAAAATCATGTAAGGTTTAAAAAAACAGCTCACTCTATCCGATTTTTAATTGACGGATTGACGAGCTGTTTTCTTTTTTGGTAAGCTATGAGTGTAAGCATATCTTACATAAATTTTAGGGATATGTAAAAAGGCTATTGACGATGTAAGGTTTTACGATTTATAATGACGACAGAAAAAAAATCGAGAGAATGAACATTCGACATCGAAAAAGAGTGTAATGTTCGGAAATTTGGGGAGGAAAGTACAAATGGCGGTAGAAAACGTATTGAAGCTTGCACAAGAAAACAACATTGAGTGGTTTGATTTTCGTTTTGTGGATTTGTCTGGTCGTGCTCACCATATCTCTTTGCCAGCTAGTGAAGTGGATGAGGATACTTTTGTAAATGGTGTTGCGTTTGACGGTTCTTCAATTCCTGGGTTCCGCGGTATTGAGGAGTCTGATATGGTGATGATGCCAGATCCGGAGTCCGTATTTATCGACGCTTTTACTGCTCATCCAACGTTGAACATTATGTGCAATATCTTCACCCCGGACGGCGAGCGTTATGAACGTGATCCGCGCGGTATTGCAGAGAAAGCGGAAGAATATCTGCAAACAAGCGGTGTAGGAACAGCAGCATTTTTTGCTCCTGAATCCGAGTTCTTTATCTTTGATGATGTACGTTACCAAAGCGATGTGAATGTATCCTCTTACTCCGTTGATTCTAACGAAGCATTCTGGAACACGAACCGCACAGAAGATGGCGGTAACCTTGGTTTCAAAATCCGTAAAAAAGGCGGATATGTTCCAGTAGCTCCTGTCGATTCTCAACAGGATATTCGTAGCGAAATGTGTCGCTTGCTTGAAGAAGCAGGACTTCGCATTGAGCGTCATCACCATGAAGTAGCTACTGCTGGACAAGCAGAGATCAACTTCCGTTTTGACACTTTGAAATTAACAGCTGATAACTTAATGAAATACAAATATATCGTGCATAACACAGCACAACAATATGGCAAAACAGCAACGTTTATGCCTAAACCTTTATTCGGTGATAACGGTAGCGGTATGCACGTTCACCAATCTATCTTTGATGGCGATACGCCTTTGTTCTACGAAAAAGGTGCTTATGCGAACTTGAGTGAAATGGCATTACATTACCTGGGCGGTATCTTGTATCATGCTCCAGCATTGATCGCATTGACTAACCCAAGTACGAACTCTTTCAAACGTCTTGTTCCTGGTTATGAAGCTCCAGTTAACTTGGTGTTCTCGAAAGGTAACCGTTCAGCAGCAGTTCGTATTCCGATTGCTTCTGTAACACCTAAAGGTTGTCGTATCGAATTCCGTACACCGGATTCTACAGCTAATCCTTACCTTGCATTCTCTGCAATGTTGATGGCTGGTCTTGATGGTATCAAGAAAAAAATGGATCCTCGTGAATTAGGATATGGTCCTTTTGACAAAAATATTTATGAATTGCCTGAAGAAGATAAAGTAGGTATCCGTAGTGTTCCAGCATCTTTGGAAGAAGCTTTGGATGAATTGGAAAAAGATTTCGACTTCTTGCTTGAAGGTGATGTATTTACAGCAGACTTTATCCAAAACTACATTTCATTCAAACGTGCAGAAGCGAAAGATGTTGCAATTCGCGTACATCCACACGAATTCAGCTTGTACTACGATTGCTAATTATTACTTATCTCACACACTAGATCGTAGAGATCAAGTAATCAGAATCCTCCGGAACATCATGTCCGGAGGATTTTTATATGAGTAGAAAAATAAAACGATTACATTTTATTTTGTTCACAAGATATCGCATTATGTTAGATAGCAAGTGACAAAAGACACTTGATCACCCCTAAAATAGCTGATATCATAGCGATAATCATTTAGCACAAACCTAACATCTAAGCGCTTGGCACTATAAGCGCGACGAGTAAAATGAGAAGTGATTTTTGTGTAGCAAAATATCTTACTGCTTAAGCACTTGGCATTATAAGTGCGACGAGTAAAATGAGAAGTGATTTTTGCGTAGCAAAATATCTTACTATCTAAGCGCTTGGCACTATAAGCGCGGCGAGTAAAATGAGAAGTGATTTTTGCGTAGCAAAATATCTTACTATCTAAGCGCGACAGAGAAATAAGAAATGATTTTTGCAAAGCAAAATATCTTACATCTTACTATTTAAGCACTTGGCAGTATAAGTGTGCTTACAGAAATGGAAAGTGATCTGGCGAAACAAAAAGTGGAATGTTGAAATTGAAAGGGTGGAGAACAACATGACAAAAAGAGCGTACAATTTTAATGCTGGACCTGCTGCATTGCCTTTAGAAGTATTAGAGCGTGCACAAAAAGAATTTGTGGATTATCAAAATACAGGAATGTCTATTATGGAAATGTCACATCGTGGCGCAGTATATGAAAAGGTACATAGCGAAGCTCAGGATCGTCTGTTGTCGTTGTTAGGCAACCCGGAAGGTTACAAGGTGTTATTTTTACAAGGAGGGGCTAGCACTCAATTTGCTATGATTCCAATGAATCTACTGTCTGAAGGCAAGACAGCAGGTTTTGTAGCTACAGGAAGCTGGGCAAGCAAAGCGTTAAGCGAAGCGAAGTTAGTAGGAGACACAACGGTTGTCGCTTCCTCAGAAGAAGATAAGTATATGAAGCTACCTGATCTAAGCCAATTGGATCTACCTGCAAATACAGCTTATGTGCATATCACTTCTAATGAAACGATTGAAGGCGTACAATTTAGTAAGTTTCCTGATACAGGAGATATTCCTTTAGTGGTAGATATGTCGAGTGATATTTTGAGTCGTCCATTAGATATGAGTAAGCTTGATATGGTCTATGCAGGCGCGCAAAAGAATTTGGGACCTTCTGGAGTAACCGTCATTATTGCAAAAGAAGAACTCATTACCGAATCGCCTAAGCATATTCCATCGATATTCCGTTACAGCACGCATGCTAAAAATAATTCGCTATACAATACACCGCCTGCTTTTTCGATATATATGGTAAATGAAGTTTTAAAATGGATTGAAGAAAAAGGTGGACTTGAAGGTATTCAGCGTGAAAATGAAGCCAAAGCTACTTTAATCTATGATGCGATTGATAACAGTAATGGTTTTTATAAAGGGGCGGCTGAACTTGAAAGTCGTTCGATCATGAACGTTACATTCCGTCTAGCATCTGAAGAATTAGAAAAAGCATTTGTCAAAGCTTCGGAAGAAGCTGGATTTATAGGCTTGAAAGGTCACCGTAGCGTAGGCGGTCTACGTGCTTCGATTTATAACGCTGTTCCTTATGAAAGCTGCAATGCTCTGGTTGAGTTTATGAAGGAATTTCAGAGCAAAAATGGCTGAATGTACTAAGGAATGACAGCCTTCCCCTCTGGGAAGGCTTTTTTAAAAAAAATTTCCAATTATTTTTGTCAAAAGCTGTCGCATTTTACCGAAATCGGTTATAATCAAAAAGAACTATATAAAAGGTGGAAATAAACCTATGGCACTACACATTGTACTCGTTGAACCTGAGATCCCGGCAAACACCGGCAATATTGCTAGAACATGCGCAGCTACAGGAACGCATCTGCATCTTGTCCGTCCTTTAGGCTTCAAAACGGACGATTCTACATTGAAAAGAGCAGGTCTCGATTACTGGCATGCCGTCAATATTGAATATCATGATTCTTTCGAAGAGGTTCAAAAGACCTACTCAGATCACCGTTTTTTCTTTGCAACAACTAAAGTGAAAAATAGATATTCTGATTTTCAATTTCAAGATGGTGATTTTCTCGTATTTGGTAAAGAAACTAAAGGATTACCACCTGAATTAATTGCAGCAAATGCAGATACAGCTATGCGTCTGCCAATGTCAGATGATGTGCGTTCACTGAACCTTTCAAATTCAGCAGCCATTATCGTATATGAAGCATTACGCCAACTTAACTTTTTACATTTAGATTAATTGGTATGAATTGACTCTGTATCGTAATTTTAGTAGGAAATAATAAAAGTTAGCAGGATTCAAGAAGTAAGTGGAGAAATAAAAGGAAGTACTAAAATTCAGTGAATATATAGCTGATATTCCAAATTTTATAATGACTTCATTTCTCTACTGCTTCAATCAGCAAAGTATAAATATTAGTGAGGTGTGTATTAGTATGAAACCAGCAGGCGTTGTACGTAAAGTCGATCAACTTGGAAGAATCGTGTTACCAAAGTCTTTGCGCAAAAGATATCAAATGAATGAAGGAGATCCTGTAGAAATTTTAGTACAGGGGGATCATATCATTTTAGAAAGATATCGTCCGAAATGCGTATTTTGCGGATCAATGGAAGAAGTAGGGGAATTCAAAGAGCGTTATGTATGTGCTCAATGTATGGAAGAAATGAATTTAATTCCTAAAAATGCTTAATTTAGTAAATAAGTAACATTTTAAATTTTAAGATAGTTAGATTATCTTGATAAAATGCGAAATAAAAATAACCTTTCAGCACGATATTGTGTTGGAAGGTTATTTTTATCTTATCTATAATAGGTGTACATATACTTATTTGAAAAATAAAAAATGAGTTGGAACAGGACGCAAGCTTCCATCGGAAGGATGATTGATTACACGTCCGTTCAAAATAAGCGAAGTGGAGCCACCGCCATCTAAATTATAAGCATCAACAACGCCCATTTTGTATAACTTGTTTTGCAATTCGACTAGAGTTGCACCAGAACTACCATTTTCATTGTATCCATCGGCTACGATAACAATAATTTGATCGTCTTTGTATTTACCAATCACTGTTCGTGGTGCACGCAAAGGCGAAGCTTTCCATTTCGCAGGAATCGGTACTTTTTTTCCATTTTGAATCAATACCGGTACAAAAGAAGCACCAAATGAAGGGTCTAACGCATCCAGATTAGCTTTACTTGTAAATTTGCCACCGATCAATTGCCCTGACTTATTCATCCCAACAAAAAATAAATCTTTGAATGTCGATTGAAATCCATTTAGATATTTTCCATTGAGTACAGTGGTACTGAGTGGATAGCGCTTGCCTCCTCCATCTGCAAATCCTCCAGCATTAATACCTGCTATTGCCCCTGATCGCTGAACAGCAGTCAGTGTCGTTTCAGATCCGCCAAATGAATCTTTACCCAGTGTCATATTCATAGCAGAAGGTTCTTTTAGTTTGATTTTCATAGCATATGCTTTGTACGTGCCCGGATTCAGACGGTATAGTTCAATATGGATTCGATTGCTATTTACTTTCTCTGAAGCCGCTCCTAATTTGGACGTGATTCGTTTATTGTAAATTTGTTCAGGCTTATTCGCTTGAGTAGAAGCCGTCTGTACAATACGAGACATCGTCGATGTGGTCTGATTGTATAACTTGGTTGTGCGCTCAATCGATGACGATGTCTGTACAGCTACTTTTTCAGCTTGATCCAGATGGGTAAGAATCTGTTCTGATTGATCGCTAAGTTGACTAACTGGCGCATATTTTTGGATATCTAAAGGAACGGCAACCTGATTCGATTGAAATACCAATATAAATAACAATCCAGCAAAAGGTGCTGTCGCTAACATCAACAAACGATTGATTTTTTTAACACGCATCGTCATTTTAACAATTCCATTTTCTTTTGTAGTGTATTGAGTTGCTTTTGCACTTCATTGAGTTGGGTATACAATTTGTTGCTATTATCGGTTTTGCTACTGGCATTGTCTTTCGTAAATGTAAGCAATTCATTAAAAGAATCGACTTTACTTTGCAAAGCGGTCATTTCTTTAGACATATCATTTAATCGAGTCTCATAATCATGTTGCAATACAGCGATTTGCCGTTCTGTATCTGCTTTGATCGACGCGATCATCTGTTGTTTCATATGATTGCTATATAAGTAGGCGATCGTTGCACCCAGTCCAATAATCAATATCCAAAACACTAAAAACCATTTGGCAGAGGACCCTTTGTTTGTCTGATGTCGCATCGTTGTTCGGGAAGAAGACTCTGCGTTTGACTGCATATTCACTCACCTCGATAAAGCTTTTATTTTTGACCAAAATCCATTTTAACATGTCCGATATAGCCAGTCTATCTTACTAGATAAGATTCTATATTCTTCCAATATCATTCTTCTATTATCCAATTCTCGCATAAGATCATATCCACAAATATCCAAAAAACGTTAAAAATCTAGTGAAAGATGCCGATATCAAGATATATGTTAATAAGCAGTAACTAATAGCTGTTGATAAAGGGGGAAGTATCAAAATGGAAGACATTTGGAAGGTTATCATTATTGATAATCATCCGGCGCTGATGCTTGGAACAAAAATGATACTAGAAGAGACAGCCAATTTGAGTGTTATCGGAACTGCCAGTTCTGTAAAAGATGGAGTCGCTTTAGTAGCAAGTGTTCAACCTAACCTCATTTTGCTTGATGACGCGTTACCTGAAGGATCAGTTCAATCTTATTTGCGTCAAGTTAAGCAAGCGAGTAAAGATAGCCATGTGATTGTGCTTACCAGCGACAATCATTTATCCTTATTTGCAGGACTCATGAGTATGGGTGCCAGTGGCATGTTATCGAAAGAATCTTCGCCAGCTCAATTGTTACATCTGATCAGTAGTCTGCGTCAAGGATCAACGGTTATTCCTCTGTCATGGCTTCATCAAGGAGTAGTTCCTATTCCTGCTGAAATTCCTACCGATGGTTATTTTGATCTTTCCAAAATCGAACACACGATTATGATTCAAATTACACAGGGGTTTACATACGATAAGATCGCTTATATGATCCGTGTGAGCCGACGTTCTGTTGATAATTATTTACGCAAAATTTATCATAAACTTGGTGTAAACAGCCGGGCTCAAGCTATCGAAAAATATACGTTGTATTCGCATACAGCTTCTTTTAATAATGCACCTATGACCAGCATAATTGCACCACCTGAAAGTATTGTTCCAGTAAAAGAGGTTGCTCTGGATTAAAGTTCAGGTGTATGATCTTGAAAAAGCATCGTACAGGAGGCTGGAGCGGTGGAATTTTCTTTTGCAGCAAGTGTGAGTCATATGCCTTCATTTTCGGTCAGGTCGATTGATAACAGGCAGCGTCGTGAATCATGGATTTCATTAGCTGAAGAATTACCAGCAGAAGAACTATTTCCGCTGGCACAATTAGGAGAAGCTGCTGGTGCTGTATTCTCAGCAGGGCCTCTTGTTCTTCAGTATGGAGAAGCCGCAGGTTCATTAGCTTTACGGAAATGGCTGAACACGCGCTGGCAAATCGATCAGAAATTGAATGTAGATCCTGAAGATATTTTGTTAACATCAGGCAGTCAGCAAACGATCGATTTGTTAGTGCGTATTTATGTCGATCGAGAAGATACAGTACTGGTAGAATCTCCGGCTTCGCCAGGGTGTCTGCAAGTGCTTCGATTACAAGGAGCAAATGTACTTCATGTAGATTGTGATGAAGAAGGAATGATTCCAGAAGATCTGGAGCGACTTATTGTAGCGTATGGTCCTAAGCTACTGTGCGCTTCACCAAGCTTTGCGAATCCTACAGGAAGAGTATGGAGCTTGGAACGTCGAAAAGCTATTCTAGAGCTCTGTAAGCGATATGAATTGTTAATCGCTGAAGACGATTCGTATGGAGATTTGCGTTATGGACTGGAGTCGGTTCGTTCTTTTCGCCGCCGTTATCCGAGTCTGTTTCAATTGGATCGGGAGCAAGGTGGGAATCATGTCCTGTATATTGGTTCATTTAGCAAAACTATCGCTCCTGCATTGCGCGTAGGTTGGGCAGCAGGAGATCAACGTTTGATTGAAGTGATGTCAGCTGCCAAGCAAACAGCAGATTGGCAATCCAGTTCGATGAATCAGGCGATTTTATTGCGTCTATTACAATCGCCTCGCTTCAATTGGGATAATCATATTACAATGCTCAATCGCGAATATGAGATTCGTATTAAATTAATGCTAGAATTGCTCAAACGTCCCAACTGGCAAGGAACTCAGGTAGATGTTCCTTCAGGCGGTATGTTTTTGTGGGCTGTTTTGCCGGATCAGTTAGATGGAGAAGAGTTACTTACACATGCTATGTCTAAAGGTGTCTCCTTTTTGCCAGGAGCACGATGTTATGCAAGCGATGAAGGTAACAGTGCGATTCGTCTCAACTTTACCCATCCTGGACGGGATGAGCTGCTGTTAGGGATGAATCTTATTTCGGAGTGTATTGCTGAACTGCGCAGTTAAAGCAACTTCTGATTCTCGATCACATGAGCATATTGTTGTAGAGCCCGTATACCTGCTGGGGTCAATTGATAACTACCTCGTGCTACACGTTCAAACCAACCATAATAGTTGCGCTGCATAATCGCTGCTGTACTACCGACACCACTTCGTTCCCGCAATTGTCGCGGAGATAAGTAAAGGTCAGTACCAAACGCAGAAGCGATGCGCAGCGCTTTTTCGCGATAAGCGGTAATCAGAGGAGTTCCTGTACTGCCACCTAGATTGTAATCACCGCTACGTTCGGCAATTTCTTGTAATAATCGTTGTTTGCGACTCCCACGACGTACCGCTTTGGCAGGCTTGGAAGACAATGTTGGACTACATAATATTTCTACAAATGGAGCTTTTGTTTTGTACAACGTCACTACAATCAATCCTAATCCTAGACGCTGGCATAGTTCAGTAATCTCACGCCAACGCTGATTATGAGCTCCTTTTTTGGCGCGATTTTTTTCTACAGCTAGATATACGTTAGAACTGAGCTTCAGCCGTTCGATACCTTGAAGCAGTAATGCAATATTGAATGTTTTTTTGATTTCGATAATAAGGGGTTCATGATCTTGTTCTCGTATGCCTACTAGATCGCAATGTTTAACCTCACTTTTGATATCATACCCCTGAGCAGTGAAAAATTGTTTGATAGGAAGATACAGTTCGGTTTCTCGTTGTACAGCCACGATATTCTCTCCTTTAGATAGGTATATCTTATATCTATGTCATAGTACTTATATTCAGTGTTATGTTCGAAAGTATAGCATAGCAGGATAATAACATAGAAGTCATGAAGCAGAAGAGATCGAATAATAGTATGTTTGCAAATCGATTGTTCATTAATGTTACACATAAAGATACAACTAACACTTTCAATTGGCTATATTTTACAATAAAAGGTAAAATACGAATAAATATATGTGTATGTATTAGAGAGAAAGAGGGGATATCAAGCATGATCGAAGTATCTGCACAACGACAGCAACAACTTCAATATATTGGCTTGAAAGAAGCTGACTTGCAATTACTGCATCAACATTATGATTTATTTGTGAAAGTGGTCGATGAGGTTGTTGATCAATTCTACAATCATATAGAGCAATATCCGGTATTACATGATATTATTCAGCAAGCTGGTTCTACGATAGATCGTCTCAAACAAACACAGCGTGATTATTGGATTTCATTAGCATCTGGAACGATAGATGAATCCTTTATCGAGCAAAGGCTAAAGATTGGTCGTATTCATTCACGAATAGGGCTTAATTCTGATTATTATCTAGGGACTTATATGACCTATACCAATATTGCAACGGTTGTATTAGAGCGCGAATTGCCAGATCAATGGATAAAAGTGCTACATGCTCTGACCAAAATGTTCAATTTAGATTCGCAACTGGTACTTGAAGCTTACGGTGAAAGAGAGCAGTATCGTATTCAAGAAATGGCGAATCAAAAGCAACATATGTTAACAGCTGTAACCGAAGCGGTAAATCAGATGAGCGAAATGATCGTTAAATTAAATGATAATGCAAGAGTGATCTCACAATCAGCAGATCAAATGGCACAGTCTCAAGAAAGTTCACTACAACAGATGGACGAGTTAGGTCATGAGGTCAAAGAAATCAGCAAAGTGGGTACAGTTATGCGTGAGATTTCTGAACAGACCCATCTATTAGGTCTTAATGCTTCGATTGAAGCGGCTCATGCTGGTGAATATGGTAGAGGATTCAGTATTGTAGCGCAGGAAGTAAGAAAGTTAGCAGGATCGTCTCAGAATGCATTACAAGATATCAGTATGACTTTGAAAGTGATTATGACCAAGCTTGATCAAGTGCAATCTGAATTTGGTAAAAATGTAGAATGGTCACGCCATCAAGCAGGACGTTCTCAAGAATTGGCGGCTTTTGCAGATATGATCCAACAAGTAGCTTATGAATTAGAACAATTACAACATACAGAGACTATAGATTCCACAGTTGTAGTAGGGACGCATGCGAACCCAAAATGATCTTGAAAAAGACTTAAAATTAATTGCAAATAAAAAACATAAGTTCTTTGACATTTCGATATAACGGTGTATAATAAGAAAAGTGCGATTAATTTTATGAACGAAGGTGATACTCATGAAAAAAGAAGGACATCCTAAATTCCAACAAGCTATTTTTCTTGATCCAAGTTGCGGATATAAGTTCCTGAGTGGAACAACTAAAACTTCCGGCGAAACTATGGAATGGGAAGATGGCAACACTTATCAAGTGATTCGCGTTGATACTAGTTCTGCTTCTCACCCGTTTTACACTGGTAAACAAAGAAACGCAGACATCGGTGGCCGCGTAGACAAGTTCAACAAAAAATACGGCTTGAAAAACTAAGACGTAAGTTGAGCGAAATTTCAAAACGTTTTCGAACTGTTTTGAACCGTCATAAAAAGCGTACCTGTTCGTATCCTAGGATATGAATATGGTACGCTTTTTTTGTTGCCTTTTTACTACAAAAGGATAATAGAAGATGATATTCGATGATCATGTTCAAGCATAGCCTTTCCCATGATCATCGCTGTCACTCAAAATTGTATTTTGTCTTGTGGGAGTAAAGAATGTATCCGGTGAAAGCCTTCTTGTTCTAATCGTAATGCAAGTCCATCGGTACGTGACTTGGTAGCATGGACGAGTAGAGCAGGTGGGCTTTTGAGATCGAGTAGCATACGCCTTACATCAGGTAGCCCTTGATGGACTTTGTAGCGTACGTAATAGACTTTACACCCTTCTCGCTCGGTATCAAGCAACAGCCTGCGTCCAAAGCACCCATGAGCCAGATGACCTGTAAAAATCACCGCATTATGTTCATTGTGAGCGATTCGCTCGTAATGTTGTTGAGCTTTGACCGATTGCATCATTCCATCATCGGTAAATAAAATAAACGATGTGTATTGCGCAGGCAGTTCATTGCGAGATTGTTCATCCTCCATCACATACAAATACGGATGTTGTAGCAAACGTTCTATTCGTGCGCATGCTTGAGCATGAAGCCAGTAGGTATCTGTAGTGAAAGAACGCAAATTATTTAGTAAGCCCGCTTCCACGAGCAATGGTGTATCAGGATACTCTTCACTTGCCCACAATATCAATTCTTGCCCTCGTCCATACACAGGGACAGGAAGCATAACTGCTCCTTGTTGCCGGAGCGTCTCATCGATATGCCTTTTTAGTTGAGTTAGCTTATTATCTTGATGATCAGGATCAACGCCATATGCAGCATCTATGATCGCTATATCCAGATCAGGTATAATACCCGGAATTGTTTGCGTTTTCGAAATTAATCGTGTCTGGTGCAGTGGACGATCTGCGGCTAACAACTGTGATTCAGACGTATAATCTCCTGAAAAGAAAATATACTTATCATGCCAACACAGTGCCAGCCAGATCGAACCCGGTAAATGACCTGCTCGTCCCCAACATACATCAAGATGAGGCAACAAAGGGCTCCACCTCCCCGGTGGGACAATATCTTCTAAATAACGGAATTGGATGCGTTGTTGATCTTCGTCATCGTACGGACGTGTTGCCGAGCGGTGATCGGTATACCTTTTCCATGCTTCAAAATAAGCAGGTAATTGTCCAACCGTTGCCCGGGTTGTCCAGACCTCGCCGGTATAACCATGTTTATATAATAAAGGTAGAGCGATACAATGATCTTCATGAGCATGAGACAAAAAAACAGTTTGAAGACTGGCGACCATTTCATCGATATCAGGTGTGATCGGATATTGTCCGTCGCCTTCTTTTTTGACACCATAATCCAGCAATAGACTCTGCTCCCCCTGTTGGAGTAGATAGCTGGATCGACCATGTTCACCTGCGCCACCAAGTATAGTAAGTTCCATCATGATAATTGCTGCTTCCGATAAGCAGGTAGTGTCTGTAACATCAGTAGCAAGATTGTTGTAATCCCCACTGAAACTACAGCCATCGCCATACCCATTGAGACAGCACCTTGTTCAAATTGAGCGAAAATATAAGTTGCCGAAGTCTGCATAGATGGTGGCAAAATCAACAGGGAAGCCACCAACTCGCGATTAGCAATTGTAAAGGTAATTGTCCAACCTGCGATCATACCCGGAACCAGCAGTGGCAGTAAAATCCGCCGAAATACATACAATGGACGACCACCAGAAATCGCTCCCGCTTGTAATAAAATAGGATCAATCTGCCCGTTATTGGCTTTGACATATTGTAAAGTGTACGGCAAAAATAAAATAATATACGTTAGTACAACCATACCGTATGAATTGTAAAGAGGGATGGGCATCCATGGAGAATTCCAGAATAAGATCAATCCCACCACAATAACAATACCGGGTACGGTATTAGGCATTAAACTAAGAAGATCGATCCATTTTTGTGACCATCGTTTGCCATATCCTACTTTGAGCGCTAGAAATGTACCGATCAGTACAGCAATAGTCGCAGCTACAAGTGAAAGTGTAAAGCTATTAATCAGTGCTTCCATACTTTCAGAACCCCAGCTTAATAAGTCGCTATAATGCTGTAATGTAAAGTTGCCCATCGCCAGCCCTGTTCCGCGCAAGCGTAATAAAGATGCTGTAATCACAGAAAAGTAAGGAATCCCGATAGACGTAATCAGCAATATCCCGATATACAACCAGCAGATAATACCGCTCCAGCCTCGTAACGAATACTTTTTACTTCGTACTCCTTTACCACCTGTTAAGCGATAAGAATAGCGACTGCTTAATATACTCTGGATATACCACATCAATAAGCAAGCTGTTAACAGCAAAGAAGCCAGTGAAGTTGCTTTACCAAAATCTATCGGCCAGCTAGAGATATATTTATGAATCTCAGAGGTCATCACATAAAAGCCAATTTTGCGACCAAATGTAGCAGGTGTACCAAATTCAGCAATCGTTTTGACAAAAATCAATAATGCACCCATCGCATAACTGGATAATAGCAATGGTAAAATAATGCGTCGGAACCGATAGCTAAATGAAGCACCATGTACAGAAGCAGCTTCTTCTGTGCTTCCGCCAATCTGCTCTAACGTATTGCGAAGAATAAGATATAGAAATGGAAATAGATGCAGACTCATAATCATAACCATACCGCCAAAGCTGAAAAAAGCAGGTGTGATAGTTGCTGAAGCAGGCAATAATTGCTCCATATAACCGTTCTTTTGCATAAATAACATCCAACCCATTGAACCGATATAAGGTGGAGTCATAAAAGGAATTAAAAAAACAACATCTAACCAGCGTTGTCTACCGATCGCTGTTTTGGCCATCATCCAAGCTAAAGGAAGAGCTAGAACAGTCGTCGCGATAATAACGCAACAGCCTAGCCATAATGTACTGAACATGACCGACGTAAGATCACTTTGACCGAGCAGACGTAAAGGAGCCATAAGATCAATCACACCATTTTGTTCAATCGCTGTTCGGAAGATCATCAGAAGCGGAAATAGAATTAGTACGGCGAGCAGCAAAAATGCCGCAGCCGTACTGATTTTTTGATAGGAGAATAAAGTTTGATTAGTCTTTGTTTTCATCATAGGATCACCACTTATTTGTATAGGTTCGTAAATTTGGTTGTTGTTTCTTCGCTGTGTTCGCCCATCCAGTCCCATTTCACAGGATATGTTGGAATATCGTTCAGGTTTGTACGATTGTCAGCCGTAATATCGGTTCTACCTGGCAATAGATAAGCACTAGTTACCATTTGTTGTGCTTCATCTGACAGCAGATAATCAATAAATTGTTTGGCTTGATCGGCATGTTGGCTTGTTTTGATAATGGCTGCTGGACGAGGGCTAATGACTGTGCCTTCTTTTGGATAGACGATATCAACAGGTTCACCATCTGCTTTGGCTTTGTACGCCATATAATCGACACCAGCGGCTACAGCTGATTTGGCACCAGTGATAACAGGATCAAGCGCTTCTTGATTGGCTCCTGCGATCGCAACCCCATTTTGCTTATACTGTTCAAATAATGACCAGCCTTTATCACCTTCAGCACTTAAATAACCGGTAATAAAATCAAGTGCAGAACCAGATAATGAAGGATCAGGAATATTGACTTTGTCTTTCCATTCAGGCTTCGCTAGGTCTGCCCATGATGTCGGTGGAGTCGTTACTTGTTTAGTGTTATATACAATACCTAATGCAGATGCACTGTAGCTAAAATATTTGCCATCTGTATCTGACCAGTCTTTGACCAATTTATCGTGATTCACTGCTTCTGGATAAGCAAGCGTCATATCTTGTTTGGCTAAAGCTTGCATCGAGGGAAGAGAAGCAAGTACAACCACATCAACCACAGGATTTGCTTTTTCAGCTTCCATACGAGAAAGAATCTTGCCTGTAGTGCCCTGAAACATTTCTACTTTGATACCTGTTTTGGCTTCAAAACCTGCTTGAATTTTTTTGGCTAATCCTTCAGGGCCTGCACTATAGACAACAAGTGTGCCCGCATCTTTGGTTGGTGATTGTGCTGAACCGGATGCGCCTGTAGAAGTGCTACAACCTGCCAGTGTTGTTCCTAAGATTGCTGTTAGAGCAAGTAAACTTCCTTTTTGCCATAATTGATTCCATTTCATTATTTATTCCTCCTAAAGTGGTTGAATCCATATTTGAATTAAAAGTCTAGCGTATAAAAGGGGATCAAGATCATCGGTTAGACAGGGACGGGATTCAGTGTATGCACATGGTGTGCAGAAATATAAATAGTGACCGATTCACCCACAGTCATGCGTTCATCTTGATACGCTGTCCATAGACGTTCTTCGCCCATATCCAATAGAATCTCATAACGATCGCCCATATAACTGACCTGCTTGATCATTCCGGTATGTATATGTTCGTCAGGAGAATGATTGCTGTACCAGCGGATATGCTCAGGGCGAACCATCTGATGACCGTTATCAATCCAGTTGGAATGACCAATAAAGCGAGCGACAAATGGATGAGAAGGCTGTCGATAAATTTGCTCTGGTGTTCCACGCTGTAAAATAGACCCTGACTGCATCACAATAATCTCATCTGACATTGCCATCGCTTCTGTCTGATCATGAGTCACATAGAGAGCAGTAACACCTAATTGCTGTACCAGATTCATTAATTCGGTTCGCATTTCATCACGCAAAATCGCATCCAATGCACTGAGCGGTTCATCGAACAAAATTAATCGGGGTTGCATCACGATCGCTCTAGCAAAAGCGACACGTTGTTGTTGTCCACCAGAAAGTTGATGCGGATAGCGTTGTTCCATCCCTTGCAAACGAACTTGTTCCAGTGCTGTGAGCACACGTGCTTGAATATCTTTTTTCTGACCGGAAGCTCGTAGACTGAAAGCTACATTTTCAAAAACAGTTAAATGAGGCCATAGCGCAAACTCTTGAAAGACCATCCCGAATCCCCGGCGATGTGGAGGTACATTTTTACGTTGCTTGGAAGAATACAGAATATCGTTTGCTATTCGTAATTCTCCTTGATCGGGAGTCTCTAGTCCGGCGATCATGCGTAACAATGTCGTTTTGCCACAACCGGAAGGCCCTAGTAATGTGGTGAATTTGCCAGAAGCGATCACAAGATCAGTCGCTTGCAAAGCTTGTACACCCTCAAAAGATTTGCTGATGCCTTGAATCGTTAATGCTGTCATTGTGTATTCCACCTATCTTTGACGCTTGTTCATCGGCATACATAAAGATGTATCATTGCTGCCCTGAACTACTTTCTATACGTAGTATATCTGCTCAATTTGCACGGGGTATGTGGGGAATGTAAACGCAACATTAAGTTTTTAGTGTGTTCCTTTTGACAATCATCGAATGTTTCTATGGTACGGTGAAAGAAAAGCAGTTACAGGGGGTTCATCGATGAATTTGATCAAATTACAAATCGTGGAATTATTGGATCGTCATCACAAAATCACAGCAGTTGCAGATGAGTTAGGGCTCAAGCAACCTACAGTTACATTTCATATGAAAAGCTTAGAAAAAGAAATGGGCGTTGCTTTGTTCGAATCTAGAGGAGGCAAAGTGATGCTCAAAGAACCAGGCAAGGCATTACTTCATTATGCCATCAAAATTAATGCTCTCGCGGCAGAATCCAGAAGAGTAGTGCAAGAATTTGGCGCTTTGGAACGTGGCAATCTGCGTATCGGAGCGAGTTATGTACCGGCTACTTATTTATTACCTTCTATTATTAATGATTTCAGTCGCGCTTATCCAGGTGTCAGTATTTCGATTGCGGTTAAGCCTTCACCTGTAATTCGTGAAATGTTGATCAATCATGAAATCGATCTGGGCATTATGCTAACAGAACCTTTTGAACATCCTTCATTGGTAAAAGGATTAGTAGATGAAGATGAAATGGTTGCTATTTTTGCACCGAATCATCCGTTAGCAGACTATGAAGAGTTGCATATAGATACGCTACGGCAAAGTAGATTTGTTTTGCATGGGAGTGAATCAAGTACCCGTCAATTAAGTGATCGTTGGATGAGTAGTGTAGGGGTATGGTCAGAGCAGTATATGGAACTGGATTCACCGGAAGCGATTAAGAAGTCGGTGATGTTAGGCGAATATGTTTCGTTTTTGTCTAAAATGGCAGTGGAAGAAGAAGTGCAACAAGGTCTACTTCATATGCGACCATTACCGAATACACCTTTTCATCGTTACATTTATTATGTATACAACAGTCAACGTCATTATTCAGGGCTGATTCATCAGTTTGTAAAATCGTTTGGTTAGATCGATATTCTATTGTATATAGATGATCGCTATCGAAAAAGTGATGAATAGCATATAGAAACTATAGATATGTTTTACGAAATCAATTAGATATGTTGATTCCGCTATCATTTTTCACTGTTACATTGGAATAGTAGTCAAATGATATTCCACAGACAGGGGAGAATTTGCAAATGAATTTAGGATTGAAATTAGGTAAAAAAGCTCCATTGGTGTTGTTAAGCAGTGTGTTGTTCGCAGGGTTGTATATTCCACAATCTACATCTGTTGTTGATGCCAAAGCCGCCAATCTCACACCAACGTATGAGGTTAAATTTATGCTGGACGATGATATTTTGAACAGCGACCTGACGATTCAATCTGAGGTACAAGATGCGTTTGATCTACCTGCCAAAGCGCAAAAAATTGCTGTAGAGTATTTCGATACAAGTGATAAGCAATTGGACAGCGAAGGCTGGAATGTACGTTTCCGCAAAAAAGAAGATAAAGATAATTTTGAAATGACGTATAAAAAACGTTACAGTATTGCAAATGGAAATATTGATGCAGCATTAACACTGGCTAATCAACAAGGATTTGATGCTTCCGATACGAACTATGAAGCAGAAGTCGATTGGGGATACAGCAAGCAGACATTAAGCCTGTCTAACGATAAAAAATCAAAAGCAACAACATCAGGAGCAACATTGCCTGCGGATAGTAAAGCATTATCTTTGCTTGTCGATAATCTGCCAGGTAAATTGAAAAAGTGGAAAGATGGATCAAGCTGGGGTGAAAAGCAGTTAAAAGCATCGCGCTCGTATGGCCCGGTGATGGCGAGTAAATATGAAGGTAGCTGGAACGGAATCGATGTAGACGTAGAAATTTGGCCGATTCGTAATGCTTCCGGTACAGGTACTGAGCCTGTAATTGAGATTTCGTTCAAAACCGATGATTACAACACTGCTGCAACTGATCGTCAGCAATTAATGAACTATTTGAATCAAGAAGGTTGGTTAGTGCCTCAAGATTCATTGAAAACACAGTTAGTTTTAGATCGTTATTAAAAGCATATCATCTAAAAGTAGACAAAAAAGAAGCACCCTGCGAGGTGCTTCTTTTTGTTTGCTATTAATATCCGCTACGGTCCATATTGCTCATTGTTGCAGCCATTAAAGAACCAAATAAAATAGAGAAAATAATAGATACAACAATACCGATAGCCAACCAGATCAAGTAAGCTTTAGCAAAGTTAGCTTTAGATACATTGGTATTTGCACCGAATGCCCATACAAATAACATTACGATATTTACGAACGGAATAATTATTAATAAAATCGTAAGCATCCAATCTTTGAATGTTAATACTCCTGTGCGTTGATCCGGTTGCGCAGGCGGGTAACCATTGTTTTGCGAATTGTAATCCAAATTTTTCTACCCCTCTCAGTTATGTACTACTTATTGTGTAAAGATGTAAATCCTCTATGATTATACAACTGTTACAGATATGTGACAATAGAGTAATATAAATAACTAGGGTTGTAGACTACTCTCATTTACAAAATCAATGTATCTATAGAAACATTTGATAGCTACTAGACATTCATTCTATTTATTGTATAGTATAGTTAATTGATCGGAATTAAGGATTTAAATATATTGCAAACTATTTATTTGTACGAAACTATTGCAAGTTACTAAAAGTATCTTTATAATGAGATATATTGAATGTTTCATACAAGAAAGTTTTCAAATCTTATTTTCATGGTTAAACATGAGAGTAGCTTCTTTATACTAACAAACCAAAATCGAATAGAGATCTTCGGGGTAGGGTGCAATTCCCGACCGGCGGTGAACGTTTCTTTTATAACTGAAAGAAAGGGTAGCCCGCGACTCATTTTTCTTTTTTGAAAAATGACTGATCTGGTGAGAATCCAGAGCCGACGGTACAGTCCGGATGGGAGAAGATCAACCAATAAGCTTGCCAGTGTATTGTAAAATACAGTTGCACGTTTATTTGATCAAGCCCCCGTTTATTGTACGTTGATAACGGGGGCTTTCCGTATGAGATCTCATATTCAAATTCTAATCACGTAGGGAGTTTGAATCATGGAAAATGCAAGTTATAACATCAAAACAGCATCATCAGCTAGACAGCGTCATATTAAAAGTGGATTTTGGCTCGTTTTTGTAGGAGCAGCGTTATGGGGCGTTGATCCACTGTTTCGAATTATTTTACTCAAAACAATGACTTCAACTCAATTGGTATTGTTGGAGCATTTGATTGTTTTTCTAGCGGCGGCTCCTGTATTATGGGTCAACCGTGCTGAATTAAAAGGATTGAAAATGCGTCATATCGGAGCATTGTTGTTCTTATCCTGGGGTGGATCGGCGATTGCTACGATTCTATTCACGATGGGACTGGCTCATGGTAATCTCAATGCTGTCTTGTTATTACAGAAATTACAACCGATCTTTGCGATTGTATTAGCTCGAATTATTTTAAAAGAAGTATTACCGCGTGGATTTGGTTGGTTATTTGCTTTAGCATTAGTAGGAACGTATATTTTAACATTTGGATTCGCTATTCCTATCGGACATATGAGTGAATTTGTACAAGTTGGTAGTCTATTTGCTCTAGGTGCAGCCGCATTATGGGGTGGATCTACAGTGATGGGACGCTTAATGGTAGGTCAGATGAAATATGAGACCGTAACATCATTACGCTTTATTATGGCTTTACCGTTGTTGCTTGTATTAACATGGCATGAAGGTGCAGCTTGGAGCTTATCTGCTGATTCTGGTGGAATTGCAGCCGTATCTCTGAATTTGCTAGGTCAAGCATTGTTGCCAGGCTTGCTAAGTCTATTAATGTACTACAAAGGGTTGTCTACAACCAAAGCTTCTGTAGCTACACTAGCAGAACTAAGCTTCCCATTAGTCGGTGTAGTTATTAACTGGATCGTATTTGGACAATTATTAACATGGGCTCAATTGGTTGGATTTTTGTTGATCTGGGTAGCATTGTTCTTTATTTCCAGACGTCAGCAACCATCTGATGCCAAAACAGCCGTACCTTCTGCATAACCATTTCTTTGTTATCAAGAAATGCTAGATTCTATAAATACTAACTTTTATATAAAAAAATCCTGTCTACCTAGCGGAATATCGCTGGAGTAGACAGGATTTTTTAGTTTGTACAAGACATCGCTGTAATGATGTATCGAATATGAAGTAGCTTTTAATCTAAATCGAAAAGTATATTGTTTTTATTTGATAGGTACGAGATCGAAAAAGTCTAATTCTCCGTAACCATTTCCTTTGCTAAAACGAATCGTATGATTACCTGCTGTCAACGATAGACGTTGCGTCGATAATCCCCAATTTTCCCAACCTTTATTGGTAATAAAAAAGTCTGTTGGATTGCCGCTATCGACCGATAGTCGAAGAGTAGACCAATCCAATCCATCTGTGCCATTACCTGTACGTGCAGCTAGCATATACGTTCCTGTAGTCGGGATATTCACCGTATATTGTACATAACTACCGTCTGTATCGATATGACCTGCTTTGGATAGTCCTGAACCATTAGGGCTTGAAGAAGCATAAGCCGCTCCACCGAATGTTCCTTGTTCCCCTTCATAACGGGTACGATCCGGTTCACCGGATGGAATAGAGATCTGCACATTAGGATTAAGAGGTTGACCGAATTGAGGTGTATTGTCTGTATTCCAGCTAAATTTCTGTGTACGAATTTCCCGGTTCCAACCTGCATTATTAAATTTGGCAGAATGATAAACGATCCAATCTTCTTTGCCATCAGGAGAGGTAGTAAATGAAGCATGACCGGGTCCATACACCCCATTAGCAGAAGCAAATACAGGTTGAGCGCGTTTGCTCCATGCCGAAGGGCTTAATAAATTGCTATTGGTCTGTGCTGTAATTAGACCTAGCGCATAATCATTTGTCCAGCTTCCACTAGCCGAATAGATTAGATTGATTTTGTTATTTTTGATCACCACTTGAGGGCCTTCGTTGACATTCGGTTGGTGATTAGTCTCCCATGCATACGTAGGACGAGCAATCTCAACACGCGCTGAATCGATCGTCCATGGGTTACTCATATGAGCGATATATAGATTTTGTCGTACATTGTCTGAACCTTCCCAGCCTGACCAGATAAAATACAACTGCCCGTTCACCGATAATGGAGTCCCATCGATTGCCCAGCGGTTGGTAGTATCTGTGATCTGACCTTTATCTACCCAAGTGCCTTGCATCGGGTTACTGCTGGTATTCTGCATCACATACATACGATGATTCGCATTATCACCGTCGTCTTTGGCATAGTAAATGTACCATGCTCCATTTAGAAAATGAATTTCAGGAGCCCATACATTTTGGCCACCTGTTGTAATTTCACGCTTTTCAGCCGCATCAATACCGGTTAATGTAGAAGATTTCCAGATCGTGACATTGTTACCTGTCGTTTTTGTGAAATAATAGAATCCATCAGTATGTTTATACATCCACGGATCTGCACCATCCTGCATAATGACATTATAAAACTGTTTTTGGACAGATGCCGCAGAAGCGATACTAATACTGGTGCTCATAAGTAAAGTGAATAACAAAAATAAAACTCCTCCTTTAATGATCAAGCGATGACGTTTCATTGATTCAGCCCCTTTCAGTATAGTAAATAGATAACGCTTACAATACGAACTGTAACGCAGAATAATGTCGGGGAACAGGACGATATTTTGGATGGATAGACATTCTATTGGAGATATGAACGGGAAGGTCTGAATGAAGAGTTTAACCGTTTACACTTTGAGATCAAACAGGTACATTAGGCGTAATTCATATGCTTTGTTTTGCTTTATATCGAGTACATCTGCAAAGTGAGGTTAGGTTATATGGTGAGATGGATCAAGCAATATTGGTTGCCTATGACAAGGTTAAAATTATATGGGTTGCTTTTGGTGATAATAGTCATCATTGGCATACTCGGTTACAGTCTATATCGAAGCGGAATATCACCGTTTATAGGTGATCGTTCTCATCCACAGTCAGTAGCTAATCTATCGACTACAGATCCTATTCAGATATCATTTTGGACACCTTTTAGCGGTGGAGATATTTCTTTTATGAATGAACTGGTACAACGATACAACCAAGAAAATACCGATCATATTGTCGTGACGATGAAAAATAATAAATCAGATGATTACTATACCAAATTATCGACAGCTATCGTTACTGAAGAAGCGCCGGATGTGGCGATCATACATGCGTCGATGTTCGCTCAATATATACCCGCCGATTTTATCCAAAATATAAATACTGTCTCTTCTCAAGCAGGTGTGAACTGGCAAGACTTCAATCCGTCTATTCTGGCAAGAACGATGATGCAGACCAATCATTATGCGATTCCTTTAGATACACATTTTAGCGTATTGTATTATAACAAAAAGTGGTTAGCCAAAGCAGGATTGTATCGTGATGGACAGGTGCAGATACAGCCAGGAGAAAAAGGATTTGTAGACTTTTTGCAGACCTTACAAAAGCATATTCCACAGGATGTAGCACCACTTGCTGTACCGAATGTACGGATCGATTCGTTATGGTTGTGGTGGTCATTGTATGCGCAGATCGAAGGGGGAGGACAATTGTATACAGCTGACGGACAACGTGCGGCTGTTGATATGCCAGCCGCTAAGCGCTCTTTAGAATTAGTCACTTCCTTATATGAGCAACAGTTAATTCCGCCTAATATTAATGATGCTTCGAATGAATTTGCTCAAGGGAAAGCAGCAATGCTTTTTCTAGGCGTATGGTCTATCGGTTCTTTTGAAAAAGTACCTGATTTGGATTTTGGTGTAATGCCATTTCCGCAAATCTATGACCATGCAGGATCATGGGGAGATGCACATACGCTTGCTTTTCCAACCCATCATGAACAAGATCCAGAAAAAGTACTGGCGGCTGTCAAATTTGCATACTGGTTAGCCAAGCATGGAGCATTATGGGGAGAAGCTGGGCATGTGCCTGCGGTACAATCGGAAGCATTATCACAAGCTTATCTTTCACTACCTTTGCGAAAAGAATATGTAGATGAAGCCAACCATGTTGAATATTTCCCCAGCAATCCGAAGCAAATTATGATCAGCGATGCACTGATTAATGAATTGGAGAAAATCTGGTACGGTAAGCAAAGTGTAGATCAGATGCTTGATCATTTAGAGCCTTTGATTAATCAGATTTTGAAGGAGTAAGTCATGCAGATATCTATCAAAAATTGGATTCGTCGCTGGAAAAATATGCGATTAGTTACCCGGCTGATTATTATGAATATTACATTAATTTCGATTCCATTGATCATTTCTTCATGGATTTCTAGTATAGGGTACTCGGATTCGATTCAAACCAATGCAGGTCAATATCAAGCAGATGTAGTGCGAGAGTTCACATCGAATTTGGATGCGTATATGAATGAGTTAGTCTTATTATCTGTATTGCCGTATCAGTCACCAGAAATTATGGATTATCTAGAACAGGATACACAAGATCAAGTGATTGATCGATATGAAGATCGCTTATTGTTAGAAAGCTTTGTACGGCGTATTCGGGTGAATGGGCGTGTTGATATTGCAGGCGTCGCTTTATTTACCAATCATACACATTCTTCATATGTAGAATTGCCTGATAGTCCGGGCAGATTTGCAGAGTCAGGGGATCGAGAACGATTATTAGCGTTAGATACTGAATTGTCAGGCAAAGGGTATTTTATCGCTCCTCATGCAGTGTTATCGGATAACGGAACGGTGTATCAAGTGTTTTCGATTGCTCGTAAAATTCGTAGTCTGGATAATGGCAAAGAATTAGGCGTGCTGGTGATTGATGTGCCTGCCGAGGCATTGACTGATCGGATTACACATCTGGCAGGTTCGCCTACATCGTTATTTGCAATGATCGATCAGCATAAGCAATTAATTTATAAAAGCCCTTCTTTTCCTGTCGACGATCCTACGCTACAGCAGTATGGAGGAGAAGGTACGTTAACGATTCATAATGGCAAGCAATCGGTACTGCTCACGTATCAGACCTCACCTGTAACTCATTGGACCGTACTGCAAGCAGTTCCTGTAGCAGTATTAGTACAAGATGCCGAGCAGGTTAATCGGCAAATGATCTGGTTAGGCGGAATCTGTCTGATTATCTCGGTGATTGTATCTATCTTTCATGCGATGCGAATTACAAGACCGCTCAGTGTACTACGCGATTCTATGAAGCTTGTAGAACGTGGTGAGTTTGATATTACATTACCTGTTCATCAAACAGATGAAATCGGTCATTTGAGTCGTACTTTTAATATTATGGTATCCCGTCTAGGGACATTAACTTATCGATTATATGAAACAGAGATTCGGGAAAAAAATGCGCAGATTGCTTCACTTCAAAGCCAGATCAATCCTCATTTTTTGTACAATACACTCGGTTCGATCAGTATGTATGCGGAGCTTGAAGGCAATCGTGAAGTGGTTCAAATGACCAATCATCTTAGTGCATTACTCCGGTATAGTATCGGCAGTGATCATAGTGAAGTAACGATCGAGCAAGAATTGGATCATGTCCGAGGATACCTTTCGATTCAGCGTATTCGGTATGATGAGCGCTTAACGTATACGATTCATGCAGACCCATCGCTGTTATCCAGCCCTATTATTCGTCTGACACTACAACCATTAGTAGAAAATGCAATTATTCATGGCTTAGAACGAGGTCGTGGTGATATTTATATTCAGATAAACGTTCATATAGAGCAGGAGCAGATTCAGATAGATGTGATTGATAACGGCCCGGGGATGGAGCAAGAATGGATCGAAGAGCAACATCTTCATATGGAAGCAGGTATTTTGCCAGAAGGCCCGGGAGGTCATGGGTTGGTTAATGTTCATCGCAGAATTGCTCTCAAGTATGGCAATGATTATGGCATTACGTTGCATAATCGGCACGAAGGAGGGTTGCGCGTTACTATTGTGATGCCTACATCTGACATGATCTATTAAGATGACTTGAAGAAAGGAGACTCTTCTTATGTATAACGTTTTAATTGTTGATGATGAGATGATTTTTCGCAAAGGAATAACTCATTTAATTCATGAATCTAATCTAGAATGGACAGTTATTGGTGAAGCCAGAGATGGATTGGAAGCGTTGGAAATGATTCAGTCTCAACGTCCTCATTTGGTAATCACCGATATACGGATGCCTCGTATGGATGGTATTCAACTGCAAGCAACACTGGCAGAACAGTATCCTACTATTCGCTGTATTGTGCTAAGTGGACATAATGATTTTGAGTATGCTCGCAGTTCGATTCGTAGCGGGGCTAGAGATTATTTGCTCAAGCCGGTGAATAAAGAAGAACTGTATACCGCATTATGCAAAGTAGAAGCAGAATTGAGCAAAGAAAGTGAATCTCAATCTGTAGTAGAACATATACTCAGTCAACAAGTGATTAGACAGCAGTTATTGAGTAGTCTAATTCATGGCAATATAGCTTATGATGAAGGTGAATTATTCGATCAAGCCAGTATTTCTTTTCCTCATAACGGAATATATTGTCTGATTGTGCAATTGGATCGAGATTCGGTTACAGAACAGCGTTATCGTCAGAATGATCCTGAATTATTCTTTTTGTATATTCAGCAATTTGTGCGTGAGATGATCATAGAACCTTTACAAGGATATACATTTATAGATCATCATAAAGTGATTGCTCTGATTAATAGTGATCGAAGTGAAGCCACAGCACAGCAAATCAGATCATTGTCAGGACAATTAATTCGCACTATTAAGCGCATCTCTCAAATGACCGTTACGATTGGGATCGGTGGTGGAGTAGACGATCTAGAATCGGTACCGAAATCTTATCGTGAAGCAGAGACTGCTCTGTTATATCGTTTAATTTCGGGAGGAGATCAAGTGCTGGTTTATGAATCTTCAGCGACGAATACGATGCCGTTATCTCGATTGCAGGCAGCAGACAGACACTTTTTGGAACAGTTATTAGCACAGGAAAATGGGCAAGAATTAACAAGACAAGTGCAAGCTTTTATCGAACGATTATGCAGGCAAATGAATCATCCAGAAGTGATCCAGCAACAAATATGCAAAATATTATTAGAGTGTTATGAGATTGCACTGGATTACAAAGTACTTAGCGAATGGCTGAATAAACAAGACATGGGTATGATCTTACAACATGTGTTGTTGATTAATGAGCGTCAGCAACTCGCACAATATTGCGGAGAATTATTGTATTCGTTATACGATCTCATTCAGCGCAAAGAAGGGCATGTGATCCATGCGGTTGATCAGGTGGTGCGTTATCTTGAAGAACATTATGCAGAGCCGATCACTCTAAGTCTAATGGCAGAAAAAGTCTACTTGAATGCTTCTTATCTCAGTAGTCTGTTCAAACATCGATTAGGGCATTCATTTGTCGAAGTGCTGACAGAGATACGAATTCGAGAAGCGATCAAGCGATTGATTCATACCGATGAAAAAATTGCTACGATTGCTTATGATACAGGATTTGTGAATATTCGTCATTTTAATCGAGTATTCAAAACAGAAACGGGTACTACACCCAAGCAGTATCGGGATAGTCGTCGTCATTACCAACATCCTGTGTAATTTACAGGTAGATTCTTTAGTTATGATCTTTAATAAAAGAACTGCCTAACTAGACAGACCTAAATATATGTCTATAGCATCGAAAAAAGCGTCATGGTTCCCCCTTAAAGAATGAATTAAGATTCTAAATGTAAGCGTTATCTAAAAAACGCACATACTTATTTATTCGATAAGGGGGTTGTATTAATGAGAAAAACAAAAGGTATTCAAGCCGGATGTATATTGCTGATGGCGATGTTAATCTTATCTGCTTGTGCTGGAGGGAGCGCACCTGCCAGTAGTTCGGAAAGTGGTAAAACAGGCGGTAAAACACAAATCTCATTCTGGACACCATTCAGTGGTGGCGATGGAGAATTTATGACGGCTATGGTCGATAAGTTCAATCAGGAAAATCCAGATATTCAAGTCGAACAACTGAGTAACCGCTCAGAAGATTATTATACCAAATTACAAACGTCTTTAGCTTCCGATCAAGCACCTGATCTAGCGGTATTGCACTCCTCGCGGATGCCTCAATTTGTACCTGCTGGTTATGTGACTCCACTGGATGATCTTGCCGCAGGTTCCAAAGTCAACTGGGATGAATTTAATCCTACAATTCTAGAATCTACGATCTATGATGGTAAGCATTACTCGATTCCATTAGATACCCATGCCATCGTAATGTATTACAACAAAACATATCTGGAAAAAGCAGGTGTGTTGAAAGATGGCAAACCCGTATACGACCCATCACCAGAAGGATTCACTGCATTTCTAACCCAAATTAAAGAGGCTGTTCCAGCAGATGTGGCTCCACTAGCACAACCTAGCGTACGGATTGATGCTTACTGGATGTTCTGGGGATTCTATAACCAGTTAACCGGTGGCGGTAAGTTCTATGATGACAATGGCCAAGCAGCGCTTAACAATCCACAAGCGCAGCAAGCATTAGAATACGTGAACAGCTTATATACATCCAAATTAATTCCACCGAATGTGAATGATGCGGTGAAGTTATTCCAAGATCAACGAGCGGCTGTATTAATTACAGGAGTATGGAGTACCGGTTCATTTGAAAATATTAAAGGATTAGACTTTGCGGTTGTACCGATGCCACAAATCTATGATCAACCTGCTACATGGGGCGATTCGCATACATTAGCTTTGCCCAAACACAGTCAGGAAGATCCAGCCAAACAACAAGCAGCATTAACGTTTGCGAATTGGTTAGCAGAGCATGGAGATATGTGGGCAAAAGCAGGGCATATTCCAAGCGTTACCAAAGTACTCGATTCCAAAGAGTTCAAAGATATGCCATATCGTAGCGATTATGCTCAATCGGCTGACTTTGTAAAATACTGGCCTCGTAACGAAAAACAAGGACAGGTCAACGATAATGTTGTGAAAGAATTTGAAAAAATGTTAGCAGGTCAGCAAGATCCAGCGACTACCCTTCAAAAAGCAGATGCTTCGACAAACAAAATTACCGGCAAATAAAGACAGCAAGAGGGAACAATAAGTTATGACAAAAGAAGCGGAGCGATATCAAGATCATACCGCTTCTTTTGTTTGATCTTACTTTGGAAAGGAGTAGACGATTATGGGCACCAAATCTTTAGCGCATCAAGGATGGATAACAGGCATATTAATGATTTTGCCGTATACAATTTTCTTTGCGCTCTTTTCTTTATTTCCGATTTTGTACGGGTTACGTATTAGCTTTTATGATTGGTCTTTGCTAGGAGATAAAGTATTTGTAGGATTTCAAAACTATACCAACTTAATTGCAGATGAAGAGTTCCGTAGTAATTTGATGCATACCGTAATATTTACAATCATCAGTGTGCCATTAGTCAGTGGAATTGGTCTACTGTTAGCTATTCTGGTTCATGGGATACGTCGTGGACAGTCTTTTTTCCGAATTTCTGTTTTCATGCCATATGTATTATCTGTTTCTGTGATCTCTAGTATTTGGGTGATTTTTTTACAGCCGTATACAGGATTGTTTAATCAGATTTTGCGTGCATTAGGACTGATTCATGAAGAAATTTTCTGGTTGTCACAACCGACTCTAGCTTGGGCGGCTATTATTATGTCTACCATCTGGTGGACAGTAGGATTTGTATTTATTTTATTTCTAGCAGGGCTTCAAGATATTCCAGCCTCTTTTTATGAAGCAGGGCAGATCGAAGGCGCGAATCGCTGGCAGACGTTCTGGTATATCACTTTGCCATCATTATCACGCATTACCATACTGGTGATTGTGCTTCAGACTATCGCTTCGTTCAAAATCTTTGGTCAATCCAAATTGATTACAGGCGGAGGGCCAGCAGGAGCAACCAAAACAGTCGTATTCTCGATTTATGAAAATGGATTTCAGACGTTCCAGATGGGATATGCGTCAGCGATTGCTTTTGTGCTTATGATCGTTATTCTGGTGATCTCTTTAGTGCAGACCTTTATTTTGCGGAGACTGGAATCTTAGAAAGGAGAGAGTCATCTATGATGGATCGCATCTATTATTATTTTATTCGTATTGTAGCTGTAGTACTGGCGATATTTTTTCTGATTCCTGTTGTCTGGATGTTAGCTTTATCGTTTACGCCAGAAGGAGAAAATGTATTTGGTAATGGATTTCATCTTTCATTTGCAAACTACGAGAAAGTATTGAGTCAAGCTCCCATCTTCGGTTGGATGGGCAACAGCTTAATGGTGTCAGTGATCACCACAGCGCTTGTACTGATCTTATCTTCGATGGCGGCTTATGCATTTTCTCGGATTACCTTTCCGGGTAGTAAATTTATGTTTCTTTTATTTTTATCCGGACTGATGATTCCAGCAGAAGCGACATTGATTCCGCTGTATCTTTTTATGAGAGATCTAGGTCTGCTTGGCACACGAACTTCACTTATTTTGCCTGCGGTTGCGGGGCCGATGGGTATTTTTATCCTCAAGCAATTTTTTGATGGATTACCGAAAGACCTTGAAGAAGCAGCCCGAATTGATGGAGCCGGATTTTTTAAAGTCTGGTATAGCATCTTTTTACCATTGTCTCGTCCTGCCTTAGCGGCTTTAGGTATTTTTAGCTTTATTGGGGCATGGAATGATTATGTATGGCCACTGATCTCGATTTCGGACAAAGCGTATATGACGATTACTTTAGGATTGCCGATGTTCCAGAGTTCTTATGTACAGCAGTATGCACTTCCAATGACTGCTAATGCGCTGGCAGCGATTCCGGTATTGATTGTATTTTTAATTTTCCAGAAGCAGATTATTAAAGGAATAGCGTTTACAGGTGGCAAAGAGTTATAAAGTCAGTATTTTTGAGTAGTTAACGAATAAGAATATAGTTGAAGCATCATTATACAAGCGCTTACCATTCAAAGGAGGAATTACAATTATGACTGCAACAACAACTCGCTCTGAATATCCAAGACCACAATTTGAACGAGCAGACTGGATCAATCTAAATGGAACATGGGAATTTGCATTTGACGATGAGCGTGTCGGTGATCAGCAGAAATGGCATCTGGATCGACAAGATGTATTTGATCAGCGTATTCAAGTTCCGTTTACTTTTCAAAGTGAATTGAGTGGTATTGGAGATACAGGATTTCATGATCTGGTCTGGTATCGCAAATCTATAGAAGTGCCAGCGGATTGGAAAAGCAAGCGCACGATTTTACATTTTGGAGCGGTGGATTATACAGCAACTGTCTGGATCAATGGAAAATGGGCGGCATTTCATGAAGGTGGACATACTCCTTTTCAAGCGGATATTACCGAACTATTAGAAGCAGATCATAACGAAATCGTATTGCGTGTAGAAGATTATAGTCAAGATGTGACATTACCGCGGGGCAAGCAATACTGGAAAGAAGACTCGGCTAGCATTTTCTATACACGTACTACTGGCATCTGGCAGACAGTATGGCTCGAAGCGGTTGACCCTGCTCATATTCGCAAAGCTAAATTTACGGCTGATATTGATCAGAATGAAATCAAAGTGCGGTTATTTTATTCTCCAGCGACAATGCAAAAAGAATTACGGACACGATTAACGATTACATTTGCAGGCGAGTTTGTTGCACAGGATGAATTTGTAGTGACTCATACAGAACATACACGTTCGATTGGTTTACATGATTTTAACGATCATGAATTGGGACGCTGGTGGTCACCGGAAAAACCACATCTATACGATATTCAGCTAGAGTTAGTAGAGCAGGATGTTGTTATTGATTCTGTACAATCGTACTTTGGGATGCGTAAAATTTCGATAGAAAATGGAAAGCTTCATTTAAATAATCGTCCGTACTTTCTACGTCTAGTACTCGATCAAGGTTATTTCCCTGATGGAATCTTAACTGCACCGTCGGATGAAGCATTTATTCAAGATATTGAATTAACACAAGCAATGGGCTTTAATGGAGTGCGTAAGCATCAGAAAATGGAAGATCCACGCTTTCTATACTGGTGTGATCGCAAAGGTCTGCTAGTCTGGGGAGAAGCGGCAAATGCTTATAATTATTCGGAAGAATACGTACGTCGATTCACACAGGAATGGCAAGAAGTGCTTGAGCGTGATTATAATCATCCATCGATTGTGGTCTGGGTGCCGATGAATGAAAGCTGGGGCATCCCGAATGTGAAAAATGATCAGCGTCAACAACAGCATGGACTAACACTATATCATTTAACCAAGTCACTCGATGACACACGTCCTGTTATTTACAATGATGGCTGGGAAATGATGGAGACTGATCTGGTAGCGATTCATGATTATGCATGGCAAGAAAAAGTGTTAGATGAACGTTATGCTTCGATTGAAAAGGCTGTACATAGTCTACCCGGTAATCGTGAGATTTTTGTCGGCGGAGCAACGTATCAAGGGCAACCAATTCTGATCACAGAATTTGGCGGAATCGCGTATAAAAAAAGTGAGTGGGAAGGCTGGGGCTATTCAGGTGCAGACAATGATGAAGATTATCTACAACGTTTAGCCGCTGTTATTCGTCCACTGCATCGCTCTCCGATCGTGCAAGGATTCTGTTATACCCAGCTCACCGATGTAGAGCAGGAGATCAATGGTCTAGTTACATATGACCGTAAGCCCAAAGTGCCGCTCGAAGATATTCGCCGTATCGTTATGAACTTATCCTAAATATATACATGATCCTTTATTATAAGTAAACCGGAGTGTTGCTATATACCTGACTATATTAGTCTAAGGTGTATAGCAACACTTTTTGCATATACACAAATAAATCATCGTATACGATCTTCATTATCTATTCAGTAATTTACACGAAAGATTGTCATAATCCGTAAACTATCCTATACTACAAAGTTGTTACTTTATACATCTTATGAACATTTCAGAATATTCCAAAACTACGCTACGATCCAAAGATAAGTAGGCTTATACGTTCTGGACTCAACCTGATAAAGGAGGAATAGCGTTGTCAGATCAAAAAAATCTGCCATCTTCTCGTAAACGATATGCGCAGGGCAACCCGACCGAAGAGCTTGCTCGACGTCTTATCCATTTATCCGGTGGGCCTGATAATCTAGTAGAAGTGATGCACTGTACAACACGTATCCGATTGAAATTAAAAAATGATCATCCAATCAACGAAGCGGAACTGCAACAGATCAAAGAAGTGCAAAATATTAATAGATTGCCCGGACAATTGCAGATTATTGTCGGCCCTGAACTTGTCTATAAATTACATCGGAAAATGAATATTGTACTTCGCCAGTATGAAAACTCAGCTCATCTACAGCCACCTGTAGACGGTCAAGCTGATACAGCACCGCAAGTCGATCAGTTATCAGAATCCCAGCATCCTTATCGCAGACGGGGAATAGCCGGGCGTATTATACAGGTAGCGACAGTGTTTTCAGATATTTTGATTCCTATATTACCGCTGTTTATAGCAGCAGGTATTTTATTAGGGCTTGTTACCATTTTACAATCTTCGAGTTGGGTAGCAGAAGATGCAGTATGGTTCCGATTACTTGGATTGCTGACAAGTTCTGCTTTTCAAGTGATTAGTGTGCTGTTCGGTTATCATGCAGTAAAACGATTTGGAGGTACTCCGGCGATAGGAGCAGTACTGGGTATTGCGATGTCTCAGCCTGATCTGGCGATCTTAATTGGTCATACAACCATGCAGGGAGTGAATACAATGGTAGCACCTCAATTTAGTTATCAAGGTGCAATGATGCCGATTATTTTAGCTTCCTTAGTGATGGCATGGATAGAAAAAGGAATCCGTCGTATTCTGCCACCCTCTGCATCTACACTTCTCGCTCCAGCGATCAGTCTAATTACAGGCGGTACGCTTGCTATTTTATTAATCAGTCCAATAGCGATCTGGCTTGGAGAATGGATAGGTCAGTGGTTAGAATATCTCTTCACGTACGGCGGAACATTGTTCGGATTTATTCTTGGTGGTATTTATAGCACGATTGTATTAACCGGTCTACATCAAGGGATACAAGCGCTTGAGATTGCACTTATCTCAGATCCTCATGTAGGTGTTAATTTTCTATTGCCTATCTGGTCGATGGCGAATATGGCACAAGGCGGGGCAGGACTGGCTGTCTATTTGGCGACTCGTAATCCTGAATTAAGAAAAGTCGCTTTATCTGGATCGATTACCGCTTTTCTCGGTATTACAGAACCGATTGCACTTGGGGTAAATCTCAAGTTAGGTCGCCCCTTTCTAAGTGCAGCGATCGGTGGAGCAGTAGGAGGCGCTTATGTCGGTCTGCATCACGTAGTAGCCAGCTCATTTGGATTAACAGGGATTCCTATGCTAGTCTATATTGTTCCTTTTGGAGAACTGAATTTTATTCATTATATGATAGGCTTTTTGCTCGCAGCCGGAATTGCGTTTTTGACGACTCTGTTGCTAGGGGTAGAAAAGCCAGCTTTCCGATACAATATCTCACATTTTGTTCGTAAATTCACAGGAGGAGCTTATGAAGATCAAAAAGATTCTCAATAATAATGCTGTGGTCGTCGATGATCATGGACAAGAAAAGATCGCTATGGGCGGCGGTATTTCTTTTGAAAAAGGGAAAAACGATATCGTAGATACCCAGCGGATCGAAAAGCTATTTGTATTGGAAGATCAGGAGCGTTACGGGTACCTTCAAGAAATGCTACAAAAGTTGCCCGAAGAAGAGATCGCTGTATCTGAACGGATTATTTCGTATGCAGAACAAGAATTACAAGTTTCTTTTAATGAACATATTCATATTGCCTTAACCGATCATTTGTCATTTGCTCTAGAACGTCTGCGCAATGGCATGATTATTCATAACACCTTATTAGAAGAGATTCGATTGCTGTATCCCGCAGAGTTTGAAATTGGGCTACATGCGAAGCAGTTGATTACACAGCACTTGCAGATCGATATTCCTGAAGATGAAGTCGGATATATTGCAATGCATATTCATACCGCACGAATGAATGCAGGAGCTCAAGAAACAGCCGCAAGCATGGCAGCCATGATCAAAGATATGGTGAAAGATATCGAATACATGTTACACCAACCACTGGATCATAAGTCAGCCGATTATGAGCGTTTGATCAGCCAACTGAAAAGTATTCTTCAAGAATATGAAAAAGATCAGCCAGGAAGTGAGCTTAATCGCGAGTTGATTCAGATTGCTGTAGAGAAATATAAAACATTATATGAGCAAGTAGAAGAGATGGCAGAGAATATGGAAGATGAATATGATTATACTTTTACAGAGAGTCAGTGCGTATTGATGACGATCGAAGTGAATCGTCTACGGGAAAGACTGGGTCATAGCTCCTGATAATATAAAAGAAATCACTTGTACAGTCGCTTATGATTCTGTGGATAGCGGAATAAAAGTCGCTAATCATACCAAAAATAACTATTCATATAGACTAACGACCCGAGTCGATAGGTTGCAGTGAATAGCATAAATATACAATTGACTAGGTACAAAGTATGGATAAATTCTCGTAGATTACAAAATTGTAAACTTTGAAACAGTGAAAATAAGACTAAATATCGTGAAAATCAATGAAAATTTACAGAATTATCCTTTTCCCTCTTTTTGCAAATTGATTCATTCAGTCTATAGTGTGTTATCGATTTGCCCTATAGAATAAATGTCAGCAACAGCATATTCGGGTGTGTTACTGGTAAAGCAGGCAAGACCTAAAAACTCCGTGAGGAATCCGGGCGACAAGTGTCGTTCGTTCTTCAGAGGAATTTTTAGGTCTTTTTTGTGCGCCAAAACAGCCACAATTTGAAATTAGAGAGGAAGAACACAATGAAAATCAAGAATTTCTCAAGAAAAACAGCTGCTATAATGATGGCGGCTACTATGCTAACAGGAGGAACTTCTGTTTTTGCAAGTGGTTCAGAATCAGATTACGGAAATGGTACACAGCCAACTCCACCAACACCTGCTGTAGAAACACCATCATCTGTTTTTAATGATACTTATGGATTTACACATCTTACACGCTTTGATGCATTGAAAATAGCTAGTCAGCAAAAAGAATCTCGCTATCAAGTTCCACAATTTGATGCATCTACCATTCGTAACATTCCGTCTGCTAAAGGTAAAGATACAAATGGTAATACGATTGATCTTGATGTATGGGATACATGGCCATTGCAAAATGCAGATGGTACTGTAGCGAACTATAATGGATATGAAGTCGTGTTTGGATTAGCAGGAGATCCAAAAGTATCGTCAGATACATTTATTTATCTGTTCTACAAAAAAGCAGGTGACCAATCATTAGATGCATGGAAAAATGCAGGTCGTGTATTTAAAGACAACGACAAAATGGTTCCTAACGATACGATCTTAAATAATCAATCTGAAGAATGGTCAGGTTCTGCAACAATGACCAAAGAGGGCAAAGTGCGTTTGTTCTATACTAACCGTCAACCGTGGGATGTAGACAAAGGATTTTTCGGTAAACAAACATTAACCACTGCTCAAATCAATGTGTCTGAACCTTCTAATGGAACACTTCAGATCAACGGTGTAGAAGACCTCAAGTCTATTTTTGATGGTGATGGCAAAATGTATCAAACAGTTGATCAAGCATTCCGTGCTGGTGATTATTCCGATAACCACACATTAAGAGATCCGCATTATGTAGAAGACAATGGACACAAATATCTAGTATTTGAAGCAAATACAGGTTCTGAAACAGGTTATCAAGGTCAATCTATGTTCTCAAACAAAGCTTACTATGGTGGAGATGACGAATTTTTCAAATCAGAATACCAAAAAGTAATGAATAACCCGAGTCGTAATTACATGACGATTGCGAACGGTGCATTAGGTATTATTGAATTGAATAACGATTATTCTCTTAAAAAAGTAATGAAACCATTGATTGCTTCCAATACAGTAACCGATGAGATCGAACGTGCTAACATTTTTGAAAAAGACGGCAAATGGTACCTATTCACAGATACACGTGGTGCTAAAATGTTCGTAGATGGTGTTGATGCAGAAGATATCTACATGCTTGGATATGTAGCTGATTCAATTGATGGGCCTTACAAACCACTTAACGGTAGTGGACTGGTATTACACCAAGATTTGAACAAACGTGATGTTACATGGAATTATGCTCATTTCGCAATTCCACAAGTAAAAGGCAACAAAGTTGTAATTACAAGCTATATGACCAACAGAGGATTCTATACCGATCATCATTCTACATTTGCACCAAGCTTTGAAGTAGAAATTAACGGTAGTGAAACCAAAGTCGTTCCTAATAGCATTTTAGAGCAAGGTCAAGTCACTTCTAATTAAATACGTTCTAAATCAATAAGTCTTGAAGATTCAATAAAGAGACAGGAAAAGAAAATGTCCGTCAAAGAGCGGCATTTTCTTTTCCTTTATTGCTTTTATCTGTAGATTGAAATGCAGTCTCAAAAAGGAAACACTAATATATGGAGGTGCTCACTTGAACAACAGCAACCACGCATCGAAATATCGCCGGACACTCGTTGTTCTCAGTGTGTTCGGATGTATTATATTAGGTGCCTTACTCTACTTTTTCACACAGACTAGTGCAAAAGGAAGCACTCAGAGTACTCAGAACAGTCTTCCTAACTATAGCGCTTCTAATACAAATGCAACATCTGTCAGTAGCGAACGTCCTGATTATCATTTTACAGTACCGGACAAATGGAAAAACGATCCGCAACGTCCTATTTATTTTAAAGGAAAGTATCACTACTATTATCTCTATAACAAAGATTATCCGAATGGCAATGGCACCGAATGGCGTCATGCTACTTCTACCGATCTGATTCACTGGCAAGATCATGGAGTAGCCATTCCTAAATATACAAATAAAAATGGTGATCCATGGTCAGGTTCTGTCGTTGTCGATACGAACAATACCGCTGGATTTGGTAAAAATGCTTTTATCGCTATCGTAACGCAACCTTCAGCTAATGGAGGAGCACAAGAACAGTATCTATGGTATAGCAAAAATGGAGGTAATACCTTTACGCCTTATGGAAAAAAACCTATTTTATCCAATCCCGGAACTGCGGATTTTCGTGATCCAAAAATAACATGGGATGCTCGTTCCAAACACTGGATTATGTTAATGGCAGAAGGAAACAAAATAGGCTTTTACACATCGACTAATCTGAAGCATTGGACGTATACCAGTGGATTTCTTACAGATAATGTAGGGATACTGGAATGTCCTGATCTGTACCTGATGCAAGCCGCCAATGGAGCTTATAAATGGGTACTGGGTGCAAGCGCTAATGGTCGCGGAGCAGGTAATCCAAATACGTATGCTTACTGGACAGGAAGTTTTAATGGCAAGAAATTTATAGCTGACCGCAAAGAGCCGAAATGGTTGGATCATGGATTTGATTGGTATGCGGCAGTAACATTTGAGATTGCTGGAGCTTCTAATCCGTATGAACAACGTTATGCTTTTGGCTGGATGAACAATTGGGATTATGTGAACAATACACCGACGATGAAAGAAGGATTTAACGGCATGGATTCGATTGTTCGTAAAATACGACTTCGATTCAATGGTCAATCCTATGATCTATCTTCGCAACCGATCGGAGCAATCAGCCAGATTCCTGCATCTACTCAGACCGTTCAACGAATAGAAGTAGAAGGCACGGAAGCACTCCCTATGAGCGGAGCTTCTTATCAGTTAGATGCTGATATTTCGTGGTCTGACTTGAAAAATGTAGGATTACGTCTAAGAGAATCGGCGGACAAAAGCCGTCATGTGGATGTAGGAGTGTTCGTAGAAGGCAAGTATACGTATGTGAACCGAGCATACACCGGACATCCTGATACCAATGGAAAAAGTCTGGAAAGTCAGGCGGCATTTAATACCGATAAGAAAAAAGTTCATTTGAAAGTGTTAGTGGACAAAAATAGTATCGAAGTGTTTGTAGATGATGGTACAGTGGCATATTCGAGTCTGGTTTTCCCGAACAAAGAAGATCAAGGAATCAGTCTATTTGCAGAAGGTGGCAAAGCCATTTTTGAGAATGTAGTCTTAAAACAATTTAATTCATAATCAATTAAGCCGAACCTTTTGAATCTCTATTCAATCAAAAGTGTTCGGTTTTTTTGATAACAGTATCTTTGATTCATTAAGCGCTGATCGCAGCAATAAACTTTTCAAAATCATCCAATTGTTCTTCTATAATGCCTTGAATAATTTCTACCTGTACACCTTGATAATCATGAATAGCTATATTCCGAAAACCGACCATGGCTTTGATACTTTGGTTCAGTTCTTTATCCAATATTCCATTGCGAAAAAGCAGATCAAACACATCTCGACTGCTCTGCGGTACTCCAAGATTACGTTCAGAAATAATATATATCGCTAGATCAAGACAAGCTTCGCAAGCCCGTTGAAGATTTAAAATAATCGAATCTTGCTTGGTATAGTTGAATAAATTATCTTCTTCGCCGGCATATTCTTCATGAATACGGGCAACACAGCGACGAATCGTAGCCGTTTTGTTAAGTAAAATATCTTGATTCATAGCGTGCCTCTTTTCTCTATAAAGTGATCTAGTAGATATTGTCGCTTATCATTCAATTGTACATACTCGCGAAAAGCCTGCATATAGGAGAGTTGCCTTAGCAAAGGATTTTCTTCATATAATACAATTCCTGTAGTAGCGATCTGAATCTGAAATACAGTGCTTGCTTCTTGAAAATCAATCAAATCTACATCTCGCTCCAATAAGTCGGCTACTTGTTGCCCCATCCGAAATCGCTGGTATGTCGATCTGCGTATAGAAGATAAATAAGCAATATCGATATCACTTTCAGGTCGCATCGTACCTTTGGCAACCGAACCAAAAATAATAATTGTATGAGCATCGCATCGGCTACGCAACTCTTCCACAATAAGGAGTTGTTGCTGTTGAGATAAAGATAATATAGACAAGTGCAACAACTCCTTGATTGTGTAAAGTTTTATTTTATAGTCAGTAGATCATGTATAATTATAGACTATTTCATGTTTATGAATAATTACCTATTATGATAATGATTTGGTGAACAAGACATGAGGAATATCGGATTCCAAAAATACATCAGAAGATTGTACATATCCTAAGCGCTCGTAAAAAGCTGCTGCTTGTGTCTGACCATGTAATTTGGCTTGAGTTAGCCCTTGTTCTTTTGCTAATTGTTCCATATGGTCAACAAGCATTTTGCCAACACCATACTTACGATATTCTTGTAATACACAGATACGCTCTAACTTGGCTACTCCTTCAACAACACGCAGACGTGAAGTCGCCACAGGTGTCTCACCATCATATACAATAATATGCGGAATAGTTGTACTTGCATTATCCCACTCATCGTATTCTTCGTCCAAAGGTACACCCTGTTCATTCACAAATACGGCTTTGCGAACAAACAGGCAATGATCCAATTCATATTCATTTTCGACTTGCTTAATCAGTAATTCCATCTGTAGGCTCCATCCTTTACTTCGTATTCTATAGTGATGCTTTCTGTTATTACTTCTATAATAAATATGTATAGATAAAGAAGTAATAGACTGTCTTTATATTTTAACGAAATGATGATAAATGTAAACCGCCCCATTTTACAGCATCCACCAAAGTCTGTTAAAATATTGAAAAGACGAAGGAGTTGAATAAGATGAATGAGATGTTTACTAATCTAGGAGACCGTCCACTTGATGAAAATGCACAAAGAGCCGCTCAATTCAAACATAAAGAACGAGAAAGCAGAGAACACAAAGGGTATTCTTTTCTATATGAAGCTACGAATTTGTTGATTGGCGTGGGTATACTGGCTGCTGTTGTAGGGATAGGTGTATGGTTAAGCTAATAGATAACGGATTACGATACCATTGAGCAAAAGAATCTGAATCTACATGTCAGGTTCTTTTTTTGTACACTATAATGATACATAGATACAGGTTAACATTTGCACAACAGACCAATCAATTATAGAATCGATAGAAGATTGTAAGCAAAGTTGAAAGGGGCACAGATATGATCGATTTTCCTTTACAAGAGGCACGTATTCGAGATCTGCAACAATGGATGGAGGCAGGAGAACAGACTTCTGTATCGTTAACCTCTTTATATATGCAGCGTATAGCAGAAATAGATCAGGATGGGCCGATGTTGCGATCTGTAATAGAACTGAATCCAGATGCTATCTATATGGCTACTCAAATGGATCAAGAACGAGCTCAAGGACATGTTCGTAGTGAACTGCATGGCATACCTGTATTGATCAAAGACAATATTAATACAGGCGATCATATGCATACCAGTGCAGGATCGCTGGCATTAGCAGATTCATTTGCACCGGAAGATGCTTTTTTAGTGAAGCAATTACGCAACGCTGGAGCGGTTATTTTAGGCAAAACCAATCTAACTGAAATGGCGAACTTTATGGCTTTTAATATGAAAAATGGATATAGTGCTCGCGGAGGGCAGACTCTTAACCCGTATGGCCCCGGACGATTAGATGTAGGCGGTTCAAGCGCAGGCTCGGGAGCGGCTGTAGCAGCCAATCTATGTGCAGTCGCTGTAGGCACAGAGACATCAGGTTCGATTCTGAATCCGTCAGGTAAAAACAGTCTGGTAGGTATCAAGCCTACACTGGGATTAATTAGCCGCACAGGAATTGTACCGATTACGTATACACAAGATACAGCCGGGCCGATGGCAAGAAATGTAGAAGATGCAGCCATTTTGTTAAGTGCACTAACAGGCAAAGATGAACAAGATGTATCGACACAAATTTCACCAACACCTGCGCTTGATTATACCGCTTATCTTGATCCAGAAGGACTACGTGGAGCGAGAATAGGCATTAACCGGGCATTTGAACAGCAATGTAGTGACGAAGAAAAGTCAATTATCGAAGCTTCCATAGAAGCGATGTATCATGCTGGAGCAGTGATTATAGAACATACCGATCTTCCAGAAATTGTATCAGAAGACATGACAGTATTATTATACGAATTCAAGTCTGCTCTGAATAGTTATCTATCCACGTTAGGAGCACATTCCAGAATTCGTACACTGCAAGATATGATTGATTATAATCATCTTCATCATCAAGATGCACTTAAATATGGTCAGGAGATTTTAATCAAAGCTCAGTATGAAACATCAGGTACATTAACAGAAGCCAAATACATTCAAGCACGTCTTAACAACTGGCGTCAGGCGCGTGAAGAAGGAATCGACCGTCTGCTTCAAGAACATCAGTTGGATGCCATCTTTACGCCATCCTGGCATACCGATGCACCAGCAGTAGGTGGTTATCCAGCGATTATTGTACCCGCAGGATATCGTAGAGACGGTATGCCTTTCGGAATCAGCTTTATGAGTACAGCGTACAAAGAACCTGATTTGATCCGAATCGCTTATGCTTTTGAAAAAACAGTACCTGCACGCAGAAGTCCAATGTTATAAGCTGTTCATATAGGAGAAAAAGGCAGTAATTCTGATCTCAGAGTTACTGCTTTTTTACGTGATTATTTATGCAAAAAAATAACTAAAAAATTTAGTAAATTAACTGTAAACTTTTTGCTGAATTTTGACGAAATAGTAAAATAGAACTATTTCACTAATGAGAATTCAACACATCGAAGGAGGCGCTTATGAACAGCGTATTAACACAAAATGACAAAACAAAAGCAACACCTTATGAAAGATTAGCTTCTAAGCTTTTGCTATATACATTGGCTATTATTTTAACCAGTTGTGTTCCTATTTATGGAGCAATGTATTTTCTTCATCTGGTTGATTTGTATGCATGGTTATATTTAATCGTTTGCGTATGTATTTTGGTACCAGCTGCTTTCTTTATTTTCAAAAAGACCAATCATTTATCTATAGGTAAATATCTATTAACACCATTATCATTTATCGCTTGTACGGCAGTGATCTGGGTACTTCCTTCTCAAGCTTCATGGTCTGCTTTTCTAATCTATGTGACGCTTTCTGTCGTTTACTTGAATATGCGTGTAAGTATTGTAGCGACTATCTATGCTGTTGTTTTAGAAGCAGTGTTGCTACTATTTGATCCTATCGTTACAACGATCTCTGTATTGGATATTATTGTACTAGTGGTCGTAACGATCATGGTTGGATCTGCTGGTGTATCGATTTGTATTTTGGGTCAGAAAATGATGAGCAACTTGCATCAACAAAAAACGCAAATTGATAATTTACTTCAAGAAGTAGAACGTTCTGCACAAGAATTGACCGAGTTTAGTGGACAATTGCAACGTAATGCAGAAGATACCGATCGCATAGGTAAAGAATTAAATACAGGGTTTAATGAAATTGCTAAAGGTATTGATTCCCAAGCAAGTAGTATTGGCGAAATTAATACATCGATGCAAAATTCAGAAACATTTATCCGCAATATTGGTAATACTGCTAATCACATGACAGAGCTTGCTGAACGAACTGCTTCCTTAACACGTTCAGGCAATGAGCAAGTGATCCGTCTACGTGAAGGTGTGCATGAAGTAGGTCAGACGATTGATAACACACATGCTGCAATGGATACTTTACGTAATTATGCACAAGAAATTTCTTCCGTTTCTCAAGCTATCGAAAATATAGCTCGTCAAACCAATATGCTGTCATTTAACGCAGGCATCGAAGCTTCACGCGCTGGAGAACATGGTCGTGGCTTCGCTGTTATCGCTACTGAAATTCGTGATCTAGCTAGTGAAGCACAGCAATCGACCGTCTTGATTACCGATATTTTGCATCGTATTCATGATCAGACAGAAGTAGTATCCGGTCGTATTCAGCAAGGGAAAGAAGCGATTGATGTGATTCAGCTCTCTGCCGAACAGACAGAATCATCTTTTGGAGATATTATGACAGAAGCTAATACAGTATCAGATTGCTCGGTAGAAATCGGTGGTATGATCAAAGAATTGATCGAAGGTATTCGCCATTCTGTATTAGAAACAGGCACGATCTCCGCGGTTACAGAACAATCGAGTGCTTCTATTGAACAAATGACTTCGAGCTTACAAGAACAATCAACACGAGTAAGCAGTATCGCAAACAGTATTGATGAATTAAAACAATTGATCGATATATTAAATCATTCATTGGATCAAAATAATGCTCTAGTAGAAAGTGACGAAATTGTGTCTGAAAAATCTTCTTAATTTGTCAATAAACGGACAAAATGTATTCAGATTCATGCATGATTTCGACAAAATAATTACAGGGGTATCTACTTGCTTTCTGTAAAACAAAGATCAAAAAGTGTTGTAAAACGATTGAACAAACACTACTCATGTGGTTTTCACATACGAGTAGTGTTTTTTTTAGTGGTAATTATGCACGTTGGGTCTTTTGACCAGTTTCTTATTATAAGGATTGACTATTTCTGGAATATAGATGAATATATATGCATATAATTCCATTAATTGGTGCATGGGATTATCAGCTGTACAGCACCATTTTTAGTTCATTATATTCTTCATGTGTAATCGTGCTTTACCTGATTCTCGCCACTCGATACATCTATATCTAGAAGGAGGAATTAGAATGCAGCAATCCCCGGTTTCTGTAGAGCAAATTATTACTATGATTAGTGAGGTAAAACAAGACCCTTCCTGTTTGACACGTCTAGACCGCGATTCTGATATTATTCACGATGCCGGACTGGATTCAATCCAATTGATTCATTTTATTTTACGTGTAGAAGATGACTTTAATGTCGAAATTGATTTTGAAGAGTTTGATATGGAGCATTTGGGTTCTATACAAGCGTTCTGCAATTTTGTGAGTCATGAGACAGGTCAAGACAATCTGACTGAAGAAAAGGTCAACACGTTATAAGCGCTTACATAAAAATTAAAGCGCTAACACTTATTAACCATAATTACACGCTTAGGTACTTATTCCAAACCGATTTTATCGAATACCGCTAACACATATTGATGTACAAATTGTGTACAAAATCACTTTTTCTGACACTTATCGGGCTTATGATGCTATGCGTCATCAGATTCAAGTATGCTTTGAACATTGAATTCAAAGGAAGAGGTGTTTTTTTTGCAACCAAGAAGCGAAGTAACCATTGACCGCAAAGAATTCCAATTGATCAAACGAACTGTTCGTAATGCAACTGTCTCTTACCGTAATCAGATTAAAGATCCGACATACAAAACGCCTATCCCTCAATCTCTAGGGATTAAATTAACCAACCGTTGTAATCTACGGTGTACACACTGTTTCCAATGGAATGAAGATGGATATCATCATCAAATGGATAAAGCGGAACAGAACATGGATCTGGACCCGGCTATTTTCAAACAACTGTTGGATGATACCAAAGAAGCTAAATCTCGCTTGTATCTATGGGGCGGAGAACCGATGTTCCACCGTCAATTTGGACAAATATTAGAATATATTCAAAACGATCGTCGTGAGATGACAATCTGTACGAATGGATTGCTGATCGACAAATTTTTGGAACCTATTTTGGATCTCTCTGAAAATTTAGAGTTACTTATTGCTGTTGAAGGATTTGAATATGAGCATAACCTGATTCGTGGTAAAGGCACATTTCAAAAAACAATGGCACAAATTGATCGCCTAGTTGAATTACGTGATCAAGGATTATACAAAGGCAGAATTTCTGTTCATGCGGTTATTAATGACAATATGATTGGACGTATGACTGAATTGCTAGAATTTTTCGAATCGAAAAAGTTAGATCTAGTGATGCTGTGCTTCCCTTGGTATATTTCACGGGAAACATCGCTCAAAATGGATACGTATTTCTCAGAAAAATTCCAGTGGTTGCGTCAGTTGGATGAGCGTCATATCAGTAGCTGGCATGCATTTAAATATAAAATCAATCCAGATCGTATGGATGCATTGATGGAAGACTTGCATAAGATCAATGATCGTATCTGGAAAATCCGTGTTCGTTATCAACCAGGTCTAGATTACGATGAAATTGATAAATTTATTCATGGTGATGAAATGACAAGTCGTTGTTCTAATCACTGTCTAGCGTTAACATCACGTACAGATATTGTACCGGATGGTAGTGTTATGCCTTGTAAATTCTTTTCCGAGTTTACCGTAGGGAACTTGAAAGAGAAAAGCTTGAAAGAAATCTGGGATTCTGAAGAATATGAAAATGTAAGACATATTATTAATAAAGAAGGGCTAACGCCTGCGTGCTCGAAGTGCAGTGTATTGTATCTACATGGTGCAGGTACAGTCAATTCGCTCGACTATATTTAAGAGCGGAGGGAGTTTATGAGACAGCAGCTATCTTTAATGGATGCTTTGACCGATCGGCGTGATAAAGGTCGCTTAGTATGGATTTTTAATATTGGCGCTGAATCGGTCTGGCATAATATCAGCAAAGGAGTGAGTGATCCCCAGGAACAAGAAGTAGTCAATCGAATAGAAGAGATGAATCTTTTACTCTGTCGTAAGCAGGATATTATGATTTTGCGTAAACAACCAGACCCGGATTATCTAGATATGTTGGAAAATCTGGGTTTTGAGTTACCTCGAATCGAGATTCCTGAAGGGGAAAGTGATGATCCTTTTGTATCGATATCGCAATTAATTTTGCAAGATGAAGCGCTGTTAGAACGATTGCAGTTATACGGTATGCAAGGGCGTGCAGCTTATGAAGAAACGTATCTGGTTCCTTATGCTGTTACACAGTGGGAAGAAGAAATTGCGCGTACTTGTGAGATTCCGTATATCGGAGCGCCTTCGGATATCTGTAAATTAGTCAATGACAAAATATTCAGTCGCCAAGCAGCGATTGAATTAGGATTCCCTGTCAGTAGCGGAACCGTATGTGCGACGGTAGAAGAGATTAGACGTGAGTGTTTGGCGATAGGTACAGCTGATGCAGAAGCGCAAATTATTATTAAAGAACCTTATGGCGCTTCTGGCAAAGGCTTATATTTATTACAAGGTACGCAAAAGCTTGATGCAACGCTGAGTGTAATGAGCCGTTTTGCACGCAAGCAAAATAATCCAGACCAAGCATGGTTGGTGGAACGCTGGCACAAAAAGCAAATGGATCTGAATTACCAGATTTATATTCATCCTGATGGAGATGTAGAAGTCTTTTCACTCAAACGTCAGATTGTGGATGGCACTGTCTATATTGGGTCGTATATGCCTTCAGGTGTAAGCGAAACGATTCGGCAGCAATCCCGTCAATATGCGATGGAATTAGGGCACTATTTGTATGAAAAGCAGTATCGCGGGATCGCTTCGATAGATGCTTTTATTGATGAAAGTGGCGAGTTGATTCCTGTTATCGAAATTAACGGGCGTTTTACGTTATCCACGTATATTTCATTATTACCGCAAGTGTTTGGACTTAGAATATTTCGTTCTCGTTATTTCCGGCATATTACGAAAGAGCGCTTAACTTATCAAGCCCTTTGTCAGACGTTGGAAGAGCATGATCTGTTGTATACGTCTTTGCATCCATTTGGTGTATGGATTTATACGGCAGGTACATTATCAGCCAGTAAAACTACCAGCGGGTATAACAATCGGATTTTTGCGATTGTAATTGCAGATACTCAAAAGGAAGCGCAGCGACTGGAAGAACAATTAGAACATATTATTGCAGGATTATAACCAAGTGATCGTCAACGATATGTTAAAAGGAGGCACAACGATGGAAGTAAGTGAACAACAGGTTGTACCATTGCTTGCTCAAGTGTTAAAAATGGCTCTAGGCGATCTGGAAAATCTACAGCCAGACGATGATCTACGAGAATACGGTCTTAATTCATTATCGGCAGTCGAATTAATTGTAGAGTTGGAAAACCATCTAAATATCATGATCGACGATGATAATCTACTATTGGAAGAATTATCGACGTTACGCCGAATTGAAAATATATTAGCCCAATATGTTTAAAAGGTCACTTGCCAAACAAGTTTTGCCTGAAACAGTAGGAGCGCCAGGACAGCATTGCTTTTATGCTAGCCTGCACGCTTTGCTACTGCGTCAAGGTGTATATACCGATGAAGCTGATTTGTATTTTCTTTGCAACGGGTTGTCGATCTCGTACAAAGGGAATTTCGATTCATTTGGTCTACGTCCGATGGCGGATTTGTTATCTCAATGGTCAACCAATACACAGGTTGAAGTAAAACATGTCACTATCGATCCTTCGCTTTCAAAGCGAAACGATTTTTTGATTTTGCAGGATTGGTCTAATGCTTTGGAAAATGGAAAAAGTATTCTTTTACATTTACAAAGTCATTGTCTAAATTTCCATCCCGTGTATCAAAATAACCCGAGTAAAGGGCATGTTATCCAATTGTACGGGTTAGATATGAAGCAAGATGAAGCGTATGTATCTGATCATTTTTTGTTAGAAGAGTCAGGGCATGTGCTTAGTTATAGTGGCAAAACCAATCTCACTTTATTGTTAGAAGGCATATCAGAATACGCGTATCTCAATGGCAATCCAGCAGAAGAGTTGAGTGTAAAAAAAGTCATTCAAGCGTGTGATCTTCATTTAGAGCAATTTTTGCAAGAAAGTTGGTCTGCCTATGCTGTTTTGTTCTGTGATCTGGATCGTTTGTTAGATATGGATGATGAACAATTTCGAGCCAATTGCGATACGTTATATTACCAGTTACGGATAGAGAGCTTGATGCATTTATTACAATATACCGAGCAATTTATTAGTCGGTATGAAGGATTGATGGGCGGTGAGCATTATACAGATCTATTGCGATCAGATCTGTATGAACTCAGACAAACATGGAAAAGACATCTGCTTCAATTGTACAAAATAGGTCTACGTGTTAATCGTGATAAATTACCAGAATATATTCAACACAGTCTGCGTTTATTAGCAGAATTAAAAGCGGTATTAGAACGCATGAGAATGACGGTACATCAGGTCCGTCTATAGGAATAGGCAACATGAAGGAGGTCGTGTCATCTGTCTGCTATCACATTAAATCAACTGTCCAAAACATTTGAATATTACAAAAAAGAGCCCGGCTTACGCAAATCATTTTCCAATTTATTCAAACGGGAAAAACTGCATAAAGAAGCAGTGATCGATCTGAGCTTTGATATTAACGAAGGCGAGATTGTAGGCTTTCTTGGACCCAATGGAGCAGGAAAAACAACAACGCTCAAAATGTTATCCGGTATTCTACATCCTAGTGATGGAGAAGCTTCCGTACTTGGATATACCCCGTGGGAACGTAAAAAAGAATTTAAACGTCAGTTCTCGATTGTGATGGGTCAAAAAAATCAATTGTGGTGGGATTTGCCTGCAAGCGATTCATTTGAACTCAACAAATTAATCTATGATCTGGACGATACTGAATATAAGCGCACACTGGATGAACTGGTAGAATTGCTCGGTGTAGGCGAACAGTTACATGTACAAGTACGCCGTCTGTCTCTAGGCGAACGGATGAAGATGGAATTGATTGCTTCGCTACTTCATCGCCCGAAAGTCATTTTGCTTGATGAGCCGACTATCGGACTTGATATTATTTCTCAAAGTAAAATCAGACAATTTTTCAAAACATACAATCAGACGTACAATACCACGATTTTGTTAACCAGTCATTATATGCGTGATATTGAAGATTTGTGTTCACGAACGATGATTATCAATCATGGACAACTGGTCTACGATGGTGATCTCAAAAGTGTAAATGATGTGATCGGTTCCTGGAAATTGCTCAAAATCCAACTGTCAGCACCGGTATCGGAACTGTCTTTAAATGGATACGGTAAGATTCGTTCTCGCTCTGAATTGGAAGTCGTATTTGAATTAAGCAAACACGATGTATTACGCAAATCCAAAGAAATACTGGATCATTTGCCAGTGATCGATTTTACGATAGAAGATATTCCTTTAGAAGAAGGGATTGCGATTCTGTACGAAAAAGGTGGATTGCCCCATGCCCAATAAAGTGTATCGCAAAATTTTACATATGGGGATCCAGAATGAAATGGAATACCGGACTAATTATTGGATTCAACTGGTGAGCTTTTTTGTACCAATGATGACCCAGTTTTTTTTATGGTTAGCGATTTTTCAATCCTCCGGTCAGGGAACGATAGTAGGATATACGTTTCAAGAAATGCTGATCTATATCATTATGGCGGCAGTCACAGGCAAATTAGTCGCAGCCGGATTTGAATACGAGATCGCTGGCGATATCAAAGAAGGCGGATTAGGTAAATTTTTGGTACAGCCATTAAATTATTTTGCATATCGCATTTTGAAATTTCTTGGAGCCAAAGCTGTTCAGTCTGTTCTTGTTATTGTATTTGCAGCGGTCGTATTGATCTGGTTGCGGATCGGTCTACATGTTCCTGTCGGTTGGGATAGTGCGCTACGTTATCTGATTGCATTACCCGGCGCTCTGTTACTGAATTTTGTCATTTATTATGCACTTAGTGGTATTGCTTTCTGGCTAACAGAATCTACCGGATTATTTTATACGTTATCGTTGATTATTTATATTGCTAGTGGCAGTGTATTTCCATTAACGATTTTCGGAGAGACTATCGCCAAATTATTAGGCATGTTGCCTTTTTCCTATATTGTCTTTTTTCCTGTCAATATGATTACAGGCAAATTAACTCCAACAGAAGCGGTAACAGGGATTGGTATGCAATGGTTATGGATCGTTGTTATTTTGCTAGTAGCTAGGTGGGTATGGAGTTCAGGAGTGCGCCGTTATGTAGCGGTGGGAGGATAATGATATGCAAATGATCTGGAAAGAAGCAAAGCGATATTCACGTATTTATGGACGGTTTATGAAATTCTCTGTGATGTCGCAAATGGAATACCGTACCAATTTTATTACAGCTTTTCTGATTGAGACTGCGTATCTACTGATCAAGCTATTATATGCGATTCTGCCTTATCAGGTAGGAACCGATATTAATGGCTGGTCGCCGGATGCGATTTTGTTATATGTAGGCGTATTTACGATTATGAGTGGATTGTACAGCGGATTGTTTTTTACTAATTTCACACAGTTACCGGATAAAGTACGTACCGGTTCACTGGATGTGTTGATTACCAAGCCGATCTCATTGCAATTTGCAGTGACTTTACGCCAATTTGAATTAGGATATACGATTCCAAATGTGGTCGGTGGCGCTATTATGGTTGCGATTGGCTGGAGTCGAATGGGCTTACCGGTAGACTTTTACCATGTGGGTGGATTTATCTTTTTTATCGCTATCGGAGTGTTGATTGCTTATTCGGTATTTCTATTGCCTCAATTGCTTGCATTTTGGACAGTACAGACGACAGGAGTCACCGATATGTCCAATAGCGTTTTTGAAACGAATTATGTTCCGATGGCTGTCTATAATCGTATTATTCAGCGTTTGGGAACCTTTTTATTGCCTGTGTTCGTGATTTGCAATTTTCCACCTATGTTTGTGATGGGTGCTTTGAATCCAGGTATGATCTGGTGGGCATTGCTTGCGCCGGTCTGGTTGTTAATTATTATTCGTGTGATCTGGAGTTATGCTTTGCGTCATTATTCCAGTGCCAGTCAATAATGATCTACTAACTAAAGGAGGAATATACATATGAGTGAACGTGTTGGTAACCAACCATTGCTACACATGGGTGCTTTTGAAGCCGAATTGTACTGGCGTGAAGATGATCTAGCTACTTTGCCAGCTTTACCTGATAAAGAAGCAGAAAAAATAGTTACGGCGATGGATGAACTGTTATTTACTTTTTGTCATCCAGGAGATCTGCTATTTACCCGTTATGCAATCGAGCCAGCACAGCGTCAATATATTCAGCAATTGGGATTTAGCGTATATGGAAATACGCAAGATTTGGAAATGGATGCCGCCAAAATCAAAGATCATATTCTAGCAGGGCAAGATCAGACGATGGCAGGAATCAATCGCTTGAGTGCAGGTAAGCAAGCAGGGATGTCTGCACGTCCTGTGTCTGTTTTCCAGTGGATGCAAGAACAAGATGAACAGCTAACCGCTCCATTTCCATTATCTACGATGACTTTATCTCCATTTGCATGGATTCCTCATATCGAAGAGATGAATCAACGATTTGGAATCGGTTATCATGCTCCTGATCTGGAAGTCGTCAAAAAGGTCAATACCAAACACTATTCTGCTCAAATGAAACAAAAGCTCAATTTGAGCGGTGTAGGGGTACTTGTAGAAAGCAGTGAAGAACTGGTTGAAAAAGGAAGTGAATGGCTGAAAGAAGGGTCTTTTTTAATCAAAGACAATTACGGTGTATCAGGCAAAGGGAATATGCTGATCGATTCTCCTGAACTTCTTGTACGGATTGGTCATGGTCTGCATAAACAAGAGGAAAAAGGGAAAAAAGTTCAATTTCTAATCGAAAAGTATCTGCAAAAAGAACGTGATTTCTCCTGCCAATTCTATATCGATCCACAAGGAAATATCGAAATGCTATCTGTTCAATGGTTAGCTAACTCTCAATTTGCTTATCGTGAGTCGCTTTCTCCTGATTCTGCTTTTATGGTGCGACTGGAACAAGAAGGTTATTTTGCTCTGATGGAGCAGATCGGTAAGCAGTTGTATCAAGATGGTTACTTTGGACATGTCTGTATTGATTCTATGGTGTTACAAGATGGTAGTCTTGAGCCAATGGTGGAGATTAACGCTCGCAAATCAATGAGCTTGATCAAGCATCAGATGGATCAATATCTACGTACGTATGGACTGGTAGGTAATATGACCAACTATAATGTGTCCCATACAGGCGAAGTCTCGCATGAACAATTGCTACATCTTTTAGAACAAGCGAATCTGCTCTATCTGCCGAATCGCCAACAGGGTATTATCCCATTAACGTCAGCCGCTTTACATGTGAATCACCGCTTCCGCAATGACAACAAAAAGCACAAAGGCAGAATCTACCTTTCGGTTGTAGCTACTCATGACTATATCAAGCAACAACTATTGACTCGATTTGAACAACTATTAGAAACGAACCAATTTAGCATATTAAATTAATCAAATAGCGAATGTTCTACTTTAATATTCACTTCTATTCATTTTTATTACTCAACATATAGTTCTTTTCTTCACCATCCTATACATGGAAGGATTTGATGATCATGACTGTAACGATATTGTGTTCTGGTTTTGGATTAGGCTTTTATACACCCGGTCTACTTGTAGAAGCAAGCTTGAAGCGTATGGGTATTCCGACAGACGTTCTTGTATTTGAAAATGTTATGCAATCCGATCAATTGCAAAAAGTAGATAAAAGCCGGCAAGCATATCATGCTGATTTTTCAGTTGCATTGATGTCTCAGCGAATTCCACAAGATATCCGCAAAAGTATGGATGATGAACAGATTGCAACATTGTTACAGCAGTGGGAATCTGAAGGAAGGCAACATTTTATTTGTTTATCAGGGCACTGGATATACATTTTAGATCGCTATCGGGAGCAGGTAGGCGAAGCCAATATCCATGTGGATTTATTGTATCTGGATGTGGTCGATTCTCCTTCCTGGAAAAGTGTACGCAAACGATTAGGTCAGCTACATGAGAGTTATCATGAAGTCTGGCTATTTGGTCATGGAGAACAAGAGATGTACACGTATATCGATATCCCTTTGTCAGACCCTGTGATTCCGTATAGTCAAAGGCAACATCGACTGTTGGTACATGGCGGTGGCTGGGGAATGGGGACGTATCGTGAACGTATTGCCGAATTAGAACAAGTAGGCTATGGACTGGATATTATTCTATATGATCAAGATGAGCGAGGCACTTCAGAACAGGGACAACGTTATTATCGAATGAATCCAGAATGGCGTACATGGCAACAAAATGAACAGGATAAGCATACCTTTCCGCCATTAGGAGAAGTGCAAGCAGATCAGTCTGTTCAGTATGAATCACGAGCAGAGTATCATATTTTGTGCGAGATTGAACGCAATGTACAAGCGATCGTGAGCAAGCCCGGTGGAGGGACATTAGCAGATTCTTTTGCACTCAGTACGCCGATTATCTTTTTAGAGCCTTTTGGTGAACATGAAGCTCAGAATGCAGCACAATGGGAAAAATACGGATTCGGATTATCTTATGAACGCTGGATGAGTGAATATGGTGGAGGTACCGATATTTTGGAACAGATGCATCAGCAATTACTACAAGCCCGTCAACAATTTCCAGCGTACGCAGATGAGTATATTCAACGTCATATGCAGCTTCTTCATCCTACGATGGCTAAAGGTACATTATGATGAAATCTTCGGAAATGAGTATCAGGCAATCCACCACAGACGCAGATGAACATATTCTTTCGGCTCAAGTAAGTCACCATCCAGAATCAACTGTCAAATTAGGCATTCTAGGCTGTTCAGGAATTGTGCCACGTGCTGTTCTTGATCCTGCACCTTATGTCGATGGACTGGAAATTGTAGGCGTTGCTAATCGCACTTTATCCAAAGCCGAATCGCTAGCAGAACATTATGGAATTGCAACGATTTATAACAGTTTGGACGAATTATTAGCTGATCCTCAACTGGATGCTGTCTATATAGGGCTGAGTAATGAACTGCATGCAACATGGATTCGCAAAGCATTATCCGCAGGCAAACACGTACTGGTCGAAAAACCACTTTGTTTATATCCAGAAGAATTGCCGATGATGGGTGCCGCAGCACAGCATTATGGATTGCAATTGATCGAAGGGATTATGGTAGTACATCATCCGTGGCAACATACATTGCGTGAGTTGATTCAGTCTGGTGAATATGGAGACTTGATACGTACAGTGACCCAGCTTACGATACCCGCCAAAGACAATCATCAGGATAATTACCGAAGCCATCCAGAGCAAGGCGGAGGATGTTTCTGGGATTTGGGTTGTTATTGGCTCCAATTTTTGCAACAGGTGATCGGTATACAACATGGTGAGTTTGATGGACATTCTCTATTTGATGGGCCGAATGGATGCGATTGGACATTTGAAGCGCAAGCCAGACTTGCTCATGGAGTGACAGCAGAAGCGATATTCTCATTTGAGAAGCCGTATAGTAGCCGTCATATTGTTTACCTTGAACACGCAACGATAACGATTAATGACTTTTTCCGCTGTAATCTAGGCTTTTATAAATTGAAGTTAAAGATTGCTTTGCTGGAAAATGGGCAGGAAACAGGTGAAGTTCGTTATCATACCTTTGAGCCAATGAATTATTATGTAAATCAATTACGCTTTTTTCGTGATACCGTTTATCATCCGTCCAATCATCATTCGTTGGATGAATCGGTAGAGCGTATCCACCTGCTATCTCATATTCATGCGACTGCCAAATCCAAAAGTGTTATATCTTGAGTTATCCATACAGATATTTGGTTTAGCAAACATCTTTTTCTTATCAAAATCTTTTTCTCGTTGAACGTGGGTGCATGTGTAATGCCAAATGGTTAGGAGATGAACATGGATGAGTCATTTATCAGAAAATAATCCTTTATATGAAGCGTTACAGCAGTATCCAACGCCTTTTTATTATTACAATGGAGATCAATTAGCTGATCATATTCACTCTTTTCAACAAATGCTACATCCCAAAGTTCAATTGCATTATGCGTTAAAAGCCAATAACAATATAGCGATAGCTAGCCTTTTACGTGAATGGGGCTGTCATATTGAGATTGCTTCTTTAGGAGAATTGCGTCTGGCTGAAGCGGCAGGGTATTTACCAGAAGAGATTATTTATACAGGCCCGGGGAAAAGTGAAAAAGAATTACGGACAGCGATAGCACATCAGATTTATTGTATCAATATCGAATCACTAGCAGAGTTAGAAACGATTCATCAGATTGCTACAGAATATGATTGCCATGTAAAAGTCGGTATCCGGGTGAATCCAGATGGAGAAGGAATCGGGGGATCGTCCATTCAGATGGCAGGGGTAGCCCGACCATTTGGGATTGATGAGTCTCAACTTGATCAAGTATTTCAGCGTGCGGCTGAGATGTCACATATTCAAGTGATCGGTATTCAAGTCTATGCGGGTACACAGATTATGGATGCAGAGGTGTTGCTGAGTAATTTTAGATATACTTTATCTTTGGCAGCACAACTTCAAGCTAGATATCCGGTTCAACTGGATATTGTGAATCTGGGTGGTGGATTTGGAGTTCCTTACTTTTCCCATGAACGTCCACTGGATATAGAATATGTGATGCAACAACTGACACTGCTCATAGATGAATATAGTGTTCATCTGCCCCATAGTTCTTTTATTATCGAAAGTGGTCGCTATTTATTAGCCGCTGCTGGAATCTATGTCTGTCAGGCGCAATATACCAAAGTATCCAAAGGCGAACATTTTGTGATTGTGGATGGTGGTATGCATCATCATGCAGGAGCTACATTTCGAGGTAGACGACCACGTAACAATTATCCGATCAAAATTATTCCAAGACATCATACGTCAGATACAGAGCAGACACAGGTTACCAGTATTGTAGGGCCTCTGTGTACGCCGGATGATTGTTTATTCAAAAATGTAGAGTTGCCTGTTATCCATGCTGGTGATTACATATGTATTCTGCAATCCGGCGCCTATGGATTAACATACAGCCCTATTCAATTTCTGGGGCATGCTACACCTGCTGAGGTGCTGTATTATAAAGGCAAATCGTATTTGATTCGTGAGCAAGGCGATCCTGAAGATTTGTTACTGCGACAGCAAAATATCGTACCTTCTACAGAATGGACGGCGGTGCCATGATGAATTCTAGTACGTATTCCTATACTCATTACGAAGCATCGTTAGCCCGTCAACCTATTCCGTCTGATTCGCAGAAAATCTTGCCTTTAGCCAAACCTTTTGTTAAAGGATATCAGTACTTGGGGTATGCTCTATCTGTTATTATGACTCATAAAGAGTGTTTGCCGTGGGTGTATCATCAATTTATCCAGTTGAGTTCTCCTAATTACCAGTGGGTTGATTTTTACCATCCACACGACTTTAGCGATTATCCCTGGTTAGAGACGAATGAGACCGATTGTGCAGATCTGAATGCAGAGCAATTGATTCATACATGGATACAGCTTATTAATGAAGAAAAGTATCTGGTGATGTTTATTGATGAATTTTATTTGTCCCATACTGCTTTTTATCAAGAAGAGCATTATTCTCATGATATTATGCTACATGGATATGATTTGGAGCAGGGTATATTCTGGGCAAGCGGATACAATCGTGATTTTCAATATGGAGAGTATTCTATTCCTATCGAAGAAGTGCTAGCAGCTCATTTCTCATTTCAAGAATCGCATAAGCGTCTTATTACGATTCGCTATCAGCAAGCACCTGTACATTCTCCCAAAGTGATCGCTGTAGTTGTTACATTAGAAGGTCTAATCGAACAGTTACAAGACTATGTAGATTCTCGCCCGTCATCTTGGAGACGCAATGATATTCAGCAAGCCAGCGCCCACTTTTATGGTATGGAAATCTATGATATTTTACAAAATAGTATTCAGAACTTTATCGATAATCATATCAAAGCCGATATTCGGGCATTCCATATCTGGTACGAACACAAAGAAGCGATGGAGCAACGATTAACGTATTTGACGCAAAATGTAACAGGCTTACAAGCGATCGTAGATCAGCATCCTACACTGATGCCAGCGTTAAAAGAACTAACTCGTAAAGCAACGATTATTCGTAATCTATTGCTCAAATACAATCGAAGTCACAATATAGCTAGCTTGGAGCGCGCGTCGCAAATGCTCTATACGATGCGTGGTGAGGAAGAAGTAGCCTTGCAAATGATGCTCACTGTGCTTAAGCAAAGTATTCAGCCTGTATCTGTATTGGAGCAATCGCGTGAATTAAAACGGCGTGTCGTAGATCGTCAGCTACGCAAAACAGTCGAAGACCGATTAATAATTTTCGATCAATTAGAAAAGCTAGATCATCCTAATGAATGGATAGAAATTATGCTGATTATCGATCAACAGTTATGGGAACAGTTAGCTCAGACTGATTCAGTACGAACAGATCGTCTGATCGCTTTCTGGTGTGAATTGCTTCAAACCAAACCGTGGGTTGCCAGTCAATATGATACATTACGTAATGTGGTAGAGCGAATGCAGAAGGTGGCGCAAGATGAGCAAGTCAAAGCCCAGTTAGAGTACTGGCATACAACAATGACTGCTATTCGTTCTCAATAAATCATCAAATGTATAGCATAATTCAGATTATTCACATGAAATCATAAATAGCCGTAGGACTCTCTAATCATTAAGAGAATCCTACGGCTTATTTGATAGGTAGAACTTAGATTAGAGTTTACCAGCGCCTGCTTGAGCAGTCACAGTAGCTTTAACAGTCGTAGAAGCAGCAATTGCATCATACAACGTAGGCGTCCAACCTACATCTGTACTCAGACCTGCACTGGTAGCAGCATTAATAGCGACTCCATTTAACAAAGTGCCTGTATCATACAGTGCAGTGCCTTTAAGCGGACTTGCGACTTGATCTGCGGTTAGACCTGTTACATCAATCACATTATTTTGAGCGTAGATTTTGGAAGATTTGCCAATACCCCAGATATACAGGGTAGCATAAGCGCCTGTAGTACTGCCTTGATAATAATTGTTATACACATGAATTTGTCCATAGCGTACGCGAGGAGTACGTTGAACTGTATTTTTATAATAATTATGATGCAAAGTAGCACGTAATTTACCTTCATCACTGGTTGTACTATCACTTGAACCGATAATCGTAGTTTTGTCATGATCATGGAAATAGTTATAAGACAGAGTTAATAGATCAGCACCATTGCTCATATCTACAGCACCATCATGATGTTGATATTCACGACCATAATATTCTCCATTGCCACTATCAGGATGAGCACCATCGTCAAATGTACAATGATCTATCCATAAATGAGTAGCCCCTTTGATCGTGATACTATCGTATTCAGAATTCCAATTGCCTGTACTGCCATCTGTAGGGTCCCATGATGGAAAATAATCATAGGCATCTTGAAATTCAATATTACGAATAATAATATTGTCTGTACCGCTTTTTACCTGAAAATTAACACCATTGATAATAGCATTCGTACCTTTACCTACAATTGTAGTGTTGGAAGGGATGGTAATACTTATTCGACTGGCTTGATTTTTTTGTGAAGCTTTACGAGCGTCTTCCTGTGTACCAGAAGGAACTTTAGACATTCCCCATGTTGCCGGATCATAAGCTTTAAGATAAGCATTAAAATCATAGCCTGCGTCTTTATAATCATTGGCACCGAGTGGTTGGTTGTTATCATCTACATTAATATTAATTGTACCGCTTACATAAATGATTTTAGGAGTAGTATTAGTAGCACTTCCAAGCGCATCCACTAACTGTTTGCGATTGGTTACGGTGAATATATTCGCAGTGGTTGCTTTGGCACCGCCTGTAGTTCCACCAGAATAAGCTGCCCAGCCATTTTTAGTTCCTAATGTTTCTTTGCCTATATCTGTAGCCGCTTGTACCGAAGGATTCCAGACTGCTATTGATGAGAACATTAATAATGTAGCTAATCCTATACTCCATTTTTTATGCATACATCTTATTCCTCCTTGAGTATATACAATCGTATCCATATCATAAGCAAGACAATAGTAAGCGCGACAAGTGAATAAGCAGACGAGGTTAAAAAGAAAGCCCGGGTACTTTTTTCTAACCACCTATACAGCGTAATCATTTTTACATAAAGTGACAATATAAGAATAAATACGTAAATATAAGTGTAAATGATTACATATAGAAAACACAAAAAAGACCTTTGTTATAGAGGATATATCACAAAGATCCTTTTAAATCATAGGAATTAGATGTTATGATTATAGAAGTGTATAATACATAGTTATACAAATTGCATAAAAATAAACTTAAATTTGAACTAAATGCTCCCATATGTATAAAATTACGGAATTAGTTCAGTCCAATCTAGCATCACGAGCGGAAGAGGACCTAACGGTTCTGCTGCACAGACGGCTAATTTGTACTGTGAATCGATAGAAATATGACGAAAAAAACTTGGGGTGTCGATTGGTTTCGTAGAAGTCACTTGATAGTTTTGGATATCATCTTGCAAAATAGAGAATGAATCTAACGGAATAGAAAGCCCTTTGCCTACAAATTTGATGTAGCTTTCTTTTAATGTCCATAATTCATAAAAAGTCTGTAGCTGTCGATCTTCCGGTGCATTCAATACCAATTGATATTCATCAGGAGTATAGAATCGCTTGGCTATTCCAAAATCTATTGGACGTACCTGTTCAATATCAATACCTACGGGAACATCACCATCAACACATACAATCCAGTTACCTGCATGGGATACATTAAAATGAATATGAGGATAGTTGCGTAAGTAAGGCTTGCCATACTTATTTTTGTCTAACTGAATCTGATCATCTTGCAAATGATAATGGGTACGTAATCTATATAAAATAAGCAGTTCTCCTATTAATCCACGCTGAGCATCTTGCTGTCTAACAAATTTTAAAGAAGCTTCTTTTCTTGCAGATGATACTTTGCTACGTAACATATCCATATCTTCTAACGATAATAAATCAGGCAGATGTATCCCTGTCACTGTAATCAATCTCTCGTCTCCCCACTTTCGAGTTTGGCTCTATTGCTATATAAAGAAATGGTTCTGTTGTCTAAATTATACAATATCATTTTCAAGGAGGAAACATTGTGCCAGAAATCAAACATTTAGCTCATCAGACCGAGGACGGTTATTTTGTTCAATTGATTCCAGACGTTCAATTTGCTCGTTTTGCAAATGGACAATCATTAAAAATGAATATTTTGCGTCCAGTTTCTCATTTACCGTTGCAGTTAATCGTCTGGGTGGTCGGTGGAGCTTGGGTAGATATCGATCCTTACAAGCATATTCCTGCTCTTTCCAAATTAGCCCGTCAAGGATATGTGATCGCTTGTGTAGAATACCGAACAGTCAACAAAGCGCCTTTTCCTGCGCAATTAGAAGATATCAAAACAGCGATACGTTTTTTACGTGCTCATGCGCTTGATTATCATATCGATCCAGAACATATCGGCATCTGGGGACACTCCGCAGGTGCTCATTTATCTGCATTAGTAGGCGTAACTGGAGACCAATCCGAATGGGATCAACAAGGACAATGGCAAGGTTATTCCAGTAATGTCAAAGCGGTAGTCGATTTTGCAGGTCCGGTTGATATTCAGGCAGATTTCCAGAGTGAATACGAATTGCCTGTAATCTCGTTACTGATGGGTGGGCCTTTACGACATAAAATAGACACAGCAGATCAATCCAATCCGATTCATCATCTTGCTTCTCATATTCCTGCTCAAGTACCCCCGTTTTTGATTATGCATGGAGATCAAGATCAAGTGGTACCGCTACGTCAAAGTCAGTTTTTGTATGATGCGTTAGCAGCGATGTCTGCGGAAGTGGATCTATATATTTTGGAAGGTGTCGGTCATTCTTCGACTACTTTTATGACTCGAAATGATGTACTTGAAATTGTAAGTGAATTTTTTGCGCTACATTTGAAAGGATCATGACCAATATAGGTTAATAGTAAAGTAGACCATCATCACCAGTCCAAACAGTTCATCATTGCTTTACATTAAGGGCATAAGAAAGATTGAGAGGGATAGACCATTGGACAATCATGAACATGAAATTCTTCAAAACCTGATATCTGAAAGTGGTGCGTACCGATCTCTTTTTGAATACCACCCTGATGCGATATACGTTATGGACAAAAAGGGAAATTACATTTATATCAATCCAGGTGTAGAGAAGATTTCAGGTTATACCATAGATATGCTAGAACATGTTGATAACAATAGAATTTTTGGAGAAGAACGTACTGATATACGTTCTCCCTATGTTGCGGAAGTATTGGAGGGCAAATCTGTTCAATTTCAGACTCAAATTTACCATCGAGAAGGGCATTTGATTGATCTAGATGTTACATATACACCGATCGTAATTCAGAAAGAAATTGTAGGGATTTATGGAATTGCCAAAGATATCACTTCACGCAACAATATCGAACAAAAGTTCAAAGAAGCTGAACGGATGTATCGTTTAATTTCTGAAAATGCAGATGATTTGATTACTTGCTCGGATGCAGAAGGTAGAATTACATACATTTCGCCCTCTGTAGAAAAGATTCTAGGGTATTTGCCTTCAGAATTAATACAAATGTTATCTACCGATTTAATCTATCCAGAAGATATTTTGCAGTTAGAACCTCCATTTCAATCGCGCAAAGCGGTTGAGATTCGTTGTATATGCAAAGACAAAACGTATAAATGGATCGAACTTACAGTCAAAGCGATTACAGATGAGCATGGAGAAATATTTCAATATATGGGGATAGGACGCGATATTACTGCCCGTAAGCAATCGGAAGAAGAACTTCGCAAAAGTGAAGAACGATTAGCGCTGGCACAAAGTATCGCAGGCTTTGGATATTGGGATTGGAATTTGGACACACAGGAATTAATCTGTTCAGAGCAATTTCTGGCTATTTTAGGGTTGGAATCTCCCTCTGCCAAATTGTTATATCGTCATTTTTTGGCAATGGTACATTATGATGATCGTGATAAAGTACGGACTGCTTTTCGGCAATCGGTCGCTCAAGAACATATCAATATCGAATGTAGACTGGTCGATCGCACTAATCAGATCAAAACAGTGAATATTCAGGGAACTCTGGTGACCGATGATCAAGATGGCACACGCCAAATCGTAGGTACTATTCAAGACATAACAGAAAGTCGTCTGATGGAAGATCTGATTCGTGAAAGTGAACGGCAATATCGTATGCTGTCCAATAATACATTGGACTTGATTTCTTCGCATACCGCAGACGAACATTTGAGTTTTGTATATACATCTGCTTCTGTGAAAAAGTTGCTTGGTTATACAGGCGAAGAACTGATCGGCAAAAGTGCTTATCTTTTTTATCATCCTGAAGATTTTCAAAATGTACGCGATTATATCAACGGGATTACAACGGTCACAGAGCACAACGAGCAACAGACGGTACATTATCGTTTTCAACACAAAGCAGGTCATTATATCTGGTTAGAGAGTACAGCAACGTACACTCCTAGTCAGGTTGAAGGAATCAAGGGCACAGTGATCGCTGTATCCAGAGATGTAACCGATCGGAAATTAGCTGAACAGCGTCTACAAGAAAGCGAACAGCGTTACAAATCACTTGTCGAATACAATCCTTCGGGCGTCTATACATTTGATCTACAAGGTCGTTTATTTAATCTTAATCCTGTTGCCGAAATTCAAAGTGGATATGATCGCACAGAACTAAAAAATATCTACTTTGCCGAGTTGATTCATTCTGATCTGCGTGAACAAGCATTAGATCATTTCAACAAAGCCAAAATGGGATTACCACAAAATTATGAGACGACTTTAGTACATCATACCGGTCATCAAATAGAAGTGAATATTACAAATGTACCTATTATCGTAAGTGGCGAGATTACAGGTGTATTCGGAATAGCGACAGATATTACAGAAAGCAAAAAGTATGTCGAACAGATTAAAAAGATCAGTGATGAGTACAACTTAATTTTGAGTTCTGTCTCAGAGGGCATTTATGGAGTAGACACTGAAGGCAATGGTATCTTTTTGAATGCAGCAGCATCTTCTATGTTAGGCGTGTCCAAAGAAGAATTTATAGGATCGCCTGTACACGATGTGTTAATGCATACCAGAGCAGATGGAGAGCCGTATGCTCTTGCCCATCATCCAGTAGAGTTAACGATGCAAGACAGCATTTCAAGACGGGTAACAGAAGATGTGTTTTTTCGCCGCGATGGTTCTAGCTTTTTTGCTTCTTATCAGACCAATGCGTTGCGAGATCGAGATCAGATTATAGGTGTAGTGGTTGTGTTTAGCGATCGCACGAATGAGAAAGCAATTATCGAAGCAAAAGAATCGGCAGAGCGGGTTGCTTATGCGAAGTCACAATTTATTTCGATGATGAGCCATGAGATTCGTACACCGATGAACGGGATTGTCGGTATGGCTGAATTGATGCTTGATCTTGATCTCAATGAAGAACAAGCCAGTTATATTCATATTATTCGTCAGAGTGGTAACGAATTGATGCAGATTATTAATGATATTATGGATGTGCATCGACTGGAAAATGGAAATGTAGAACTGGAACAAAATGTGTTTGATCTTCATGAGTTAATCAACGAAGTCTATCAGTGGTTTTTACCTACAGCTCAAAGTAAACATCTGCGATTTGAAAAAAATATAGAGCAGGAAGTTCCCAAACTCGCTCGCGGTGATATGCCTCGCATTAAGCAGGTACTGGTCAATATTATCGGTAATGCGATTAAATTTACAGAAAAAGGAAATATTCGGATTAGCGCTGGCATTTCTTATATGTCTCAAGATGATGGAATGATGTTGCACTTCCGCATTACAGATACAGGCATAGGCATACCAGCAGATAAATTAAATGAATTATTTCATTCATTCTCGCAGGTACATCCGGTTATGAATCGGCGTTATGGAGGAACAGGACTAGGATTGTTTATTTGCAAAAATCTGATCGAGCTGATGAATGGAACGATTGGAGTTGAAAGTCAAGAACATCATGGATCTACATTCTATTTTAGTATTCCATTACAACTGAATTAAATATAAAGAAACCTGTTAAGAGGCATACCATCAACGATGCTTCTTAACAGGTTTTTTGCATATAACTAATGAATAGTTAGCGTCCAGTACTGGATCAATCCATTTTTCTAGCATACATAATAGCGATAGTCTGAGGGCCACAATGACTGGAAATAACACAGCCAGCTTCGGTAATCATAACTTGGCGAGCATCGGTTTGTTCACGCAATACAGCTTGCATATGTCTTGCTTCTGCCTCTGCAAACGAGTGAACTACAAAAATAACATCTTGATCGATAGCATGTCGATGAGCCAGTGTATTGCGAAGAAGTTGTTCGACTGCTTTTTCACGCTTGCCTCGTATTTTATAAGCTGGCACAAGTGTACCCTGTGTAGTCACTTGAATAACCGGACGAATTTTGAGCAAGCTACCAATCAGGTTTTGCATTCCAGAACAGCGTCCACCTTTGTACAAATACTCTAAAGAGTCGATAGCGAACTCGGTCTCTATTTGTGAACGCATTGATTCAAGTAACTGTACGATCTCTGTAACCGATTGCTGTTGATGAATCGCTTGAACAGCTTTCATAACTAATAAGCCGATCGAGCTGGATAAATTTAAAGAATCGACGATAGTGACTGCACCTGCGGGAAATGTATTTGCGGCAAGATGCGCATTCGCATACGTAGAAGAGAGCGCAGAGGACAGACTAATATAAATAATCGTGTCACCATTGTCAATAACAGGCTGAAACGCTTGAATAAAATCAGCCGGGGAAGGTGCAGACGTTTTGGGTGTTTGTCCGGTCTGTTTTACTTTTTCATACAATTCGGCTGGGGTGATATCTATACCATCTCTGTATACTTCATCATTAAAATTCACATATAAAGGTACGACACCGATCTGATTTTCCTGTAACCATGTTTTCGGCAAATCGCAAGTACTATCTACAAACATACGAATAGATGTCATAATAATCTCCTGTCTTTCAATCGAATCCAATTATTCTATATACCTATAAGCATACATTCTAATAGTATATCATGATTCACAGTATACAAAAAAGCAGATAGTGACTGCTATCCATAAGAATAGAAGTTACTACCTGCTACTAATAGTACTGATCACTTACTCTAATCACACATCGCTTTTAATAATTACCTTCTGAAAAGATACCAAGAAGCAAAGAAAGTAATAGGAATGCAGCTGGAAGAGCATTTAACACCAAGCCAAGAATTGCAAAAATTTTGCGACGTTGCTTGATGCAACAACCAACAATACCTAATACAAGCCCGGTAAAGTTAGCAAAGATCATAAATCCCCAGATCAAAATAAGTACAACCAGTCCGCCTAACATGCCAGACATCCATGCGGTAATATTTTCTTCATCTAACATTTCCAAAGAAGTCCCTGTACTTCCAACAGCAGAAGCAACCATAATGACAGCAATAACTACCAGAATAATATTGATCACAATCGTAGATAGTCCAATCACAAAAGAAGCTACACCTAATTTGGAATGCGGCCATTTTTGACCGGGTGGCAACGCATATGGATCATTCACGTTATACTGGTTATAATCAGTATAGTGCGGTGGAGCGGTAGGTGAAGCATAATCTTCTCTAACCGGTTCTGATACTAATGGATCTCTAAATTCATTATCTTGAGCTGGATCAGAATCCGTATCCGTATCTTTTTTTAAGTTAGGAAATGATGAATTGCGTTTTGGATCATAAGGGTCCATAAATGTAATCTCCTTTACAGTATATGTATGTACCGTTACTTTTTCATAATTTCCTCACAAATGCAAGTATTTGAGTAAGGTATAATTAAAATAAACAGATTAGCAGGAGGCATATTCATGCAACGCACATATTTAATTATCGGCTCTATTCTAGGAATGATTGGAGTAGGGATTGGCGCTTTTGGCGCTCATTTATTAGAACCTATTATTGGCGCACAATTAATGCAGACATTCAAGACAGGGGTAGAATATCACTTTGTACATACATTAGCGATTATTATGGTTGCTATTTTAGCAGGAGTGATTGGTGAATCGAGTCTATTACGCTGGGCAGGTCGATTGTTTACGATCGGTGTTATTATTTTCTCAGGAAGTCTGTATGTATTGAGTATCACTGGAATCAAAGTGTTAGGAGCGATTACACCTATAGGTGGATTATGTTTTATCGCCGGTTGGTTCATGCTAGCGTTAGTCGGTGCTAAATACGGCAAACGTGCGTAAAAGGTATAGATACTAGAATTTGCTTCTTATCATTATTTCTAATCATAAGATAGTCAAATCATAAAGTAATCAAAAAAAGCGTTCTTCTCTGTAAAAGAGAAAAACGCTTTTTTTTGATCATTGTCTTTACCAAAAGAATACATGTGCAAGAAAACGATTTAAGTATGTTGAAAATCATCAATCTCATTCAATTTGAAAGTATACACTTGTTTTTCATCTACATGATATACACTAATCGTTTGATTTTCATTATCAAAATTTAAGATACGACAAGGTATCGAGAAACGATCACCACGATTGTTAATCGTTAAACGTACCAATGTATTATCTTTGATGTAAAGAGCTAACCAGCTGTTCATATCGTTTTCAATTTTTTCATGCAAGATAGCCGCTGATTTCACTTCTTGTTTTTGTTTTTCAAGTTTTTTGACCAGTGATGCGGTTTGAGCTGTAATCGATTGTTTGCTTTCAGATATACTTGAGATATCTAAAGGCGTTTGTTGTTTGGTTTTATCTTTCAAAGAACTTTCAATCTTTTGTCCAAGTTTGATGCCAGAAACGACTCTAAAATCCGCCAATTCTTCGTGATTATTGAGAATTTCAAGCAGTTTTTGAAGAGCAACAGCGTTGTTTCGACCAGAGATCATCAGGTCAACGTTAAATAAAAATTCGGCTTCGTCGTTAGTTGGCTTTTTATCCATGATTCTCCCATCTCACTTATCCTATCAGAATATTAAAAATTTTTTACAATTGATTATAACCTAGCATTTTTAAAATGAAGCATATCATGTGTAAATACTTCGGAACCTATTATTATTGTATCAACAAGCAAACACATATGAACCCTAGAAATGTAAGCCTTATCTATACCTTTTATCGGATGGGTTGTCGAAATATGTTACAAAAATATATTGTATTTCGGGGCAAAAAGACCGGTATCCTATCGGACCCGGTCGGCTCAACAAAATCATACGTGATGCAAAGCAGATATCACATTATACGGACATAATATGAGTATGGATTACACTTCAAATATATTTCTTAGACCTTCTTCATACGAAGGATAAACAATACCTTTTTCAGTGATAATTGCAGTTACGTATTCGTTAGGTGTTACATCAAATGCCGGGTTAAACACTTTGATATCTTGTGGAGCAGTACGCTTGCCAAATCCTTCGGTTACTTCTTCCGCAGAACGTTCTTCAATCGGAATTTCAGCACCGCTTGCAGTTGATAGGTCAATAGTAGATAAAGGGCAAGCTACATAGAATGGAATATTGTGTGCTTTTGCCAAAACAGCAACACTATACGTACCGATCTTATTCGCTACATCACCATTAGCAGCTACACGGTCTGCACCTACGATAACCGCTTGTATCCAACCTTTAGACATCACCATACCTGCCATATTGTCACAGAGAAGCGTAACATCAATACCTGCTTGTTGCAATTCAAATGCTGTTAGACGAGCACCTTGAAGCACAGGACGAGTCTCATCGGCATAGACTTTTAAATTGATTCCTTTTTCATGAGCAAGATACATAGGAGCAAGTGCTGTACCGTATTTGGCAGTAGCCAGTCCACCTGCATTACAGTGCGTCAATACACCCATACCATCGCTAAATAAAGGAAGGGCATGTTCACCAATCATCCGGCATACTTCTTCATCTTCCACATGAATAGCTATTGCTTCTTCTAAAAGACCTGCATTACGATCAGCAGTCGTACCGGCTTGTTCTGCTAATTGATGAGCTTTTTTGTTCATACGATCTAAAGCCCAGAACAAGTTAACAGCAGTTGGACGAGACTCAGCCAGATAAGCAGCCGTTTTGAGCACATGTTTGAGCCAGTGGTCTGCATCTTCGCCTTTATATTCCCATGAGCCTAGAACAACGCCATACGCCGCAGAGATACCGATAGCAGGTGCTCCGCGTACTTTCATTGAGCGAATAGATTCAAAGACTTGCTCGGACGTAAATAATTCAAGCATTATAATTTCATCCGGCAATAACCGTTGATCAAGCATTAGTAATTTATCGTTATCCCAACGCAATGATAATAGAGGTTCAAATGGCGCTTTAACTGGATTCTCATCCGAAGTTGAAAATGATGGATTCATATAAAGAAACACTCCTTGTCCTATATATCGTCAAACATACATCTTATTCATAACCAACACTTAAATAGTAAACGTTAAAATATAGGATATCGGAAAAGAAAGGATTTGCACAGTCTTTTTTCAATATCTATTTGTTTCGTAAATGAAATACAAGGGTAATTTGTAAACAGACGAGGCTGAGGATAGAAAGTCTCCATACTTAAACCTAAATGAAGAAAGAGGGATAACTAATCATGACGAATACAACTAACAAAGGTCAAACTAAAAAAGTTGAAGAACTTCTAAATTTACAGGTTGCTAACCTGAATGTATTATATGTAAAAATTCATAATTTCCACTGGTATGTAAAAGGTGAAAACTTCTATACATTGCATATCAAATTCGAAGAATTGTACAACGAAGTAACGTTGAAAATGGATGAAATCGCTGAGCGTCTATTGACTCTTAAAGGTTCACCAGCTGCAACGTTAAAAGAATATTTGGAACTAGCTACTATTCAAGAAGCGAACGGAACAGAAGATGCGCGTACAATGGTACAAACATTGATCGAAGACTTCGCTACAGTGAATGAGCAATTCCAAGAAACAATCGAATTGGCAGAAGAAGCTGATGATCAACCAACAGCAGATATGTTGATTGCATTCAAAGCAGATCTTGAAAAACACATGTGGATGCTTCGTTCTTTCTTGGGTAACTAATCCCATCTCAGATGTACTGCATAAGTGTCACCCTGCTACATTGAAGTCCTTCACATCTGCGATATAATAGGTGATAACAAACCGTTACAGAAAGTGAGGGCGACGATGGATGGCGGAATCAGTATTGGCTTTAAAAGAATGGGCTTCGGTTATTCAGGCGTTGGAGCAAGGAACACAAATACTTTTGATGCGCAAAGGTGGCATTGTTGAAGAAACACGTCACTTTGAATTGAAAGATCATTCCTTTTACTTATATCCAACTTATGAGCACCAACGTCGTGAATTGCTCAAATCTCAATATAATCATTTGGTAGACGAATCACTTAACGGCTGGTCTCCTGATACGAGATCAGCTGGTATTCGTCTGTATGCAGAAGTGACCGATGATTTGGAAATATTCGAGCAAGACCAGCTAGATGCTTTACTGGACCAGCATATCTGGACAGATACGTTTGCCGAAGAACGTTTGCATTGGAAAAGAAAAAGTCCGCTTCATTTACTGATTGTGCGGGTATATATACTTGAACGACCGATAGAGATTCCTGTGCAGGACCAGTACCTGGGCTGCAAATCATGGATTTCTATACCAAGTGGTCTGGTGACGAGCGAATTGACGCCGGTGCTGGACGCTGCGGAGTTTGAGCGAATGAGAACTGTCATTTTGCAAGCTTTGCAACAGGCGGGACATTCTACAAGGCTTGACTGAGTGATCGGTCAGGTCTTTTTTGCATGGTGTAAGATTACGCGTTTCATTGCGACTACTTCAAATTTATTATAAAATAACTTGAGAATCGTTGAGAATCAGTTTAGAATGGTTCTAAGAGAGATTTATTCTTAGACTTTATCTAAATGTCTTTTTATGTTTCGTACATCAGAGAAGTTGTGTCACTATACTCTCTGTTGACAGATATAGATCCAACCAAACTACTTATTTCACTGGAGGTCAAAACTATTATGGCAACGAATTTCGTCATTGAAGGTTTGAAAGCAACAATCGACAATAAGGAAATCCTTAAAGGGATTAACCTTTCAATGAAAGGTGGAGAAATCCACGCAATCATGGGACCTAACGGTACAGGTAAAAGTACACTAGCATCTGCTTTGATGGGACATCCTAAATATGAAGTAACTGAAGGAACAGTCACTTTAGATGGTGAAGATGTGTTGGAAATGGAAGTAGATGAGCGTGCTCGTGCAGGTCTGTTCTTGGCGATGCAATATCCAAGTGAAATCACAGGCGTAACAAACTCTGACTTTTTGCGTAGTGCAATCAATGCACGTCGTGAAGAAGGTAAAGAGATTTCATTGATCAAATTTATCCGTCAAATGGAAGGAAGCATGAAAGAGTTAGACATGAATGCTGAATTCGCACACCGTTACTTGAACGAAGGTTTCTCCGGTGGTGAGAAAAAACGTAACGAAATTTTGCAAATGTTATTGCTTGAGCCAAAATTAGTTATCCTAGATGAAATTGACTCCGGTCTTGATATTGATGCTCTTAAAATTGTAGCAAACGGCGTAAACAAAATGCGTAATGAAGATCGTGGATTCTTAATCATTACTCACTATCAACGTCTACTTGATTATATTACTCCTGACTATGTACACGTAATGATGCAAGGTCGTATCGTGAAGTCCGGTGGCCCTGAATTAGCTGCTCGTCTTGAAGCAGAAGGTTACGATTGGGTTAAAGAAGAACTTGGTATTACAGACGAAACTGTAGGTCAAGAAGCGTAAAACACTGTACGGAAGGAGGAGCTAATAACATGACATTGCAAACGATACTTCCATTAAATCTGGAAGCTCTTAAATCATTATCTCAACAAAAGAACGAACCAGCATGGTTGACTGAGAACCGTTTGAAAGCACTTGAACTTGCTTCCAAACTTGAACTTCCTAAGCCGGAAAAAACCAAGATCGACAAATGGGATCTTTCGGATTATGGAACTTATCAGGCACCTGTTAAAGTATCAACATTAGAAGAGTTGCCTGCATTGATCAGTGCACTGGTTGAAGGCAATGAATCCGATAACCTGATTGTACAAAAAGATTCAGGTGCAATTTTTTCTAGTCTATCTGATGAATTGAAAGCACAAGGTGTTATTTTTACAGATTTGGAAACAGCTGCTCGTGAACACGAAGAGTTGGTGAAGCCTTATCTAACAACAGTCGTTGCACCTGACGAGCATCAATTGACAGCTCTTAATGCAGCAATGTGGAATGGTGGAGCATTCTTGTACGTTCCTAAAAACGTAGAAGTTAATATTCCTGTACAAGCGATCTTTTTAACTGAAAATGCTGGTGCTACTTTTGCACCTCGTATTCTAGTTGTCGCTGATACAAACAGTTCTGTAACGTATGTAGATAACTATATTTCCGCAGGAGACGATGTTCGTGTCCATAACGGTGTAGTTGAAATTGTTGCTAAAGCAGGCGCTAAAGTTCGCTATGCAACAGTTCACCAATTCGGTGGCAGTACGACAGATATGAGTTACCGTCGCGCAATCACTGAAAACGATGCTTCTATTGAATGGATCATTGGTGAAATGAACGATGGCAATACAGTTACAGATACAGCAACAGTGCTTAAAGGAAATGGTTCAACTTCTGATGCCAAAATCATTGCTGTAGGTTCTGGTTCTCAACGTTTGAACTATACAACCAAAGCGGTTCATTTTGGTAAAGATACAACAAGCCAAATGATCACTCGTGCTGTCATGCGCGAATCTGCGAATGCTATCATTAATGGTATTACCAAAATCGAACATGGTGCAACTCGTTCGAATGGTGAGCAGACTGAAAAAGTATTGATGCTTAGTCCAAAAGCTCGCGGTGACGCGAACCCGATTCTTTTGATCGACGAAGATGATGTTATGGCAGGACACGCAGCATCTGTAGGTCAGGTTAACCCTGAACAAGTTCATTACTTGATGTCGCGTGGTATTACTCGTCCAGAAGCAGAGCGACTGATTATCTACGGTTTCCTGGCTCCAGTCGTATCGGATATTCCTTTGGAACGTTTGCAGACTCGTTTGCAGGAACTGGTTGAAAGGAAGCTAGGTCAGTGAACCCAGCTATCCGCGAGCAGTTTCCGATTTTACATCAGGAAGTAAACGGACATCCGCTTGTCTATCTAGATAATGCAGCAACCTCTCAGAAGCCACAGGTTGTACTGGATGCGCTCAATCATTATTATGAGCACGATAACTCCAATGTACACCGCGGCGTTCATACACTGGGAACACGGGCGACTGACGCTTATGAAGGTGCTCGTGAAAAGATTGCTCGCTTTATTAATGCAGGACGCAGTGAAGAAATTATCTTTACGCGTGGTACAACAACAGCACTCAATCTAGTGGCTTCTTCTTATGGTCGTCCTCGTCTACAACCAGGGGACGAAATCGTGATTACACCGATGGAACATCATAGTAATCTGATTCCATGGCAACAATTAGCCAAGGCAACAGGAGCAACACTTCAATATATTCCGCTACAACCAGATGGTAATATTGATCTGGCTGACGTGGAAAAAGTAATTAACAGCAAAACAAAGATTGTCTCGGTCGTCTATGTATCTAACGTGCTTGGTGTAGTCAATCCAGTCAAAGAAATTGCTGAGATTGCTCACCGTCACGGTGCGATTATGGTCGTAGATGGTGCACAAAGTACACCGCATATGAAAGTCGATGTACAAGATCTGGATTGTGATTTTTACGCATTTTCCAGTCATAAAATGTGTGGGCCTACTGGATTCGGAGCTCTATATGGTAAGCGTCAATTGCTTGCTCAAATGGAGCCGATCGAATTCGGTGGTGAGATGATTAATGATGTGGGATTGTACGAATCCGACTGGAAAGACGCTCCGTGGAGATTTGAAGGCGGTACGCCGATTATCTCTGGAGCGGTTGGACTGGGAGCAGCGATTGATTTCCTGACTGAAATTGGAATGGATGAAATCGAAAAGCATGAAGCGCATCTTGCGAATTATGCGATGGAACGTATGTCTCAGATCGAAGGTTTGACGATTTATGGACCTGCTAAGCGTAAAGTCGGTATTGTAACGTTCAATCTGGAGGGTGTTCATCCTCATGATCTTGCAACTGTACTTGATACGTTCGGGGTAGCTATTCGTGCTGGACATCATTGCTGTCAGCCATTAATGAGATGGCTTGGAGCAAGTTCTACGGCACGCGCAAGCTTTTACCTGTATAATAATGAACAAGACGTAGATCGTTTGATCGATGCGTTGGTTCAGACGAAGGAGTATTTTGGCGATGAAACTTGATGATCTCTACCGCCGTGTGATTATGGATCACTACAAAAATCAACGTAACCGCGGTGCTTTTGAAGACGGAGCGATGACGGTTGAACTGAATAACCCAACCTGTGGTGACCGAATATCTCTACAACTTTTGGTGGAAGATAACAAAGTGAAAGATGCCAAATTTTCTGGAGACGGTTGTTCAATCAGTATGGCTTCCGCTTCAATGATGACAGAAGCTGTAAAAGGCAGAACTTATGAAGAAGCACTTGAACTTGCAGACCGCTTCTCTGCTCTCATGAAGGGCGAAGATGTGGAATTTGAAGAATACGAAGAGATCGAAGCCCTATCTGGAGTAAATAAATTCCCTGCTCGCATCAAGTGTGCTACGTTGGCCTGGAATGCCCTACGCAAGGGAATTGCCACAGAAGACAACTAAAATCTTCACAAATTAGATGGGGAGGCTACACAAATGGCTAAAACAGCACCAGAAATGGAAGAATATAAATATGGTTTCCGTGATGATCACAAGTCTATTTTTCAATCCGGTAAAGGACTGAACAAAGAGATCGTAATGGAAATCTCTCGCATGAAAGATGAGCCGGAATGGATGTTAGAATTCCGCTTGAAAGCTTTGGAACAATTCGAAAAAATGCCTATGCCTGATTGGGGCGGCGACATCAGTGACTTGGATTTCAACGATATCCAGTACTATGTTAAAGCATCTGAAGGACAAGGTAAGACTTGGGAAGAAGTACCGACAGAAATCAAAGAAACTTTTGATAAATTAGGTATTCCTGAAGCAGAGCAAAAATTCTTGGCTGGTGTATCCGCTCAGTACGAATCTGAGGTTGTATATCACAGCATGCAAAAAGAATTGGAAGATCAAGGCGTTATCTTTATGGATACAGATACAGCTTTGAAAGAACATCCAGAAATTTTGCGCGAATACTTTGCTACCGTTATCCCTACAACAGATAACAAATTTGCAGCATTGAACAGTGCAGTATGGTCAGGCGGAAGCTTTATCTATGTACCGAAGGGTGTACAATGCGAAGTGCCTTTACAAGCATACTTCCGTATTAACTCCGAGAACATGGGTCAATTTGAGCGTACGCTAATCATCGCAGACGAAGGCAGTATGGTTCACTATGTAGAAGGCTGTACAGCGCCGATCTACAGTACAAACTCATTGCATAGTGCTGTTGTTGAGATCGTATGTAAAAAAGATGCTCGTGTACGTTATACAACGATTCAGAACTGGGCTCCAAACATCTACAACTTGGTAACCAAACGTGCAGTTGCTGAAGAAAATGCAACAATGGAATGGGTAGATGGTAACATCGGCTCCAAATTAACAATGAAATACCCTGCAGTTGTTCTTAAAGGACGCGGCGCTAAAGGTATGGTATTGTCTATCGCTGTTGCAGGTAAAGCACAACATCAAGATGCTGGCGCAAAAATGATTCACCTTGCACCGGATACAACATCTACAATTGTGTCTAAATCGATCAGTAAACATGGTGGTAAAGTAACGTATCGTGGTCTAGCATCATTCGGACGTAACTCCGAAGGTTCTAAATCCAATATCAAATGTGATACGCTGATTCTGGATAACCAATCCACTTCAGATACAATTCCGTACAATGAGATCAAGAACGATAACATCACTCTTGAGCATGAAGCGACCGTATCTAAAGTATCTGAAGATCAACTCTTCTACTTGATGAGTCGTGGTCTAAGCGAAGATGAAGCAACACAAATGATCGTTATGGGCTTTATCGAGCCATTCACAAGAGAATTGCCTATGGAATATGCAGTAGAAATGAACCGTCTGATCAAGTTTGAGATGGAAGGTTCTATCGGTTAATTCCTTTTGTAGCAAGGAATTTTACATTAAAAGCGGGACAGAAAAGGGGGGATTGCCCCGATTCTGCCCCGCTTTTTTAAATTTAAAAAAGGAATGATCACTTATGAAAAGCAAACAAGAAGCGATAGATTACTGTATGGCATACGACAATGTATATGAAGATCATCCATTCAAAGATGCCAATTGGACGTTAATCCGACACCAACATAACAAAAAAACATTCGCATGGATTTTTGAAAGAGAAGATCATATCTGGATCAATGTGAAATGTGAACCAGGTATGATCGAGCAATGGCGAGAAGAGTATGAGTCTATTATACCGGCATATCATCTCAACAAAGATCATTGGAATTCGGTAATATTAGACGGTTCGATTACTGCAACAGATATGAAGCATTTAATCAGTACTAGTTATGAAATGACAAAATAATAGACTATTATGGTGCAGTCCTTATCTATGCAGGTAGAGTAAATGGTTTGTATCTGAAAAATGAGCTGTGATTATTTTCTTGCGTTAGAACGGAATGGGAATTTCTTTTTGCTTTTTCCGGCAGAAGCAGAGAACGAAGTATATCCACCTGTATAGATTTTTCCAATCTGGTATCCATGGGCTTGGGCGAGTTCTGCTGGACTGTTATGTTGTTCTTGTTCCAACAACTTCAGCAACACATTAGCTGTTGCACGTGCATCTTCTAGAGCGTCATGGTGGTTAAAGATAATATCATAATGATTGGAAATTACATTCAGTTTATGAGAAGGCAGATGTGATAGTATTTTTTTGCTAAATAGATACGTACAGTAATAATCAAAAGCAGGATAATCCAGTAGCGCATGATCCAGACAATATCGTAATACACTCATATCGAATGAAGCATTGTGCGCCACGATTGATTTATTTTCAAAAAAAGGTAACAGTGTCGGCCACAATTCTTGAAAAGTCGGCTGACCTTTAACCATCGCTGGCGTAATCTTATGAATACTGATATTCATCGGGTCAAAATGTTGATTAGGATTAATGAGCCATTCTTGTTCAAACACGATTTTTCCTTGCGACACTTCTACAATCCCGATCGAACATGCACTGGATCGACTAGAATTGGCAGTCTCAAAGTCAACAGTAACAAAATCCATATAATTTATTCTCCTATCTATTCTAAGCTGTAGTTCTTATAGTGTTAGGTATAAAAGAGTAATTGTTTATATTATTTCATCTTCTACTTTAAATTGCGATTTTTTTAAGCATGTTTGAATATTTATTGGATTCGTTTGGAATATGATTTATTAAAAGTGATATAGAATATATTCGTGGAACCAAAACCACAAAAATAACTGACAACGAAAGATCGTCGCCAGCTATGTCTGTTTGTCTATTTCATGTACATTGAAATCTATTAACTACCTAGTAACCACTTACATAAAGATCTCTTCAATATCCAAATTCGATTGCATCGCCAGGTCTGTAAATCCTTTGTCCGTTTTGATAAGTGGACGGAAGAAGTTAGAAGGATTGGTCATAATAATCTGACCGACTTCTCCAGAACTAAGCAATACTTGTTTGCCGATAAAGTTAGGTAGCATATTACGGATAAATGTCTGAGTGGTCTCCGCATGCAGTTGACCAAAGCTCATTCTATGCAATTCTTTGAGAACACGCAATAGCTCTTGCTTGGTCTGATAGACTCTGGCTGTCGTCATAGCGCTGTACACATCCGCTACAGCTGTAATACGTGATAACGGATGTATCTCATCTAGACTCAGTCCATTAGGGTATCCTTTGCCATCTGTGCGCTCGTGATGTTGTAAAGCTACCATTGCACTGATCTTGTCACCTGTAGACTGCATAATAATATCGTGACCATAAATCGTATGACGCTTCATTTCTTCAAATTCTTCTGTAGTCAAACGTCCCGGCTTATTCAAAATATGACTGGGTATTTTGGATTTGCCAACATCATGTAAATAACCTGCTCTACCTGCTTGATACGCTTCTTGTTCGGTATATCCCATCCATGTTGCAAGGTAATAAGAGAGCATCCCTACTTGTAGTGAATGAGTATACGTATAATTGTTGTCATCGTTTAGAAAAAGTAGTACAGATACGACATCTTTTTGTTCTTGTAATTCTGTAAGTAAAGGTTGTAATTTGGCATCTACCTGACTACCATCGAACTCTCCGCGAGCGGCTGCGTTTAGAAATAAATCTTCAAACCCTTGTAGAGCGCTATTAAATTGAACTTTTGCATCTTGAAGAGGATGGCTAGATAAAGATTGGCTAATATCGGCAGGTTCTGAGAAAACTTCTTCAATGTCGACATCATCCACACCATGCTGTAGCAGCTTAGCAATATCTTCCCGCTGAAGAGTATGGCCCTTTTGCATAATATGAATGCCGAATGTATTGAATGTATCTCTAAGAAGCGTATCTCCCGGCTTCAAATCGGTAACATGCACTCTCAATGTGGGCACCCCGTTTATTAAACAAATTGTAAATGTATCATATCAGGAAAAAAAAGCAGGATCAATGTTAAAATCAGTTCATTTAGCTCAAGATTTTGGCTCGGTGGGGTTCCAAGGACCTGTTTGAACACCTTTCCACTCTGAACCATCTGCCCAGATCTCTTTTTTCCAAATAGGTACAGTTTCTTTAAGACGTTCAATCGCAAATCGGCTAGCTTCGTAAGCATCATTACGATGAGCCGAAGAAACAGCGATAATCACACTGGTCTCCGCTATACCTACTGTTCCTATACGATGGCTGATCGCACAACGTGTTCCTGTCCATGTTGTTGCAATATGGTCTCCAATTTTTTGCAATTGATGAAGTGCCATCGGTATATAAGCTTCATATTCTAAATGAACGGTCTGCATCGCACCTGTCATTTCACGAGTGGTTCCGATAAATGTTAACGTTGCTCCATGATTAGGATCAATCACTTTAGCGATCACATCTTCAGCTTGTAATCGTTCACTGGTAATGAGATATAAACCGTCCGTTGTCTGTGAAGTAGTAGTGTCTATTCCTGATCCACCGGATACAGGAGGAATCAAAGCAATTTCATCCACAGGCTTAATCCTATTATCGGCTAAAGCGTACTCTTGGTTAACAGCAGCGAAGGCAGCTTCGATCATTATTTTTGCTTCTGGATATTGTTTAGACAAAAGTTCTTTCAATTGCGCGACTGTAAGTTCTTCAGAGGATGGAGTTTCTATAATAACTTGCGATTGGCCAACGCGCTCAGCAAGACCAGCAAATAGTCGAACAGTATATTGTTGCATGATATTTAACGCCTCCATGTGCTTTTTCGATCTCTTTAATATATCATAAGTTCATATGTATATTATATAACCCCAATCAAAGGGAACGGATGCAGGAGGACATACTATTTATGAACATAAATGAAGTGGAAGATACATTAACACTATTACACACCAATGATATTCATAGTCATTTTGAAAATATGGGTGCAATTGCAGCGATCATCGCAGAACGCAAGCAACGTTTGGGTGAGGAGCAGCTATTAGTATTGGATATCGGTGATCATATGGATCGCATGTCGATTGAGACAGAAGGGTCTGCTGGTGGAGCCAATATCGATATTATTAATATGACCGGTTATGATGCGATTACGATCGGGAACAATGAAGGTCTGACCTATACGCCTGAACTGCTTAATCAAGCGTATGCAGGAATTAGCTGTCCGATTATTTGTAGTAATGTAGAAGAGATGGAGAGCGGTGTTCCACCTGTGTGGATGGAGACCCATCGGATTATTCAAAAAGGAACATGGAAAATAGGTCTGATCGGGGCTACAGCGCAATATAGCGATTATTACGAATTGCTAGGGTGGAATGTCAGTGATCCAATAGCCAGTCTAGCACCCTGGGTAGCAAAGTTACGTGATGAAGTGGATTTACTGGTTGTTTTATCTCATCTGGGATTACCTACCGATCAGAAGCTTGCTGAGCAGTTGCCTGAGATTGATGTCATTCTAGGAGGACATAGCCACCATGTGTTAGATCGTCCGCTCTGGATTGGTTCTACAGTACTTGGAGCCGCAGGCAAGTTCGGTCAATACATCGGAGAAATGGTCTGGAAAAAAGATACACAGGGAGCACGTGCTCATCTACTGGATGGAGGACTCATTCCGATCACCGAACATATGGAACGTGATGCATCGATAGAAAATGCGATTGTGATTCATCGCCAACGTGCAGAAGAACGAATGAATCGTACGGTAGCGATGTTAGAAGCGCCACTTGAAATTCATTATGAACAAGAGTCTCCATTTGGTAATTTGCTTGCACAGGCTGTACGTCAATTTACAGGAGCAGAATTGTCGATTGTGAATGCAGGTCAACTGCTAGCCGATCTGCCCGCAGGCGAAGTCACAGAAGGTCTGCTTCATCGTCTATGTCCATCTCCGGTAAATCCATGTATTACGTTGCTTCAAGGAAAAAATATCAAGTTAGCGTTAGAACAATCGCTTTTGCCTGAATTTACGCACAAAACGATTATGGGATTTGGATTCCGAGGGAAAGTGCTTGGTTGTCTATGTGTAGATGGAATAGATATCTCGTATGATCTATCCCGACCTGCTTATGATCGTATTACAGCTATTCGCTTAGGGGATCAAGAGCTAAAAGATGAACAAGAATACAGCGTAGGTTGTCTGGATATGTTCACATTTGGCATCGGCTATATGTCTCTTAGTGAAAGTCATGAAGTGAAATATATTCTGCCTGAATTTATCCGCGATCTGTTACGAATGCAGTTGCAGACACCGGGAGCAGCGTTAGCGTCTGCCGAAAAACGATGGTTTATGGTATGATAAATGAGATCTTGCGTCATATTTTGCATATTTAATGAGTCAAAGAACGTTATGCAATACATGATTTAAGGTTAATACATGAAATAAGGTGAAAGCAAATGACAGTAATACAAAGAAGTGAATGGCCTCTTAAAGAGTTATCCCCAAGTTACGATCCGTGGGACCCTTTGCTATCACTTCGCAAATTTGGACGCAATACGCTAACCAGCGTGGAGATGACAGTTACCAATCTATGCAATATGCGCTGTGAGCATTGTGCAGTTGGAGATTCACTGGTGATGCGTGAACCGGATATGATTCCTTTGCCTTTGATGTTGAAGCGATTAGATGAAGTGGAACATCTTCAGACAATCAGTATTACCGGTGGTGAACCGACTTTCCGCAAAAAAACGGTGGATGAAGTCATCGTTCCTTTGCTTAAATATGCGCGTGAGCGTGGTATTCGTTCACAGATTAATTCTAATTTAACATTAGATATCGGGCGTTATGAGAAATTATTACCGTACTTAGATGTGATGCATATTTCATTTAACTATACATCTGTAGATGATTTTCATGAAGTGGGTTTTGCGAACAGTGGACATCCTGTTCCTCGTGAAGTCGCTGTCAAAATGTACGATAAAATGATTGAAAACTCTCAACTTTTGAGCAAAGCAGGCATGTTTATTTCGGCGGAAACGATGATTAATTATCGTACCCATCACAAATTACCTGAGATTCATCGATTGATCAAAGAAATGGGTTGTAGACGTCATGAAGTACACCCGATGTATGCAGCCGATTTTGCAGCGAATTTGCCTGTAGTCTCACTAGCTGAGTTCCGTACAGCGATTCATGATTTGTTAGATCATCGAGATCAAGAGATGTGGATGTTATTTGGAACATTGCCATTCTTCGCTTGTAACTCTGATGCTGAAGATCGCAAGTTGATTAACCGTCTGCATCGTGAGCGTAATGTAACTGTTCGTAATGATCCAGATGGACGTAATCGGGTCAACGTTAATATGTTTACAGGGGATGTATTTGTTACAGATTTTGCGGCTATTCCAGCGTTTGGCAATGTGTCTCATAGCCAGCTTGATGATGTATTTAGCGAATGGACCAACAATCATCCACTGAATCAAACAGTGAATTGCCATTGTGATGCGGCGGCTTGCTGTGGACCGAATTTGCTCGTAGCAGACATGTATTACAAAAATACAGATTTCAAATCACGTAAAGCTATTTTGTAAATCAATAAGCATTTTGCGTTATCAGATTGCAGACATAAAAAGATGACAACAGCATAACGCAGAATGCTGATTAACTATGGAAGAAATGGGGCGTTCTGGTTGGGCCATTCGGAGTTTGAGATAGGAACTTTAGTATTGAATTTGGCTTTGGTTTTACTGCTCGTATTTTTAAACGGCTTTTTTGTAGCTGCTGAATTTTCACTTGTGAAAGTACGTCATTCTCGCTTAACACAATTAGAGAGTGAAGGCAACAAGCTTGCAGGATACGCGCTTAAGGTCAACAAGAAGCTGGATGCTTACTTATCAGCTACCCAATTCGGGATTACGCTGGCATCTCTTGGACTCGGTTGGATTGGTGAGCCTGCGATCTCGGAATTACTTGTCGAACCAATTATGTATAAATTAGGGTTCGGTGAATCTCCATTAGTGACCACAATTTCTGTCATTATCGGTTTTGCTGTAATTACATTTCTACATATTGTTATCGGTGAATTGGCTCCGAAGTCGCTCGCTATTCAGCGTACAGAAGGAGTATCGTTATGGCTATCAGCACCATTATTATTCTTTTATCGTGTATTCTTCCCGTTTATCTGGGTGTTAAATGCAGCTGCGAACGCTGTGTTACGTGCTGTAGGTATAGAGCCTGCCAATGAAGCAGAAGCCGCTCACTCGGAAGAAGAAATTCGAATTTTGATGAATCAAAGTGCCAAAAGCGGTGTGATTGATGAAGGCGAAATGGAACTGATGAACAATATTTTCGAGTTCTCTGATTTACTTGCACGCGAAGTCATGTTGCCACGTACAGATATGACTTGTTTGTATACGAACTTTTCCAAAGAAGAAAATTTGGCGATTATCAATGAAACCAAACATTCACGTTACCCTGTAGCCGTAGAAGATAAAGACCGTATTATCGGTTTTGTTCATATTACAGATGTATTATTATCGCCTGTGAACCAACCGTATGATCTGGTTGCGTTGGCACGACCTATTTTGAATGTACCTGAGTCTATGGAAATTAGTCATGTATTACAAATGATGCAAAAAAACCATTCTCAGTTAACACTGGTTGTCGATGAATATGGTGGAACAGCCGGAATATTAACAGCGGAAGAAATTCTGGAAGAAATCGTCGGTGAATTATATGACGAATTTGAAGATGAACGCCCTGATATGGAGCGAGATGGAGATACAATCTCGGTCGATGGACGAATGTTGATTGAAGATGTAAATGAACTAAGCGGTGTTGAGATCGATGATGATGAAGTCGATTCAATCGGTGGATGGATGTTTAAAGAGCTTGAAGGTGTTCCCGAAACAGGCGGTAAAGTAGAAATTGATGGAGTAACTTTTGAAGTGGCAGAAGCCGAGCGTTTACGTATTATGCGTGTGCGTATCTACCCTGTTCCTGAGATTACAGATGATGAAGAAGATGAAAACGATTCCGATTAAAAAGTTGTATATTAATGCAGAATAACCTATACAGTACGTCATGATTTAAGGGCAGTGTGATGCTGCCCATCATACATAGATAGGAGTTACGCAGAAATGAATGAACAACCGAAGTTACGCAAGCCTCAAGCGATGATGTTTGATATGGATGGTACTCTTTTTCAGACCGAGACCGTACTGATTCCTGCCTATCACAAAACGTTTGAAATGTTAAAGCAAGAAGGTCTGTATGACGGGGAAACACCACCGGAAGAGATCATTTTGAGCTGTCTTGGCATGTTGCTTGAAGATATCTGGGCACGTGTGATTCCAGGTGCAGGTGCTCCTACAGTCGCAAGAGCAAATGAACTGTTATTGCAACTACAACTAAATGAAATGGCAGCAGGAATCTCTGCGATGTATCCACAGGTCAACGAAACATTGCAATATCTGCATGATCAAGGTGTACGTCTATTTGTAGCAAGTAATGGTCTGGAAGGGTACGTCAAAGGAGCGGCTGAAGTTCATCAATTGTCTCCTTTAATGGAGGGTGTGTATAGTGCAGGAGAATACAATACCGCTTCCAAAGTCGATCTAGTCCAATTACTGCTAACCAATCATCATATAACCGAAGCATGGATGGTGGGAGACCGTTCTTCAGACGTAGAAGCAGGGAAAAAGAACGGTCAGGTCGTGATTGGCTGTAATTATGCAGACTTTGGAGATACGTCCGAGTTAGAAGGTTCAGACGTGATTATTACTTCTTTTGATCAATTGATTACATTGTATGATCAAGCAGAATAATAACTAGGATTCACTAAGCTTGATTCGTCTAATTTTACTTCTGCTAACAAATCAGTTACTCTAGTAAAAGTTCAAATCGCCAATGATTGGGTACAATATAAAAATGATATCAAAGAAAGCAGGGATACAATAATGAATATTTATGACAAAGCTAACGAACTATCGAAATCGATCCGCGAAAGTAAAGAAGTAGAAGACATTACAGCAGCAATGAAGCTGATTGAAAATGATCCAGAAAGCAAACGTATGTTAGATGATTTCCGTACGCGTCAAATGGAAGTTCAACAACGTATGATGTCTGGAGATATGCCGAATCCAGAAGAAATGGAACAAATGGAAAAAGTATTTGAAGTGTTAAACTTGAACTTGAATATCCGTCGCTTGTTCGATGCAGAGCAACGTCTAAGTGTAATTATTGAAGATATCAACAAAATTATTACAGAAAGTTTGAGCGATCTATACGGTGGCGAGAACGCGTAATTCGTTAATATCTGTTTTAATACATGGTGGTTATCAAATTATAACAGGTTGATAATTATTACAAATTTAAAGTATATATGATTTGAGAGAGATAACTTACTTTCAAAAGAATATATCAAAATAGCGCCATCACAAGCGCCTCTAGCCAGATATCTATGGTTGGAGGCGCTTGTTTTTGTGCTATAATCAAATAAGAGTGATACAGATCAAGAACGGTGGTGTTACAGTTGGAAGAACAGGATGAGACGATTACAAAGCATGAGCAGTTATTACAACATATTGAAAAGCTACAAGTCGGTAGCAAAATTTCAGTTCGCAAACTAGCCAAACATATGGGAGTGAGCGAAGGAACGGCTTATCGAGCAGTTAAAGAAGCTGAAAATATGGGTATTGTAGTGACGCGTGAACGTATAGGTACGATTCGTGTAGAAAAGAAACCGCGTGGTATCTCTGAGCAACTTACCTTTGCGGATGTGGCTGAGATTGTCGGAGGTCAAGTATTTGGCGGAAGTGGCGGTCTTAATAAAACACTTGTTAAATATGCGATCGGTGCGATGAAAGTGGAAGCGATGATGCGTTATGTAGAAGCAGGAAGCTTATTGATTGTCGGTAACCGTGAAGATGCTCATTCGCTTGCACTGGAACATGGCGCAGCCGTTTTGATTACCGGAGGGTTCGGCACAAGTGCAGAAGTGAAAGCATTAGCAGATGAATGTGATTTGCCTATTATTTTATCCCGTCACGATACATTTACAGTGGCATCGATGATCAACCGCGCTATCTTTGATCGGATGATCAAAAAGAAAATTATGCTGGTCGAAGATATTATTGCAGGTAAGCCAAAGCCAGAAGTACTTAAAGCGTCTAGCACAGCTCAAGATTTTCGTGAAATGACAGACAAAACAGGATATGTTCGATTAGCTGTTGTAGACGAATGGAACCGGGTGATCGGTATTGTAGGACGAAAAGAGATCGAAGAATTAACACCCGAACAACCGATTGAAAAAGTATTGATTCGCCGCCCGATTACAGCTACTCTACAGACTTCGCTTGCTTCAGCAGCACAGACGATGATGTGGGAAGGGGTCGACTTTTTACCGATTGTAGATCGTAATCGGAAATTGATCAGCACCGTAACCCGTCACGAAGTATTGCAAGCGATGAGAGATGCACAGCAACAGCCCAATGCAGGTACAGGGGAGACATTTGATCATTTGATTTGGAATGGATTTGCTGAAGAAAAAGATGAAGACGGTGGAATCGTATTTCATGGATTTATCACCCCGCAGATGGCGACCGATTTGGGTACCATTTCAGAAGGTGTGTTGACCACAGTCATGATTCAAGCCGCTACACGTACAGCCAAATTATTAAGCGGATGCGATTATGTATTGGACAATATGAGCACTTATTTTCTACGTCCGATCCAGATTGAAGATGCAGTAGTCATTCGCCCGATCATCTTAGAATCCAGTCGCCGTACATGCAAGCTAGAAATTCAAATGTCCTACGACGAACTCCCTGTAGCCAAATGCATCCTAACCCTACAATCCATTGACCACTAGCGCTTGGCAATATAAGCGCGACATATAAAATAAAAAAGTGATTTTTGCAAAGCAAAATATCTTACATCCAGCGCTTGGCAATATAAGCGCGCCCAACTTCAATAAAAAGTGATTTTTGCAAAGCAAAATATCTTACATCCAGCGCCTGGTAACACAATCCCCATCCCTATTCAATAAAAAGAAGCACTACAGATCAACTCACCTGTAGCGCTTCTTTTTTTACATAATTTCTAATTCATTCATCAATCCTAATTCTATTACATCAACCAATCATCAAACCTGGAATTTCTCAACCATGCCTTTTAACTCTTGAGCAACATCAGACAATACAGCAGAAGAAGCTGCGATTTCTTCCATTGTCGCTAATTGTTGTTCAGTAGCAGCAGATACCGATTCAATCTCACCTACTGAAGTATTAGTAATCTCAGACATTTGATGAACCGAACGGATCACTTGCTCTGTACCTTTAGAAAGAGTAGACGAAGCATCGGATACACTTTGAATATTGAAAGTCACTTCTTGTACGTACTGGCGAATCAGACCGAATGATTGTTCCGCTGTGTGTACAGCCGAAATACTTTGCAAGACTTCTTGAGAACCGGCTTCTGTACGATCTACAACAGTATGAATCTCAGATTGAATACTATCGATCAAAGCGCTGATCTGATTAGCAGAAGAAGAAGCTTCATCAGCTAAATTACGAATTTCTTTAGCTACTACACTAAATCCTTTACCATGTTCGCCGGCGCGAGCCGCTTCAATACCTGCATTAAGGGACAATAGATTGGTTTGTTTAGCGATCTGGGCAATTACATTCACAATCTGTCCAATCGTCTCTGAATGATTATTTAGACTATGAACCGAACCGGACAGTTCTCCGAAAATGAATTTCAATTTACTGATTTCACTATCTGCTGCTTTGAGCGCTGTATCGCCTTCATTTACTTTTTCAGAAGCCATAACCGCTTTGGAAGCTACTTCATGAGCGCTACTAGCAATTCCTTGAATCCCTGTAGCCATTTGATTGACAGTCGACGATGTATGATTTACATATTCCGATTGACGATCTGAACCTTCTGCCATTTCTTGAATAGATAATGCGATATGTTGAGAAGCGTTAGAAGTCTCACCAGCACTTGCTGTTAATTGTTCAGAAGAAGAAGCAAGATGAAGCGACGTATCTTTCAAATGCGATACCATTTCACGCAAGCTGTTAGTCATAGTAGCTAGTGCTGTAGATAAAGCGCCAATTTCATGTTTGGACTTGATATCCCATGTAGACGTTAGATCGCCCTTCGCTACCGCTTCGGTAACTTTTACAAGTTGCATAATAGGCTTGGTGAGGCGAGTAGAGAAGATGTAACCAGCGATAATTGCAAGAATAAGAGAAATCACCAGAATAATAATACTGTTGCGGAATAGTATATTTGAATCTGCCATAATCAAATTATATGGTTTTTCACTAAATATGCTCCATCCCGTTAAAGGATCTTTGGCATAAGAGACTAATACGCGGTCTGATTTTTCACCATAAGTTAGTGTGCCTGGAGTGCCTTGAGAAGCATTTTGGAAAGAAGAGGTGTCTTCGATATCTTTATCTAATGAATTCGGATCAGGGTGAGCAAGAATTGTTCCTGTGCGGTCTGCGATATAAGCTGTCTGACCGTTTGTAGAAAATTCTTTGGCATAGGTGCTCATGCTATCTAAAGGCAATGTGACTTGAACCATACCACTGAGTGTGTTGTTTGTATCAAATACAGGGTAAACAACAGTAACGATCTTTTTACCTGTAGATTTACTAACCAAAATATCAGAGACAACTTGTTTTTGGGTAGCTATTAACTGTTTGAAATAATCACGATCACTGGTATTGCTCAAATCGCCATCAGAACTTTTAGCAATTTGTTGACCATCGGTAGCTGTGAAGATAATCGATTGAATTTCAGGGTGTAATTTACCGACAGATACTAATAAATTTTTAACTTTTGCTAATTGAGTAGGTGTATACTCTTTGATCTCTGGATTTTCAGATAATTGTTGCAACATCTCAAATTCAGAATTGATTAAAGCTGTTGTTTTTTGAAGCACCAGATTAACATTCTGTTCGTTCATACTGTAAGCATCTTTTTCTATTTTATTGCTTGTGGTGATCAAACTGAATGTCCCGTAGACCAGTAACGGAATAAGTGCGATCAATGACATAATCATAATCAGTTGTTTTTTCATTATTATTTCCCCCGATGAATGAAATCAATTAAAGTTGACATTGATACGTTTATCGGCAGTTTTTCAGATAAGTTTAGAAATTTTGTCACCATATGTCGAAATAGGTGTAATATTCCTATGAGATAAAGAAGAAATGCAAGATTTATTGACGAGTATGATAAAATAAGAAGTAATGAATAGATATCAAAACAAGCTTCAAAAATGAATAATTTTGACGAAAGTAGGGAAGCGTATGACCCCATTTGTTCACCTGCATGTGCATAGCGAATACAGTCTACTGGACGGGGCTGCGCGCATAAAGGATCTTGTCAGCCAAGCCGCAGAATCAGGCATGACAGCACTAGCTCTCACCGATCATGGTGTAATGTACGGAGCTATTCCATTTTATAAAGCATGTAAGCAACATGGCATTAAGCCGATTATCGGTTGCGAAGTGTATTATACGGCTGGATCACGCAAAGAAAAGGCAGCACGCAAAGATCAACCGATTCACCATTTATTATTGTTAGCCAAAAATGAAATCGGTTATCGCAATTTGATGAAGCTGAGTTCGATTGGACATTTAGAAGGATTCCATTACAAGCCTCGTGTAGATGCTGAAATGTTACAACAGTATCACGAAGGTATTATTTGTCTGAGTGCTTGTCTTGGAGGAGAGATCCCGCAACATCTATTACACGAACAACCTGAACAAGCCCGAGAAGCCGCTCTTCGTTATCAAGCGATTTTCGGTGAAGATTTCTATATAGAATTGCAAGACCATCATATTCCAGAACAGAAAAAAGTCATGCCGTTATTAATCGATCTTGCCAGAGAACTTCATATTCCACTGGTAGCTACGAATGATGTGCATTACTTAACGGAAGAAGATGCCAAAACGCAAGATGTCTTAATCTGTATTGGTACAGGTAAAACGATGGATGATGAAGGTCGTTTTCGGATTCCAACCAATCAGTTGTATCTAAAAGACAGTCAGCAGATGGAATCCTTATTCCGTCATGTTCCTGAAGCGATTACCAATACAACAGTGATCGCCGATCGTTGTGAATTGGAGCTGACTTTTGGCGAGTCGTTATTGCCTTCGTATTATCCGATTCCTGATGAGCTATCACCGGAACGTTATCTGGAACAATTATGTCGTACAGGCTTGGAGCAACGTTATCAAGATACGATGTACTGGAATGATCCTCAAGAACGTCAGACGATTGAAGAACGATTAAGTTATGAATTGAAAGTGATAGGCAGTATGGGATTTGCAGATTATTTCTTGATTGTATGGGACTTTATGAAATATGCCCATTCTCAAGGTATCGTCACAGGCCCGGGACGGGGATCTTCAGCAGGTAGTCTGGTTGCGTATGTACTGGAAATTACCAATGTCGATCCGATCAAATATAAGCTGTTATTCGAGCGTTTTCTCAATCCAGAGCGGATCACGATGCCTGATATTGATATCGATTTTAGTGATCTACGTCGTGATGAAGTGATCGAATATGTTGTTTCCAAATATGGAAGAGATCATGTTGCTCAGATCATCACATTTGGTACATTAGCTGCGCGTGCAGCCGTACGAGATGTAGGACGAGCACTGAATGTTCCTTATGCTGATACAGACAAAGCTGCCAAGTTAATTCCGGCGCAAGTAGGAATGACGATCAGCAAAGCATTAGATCAAGTACCTGAATTACGTGATCGGTATGAAAAGTCTGCATCTGTTCGTGAAATGATTGATACCGCGCTCAAAGTAGAAGGTATGCCACGTCATGCTTCTACTCATGCCGCAGGCGTTGTGATTTCAAGTGGAGTGTTAACTGATATTGTTCCGATTCAAGAAGGTAGCGAGATTGCTGTGTTGACTCAATATCCGATGGAAAGCTTGGAATCAATAGGTATGCTCAAAATGGACTTTTTGGGTCTGCGTACGTTATCGATTATGGAACGCTGTATGACATGGATCGAAGAACAAGAAGGGCATCCGGTTGATTTTGCGCAGATTGAAGATAATGATCCACAGACATATGAGATGCTCAGTCAAGGTGATGCAATGGGCGTATTCCAGATGGAATCACCGGGAGTAAGACGGGTGTTACGCGATCTCAAACCGACCGCTTTTGAAGATATTGTCTCGGTCGTTGCTTTGTATCGTCCGGGTCCAATGGACTTTATTCCTAAATATATCGAATCCAAGCATGGTCGCACGATTCCAGAATATCCGCATCCTGATTTGGAGCCTATTCTAAGCGATACGTATGGCATTATCGTATATCAGGAACAGATTATGCAGATTGCTTCTCAGATGGCTGGTTTTACACTGGCTGAAGCCGATTTGTTACGTCGCGCAGTCTCCAAGAAAAAGCGTGAGATTCTAGATGAAGAACGGGTACATTTTGTTAAAGGAAGTATAGAACAGTCTTATACCGAAGAAGAAGCCAATGTAGTATACGATATGATCGTACGATTTGCAGATTATGGATTCCCAAGAGCACATGCGGCGGCATATGGTGTGCTTGCGTTCCAGACCGCTTATCTTAAAGCACATTACCCTGTGCAATTTATCGCTTCGATGTTAACAGCAGTCATGGGAACGCATCGCAAAGTTGCCGAGTATGTACTGGAGTGTCGTCGTATTGGGATTGATGTATTACCACCTGACGTGAATACGAGTGGAGTTACATTTACACCGGTAACCGTAGCGATGCAACAGGAGTTAGAACAGCAGTTGTTAGCCAAAGCATCGGAGTCAGATAGCGAACAGCCACCAGTGACTGAACCATCTGAAACGTCCAAATCTTCTACGCCTTCTATTACAGGTAATATTCGCTTCGGTCTCGGTGCTGTCAAAAATGTCGGTACACAAGCGATCAATAGCATTATCAAAGAACGTCAAGATCGTCCTTACGACAGCTTGATCGACTTTTGCCGTCGTGTCGATCCCAAAGCTTGTAATAAACGGGTCATCGAGTCGTTGATTCAAGCAGGAGCTTTTGATAGTCTTCCCGGACATCGTGCACAGTTGCTTACAATGCTCGATGATACGATCAAAGAAGCGGCGAAATGGCGCAAAGAACGTGAAGAATTGCAGATCGAAATGTTTGCCGATCTGGGATTTGTAGAGACTCATAACTGGGAAGTTTCTTATCCTGATGTAGCGCCTTATACAACGGGCGAACAGCTTGAATTTGAACGTGAATTGTTAGGGCTGTATCTATCTGGTCATCCATTAGATGATTATGAACAGGTAATTGAAGATACTGGATTATCTCGATTAATGAATCTACATGAAGGTGAAGATGAGAGCATAGTAGCGGTAGCTGGTATGGTCGTATCGCTCAAAATGATTACGACCAAGCAAGGTAAATCGATGGCTTTTATGGAACTAGAAGATCAGATTGAACGGTGTGAAGTGGTTCTTTTCCCGGAAGTATGGCGCAAAAGCAGTACACTTGTAGATAAAGGATTACTGCTCAGCGTACGTGGTAAATTGCAAAAAGAAGAGGACGGATTCAAATTGTTAGCAGAAGAAGTAGCTACTCTTAACGAAGGATCTGCCCGCGAGTTAGCGACTAGAGCTCGTCAACGGATGCATATCGCTAAAAATAAAGCTACCAGTCAGACCAAGCAAGCTAACAAATCAACATCCAGTTCGGCTTCTAAGCCTTATACCAAAAGTACAACGTCTGCCCAAAAGGTAGCCGCTGATCATCAGGAGACAGCGCCTGCTTCATCCGGTGGTGGTGGTGTAGCAAGTGTGGTAAACGATGCTCCTCATACCGACCGGAATCCTGAACCGGTATCGAAACAACGTGTATTTATCAAAATTACTAAAGAATCTCAACAAGCAGATAAATTAGCGGCACTAAAACAACTGCTGGCAAGTCATGCTGGGCCTGTAGGTACATTACTATTTTACGAGGAAACGCAAAAGTTATTCGATCTCAGTGAAACCTATAGTATTAAGCCTTCACCAGAGCTTTTCCAGGAAATGGAGCAGATGTTAGGCGAAGGAACCGTTAAAGTCAAATAAGTCTAAAAAGCTAGCGCACATTGATTGTCAACCCGTCAATGTGCCAATTTATCTTCACTTATCTTTGTTGCGGTAAAAAAGTGTGGTATGTTATCATTATCCCATTATGTGGGCTTAAAGCACTGCAATTATTTTGTGAACATTTTAAGTCCAATTAGCTCGGTATAAGTGAATAATATATGATATGAATTCCATGAATAGCGGAATGCGTATACGGCTGGAGAGGTGTAGTTGTGTTTAGAGATTTATTTCAAAAGAAAAAAAAATATGCAACCATTCCATCCCAACGTTGGGGGAATGACACAGAGTCTACTGAAGAACAGCAGGAACGTCCTAAGCGTGAAATTCCAGAAGGCTTGATGAACAAGTGTAGCAAATGCGGCACGATTCATTATAGTAAAGAGCTGGAGAAAAACCTGAAAGTCTGCCCTAACTGTGGTTACCATATGCGTCTTAATGCGATTGACCGTATTATGATGACTGTGGATGATGGACAGTTTACAGAAATGGATGCTCGTATGGAGTCCAAAGATCCTTTGAAATTTCCTGGATATGCAAGCAAGCTAGAGCAACAGAAAATGAACTCTGGTCTGCGTGATGCGGTGATTACAGGAGAAGGTCTAATCGATGGTCAACCGGCAGTACTTGCTGTAATGAGCTTTGACTTTTTTAGTGGCAGTATGGGTTCGGTTGTTGGAGAAAAGATCACTCGTGCGATTGAACATGCAGATGCGCGTAAGATTCCGATGATTATTTTCTCGACTTCTGGTGGAGCGCGGATGCAGGAAAGTATTTTGAGTCTGATGCAAATGGCCAAAACAAGTGCAGCGTTAGCTCGTTTTCAAGAAAATGGAGGACTGTATGTCTCTGTAATTACTGATCCTACGATGGGCGGCGTATCTGCCAGTTTTGCAATGCTTGGAGATGTTAATATTGCTGAACCTGGAGCATTGTTCGGATTTGCTGGACGTATCGTTATTGAACAGACGATTCGCCAAAAATTACCAGATAATTTCCAAACAGCAGAATTCAATATGGAACATGGTCAGCTAGATATGGTCATTCACCGCAAAGAGATGAAGTCTACTTTATCTCAATTATTAGATTTTCACAGTGGAAAAGGGGGATTTTAAGTGGCAGGAGAAATGCCTTTTGAAATGCCTCTCGTTGAAATGCGCAAAAAAATTGACGAGTTAAAGCAATTCGGACAAGAAAAAGGAATAGATTTCAACGATGAGATTACACGTTTGGAAGAACGTTATCGTCAGATGGAAAGTGAAATATACACTCAGATTTCACCGGCACAGAAAATGCATCTGGCAAGACATCAACAGCGTCCTACATCACTCGATTTAATTTCGATTGTTTTTAGTGATTTTATGGAGTTGCATGGTGATCGTATGTATGGCGATGATCTAGCGATTGTTGGTGGTATTGCCAAATTGGATGGTCATCCGGTGACGATTATTGGTCATCAACGTGGAAAAGATACCAAAGACAATATCGCTCGCTTTTTTGGGAGCCCACATCCTGAAGGATTCCGTAAATCGATGCGTCTGATGAAGCAAGCGGAGAAATTTGGACGTCCGATTATTACATTTATTGATACCAAGGGTGCTTATCCGGGTAATACAGCAGAGGAACGCGGACAGTCTGAAGCGATTGCTCGTAACCTATGGGAAATGGCAAAATTGCGTGTTCCTGTAGTCTGTGTAGTGATCGGAGAAGGCGGTAGTGGCGGTGCTTTGGCACTTGGTGTAGGTAACCGTGTACTTATGTTAGAAAATGCGATTTACTCAGCGATTTCGCCAAACGGTGCAGCTTCTATCCTCTGGAAAGACGCATCCAAAGCCGATCAAGCAGCGGAAGCGATGAAGATTACAGCGGAAGATCTGCTACGGATGGAAGTAATCGAAGATATCGTTCCTGAACCTCGCGGCGGAGCGCACAAAGATTATGAAGAAACAGGTGAAGCGATCAAAAAACATCTGCTTGTTCATTTGCGTGAACTTTCTCAAATGAGTGCAGAAGCGTTGATTGAAGATCGTTATCAGAAATTCCGCAAAATCGGTGAGTTTACAGAGCAAGCGATGGGAACATTGCCAGCGAGTAGATCGGAAGTCAATATAGAAGATCAGCCTCAAGAAGAATTGCAATCTGATGTGGAGCCTATTCTTGGGAATGAAGAAGAGAAAGTAGCTACTAAATCTTCGCGTTCCAAACGTCATTCGTAAGATAGCTTTTCCACAATTTCTGAGGAATTTTGACAATCTTCTATACAAAGTAGGCAAACTGTAGTAGATTTAATTGTTGGGGCTTGTTGAATGGTTTCGGCAAGTCATGTTGGGAAAACAAAATAAAGAGAGACCTTTAAAAACGGAGGAAAATCAATTATGCGTAAAACTAAAATTGTATGTACGATCGGACCGGCAAGTGAATCTTTAGAAAACACAAAGAAATTAATTATGGCAGGTATGAACGTAGCTCGCCTAAACTTTTCTCATGGTGATTTTGAAGAGCATGGTAACCGCGTTAAGAACATTAAACAAGCTAGCAAAGAACTAGGTAAAACAGTAGCCATCCTGCTGGATACCAAAGGTCCTGAAATCCGTACCGGTAAATTTAAAGAAGAGCCAGTTGAATTGGTTCAAGATGAATATGTAACTTTGACTACAGAAGACATTTTGGGTGACCAACACCGTATGCACGTTACTTACAAAGACCTTCCAAGTGACGTTGAAGTCGGTTCAACAATTTTGATCGATGATGGTTTGATCGGTTTGACAGTTGTTGAAATTCAAGGTACTGAAATTAAATGCCGTATCGTTAACGGTGGACAAATCAAAAGTCGTAGAGGCGTTAACGTACCAGGAGTAAACATTTCACTTCCAGGTATTACAGAAAAAGATGCTAACGATATTATCTTCGGTATCGAGCAGGGTGTAGACTTTATCGCAGCTTCATTTGTACGTAAAGCAAGCGATGTTCTTGAAATCCGTCAATTGTTAGAAAGCAAAGGTGGTAGCCATATCCACATCATCTCTAAAATTGAAAACCAACAAGGTGTCGACAACTTGGATGAAATCCTTGCGGTATCTGACGGTTTGATGGTTGCTCGTGGTGACTTGGGCGTAGAAATTCCTGCGGAAGAAGTACCATTGGTACAAAAACGCATGATCGAAAAATGTAATCGCGTAGGGAAACCAGTTATTACAGCTACACAAATGTTGGATTCGATGCAACGTAACCCGCGTCCTACTCGCGCTGAAGCAAGTGACGTAGCGAACGCTATCTTTGACGGTACAGATGCTATCATGCTTTCTGGTGAAACAGCTGCTGGTAAATACCCAGTTGAATCTGTATTGACAATGTCCCGTATTGCTGAAAAAGCAGAGTCTGCTTTGAACTATCACGAATTGTTCTTAAAACAAACGCATGCTCAACAAACAACAGTAACTGAAGCAATCAGTCAATCTGTAACAAACTCTGCTATGGATTTGAATGCAGCAGCGATCATTTCTTCTACAGAATCCGGTCATACTGCACGTACGGTTTCTAAATACCGTCCTCAATCTCCAATTATCGCAGTAACTACATTGGATCAAACAATGCGTCGTCTTTCTCTAGCATGGGGTGTATTGCCTGTTAAAGGTACACAAGCTCATTCTACAGATGAGTTGTTTGAAATTGCTTTGCAAGGTGGACATGATTCAGGTCTTCTAAAAGAAGGCGATTTGGTTGTTATTACTGCGGGTATTCCTTTGGGTCAATCCGGTTCTACGAACTTGATCAAAGTAGCTCAAATGCCTGCTAAATCATAATTTCACATTAATTAATAGCAAGATAGTATGACATCAGAGAAAGCAGTGGATCATTCCATTGCTTTTTTTGATGATTTTTATAGAGATATTCACATTTTGAAATGAAAGCAGAGGTACAGCATGATGGCAAAAGAACAATTACATTTACCTAGCGATTGGCATGGTATTGCTTTTCGCGTACGTTATCAAGAAAATGATCCTATGGGTGTGGTGTATCATACGAATTATTTGAACTGGTTTGAATTGGGACGTACAGAAATGATTCGGGATCTGGGATTCCGTTATAGGGATATGGAAGCCGCAGGATTATTGTTACCATTAATCGATGCGTCATTGTCATATGGACATCCAGCAAGATATGATGATCGTGTAGCAATCTATACCCGTATAACAGAGTTTTCTAAGCTACGGATTGATTATGAGTACAAAATTCATCTGTTAGATGAGCATGATACTTCTGTTGGAGATTCCTCATCTTCTGGAGAGCGCCCTATCTTCAAAGCAGACGAACTATTACCCGGTGAGCCTTTAACCAGCGGTTCTACAAGACATGTCTGGGTTAATAAAGACTTCAAGCCTGTGCGACTTGATAAACAAGTGCCAGCGTTGTATTATGCACTTGTAGAATCTTTACAGATGTAATGGGTTGGGATTGAGAAAGGAGAGGTACGTTTGGGTAAAGGAATCGGCAAATGGATTATTGCATTTATTATTATCGTACCGCTCCTAGAATGGTATGTTTTTTTACAGATGATTGAATGGATCGGTGGTTGGAATACACTTATTCTTTTGCTGACCACTTCACTGGTAGGTATATTAATGATGAGATTTGAAGGACGTAAAGTGATCGAAGATACCAAAAAGCAAATGGATGCTGGCGAACCACCGGGACGGCGAATGTTAGACGGCCTATGTGTTTTTGTAGGTGGAGTGATGCTTGTTTTGCCTGGTTTTATTTTGGATATTATCGGGTTCACCCTTGTTTTTCCACTAACACGTCCTATCTATCGGAATCTGTTATTACGCTGGATAGAGAAGCGTATGAAAAAGGGCAGTATTACTATTCATCGTGGTGGTCAATAATAGTATAAGTAGTCATGATGTTGACTCTGTAAATAGTATGACCACTATCAATCATCATTCAGATATATGATCATGCTGATGATAGCGATCCATCATAACAAACAGGCAGTACTTTAGAAGTTAGATTCTAAAAGTACTGCCTGTTTTGGTATACCATTATAAGATATCTATTTTGATTGGTATGAATAGTGTAGTTAGACTATTTCTGTGATGCAATGAATTATCTCGCTTTGCCATTGACAATATAGTTACGCAGATCACGGAAAACATTCGCACGATTAAGCGCAGAGACAATCACCAGTGTGACCGGCCCGATCAATAGACCTAATGCGCCAAATAACTTTAAGCCGACAAACATACTGATTAAAGTGGCTAAAGGATCAAGACCTACGCTACTGGCTAGCACTTTAGGCTCCATAATCTGCCGTACAATCAATACAATGACATAAAGTACACTTAGACCAATCCCCAAGCTAATATCGCCGCTCATAAAGGTATAGATCGCCCATGGGATCATTACAATTCCTACTCCAAGATAGGGCAGTAGATCTACAGCACCGATCAGTAGACCAATCAGTAGAGCAGACTCAACACGCAAAATAAATAGTCCAATAATCACAATAATGCCTGTAATCGAGATCAAAATAAATTGAGCACGTACATATCCGAACAATGCTTTTTGCAAATCCCGCCAAATCGTAACCATCGTCAGTCTAATATTCGAAGGAAACCATCCAGCTACGATACGGGTATGTTTTTCCCAGCTATTACTGATAAAAAAGGCAGATAACACAATAACGACAATAATCCAGGCAAAGTTAGGTAATGCGGTTAGAAAATCGAGTAAATAATTCAGAATCCCTGTAACAATACCACTAATCGTACTAGAAAGACTTTGTGTAGTCTGGTCTAGATTGTTGTTGATCGTATCTCCATAAGGAGTTTCTTTCAGAAAACCATTGATTTGATTAGTGATATTTTGCAGGCTATCGTTTTTCGTCCAGCCTACAAACATTTGACGCCAGCTATCCATATGATCGTTGAATGTTTGCATAAGAGTGATAGTTTGTTGAACCAATCTTGTTACCAAAAACGAAAGTAAAGCGAGCAGACCACCAAAATAAACAAGCAATGAGAGCGAGACTGCTAACCAGCGTGGAAAGTGAGCACGATTCTGTAGAAGTCTAACTAACGGATTCATCGCATAAGCGAATAACCATGCAAGCAATAACGGGTACAGAAGTGGAAACAGGTAACGCACAGCAATTGCAGTGATAATAATTGCTACAAGCACCCATATTCCACGTAAAATCCGATTACGGATCATAATGTTCAATGAATTGATCTCCTTATGTTCAATATAGTAATTATGTAATCAGCATCATATATGATGTTAAACGGCAGACAAGACTTTTGAAACGAAAGGGCTTATAATTGATACTGTAAGGGGTTACAAAAAAATTCTTATTGCGATGATAAAACAATTTAATGTCACAAACAGTCTTCATTTTGTTCACAACTCCGTCAAAATAAAGTATGATGAGTGAAGGTCCTTGGAAGGTTAATGGTAGGTGTTTGGATCATTAGAACTCTTTTCAACAATTGTGAGGGACCTCAATATCTAGTTTTTAAAATTTTCCATATTTAAAAATGTAAATGTTTTCATTCCCGAAAATGGGCAAAATCTCAATCATTCCGTTCTGCAAAGGAGAGAGTAATATGACAGCTACTAAAGGATTGGAAGGCGTTGTTGCAGCAAGCTCATCTATTAGTTCGATCGTCGACGGCGTACTTACATACCGTGGAATCGATATCGATGACCTAGCCATTAACGCAAGTTTTGAGGAAGTGGCTTATTTGTTGTGGTTTGGTAAACTTCCAAATCAAGCAGAACTAGATCAATTGCAAAAAGATCTAGATGAATATGCTACCTTACCGGAACCATTGATTGCGCAAATGAAACTTTATCCTAAAGATATGAATCAGATGGCAGCTCTTCGTAGTGCGATCTCTGCTCTTGCTCTATATGATGATCTAGCAGAAGATATGAGCCAAGAAGCGAACCATAAAAAAGTCGTAAAATTACAAGCACAATTGCCTGCTATCGTAGCTGCACTTGGACGTATCGCTGCTGGTAAAGAGCCGGTTGCTCCTAAAAAAGGCGTATCGATTGCTCATAATTTCTTGTATATGTTAAATGGCGAAGAGCCTGAAGACACAGCAGTGAAAGCTTTGGATCAAGCGCTAGTATTGCACGCAGATCATGAATTGAATGCGTCTACTTTTGCTGCTCGTGTAACAGTAGCTACATTGTCTGATATTCATTCCGGTATCACTTCAGCGATTGGTGCGCTTAAAGGGCCACTACATGGCGGAGCAAATGAAGCCGTTATGAAAATGCTAGAAGAGATCGGTTCGATGGATCGTCTAGAAAGTTACATCCAAGAACAACTCGACAATAAAGTAAAAATCATGGGCTTTGGTCACCGCGTATACAAAAATGGTGATCCTCGTGCTAAGCATTTACAAAAAATGTCTAAAGAGTTAGGCGAAATGAATAACGATTTGAGCCTATACGAAATGTGTATTCGGATCGAAGAAATTGTAACAGGTAGCAAAGGATTGAAACCAAATGTTGATTTCTATTCTGCTTCTGTATACACAATGCTAGGAATTCCGCGTAACTTGTTCACACCTATTTTTGCAATCAGTCGTGTGTCTGGATGGTCTGCACATATTTTGGAACAATACGAAAACAACCGTATTATCCGTCCACGTGCAGAATATGTAGGGCCGGTTGATCAAAAATATATTCCGATTGAACAACGTTAATCGTAAATTTTTAATTATAAACAAGTAGATATTTCTCATATGACCCAACGTCTGGTAAAATAAAATACAGAACTGTGCATGTCTGTGAAGGTGAGCATATACAAAATGGTTGTATCATGCCTAGCGATGAGAAGAAACGAGCGAGTACATGATACTCAAACGTATCAGTTATTCCAAGTTTCTTTTCATCATGTGTAAACGCCTTCTCTGATGATGTCACAGCCATATCCCTTAAGGAGGAACATGATTATGCCTAAGTTTGAAAAATACGAATTACCTACTACTGGTGAGAAAATCACAATTGATAATGGAGTTCTTAACGTACCTAATAACCCGATCGTCCCTTTTATTGAAGGTGATGGTACAGGACGCGATATCTGGAAAGCATCTGTACGTGTATTGGATGCAGCAGTAGAAAAAGCTTACGGCGGTTCCAAAAAAATTGCTTGGTATGAAGTATTTGCCGGCGAAAAAGCATTCAATACATACGATGAGTGGTTGCCAGCTGATACGCTGACAGCGATTCGCGAATATATTGTAGCGATCAAAGGACCTTTGACTACACCTATCGGTGGTGGTATTCGTTCATTGAACGTAGCACTTCGTCAAGAACTAGATCTATATGTATGTCTTCGTCCTGTTCGTTATTTTGACGGTGTACCTTCTCCTGTAAAACGTCCTGAATTGGTAGATATGGTTATTTTCCGTGAGAATACAGAAGATATCTATGCAGGTATCGAGTACCAAGAAGGTACAGAAGAAGTGAAAAAAGTATTGAAATTCTTAAAAGACGAAATGGGCGTTAACAAAATCCGTTTCCCTGAAACATCAGGTATTGGTATTAAGCCTGTATCTGAAGAAGGTTCCAAACGTCTGGTTCGCGCTGCTGTTCAATACGCAATTGATCACAACCGCAAAACAGTAACTTTGGTACACAAAGGAAACATTATGAAATTTACTGAAGGAGCTTTCAAAAACTGGGGTTATGAAGTGGCTGAAGCAGAATTCGGAGATAAAGTGTTCACTTGGGCACAATATGACAAGATCAAAGAAGAAAAAGGTACAGACGAAGCAAATGCAGCGCAAAAAGCAGCTGAAGATGCTGGCAAAATCATCGTAAAAGATGCGATTGCTGATATCGCTTTGCAACAAGTACTTACTCGTCCAAATGAATTTGATGTAATTGCTACATTGAACTTGAACGGTGACTATTTGTCTGATGCTCTTGCTGCACAAGTAGGCGGAATCGGTATTGCACCGGGCGCAAACATCAACTATGTAACAGGACATGCTATTTTTGAAGCGACTCATGGTACAGCTCCTAAATATGCAGACAAAGATGTCGTGAACCCTGGTTCTGTTATCTTGTCTGGCGTAATGTTGTTGGATCACTTGGGATGGAACGATGCTTCTGCATTGATCTACAAAGGTCTAGAAAAATCAATCAACAACAAAACAGTCACTTATGACTTTGCTCGTCTAATGGATGGCGCTACAGAAGTGAAATGCTCTGAGTTCGCTGACAAAATCATCGAAAACATGTAGGAGGATAAACCTATGACCGTCATTAAGCGCAAAAAAATCACAGTGGTCGGTGCTGGTTTTACCGGTGCCACTACAGCTTTGATGCTTGCTCAAAAGGAACTTGGTGACGTAGTACTGGTTGATATTCCACAGTTGGAGAACCCAACAAAAGGTAAAGCGCTCGATATGATGGAAGCTAGCCCTGTACAAGGGTTTGACAGCCAGATTAAAGGGACATCTGATTATGAAGATACAGCATCTTCGGATGTAGTTATTATCACAGCAGGTATCGCTCGTAAGCCGGGCATGAGCCGCGATGATCTAGTCAACACAAATGCAGGAATCGTGAAGTCGGTATGCGAACAAGTCAAAGGGTATTCTCCAGATGCGATTGTGATTATTTTGAGTAATCCGGTAGATGCGATGACTTATGTAGCTTATCAAGCTTTGGGATTCCCCAAAAATCGTGTGATTGGACAATCCGGTGTACTGGATACAGCGCGCTATTGTACTTTTATTGCAGAAGAATTGAATGTATCTGTAGAAGATGTACGCGGATTTGTATTAGGTGGTCATGGAGACGATATGGTGCCGCTGGTACGCTATTCTAGCGTCGGTGGTATCCCGATCGATACATTGATCTCCAAAGAACGGATTCAAGAAATTGTACAACGCACCCGTGTAGGCGGAGGCGAAATTGTGAATCTGCTCGGCAATGGTAGTGCTTACTATGCGCCGGCAGCGTCACTGGTACAAATGACAGAAGCTGTTCTTAAAGACAAAAAGCGTATTCTACCGATCATTGCTTATTTAGAAGGCGAATACGGTTATAACGATCTCTTTATGGGCGTACCTGCTATTCTGGGTGGCGGTGGTATTGAGAAAATCTTTGAATTGGAATTGACCTCCGATGAAAAAGCAGCTCTTGAGAAATCCGCTGATTCTGTCCGTAGTGTGATCCAAATCGTGAACGTTTAAAAGTGAGTACAAAAAGGCTTCCACCTTATGTGGAGGCCTTTTTTGTTATGATTTTGTTCAGATTGAATATAGACATACTTTTGTCGATATGACAAAAAATAGACACAATAGTCGATAAAATTAAGGCGAAAATATGTATTTTCATATCATCATCCGTTAAAATAATGAAGTATAGCAGAGCAGTAGTGATGGTCTGTGATTGATGAAATGAGAGGAGGTTCTATCATGGCTGAAGTATTGGTGTTTATACACATTTTGGGAGCGTTATCGATGGGTTTTTACTTGTTTTTACCTGTTGTAACAAGTAAATTAGCAAATGGCTCAGCAGAAGCACAATCAGGTAGTATTGAGCTAATTCGTACATTAAATCGAATCGCTCAATTTGGATTGATTGTACAGTTGTTAACAGGTGGATATTTAATGACCAAAGGCAATTATTCTGTCGCTTGGATGGTTGTAGTATTCGTGCTATTTTTGGCGATTGCAGCAATCGGTGGCATTATAGGCAAGCCTTTGCGCTTAGCATTAGCAGATATTAACGAGAACAAAAGTATTACAGCTCATACCGGTAAAATTCGTTCATTGAGTATGATTCTGGCAGTGTGTCTGGTTGTTATTAGTTTCTTTATGGTATTCCGCGATATTATTTAAACGAATTCTATTCAATGGGTAATTCACACATAGTAGACCATCGACCAAGATGGATCAATCCATACACATAATGTTTTACGTCAAAAACCGTTGCTATTATCAGTGACGGTTTTTTATGTATTAAGGTTTTTATATTATGAGATCTGTTTCAGTGATAAAAGGTAAGGATATTTACCCTAAATATTGAATTTCAATACATAAAAAAATGTAAAAAATAGATGTTTAAACATGTATAGACAGTGGTAATAATGGACGGAAGCAACAACGGGATCTACGTTATTGTAAGTGTAAATTATCCATTTTCATATTCGAAAGGAGAATTCATTATGTCTAGCGAAGAACAAACATTACCTCCACAACATCAGGAAAAACAACCAGGTATCGAATCGGAAATGACTCCACGTCCAGAATATAAAGCACCTGCCTATCAAGCAGCAGGTAAGCTTAAAGATAAAGTAGCAATCATTACAGGTGGGGATAGCGGTATTGGTCGTGCTGTAGCCGTCTTGTATGCCAAAGAAGGTGCAGATGTAGCGATTGTGTATAAAGATGAACACAGCGATGCAGAAGAAACCAAAAAGGCTGTAGAGCAAGAAGGACGCAAATGTATTCTACTTCCAGGCGATATAGGAGATGAATCTTTTGCCAAACAAGCGGTAGAACAAACGGTATCCGAATTAGGTAAGCTTGATATTGTCGTTAACAACGCAGCAGAACAACATGTACAACAAAGTATTATAGATATTACAGCAGAGCAATTGGAACGTACTTTCCGTACTAACATTTTCGGTATGTTCTTTATCACCAAAGCAGCTGTTCCACATCTTAAAGAAGGTTCTACGATTATCAATACTACATCAGTTACAGCGTATCGCGGTGAACCGGTATTGCTAGATTACTCTTCTACCAAAGGTGCAATTACAGCCTTTACACGTGCATTGTCGATGAATATTGTAGAAAAAGGAATTCGTGTCAATGCAGTTGCTCCAGGGCCTATCTGGACACCATTGATTCCTGCATCATTTGACGAAGAAAAAGTAAGCAAATTCGGAGCAAGTCAACCGATGAAGCGTCCGGGTCAACCGGAAGAAGTCGCTCCAGCTTATGTATACCTAGCAAGTACAGATTCTTCTTATGTTAGTGGTCAAATTATTCATGTTAATGGTGGCGAGATCATTAACGGTTAATTTGCATATTATATAAAGATACAGAATACAACAGAAAAGATATTCATATAACAATAAAGATATCATGGCGGTAGAGCAGGCATAATTGACCTGTTCTATCGTCTTTTTTTGAATGCAGCCCAAATATCATCCGATCGATGAAAGCGACTTATTCTACAACCTCTGGTATGATAATACTTGTTATGATAAGTGATATATACCACTGAAATATGTTACCTTTTGGAGATGATGACTACATAATGAGAGAACACGCAGCTACATTTACTCGTTTGTTTGAAAAGTATATGTTTTTGATTATTCCATGTACACTGGTTCTGGGATTCTTTATATCCAAGCCATTATTACCTTTTGTCGGTTGGATTCCAGGCTTATTTGCTTATGTTACATTTGTGATGGGACTTGGTTGTGGAAGACATCATTTAAAAGGCGTATTGACCAGACCTGCACCGATTATTGTTACTCTTTTGCTAGCCCATGTGGCTGCGCCACTTATCGCATATGGATTGGGATTGTTGCTATTTGGTAGCGATTCACCATATACAGTAGGGTTGGTGCTATTTGCAGCGATTCCATTAGGCGTATCCTCTGTATTATGGGTAGGAATGTCTTTCGGTAATGTGGCGTTAGCATTGACGCTAGTAATCGTAGATTCAGCCATTAGCCCTTTTGTCGTGCCCCTGTTAATCGAGGTCTTTTTCGGTGCAGATATACAGTTCGATACTTTACATATGTTCAAAGATTTATTGTTACTGATCGTATTGCCTACATTTGCAGGTATGGTCGTGTACGAGATATCGGGTGGCAAGTTCAGAGATTGGTCTGCTCCAATCACTCAACCATTAGCGAAGTTATGTTTTGCAGGTGTTGTGTTGTTAAATGCCGCTGCTATTGCGCCTCAATTGCAAACATTGCGTCGGGATCTGTTGTTAGTCGTACCGTCTGTATTGCTCCTGGTTGCGTTATGCTATGGACTGGGTTATGTGGCTTCTGCTATACTTCGTCGCAAAGGAGAAGGGCAGACATTGCCTGTTACACTAGCCTATGCTTCAGGGATGCGTAATATCTCGGTCGGAATGGTGATTGCGATGGCTTATTTTAGCCCTCAGACTGCGGTTCCAGTCGTACTCGGGATTATGTTACAACAACCAATGGCAACGCTCCAATATTCTATTTTTATGCGTATTTCAAATTATCGTAAAGGAAGAGATGCATGAAGCCTTTTCGCATTCGTCTGACATTGATTCTGATGATACTGCTGGGCGTACTCGGTCTAGCAGCAGCACTCACAATGGGACAAATATTCAAAAGCTCACATATTGCCACACTTGAAGACAATATGGTGCGTGAGATCCGTTTGTTAGAAACCACATTTGATTTTAAAGCAACAGGAACAGACGGTCAGCCTTCTGAAGATGTATTTCAATATTATTCGCAAGAAGCCCATCAGATAGGGAATTTAACCGATTCACGAGTGACTTTTATCGAAAAAGATGGAACCGTTATTGGCGATTCTGAAAGTGATCCGCATACGATGAACAATCATATGGATCGTGAAGAAATTCGCGCGGCTGCTGCGGGTGGGGTCGGTAGTGCGATTCGTTATAGTGCGACACTGGACAAAAATATGTTATATATTGCAGCTCCTGTAAAAGCAGGTAATCTGTTTGATGGATATATTCGATTATCAATGAGTCTGGAAGCGGTAGAAGTAGGGGTACGCAACGCCTGGACAGTTATGGGTATCAGCTTACTGATCTTATTTCTAGTCGCTGCTGTAGTGAGTTATCGGGTAGCGTCTGGGTTAACTAAGCCACTAGAACATATCACTGTAGTTGCCAATCGTATTTCCCGTCTGGATTACGGCGCACGTGTACGCTTAGAACGGCGTGATGAAATTGGTGAATTAGGTAAAGCGATTGATAATATGGCAGATAGTCTGGAAAAACAACTCAAAATTATTCGCGATAACGAAGACCTGCTACAAAGTGTACTGGCTAATATGACTGGCGGTATGTTGATGGTCAATTCATTAGGAAATGTAGCACTGGTGAATCGGTTCGCTGAAGAAGTGTTAGGAGTCAGTTCTAAGCGTCTAACCGGTAAGTCTTATCATGAATTAAAACGTCATTATGAATTGACCAAGTTACTAGGTGAAGGATTGCGACGCAAAGAGCGTATTCATGATGAACAGACATTGTATGATCCAGAGCCACGCTTGATTCAGATCGATGGTGTACCGATGTTTGAAGATGATGATACGTACAGAGGGATGTTGTTCTTGATTCAGGATATTTCCAATATTCGTCGCTTGGAAAAAATGCGTAGCGAATTTGTAGCGAATGTATCCCATGAATTGAAAACCCCTATTGCTGCTGTAAAAGGATTTGCCGAAACATTATTAGGTGGCGGTGTACAGGATGAACAGACATCGCGTGCCTTTTTACAAATTATTTATGATGAAAGTGAGCGGTTGAATCGTCTGATCGGAGATATTCTGGAATTATCCAAAATTGAATCCAAGCGTTCACCACTAAACTTCTCACCGATTCATTTACAGCCTTTTTTCGATACGATACGGGAAATGTTAAATTCTTCGGCTGCCAAAAAGAATATTACGGTAGATATGAATGTACCGGAAGAAATGTTTATGGAAGCCGATGAAGATCGATTACGGCAGATTTTTGTCAATTTGATCTCTAATGCGGTAAACTATACTCAAGATGGTGGTAAAGTTAGATTAACAGTCGAGGAAAAAGGTTCTGACAACGGAGAAGAGCGTATTCTTTTCCATGTAAGAGATACTGGTATGGGTATTCCCAAAAAAGATTTACCACGTATATTTGAACGTTTTTATCGAGTAGACAAAGCCCGTTCACGCAGTTCAGGGGGTACGGGTCTAGGATTATCGATTGTTAAGCATCTTGTTGATTTACATCGCGGGACGGTAACTGTGGAAAGTGAAGTTAATATTGGAACAACATTTACAGTCAATTTGCCGTTGTTACAAGAGGATGAACCAGATATTTGATATTTTATTACATCATTTTACACAGGGTTAACATAAGAGTGATATGCTGACATTGATGTATGAAATGCGAACCCTTGTGGGAGGTTATCATGGCTAAACGATTACTGGTCATAGAAGATGAATCAACGTTATCTCGATTGTTGTCTTACAATTTGACACAAGAAGGATATGAAGTCACTGTAGAAGATCACGGAAGTGCAGGATTGGATCGTGCGCAAAGTGAGCCGTTTGAATTGATTTTGCTTGATCTGATGTTGCCGGGCATGGCGGGATTAGATATTTTGCGTAAATTGCGCAGTTCAGGGGTTCGTACACCTGTAGTCATTTTGACAGCCAAAAATGCAGAAGAAGAAGTGGTAGAAGGACTCAAAGCAGGAGCCGATGACTATATTACGAAGCCATTCGGTGTATCTGAACTATTAGCACGTGTAGCTGCTGTATTACGTCGTGCAACAGGTAGAGAAGATCAATCTGAAGAAGAGTTATCGCATGAAAGTCGTATTGAACTGGGTGATTTAACGATCTATCCTGATAAATACGAAGTGACCCTCGGTACACAACAGATTACACTGCGTCCGAAAGAATTTGAAGTCTTGCTCTATCTGGCACGCAAACCAGGAGTAGTGATGACAAGGGATGATCTGATGAATGCAGTATGGGGATTCGATTATATTGGTGGTCAACGTACTGTCGATGTACATGTCAGCTCTTTACGTAAAAAATTAGAACTTGATCCTGAATCGGTACATATCGATTCGATTCGTGGGGTTGGTTATAAATTAGTAGTACGCAAAAAAACAAGCGCTCAACATTCCATTTAATATGGAGTGTCGAGCGTTTTTTACATACTTAGCGTATTTTAAAAGATTGATTTTTACATTGATCCTTTAGTCTTAGTCTATGAGTCTTAAAGACTATATTAATTCGTTAGGAGAGGTCATCAATCATGTTAGACATGCTGATACGTGAACCTGAAATCATGCAGCCGGTTGATATAGAGAAAGAAAATAAGCAAGCGATTATAGAACCTGTAGATCAGATAATAGCAACAGAGGTAGAATCACATATGCACACAGACGCAAAAGAACTTCGTCTGCGTCATTATGTAATAACAGTGCCTGCTATTCGTGCTCAAGAAACATGCCGAGACACTTTTGTTCGGTTCAAGCGCCAGACTCATCTTCCTTGTATTGTGTTGTGTGATGAACAGGAGCGCCCAGAAGGTCTGGTTATGCGTGAACAATTTTATCGACATATGGCAAGCCGATTCGCTAGTGAATTGTATGACACTCGTTCTACAGTGATGTTTAGTCAGTCTAATATGCTAGTAATGGATATCGATACAGAAGCTTCGATCGTGGTCGATGCTGCGCTTGCTCGTGAAGGCGATTCTTTTTATGAATGTGTTGTATTAATAGATCAAGAACGATTAGCAGGCATAGTGACGATACGCGATATTATGGAGCTGTCTAATCATCTGCAATTAGCTACAGAACAAAGACGGATTTCTTCTTTGCACGACACACGTCAGTTTGTTGAGCAGATTGGAGATGCGGTCAAAGTGGTACAACAAGCTGCTCAAGCCAGTCATCAAGAGCTTCATCTGATGAAGCAACAGACGATATCCGGGCAACAGGATCTGAATCAAGCGCATCAACAATTTCAGCAAGTACAACAGTTAGTAGTGCGTCAGCGTACACTCGCAGAACAGATGCTTGATTACACAGGACAAGCAAGTAAAGTCGTGCATACGGTAACTGATCTTGCAGGTCAGAGTAATATGCTTGCGCTTAATGCTTCGATAGAAGCAGCACGGGCTAAAGCGGCAGGACAAGGATTCGCTGTTGTCGCAGAAGAAATGCGCAAATTATCTTCGCATATTACGACTCTTTCTACAGATGTAAATCGGTTACTTACCGGACTTGGTGAAATGATTGGGCAATCTGCTTCGTCCACTCATACGACCGAGACAGTGATGGATCAAAGTATGATCTATATTCAGCAAGCGAATCAATTATTTGGCAAAATGACAGTCGAAGCAGAACAAGCTTCTCAAAATGCAGAACAATTGATGCAATCGGCTGATCAAGCGGATCATTTGACCAGTATCGTTGCGCAAGCTTTACAGCGTTAATTTATCAGGCTTACATTTTTTACATTCCGTTTACAATTCGAACTGATGGGATTTACAAATATGATTTATGATGAATAGATGTAAAAAACATTTGTCACCGAAAATGAATTGAAAATCAGGGGAGTGTACCTTGTGTCAGCGATTATACGTATTGAACAATTGAACCTGTATTATGAGAAACATCAGGCTCTTAAACATATTAATTTGGATATTAAAGAAAAAGCGATTACTGCTTTTATCGGCCCTTCCGGTTGTGGTAAATCAACATTGCTTCGTACATTGAATCGCATGAACGATATGATTCCAGGCACACGCATCGAAGGCGTAGTGGAGATCAGTGGTTCTAATATTTACGGAGAAAATGTAGAAGTCGAAAATTTGCGTCAGCAAGTAGGTATGGTATTTCAACAACCGAATCCTTTTCCCAAGTCCATCTACGAAAATGTAGCTTATGGTCCACGTCTACATGGCGTTACTTCCAAAAAAGATCTAGATGAGATCGTAGAAACAAGCTTGCGTCAGTCTGCGTTGTGGGAAGAAGTGAAAGACTATCTCAAACGTTCTGCACTTAGCTTATCCGGTGGACAACAGCAACGCCTATGTATTGCGCGTGCGCTAGCAGGTCAACCGGATATTCTACTTATGGATGAAGCCACTTCAGCACTTGATCCAATCTCTACATTGAAGATTGAAGAATTAACGCGTGAGCTCAAAAAGGATTATACGATTGTGATGGTAACACACAATATGCATCAGGCAGCGCGTATTTCAGATCAGACTGCGTTTTTCTTAAATGGAGAAATTGTGGAATCATCCGATACACCGGAGATGTTCTCCAACCCTACGGACTCTCGAACAGAAGATTATATTTCGGGAAGATTCGGCTAATACCTACACCAAGGAGGACTTGTTCATGCCCAACCGGAAAGAATTCGACCAAAGTCTAGGAGAGCTACGTCAGTTGCTCACTGCTATGGGAGATCATGTAGTACATGCTTTGGAAGAAGCTGTGCTATCACTACAACGCCTTGATATCGAACAGGCAAAAATAATTATTGGTAATGATTATAAGTTAAATGAATTAGAAGAGAAAGTGATGGAAATCGGTTCACGCCTGATCGTAACACAACAACCGGTAGCCAAAGATTTACGTCGTATTATTGTAGCTTTCAAAATCTCTAGTGATCTGGAGCGTATGGGTGATCTGGCTCTCGATATCGCTAAAGTAACGTTGCGTCTACAAGACTCTACATTGATTCAGCCATTAGTAGATATTCCGCGTATGGCAGATATCGTAGGACAAATGACCAAAGAATCGATCCAATCGTATCTGGATGAAAATACAGATCTGGCTTATAAAGTCGGTGTAGACGATGATCAAGTCGATCATATGTATAGTGGAATGATTCGTGAACTGCACAACTATATGATCGATCATGCGGTAGACGGCCCGCAAGTGATGTTGCTGAATCTGACAGGACGTTATATCGAACGTATCGGAGATCACGCCACCAATATTGGCGAAAGTGTCGTCTACCTTGTGACAGGCGTACGTCCTGATCTTAATCGTTAATGTACAAATAGGTTATATTATAAAGCAATCCCAAAGCATCGGACACAAATCCGGTGCTTTTATTTTTTGATTAGAAGGGCTTGTGGTATCATAGAAAGAGCAAATCTTAATCCTAATCATCAACCAGTACATGGTTAAATATAGAGATGTTCTAATTACAGGAGGTTCTATGGAAAAGTTTCTTTTAATAGATGGAAATAGTATTATTTATCGTGCTTTTTTTGCGATGCAACAACCGATGACAACCAAAAGTGGACAGCATACTAATGCAGTCTATGGATTTACCAATATGTTGATTCGCTTGCTGGAAGAAGAAAAACCAACACATGTGATGGTTGCTTTTGATGCAGGTAAAATCACGTTCCGTCATACGACTTATGGAGATTACAAAGGTGGACGTCAAAAAACACCACCAGAACTATCCGAGCAATTTCCATTGCTTAAAGAATTATTGACCGGTCTTGGTATTACGTACTTTGAATTAGATACGTATGAAGCTGATGATATTATTGGTACATTATCCCGTACGGCTGAAGAAAAAGGACGTAATGTGCTGATCGTTAGTGGTGATAAAGATATGCTACAACTGGCTTCAGATCACGTCAAAATTGCACTCACTCGCAAAGGTGTAAGTGATATTGAACCTTACGGCCCAGCAGAAATCGAAGAACGTTACGGCTTAACACCTGCTCAAATTATCGATCTAAAAGGATTGATGGGTGATACATCTGATAATATCCCGGGTATTCCAGGTGTCGGTGAAAAAACAGCACTCAAATTGTTACATCAATTTGGCAGTGTAGAAGAAGTCTTAGCGAACACCGATCAACTCAAAGGCAAAATGAAAGAAAAAGTAGAAGCACATGCCGATGATGCTCGGATGAGTAAAGAGTTAGCGACTATTTTCCGTGATGTTCCTTTTGATGCGACATGGGAAAGTATGAAATATGATGGATTCAATCCGGTAACATCAATTGTAGCTTTGCGTAAATTAGAATTTAATTCGATTATTCAGCGCCTCAATCTGTCTGATATTGATGGGGAAGATCTGCATGATCCTGCTCAAGTGGAAGCTTCTGAACTAGAAGTAACTATTGTAGGCGAAGAACAGCTTCCTGCATTGGAAAAAGTACTGAATGCTGTCGAAGTATTGCATATTGAAAGTCATGGAGATAATCCGCATCATGCTGAACTGGTCGGTATTGTATTGTCAGCGCCAGATCAGTATTACTTTATGACGCCTGAGACGTTGCTTAGTGAGCGTGCAGCAGGTGTACGTGCATGGTTAGCCGATGAATCGATTCCGAAGCATGGACATGATCTACATCGCGCAGACCTTGTATTGTACTGGAGCGATATTCCTTTTGCAGGTGCTTCTTTTGACGTGCAGATTGCAGCCTACTTGCTTGATCCTACAGAATCAGGACAAAGCTTAAATGCTCTTGGAGCCAAATATGGTCTACCTCATATGCCAGAAGACGAGACGGTGTTTGGTAAAGGGGCTAAATATAAAGTGCCTGAAGAAGACGTATTGAGTCATCATCTTGCACGCAAAACAGCAGCGATTCGTGAATTGGTTCCATTACAACGTGAACAATTGGAACAAAATGAAATGACCAGCTTATTTAATGATCTAGAGATGCCATTGTCCCGTATTTTAGCGGATATGGAGAAACAAGGTGTTGCTGTAAATACAGATGAATTGCGTGAACTGGGCAAAGAGTTTGAACAAAAGATTAATCTATTAGTGACAGAGATTCATGGCATGGCGGGTGTAGAATTTAATCTGAATTCACCGAAGCAACTAGGTGAGATTTTATTCGATCGTCTAGGTCTACCTGTAGAGAAAAAAACCAAAACAGGCTATTCAACCAGTGCCGATGTACTGGAAAAATTAGCACCTTATCATGATATCGTGCAGTTGATTCTGGTGTATCGTCAGCTTGCCAAATTGCAATCCACTTATGTAGAAGGATTGCTGAAAGAAGTTCATCCCAAATCTGGCAAAGTGCATACGTTCTTCCGTCAGACGATTACAGCAACAGGTCGCTTATCCAGTCAGTTCCCGAATCTGCAAAATATTCCGATTCGTCTGGAAGAAGGACGTAAATTACGTAAAGTATTTGTGCCGTCTGAAAGTGGTTGGAGTATTTTATCATCCGATTATTCTCAGATCGAACTGCGCGTACTTGCTCATATGGCAGATGATCCAGGTTTGAAAGATGCCTTTTTGCATGATATGGATATTCATACCAAAACAGCGATGGATGTATTCGGCGTGACCAAAGAGCAAGTCGATGGCGATATGCGTCGTTCTGCCAAAGCGGTTAACTTCGGTATTGTCTACGGAATCAGTGATTATGGATTATCTCAAAATCTAGGCATTACTCGTAAAGAAGCAGGCGACTTTATCAATCAATATCTAGAAGTATTCAAAGGCGTTAGCCGTTATATGGATGATATCGTAGTCGAAGCGAAAAAAGACGGCTTCGTTAAAACGATGTTAGAACGTCGTCGTTATCTACCGGATATCAACTCGTCTAACTTTAATCTGCGCTCTTTTGCAAATCGTACAGCGATGAATACACCGATTCAAGGTACAGCCGCAGATATTATCAAATTAGCGATGGTGCATATGGATCAAGCGCTCAAAGACCATAAGTTAAACAGCCGTATGCTTCTTCAAGTACATGATGAATTGGTATTTGAAGTCCCTGCTGATGAGCTAGAACAAATGAAGACATTGGTACCAGAAGTGATGGAAAAAGCATTGTCTTTATCGGTTCCTCTCAAAGCTGAAGTAAGCTATGGTGCGAACTGGTATGAAGCGAAGTAAATAGTCTATAATTAAAAGGGTAGAGAAGCGAAGCGGAGGGATGGTAGTTCCTCTCCGAGCATGTAGAAGGACATCCAAATTCATTCAATATAAAATAAATTTATTATATTAAAGGTAAGGTGAAAGGTTATGCCGGAATTGCCGGAAGTAGAAACAGTTAGACGCACGTTAAACACCTTGGTTGCCGGCAAAACGATTGATCATGTTACGGTATCTTTACCACGTATTGTTCAATTGCCAGATGATCATAAGCAGTTTGAGATAGAGCTTCAAGGGCATACGATTGAGAAAGTAGAGCGTCGCGGGAAGTTTTTGCGTATTGTGATGGATCATTTGGTATTGGTTTCTCATTTACGTATGGAAGGGCGCTATGGGGTCTATACTCAGGATGAACCTGTTGAGAAGCATACTCATGTGATTTTTCATTTTACAGATGGTACTGAACTTCGGTACAAAGATGTGCGTCAATTCGGTACAATGCATTTGTTCAAAAAAGATGAAGATTTGCAGTCGAAGCCACTGATGCATCTGGGGCTTGAACCTCTTGCACCGGAATTTACAGCAGAGCAATTTATCCATATGATGAGCAAGCGCCGTACGATGATTAAGCCTGTATTGCTCAATCAGAAGTATGTGGTAGGGATCGGAAATATTTATGTCGATGAAGCGTTGTTCCGTTCGGGGATTCATCCAGAGCAGATTGCTAATACATTGTCAGCAGAACAATTAACCCGTCTGCATGAAGCGATAGTGTCCACACTTGCAGATGCTGTAGAAGCAGGTGGTTCGTCGATCAAGTCCTATGTAAATGGTCAAGGCGAAATGGGCATGTTCCAGCACAGTCTACGTATTTATGGTCGTAAAGCAGAACCTTGTTATGAATGCGGAACACTTGTCGAGAAGACGGTTGTCGGCGGAAGAGGAACACACTTTTGTCCGGTGTGTCAGCCGCTACCTACTCGTCAGAAACATTGAGGTGATATCATGAATATCGGGTTAACCGGAGGAATCGCCACAGGTAAAAGTTCTGTCTCGGCATGGTTATCATCCAAAGGAGCCAAGCTGATTGATGCGGATCTGATTGCGCGGGAAGTGATGATGCCGAATCATCCTGTGCTGTCTCAAGTGGTAGAACGCTTTGGCACAGACATGTTGCAAGCAGACGGAACACTGAATCGCAAAAAGTTAGGGGAACATATCTTCACCCATCCCGAAGAACGGAAGTCGCTTGAAGATATTACGCATCCAGCGATTCGTGAATTGATTCAGACACGTACGGTAGAGTTAGAACAGCAGTATCCAGATACACTGGTTGTAGCAGATATTCCGCTGTTGTTGGAAGCCAAAGGGGTCTATACGTTTGATCAGATTATGGTCGTATATGTGCCTCAGCCTGTTCAATTACAGCGTCTGATCTCACGCGATGGACTTAATGAAGAACAAGCCTGGAAACGGATTAACGCTCAGATGGATATTGAGCAAAAGAAAAAAGTAGCTGACATTGTAATTGATAATAGCGGTACCCTTGAGGACACGTATGCTCAATTGGAACAGTTCTGGCAGAGTAAAGGTCTTTCATGAAGAAATTGGTTCGTAAACGATTTCTTTTACCGCTATTCGTGCTTGTTGTGATTGTGGTTTTTTTCAATAGTCGCTGGCTAGGATGGATTTATCCGATAGAGTATAAAGAAGAGATTCGTGCTCATGCGTCTGCTTATGAAGTCGATCCTTTTCTAGTTGCTTCTATTATTCGAGTCGAGACTAACTTTAAGCCCAGTATGGAATCCAAAAAAGGCGCACTCGGTATTATGCAACTGATGCCGAATACGGCGCAATGGATTATGGAGCAAGCACACTTGGACAACATGTCACTGGAAACGGTCAAGCATGAGATCGATCCGAATATTCAGATTGGTACATGGTACCTTAGACAGCTTAATCGTCAGTTCGGTGGTAACAAAATCGCTGTAATTGCAGCCTACAATGCAGGTCCTGGTAATGTAAAATCATGGCTAAGTTCCGGCAAATGGGACGGTACATTAGAAGATGTCAAAGATATTCCTTTCGGGGAAACGAGACATTATGTCCAACGTGTATTATATTATTATAAGCAGTATACTGAATTATACGATGCCTTTTAGATCGAACAAGCACTATGTTGGATTCTGTAACTCATATTTACTCACATCCTGAATATATATGCATGAACTTAACTGAAATGATGTCCGAATGAACGGTTGGCGAGAAAGGAAGTGACGTGAGCAATGAAATGTCCATATTGCAGTCACAATGGAACCAAGGTGCTGGATTCCCGTCCAGCCAATGATAATAAATCGATTCGTCGTAGACGTGAGTGTGAAAGTTGCAATCGCCGTTTTACGACGTTCGAGATGGTGGAAGAAACACCGCTAATTGTGATCAAAAAAGATGGAAGTCGTGAAGAATTTAGTCGCGACAAAATCCTGCGCGGTCTGATTCGCGCTTGTGAGAAACGTCCGGTATCGGTAGATCAACTGGATATGATCGTCTCTGAAGTGGAAAAAAGTCTACATACTACAGCGATGGCAGAAGTGGAAAGTCGTGCTGTAGGCGAATTAGTCATGGAACAGTTGTATCCTGTCGATGAAGTAGCTTATGTGCGGTTTGCTTCGGTATATCGTCAATTTAAAGATATTAATATGTTTATGAAAGAACTCAAAGGTCTGCTGTCAAAAGAAGACGAGAGCGATAGCTCAAATAGCTAATTCCTGTTAGATCGCATTAAGATTGCTAATAAAGGTATGAACGTCTATTGTATATTTCAAAAAAAGAGCACTTCTACAGTAACAAGTAGAGTGCTCTTTTTGGTATATTGCTTATTCTTGTGATCTTATATTTATACATGGCGATTTCTTTATAAAAGCATGGAAGCGACTACGATTTATGATTGAATCCATATCAAATTGAAGATTACTATTCACGGAGATTTTTAAAATACTTCCGAACTTCTTCTACAAAAAGTTGCTGCATACCGCTGTTATATTTGATACGCCGGGGTTGTAAAATGCCAATCTGCAAATGGTGATCTACAGAAGGAAAAGGTAAAACAGTATACGTATCATCTACACTCAAAGAAGACGGTACAATCCCGATCCCATTTAATTGTTCAGCATAAAGCGGAATTAAAGAAAGTTGATTAATCGTGTAAAATAACGGTTCTTGCTCATACGTTCTAAAAGCTTTTTCCACTTGAAAGCGATACTTGCACGACGATTGCCCGATAATCAACAGATGTGATAATAACTCGTCGATAGTCACTGCTTGGGTATTCGCCAATACATGATTAGCCGGTATAATCAGCGAGATTGATTCTTGGTGTAAAGGTTCAAATACATAATGGTGAGACGACTCCGAATCTGCGCATAAAGCTAACGATATTTTCTCCTGTTGTAGACACTCTTCCAAAAAAGTCGAATTGCCGACTATAATCTCACAAGTAATTTTGGGTCGATATTGCCGAAATTGATATAAAATAGCTGGTAAATAACGATCTGCCCATGTCTCTGTGACACCAATCTGTAAAGTACCTATTTCTTCTTCATTCAATTGCTTGGCTATATCACCGACATACCGCCAGTGATGGATTAATTGATCGACTTGTTCAGCAAATCGTTGCCCGGCAGGTGTTAAGGTCGCTTCCCAATTACGATAAAACAAAGTCAATCCTAATTCTTTTTCTAATCGTTTGATCTGGTTAGTAATTGTTGATTGAGCATAATTCAGCTTTTCGGCTGCTCTGACAAAGGTACCTTCTTGCATCACGGTCTGAAAAGCAATCAATTCTGTTAAATCCATAATGCACCTCCTTAGTAGATTTTCCTTTTACTATCTTTATCGGTAAAATGAATGATCTTTATGATTATTATCTATTATATAAATAAAGAGAATATAGATACAATCAGAGTATTCATAAAAGCTTGTATCAGTATCAACCAATTCAATCGTATGGAGGATCAGCGATATGCCATTTACAAGAGTAAGTTATATGCATAATCAGTACAATGCAGAACAGTTACAACAGATGAGTCAGGTTATTTTATCCGCTTTAATCGATTGTTGTGATGTACCGGAGAATGATTGTTTTCAAGTCTTTCATAGTCATCAGCCAGAACAGTTTGTATATGATCGACACTATTTACAAGGAGATCGTTCAGATGGATTATTATATATCCAGATTACCTTGAAGTCTGGTCGAGGCGTGGTCAAGAAGACAAATCTGTATAAACAGTTAGCGACAGCGCTAGCACAACAAGTGGGTATTCGGATCGAAGATGTATTTATTATATTGGTCGAGACTGAATTCGAAGACTGGTCATTTGGAAGTGGATTGGCACAGATGGTTAAGGAGAACAATTGAATGGATAAGCAGATATTAGGTAAATCGAATATTCCAGTATCCAAAGTAGGTCTGGGAACGATGGCATTTGGAAGATGGATCGATGCATCTGCTTCACAACGTATTATAGATCAAAGTCTAGATATCGGTATGACTCTGATCGACACTGCTAACTTTTATGGAAAAAGGCAAGATATCGATCATATCGGAGATGGATTAGGCGAGCAGATGATTGGAAATATTCTTAAAGGAAAACGAGATCAGGTTATACTTGCGACCAAAGTAGGCATGCGTATGGGTGAGGGCAAGATGGACGAAGGATTGTCACGCCAGCATATTACACAACAGATCGACCGTTCGCTCCAACGTCTGCAAACCGATTATATCGATCTGTATCAAGTCCATGAGTTCGATCCTCATACTCCACTGGAAGAAACGTTATTTGTATTACATGAGCTAGTGCAACAAGGTAAAGTTAGAGCGATTGGTTATTCCAACTTTGCTGTAGATCAGCTACGTTCTGCTTATGAGATCAGTCATACACATCAATGGACAGCATGTGCTTCGATTCAATCTGAGTTCAATTTGCTTGCTCGTGCAGTAGAACAAGAAGTATTTCCTTACTGTGAGCAAGTGGGTATCGGCAAGATTATTTACAGCCCATTAGCAAGAGGGATATTAGCAGGAAGGTATAGATCACTGCAAGACATTCCTGTCGAAAGTCGCCTGGCTAAAGGAGAAGAACGGATTAAGCACTATTTTACCAACGAGAACTTCGCCAAAGTCGATACGTACCGTCAAATAGCAGAAGAAGTAGGATGCACGCTGGTACAGTTAGTGCTCTGGTGGACAATGGAACATCCGCAAGTTGATTCGATGCTGATCGGAGCAAGTCGTACAGCGCATATCGATGAAATAGAGCAAGTTCTACAATTTGGAGCTATGCCTGCATCATTAAGAGAACATATAGCATCTATTTATTGAATATCTTAAAGCAATAGAAATATAAAAAAGCCCATCCCGCAATATACGAGACAAGCTTAGTAAACAATAAGGATGCGGTCAAGAGGACTCGAACCTCCACGGGGGTAAGCCCACACGGACCTGAACCGTGCGCGTCTGCCAATTCCGCCATGACCGCGAATATGTAACTTCCACATTAATCATGAAGTATGTCTAAGAAGTCAATGTGGGAGTGGTGAATAAATCACCGTAAGTACGATTATATCGGATTTGAAAAGTGAATACAAGTTTTTTTGCTTGTTGTATCAACGTAATTAACATCCAACAAAAAACAACGATGAATCATATAAGCTGTTCCCGATATTTATCAAAAGGGACGCTGATTCATCGTTGTTTCTTTACATAAGCAATTTTGTTATAAAATCATCATTCAGAAGACTGACTAGATTAAGAGTTACCTTCTACTTTTTTCAAAATCGTTTCTAATACATACGTTTTAGCAGGAGGGGTATTATTGAAAAAGGAAGGATCTACAATATAGACATGCCCGTTTTGTACGGCTGTTAATTGATTCCATGTAGCACCGTCTGCTGTAGCTGTCATGCGTTTGGTCAATGCTTCTGTTGTATCGTTTTTAACCCCTGTAGAGATAAACAGATAATCTGGATTGATACTTTGCAATTGTGCAACTGTGGCTGGAGCAGATACTGTATCTGTTGGCAAATTAGCCGGAGCTTTCAGTGCCATATCCTGATACATCACTTCGCCGACACCATTTTTGGCATTGTTGTATAATGTCATACCGTCTTTGGTCATCGAAGCCGCTGCTACAGTAGATGTACCGATAATCGGCGTTAGCTTCGATTTGCTTGCATTGGTTGCTTGCTGAAATGCATTCAAAAACTGCTTTACTGCGGTTTCTTTATCAACGATTGTGCCATAATTATACAGCTCACTACGCCAATCATTCATTTGCGCAATATAGATTGTAGGTGCGATCTTGGACAATTCATCATATACCGCACGATCGCTATTATTGGTAAAGATCAAATCAGGCTTTTGCCCTTTCAATGCAGATAGATTGATGTCTGTACCTTCGCCTTCGATCAGTGAAATATTGTTCTTTTCTTCATCTGTCATATAGATAGGAAAAGGATTGCTTTCATTCGGCTTAGGAGCCAGTGCCACATTCACATCAATCGCATTCAGATAATCCAGTGCATACTGGCTAGTGACCGCAATACGCTTTGGAGATACAGGAATACTAACGGTTCCAAAAGAATCATTGATCGGCATCGTTTTGATCCCGTTTGGATTGAAAATATCGGCACGCGTTTCTTTAGGCTGTCCGCAAGCCGTCAAAAAAACCAACATTAGGAGTAATCCCAATCCTGCTTTGGCATAAGTGGTATTAAATTTCAATGCTTTCGCCTCTTTTCTGAGTACTATACTTCATTATACCAATACACACAGAACCAAAGTCAACGCTTCCGCCCAACTGTCACCCGCTTGTCACAGACTGCGGTGTTACGAGTATGAATTGAGGTTGCAGATAAGGGAGGAAGTGATGTAAAAGGATGCTTCTTGACGAGGTACAGGTGGATGTGATAAATTAATGTAGTTGTTGCGTTACATAGTTACAATTTCATATTCATGGGGCCTTAGCTCAGCTGGGAGAGCGCATCGCTGGCAGCGATGAGGTCAGGGGTTCGATCCCCCTAGGCTCCATAGAATAAAAGTCCGCTAGACACTTTTCGTGTTTAGCGGACTTTTGTATTTAAGATTTTTTATTGTCATTTAGCAAAAATTACTATAAGATTTTTATTAATACACATTTTGGTTTATTTTTCTTTTAATACTATAATCAAGGAGAATGATATGAGTTCTATTACTAGCAGCTTTTTAATCCCTACTTTAATAAATATAAGTACTTCCTTATTAATGGATATTTTTAAAGAATATAAGAATAGAACACGCCTAAAAACTTTGTGTAATGAAATAAATAAGTTTATTGATGAATTTAAAGATACTGAATTAGATTCTGGAAGCTTTATAGACTTCTTAAGTCATCCTAATACTTTAAGAGATTTTACAGAATATATAGATTATTCTACTTTTCGAAAAATGCAATCTAATAAAAAAATAAAATTTATGTTAGATAAAGATACTTTTACAAATTATTTATCTCAACAAGCAGTAAATTTTGTTGAAAAAAATGTCCAAAAAAATATTAATTTTTATTTCACAAAAAAATATTTCGATTTTATTATTGATATAATAGAGAAAAAGTTAATAAGTACTCTAACAGCTGAAAATGTAGGAGTATTATATTTTATTAACAATAGCCTACATGAGATGGAAAAACGAATTATCTCTAATTTTGAAATTAATGAATATTCTAATATTAATGAAGATTTTGAGAAAGTGAAGTCTGATTATTTAAAAATTTTAAGAGCACGTAATAAAAAAAGTCATGTATATGGAATTGATGAGCTTGAATTATATTCTTTTTATGTTTTTCCTGAATTTTATGTTAATGAAGTTAATGGGCAAAATACAAAATATAGTAATGAAGCTGATTTCGCACACTTAAAAGAAAACATTTCTATTTCTGAGCCAATTAAATGGATTGATTTGTTTAAAGAATCTAATATGGTTTCTGTTATTGGTGGTGCAGGGTTTGGTAAGTCATTATTCTTAAAAAATGTAATAAACAAATTCTCAGAAATGAGTCTTCACAATTCAGATAAACTAATACCGATATATTGTGATTTGAAGCAATTTAAAATTAACTCTCAAATGAAATCTTCGTATTCAATTGAAGATTTTTTAGTAGACAGTATTATATATAATACTGGTTTAGATAGTGATTCTATAACTAAGAACTTTTTGAGATATTTCTTAAAAGCGGGTAGATGTCTTATTTTGTTTGATGCCTTAGATGAAGTTGAAAAAGAGGATAGACAGTATTTAAACGAATTAATAAGCTCTTTTTTTGAAGTTACAAATAAACATAATAAAATTATTATTACTTCAAGAGGACAAGGATTTATTCCAAAAACTAGAATTGTATATGATGTCTGCAAGGTAAATATTAAACAAATAAAAGATTATTTACTAAATATGATAAAATTAAAACAATTTAATGCCCAAAATATGCAAGAATTCCTTAGACAAAGTGAAATATTAATCCAGAACGGTTTTTTAACAAGTTTACTCACAGTTTCATTGTTAGTTCAAATATATAAAGCTGAAAAAGAACTTCCTGAAAACAAAATTGATTTATATGAAAAGTGTGTAGATTATATATCAAAAAAAAGAGAAAAAGATCAAAAAAAATCCAATTTTAATTTCAAATTAATGTCTAATATATTAGATCATAATATTAGTTTTGAAAAACTAGCTTGGTTAGCACGACCAAATAATATTGAAATAGAAAAAAATGAGATAAAAGAATATTTTATTGAATTATATAAAGAGTCATATAGTTCAGAAAATGAAACAAGAAATGCAATTGATGAATTTCTTCAATTTTGTACTCAAAGAACTGAGCTATATGTAGCTGGAAATAAAGAAGAATATTACAAATTTTATCACAGATCTTTTTATGAGTTTTTTTATTCAAAATGCATCATAAATGAATTTAGAGACAATTCAGAATTATTTGAAGAATTACAGAAATTTGGCTATGATTCTGAAATGTTTGAACTTACAACTGCTTTACTAAAAAAACATGATTATAGTAGGTTTAAACTATTCATAAAATATTTATTTGATCAAATTTCTCCCCAAGAAGAATTTTTCTTCAAAGAGAACGAAGAAAAGTTTTTTAGAATTTGTATCATATTAAATGCTGCTGACCAAATTAAATATCGAGATAAAATCTATAATTATTTCTTTGATGATAAAAGAATTCTCGATAATTTAGGAAATTCACTAGATGCCTCAATAATTTCAATTTTGTTTAAGTCGAAAAACGAAATGTCGCGAAATCTTGAAGAGGATATTATTAAATTTTATCCAAATGAACTTTTAGTTATTTATTTAGTATCTGAAGCTCTTCGTATGCCAAGAAATAGATTTAGAAGTTTTAAAATGAATATGATTTTCTTCCATATTAGGAATATATTAGACAAGTCAATTGTAAATTCATTTATTAGTGAAGTAGATGATGAGACTTTATATTCACTAGCTCAAGATCATATATATAAAGAAGAAGATATGGGACAAATAGAATTTGAAAAACATATTAAATTGTTAGTAAATAGGTTAAGAAAGAGGAACAGCTAAATAGTGTAATATAAAGAATAAAACAAATTATACAAAAGTCCGTTAGACACTTTCGTGTTTAGCGGACTTTTTGCGTATAATAGGACTAATCCAAATACATATCACTTACAGGAGGTTCTAACCATGTCCTACCAACATATTACTTACACCATCGACAGCAACGGCACGATCTACGACAATGACTCGATCGAAGCATCTGTCATTTCAGATATCGTTCTTGATTTCCAAACAGGTATCTACGACTATATCATTATCACACCAAGTCAACCCATCGAACACAGTATCTACATACAAGCGGCTTCGGAGCAACATGAAGGGGAAGGGATGGTGATTGAGATTCGGTTGGTACCTGAAGGCGACAAATCGGCTTTTCAACATTATGCTTACCACACATCCAGTCATCAGGAAATCATTCAAATCTTATTAGATTATTGGGGAGTGCAGAAGTTACCGAATCTGGCGAACTGGCATAATATCACGAACGAATTTTAAAAATTTATGATATTAAAAGACTTATTCGAAAAAAGAAAAAGCACTCACATCTCTCTTAAAAAATAAATAATGTAAGCGTATACTTTTTCTCTTGCCAAATGAATCAAACGATGATATTCTTGTTTTAGGGATTGTTACTGAAAAGGCAAAACCCAGTACATGTAGCTAGGTCTGACATGTGTTGGGTTTTGCCTTTTTGCGTATTATATCTCGATCTGGAGCAATAAGTATAGCTTTATAGTAAGCGCTTACTATAGAGCGAGAACCACTGCTAAGTATGTAGCTACACTCAACAGAATATCTATAGGATTGTTACTGGTCATGCAGGCAAAACCTAATCAGATCGTATCGTATATGATTATACGCGGTCTAGTTAGGTTTTGCCTTTTTTCGTACTTTACTGTCAAAGGAGCGATATCCCATGAAATATGAACAATTGGCAAAAGACATTATCCAAAATATCGGTGGTCGGGACAATGTAAACAGTTTGACACACTGTATCACACGATTACGTTTTAAATTAAAAGACGAGAGCAAAGCAAATACGGATGTACTTAAAAATATGGATGGTGTTGTAACTGTTATTCAGAGTGGTGGACAATATCAGGTCGTTATTGGTAACCATGTACCTGATGTGTATACCGAAGTAAATGCAGTCGGAGGCTTTCAAGCCGATACAGCACAAGATACATCCAGTGATGAAAAGGTCAGTTTATTCAACCGTTTTATTGATATGATTTCTGGCGTATTTACTCCGATTCTGGGCGTGTTATGTGCAACAGGGATGATTAAAGGATTTACCGCATTATTGCTTGCACTACATGTGTTAACCACAGAATCAGGAACGTACCAGATTCTTAATGCATTAGGTGACTGTCTATTTTATTTCTTTCCTATCTTTCTTGGTTATACAGCTGCGAAAAAGTTCAATGCCAACATCTTTATCGGGATGGCGATTGGAGCAACATTGGTGTACCCTTCGCTTAGTGGCTTAACCGCTGGTGATCCATTGTATACCTTATTTGCAGGTACATTGTTTGAATCACCGATCCATATTACGTTTTTAGGAATTCCTGTCATTTTGATGACGTATTCGTCTAGTGTTATTCCGATTATTTTAGCAACGTATGTAGGTTCGAAATTAGAAGTATTTTTCAAAAAAATTATTCCAAGTGTTGTTCGTACATTCTTGGTTCCGTTCTGTACATTGCTTGTTATTGTTCCGTTAACGTTACTTATTATTGGACCTATCGCTACATGGGCAGGTCAATTGTTAGGGGCAGGTACACTATTTGTCTATAATTTAAGCCCGATTATTGAAGGCATGTTGATCGGTGCATTCTGGCAAGTATTTGTTATTTTCGGCTTACACTGGGGTCTGGTTCCGATTGTCATCAACAACTTAACAGTAATGAAATTTGATCCGGTCTTAGCAGGAATGTTTGGAGCATCATTTGCACAGACAGGTGTTGTACTTGCGATCTTACTTAAAACGAAAAATATTAAACTCAAATCACTTTCGGTTCCTGCTGTCATTTCTGGATTTTTTGGTGTAACAGAGCCAGCGATTTATGGAATCACGCTTCCACGTAAAAAACCATTTATTATCAGTTGTATAGCAGCTGCGGTAGGTGGAGGTATTATTGGGTTTGCAGGTACTAAAGCTTATATTATGGGTGGATTAGGTATTTTCGGAGTTCCAAGTTATATCGGTCCAAATGGTATCGATGCTGGATTCTATGGAATGTTGATCGGTATTGGAGTTAGCTTTGTACTTGGATTTGCCATTATGTATGCTATGTTCCAAGACGATAAAGAAACAGCAAAGGTCACAGAACCACAAGCACCCAAAACAACGATCCAAATCGCTCAAGAAACGATTGCAAGTCCATTACAAGGAACCATTCTTCCACTTAGTGCGGTAGAAGATGAAGCATTTTCTTCTGGTGCGCTTGGTAAAGGGATAGCGATTGAACCGTCTGAAGGTAAAGTATATTCGCCTGTTGATGGCGTATTAACTTCGATGTTGTCCTCAGGGCATGCACTCGGGATAACCAGTGATCATGGAGTCGATATTTTGATCCATGTAGGACAAGATACCGTGAAGTTAAAAGGCAAACATTTCACACCAAAAGTAAAACAAGGCGATATCGTTACCAAAGGACAATTATTAATGGAATTCGATATTGAAGCGATCAAAGCCGCTGGATATATCGTGACTACGCCGGTTATTATTTCCAATACAGCTAATTTCCAAGATGTAGTACAGACAGATAAACAAGCGATTCATTTCAAAGAAGATCTGATCACTGTTTTGATCTAATATACTGACGACTATCTAACAGGAGGAATTGCACAATGAGCGCATTACAGCCTACATTTCCACAAGGATTTTTATGGGGAGGAGCGACAGCAGCGAATCAGCTAGAAGGCGGATATGATCAAGGTGGGAAAGGTCTAAGCACCTCGGATATGTTAACCGCAGGTACACATACGACTTCTCGCCGAATCACAACGGAACTCGATCCTGCATTAAACTATCCGAGCCATGAAGCGATTGATTACTTCCATAGGTATAAAGAAGATATCGCTCTTTTTGGTGAAATGGGATTTAAAGTGTTCCGCATGTCGATCGCGTGGTCACGTATATTCCCGAATGGCGATGATCTGGAACCTAATGAAGAAGGATTACAGTTCTATGATCAAGTATTTGCTGAATTGAAAAAGCATAATATTGAGCCATTAGTAACGATATCTCACTATGAAGCCCCTTTTGCTTTGGCGCAAAAATATAACGGTTGGTCAGATCGTCGTCTGATAGAGTTTTATACACGTTATTGCGAGACTTTATTTACAAGGTATAAAGACACAGTGAAATACTGGTTGACCTTTAATGAAATCAATATTTTGACGCTACCGTTTGGAACATTTCTAGCTGGAGCGATGATTCCCAAAGGCAATGGAGAATTAGTTGATACATCACAAGATGATCCGCAAGCACGATATCAAGCACTTCATCATCAATTTGTCGCTAGTGCCCAAGCTGTGAAGTTAGGGCATCAAATCAATCCTGATTTCAAAATCGGTTGTATGATTGCTTATATGTGTTCGTATCCGCTGACTTCGAATCCAGAAGATGTGATTTTAGCGCAACAGAAAGATAATTTAACGAACTTCTTGTGTTCAGACGTACAGGTGAGAGGAGCTTATCCGGGCTTTGCTAAGCGTTATTTTGCAGATCATGGGATTGAGCTTGTGATCGAACCGGAAGATGAGCAGACTTTGAAAGAAGGCTGTGTCGATTATTATACATTCAGCTATTATTCTTCCACTTGTGTGAGCGCTGATCCTGATCAAGAACAAGTAGGCGGTAATCTCTCGATGGGACTCAAAAACCCGTACCTCAAAGCAAGTGATTGGGGATGGCAGATCGATCCACAAGGATTACGCTGGTCACTAAATAATATTTATAACCGTTATCAGATTCCATTAATGCTCGTAGAAAATGGTCTGGGTGCTGTCGATGAAGTACAAGCAGATGGCAGTATTCATGACGATTACCGGATTGAGTATTTGAAGCAACATGTGGTCGCAATGCAAGAAGCGATCGCTGATGGAGTCGAACTGATCGGCTATACGCCATGGGGCTGTATCGACCTCGTGAGTGCCGGTACAGGCGAGATGAAGAAACGGTATGGATTTATCTATGTGGATAAAGACAATGACGGTAAAGGTACACTAGATCGCTCACGTAAAGATAGCTTTTTCTGGTATTAGAAAGTGATTGAGAGTAATGGAGCAGTGTTGGATTAAATATTATAAATAAGGCATAACTAAGAACCTGTTAACCACTTTATCAAAGTGTTTAACAGGTTCTTTTTATTATCATAAAGAATTTGTTGGCTATTATATATGCTTATGAGTCATTTCTTGCCATAATACCATTCCAAGCGCAAAAGAAAGTAAAATCATTGTTTGATTCCACTGAATTTTATATTCTTTTGAAGAACCATTTTTACTAATAGTAGCTTCAGTAAGTAAATTTTTAATTTTATCAGCTTTTAAAGGAATTTGTAATACTTCGAAACGATCTAAATACATGTAATGTTCTTCTTCAGAATAACCGTTATAATCTTTAGTCTCTACGATACCAGTAGCTACCCCACGAGCAATAATACCTTTATTATTGCTATATAAGAAAATAATATCATTGGCTTCGATAGTATCAATATAATGCTTCCAAGGACCATAATACGCAGCGCATTTTTTATCATCTAACATTTCTTGTTCATGCTGATTTCCGTTTGTTGTATTCGTATTAATTATGTACACTTTTGGCATAATAGTAGCTCCTCTATAAATCGGATTAAAAACAACTTAATTATAACCTGTAAATAGACGATATAGATATTGGAGAATTCTCCTTTTTTTGAATGTAATACAAAATGGAGAGGTTGGATATTTATTATGAGAAAAAGAATTATATGTGTATTGGCTACATCTGTATTATTATCATCTTTTGGTTCGATAGCATCTGCCAAAGACTGGAGTACATTATCTAATCCTCAATGGACACAAAGTACAAATGACGAATTTTTAGATGTGAAAAATGATATTCATCTTGCAACTGATCAGAAATTAGTTTATTTACATATGCAAGATGAGAAAACATACACAAAAATATGGAATTATGACACACTTAATGCGGTTGATCCAGACACAGGAAAGACAAAATGGGTATTCCCATTTTTTAAAGAAGGAATAGGTTATTTAACAACAGAGTATCCATTTATGTACGGCAAAAATGGAACAACATATGCTTATTTTGAATCTAATCATTTGTTGTATTCTATCAACGCTAAAGGTAAACAAAATTGGATGATTAAACTTCCTGAACAACAGCATCCAGATGCAGTGTGGGATAACCCTGTTCATTTGATGAAAGATGGTACACTGCTTTATGTAGTTCCCAAATCAAATAAATTAGGTTCTGAGAAAACGATTGTCTATGGTTATAATAAAAATGGAAAACAAATATTCAAAAAAATGATTTCTGGACAGGTTGAACAAATAACAGATACTTATGTTATTGTGCAAAACCAATCGACATCAGCTTCTGATTTTAAAACAGATGTATATACCGTAGGTATGAAACGTTTATATCGTTATGAATTTCCAAAAGGAGCAACTACAAATAGTGGATATACAACAGTATGGGATGATGGAACTATACTATTGAGAGCTGATTTACCGAAAACAGGTAATCGTTTAACTGCTATTTCTCCAAAAGGAAAAGTATTGTGGACTAGAGAAGTTACAGGTAACGCAGAGATTAGAGGAGTAGGTAATTATTATATTGTTTATGCTGATAAAGTAGCTTCTCTTTATGATTCGAAAGGATTTGTAGCCAAACATACATTTGATCATATAGATGATGAAGTACCTATTTATCCATCTGTTAGAATGACAGATGATCACAAAATTTGGTTGGATCTTGTGGTAGAACAATATGTACTTGATCCTAAAGATATGTCTGTTATCCAAAATTTTAAATTAAATAATAAAGATACTGTTATTATGCAATATGATAACAATGTTGTTTATACATTGGACGAGTCGAAGAATAAAGTATCTAAATACCAATTGAAATAGTTTGAGAATATTTCTAAAATTGTTTTCTATGAGAAGGAGCTACTTGATTATGACAAGTGCTCTTTTTTTATATAATTATAGGTTTTTTGATAACATGATATACTGCTTTGTAATTAAGAAAATAGAGAGTATTTTAATACGAATGTAGACTGTCTTTCTAACTCTACAAGTTGAATCTAACACTGTTAGATGTTATTATGAACCAATAAGAAGTAAATACCCATCTTGCAGGGTTAGATAAGAGGGATAACATGAATAAAAAATTAGCGGTTACAGAAGCCAGAGTGTTAGAAGCATCGTGGGAATTGTTAACTCAAGATGGAATTGAAAAGTTCAGTATGCGTAAATTAGCCAAGCTGATCGGGATTCAAGCACCGTCGATTTATTGGTATTTTAAAAGCAAACAATTGCTTTTTCAGGCATTAGCCAATCATGTAGCCAAAGATGTTCTTCTGGCTATGGAACCACAGGGAGATTGGAAAGAACAATTACATCATTATGCTGTTACGATGCGCAATCAATTAAAAAAGTATCCTTGCTCTGCACAATTATTAATGCAAACATTGCCTTTAGAAAGTGATTATTTACAGATGATTGATCAATTTCTACAAGCTCTGGAACCACTCTCTCTTACAGACAAAGAAAAGTTTAACTATATTATCTGTATTATTAACTATGTATTGTGTCATGAATTAGACGAGTACGAACGTCAACAAGTAGAGAATGAGTTGGAAGATGAAAATCAACAGTCATTAGAAGAATGGGCACTTCGTGCATTTGAACAAGTCCCGCCTGAAAAAGTCAGTATTATTCGCAGAATGTATACCAATGGCTTATTTGGAGAAGTAGGTACAGATGAGATGTTTGAAGCAGGGCTGGATATTTTTCTAAGTGGAATCGAACAACGAATTGCAGCCAATTTATGATCAGCCTAAGCATCACTAGCAATAGTTATGATATCTAAAAAATCCCTGTATTCTAACCTTAATCAAGGAAGGAGTACAGGGATTTTGCAAATGGTTGGTAAATGATCCGCTACCAATGAATTATAAGTCTAACGATACACATATTACGTAGTGACTTTAGCAAATAAAATAAAGAATATCATCAATTCTGCTAATACCACATGCGGTGATACCATCACCAACCAATCGAAAGCGAATAATACACCCAGTGTCAGTGCAAGTCCGATCATCACTTGAAATCGTGGCTTGAAATTATGGTAGCGATAGCGATGGAATACGATCATTACTGCTAAAAAGTAAATCAATACAGACGCAAAGGTAAAGCTCAAAATAAATAGATACGAAAGTTGCTCTAAAAAAAGCAATTGAATCGCAGCAGCAATCATACTTAGTGAAAAGTAAATAAATAGATGCCCATACATAATCGTTTGTCCGGCAGTTTGTTTTTCTTTATCCACATGCTTCTCGACATTTTCGAAATATTGCCACCAGATCGCAATAATCAACACAAATGCCATTGCAGCAAACAGGATCGACGAAGGAGTGAACTGATCAGATTGCAGTACAGACAACATACTGATTACGGACTCTCCTAATAAGATTAATGTGAATAAAGCAAATCGCTCTAGCAAATGTGCAGTATGAATCGGCGTTTTGACCAGATTTTTGCGACCGATCAAAGGCACAATAATATCGACAGCTATACCTGCGTACAAAATAAGATAACGAATCCATGAATCGAAAAATAAAGAACCACATGAAATAACAATCCCGACCCAGAAATACGTTCCGAAAAAACGAGCCGTTTCTTGGCGATGATGATTCTCCTGCGTAGTGGTGATCATGTACTGAATAACCATCAATGCCCTGAGCCCAATATATCCGATCAGAAAAGGTATGTAATTTGAATCAAAATCGATATTGAGACTGGCTGTCATAATCAGTACAAAAAATAACTGCACAATCATAAATATTCGATCTTTGGTGCTGTCTTTGCCAAAGCGATTGTTGTATACACTTTGCCCGACCCAAGCCCACCAGATCGGAATAAAAATAAGTAAAAACTTACCTAACTGTTCGAGTGAAATGCCACCATGTTCTACATGAAGTAAGACATGGGTCGCTTTGGATACAGCAGCTACAAATAGCAGATCATAAAACAACTCTAGCCAGGTCACCTTTTTTTCTAACATCAATTGCCCCCTCTTTCACCAAACTTATTTCCATATCTATTGTATAGAATTGGAAGAAAAGTGTCAGCTTATTATTTTAGCATTATCATAATTAAGTAGTTGTTATATGTAAAAGTACAACCTAAAAGTCCGCTATCTAGAGTAACTGATAGCGGACGGTATACCTATACGGATTCATTTTCATACAGGTACTAGATTGTATTTAATAGCAGATCATATTCTTTATTTAGAAGTGTCAGACTTTTCCGATTCTCCTGCTTCACGACCACTATGCTGGATCGAATCAGGAATAAATAGATTGCGTCCAGGTAGTTTGTTTTCCCACATGATTGAATTGTACAGACGTTCTGGATCAATCAGTGGAGAACCACCATTGATACGTGGAATCGTCATAAGATCGGTATCACGTGTCACCAGACCAAGCTCAGTTGTAAAAGCATAACGAATACCTACGTTTTGAGCGACTTTTTCTACTTCTGGTGTATGCAATCCGTAAGGATACGCAAATGTATTAATGACATGAGGAGTAAGCGGACGAAGTGCTTCTACACAGCGTCTAAGATCGTTCTCAATCCGTGCTAGATAATGTTCATGGGTCTCGGTTACGCCATCTTTTACCAGTGGAGCTGTAAGGGCATCAGTAGTATCGCTTGTTTTGTAATGTAATTTATCGGTATGCGCTTGAACTTCCATATTCGGATCAGAGCTAGTCATGTTTTTAATTTCGGCTTTGGTCATATGAGGAGTGGCTACAAGAGCGCCTTTACTGAAATCTCCTGTAATCACAAAGCTTACACCGGGAATATGGCGCTCTTTCATAATCGGATACGCTGTAGTATAGAAGTTCTCATATCCATCGTCAAACGTAACCAATACCGCATTATCCGGTACTTTGCCACCTTTCATAAAAAGACGGAATTGTTCCAGTGAAATAAAATTCATATCTTTAGAACGCAAATAATCCAATTGAGAAGCAAAAAGAGCAGGTGTAATAATATCTCCACCTTGTTTGATCGGATCAATATCATGATACATCAGTACAGCCACTTTATTTTGATAATGATCTTTTTTGGCAATCGAAGCAAATTGTTCTACAGGTGGAAGTTGATCTGCGGATAATGGTGGATTTACTGTTACGTTGGAAGTTCCTTGAATAGAATCTCCCAAGCGATCTGCTTGTGCAGTGGTAAAAGATGAGAAGAAATTGCGATCCGAATACACTGCCATCAAGATAAGCGCAATCGCTACTGTCGTTACCAGACCCGTAACCACATACACAGACGTTTTGAATAATTTCATACATAGATCATCCTTTATTAGAAAGTGAGAGGCATCCATAGACATAATATCGGAAAATAGAGAGTGGGATATAACATATACAGTGTAAAAAATCATTCTGACTCGTATGTAGCGTATAAGATGCGTTTTGCAGCATTATATCGTACACTAAAAAGAAGTGATCTCATGTTCACATAATAGTACCATCTCTGTATCGTTACGCCATGCCATAATGGGGATATAACATATATACTTATTTTTAAATCAAATTTTAACCAATGTAAACTGATATTATAGATCAAGTAATGAACGCAGAATGGAGCTGGAATATGAACTACCGTAATATGGAAGAATGTGTGAATGATCTGGAAAAAAACGGGCATCTGATTCGGATTCGTGAAGAAGTTGATCCTTATCTAGAGATGGCTGCGATTCATATGCGTGTATTTGAAGCAGGTGGGCCTGCACTGCTTTTTGAAAATGTAAAAGGTTCTAAATTCCGTGCCGTTTCTAATCTGTTTGGTACTGTAGAGCGAAGCAAATTCATTTTTAGAGATACATGGGAATCGACACAAAATGTAATTGCTTTGCGAAATAATCCAATGCAAGCACTGAAGCATCCTTTTCAATATGTAGGTACAGGGTTGTCTGCTCGCAAAGCATTACCTTTGAAAAAATCGAGTGGATTACCTGCCGACTTTGAAGAAATTCAGATTGCTGATCTACCGCTTATTCAGAACTGGCAAGATGATGGTGGAGCTTTTGTGACTTTGCCACAGGTCTATAGTGAAGATCCAGAAAAGCCCGGCATTATGAACTCGAATCTAGGTATGTATCGGGTGCAGTTGAATGGGAACGAGTATGAATTGAATCGGGAGATCGGTATCCATTATCAGATTCATCGGGGGATTGGGATTCATCAGGAAAAAGCTAATCGTCAAGGTAAACCGCTGAAAGTAAGCTGTTTTATCGGTGGCCCTCCAGCCCATACGTTATCTGCGGTGATGCCTTTGCCTGAAGGAATGAGTGAATTAACGTTTGCAGGATTGTTAGCAGGGCGACACTTTAGTTACAGTTATGTAGATGAATTTTGTATCAGTAATGATGCTGATTTTGTGATTACAGGTGAGATTTACCCGGATGAGACAAAGCCTGAAGGGCCGTTTGGCGATCATCTTGGATATTACAGTCTGACACATGAGTTCCCAATGTTACGAGTGCATAAAGTATACGCACGCAAAAATGCTATTTTCCCATTTACTGTAGTAGGTAGACCACCGCAAGAAGATACAGCTTTTGGTGCTTTAATTCATGAATTAACAGGTGGAGCAATCAAGCAAGAGATTCCCGGGGTCAAAGAAGTGCATGCTGTTGATGCGGCAGGTGTACATCCATTACTATTTGCAATTGGTAGTGAACGATACACCCCTTACCAGAAAGTAAAGCAACCGGCTGAGATTTTAACGATTGCCAATCGGATTCTAGGTACAGGACAGTTGAGTCTTGCCAAGTACTTATTTATGACAGCGGAAGAAGAAGAGACATTGGATTCTCACGATGTTGTACATTTTCTTACTTATATCTTGAAACGAATCAATTTGCATCGTGATATTCATTTCTATACGAATACAACAATTGATACACTGGATTATTCAGGAACAGGATTGAATACAGGTAGTAAAGTGATTTTCGCTGCTGTAGGAGAGCCAAAGCGAGAGTTATGTACAGAAGTTCCGGCGATCTTACATGATCTACCACAATGTGGAACAGCTCATCTGGTCATGCCGGGTGTGGTTGCTTTGCAAGGAGCTAGCTTTGTAGATTATGAGCATAACGAACAGCAATTAAATGATCTATGTCAGGTGATTGCCGATCGTGGTGAATTACCAGATTGTCCATTGATTATTTTGTGTGATGATAGTCCATTTTTAAGTGCGACGATTGATAATTTCTTATGGGTTACCTTTACCCGTAGCAATCCATCTCATGATATATATGGAGTAAATAGCTTTACCAAGCACAAGCATTGGGGTTGCGATAATGTTATTATTGATGCACGCACTAAGCCTCATCAAGCTCCACCATTAATCCCTGATCCTACGGTAGCGCAACATATTGAGCGACTATTTGTACAGGGAGCTAGTTTGAATTCATTAGCCAAGTCATAATCAACAGAATTACAGAAATATTGCAAAAAGAATCTTTACTCTTACCTATAGAGAAAGGTTCTTTTTGCTGTAACAAGCATTTTCAAACGTTTCGTAGTTCAAATGGTAAGAAGTTAAGAGTAGGAAAAGTTAAATATTGAAGCAATACATAGATGAATATACTATTTCTAAAAACTATAATGGAATATAAACTTACATATAATTTATAAAATTTAAAATTATATTCGTTAATTCTACCAATTTGCACCTTCTTATTTAGAAATGATGACAATAAATCTATCATTAACTTTTAAAAATAAGAATAATACATATATAATAAGTCTATTCCTTAGCAATTCTTACATCAAAATTCGAAAGTTGAAAATAATCTTTAATAAATAAAAGTAGAGTTGATATAGAACAATTCTGAATCATATAGATTTGTTCTATCTTCAAATAGATACAGAGCACAGGAAGGATGAGAGAGTATGAGCTTGGCAGAACTGAATCAACGTGTGAAAACAGACCTTTCTTATCTAGCATATGGAGGAGCCGATTGGGTACGTCCATTGCAACACCCTGAAGGACATGTCTATGATGTGGTTATTGTAGGTGGCGGTCAGAGTGGATTGGGTGCAGGTTTTGGATTGTTGCGTGAGCGGATATCGAATATTTTGATTATTGATGAAAATAAAGAAGGCGTCGAAGGCCCCTGGGAAACATATGCGCGGATGGTAACGTTGCGTACACCCAAGCATTTAACTTCGATTGATCTAGGTATTCCTTCATTAACATTCCGCTCGTGGTGGGAAGCACAGACAGGTGCAGAAGGATGGGAAGCAGTCAATAAAATTCCACGTGGAGATTGGATGAATTATCTACGCTGGTATCGCCAGATTCTGAATCTTCCAGTGCGTAATCATACACGCTTGAAGCGGATTGAACCGACTGAAGAGGGAATTCATCGTCTGCATATTGAAAGTACACAATCATCGACTGTATCATCTACAGACATATTGTTAGCACGCAAAGTAGTACTGGCAACAGGCATACAAGGAGGCGGAGAATGGCATGTTCCGCCGATGATTCATGATCATTTACCTGCACATCTCTATGCTCATACCTCGGCAAATATTGATTTCGAACCATTACGAGGTAAAAAAGTCGCTGTATTAGGCGGTGGAGCTTCTGCTTTTGATAATACGAATTTTGCACTTTCTCAAGGTGTCGGTGAAGCTCATGTATTCGTAAGACGTGAACATCTACCACGTATTAATCCTATTCGCCAAATGGAAGTCTCGGGGATGATCGAACGATTTGCCGCTTTACAAGATGAAGATAAATATGCAGCTATCGGGCACTTTTTTAAATATAATCAACCACCTACCAATGATACATTTGAACGTGCATCGGCTTGGGATGGATTCCAACTTCATTTAGGCGCACCGTGGCTAAAAGTAGAGCAAGTGGGCGACCAAGCTGTTGTCACTACACCTCAAGGCACATTTTCGTTCGACTTTTTAATTATCAGTACAGGATTGTTAAGTGATCCAGCGTTGCGTCCAGAATTGAAAGATGTAGAACCTTATATTGCACGTTGGAGTGACAAATATACACCACCAGCAGAAGTTGCCAATCCACTATTGGATGCTCATCCTTATCTTAGTCTGGGGTTTGCACTACAGAGCAGGGATGAAGTAGGGAAAGACAAATTACATGGGCTGTATGTGTTTAACTATTCTGCATTGGTTAGTTGTGGTTTGTCGGCTTCTGCGATTTCAGGGATGCGCTTTGCGATACCGAAGTTAGTCGGGGCGATAGCTGACGAATTATTTTTAGATGATCGAGCAGATATTTTACATCAATTCTTTGCTTATGCAGAAGACGAGTTTATCGGACAGTGGCCTAAAGTAGCCAACACTGTCGATGTATAATTTGTACAGTAAAGAAGATTTCTCATAAAGATTTCGGATATACAACTAAACGAGCTTATGTATCCAAAAAGTGCTTATATGCAAAGAAGTTTAGCACAGAAAAAAACCTGTAAACACATAAAGCGTGCTTACAGGTTTTTTTGTTTGTATTCATTTTCTAGTTGATCTACATAATCTTTAGCTTCTTTCAGTCCCCAACCACGAACTTCCCGTACTTCTTTGATTGCTTGAATTTTTTTGTTTTCATGAGTCAAAAACAATATCCGTTCTTCAAATGAAGCTTGATCTATCGTTGAGGGTACGCTTGTATGTTCTGGAGCACCTGTAGACGATGAGAGAGGTTTGGGACGATGGGTAGAAGTCAGTCCTCCATTACCCGGTCGATTTTTGAGCCATTCTAGATCTGATTTCATTTCATTCAGTTGACTTTGCAAGCTTATGACACGCAATAGCAACAGTACGGACAACACAAGCGCAATTATAGCTACAATTTCATATGTATTCATTTGATAACTCCTTTCTATATGTACTCATCTACAAGAGTATAGCATAGATCAATTATAGGGTCATATGATCAACAGATTGAATATCATTTATACTATAAATAGATTAAATAATGATACCTTTTGCCACATTATAACGTAGAATAATATAGTAGATTATCTACAGCATTTACATATGTAGCCACACAATAATGACTTTACGAATGAAGCTATAGGGAGCGTATTAGATGGAAAAATTATTACAGCAGGTAACCGATGAATTAATCGCTAATGTGATAGTAGAAAGTTTTCATTTTATGGAGCCTGTAAAAGTAAAAAATGCACCTCAACCATGGATTTTACTCGGTGCAGGGAATTATGCTGCTGTATTTTATCATCCTGATTATGAAGATTATGCTGTCAAAGTATATGCAGTCGGTAAGTCCGGCTTACAAGAAGAAGCTAAAGTATATGAAAAGCTAGGCGTACATCCTGCCTATTCTGCTTGTTATTATGTAGGGGCGAACTTTTTGGTATTGAAACGTCTACGTGGTGTAACCGTCTATGAATGTATGAAAAAAGGGATTCTCGTATCCGAGCAAGCGATCAAAGATATTGATGCAGCACTAGATTATGCTCGCTCTAAAGGATTACGTCCTCACGATATTCATGGCAAAAATGTTATGGTCGAAAATGGACGAGGATTAATCGTCGATATCTCTGACTTTTACAAACAAGAAGAATGTAAAATGTGGAGCGACTTCAAAAAGGCATATTACCGTTTGTATTTACCAGTAGCTTCCCGTATCTTATTTCCTGTTCCCGGTGTCATGTTAGAAGGCGTGCGCAAAGGCTATCAAGTATACCGCAAACGTAAAAAAGCCCAACTTGCCAGACACTGACTTTATGTAGTGTCTTTTTTTAGTTATACTCATCCCTTATATATGGCTGATTGTGTTTGTCTTTATCAAAAAGAAGGTAATAGATAGGATTATGATTGATGCAATCAATATTGAACTGGTTGTTCTAATGCTAGTGTTTAATAAGGAGGTCTAACTTATGATTCATCTTCCAGAACGGGTTGTACTGGCTAATCTACCGACCAAGATAGAAAAATTAGATCGTTTATCTGCACAGTTGCAAGGGCCTTCTTTGTATATCAAACGAGATGATCAGACAGGAACTGAATTTGCAGGTAACAAGATTCGTAAGCTGGAATATTGTATTCGTGAAGCACTGGATCAAGGGTGCGATACATTGATCACTTGTGGAGGGATTCAATCTAATCATTGTCGGGCTACCGCCGCGGCAGCAGCAAAGTTAGGCTTAAAAGCTATCGTTGTATTACGTGGTGAGCAACCTGATACGTATGAAGGAAACGTTCTATTGGATCATTTGTTAGGTGCCGAAGTACGCTGGATTAGTAGTGAAGCTTATCGTGATCACCGGATGGATATTATGAATAATATTGGTAGTGAAGTCTCTGCACATGGACAACAAGCTTATGTTATTCCAGAAGGAGCTTCCAGTGGTATCGGTGCATTTGGATATTATACAGCGCTACAAGAAATCGTACAGCAAGAACAAGAGTTAGGAATTTCATTTGATGCGATTGTTGTAGCATTAGGGTCGGGTGGGACACATGCTGGATTACTGCTAGCTCAACAACTACTCGAAACTTCGCACCGGATCATAGGAATCAATGTATGTGATGATGAACAATATTTTCAAAAAGCGATCTCTACAGTTATCCAAGAAAGTTCGCAATATATCGATCAACCTGTACATATACCGTTAAAAGCGATAGAAATCATAGACGGTTATGTAGGGAAAGGCTATGCTCAGAGTCAACCGCAAGAATTAAAATGTATCCAAGACTTAGCTTCATTAGAGGGTGTGATTCTTGATCCTGTATATACGGGCAAAGCTTTTTACGGGTTATTAGAAGAAATTCGCAAAGGCACATTCGAGGGTATGCAAAACATTTTATTTATTCATACGGGTGGTCTGTATGGATTATTTCCACATGCTTCATCGTTTCAATTTTGAAAGTGAACACAAAAAAGTCCACTAAACACACAATAATAAAGTGTTAGCAGACTTATAAGTTAAGAATAAATAAATACAATATACGATATTGATTTATTTTAACATAAGTTTATATCGTATAAAATCTACAAAAAGTAATTATGCTGATGGTTTGTCTACTTCTGGAACGACTGGAGTAGCTTCTGCTGATTCATCTTCTAGCTCAGCTTCAATCGCAGCAGATACTTTGATTACAACAGCTGTAGGATCTGTTAATACTTCAATTCCTTTGTGGAATTCAAGATCAGATACTAATAAATGATCACCGATACCGACTTTGGTAATATCGACTTCAAATGCACTTAGCAAGTCATCAGGCATACAGCGAACTTCAACTTCATACAATTCAACTTGCATAACGCCACCTTCGTATACACCAATAGGTTCGCCAGAGAAATGAATGGTTACTTTAGTGTCCATCGCTACATTCATATTCAATTGGTGAAAATCGATATGCAAGATTTTGCGACTAATTGGATCTTTTTGAATATGTTGAATCGTAACCGGCTTTTTACCTTTTTGCGGGATATCAGCCATAAGAATAGCACGAGGATTTTCTTTAATAGTAGCTAAAAACAATTTCTCTTCCACCATCACAGAAACACTACCAATGTCTTTGCCGTACACAGTAGCAGGAATATGACCACTGTTTCTTAGACCACGAATTTGCGAACCTGTTTGTTGGCTACTACGTTCATTTAATACGATAGCATTACTCATTTGTATTGCCTCCTTGGACATTCAAGAAAATTTTACGCAAAAAAAGCCGATTAGCAATGAATGTCTAATCAGCTCGCTATGCGAACACATTTTCTTGTTGTTATCTAATATGTTACTACAAGTTTAGTGCTTGTCAAATATGTTACCTTAGAAAGTCAATTATTTGACAACTTATCTATACAATGGTAAAGTTAGGGAAGCAGATAGGAACGGAAAGATACACATATCAGCTAAGAACATACATCATGACTACATTTAATAACGCACACTATAAATACACACTCCAATATAAAATCAACTCGATCTTAAGAAATAAAGATATCTTTATTTCTTTTTTGTTATTTGATTTTGGAAAAAAATATAATAAAAGGGAGATAATAACTATGAATGAAGAGACAACAAAACGCAATATTGTATTTTTGGGAACAAGTCTGCCAAGAGAATGCGGGTTGGCTACGTTCTCGCAAGATATGCTTGATGAAATTAAAAAAATAAATGACTTTAATCCACCGCATATTATGGCGGTTAATAATGATAAATCTTATGAATACGGCAGTCAGGTAATGGGCGAAATTAATCAATTTGAACGGGCAGATTACTTGCGAGCGGCTAATGATTTGAATCAATCCAATACAGATGTACTGGTTATTCAACATGAGTTCGGTATTTATGGCGGTGAAAGTGGAGAATATGTTGTCGAACTTGCAGCGCAGTTAACAATACCTTTTATAGTTATTTTCCATACTGTTCTATCTGAACCTAGTGATAAACAGCGTCAAATTATGAAACAACTTGCTGATCTTAGTTATAAAGTAGTAACAATGGTAGAGAATAAAGTACAGGACTTAATCGAAGTGTATAATATTCCTGCTGAAAAAATAAAAATGTATCATCATGGTGTTCCTTTTGTTGACACAGGTAGTCGTACAGAATTGAAAGAGCGTTATGGATATAGCGATCGCCAAGTTTTATCTACATTTGGATTTCTGAGTCCAGGTAAAGGGATCGAATATGCTATTCAAGCGATGAGCGGTGTAGTCAAAACCCATCCAGAAGCACTTTATATTATCTGGGGCAAAACGCATCCTGTGGTTAAGCAACAAGTAGGTGAAGTATATCGTCAGAAGCTAACTGATTTGGTATCTGAACTTGGACTTGAAAATAATGTTGCGTTCGTCGATCGACTGTTAACACAAGAAGAAGTGGTTCAGTCGCTAGTATTGTCTGATGTGTATTTGACTCCTTATTTAGGCAAAGATCAAGCAGTTAGTGGCACGTTAGCTTATGGCATAGGGTATGGAAGAGTTATTATTTCGACTCCTTACCGTTATGCAATAGAAATGTTAGCAGACGGAAGAGGATTGCTAGCAGAATTTAACGACTCGGCTTCTTTGGAAACGCATATTTTGAATATATTAGATCATCCAGCACTTAAAGCAGAAATGGAAGAAAAAACGATGGCTTTAGGAAAAACAATGATGTGGAGCGAAGTAGCGAAGTCTTATGCTCAGTTGTTTCGTGAAGTCATGTCAAGCAGTTACGGATTAAAAGGGAGTGCAGTTTAAAATGGAAAATATCATCGATTCAACGCCAACATATACTCTATCAGCACACTATTTACGACGCTTAACCGATGATACAGGTATTTTTCAACATACCAAATTTGGTATTCCTGACCGTTCAAAAGGATATACTTCTGATGATAATGCAAGAGCATTAATAGCAGCGGTATTACTATACAAAACCAAACAAGATCAAGCGTCTCTGGATCTTGTTCATACGTATCTTGCGTTTATCTATCATGCTCAAAATGAAAATGGTAGTTTCCGTAACTTTATGGATTATAATCGTACATTTATAGAAAAAACAGGTTCAGAAGATTGTCAGGGCAGATGCCTATGGGCACTGGGTGTAACGATTGCTGAACCTTCGATTCCAGATAATTTGCAGAATACTTGTAAATTTATGATTAATCGTGCGCTTCCCTTTTTGGAAAATATCCGCGCGCCAAGAGCGATCGGTTATGCATTAATTGGTCTGACGACGATGTTAGAAACACCGGATGCACTAACCTATACATTCCCATTTGCTACAGGGGAAAGATCAGGCGCTTCTTTCTTACCACGTATACGAATTGAAGCATTGATTCAGAATATGGGTATTCGTCTGCATAATCTATATCAAGGTCATGCTAGTGCAGATTGGCATTGGTTTGAAGATAAAGTGACTTATGGTAATGCTATGTTACCGTGGGCTTTGTTCAAAGCATCTCAATTTTCGAACACTGCTGCTTTTCAGCAGACAGCGCGAGAAAGCTTAGATTTTCTAGCAGAATTAACATTTACAGATGAAGGTTATTTCAAGCCGATTGGTAGTCATGGTTGGTTACAGCGTGGGAAGCCTGCTGCACCGTATGATGAGCAACCGATTGAAGCTTCGGAAATGCTTATGGCTTGTTATGAAGCGTACAAAGTGCTTGGCGTACAAAAGTATCATGATCAAGCTTTGCTATGTTATCAATGGTTCCACGGTCGCAATTCACGCAATGAATCGTTGATCGATCGTCAAACAGGTGGATGTTATGATGGAATTCATGCGGTAGGCTTAAATCTCAATCAAGGGTCAGAGAATATCGTCTCTTACTGCATGGCTCATGCGGTGATGGGTAATGAATAGATTTGCAACGATTCTGGCAGGTGGCGGAGGCACAAGATTCTGGCCTCTATCCCGTCAAGATCTTCCTAAACAATTATTAAATATCAGTGGTAACGATATTATGTTAAATGATACAATTCAGCGCTTTGATGGAGTTATCCCTATGGAGAATACGATTATTGTGACTCATCGTTCTCAAGCTGTTTTACTGGAAAGTATTATGCATACCAGTGTGCAAGCTTCTAATATTCTTGTCGAACCTGTATCCAAAAATACAGCCGCCAGTATTTTGCTAGCGGCTCTCTATATCGAAAAAAATCATGGGGATTCGTTAATGATTGTTTTTCCTTCCGATCATCATATTACTCAGGAAGAAAAATTTCGTGCTAAATTAGAAGAAGCATGCCAAATTGCTATGGAAACTGATAAAATTGTGACTATAGGAATTAAGCCTACTTTTGCAGCAACAGGCTATGGTTATATTTCATGTAAAAGTGAACCTATGATGAGTGTACCTTGTCCTGTATATGAAGTGGCTGAATTTGTAGAAAAGCCTACGTTTGTCAAAGCGAAGTCTTATCTGGAAACGGGTCATTATCTATGGAATAGTGGTATGTTTATCTGGAAAACGTCTACGATTATTGATAATTTTAAGCGTTTTCTGCCGAGATTGTACAAAACGATGGTTCCTTTGATTGCTTATCTAGGAACGGATCAAGAAGAAGAAATGATCAATCAGATTTATCCGCTATTGCAAAACATTTCGATCGATTACGGTATTCTAGAACGTTGTGATGAAGTGGTTGTGCTTGAAGGCGATTTTGGTTGGAATGATATCGGAAGCTGGGATGCGTTGGGAGCTATTTTCCCACCGGATGAAGAAGGCAATATTGTTAAAGCCAATTATGTAGGTATTGATACGCGTAATTCGATTATTTATGGAGAAAAGCGATTGATTACTACGATAGGAATTGACCATTTAATTATTGCTGATACGGAAGATGCGTTGTTGATCTGTGCCAAAGATCGTGCGCAAGATATTAAAGATATGGTAATCATGCTAAAAGAAAAAGGACTTCAGGAATATACCTGAGAAAGGTTGCCTCTTACCTCATGATGAAATTAGAATGGGATATCAAAACGTGCCGGGAACTACTGCTAGAATATACACCTGCTAAGGAAAAAGGAACCAAGATTCACTTTACAGGAGTAGAGAATCTGGATGTGTATAATATTACAGCTCCGTTTTGGAATGAAGGCGAATTGTATATTGCTGGACGTGTCGAAGCAAGAAATTCCGAAGATTCTGAAGTAATCTTTTTTACTCGTAATGGAGATGTCTGGGAACCGAAAGAAGATTTAACTCCGTTTCAATTACAAGATCCATTTATTACAAGGCTGGATAATGAATTGATTTTTGGTGGTGTTGAAATTTATCGTAATCAAGAACCAGATCACAAAATCATCGGCTGGCGTACTTTATTGTATCGTGGCAAAACGATTCGTGATTTTGAATATGCAGTCAGTGGGCCATGGAGTATGAAAGATCTTCGTCTCAATGAAATGGCTGATGGTAATATAGCTGTTTTTTCTAGACCTTTTGGTGTAGAAGGGGCGGTAGCTTTGATTGGATTTGGTATTTTTGAATCTTTCCAAAATTTATCAGAGTCTAATATTATTAGTGCTCCTGTATTTAAAGATCAATTTGATAAAAATGAATGGGGCGGCGCTAACGAAATTCATTTATTGAAAAATGGCTTATTGGGTGTATTGGGGCATATAGCGTATCGAGACGAACAGAAAATGCTTCATTATCATGCGATGTCTTTTGTCGTGAATCCATGGACACGCGAGAAATCTGCAATGAAAATTATAGCAGTTCGAAGTGATTTTCCTGAAGGGCCTGCTAAGCGTCCTGATCTGGTAGATGTTATTTTCAGTGGCGGAATGACTCGTGAAGCGAATGATCGTGCGATCTTGTACGTAGGTGCTAGCGATGTGGAATCGTATTGTTTGGATATTCCTGATCCATTTACAGAGTACGAGCAGATTGTTCTGGCAGAAGCGATGTCATAAGAGTCTATCAAGAACTTATTTTAGATAGAAGTACGATACAAATAAAGAAGGCTATCTCCTGTCAGTAATCTGATAAGGGATAGCCTTTTATTTATGATCAGATTAAGCTTTCAGATCATTGGTATAAAAAAGCTCCTAATTAGAATAGAGATCAATAACGTACATATGATGCAGATGGCTTTATAAAATGTATTAGTTTACCGAAAAGAATAATAGTGAATCTTATCAAACAATCCAATTTCCTCCAAATATTTATCAAAATGTGAACGAAAACAGTCATTGATTGAATTTTTATGGATTATTTTGAACGAAAATGATTGTTTTTTGTTAGGTTTGTGATACGATAGTTGGAGTTGGAGGAATGAACATGCTGACAGAAGAACGCTACCATTTAATTCTACAGCGCTTACAGGAACGAAGCATAGTTAAATTACAAGAATTAGTTGATATTTTAGGTGCTTCTGAATCAACGATTCGACGTGATTTGATCGATCTTGAAAGTCGCCAACTGCTAAAGCGTATACATGGGGGAGCAGCCCTAGTTCATCAAAAAAGCCAGGAACCTGGTATGGACGAAAAAACATTCACAAACGTTCAACAAAAAGATGTAATCGCTAAATTAGCAGCACAAGAGCTTTTGGATGGAGAATGTATCTATCTAGATGCAGGTACCACTACGCTTGCCATGATTCCTTATATTGAAGCCAAAGACATTACAGTCGTGACCAATGGATTGTCTCATGTAGAAGCGCTCGTTCATCAACAGATCCGCAGTTATTTGTTGGGAGGGATGATGAAAATGCATACTAAAGCCGTTATTGGAAGTATAGCGCTCCAAAATATGGACAACTTCCGCTTTGATAAATGTTTTCTCGGAGCAAACGGTATTGATGCAGAGATGGGATATACGACTCCAGACCCTGAAGAAGCTTTAATTAAAAGACGTGCACATGAATTGTCCAGTCAGACGTATATATTAGCTGACTCTAGTAAGATCGGTGAGATTACGTTTGCCAAATTGTTTAGTCTTAATGAAGCCGTATTGATCACAGAAGCGATGCCAGAACAATGGCAACGTTCGATTGCTCAAAAAACTAAAATAATCGAGGGATAACCATGATATATACAATAACGCTTAATCCTTCCATAGACTATATCGTGGAAGTAGACGAATTGAAGTTGGGTGACTTGAACCGCATGAAGCGTGACTTAAAGCTTCCGGGTGGTAAAGGCATTAACGTATCTCGTATTTTGAATCGTTTGGATGCACCGAATACAGCACTTGGATTTGTTGGTGGATTTTCCGGTCAATATATAGAAGATAAACTTCATGCTGAACATATTTCGACTGATTTTGTTCATGTGGCAGATGATACACGCATCAATGTAAAACTCAAGCATGGAGAAGAAACAGAGATCAATGGTCAAGGGCCGAATATCAGTACGGAAGAAGCTGATGCGCTGGTAGCCAAATTATCTCAATTGAACAAAGAAGACGTGGTTGTTCTTTCAGGAAGTGTACCCCCGTCTTTGGGAGCGAATTTCTATGATCGTCTGATCGAAGTATGTAAGCAGACAGGAGCAGAATTTGTAATTGATACGACAGGGCCAGCATTGCTCAAAGCACTTGCAGATCGTCCATTATTAGTGAAGCCTAATCATCATGAATTAGCAGAACTGTTCAGCGTTGTGATTGCAAGTCGTGAAGATATTATTACGTACGGTCGCAAATTGCTAGAACTTGGTGCTCAACATGTATTGATCTCGATGGCTGGTGACGGTGCATTGTTGATTACACCGGAAGAAGTCTATCATGCTAATGTGCCTAAAGGAACGGTCAAAAACTCTGTTGGAGCAGGCGATTCTATGATCGCTGGATTTACCGGTACACTGGTATCGACTCATGATCCTCTTGAAGCTTTCCGTACAGGTGTTGCTTCTGGTAGTGCAACTGCTTTTTCAGACGATCTAGCGACACGTGAAAAAATCGACGAATTACGTCCACAAGTTACTATTGTTACATTATAAAAGCTGTTGATTGAATCCAATAAAGGAGTGTAACCTAATGAGAATTACAGATCTAATGATCAAAGAAACGATGATCATGGACTTACAGGCAACAACCAAAGAAGCAGCGATTGATGAATTGATCGCTAGTCTTGCAACCAGTGGAAGAATCAATGACAAAGTACTATTTAAAGAAAAGATTTTGAAACGTGAAAGCGAATCAAGTACGGGTATTGGTGGCGGTATTGCGATGCCTCATGCCAAAACAACAGCGGTAAACGAGCCTACAGTTGTTTTTGCTAAAAGCACAAGAGGGGTAGATTACGAGTCTCTTGATGGTGAACCTGCTCATTTGTTCTTTATGATCGCAGCACCAGAAGGAGCAGCAAATACACATTTGCGTACATTAGCTGCGCTCTCTAAGCTACTGATTGATAGCGATTTCATCGAAAAATTGATGAATACAACCAGTCCTGACGAAGTATCCGCACTTTTCGATACACAACAAGCTGAAAAAGAAGCGGCGGAAAAAGCAAAAGCTGAAGCCAAAGCAGCAAGAGAACAAGCCAAACAACAAGAAAATGCAACAGTGCAACAAGCAGAAGCTACGCTGGAAGGCAAAGACAACAAACCATTCGTGGTTGCTGTTACCGCTTGTCCTACAGGGATTGCTCATACCTTTATGGCAGAAGACGCATTGATCAAAAAAGCGCAAGAAATGGGCGTAGAGATCAGAGTCGAAACAAACGGTTCCGAAGGTGCTCAGACTGTACTAACTGACGATGAAATTCGTCGTGCAAGTGGTGTTATTGTAGCCGCTGACAAAAATGTAGAAATGGCGCGCTTTGATGGTAAGCCTGTTTTACAAAGACCGGTTAGTGATGGTATTCGCAAATCCGAAGAGTTGATTCGCAAAGCGATGAATGGAGACGCTCCAATCTATCATAGTGCTGGAGGCAAATCGTCTTCTGAAGCTTCATCTTCAAATGAAAAAACAAAAATAGGTAGCAAAATTTATAAAGACTTAATGAATGGTATCTCTCATATGTTGCCGTTCGTTGTCGGTGGTGGTATTTTACTTGCGATCTCGTTCTTAATCGAACAGACAGCAGGCGAGAATAGCCAAATCTTCAAGTTATTGCAAACGATCGGTGGCGGAGAAGGCGCATTCTTCTTCCTGATTCCAATCCTAGCTGGTTTTATCGCAATGAGTATTGGGGATCGTCCTGCTTTAATGCCTGGTATGGTCGGCGGTCTAATGGCAGCGAACTCTAACGCTGGTTTCCTCGGCGGTCTAGCAGCTGGTTTCTTGGCAGGTTATGTGATCCTTGCTCTACGTAAGTTACTTGCTGGATTACCAAAAACATTAGATGGTCTCAAACCGATTTTGTTATATCCTGTACTTGGTCTGTTAATTACCGGTACGATTTCGTACTATATCTTCGATCCAATCTTTGGTGGTATTAATACGTGGTTGGTTAACGTCTTGAATAACCTGGGAACAGGAAATGCTGTTATTCTAGGTCTGATCTTAGGCGGAATGATGTCAATCGATATGGGTGGGCCATTTAACAAAGCCGCTTATGCGTTTGCGATCGGTGTATTTACATCAAGTGGTAATGTAAATGGTACAATGATGGCGGCTGTTATGGCAGGCGGTATGGTTCCTCCACTTGCGATTGCTTTGGCTACTACATTCTTCAAAAACAAATTTACAGAGCAAGAACGTAAGTCTGGTCTAACTAACTATGTACTTGGATTATCCTTTATAACCGAAGGTGCGATTCCTTTTGCAGCAGCGGATCCATTACGTATTCTAACGTCTTGTATTATCGGTTCTGCAGTTGCAGGGGGCTTGACGCAATTCTGGGGAATTAATATTCCTGCACCTCATGGTGGGATTTTCGTAGCAGCTCTTGCTAATCATGCTTTATTATTCTTATTAGCTGTTGCTATTGGCGCTGTTATTTCTGGTTTGATTTTAGGAATATGGAAAAAAGTACTTGTAGCTAAATAATAAAAGATAATACTCAAAACCTCTGTGTGAAGATCAAGCTGATTGGATATAGCTAATGTTCTTCTCACAGAGGTTTTTTTGGTATCATTTTGCAAAAGTAACACATTTAAATGTCGAATTTTGTATTGTATGACCATTTCATAAAAATAAATAAAGAAAATGAGCGAATTCATGCAAATAAATGTAAATATTAGGCAAGATAATGACGATATATAATCTATAACTCCTAGTATATTAAATAGTTCAAAAGAATTATAAAAATCTATTTACAGTCTATGAAAACGCTGTTATAATCAAAATCAATCAAGATTAATCACAAACGATCACGAAAATTGTCGAAAAAAATCAGTAAACGATCATCATCGATCATGAGAACATGTTCAACGTCATTATTAGCTAACATATGTAGACAGGTGGAATGTCCCATGCTTTTTGAAGAAGAACGAAAGCATAAAATGGTTCAATATTTACAAGAGAATCACCGGGCATCTGTTCAAGAACTAGGGGAAGCTTTTGGAGTATCAGATTCAACAGTTCGTCGGGATCTCAAAGAGTTAGAAGATGCAAGGCGATTGAAAAGGACACACGGGGGAGCCGTATCACTGCAAAGTGTTAATTTTGAACCCAATATGGTGGACAAAGAAGATTCTTTTCGAGAAGAGAAAGAGCGCATTGCGAAGCGAGCGGTAGAGATGATCCATCAAGGTGATACGATCTTGCTTGACTCGGGAACGACAACTCTTCCATTAGCAAAAGAATTAAAGCATATGTCCGGTATTCGAGTGATCACGAACTCGGTCATTGTTCTTAGCGAACTTCGAGATTGTCGGAATATTGAATTGTCTATTATTGGCGGATTGTTAAGGCCAGACACACTAGCATTTGTTGGGCCGATAGCAGAACGTTCACTGGATATGGTACGTGTAGACAAAGCTTTTATTGCAACAAACGGTCTGGATCTCAAAGAAGGTATAACCACCCCTAATCTGACAGAAGCTGCTATTAAGCGCAAAATGATTGATATTGCTAAGCAAGTTATTTTATTAGCAGATCATAGCAAGATTGGTAATATCGCTTATGCCAAATTTGCAGACGTATCAGAGATTGACCATTGTATTATGGATGCTGGAGTACCGCTTCATATTATTCATCAACTGAAAAAGCTAGGTATAGGTGTGACGATCGCTTAACTACACGTTGGGATCAGAAATACATGATACATCATGATGAATTTGAAAGCGTTTTAATAAAGGCGATAAAGGTTAGACCATTACTCATTATAAGGGGATATTACCATGAAAAAATTATTGGCTGTTACCGCTTGTCCAACCGGTATTGCTCACACGTACATGGCTGCTGAGTCATTGCAAAAAGCTGCAGATCAAAAAGGTGTACCGATCAAAGTAGAAACTCGTGGTGCAGTTGGAGTCGAGAATGGTCTAACCGCTCAAGAAATCGCTGAAGCACATGCTATTATTATCGCTGCTGATACAGATGTAGATGAAGATCGCTTTGCAGGCAAACCTGTTATTCGTGTAGCAGTTGCACAAGGGATCAAAGTTCCAGGAGAATTAATCGATCGTGCATTAGCTAAAGAAGCTTCCAGTGGTCTTGCTGCTTCACCAACAGCTACACCTGAAGAAAATGCAGGTCGTAAGCCTAATATGTTCTACAAACATTTAATGAATGGTGTATCCAATATGTTACCGCTTGTTATTGCAGGTGGTCTGATTATCGCATTCTCATTCTTATTCGCTTTCACTAAAGGCGGAGTCGATCAAGTAGAGGGTTCGTTCGGAGCTGCGTTATCCACAATTGGTGGCGCTTCAATGGGACTGATGGTTATCGTATTATCTGGATTCATTTCATTCTCTATCGCTGGTAAACCCGGACTTGCACCTGGTTTGGTAGGCGGTGTACTTGCTAAAGATATGGGCGCTGGATTTATCGGTGGTATTATCGCAGGTTTTGTAGCTGGTTATATTGCACATTACTTGATCAAAACAATCAAAATGCCTAAAAACTTTGAAGGTCTCAAACCTATTCTAATCGTTCCTGTCTTGTCTGTACTTGCTATTGGTCTATTGATGGTCTATGTTATCGGTCAACCGATTGAATGGTTGTTGACAGGTTTGACAGCTTGGTTGACGAATATGGGTGCAGGAAATGCTATTATTCTAGGAGCTATTCTTGGTGCAATGATGGCACTCGATATGGGTGGTCCTTTCAACAAAACCGCTTATACGTTTGCAGTAGGATTGCTAGGTGCTTCTCTTTATACGCCGATGGCGGCTGTTATGGCAGCAGGTATGACTCCACCACTTGGTATTTGGTTAGCAACTGTTATTGCTAAAAATCGCTTTACCAAAGAAGAGCGTGAAGCTGGTAAAGTGGCTTCGATCCTGGGGCTATCGTTTATTACCGAAGGTGCTATTCCGTTCGGTGCGGCTGATCCGATTCGTGTTATTCCTTCCTTTATGGTAGGTTCGGCTGTAGCTGGTGCATTATCAATGTACTTCGGTGCAGGTCTACATGCTCCTCATGGTGGTGTATTCGTTCTCTTTATCCCGAATGCAATCGATCATTTGCCACAGTATGTATTGTCTATTGTTATTGGTACTGTCGTTACAGCGTTGATGGTCTTGTTGCTTAAACGCAAAGCACCTGCTAAATTATAAGTAATTATAATTCACTACAAGCGACCGGAACGATGATTTTTCCGGTCGCTGTCCATATTTTCAAGATTTACAGTTAGGTTCTACCAGTTCACTATAAGATGATGACTATTAGAAGGAGTGACACTACCCATGAATATCAGCGAACTATTAAGCACAGAAAGTATATTTTTACCTTCTACAGCAACAACACGTGAAGAAGCGATTCAACAAATGGCAGCGGGTATGAAAGCTTCTGGAGCAGTTACGGACGAAGCAGCTTATGTTAATGCGGTTATGGCACGTGAACAACAAAGTTCAACAGGTATTGGTTTTGGCGTCGCTATTCCTCACGGCAAGTCATCAGGGGTTGCCAAAGCAGCATTAGCTTTCTCACGCTTTGCAGAACCGCTTGATTGGGAATCTTTAGATGATCAGCCTGCTCAGATTGCATTTATGATCGGTGTACCTGAAGCCAATGCAGGAAATGAACATTTGCAGATTCTGGTAGCTCTTTCTCGCAAATTAATTCATGAAGAATTTCGGGCTGAATTGATTAACGCTCAGAGCAAACAAGAAATTATAGATATTTTAACTCGTACGATTGGTTAATCCTAATTAGATAGAATAGATATGTAAATAAAAGCGTATTGCCTGTTTATAGGTGATACGCTTTTTTTAGTATACGTTGGCATCATCATCTATTGATTCTGATCTCTACATCTAAAATAGATACGCGTTTGAAAGTTATACATACGGTTAATGAAGATTATCTGATTCCAAGCAAACCAACAAAAAGATGAATCTAATACAAAGGTGGAACATAATGAGTAAATGGGTAGAGTTTAGCCAGGCTTCGCGGTTGCATTTTGTGCCTTTGATGGCGATTTGTGTAGTGCAGGGAGCTTTAGCAGCATGGATATGGAATGATCAATTTAGCGTACTGATTTTCCTTTTAACATTGATTGGTTCAAGTGCAATACATATTTTTTCGATGATGATTAATGATCTATGGGATTATCGCAGTGGTGTCGATGTTGCAGCTTATCAATCCGAAGAATCGATTTCGACAGATTCAGGATATCTGACGACTGGTAAATGGAGTGAACAAACATTTGCAAAAGTAACATGGAGTATGCTCGCTATAACAATCGTCTGCGCGTTAACATTATACTTTTTAAGTGGATGGGGCGTGTTATTGCTCGGAGGAATTGGCGGATTACTGGCTTTATTTTATGTCGTTCCCCCGATCAAATATGGATATATTGGTAAAGGCAGTAGTGAACTGGCGCATGTATTATGTTTTGGCGTGTTCCCGGTGATGGGTGCTTATTATGTGCAGACAGGTCATTTTGATATACGGTTGTTCTTTTTATCATTGCCTATGGGATTGCTAACGACACTGACCTTTTTCAATCATCACTTTTTACACTGGAAAACAGACAAACAGGTTGGTAAACGTACATTGGTCGTGGTATGGGGAGAACGAAAATCGTTTCGCTTTTCGATTTTCTTATTATGTCTGGCTTTGTGCAGTATTTTACTCTGTGTACTTGTCGGTGGATTGCCGATCTACGGTATTCTTGCTCTATTAACAGCTATTCCGTTATGTCGTATGTACCAGCATATGAAAAATAAGCGCAACTTACAGACACATCAGCAATTATTATGGTTGTCATTACGAACTTCGCTACAATGTGGAACAGTGATGATTTTAGTATTGTTAGTCGGGCGCTGGATATGGTTTATGTAAAAGTAGATCCTACTTAAACAGGTTAAACAAAAAAGATATCTATAATAAGATGTCTTTTTTTGTTTAGCACAACCGAAATGATTTTAAAAGATAGACATAACTACAAAATTTTTCTAAAATGTATGTACAAGTTAGATGTAAAAGCGCATAATTTAATAAATGTTATGTACAAGTTGAAAAATATTGTAAGCGGTATCTTGATTATACAAAAGGGGATGACAACATGAAGCAGCCATCATTATCTATTAACGAGCAAATTACGATCTGGAATCAAAAGTCAGCTTTAATTGCAGGTAATCAATCTTTTGAGACGATAGGGATTCATATTGAATTAGAAGCAGGAGCTATTCGCAAATTACCCTCATATATCCATACCGAGCGTTATCAGCATATTATGGTTGTGTATGATAAATTCACGTATGAAGCAGCAGGTCGGCAAACGATAGATTTACTGCAAAGTATTGAGGTAGGTATTACAGAATTAGAGTTACGTGAAAATAAAGTAGGCGATGTAATTGCGGATGAAGCGACAATTGTACAATTGTTGTTAGCTGTTACTCCTCAGACCGATGCAATTGTAGCGATTGGTTCAGGAACGATTCATGATGTTGTGCGAATTGTCAGTCACAAAATGAATAAGCCATTTTTGTCTGTTCCTACTGCGGCTTCGGTAGATGGATTTACGTCTGCTGGCGCACCACTTATTGTGAATGGAACCAAAGAAACATTTCAAGCCAAAGCACCAGAAGCTATTTTTGCAGACATTAATATTTTGATCAATGCTCCGCAAACATTAACCGCCGCAGGATTTGGTGATATGTTAGGCAAATGCACTTCATTAGCAGATTGGAAAGTATCCCGTGATCTTGGACAAGAACCTTATAATCAGTTGGTATACGATATTACAGAAGAAGCGCTTCATCAATGTATTGAAAAAGTAGACTTGATTGCTTCAGGTAGTGCAGAAGGTATCTATACGGTTATGTATTCACTACTTGCTTCTGGAATAGCTATGTTGATCGCTGATCATTCGCGCTCAGCATCAGGCGGAGAACATCATATTTCTCATCGCTGGGAAATGGAATTGATCAAAGGTGGACACAGACAAATTTTACATGGAGCCAAAGTAGGAGTAGCATCAGCACTTCTAGCCGATCATTATCGTCAATTAGCAATCGATCATCCAGAAGTTCAAGCTTTTGCCGCTTACAAAGATATCCCAACCAGCGCACAGATGAAGCAGTGGTTATCCGCAGTAGGTGGCCCAAGTGAATACGAACAATTAGAAATGCCAGCCGAATGGTTAGAACTGGCTCTACATTCTGCTCACACGCTACGTAACCGCTATACAGGGTTAAAATATATGAATGAACATCAATTGATCTAATCAGTTGTGTTTATGGTAAAATAAAATATCTTATATCTTTATCAATCGTTCGGAGGAATTATGGCCGCAAAATACAGACAAGTTCGAGATGAAATATTATCGTGGATTCATTCATCCAAATTATTACCAGGTAGCCGATTGCCTTCGGAACATGAGATTGCTGATCAATTCAGTGTCAGTCGACAAACGGTACGTCAGGCTTTAGGGGAATTGGTGCGAGAAGGCTGGTTGAACCGGATGCAAGGCAAAGGGACATTTGTTGCTGATCCTGCTGTCAAATCAGTCGATGACAACAAAACGGTAGGTGTGATTACTACGTATATTTCGGATTATATTTTCCCACAAATTGTGCAAGGTATCGAAACGAGACTACGTAGCGAAGGATATCGTCTACTGCTAGCGAGTACAGAGAATGATCCAACCAAAGAGCGCGAGTGCCTTGAAATGATGCTCAATCAGTCTCCTGCGGCTTTGATTGTAGAACCTACTCGAAGTGGAGAACGCAGTGCTAATCTCAATTATTTTCTTACTATTGAAAATCGTTCAATACCTTATCTGATGATTAATGCGAGTTATGAAGAAATGGATTCCGCATGTCTACGAATGGATGATGAGCGTGGAGGATTTTTGGCGGCTCAACATCTGATAGAACTGGGACATCAACGGATTGCTGGCTTTTTCAAAACAGATGATATGCAAGGCGTACGTCGTATGAAAGGATTCGTTGCGGCACATCGCAAGCATGGGATTGCTTTACAACCGTCATTGATTTTTACGTATACTACAGATGACAAAAGCACTGCACCGATTCAACAAGCCCAACAGCTTATTAAGCAATCTGCTCAAGAGCGTGCAACTGGATGGGTACTATATAATGACGAATTAGCTATTAATCTGCTTCAAGTCGTGCGAGAAGCTGGTCTTTCGGTACCGAATGATCTATCGTTAGTCGGATTTGACGATTCTTTTCTAGCTACAGCTACAGAAGTGAAGCTAACAACACTTAGTCACCCCAAGCATGCATTGGGAACAGCGGCAGCAGAAATGATTTTGCAAATGTTAGATGGAGAACAACGGGGCTTAGGCGAAAAGATACATACCCCTGAGCTGATTATTCGTGAATCCACATCATCTCCTGCTGTAATACCCACATAACTGTCTGGATCAGTGAAGATCTCTAGATAAGCTAGATTGTAATTAGGAGTGTACGTATGAAATCATTAGAACAAGCATTATCACAATGGGTACAGACTCATCATCAATATAAAATTAGCGGGCAATATACACCTGTATCACCGGATACATTGCAGCACCAATGGCCGGATATCATTCCAAGTTCACCTGAACTGGATTATTATCTAAGTCATTATGAACCGTCTGATGTACTGGTTGAGACTGGATTTTCTCCGATTATATTCTGGTCTATCGATCAGTTGCAACAAGCATTGATTGGTTATCGCTGGGTAGGCATGTCAGAGCCTTTTACAGAAAGCGATACATGGCGTGCAGACTTTGTGATTATTGCAGATGATCTGGGCAAAGGTAATCCTATTATCGTCGCAACCAGTGAAGAGGGGACGCCTGTATATGCAGGGTATGATGCAGGCGAGCCTTTTCTAATTGCACCTACACTGGCAGATTTTTTTGTAGCGATGAGCTTACTTATTGAGGTTGTATACGGATCATTTGAGATTTTTGAAATAACAGATGATGATAGTGTAGTGCTACCAGCGTTTGAAGAACAGCTCAAGACTGCGATTGAACCGATTCTGGGAGCGGAATTATTTGCGAATTTCTATGATTACTTTTACGGATAATCGTTATTTATAGTTCAATAGGGGACATGTCTATAGAACAGACATAATAAAAACTCCGCTTCTCACTAGATATCGTGGGAAAGCGGAGTTTTTGTGCTGCTTATTTGGTTGTACCTATACATTCAATGTGAATATGCTAAATTACGCTTGAGATTTCTCATCTTCGCCCAATACACAGTCAGCGAATAAGACGGATTTGGGAATACGGAAAAATTGTTCTGTTTTTTCTTGAAATGCTGGTGAAGGCAGTGTAGCTTGATGTAACCATTTACGGAAAGTACCTGGATGAACACCAATCCAATGGCTAACATCGGTTACTGATAGATCATGTACCATACATAAGCCTGTCAAAATGTGATTACGTACCGGTGAACGAGTAATCGTTCTTTTCATAAAGCGAGATGGTTCTTGCTGGCAAATCACAGGGCTATTATTGATCACCTGCTGGTTAAACAAAATGTGGTGCGGGTATCCCAATTCCCGGCATACTTTTTCAAGATTGGCTTTGCCAGGGAGGCGGCCTTCATAGACCCAAGCGCTTACGCTTCGTGATGAAACCGATAACCGTTCTGCAAGCTCAGATAGTTTGATATCATTGACCATGAGCACAGCGAGCAATACTCGATTGCGGATTTGACAACGTGTTGGTCTGCGGAATCGCTTAACTCGCACTCCTTTGCCGAGGTACTTACGGTTGATCAGAGACCACGCCTCTATAAAGTGTCGTTCTGGTTGATTAGGCATATTTCCTCCGATTAATCTATTTTTTCTTGATATTAGGTTTAGTGTCCTTTCAACATCCTACAACACCCAGACGCTCGTTTCAAGCTGACATGGTCACTATTTTTGACCATTTAAGAATATTTATCAAATAAGAATAATTATAAGCATATTTACTTATCCAAATCAGTAAGATGGATCACAACTATCTGCTTTATTTTAATAGAAGTCATTGCTATTTGAAGCGTATAAAATAAGATAAAAAAGTGACTTACATATCCTTTTTTTGGAAGATATATCGTTATCATTTATAAAATACACATAAGATTGGAGAAAAAAACCAGATATTTTTGCGTATAGACAGAAGTCTGCTTTTTCCTTGATATCACTCACTTTTGGAAGGATATCGATGAACATACAGGTTGTTATTTGAAAAAAATAAATCCATTTCTGATACATTTGTTGTGTAATGGGGTATTAAATAAGACGATAGCCAATTTGCTTACTAAATTGGTTGCAACATTAAAAAACTAACATACAATCGTTTTATATTATTAGGAGGCCAATACTTATGAGTACAAGTCATGAAAAACTTACAGCAACAAAAAGAGAAAGTTCAAAACGTTCTGAAATGCGTGAACTTCGTCTAAAAGGACGCGTTCCAGGTGTAGTATATGGCCCGGATTTGGGCAGTGTTCCTGTACATGTAGATTCCAAACAACTTCTAGCTCACGTTAAACGTGGTGGAGCAGAAATGTTCTCACTTGCTGTAGAAGGTGGAAAAGAAGTACAAGTTCTTATTAAAGATGTACAACGTGTAGACGGTCGCATCTTGCATGCTGACTTTATGCAAGTTTCCGATACTAAACCAATTCATGTAACAATGCCAATTGACTTCCATGGTGAAGCAATCGGTACTAAATCTGGTGGTGTGTTACAACACCAAGCAACAGAATTAGAAGTAAGCGGTTTGGCTAAAAACTTGCCAAGTAGCCTTGAAGTTGATATTTCCGCATTGGAAATCGGCGACAGAGTAACTGCTGGCGATGTTAAATTGCCTTCTGGCGTTACATTGGTATCAAGTGAAGAAGAGATCATCGCTTCTGTTATCGTACCTCGTGTAGCTGAAGAAGATCTTGAGCCTACAACTGCTGAAGAAGCTGAAACTACGGATGCTTCTACAAATGATGAAGGCGAAGAAGTTCCAGAAGTAGGTAAAGAATAATAGTTGCATCTATCTGTACAATGCGTACTATATAGCATAACGAAAAAGCTGATACTCTTTAAGAGTGTCAGCTTTTTTTATCAGCGCATCTATTCATCATTTATGATACGATAAGAAAGAAACTTATTGTCTATATAAAGGAGCTATTCTGTTATGATCAAACACATTGTCTTATTTAAGTTGAAAAATCCTACAACTGAAGTCGTGAATGAAACCGTAGCCAAATTAAGAAGTTTGGAAGGAAAAGTGGATTCACTGATTGCTTTGGAAATCGGGGCAGACATTTTGCGTACAGAACGTTCTTATGATGTGGCGTTAACAGCTACATTTGAGACATTAGAAGGCTTACAAGCGTATCAAGTACATCCAGAACATGTGAAAATCATTGAATACATGAATAGTGTGAGAGAAAGTTCAATAGCAGCAGACTACGAATACTAAGGCGGTGTGACTCTTTTGTACTATATAAACCGTGAACAGATTGAACGAAGAATTGTAGCCTTAGAAGATGTATGTGAAGCATTACAACAAGTGTCTACGGATTGGGATAACAGTCTTATTTCTGGTTTTGTTCAAGAGCGGGCACTTCATTTAGCGATTGAATGTGTAACAGATATCGGCAGTTATTTAATTGATGGCTTTATTATGCGAGATGCTAGTAGTTATGACGATATCGTAGATATTATGCGTGATGAAAAAGTAATCGATCAACCGATGGGCGAAATGTTGACAGCACTGGTGCGTCTGCGTCGTCCGTTAGTACAAGAGTATTATGATTGGAATCGCACTGAACTTCATCCGCTGACTACTCCTCTAGTAGAAGTATTAAAAGAATTCGGTCAACGGATTTATACGTATCTAGATCAAGAATTAGATTCGTTAACAGTGATAAATGTAGACAGAGCATCAGGTACTTCGACGTCTACATAAGCTACCCTATTATAGTAAATATCTTGTTTGAAATGAATGCTTTGGAATTTACATCGCTGAGTGGATACGCTACAATAGCGTTAATCCACAAAGGGATAATGTGACCCTTTTCGCTGACAAAGCGGATCGGGTCATTTTTATTTCAATTTAGAGCAAGGGGGTCATACGATGAAGTCCCATCAGGAACCATCGACCCGGCGCAGTATTATGATTATGCTCAAAACACAAGGACCTTTCAGTGTATCTGAGCTAGCACGGGAATTGAATATTACAGAGATGGCGGTCAGACGTCATATTCATACGTTAGATCAAGAAGGATTATTGATTACCGAAACGGTGCGTATTCCAACAGGTAGACCGTTTTTGCGCTTTCGGCTAAGTGAACGTGCGGAAGAACATTTTCCTCATAATTATCATCAACTAGCGTTAGATCTGTTAAGTGAGTTGGATGAAGACGCAGTGGCTGTATTATTTGAAGGACGTAAGCAGAAATTGTTATCTCGTTATCAAAGTATTGCAGATACTCAAGATCACAAAGAACGAGTAGCTGCTTTGACTGATATTCAGCATCATGGTGGATATATGGCACGTTATGAGCAAAAAAGTGAGGATCAGTATACGATTTATGAATATAACTGTCCGATCAATCAGATTGCGAATCGCTATGATATTGCTTGTCAGTGTGAGCAACAGTTATTTGAACAATTACTACAAGCAGATGTAAAGCGAACTGAATGTATCGCCAAAGGTGGACATTGTTGCGTATATCAGATTCAATTTCCATCCAATTCAGCAGCAGGTTCAGAGTAAAAGCAGATCGATTATCGGTCTGCTTTTTGATTTATCTGATGATGATCTATCGACAGGTGGGATTTTTAAGCGGTGTGTGGGTAATACACATATAGAAAAGATAAGTGAAACGAAGGAGAGATAACGATGCCAAATCATAACAAATCGAAAAGTTTAACATGTGGTATTTTGACAGGACTATTAGTAGGAGGATCGACAGCACTTTTGCTAGCTCCTAAAGGCGGTCGTGAACTGCGTTCAGATATTTCCACCAATGCTCGTATTGCAGGAGCAAAAGGTCGTGAATTGGCAGAACTGAGCAGAGAAGTGGTAGGCGTAGTCAAAGATTGGAAAGAACAGATCAATATCGCAACAGCAGAAGTGAAAGTAGAACTAGCTGCTCTCAAAGCAGAACAAGCGGATCAACCAGGTCCACAAACTAAAGGAAATTATAGCGTCTAAACAAACGTTACATCTTTCACTTGCTACTAATTGTGTATACGGTATAATAGGTACAGTTTACGAAAAGGAAGCGATATGTACGTGCAACAACCGATAGCTATATTCGACTCAGGTGTGGGAGGATTAACTGTTGCTAAAGAAGTGATGCGACAACTACCACGCGAAAAAATTATTTATTTTGGAGATACAGCACGTGCACCTTATGGGCCTCGTTCTCTAGAAGAAGTGAAAGAATTCACCGAGCAAATTGTGAATTATTTGATGACCTTTCAGCCGAAGATGATTGTGATTGCTTGTAACACCGCAACGGCAGCAGCATTGGAACATATCAGTTCACAGGTATCTATACCGGTGATTGGTGTTATACATCCAGGCTCACGAGCTGCGATTAGCGCGACCAAAACAGGCTTTATCGGTGTAATCGGGACATTAGGAACGATTAACAGTGGAGCATATTCAGCAGCGTTGAAGCAATTATCACCTTTTGTACAAGTGTATAGTCAGGCTTGTCCTGATTTCGTACCGTTGGTAGAGCGTGGAGTGTTTTTGGATCAGGAAGCTTATGAGGTAGCTCAGCAAGTGTTAGCACCTGTGCGCAGTTATCCTATTGATTGTCTGATTCTAGGCTGTACGCATTATCCGTTTCTGACCGAAGCGATTCAAGCAGCAGTCGGACCTGATGTGAAATTGATCAATTCAGCCGAAGAAACTGCGCGTGAGATCAGTACCATTTTGTACAATAAAGGAAAACTTGCTCTTACAGAAGATCTACCTGTACATGAATTTTTCTGTAGTGGGACTGCGGAGATTTTTCAACAGATTGCCCGTCAATGGTTAGGAGAGCAGATCAAGCTTACTCCAGTACTATGGCAAGTCTCGCGAATGATGTAAATGGATGATTCTATTTGCAATAAGTACATAAAAAAGCTACCTTCATGTTGTATAAGTTGAAGGTAGCTTTTTTGATTATATTTTGAATTGAATTACATATGATTAAAGAATAGGATTAAGCGCTTATCCCTATGATGAGCAGGTATCATTTATCTGAATAAACAAGTTCATTGGTCTATTACAATGAGGGATGGACGATAGATGCTCCTGTAACGACCTGTTGTAGCGCCTGTACGAGTTGTGCAGGGCTTTGGTATAAAGAGCGGTTGACGATAAAGTCACGTCCTAGTGCCGCTGCATTGCGCTTAACAGTGAGTCTATGAGCATCTTCTATAATCGCTTCGATATCCCGTGCATGAGCCAACCCGAAAATGCGGCGGATTATTTCACTTCCAGCAAATCCCACAGCATCTTCAAATATATGCTGTAACTGATATTCCAGATAACCTTCGATAGATGCAAAATCTTCTACATTGTTCTGTTGCCATAGAGTAGAAAAGGTGCCTACAAATACATCCCATACATTGGTGATATGGAATAAAAGAGCATCCCGTCCATCTTCTTCACGAGCGAGCGCAGACAATAATGTATTGGCTATAAAGAGCCCAATATCGAATCCAATCGGCCCGTAAAAAGCAAATTCAGGATCGATCACTTTCGTTTCTTCGTCACTAGCGAAAATACTTCCTGTATGCAGATCACCATGTAACAATGCTTCCGCATGAGTGATAAATGTCTGCTTTAACTTTGCCGCCTCAAGTAAAAGGGATTGATCTCCCCATATCTGTTCAGCAATGGGGCGCAGTATAGGTTCTACATCATTTGTCTCATGGTCGAATAGAGGATACGTAAATACAAAGTTTTCTGTAATTTTACACAATTCAGGATTATGAAATTGTAGTGCAAGTTCGCGCTTCTCTTGCGGACCCATACCAAAATCTGAAGTTGCAAACAGAGTCTTTGCCAAAAATTCACCAATATGTGTAGACAGCAGTGGATAAGTAGAGCCGCTAGCTAATCCAGTACGTACAATCGTGAGATGAGACAAGTCTTCCATCACTGTAATAGCATAAGTAGGATCAGTATAATAAATTTCAGGTACATATTGAGGAACATGTTTGGCAAAATGTCGTAACGCTTCACTTTCAATTACAGCCCGATTCAGTGTCAAAGGCCATCCTTCACCAATCACACGTACATAAGGAAGAGCTTGCTTAATAATAATGCCACGCTTAGCCGCAGGTTCGGTGATCCGAAAAACCATATTCAGATTACCATCACCAATCTCATGACAGATAAGATCAGCATCTGGGCTGAAAAGTTCTAATGTTTTGGCAAGGGCGATTGCGGTTGTTTCTGTTAGTGCTTCATATGATGGTTCAGAACGAGTCATCCTGTATATCCTCCTCATAGAAAAGATTTGACTTAGTACAATGCTAATTGATCATTTATAAAAAAAGAAATCTTATACTTTTTGCCGTTTACGATGAACAAAAGTTACTGCCAAAGCGAGAACAAGTACTGCTCCTTTGATAATATCTGTTGTGTAATACTGCACATGAAGCATAGTCATACCATTAACCAGTACGCCCATTAATACAGCACCGAAAAAAGTACCAATTACATTCGGGCGACCTGCACCGAATACAGAATAGCCGACAAAAACAGCCGCTAGCGCATCCATTTGCATCGATGATCCTGCATCAATCTGGCCGGAACCTACACGAGCTGCAAACAGAATCCCGCCTACCGCTGCAAACACACCGGAAGCCACATAAGCAAGAGTACGTACACGATTCACCCGCAATCCAGATAAGCGAGCCGCTTCTTCATTGCTACCTGTCATAATCATTTGCCGTCCACCACGTGTATATTTGAAAAATAAGTGCATACCAATTACGGCAACCAGCATTAGAATAACTGGAAAAGGAACGCCCAACAATTTACCCTGACCAATCCAGAGAAACGAATCCAACATTACCCCGGGCGCTTTGGTTCCATCTTGAAATTGCATATTGTTGTAGATCGAGTAGCCTTTGGTATACGTTCGATGAATCCCGCTGACGATATACATTACAGCTAACGTTGCCAGTAGATCAGGAATACGAATTTTGACAATTAAAAAGGAATTCAATAAGCCTACTAGAGCACCAATAATCAACGGCACAATCAATACTAAAATCAACGGCATCTGGTGCCAGACCATCATTGCCGCCACTACAACCGTAGTCAGCGATACTGTCGATCCAGCAGAAAGATCGAATCCATCAACCGTAAGTGAGATCGTAATGCCTATCGCTACAAATGTAACAATCGAGATCGAACGTAAAATATCGCTTATATTGTTATATGTGAAGAAGTGTTGATTATAAATAGAGAAAAATAGTAATACCAATCCGATAAAAATTAAAGCTCCATAACGATACGAAAACTGAGCGATTTTGTGGTTCATACAAGTTCCTCCCGGCCAGCGCTGGCATAGTATAACAATTCTTGTTGTGAAGCTTCTCCATAAGCAAAAGATTTCATGATTTTACCGTCACACATCACGAGAATACGATCAGCCAGCCCGATCGCTTCTTCAAATTCACATGTGAGATAGAGTATTCCTTTTCCTTGAGCCGCTAATTCTCCGATTACTTTGAAAATATCACGTTTGGCACCAATATCGACCCCTTTGGTCGGTTCATCTAATATAAAAAGTTCAGCATCGGTCTGCATCCATTTTCCGATCGCTACTTTTTGCTGATTCCCTCCGCTAAGATAGCCTGTTAATTGCTGGTCAGACGATGTTTTGATACCTAGCGATTGAATCAATTGATCCCCGTGCTGTTTTTCGGCTGATTTGGATACCATACCAAGATTCGTAATTTTTTTTAATACAGGCAAGCTTAAATTATGCAATACCGATTCTTTGACCAGAATACCTTCTTTGCGACGTTCTTCAGGAACAAGTACAATGCCAGAGCTGACTGCATGATAAGGAGTTTTGGAATGAATAGCACGACCATTTAATTGAATCGATCCTCGTTCCGGTTGATCTGCTCCGAATAAGAGTTTAGACAATTCTGTTTTGCCTGCTCCGACTAATCCCACTACAGCAACCACTTCACCGTGCCGAACATCAAGATCAACCCCTTGGACATAGCGACCTGCCGCAAGATCAGATACGGTTAGTAAAGGTTCACCAATCGGTACAAATGTTTTGGGATATTCTTCTGCAAAAGCTCTACCAAGCATAGAGTGTACCACTTCATTAGCATTTGTCTCTGCTGTAAGAACAGTACTTACTTTTTTGCCATCACGCATCACTGTAATCTTATCGCACACTCTGAAAATTTCAGGTAATCGATGAGAGATAAAAATAACGCCAATCCCTTGTGCTTTGAGGTCTTCCATAATAGTAAATAAGCGCTCTGCTTCTTCCATACTAAGTGGAGCTGTCGGTTCATCGAAAATAACGAATTTGGCTTGTTCTGCCATAATACGTGCAATCAATACTAACTGCTTTTCGGCTAACGATAATTCGCTCACAGGCTGACGGGCTGAAATAGCAAATCCAAGTTTTTGTAAAATATCTTCAGCTTGTCGGTATATCGATTTCCAATGCAGAATCGGACTACCTTGAGAAGAAGTTAGACGACTTAATAAAATATTTTCGGCTACCGACAACTGCGGAATAAGCGAAGTATCCACTTCTTGATACACACACTGAATACCGGCTTGCTTGGCGGCGGCTGGGGAATCAATATGAACTTGCTGACCATTAATCACAATCTGACCCTGATCTGCTGTATAAGCGCCGGACAAAATTTTCATTAGTGTGCTTTTGCCAGCACCATTAGCACCGAGTAGAGCATGAATCTCGCCGCTACCCACTGTAAATTCAACATCAGTTAATGCAGGCACATTAGCAAATGATTTGTAGATTCCGCTCATCACCAGACTGCTAGATGATGGTTCGATCGAAGTAGTCATCGGATTCTTCCTTTCTTAATCGTTATCCATATAGACAAAATCCGGATCGGTCTCCTAAGAAACCGCCGGAATTGGAGTCTACTGTGAAGTAGAAATAAGTATATTTAATTATTTCCCAGCAACAGATTTTTCAAGTGCTTTTAGGTTGTCTGTATTGCCTTGATCACTTTCACCCCAGCCTTTTACATATTCATTCAGGTCGGCTGTTGTTACTTTTTTATCTTTTGGTAGATCATCACGCTGTACATAGACAGGTTCCAATTCTACTTTTTCATCTTTTGTATTTCCATCGAATTTTTGGTACAAATAACGAACTTGTACACGTCCGATCGTTGTTGGATCTACAGCAGCAGAAGCGATCCATGGACTATTTTTATCTTGAATCAATGCTAAGTCTTCATCACTAAGATCAATACCGTATACTTTGATCTCATCGCGTCCAGCTTGCTTAATCGCATTACTTGCTCCTTTAGCAAATTCGTCCCATGCTGCCCAGACTGCTGTAATATCACCTTTGTTCGGATATTGTTTTAAAATAGCTTCCATCTGAGTCTGTGCATCTAGTTGGGCATTGTCTGCTGTACCGAAAGCAGCGATTTCTTTAATATCAGGATATTTAGCTTGAAACGCTTTATATGAAATTTGACGAGATTCCATAGGAGGGAAGCCAGCTACCCAGATTTTGACGATATTGCCTTTACCATTTGCATCTTTAGCAAGTTGGTCTAACGTTAACTCTGCCATTTTTTGATCATTTTGAGCTAGATTAGTGACACCTTGTACACCATCTAATGCAGAGTCAAATGCAACGATAGGAATATTGGCTTGGACTGCTTTTTGCACACCCATTGTTAGTGCTCCTGCATCGCCATGATCTAGTAAAATTCCATCAAATTCACCTTGATTGACAGCCGCATCAAGAGCAGATGCCATTTTACTAAGATCATTATCTGCTGTAATGACTGTGACTGTACCGCCGTATTTCGCTACTTGATCTTTTACACCATCGACATATTGAGCGGAAAATGTGCCATTGTTCAAACGCATAATCAAAGCGATATTTTTACCTTTAAGTGGTTGATCTGTAGATGAACCTGTAGCAGCCGTATCGTTATTAGCTGCACCGTTGCCGCAAGCACTTAAAGCGAGCACCAGAACTACCATTAATGTAAGCAAGCTAGCAAACTTTGAACTTTTTTTCATTTTCTTTTCCCCCTGTACATAATCGCTTTAAAGCTTTCAAGTAATTTATAATGTTAAAATTTAATATAGAAGCTAAAACCAAGTATGTCAATGGGTTTTATTTTATTTGATGATTTTTGTCGAAAAAATGCAGTTTGAATATGACGTGAAAGATAGTATTTTAGGTTTTCGAGGTGCAGTTCATTCCTTATTTCATAGCTGTTTTTACTGTTCTATTTTAAAAAAGAAAAAATAGCCAGGCGATCGATGTTTCAGCAACAGATAGTATTCTAGGAGATGATCTGAATCTGAACATTTTGAACAACAAAGAATCAGAGTGTGAAAATATGGATAGCGAATCAAGTTCTGCACTTCAAGCATCAGGAACAGATACAGTATTCGGAGACGATGTAGACTTCGATCTTTTGAGGAATAGTGAAGTGACAACAGACACGTATACGAAATAAAAGAAATCAAATAAGATATCACAACTCATAGGTTTTATTATCTAGATCACCAAAAACCCCTTCAAGACGTTAAAGGGGTTTTGACGTATTAACCAGCATTTTATATAGATATCAGCTATAGACGCAATACGAATAACAATATGCTTAAAGTATGCGATAAGAATAAATATTAATCCTAAAAAAGTATAAAAATGGATATCAATGAGTAACCTAAAGGGTAATATATAAGTAATTAAAACCTTAACTGTTGTAATAATTGTCTAAACATAGTTGTCTCAACATTTTTATATAGAAAGGAGGTGAAAGCTCCTATGAAATATCGAGTGTTAGCTTTATTGATTGCTTTGTTTTTATATTATTTTACTCATCATGATATCGCACGTGCACATGGAGAAGTGCCTGATCCAGAATCGTCTTCAACTCAGACATCATCCACTGGTAATGACTCCTCGAAGTCAACACCAAGTCTAGTCGGTAATATAGTAAATAAAACAACAAGTACAGTTACAGATGTAGTACAAGACACCGTCAAAGGTACAACCGAGACTGTCGACAAAACAGTAGATAATGTAGCCAACACAGTAACAGATACTACAACTCAAGTATCTACAACTGTAGATCAAGTTACGACAGACGTAGATAAAGTTGTCAAAGATGCTGTAGATATCCCTGCTGATGTTATTACAGAGGTAGATAAAGCAGCAAAAGGACAATCTTCTGACGTACTGGGTAGTGTAACTTCGTCTGTAGACCAAACTGTAAACAATGTTACAGGAACAGTGCAAAATACAGTTGGAAATACAACCAATACAGTAACAGGTGTTATTGAATCTACTGTTCAAACTGCTAGTGATGCTGTGACTTCTGTTGTAGATACAACGACAACCGTTATCCCAGAAGTAGTACCTGTTGTTCCAGATGTACCGGTGATCCATCTTCCGCCGATTGTACCGCAGCTTCCAGTAGAAGTTACACCTACTCCGGTACCGGATGATGTGATAGCACCAACTCCATCTAAGAACACCAATACAACCCACCATACTCAGAAAAATAGTACTCAAGGTAATCCGGAAATCACACCATCTTTACAACCGGCTCTACCTGCTGTCCCATCGGTTCATAAAGCAACCCAGTCCCCATCAACAGAGGCAGTACAATCTTCACCGATTCATGAGTCTAACGATAAAGATCCACAAGCTATGATTGCATCAATTCAGAAAGGGACAACCCAATATGTACCTGTAGTCCCACAGCCAGTACAACCAAAAGGAAAACCTCAGTATCCTGCATCCAAAACAACTGCTGTACCATTGGATGAGACCGTATCGAATGTATCTGATGTATCAGATACAGATGTTGCTACAGCTCAAGCAATAGTTCAACCTCAATCAGAGAATATTCCTGCTATTTCAAGTGAACAAGGTACACAACCCGTTTCTCCAGCAGCAGCCATCTGGCTAGATGTTAAAGGTATTCAAGGATTAATCGTTGCCGGTTCTTCGAATGTATCAGAATTGTCTAATAGTAATACTTCCAATTCGCAAAATGTATTTGTCAATAATCGTTTGGCTAATTGGAAGCATTATCGTATCCATCTTTTAACGTATCGTGCTCAATCTGAGCATGGCAGTAATCAATGGACACATGCACCACCAGGACAGCCACCACAGCAAGCTCCCTATTTTATTTGAAAAAATAAAAAATTAAAGGGAGCGATTAACAATGAAATGGTCAATGAAAACAATGGTAGCGACAGGTTGTCTAGCGGCGGTATTGGGATGGTCACAAGGAACAGTATCAGCAGATTCAACAAGTGATGCATTAGTACATGTTGATCTTCAGCACGACGAATCTTCTTCAAGTACTGTTCAGGTTGGTATTTTGCAAAATAAAAATACGTCATCTTCAACAGACACTGCTGAATCGAATGCAGTGATTAGTATCCAGACAGAAGATACTATATTGGGTGATGAACTAGACGTTGATATTTTGCCAGAAAATCATACAACTACGGCAAATGATCAACAAGATAATCAAGCTGTAGTGGATGTGACAGGAACAGATAGTATCGTAGCAGACGACTTGCATGTTGGTGTATTGGATCAACACAACCAATCCATTAACAACAGTACCAATGACCATGACGCAGTAGTCGAAGTAAGCGGAACGGACACAGTAATCGGAGACGACTTACATGTAGGTGTGTTAGATAACAGCGATTCGTCTACAGACACTACGGATAGCAACCACCAAGCCGTAGTGGAAGTAAGTGGAACTGATACTATTATCGGCGATGACCTACATGTCGGAGTATTAGACAATACTAATTCGTCTACCGACACTACAAATACCAACCATGACGCAGTAGTCGAAGTAAGCGGAACGGATACTATTATCGGCGATGATTTACATGTCGGAGTGTTAGACAACACTAATTCGTCTACCTATACTATAGATAGCAATCACGAAGCTGTAGTGGAAGTGAGTGGAACGGACACCGTAGTAGGCGACGACTTACATGCAGGAGTGTTAAACAACACTAATTCATCTACCGACACTACAGATACCAACCACGAAGCTGTGGTCGAAGTAAGTGGAACTGACACTGTGGTAGGAGACAACCTACATGTCGGAGTGTTAGACAACACTAATTCATCTACTGACACTACAGATAGCAACCACGAAGCTGTGGTCGAAGTAAGTGGAACGGATACTATTATCGGCGATGACCTACATGTCGGAGTATTAGACAACACTAATTCATCTACCGACAACACAGATACTAACCATGAAGCTGTGGTAGAAGTAAGTGGAACGGACACTGTAGTCGGCGATGACTTACACGTAGGCGTATTAGATAACAATAATTCATCTACCGACAACACAGATACTAACCAACAAGCTGTTGTGCAAGTAGCGACAACTGATCTGATTGTAGATGCGATAGACCTTTCTATTTTGGAAAATAGCAGTCAGCAAAATGCAGAAGGTCAAACAGACCGTTCTTCTCTTATTTCAGTAGGGTTACTGGATAATGTATTGCCTGGTATCGATGTAGCTGTATTGGAAAATGTAACATTTACACCAACACCAAATACAGACGATCCAGATACGACAACTCCAGACAACAATACACCGACGGTTCCACAACAACCAGATAACAATAACGGTAATGGAACAGAAGGTAATACAGGAAATAATGGGAATAACGGAAATGGCAATAATAATAGCAATGATAATGATACAACAAGTGGAAATAGTAATAATGGCTCTAATCCTAACAACAATACAGGCAATACCAGTGGCAACTCTAATGGAAACACTGGCAATAATAGCGGCACAGCTAGTACAAATAATGGCATTTCATCTGCAAGTAATGGTAGTCGTGTACCTGTAGATGTATCTAGTGATAGTGCACCATCTAACCCTGTTCCTACTAACACTGGATCATCTACTGTAACAACAACGTCTATTACTGATCCTAGTCCAGTAATGATCGACGATATGGAAGCAATAGCTTTGCCATCCGATAATATCAATACAAATCAACCGAATCGTGTAATTACAGCTTCTGCCGATGTACCGCAATTGGTATCTTTATCTACAGATCGCTCTTCACAGCCAGCGCGTGGAGTCGTCACTGCGGCTACTGTAAATTCTAACAACGCAGATGCTACAACCAATATGTTTACACCGTCCTTGTCTGTTTTGCCAAAAACAGGAGAATGGGCAGATTCTACAGTACTTTACACATTAGGTAGCTTGATGGTGATACTCGGATGGATCGTTCGTCGTCGTTCTTTACGCTTTGATCGTCAAGGACGGTGAGCAGCAATGTCCCATTTTGTAGCTAAATGTGGAACGTTATTATTATTGCTAGGTATAGCGACGATTGGCTATACGCTGTATTCCAACTGGCATACGAATCAAGTACAAGCTTCACTCAAGCAGACGTTTGCTACAGGATTGGATCAAGGTAGAGAAGTAGAAGCTAAGATACAATCTGTGGCAAGCAAAAGTAATACAAATAAGCAAACATCTACGATCAGTCAAAATGTAAATGGTCTTCGTGTACAGGGAATCCTTACTGTTCCTAAGTTGAATCTGGAAGCAGCTATTGTAGAAGGCGCTGATCCAGAACAATTACAATCTGCTCTAGGGCATATTCGTGGTGGTGGCGAAGCAGGGCAGATTAATAGCAATTATTCTATTGCAGGTCACCGTTCCAGTCGATATGGCAAGTTTTTTAATCGTCTGCATGAATTGAATAAGCATGATGCTTTTCAGTTACAGACATCCACAGGTAAGTATGCTTATCAGGTCTACGATATTCAGATTGTAGAACCGGATCAAGTCGAAGTACTACAACCTGAATCTGGACAATCGATTGTGACGCTGATTACTTGCTACCCTGATCATTCCAGTCAATACCGTCTTATTGTCAAAGGAAAACTTGTCTCACAATCAACGTAATAAGTAGCACAGATAGAGAGAATAGGTTTGTAGATGCAAGATCATAAAATAGACTAAGGCTTTCTTCGAGTACTATAACGAAGAAAGCCTTTTTTTGTGAGGAGAGCTATAGATATTGGCAATTTTAGAACTGGTTCTTATAGAAAATTGAAACTTTCTGATTAGTTTACCGTAATACTAGAGCAAGACGCTAAAAGTGTCGGTAGATATTGGTTTGTTATAGAAAAGGGAGAGATGGATTGTGAAATGGAATCGATTTTTTTCGTTACAACAATGGGCGCATGTATTTAAAAGACTGCCAAGCTTGTTAACCTCCCGGGAATTACCTCTAGGAGAAAAATTATTGTTTCTTATACCTGTGTTAACGTATTGGGTGTTGCCTGATGTAATGCCGTTTATGCCTATAGATGATATTGGAGTAACTTTATTAATGATGAACTGGTTCGTAACCCGGGCAGAACGAAAAACAGCAATGGTCTATGAACACAAGAAACTTCGCTAAGTAAAGTATTCAAATTGTGAATAGCATCATAGTTCACTGTTCCAAGTCTATTTTTATAGTAGAATAAAATAAAGAGCGCTTGCAGTTCTAAGCGCTCTTAGTCTTGCGTATTGCGCAGTAGAGCTATACAATAGTATAGGTTAAAGTTACGGAATAAGTATCTGAACCGATCATGAATGTTGAAGTAAAGGAAACCCAAAAAGTAGTATTGGGTTCATTTCTTTTTCAAAAAAGAATATAATGGTCGGATATTCCAAATATGGTTCCTGCATATAGCAGGCTAGTCGATGAAGAGGAGCTGATCTTATGAAAGTCAAAATTACACGTAATGCAGCGAAAGTGATTCAAGCTGAATTGGATAAACCCGAAAATGAAGGTCTAAAATTGCGCGTATTTATTACGAATTCTCATGGTGATCATGTTCATTATGGTATGGATTTAGGTCAACCAGAAGGTGCAGAAGAATTAGTAAGCACAGATAAAGAAATTGATGTAGCTGTAGATCCAAATGAATCCTGGTTAGATGGAATCAAGATTGATTATTTATATTTGCCAGAAGAAGGCTTCGTTATTACTAACCCTTCCAAAGGCAATCATGGCGATCACTAAGACCGCTATAGAAGGGAAAGTATAATGGCTAACGATATTCGCGTATGTGATAAATGCAATCATGTTCGCTTGAAAACGATGATTCCAAAGTTGGAAAAAATGGCTCCTGATGCTGAAATTAAAATAGGATGTAAATCGTACTGTGGGCCTTGTGGCAAGCGTGCTTTTGTTTATATTAACGGTCGCTATGTCAGTGCACCTACAGAAGATGAAGTTCTAGAAAAAGCATCTAAATTCATTAAAAAACCATCTGTGCAAGCATAATCATTAGGAATAAAAATAGAAAAGCCTTTGTCAATCACACGATAATGTGTAGATCGACAAAGGCTTTTTTTGTTGAACCATCTATCTGTTGTGAATCTATGAGCGAATAGACTATACACTCACAACAAATTATTTGGATGTTGAAGATTTAGCTTCATGAAATTGACGAATCAGATCGTACGTGATGAGTTCATCCGATATATTGAGTCGTTTCTGTGCTTCATCATAACTTGAACGAGCTTGCTCCACATCGGTCACTTCACGTGTTTTCATATCATAAGCAGTACCATTTTCAAATATGCCATCTGCTGAAGGAATATAGAATACTTTGCCATCGGTAAATGCACCGGTACGTAAGACAACAAGTTTATCTTCTTTCTGATTGAACATATCGTTACCCATCAGATAATAAGGGCTCGCTTGAATACCGAGTAAATGCAAAATTGAAGGCGTCATATCTAACTGCCCGGCAGGTTCATTATAAGTACCTGCATGACGATCATCCGGCAAATGAACAAGCATCGGCACTTGATTCATTAATTGTTCCATATCCAGATCAGATAAAGAACGACCTAGGAATTCTTCCATCGGTTCTTTTTCTTTTAATGAATTATCATGATCTCCATAGAACATAAGAATCGTTTTATCCCATAATCCATTGTCTTTCATTTCTTGTTCCATTTCACCTAATGCGGCATCGACATAATGAAGTGATTGAATATAATCACCGAATGTCGTTCCGCTTAGATCGCCCATATCTAATTCTTGGACAGAAGCAGGCAAGCTAAATGGATGATGGCTGGATAAAGTGATCAAAAAAGAGTAAAACGGTTGTTTCAACTCTGTCATTTTATCAAGCGATTGACGGAAAAAGGATTTGTCGCCAAGAGACCAGCCAAGTGGTTCATCGATCGTAAAATCAGGCTTACTGTAAAAAGTATCGTAGCCCATATTTTGATACATGATTGACCGATTCCAGAAGCTACTTTCATAAGCATGAAATACATTGGTACTGTAATCTTTGCTTTTGAGTATTTTGGGTAACGTATCAAATTCATGATCAGGATAACGGATAAATACCGAACCTGTCGGTAGCGGATGAAGAGAAGCATTAGAAGCCATATCAGCATCGGATGTACGACCTTGACCGGTCTGATGATAATACTGGCTAAAATACATACTTTTTTTCATCAAACGATTAATATTCGGCGTGATTTCTTGTCCATTGTAGCTTTTGCCAATCACAAAATTCATAAAGGCTTCACCTTGAACTACAATCACATTTTTACCTTTATAAGCACCAAATAGATCATCATCACCTGCTTTGGATCTAGTGGCTTGTTTGGCATCGAACCATTGTTTAACTTCATCTGTTTTGTCTGTCGACAATTGATCTTGAGGGCCAAAATGATCATCAGCATATCGATAAGCATCATATCCATGAAAAGCAAGTAGACCGGTTACATTGTAAAGAGACATATTCCACCAGTTCCCTACAAATAGTCCTGTTGCCCATGTAGATGTAGCAAATTTGATCGGCCCTACTGTCAATACCAGACCAAGTACAAATACAATCATTCCCTGGACAAACCGTTTGGAAAAGCGCTTGGACAAACGATCATTATACATAGAGGAATGCTGGCGATTCGATGAATAATATCGCGGAGTGCGTCTACGTATACGACGTACCAGCAAAAATAACCCAACAAGTAACAACGCAATCCAATCCGCAAACATCCATATATCTTCTACATAGATCAATTCCCAGATACTATCTCCAAGCGAGTCGACTTGACCTGCTTGCAACAATACAGGAATCGTGATGAAATCTTGAAAGTAACGGAAATAAACTAGATCTGAAAAAATTAAAAAAGTTAACAATACATCTAATACAATCAAAGCAATAATCCGTCCACGATACGGCAAAAAGATCGTCCAAAAAGAGGCAAGCATAATAGAACCGACAGCCGTAACCACATCAAGTGGATTCATATCAATATTTTGCAGATGCAAATGACTATGCAAAATGACTAATTTGGTCAGCATTAGGATAATAAAAATTATATAATCTATTCGACTAAACGACACCAGCCACTTCAGGCGATCAAGCCAACTGCCACGCTCTGAACGAGAAGTTAAGTATGGCAAAGCCAGACCTCCTTACGGTTGAAAAAATAAATCAAACGAATCTGATTTGTATAACACGTTGGTTATGCTTCTACTTTGGGTTGACGAGGAGGCAAAGGTCCAAGATATTGAAGGAATTGACATTCAATCCGTCCATTGTATAGTTTGCGACGTTTGTCTGCTTTACGACCGAAATATTGTTCGAATTGACGGGTCGGACTGATTGCAAATACAGACCAATCAGGTAAATAAATCGTGGCACGTCCTAGATCACGAATCATTTTTTCGACTTCTTTTACTTCACTTAGACGCTCACCATAAGGAGGGTTGGTGATAATGCAACCGAATTTACCTTGTGGTTGAACGCGAGATACAGGCATAACTTTAAATTCGATCTCGTTACCAAGCCCTGCACTTTTCGCACAAGCTTGAGCAATTTCGATCGCTTCTGGATCAATATCACTACCGACTAATTGTAAAGGCACATCGTCTTTGACAGCATCATAAGCTTCGTCACGTGCTTGTTCCCATAGTTCATCAGGAATAATCGACCAACCTTCAGAAGGGAATGAACGACGAAGTCCAGGAGCAATATTCCAACCGATCATTGCGGCTTCAATCAATAATGTACCTGAACCACAGAATGGATCATATAACGGACGGTGAGGACCCCAGCGACTAAGTAACACTAACGCAGCGGCTAATGTTTCTTTAAGCGGTGCTTCTGTTGCATGTTTGCGATAGCCCCGTTTGTGAAGAGAAGGACCTGTTGTATCCAAAGTCAGCAAAGCGATATCATCATATAAAGAGACATCTAATTTGTATAATGCACCATCTTCAGGGAACCATTCGGTGTTATACGTTAATTTGAGCTTTTCAACAACCGCTTTTTTCACAATACCCTGACTTGCAGGAACACTGCTTAGTTGAGATTTTTGCGAACGACCGGATACAGGGAATTCACCATCAGCAGGGATAAATTGATCCCATGGTAAAGCTTTGGTGCCTTCAAATAACTCATCAAAAGTGGTAGCTTTGAACTCGCCCATTTTGATCAATACACGATCAGCAGTACGCAACCAGTAATTACAACGGCAAATATCAGCAAAATCACCACTGAAAGTAACACGTCCATTTTCAGTTTGAGTATCATGATAACCGAGTAATTTTAATTCTCTTGCGACTACAGCTTCAAGTCCCATCGGACAAGTCGCTATTAATTTCAATTCTTTCATTTTACAATGTCAACTCCATTTAAACTTGTAGGGTAGTTCCGAAAACCATACAATCTAGTATAGGTGAATGAAGCTATACTTACAAACGTTTCTATGCCAATATAAATAAAATAAATAGGCATCATTTGAGGGCATATCGCTATTTAAAAAGGATATTGCGCTTATATACGTGATTGTATAGGATAAGGTACTCCGCACATATTGATTTTAATTTCTATTGTAACAGGTTAACGCCATGTAAAACCAAACAAAAATGATCAACAGACTATAAAATGATAACCAGTGATCATAATATCCAAAGGAGAAATCAAGATAATGACAGAACAATCATTGCCCGATGCTGAACAATATATGGATGAATTGCTTCAAGAAGATCCATTATTAATTCAAATTAAACAAACGATTCGTGAAAAAGGAATGCCAGAAGTATCGGTAGCGCCTGGATATGGTCGACTATTAACGATGCTCGTACAGTTAGCACGTGCAGAACAAGTGCTTGAGATCGGAGCGCTTGGTGGCTACAGCGGTGTCTGTCTTGGTAGAGGATTAACATCTACAGGTCACATTACTTCATTAGAATTACAAGCAGATTATGCAGAACTTGCCAGACAACATATGACACTTGCCGGTTTGGGAAATCAAGTTGAATATCGGATTGGCGAAGCGATCCATAGTCTGGAGCAATTAAAGCAAGAAGGAAGACAATTTGACTTCTTTTTTATCGACGCAGACAAAGGAAATTATTTGAACTATTTGGAATATGCGATTACATTGGCTCGCCCGGGTGCGATTATTGCTGGTGATAATCTGCTATTGCGTGGACGTACACTGAATCCAGACAAAAATGGGCCTGCTGTACAAGCAGTACGTGAGTTCAACCGTCGTATGGTGACTGATCCTAGACTTACTGGAACGCTGTTGCCTGCTTACGATGGATTAGCATTAGCAATGGTCAAATAGATCAACGGATATAGAACTACTTTGATAAAAGAACCATCTGATTTCTTCTGGTTATCTTATAGAAGAGATCGGATGGTTCTTTGTGTATCATATCGAATCATAATTAAATTGTTCAGATCATGAAGACAACATCACTTTTTAGTATAGTGACTTTGCTTAGACTCTATAACGCTAGATGGATTGTGTTTTAATGCACCAGGTTTAACGTACAATTTGGTGCGTACCCATACCATATTGAGCAATAACAAGACCCCAGCCATAATAAAGAGCCCTTCAATACCGATAAAGCCTGCCAATACACCGCCCATAACTGCTCCTGTCATATTACCAAGCGCTGTTGTACTACTGTTAAATCCAAAGGCTCGACTTTCCATACCATCCGGTGTGTAATAACGAATTAATGAGTTGACGCTAGGGAGTAGACCGCCCATACAGATCCCCATCATAAAGCGCACAATAATCAATTGCTCTACACTTTGAACAAAAGCTTGCGGGATTAGCATTAATCCTGCTCCTATTAATGAAAATGTGAGTACCCGATGAGCTCCGTACTTATCACTAACTTTGCCTAGAATCGGAGCCATTAACATATTGGATAATCCGGTGACTGCACTTACCAGCCCTGCCCAGAAAGCTACATTTTCGGCTGTCCCATGTAATTTCTGTACATACAAAGGCATCAGTGTCATCGGACTGATCATCGCAAATTGTAGCAGTAAAGTCACTGTAAATAATGCAGGCAATTGCGGGGTTAAGCTCAGTTCGCGGAATCCTGATAGCACCGATACTTTAGGCATTTTAGATGCAGCTAGACGATCGAATTTCTCCCGTACAAGGAATAAAGCTAACAATGTCGCTATAAAAATACATGTTCCTGTAATATAGAAAATCGAGCGGAATCCAACTGTATCTGCCATAATTCCACCGATTAACGGGCCTAGTATACTACCGGCAACTGTTCCCGATTGGCTGATTCCCATTGCAAATCCCATTTTTTCTTTAGGTGTACTGCTGGAGATCAAAGATATCGAAGCTGGATTAAAGCCAGATATCGTTCCGTTCAATAATCGCAATACAAGTAGATGCCACGGCTGAGTTGCAAAGCCCATCGCTGTAAATACAATCGCCATCCCAAATCCAGAGCGAAGTAGCATTACTTTGCGTCCATACTGATCTGATAATTTGCCCCATAACGGTTGGAACAAAAATGAAGTCACAAAGTTGGCAGCAAAAATAACCCCGGACCAGATTGCTACCCGGTGTTCACCTTGCACGCCGATATCTTGTGATAAATAGAGCGCTATAAAAGGAATGATCATTGTGGTTCCTGCATTAACCAGAAATTGACCAAACCATAACACGATCAGATTTACTTTCCATGCTTGCATCATGTTTCACTTCCTTAAAAAAGTCCATTCATATAGTATACCATAATTGAAGACACTTTTTAGGGGTGAAAAGGAAGAAATTTTGCTATGTAAAATCATTTTTGATGAGGTAGAAGATGTAGCGTTTATAGTGCCAAGTGCTGAATGTAAGATATTTTGCTGAGCAAAAATCATTTTTTATTGGAATAGGAGATAGAGCGCTTATGGTGCCAAGCACTTTATGAAAGATATTTTGCTGAGCAAAAATCACTTTTTATTGGAGTAGGAGATGTCGCGCTTATGGTGCCAAGCGCTAGATTCATCGGATTGTCATGGGATGTTCATGGTTGGGGAGTTGTTCCACCACTTAAAAAAGGGCATAATTAATAAGTGAGATTGTAGACAGGAACCATAATTTGTTATGCCAAAATCATTATAGATTGAAGTGGCAGATATAGATCTTATCGTGCGATGCACTATAGGAGAAAGATTTTTATTAAGCAGCGGAGGAAAAAAGATGACATATAATGATTCCTTTATACGCGCATGTCGAAAACAAGACGTAGATCGTTTGCCTGTCTGGTATATGAGACAAGCAGGACGTTATGATCCCGATTATCGCAAAATTAAAGAAAATTACAGTTTACTTGAAATTTGCTTGCAACCAGAACTTGCAGCAGAAGTGACGATGATGCCTGTACGCAAGTTAGGTGTAGATGCAGCTATTTTGTATTCAGATATTATGAACCCTGTAGCATCGATCGGTATCGATTTTGATATTGTCAAAAATATTGGCCCGGTCATAGCGAATCCGATTCGTAGTGCTGCCGATATTGAGCGGTTACGTCCTATTCAAGTAGAGCAAGATTTGTCTCATATTTTAGAAACGATTCAGATTTTGGATAAAGAATTAGAAGTTCCGTTGATTACATTTGCAGGGGCACCATTTACCATTGCCAGCTACTTGATCGAAGGTAGACCTTCCAAAAACTATATTCGTACCAAAACGATGATGTATAGTGAACCGGAATTATGGCATTCCTTGATGCGTAAGCTAGGAGATATGGTAGCAACCTATTTGCGTGCCCATGTACAATATGGCGGCAAAGCATTCCAGTTATTTGATAGCTGGGTAGGAGCATTGTCACCACGAGATTTCAAAACGTATGTATTGCCAACGATTCAATATATTTTTGATCAACTTCAAGATTTGGATGTGCCGAAGATTTATTTCCCGGGAGTGAGTTCAGGAGAATTGTTGCCGGAACTTCGTCAATTGCCTGTAGATGTGATCGGTATTGATTGGCGTGTATCACTTGCTGAAGCACGCAAACGGTTAGACTACAAATATGCGGTACAAGGTAATCTTGATCCTTATTTGCTCACCGGGCCTTCTTCACTGATCCATGAACAAGCCAAATTGATTATTGATGAAGGCTTGCAAGATCCAGGGTACATTTTCAACTTGGGTCATGGTCTATTCCCGGAAGCTTCAATTGATAAGTTAAAAGAATTAACAGATTATGTCCATGAGTATTCAGCAGAAGTGCTTCGTCAGCGCATCACTTCGAAATAATGGATATATAGGTAATCTAGAATAACGATACGATTTGAAGGAGAGAATGAATCATGAGTAAAAAAATTGGTGTTTTGGTTATGTCTTATGGTACGCCAGCAAGCTTGGATGATGTAGAAGCTTATTACACACATATCCGTCGCGGGAATCCACCTGCTCCTGAACAATTAAAAGAGTTAAAAGATCGTTATGAAGCGATTGTCGGCGGTGTTTTTCCGTTACGTGAAAATACAGATAATCAAGTTCAAGGTATGCAAGATATGCTCAATGAACATACCAAAGACAGCGAATTGGAATTTGTATGTTACCAGGGGTTAAAACATGCTTTTCCATTTATTGAAGATGGTGTGGAACAAATGGCAGCTGATGGGATTACAGAAGCAGTCGGTATAGTACTCGCTCCTCATTATTCTACAATGAGTGTAGCAAGCTATATCAAACGTGCGAAAGAAACAGCAGAAAAACATAACTTGCCGATCTCATTTATCGAAAGTTATCATTTGCATCCTAAATTAATCGAAACGTTATCGAATCGTGTTAACGCTAAATTAGAGCTGTTTGAAGAAACAGGTGCGACGCGTGAGCAAGTACGTGTATTGTTTAGTGCACATAGTCTACCTGAACGTATTTTGACTATGGGTGATCCTTACCGTGATCAATTGATGGAGACTTCCAAAGCGATTGCTGAACGTGCCAATGTACCTTCATGGCAGTTCACATGGCAAAGTGCTGGACGTACTGCTGAGCCTTGGTTAGGTCCAGATGTACTAGACACGATGCAAGAGTTAGCCAAAGAACAAGTTAAATATGTATTGGTAGCTCCTATTGGATTCGTATCTGATCATCTAGAAGTATTGTATGATCTGGATATTGAAGCACAAGAATTAGCAACTGAAATTGATATGCGTCTTATGCGTATTGATTCATTAAATACCGATCCGTTATATATGGAAGTATTAGCAGACGAAGTCATTCGTAAATATAAAGAGGTGTATGCGTAATGAGTCAATCTACTCGCCGCGTAGTTGTTATTGGCGCAGGGATGACTGGACTCAGTGCCGCTTACTATATGCGCAAATTTTTGCAAGAAGCAGAAATTACTGCACAGATCACGATTGTAGATCAAGATGATCATATTGGTGGGAAAGTTAACACATTACAACGTGATGGTTTTGTAATCGAACGCGGGCCGGATTCTTTTCTTGCTCGCAAAACAGCGATGGTGGATCTGGCAACAGAACTTGGAATGGAAGATGAATTGGTTACCACGAATCCTGATGCCAAAAAAACGTATATTTTGCATGATGGTCAATTGCATCCGATGCCTTCCGGTCTGGTACTTGGTATTCCTACAGAATTAAGATCATTTATGGAAAGTGATCTATTGTCGATGGATGGTAAAATTCGTGCATTGGATGATTTTCTATTACCTGCCAAAATGGATGGCAAAGACGAATCGTTAGGTGACTTTATCGAACGTCGTCTGGGAAAAGAAGTATTGGAAAATGTAACCGAGCCATTGCTTGCAGGCATTTATGCTGGAGATACACGCAAATTAAGTCTACAAGCCACTTTTCCGCAATTTGGTGTCGTGGAACGTGAATATGGTAGCCTGATCAAAGGAATGAATACAGGGAGCAAGCCTGTAGAAACGCACACAGGTACAAAGAAAAGTGCATTTCTAACGTTCCGCAATGGATTACAGAGTCTGATTAATCGTCTTGGTGAATCATTATCTACAGCAGATCTACGTCTGAATACAGGTGTACAATCGATTCAGCCTCAAGCAGATGGTACGTATATTGTGTTATTAAGTGATGGACAAGAAGTTGTTGCCGATCATGTGATTGTCACTGTACAGACATTTGCCGCTTCCAAATTGTTGAAGCCGCTGGTAGATACCAAAGCGTTAGAGATGATCAATTATGTATCTGTAGCTAATGTCGTTATGGCATTTGACCGCAAAGATATTGAGACAGAATATGATGGTTCTGGCTTCCTTGTACCGCGTAAAGAAGGTCGCACGATTACAGCATGTACATGGACATCCACTAAATGGCTTCATACCAGTCCAGATGATCGTGTACTGATGCGTTTCTATGTAGGACGTTCTGGTGATGAGCAAGTTGTTGATGAAACGGATGAACAGATTACAGCGAAAGTGCTACATGATATGCGTGAATTGATGGGTATTGATGCACAGCCATTATTTACCGAGATTACACGACTTCATCATTCGATGCCTCAATATCCAGTAGGGCATATGGATAATATTGCGATGCTACGTGCTCAATTAGCAGCACAATATCCAGGCGTATTAGCACTTGGAGCAGGATACGATGGTGTAGGACTACCCGACTGTATTCGTACAGCCAAAGAAATGGCGATAAAAGAAGCAGAACGAGTGACTTCATTTTCTAATAGTCATTCGTAATAATCATATAGCTGTATAAGCAACCTTCTGTTGTGCAAAGTCTTTTGAACACATCTATTTGTCGTATCTTGTATACACTTGGATAGATGTGTCATAGAGATCAAACACAACAGAAGGTTTTTTTGTATAGAGACGTCAGCTTTTGCCGAACAACTATAACCTGTTATAATAGACAGAGTGTAAAATGCTACAAATGGTCTGTATGATTCGATATAGTCAAAAAGACATTTGGTATAGTAAACTATTTTATGCTTTAAAGGAGTTCGTTATGTACACAACAAGGTCTCAACAATCTCGTCAGCGTCAGCAAGCAAAAAAACAGCGTCAAAAACGGATCCGTTATTGGATTATGTTTAACACTGTGCTGGTTCTGTCTATTGTTGCGCTTGGCGGTTATTACTGGCTTCATATCAAGCCACAGGAAGTACAGCAAGCTTCGAGTGTTCAGACAGATAATACATTAGATCCGGCAAATAGATCAGATCAAGATGTACCTGATCCTGCTATAGAAAACAATGATTCTTCAGAGCTGTCAGATCATGAAAATGATAATGAGAATGATCCTTCACTTTCTACGACAGAAGGGGATGTAGAGCATCTAGATCAGACGTCAACTGATGATCAAGAAGCACAACCTTCTGATTTGGAGCAAAATGCTGAAGAAACGGACTCGCAATCATCGGATACACCATCTAATGAATCTACAGCAACCGATAAAGCGCCAGAACAGACAACACCGGATTCATCTACTAATACGCCAGCACCTTCTGAATCATCTTCAGATTCGTCCAACAAAGCACTTCAGCCTGCTACTAACACAACACCATCCGGTCAGACGGTGACTCTTAATTTTGGCGGAGATGTGATGTTTTCAGGAAAAGTCGGTGAAAAGTTAGCGAAAGCAGGATATGATTATCCATATCAATATGTTAAAGGTTCGTTTACTTCAGATGATCTAACAGTGGTGAATCTAGAAACGCCTGTGACTGATTCAAATACAACGGCCGCTGACAAAACATATGCTTTTAAATCATCGCCTCAAGCGCTTCCACATATGGCGCAAGCAGGTATTGACGCAGTAAATTTAGCAAACAATCATATTTTGGATCAAGGCATTACAGGATTAACCGATACCATTGCTCAACTGGATCAAAGTGGGATTGCTTATGTCGGAGCTGGCAAAGACAGCGCTCGTGCGTACCAACCGGTTTATTTTGATCGTAAAGGAATTAAAATTGCTCTTTTGGGATTTAGTCGAGTCATTCCAGAAACGAGTTGGAATGCTGGTAAGAATCAAGCAGGGGTAGCAACAGCTTATGATGCAACAGCTGCACAGGCGGCTATTCGCGAAGCCAAAAGCAAAGCCGATCTTGTCGTTGTCGTCGCTCACTGGGGCGTCGAACGTTCAGATACTCTTGCAGATCATCAAAGTGATCTAGCACATACATTTGTCGATGCAGGAGCTGATCTTGTTATTGGCGGTCATCCGCATGTGTTACAAGGGCTAGAGCATTACAAAGGAAAATGGATTGCTTACAGTACAGGCAATTTTATTTTTACTCGTTCACTGGTAGAAAAGACATGGGATACGGGTGTGTTTCAAGCCAAATGTACAGTAAACGGTGATTGCAGTATGCAGGTGATTCCGTATACCGCAGAGTTAGGTCAACCTGTACCTATGACATCAGACAAAGCACAAGCATTACTCAAACGATTACAAACACTATCCAGTAGTATTGCATTTGATACCAAAGGAAATGCTATCGCTAATTAATCTCATGTATTCATCATATATTATTGATCACAGAGGAGAATGTACAATGACTGCTATTCAAAACGTATATTGTGTAGGTCGTAATTATCGTCTTCATGCTGAAGAATTAGGGAATGAAGTACCGACTGAACCGATGATTTTTATGAAACCTTCTCATGCAGCTGTACCTCTAGAACAGGCTGAATTGATATTACCCAAAGACAAAGGTGAAATTCATTATGAAGCCGAGTTAGTAATTCGAATTGGACGCGATTATGAACCTGGTCTTTCAGTAGAACAAATGGTAGATGGATTAGCACTTGGAATCGATTTTACATTGCGTGATGTACAAAGTGTACTCAAGAAAAAAGGACATCCATGGACAGCAGCGAAAGGATTCAAAAACTCTGCACCATTGACTGCTTTTGTTCCTTTCCCGGATGCCGCTACATGGGCTGAACAACCTTTTGCTTTGCTCAAAAACGATCAACAAGTTCAGCTAGGATACACACGCAATATGATCTTTTCCCTTGAAACGATTATTGCGCATATCGGAGACAATTATGGACTTGCAGCCGGCGATATTATTTTTACAGGTACGCCTGAAGGTGTAGGCCCTGTAGCAACTGGCGATACATTTGAATTAATCTATGCAGGCGCTTCTGTAGGTAAGTGCCGGATCGCTGAATAATGTTAGATTGGTTGATTGGTGCAGTATGCGCCGGATTAATCGCTGCACTTGCGTATAAAAAGCAGTGGTTATCCGGTTCAGGTGCCTATGCGGCAGCTATTATGGGTACCATTTATTATGGAGCAGGGAATCTATTATGGTTTGGCTTGCTTATTTTATTTTTTATCAGTGGTAGTCTGCTGTCCAAAATGAAAGGCGAACGCAAACGTAAATTAGAACAAGATTATGCCAAAACGTCACGTCGTGATGCAGGGCAAGTATTTGCTAACGGTGGATTGGGTATGATTCTGTGCCTCGGTCATGCTGTAATACCTCATCCAGCATGGATATACGCTTTTGTAGGCGTGATGGCGACTGTTACAGCAGATACATGGGCGACTGAATGGGGAAGCCTTAGTCGCAAGCCTCCGCGCTCTGTATTGAATGGTCGTGTATTAGAAGCAGGAGCTTCAGGCGGGGTATCGGTTCGTGGTACAGTCGCAGCCGCAATAGGAGCATTGATGATCGGTCTAGCCGCATGGGCATTTTCGCTATGGTCAGGTGCATCTATAGAATCAAGCAGTGTTGGAGCTAAAGATGGTATACTTACTATTGGTGTATTGCCACTTGTTGGATTGATTGGCGGATTAGCCGGTTGTTTTGCCGATTCATTTTTAGGAGCAACCGTACAAGTCATGTATCAATGCGAGGTCTGCGGCAAAGTCGTAGAAACCAAAGTACACTGTAATCGTCCAACATCCTACTTACGTGGCTGGTCATGGATGACTAATGATATTGTAAATGGGCTTAGCTCTATTATCGGTGGAGTGGTAGCATTGATATTTTTATGGGTATAGGAGAGTGGGCTAATGAGCAGCACCACAGGTGAAAAGTTAGAATTGATTTTGGATGCTGCTTACGATCTTTTTGGTTCCAATGGATTTTATGAGACCAAAATTTCAGATATCGCACACCAGGCGGGAATAGCGAAAGGCACTGTATATTTATATTTTAAAAGTAAAGAAGAACTATTTATGGCAGTTACTCGTCGAGATTGCGAACATTTTCTCGGCGGTTTAGATACTAATTTGCAAAATTGTAGTACGATGGCAGAACGCTTACTTGTGATTGCTAAGCATCATTCGATGTATTATTTTGAACGCAAACATCGTACCAAGTTATTTTTCCGTACGCCCAACAATGATCCTGAACTTATGGCTTATATGAAGCAGTTCATGTTGCGTTATATGCAAGCTGTAGAGAAAGTACTCACAGAAGGTGGCGTATCTCAGCCTGTATGGTGTGCAGAATCCTATATTGGAATGCTGGATCGCATACGTATGGATATTTTATTCAACCCTGAATTTCCGATAGAACAACTTCATGAACGGACAGATTTTGTAGCACGTTTGTTTTTAGAAGGATGTAATCATTCGGTAGATCATCAGGATCAAATAGACCGGGACAATTCCCAAGAAGGTGAGTCACAATGAATATTATGACAGTGGAGTCAATCTCCAAAAGTTACGGCGAAAAAGTATTGTTTGAAAATGCTTCATTTGGGATGGAAGATCAAGATAAAATCGGAATCGTCGGAGTCAATGGAACAGGGAAATCGACTTTTCTTAAAGTAATTGCAGGGATGGAAAGTACAGAAAGTGGACGTGTGACATTAAATAATGGATTGCGTATTCGTTATTTAGCACAGAATCCACCTTATGATCCAGAAGCAACCGTATTGCGTCAGGTATTTGATGGTGGCGGAGAAGAACTTCAAATTGTCGGTGCATATATGAATGTACTTGAACAATTAGAGACTCATCCCGAAGACGAAGCTGTATTAGAGCAATTGATTCATTTAAACCAAGAATTGGAACGTTTGGATGCATGGTCACTTGAAAGTGAAGCCAAAAATATTTTGTCCAAATTAGGTATTCATCATTATGATGCTCTAATGGGTACACTATCCGGTGGTCAACGTAAACGGGTAGCGCTAGCGTCTGCACTTATTCAACCCTCTGATCTATTAATTTTAGATGAGCCTACCAACCATATTGATCATGATTCGATTACATGGTTAGAACAATTTTTGCAAAAGCGTCGTGGCGCTTTACTAATGATCACCCATGATCGCTACTTCCTAGATCGTGTTGCAAATGTCATGATCGAACTGGATCATGGTAGTCTGTATCGTTATGAAGCCAACTATTCACGTTTTCTTGAGCTCAAAGCAGAGCGTGAAGAACGAGAAGCAGCATCAGAAGACAAACGTCAAAATCTATTACGTCGTGAATTAGCATGGATCAGACGTGGAGCCAAAGCACGTACAACCAAGCAACAAGCACGTATTAACCGTTTTGAACAATTGAAAAATGATGGACCTGGTCGTCGTGATGAAGCGATGGATATGTCAGCCATTTCATCTCGTCTTGGTAAGCAAATTGTAGAGTTGGATCATGTATCTTTAACACTGGGTGGTAAAGAACTCATTCACGATCTGACGTATCATGCGGTTCCAGGAGATCGTATCGGAATTGTAGGACCTAATGGACGTGGTAAATCGACATTACTGAATCTAGTATCCGGTCGTCTGGTTCCTAGTGAAGGTAATGTGGTTACAGGTCAGACTGTTAAATTTGGCTATTTCACGCAGGAACATCAAGAAATGGATGAATCAATGCGTGTGATCGAATATATCAAAGATGTAGCAGAAGTAGTCGAAACCGCAGATGGTAGCAAAATTTCTGCTTCACAAATGTTAGAGCGCTTTTTATTTACACCAGCAGCACAATGGACACCGATCTCCAAATTATCGGGTGGCGAAAAGCGTAGACTGTATTTGCTACGTGTATTGATGGGTGCACCTAACGTATTGTTACTGGATGAGCCTACCAATGATCTGGATATCACTACATTAACCGTTCTGGAACAGTATCTTGATGAGTTCCCTGGTGTTGTGTTCTCGGTCTCACATGATCGCTACTTCCTAGATCGTACGTGTGATCGCATCTTTGCTTTTGAAGGTGAAGGTCAGGTTAGTATTCATGCAGGGAATTACAGTGATTATGAAGAGCGAATCGCTGATCTTGCCAAAAGTGCTAAAGCAGCTAGTGCACCAGTCGTAGCACCCAAAGCAGTAGAACCTGTAAAAGAAAAAGCACCTGCACCAGATAAAAACGCTTGGCGGAATAAATTAAAATTCTCATACAAAGAGCAATTGGAATATGAAAAAATTGATGATGATATTGCAGCAACAGAGCAGAAGCTAGTCGATCTTGCAAGTGATATGGAGAAAGCGTTCAGTGACTCTGTAAGACTGCAAGAGCTGATGGCTGAGCAGACAGCAACCGAGAAGCATCTAGAGCATCTTATGGAACGCTGGACGTATCTAACCGAACTGGCTGAAAAGATAGCACAAAGCCAGAACTAAATTAGATTCGATTTGCAACGACTGTTATTGTACAAGCATCTTAGTAGGATATCAGCAGTCTATATATCAAAAAACCTTCTTTCTCGTCAGAAATGATAAGAAAGAAGGTTTTTTTGTTGATTCACAAGGGATGCACCCTATGTTTATTTAGCAGTAATATAAGCACCTAGCAACTTGGCTGTATTGATAACAGCATCGGTATGAGTACGTTCCATAGAGTGGGAAGCATGTACACCAGGCCCGATTAAGGCTGCACGAATATTATTACCAGCACGTAGAGCAGCAGAAGCATCTGAGCCATAGTGAGGATATACATCGATCGCATAAGCAATATTACCTGCTTGAGCCAATTCAATTAATTTGCCTGTCATTTCATAATCATAAGGACCGGAAGAATCTTTTGCACAGATAGACACATCTGTTTCTTTACAGCTGAGATCGTCTCCAATACAACCCATATCTACAGCGATCATTTCATGAATCCCTTCAGGAATATAAGCTGTACCATGTCCTACTTCTTCATAATTGGAAATAAGAAATTGAGTGCGATACTGTGGTTTCCATTTCTGGGTATATTGTGATTCTAAAAGTGCAAACAATGCAGCAACACTTGCTTTATCATCCAAATGACGAGACTTGATATATCCGCTTGATGTGACGACAGGACGTGCATCAAATGAAATATAGTCTCCAACTTCTATACCAAGTTGTTGGACATCTTCTTTGGAATCTACTAATTCATCAATTCGAACTTCCATATTTTCTTCTTCACGTTTGAGTCCGCGAGCTTCATCATATACGTGTACAGAAGGTTGAATAGACAAAATAGTCCCTGTATACGTTTTGCCACTACGTGTATGAATCGTGCAGTATTCATTTTCAATACTGTTCATACTGAATCCACCTAGAATTGTAAATCGAATCGTTCCTTGTGGCTTAATGGCACGTACCATTGCACCTAGTGTATCAACATGTGCGCTTAAAGCAATCGTTTTGGAATCATCCTGACCGTCTAATGTCAAAATCAGACCGCCTTTTTGGTTGTATGCTGTAGTTACACCAAATTTGCCTGCTTCTTCTGCAATCCGCTTGATAATATCGTGAGTGAATCCTGTAGGACTAGCAGTAGATAATAATTCTGTAAGCAAAGAGATCGTATAATCTTGATTGATCGTTATCGTCATAATAAAAGGTCTCCTTTATAATAAATCCAATTTTAACAATATCCAGTGACTACAATAACATCCTACTGATGAACGGAGATAGATTCATATTCTGTTTTGACAAATAGGATATCCATCATGGATTCAAAAAATAACCAACAAAAAAACCACTTATCTGTTGACTGAAATCAGACAACAAAAGATAAGTGGTTTTTCATCTTGATCAGCAAGTAAATTACATGTAGCTTTTCAGCATGACTTACTTACGGTTAGAAAAAGAAGTTGCAGTCGTATCATTATCAGTATACATCGGTTTAAGCGGATCATTGTCTACAGATGATGTAGTCAAAGGAGTCGTAGCAGCTGGAACCTGAGCTAACTCTGCTTTCAGTTGTTTGATCTCACGCTGTAAACGGTACTGACGATAGATACCATAAAATCCTACAATTAGACCACCTAACAAAGCGCATCCAATAATCAAAAGAATTAAAGGTACTTGTACTACATTGAAATAAAGATTGACCTGTACTGGGTTCACGTTAATTACGGCAAACACCGCGGTAATCAGTGCAAATATCAAACCTAAAATAAGCATCCATTGCATTTTCAAAATAAATAACCTCCTCAAATTAGCATAAGGTCAAATCTTTCCTTATCTAATCTATAAAACGCAATCAGTCCTATTGTAAACATGTCTTTACAAGTATTGGGCGAATATTGGAGGAAATGCAAGGTCTGGGTGTGATTCACCGATGTTCAATACTTACTTTGCTAACTGTTCCATTTCAGTAATTAGAGCTTCAAATACACTCATAGCTTCACGAATAGGAGCTGGAGTAGACATATCAACACCTGCTTTGGCAAGAATATTGATAGAATAATCGCTACCACCGCTTTTCAGGAAACCAGTATAACGATCTACCGCAGATTGTCCTTCTTCCAAAATTTGTTTGGAGAAGCTAGTTGCAGCAGAGAAGCCTGTCGCATATTTATATACATAGAAGCTGTTATAGAAATGCGGAATACGTGCCCATTCCATTTCGATATCTTGATCTACATGCATACCTTCACCATGATATTTCACATTCAGGTCATAGTAGATTTTGGATAGTTCTTGTGGAGTTAGGGACTCGCCAGCTTCTGCACGAGCATGTGTAATCATTTCAAATTCTGCAAACATCGTCTGACGGAAAACTGTCGTACGGAATTGATCTGCATAATAAGTTAACAAGTACATTTTTTCTTTTGGATCAGTCGATTTTTTCAAAAGATAATCCATTAATAATGCTTCATTCGTGGTCGAAGCCACTTCTGCAAGGAAAATAGTGTATTGTGCATCACGATAAGGAAGAGCGTTGTCTGAATAATAACTATGCAGTGCATGACCCATTTCGTGAGCAAGTGTAAACATACTATTTAGATTGTCTTTGTGATTCAGTAGAACGTAAGGATGGACACCATAAGCGCCCCAGCTATAAGCACCTGTACGTTTTCCTTCATTTTCATACACATCGATCCAGCCTTCGTTGTAACCGGCTTGAAGCGCTTGTTGATAATCTTCACCGAGTGGTTTGAGACCTTCTGCTACTGTTGCTTTTGCTTCTTCATAAGTGATATCCATTTTGAATTCATCTACAAGTGGAGCAAATAGATCATACATATGCAGTTCATCTACACCAAGTAATTTTTTGCGTAACGCAATATAGCGATGTAGTAGAGGAAGACCTTCATGAATGGTATCAATCAAGTTCGTATACACTTCTTTAGGAATATTATCTCCATAAAGTGCTTTTTCCAGAACAGATGGATATTTACGTACATTTGCATAGAACATATTTTTGTTGATATTGGCAGTTAATGTAGCACCAATCGTATTTTTTTGACGAGCATATGCACTGTAAATCGCTTTGAATGCACGTTCACGTAATTCACGATTCGGATTTTCCAAAAATTGAATATAGCGGCCATGAGTAAGTTCTACTTCATTACCATTTTCATCAATAATGTTAGGGAATTTCATATCTGCATTATTCAACATCCCAAAAATCGTCTGTGGGGCTTGAGACAGGTTACCTACTTGTGCTAACAAAGCTTCTTCCGCTTGTGATAACACATGTGCTTTTTCCCGTTTCATTTCTTGTAGTGTAAAGCGGTAAGGAGCGAGAAGAGAAGACTCTAGCAATTCATCTAACTTCTCATCAGACAGACCTAGAATTTCAGGTGTGATAAAAGAAAGAGCTTGTCCCAATTCTACGCCTAATTTTTTAACTTTTTGCGATAATGCCTGATATGTAGGATTCGTTGTATCTTCATCCTGATGCATATGAGCATACGCATATAATTGTTCTACCTGTAGACCGATACGATCTTCTAGCTCAAATGCCGACTTAACTGCTTCAGCAGTATGAAGTTTACCTTGTAATTGAGCCGCTTCAGGCAATTCTTGTTTTACTTTGTCATACGCTTGATCCCAAGCTTGTTGATCTGCGAACAGATCGGATAAATTCCAGCAATTTTCCTGTGACACTTCAGACCTTTTAAGTATTTGCTGCATAAATAAATCCTCCTCTTGAGCAATAATTATGAATAGATATTTGAAATGAATAGCACTGATTCGGGTATAATCCATTCAGCGCCAGAGTACATTGATCTACATCAAGCTATATTATGTGTTAGGGTTAACGGCAACCAAAAATCCGTAGATCATTAAGAAGAACGCAACCAATAACATGACAATAGCAAAAATAGCAAGCCAGCGCTTTAAAGGCGCTGGAATGGTTTCCTTATAAGCAATCAGTACAAACCCTTGCAAAAAAGCAAGAATAATAAATATGACAATCGCTGTATAATTCATTGGAAAAGGTTATACCTCCCGGAAAGCATTCATAATTTCTTCCCATTCGGCTTCTGTCTCAAAGCGTTCTTTAGGAAAACGATCACTTGCCCATTGCATCAAAGCTGGACGACTCAAGAAATCATGTGTTTCTTCGCCCCATTCGTCAGAGATTTCTCTCAGTACGATTTTGCGTCCTTGAACTTCAACAGTCATCATGTTCCAATTGTCTTTTTTATAAATCTGGTGTTTTTTTATCATTATAGTATTCTACTCCCTGTTCGTTTGCTAAAATCATACCCTTTGCCTTCATTAATTGCAAATCATAACAGCTGTTTTATTTGCTATTTCAGAACATGTACGTTATACTAGGTTTATGCGTCATATATGGCGATATTCTAGGAGGTTTTTTGAATGAAAGGTACAGTTAAATGGTTTAATGCAGAAAAAGGTTTCGGATTTATTGAAGTTGAAGGTGGAGAAGACGTATTCGTACATTTCTCAGCTATTCAAAGCGATGGTTTTAAATCGTTAGATGAAGGTCAAGCGGTAGAATTCGACATCACTGAAGGTAACCGTGGTCCTCAAGCAGCTAACGTAATTAAATTATAAGACCGATATCCGGTAACGGATCACTTATATATTGAGCATTCATTGAATGTTCATCCATATGTTAGTAAAAGCGCAAGTTTCCTTGATTCATTTCAAGGGACTTGCGCTTTTTCATGTTTACAAACAAATTCTCTATACAAACAAATAGGTCTTTTCTAAAGTAAAACAAGTTCTATTCTAAAACAGATCATTTCAAATGATCTATCAAAATGAACAAAAAATACCCTTTATTTGCTCCACCATAATCTAGAACAAACAAAAGGTATTTGAATTAAGCTTATTTTCTCATCTATAACATGCTACACATACGATCAGTTGTTTACTTGAAGTCCGGAACGTCTGCCCGTCCGTCGGATGACCAGCGTAATAATAGCCAACTCAGCAGCAAGCCCTAATGACTGTGCCAAAGCTCCGATAACGCCATTCCATGCCGGAAATATAAACAATAATATAATCAGAACAATAAAAGTACATATAGCATTCGCCATCTGAGAGCGGAACATTGCTTTGGTCTGTCCACGTAAAAGAATAAGTCCATTAGAATAATCTAACCAGGGCATAACCAGTGCATATAATACAAAAGCTCGCAGTGTATATAGACTTTGAGTTAATAATTCTCCATTTACATTCATAATATGTCCGAGCACCCAATAGCTCATAGGTGTATAAGCAATCAGAGCTAACAACGTCACAGGGATAAATCCAGTCACTAATCCGAATCGACGTACTTTTTTGGGATCAATATGATAGAAATTCAATACAATCTGATGAATATAAGTAAAAAAGCTAAGCATTAACTGCAATAGACTACTTGCTATCGCAAACGAAGAAATAGCGAGAGCAATCCCTTCTGTTTTACCTAGCACTACATTAATAGCAGGGCCGATTAACATGGCAACAAAAGATGAGAAAAGAAGTGGTTTATAAAATTTAAACACATCTGCCCGTGTTTCTACAGGATGGTCAGGACGCTTTTCAGGCATTTTTTTGGCGATATTCCGTCCTTCACTATAACTAACAATCGCTTCGATAATCATACCTGTTAAAAATAAAATAGCACCGACAGTTCCACTTGTAATGTGATGATAATAAATAAAATAAAGCGATAAGGAGTACATTCCTGCCAAACGGAATACCATGCCAATCGTTAACCATTTGGTACGATTGTTGGTAATAATAATACCTTGATAAATATTGCGAATAACTGAAAAGATGCTCACAAACATCAAAATAGCATACACATCAATCACCAGAGGAACCATAGAATCTTTGATGCCGAACAATGTACTGAATATCCATTTTCCTATAGGCGTGTACACAATCAGTATTCCAATCGCTAAAACAAAAGCTAGAAAAATCCAAGTCACTTTAAGCAAAGCCTTAAATGAAAGTCGATCTCGAACCAGAGCAGAACAAGTCTGGCGTAATAAAGTAGACGGTCGTTCTGTAATCGTCACCAGACTCATTGCCAATGCATAGCTAGCAATCACCACTTCAGCATCCACAGCAAAAGCAAGTGTACGATTAATAATGACATGTGAAATAGTGACCAGTGAAGCTGAAATTCCAAGTGGTACAAAAAATGAAAACAACCGCCTCCATGAGAGCGGTTCTTGTGTGGACATATGTAATCTTCTCCCTTTGGTCTATAAAAATTATGGTTAGTATATCATAACCGTTTTGAAGAGAGTATGATTTATACAACAAAAAGTTACATTTATTTAAAATTCTATCTGTTTTTATGTATATTTGGCGAAGAGAAACGATCATAAGCGTCTATGTGGAAAGTCAAAACAAAAAGTAGTGTTTTTGATCCGATTTCCAACATTGAATATTCTTTTTGTATTCTATTCAAAGACCATAGTGAAAATAAGAAATATATGTCCTTAAAATGAAGAAGAAAATGAGCAAAACCCATATAGGGCGCGGTGTGATAAATTCAATTGTACGTTGTGAGCACTCTGAATATAATGTATGATAATACTGATAGGTTCAACAGACAACTATGTGGAGGAAGCCCATTGAATGATATGATGAAAGTCCGTTATCCGTTTCCGCGTAATGCTGTTTCTTTGATGAGACGCGTATACAAACACGGAATACCGGAAGTCCGTAAAGAGTTTGCTCGCTGGCGCGAACAGGCAAACTTGATACCTGATGCAGAATTGCGATATCAAGCGCTTGATAGTCTAAGCAATAAGCAATTCCACTGTGATGGTGGGTCAGTATATGCCGTAGCGAATATGGCTCAATTTCATAATTTGCTACCTTTGATTGTAGCATTCCAGACGATTTGCGATTATGCCGATAACTTATCGGATCGTCCTCAATGTACAAATGTTGAAGATTTTCGTCTATTGCACCAGGCTTTGCTTGATGCGATTGTTCCAGGCGTAGAACCAAGAGACTATTATGTATTTAATAGCGAAAGTGAAGTTGGTTATATGTCTACACTGGTAAAAGCTTGCCAGGGATATATTAGTGAACTTCCAGATTACGATATTGTATATCCTTATTTGCGTGATCTGGTTGAATTATATTGCGGTTTACAAACATACAAACATATCGCTCCTGAATTACGTCAAGCGACATTGATGGAGTGGTGGTCTGAGCATAAGCATCGTACACCTCATTTATACTGGCACGAGTTTGCTGCTGCAACAGGTTCAACGTTAGGTATATTTATGATGTTTTTAGCAGCAAGTGGTCTTCCAGGCATGAATGATGCGGCTGCCAAGCAAGCACATGCTGCTTATTTTCCAAATGTATGTTGCCTTCATATTATGCTGGATTATGTGATTGATCAGGAAGAAGATCAGCATTCTGGCGATCTTAATTTTTGCGATTATTATGACCCGTCGATTAAAGTCATTGATCGAATTGAGAAGATCGTTGATTGGGCGCGTGCAGATGTACATCAACTGCCGGGTGCTTCATTCCATCTTATGATTGTTGAAGGTTTAGTCGCACTATACTTAACAGACCCCAAGGTCAAAACACAACAAGAAGTGCGTGCTATCTCTAAACGGCTATTGCGAAAAGGTCCTCCTATGCGTGCCTTTTTTATCTTGAATAGCCAGGTGATCCGCAAGTATTTGTAAACATATTAACAAGGGGGCAATTTGAAATGTCAGCAGTCAAAAAAATTGCAGTACTAACAAGTGGAGGAGACTCCCAAGGAATGAATGCTGCGGTTCGTGCAGTTGTACGTAGCGCACTTTATTTCGGTCTTGAAGTATGCGGGGTTCAACGTGGATATCAGGGGTTACTAAATGAAGATATTTTCCCTATGGATCTACGTAGTGTAGGTGATATTATCCAACGCGGGGGAACAGTACTTCAGTCTGCACGTTGTAAAGAATTCATGACACTTGAAGGTCAACAAAAAGGCGCTGATATTCTGCGCAAACACGGTATCGACGGATTGGTTGTTATCGGCGGAGACGGATCTTATCAAGGTGCGAACAAATTGAGTAAATTAGGTATCAAAACAATGGCATTGCCAGGAACAATCGATAACGATATTTCGTATACAGATACAACGATTGGTTTTGATACAGCAGTAGGTATTGTGGTAGATGCAGTAAACAAATTACGTGATACGATGTCTTCTCATGAACGTGTCTCTATCGTAGAAGTGATGGGTCGTCATTGTGGCGATATCGCTCTTCATTCTGGTCTAGCTTCTGGTGCAGAAACTATTCTTGTACCTGAAGTATCGTATGATCTAAAAGAAGTAGCAGATCGTATGCATCACAACTTTGCTTGTGGTAAACGTCATAGTATCGTGATCGTAGCTGAAGGCGCAGGTCGTGGAGAAGATATTGCAGAACAATTGCATATCCATTATCCTAACTTGGAGCCTCGTGTAACGGTTCTTGGACATATTCAACGCGGTGGAACACCAACTCCTCGTGACCGTAATTTAGCAAGTCGTCTAGGAGACTTTGCAGTTCGTAAATTAATCGAAGGTGAATCCGATAAAGCTTGCGGTGTAATCAAAGGCGAAATCGTATTGACAGATATCGATAAAGTAGTAAATAGCAAAAAAGAGTTCGATCATGAAACTTATGAGCTGGCACTTCGTTTATCTCAATAATCAGTGTTATCTTTAGAAAAAAGTAAATGTTTCAATCATTAACTTTAAAAAGCGTGCTAAATCTTACGTAATCTTCGGATTGCTAATATTTGCGCGCTTTTTATTTTGTTAAAAATTGTTTTTAGATATCACTTTTGTAAAAAATATGATAAGAATTGGTAAAAATTTTGAATTAAAGATTAGAAGTAACGGTTAAATTATTGTACTATAAGGGAGTAAGTCATTTATATCCTCACTCCGTAGGAACTGGAGAGACCAACTAGAAGGGGGCTACCATACATTGGCGAGAGAAAAAGGAGCAAAAGGAAGGGAGAGCCGTTTACGTTTGCTACACGCTGCTGCTAAACAATTTGCTATTCATGGTTTTCACGAAACGAAAGTGAGTTCTATTGTTGCAGAAGCCAAGCTTTCACAACCCGCATTTTATTTGTATTTTGAAAGTAAAGATGCTGTTTTTGAGGAGTTAGTGAAGCTTTTCCATGTTCGCTTGACGACAGTTATTAATGAAAGTCGTCTTCCTGAAATCAATTCAACCGATGGGGTATTGAACCAATTATGTCATACGTTGACATTAATGTTTGATTATTTTTATGCTAACCCTTATTTAACTCGGATAGGATTTCATTTGGCACCACAATCGCAAAATATGAAACAAGAACTGGTTCAATGGGTTGAGCAGATGTTATCGGGTGAACAACGTTCTGGACAATTCAAATCTGATTTTCGGATGAATATGGTTGCAGAATGTTTGGTAGGCACGATCGAACGTATTGTATTTACACAGCTTCTTCCTGGCAAAGTTGCACCAGAACAATTAGCATTAGATATTGTTAACTTATATGTATCAGGCATTGGAATGAAACAAAGTAAAGTGTAATCGATAGAGCTAGGAGGTTCATTTTCATATGATTACTGTCGGTTTAACCGGATGGGGAGATCATGATTCTCTTTATCTAACCAAAGAAGCAAATAAGAACAAATTACCCACTTATAGCTCACTATTCCGCACCGTAGAGGTAGATAGTTCATTTTATGCGATCCAGTCCCGGCGGAATATGGAAAAATGGACCGAGGAAACACCTGGTTCTTTTCGTTTTCTTGTAAAAGCTTTTCAGGGTATGACCGGGCATTCGCGTGGCAAGATTCCTTTTGATAGTGAAGCCGAAATGTTTGAAGCATTTCGCTTATCGATTAGCACGATGGATCAAGCGGGTAAATTGATGGCTGCACTATTTCAATTTCCACCCTGGTTCGATTGTAATCGAGAAAATGTCAAAACACTTCGACATATTCGTGAACTGATGGGAGATTACCCATGTGCGCTCGAATTTCGTCATCAAAGTTGGTACACACCTGAAATGCGAGACAAAACGATCCAATTCATGCGCAAAGAAAATTGGATTCATAGTATCTGCGATGAACCACAAGCAGGAATTGGTTCTGTACCGATTGTAGAAGAAGTCACAGATCGTCAATTAACAGTCGTGCGTATGCATGGCCGTAATGAATCAGGCTGGAATTCATCGGGTCAACCGAATTGGCGAGAAGTCCGTTATCTGTATCGCTATAATGAGACAGAATTACAAGAATGGGCAGAACGCTTACAGCGATTAGAACAACAATCGGATGAAGTGTGTGTGATTTTCAATAATAATTCTGGTGGAGATGCAGCAGATAACGCCAGACAATTGATGGGCATGTTAGGACAAGAGATACCTGCTATTCCAGAAGAAAAGAAAGTAGAAATGGAACAGATTGATCTTTTCGACTGGAGTGGACAAGAATAGAAAAGCGACATTTTCCCGATTGAGGAGAATGTCGCTTTTGTTTTTTGTGATCAACGATGATTTGATATAGAGATCAAAAATGACGTAATACTATTTAGATTCAGAAGGTACAAAATGTATAGCTTGTCGTTGTACCCATAGTAAACGAGACAGCAATGTGATCGCGCCTACTGCAAGTCCTGTACTGAGACCAATCCAATATCCAAAAGCAGCATAATCGGTATAATTAGCAATCAGGTAACCGACAGGTAATCCTATAATCCAGTATGAGATAAAGGTTAAAACGAAAGCAGGATTTACATCTTTGTATCCTCGGAGTGCTCCCTGTACAGGCGTAGCAATAGCATCTGATATTTGATAAAAAGCAGCATAAATCATAAAATGAGCTATTAGATCAATCAATACAGGATCAGAAGAGTAAAGCGCTGATACCGATTGACGAAATGCAAGTAGAATCACAGCGGTGCATAATGACAAAGCAAGCGCTAAGCCAAGACCAAGCTTTGTATATTGCCGTGCATCTTTCAGACGCTTAGCACCGACCTCATAACCGACTAGAATCGTTAACGCTGTACAAATACTTAACGGTATCATATAAAGGGTTGCAGCAAAGTTCTGAGCCGCCTGATGAGCTGCAATCGTCATCGTATCGTAGTTGCTCATAAATAAAGTGACTCCAGCAAAAATAGCCACTTCAAAAAAGATTGCAAAGCCCATCGGAATACCTAATTTTAAAATTTCGCCCCAATTTTGCAAAGAAGGGGAGTGCCACCTACTAAACAACTGATCTTGGCGAAAAGGTTTTGCGATACGTATAACGAGTACGGCGATCAAAAATACACACCAGTAAGTGATCGCAGATGCTACACCAGCTCCGATTCCGCCTAATTTAGGGAATCCGAATTTACCAAAAATTAATAAATAATTAATCGCGACATTGATCGGTAACGCACATAATGTAATCATCATTGAAAATCGTGTTTGACCTAGAGCATCGATATAACTTCGCAGCACCGTGTAAGCAAATAAAGGAATAATCCCTGTAGATAAACATACGATAAAACCATGAGCCACTTCACGTACATAAGGTTCTAGACTCATCAGATCCAGAATTGGATTTAATAACAATCCACCGATAATTAGAATGACAATCGATACAACAACTGATAATAACAAAGCTTGCACTACATTAAAGCTAATTTTGGATCGTTGATTCGAACCGATCAATTGTGACACAATCGGTGTCACTGCTACTAGAATACCACTAAGTCCCGCTTGAATCGGAACCCACAGACTCGATCCTATCGCGACACCAGCCAAATCTTCTGCACTGGCATGACCAGACATATTCGTATCGAAAAAAGTCATTAAAGATAAAGCAATCTGGGTAATCAGAATAGGAAATAATATTTTCAAAAACTGACTGAACTTCTGCAACAATGTAACAGTAGGAATCATAGGCTAACCTCATTTACGATAATCAATTATGTGTATTTGAACGAACTTTCAGATAAGTCCATTAAAAAATGATTGTACAGGATATCATTTCTTTTGAATAGACAAAAAAAGAACCCGGACAATGATCCGGGTTCTTACTGATCCATAACGTATGCTCTAGTATATAAAGCACAGATTAAAGATTAATAATTAGCATTAGCGGTATAACGGTTACCGGCATTCCATAATAGATACTCGTCAATTCCTTTTTCATGCATTGCACGAATCTGGTCATTGACTTCTTTTGCACCGTATTGTGTATAATGACCGCTACCTAACCAGCTTGCTGTAAAGTCTTGAATCCATGGACGGATAATAGGCGTCTGATCACCAAGTGGTTTCAGCTTTTTCAATGTATCTTCCATAGAACCTTTAATCGTTGCATATGGGTTTTTGTCAGGATCTTTTACACCGAACCAACCTGTAGAATAGTGACTTGGATAGACCATTGGACTAATAACATCTACATTTTCTGAAATTTTGGCAAAATCTTGTCCGATACCTTCAGCAGCAGGTACAGAAGCCGCATAACCGAAAATATCTACAGATACACGTACACCCAAAGGAGCAAGCTCTTTACGAGCATATTGTACAAATTCAGCAATCACATCTACACGCGATTGTTTGGTTTTGGTAAATTTCAACTCGGATTCATGATTTTCAAATCCTTCCGGGAAACGAACATAATCAAATTGGATTTCTTTGAAGCCCATTGCTGCTGCTTCTTTAGCCAATTCAATATTGTAATCCCATACATCTTTGTTATATGGATTTACGAAGTTGTCACCTTTACCATTACTCCATACTTGTCCATTGCTTTTAACAAAAGAAAGTTCAGGATGTTTTTTGGCAAGGATAGAGTCTTTGAATACTACGATACGAGCAATAGGATAAACATCATGTTTTTTCAAGCGTTTCATCATAGCGTCTGGATCAGCGATAAATTTTTGCGGACTGCCCATTTCTTTTAACTTGGCATTTTTAGTTTGATACGTTATGTATCCAGCGTCATCTTTTAGATCAATAACCATAGCATTTAGCTCTGTTTTATCCAAAAGATCAAGCAGGGTAGTCATACGCGAACCACCAGCACTATAAGCAGTAACATAGACACCTTTTACTTTAGGCGCATCTACTTGCGGATCAATTTTGGCAGGAGGATTATCTGCATCTACCTCTGTGTTACTTAATTGACTGTGAATTGCCGCCTGGTTCAAAGCGGATTTAAGCGTAGTGGACTTAGCTGTAGCTTGTCCATCTTGTCCACCACTAAGCGTTGTCGATGCGAGCAGCATAATTGCCCATAAAATTTCCATGTGTTAGCTCCTTCTCTGTATGTATAATCATGACGTCAGAATGGATTTACTTTTTAAGTATAACGGATGTCCATCAACTGTAAAGCAACATAATTGTTACCGTTAGTGCCTAAAAATACCCATCTTCACTATTTAAACATGTAAAACCATAGCGAAACAAGTGAATGACCAATATAAGTATACAACATAAAAATGCCACTGCAATCATCTATAAAAGATGTAACAGTGACATTTTTAATATCGTTATCAATTAATCTTATTGCATGAATTGCTGGCTTTGATTTTCGCAAATACTGTGGTGGATAATTTCCATAGCATCCTCTGGTTCCAAAATACGCAACCCATCACGTAAAACGATAACAGCGTTCAATTCTTGCTGTTTTAGGGAAGGCATCATATCAGGAAACCATTTCATGACGATTTGTGACAATTTGACCGTTTCCATTTCCACAATAATCACCCTTTCCTATTCTGGAATCATTACGCTTAATGAACGAAATCATTCTGATGAGAACTTTAGGAAAAGCATGGCTGTGTAACAAATGTTAGGGACTGAACACAAACTGCAAATAATAAAAAGTAGAGGTGGCGTGTTTTTAGTCTACTATATATTACGACAAAAAGCGACTTTCAGTGTATAGCAAAACCAAAATAGTTTACATTTTTCGAATAAAAATTTTATACAGATCTAATCAATCCCAATTAGCCTTTGCGGAAAGATCCCATAACTCCAACGGTTTCGACCATATTAACAAAAGCAGCAGGATCGGTTTCTTTAATAATTCTGCGCAATTCAGCTAATTCATAACGGGTCGTTACTGTCATCAGCATATCTTTAGGCGTATGAGAAAATGCACCTTCTGCTTTGATCATAGTTACACCGCGTTGAAGAGGCATTAATTTTTCAAGCAACAAATCAGTATGGTTCGATACGATAAATAGTGTTACTTTGACATGACTGACATGAATAAGATCAAGCACTTTACCAGCAATGTAGATCGATACCATTGAAGCAAGAGCGATATTCCAGTCATTAGACCAGTAACCCATTGCAAGTACAACGAGACCATTTAATCCAACAATAACATTACCAACAGGGAAATCACGATAACGAGTAATAATAGAACCCAGAATATCGAATCCACCGGAAGAACCGCCTACTCGGAACGAAATACCAACTCCTATTCCGATCAATACACCACCAAATACAGCAGATAACAATAAATCGGGTGCTGCGGCTTCAACAGGAATAATAGTCATCATCCATGTGGTAGCTGCAACAGAAACGATACTAAGCAAAATATAGCGTTTGCCTAGCAAAAACCAACCCGCGATCAAAAGAGGTATATTGTATACAAAGTAAAGCAGACTAATATTAAGCGGTGTAAAATAACCGGTTAACATAGCAAGTCCTGATACACCACCACTTAATAATTGATGGGGAATCAGGAACAGGTTAAACGCAGCAGCTGTGAATAAGGAGCCCAGAAAAACAACAAATAGGGCACCGATTTTTTTTGACACAAAAATCACCTCGGGTTGTAAGTTAGTAAGTTATGGAAAGTATACCTGTTAATTTATAAGAAGTATCTTTCACAAAAGTAATTATATTATGATTCAGCTAGTAATCATTGTGTATTTTGTGATATAATGATTTAGATATTCTTGAGTAGGGATGTTTTGCTGAATTATGTTGACTATTCTATAAACGCAAGACTGATTTATTTCATCATAGAAACTATTGAACAAAGGTATAGTTTATACTAACTACTGAATTATTCAATAGTTCATAACAAAAAAAAGAATAAGTGGCGGTCCACAAGGCCTCCTGCGATGCAGGTATATACTACTCATTTGCTACTTAAGAATACAAACAAGTTGGTGGATTGTCCACAATATAGAAGGAGCACGAATATTTTGACTAAATTTGCAGATTTCGGGTTAGATGAAAAAGTACTACAAGCGGTAATGGAGCTAGGTTTTGAAGAATCAACACCTATCCAAGCACAAGCTATTCCAATTGCTATGAGCGGCAGTGACATGATCGGACAAGCTCAAACAGGTACAGGTAAAACAGCAGCATTCGGCATACCCCTTATTAACAAGATCGAACGTTCGGAAGATAAAATTGTAGCATTGATTATGGCACCAACTCGTGAGTTGGCGATCCAGGTAGCAGAAGAAATCGAGAAATTATCCCGCTTTAAAGGTATCCGTTCATTGCCAATCTACGGTGGACAAGATATCGTTCGTCAGATCCGCGCTTTGAAAAAGAAACCTCAAATTATTATCGGTACACCTGGTCGCTTGCTTGACCATATCAACCGTAAAACAATCAAACTAGATGATGTACAAACTGTAGTATTGGATGAAGCAGATGAAATGCTTGATATGGGTTTCATGGAAGATATCCAATCTATTTTGAAACAAGTTCCAGAAGAGCGTCAAACAATGTTGTTCTCAGCAACTATGCCTGCTAACATCAAGCGTTTAGCGCAACAATTCTTGAAAAACCCTCAACATGTTTCTGTAATTCCAAAACACGTTAGCGCACCTTTGATTGATCAATCTTATATCGAAGTGAATGAGCGTCAAAAATTTGATGCATTGTCTCGCTTGTTAGATATGGAATCTCCAGAGCTAGCAATCGTTTTCGGACGTACAAAACGTCGTGTTGATGAGTTAGCAGAAGCTTTGCAAAAACGTGGCTATACAGCAGACGGTTTGCATGGTGACTTGTCTCAGAACCAACGTGATAGCGTTATGCGTAAATTCCGTGATGGTAGTATTGATGTTCTAGTTGCTACAGACGTAGCAGCACGTGGACTTGATGTATCTGGCGTAACTCATGTTGTTAACTTTGACTTGCCACAAGATCCAGAAAGTTATGTTCACCGTATCGGTCGTACAGGACGTGCTGGTAAAGAAGGCGCAGCTTACTCTTTCGTAACACCACGCGAATTAGATCATTTGCACTTTATCGAGCGTGTAACGAACCAAAAAATCGCGCGTAAACCTCTACCATCTTTGGCAGAAGCGATTGAAGGTAAACAACGTATTACAGCTGAGCGCTTGCTTGAGCTAGTACAAGACGATACAACTCCTTTGAACGAATACAAAGGTATTGCTATCCAATTGTTAGAACAATATGATTCTGTGAACTTGCTTTCAGCAGCAATCAAATTGTTAACTGGTGAGAAAAAAGACGCACAGGTTGACTTGACTCCTGAAGATCCAATTCGTGCAAAACGTCGTAAACCTGATGTTCGCTCTGGTGGACGTAAACCAGGTGGTAGCTATAACCGTGGTGGAAGTAGCACAGGCGGATACAAAGGCAACAGCAGCAGTGGCGGACGCGGTGGATACAGCAGCGGCGGAAGTTCTAGCGGTGGCGGATACAAAGGTAACAAAGATGCTGGACGTGATCGTAACAAACCACGTACAACTAGCAGCGAAAACCGTCGTCCAGCTCCAAAACGTGACGATTCTTTCAACGCATAATTAAAATAAATACAATATAGATAAGAGAGTCAGGTCTAATCGCCTGACTTTCTTTTTTTGTTTTACAAGAAGGAGAAACCTTCAATTCTCGTACATACTTAATAGGCACTGGTATTATAATGAAGAGTTAGGTATATTTAATATATGTAGGTTCAGAGAAAATAGGCATAGAACCAAATGCTGATGCAGACGTGAGGGGGAAATTGATTTGGAATTTAGAGGGGTAATGGGTGGAATATACAGGCTATCCGAGTGGATTATGCGCTTGGCAGGTAGCAACCTATTATGGGTAATTTGTTCTTCACCATTTTTGTTTTTTCTAGTCATGCGATTTATTTTCGGTCAACCAGGGTTTACGGCTAATGATATTCTGCAAGCCAATTGGGGAATGGGCATTATGGCACCGTTCACTTTGTTTCCAGCTACAGCGGCTCTGTTTACCGTTGTACGTAAATGGGTGATGGGTGAAGGGGATGTATCTGTTTTTAAAACGTACTTTAGAGGATATAAAGAAAATTATAAACAAAGTATGCTAGGCGGATTTTTCTATACTTTATTGTTTATTATTATGTATGTCGATTATACCGTCTATATGAACCAATTCCCGAATCTTCAACTACTTGGAATTGTGATGTTAATTTTCTTGTTAGTATTATTTGTATCATTATTTAATTTCTTTGCGATGATTGCTCATTATCATATGAAATTAAAAGATATTATCAAAAATGCAATTTTACTATCTATCGTCAGACCATTTCGCTTATTCTCTACATTACTAGGGACAGTAGCGTTGTTGTTTATCGGTACAAAGTATCCGGTATTGTTTGTATTCTTTTTAGCTTCAGGTATCGCCTGGTTCGCTTTCTTTAACTTCTATGGCATGTTCCTCAAAATGCAAGAACAGTCTGAGAAGCAAGCACTAGCAGATGAAGAAAAAGAATTAAAAGCAGACGAACAATTAGCGATTGGAGATCAGTCTCCTAACGAGCAAGCGCAACAGATTAATGTTGAAAAACAGCCTACTTCGATGAACGAGAACGTCAAAAAAAGTTTGACCAAAAATAAAGAACGTTAACATAGCGAAAACAATACACGGATTATCTATCGATTTCCCTCTGTATTATGGTATAAAAATAGGTATCAGGAAAAAATTGGTGTAAAGGTTTACATTTCTCCCTACCAGGTTTATAATGAATTTACATCCTGCAATGTACGTTTTGATTATCTGTTGTTTTGAACCAATAACAATGTCTTGGGAGATTCAAATTGAACTGTAGCTGACCAGCCCTATCCATTGGATGCGGGGACTTCAAAAACAGTTTTGCGATCACCCACCTGCTACGCAGGTTCGAAGACAATGTAATCAGACGGCATATGCGGGACTTTTTAGTAGATTCATCAGTAAGCAAGAAGTTGGTGTAATGTGAATGATCGAAACATTGAATACGAGAGCGCTCTAGCTACAGTTCTGAATCAGAATTGATAGAATAGGGCGTTTTTCGTGTGCGCTTACATAATATTAGTTTTATTATTCATATACTAATGATACACTTAGAATAAGGTAGGCTTTACATGTAAAGGAGGAAAAATCTTGTCGTTAAAAAGAACATTAGTGGGGATTATACGTAGCCAAGAAGGAACTGGCGATCGTGCCAAAGATCCTCAAATGAAAACAAGATATTACAATCTATCCCGCGAAAGAGCATGGGAAGAGGTTTCTTCAACACTCAAAAAAATTCCGGGTTATAAAGTATTACATGAGGTTCCAAGTGTAGGCGAAATTATACTGGAGAAAAAAACAGGTTTTGGACGCACAATGGATATTACGGTATCGATTGTATCGGTAAGCCCTGTGCGTAGTGCGATCGATATTTATTCAGCTTCTCGTGGATCATTAGGTGATCTGGGAGCGAATTATCGCAACATCCTGAATCTTTTTGGTTCTTTGGATAAAAAACTAGCACAATACAAAACAACCAGTACTTAATGAAGCCAGATGCTTCATACATACGTATTTGGTATACTATTTAGAAAGAAGCTTCCTACTCACATCATATGTGAAAAGGAAGCTTCTTTTTTTGGAACGTTACCGAGATTGTATCGTAATACTAAGAATTAGCACTTTTAGCGTACAACCTATCATAATAATACTATAGTAGATTTTTTACAGCTTCCACAGCTTGATCATAGTCTGGATGTTCTGCCATTTCTGGTAAATATTCAACGTATTGAATAACATCATTTTGATCAATCACAAAAATAGAACGCATATCGATCACAAATTCTTTAATCAATACACCATAATCTTTACCAAATGAATTATCACGATAATCGGATAATGTGATCACTCGATCTACTCCAGCGGCACCACACCAGCGTGCTTGAGCAAATGGAAGATCAGCACTGATGGTCAGCACAATTACATCGTCACCAAGTTCAGAAGCGGCTTCATTAAAACGACGTGTCTGTGCATCACATACACCTGTATCCAAAGAAGGAACAACACTGATTAGTTTTACTTTACCTGCATAATCGCTAAGTGTGGATTGTTCAAGTAGGTTTTTACTAAGATTGAAGTCAGGCGCTTGATCGCCTACTTTAAGTTCAGGCCCAATAAGTGTAATAGGATTTCCTTTGAAAGTAGCTACACCTGTACGTTCTTGTACCATATCATATTGCCTCCTTATTCATTGCTATCATTTCGCAATCGTAACCAGAATTCATTATAATAGAGTAAGGGTAATAAATCAAAAATGCGATTCACTATTATATTCAGTAAAGGAAGATCTTATGTTATTTGTCCGTTATGAGAATTGGAAAAGTTTTTTACGGTATTATCCAGTCACTTCGTTGATTTTATTGATTAATCTGGCAGTGTTTATCTTTTTGAGCTTTAACGGTGGTTCTACGAATCCACAGACGCTAGCCGATTATGGTGCTGTCACAAATGTACCTATGTATGATCAATGGTGGAGAGTCATTACAGCTATATTTTTGCATAATGGATTCAGTCATTTGTTATCAAATAGCTTTGGACTGATTGTATTTGCGCCTCCATTAGAACGTTTAATTGGAAGCTGGCGTTATGTGGTTCTATATATGGCGAGTGGTATTATCGGAAATGTAATCAGTTTGGAATTATATCAACAATCCGGTAATAGTGTGGTAGCTGTTGGTGCTTCAGGAGCAATCTATGGCATCTATGGAGCATTTTTGTATATAGCGTTGTTCCAGCGTCAGATTATGGATGAGGCTTCTCGTAAGACGATGTACACGATTTTGGTACTAGGGCTTATTTTCACCTTTGTTGTTCCTGGTATCGGCATCTGGGCGCATGTAGGTGGGTTAATAGCAGGATTCTTTATTTACGGATTGATGTTGAGATTAACTGGCTTGCGAGGAAGATGGAGACGTCTAGCAGAAGCGTATGCCAAAGCACTGTCTGAACAAGAAAATCAGAACAAGATTGAATAATGTTTAATAGTATCTGCACAATGGATGGATGTAACATTCACTAAGGTGTAGATAGAGGCATAAGCAATGTGAAAATCAATAAAGTGTACTGTTGTTTATAATAAGGCTGAATAAAATATACAATTTATACAGATATAATTAACCAGCAATGTTAAAAAATAAAATAATAAATAAGAAAACCCACTTTTGTTTAAACAAAAGTGGGTTTTTTTAAATCGATTTGCGATTTTGTATGATTCGTAGGATCACGATATTGTTATATTAGTCGCGGTTACCAGCGAACATAAATACAAGACGTAACAATTCAAGTACAGATAGCAATGCAGCAGCTACATACGTAAGAGCAGCAGCATTCAATACTTTACCAACACTACGTTCTTCTTCGTTAGTCACATAACCTTCAGCAACCATAATATCTCTCGCACGATTACTAGCGTTAAACTCAACAGGTAAAGTAACCAATTGGAATACAACAGCAGCCGAGAAGAAGATAATACCAAGTCCCAAAAGACTAAATGAACTGAAAATAGCACCTGCAATAATTAAGAATGGTGCGATACCGGATGTGAAATTAACAACCGGGAAGATACGGTGACGAAGTGCAAGCATTGGATAATGCGTTTTGTGTTGAATCGCATGACCAATCTCGTGACAAGCTACAGATACAGCCGAAATACTGTTTTGGTAATATACATCTTCAGAAAGACGTACCACCCGATGAACAGGATCATAATGGTCGCTTAGCGAGCCACGTACAGGTTCGATAGGAACATCTTGTAGACCGTTACTATCTAACATATGACGAGCTGCTTCATAGCCGGTAAGACCTCGTGCATTGGGTACTTGGGAATATTTCTTAAATGTACCTTTAACTCTAAATTGTGCCCAGATGGTTAATCCAAACGCAAGAATAATTAAGATCCAAAAGAAAGCATTAATACTCATTTCTCATTCCTCCATAGTATAGACAAATTACATCATGCCTGAACTTTGACCTAGCAGGAATTTTAACGCCTCGATACAGGCGGCACTTTGAGGAATCAGATTAACAAATGCACGTTTGGCTTGATTAGGCTTCATTTGCGAAAGTAAAGGTTCGAGTTCACGTACTTCACGTTGTAATTGAAGCATGTGTTGTTCCAACTCGGTAAGTCGCTGCGTAACCTGTTCTTCGTCTGAAACCCGATCCCAGGCGTGCAATTTATCTCTAATTTCATCAAGAGTGTATTTATCCTGCTTTAACTTTGTTATACGTTCCAAGCGTGTTAAGGTTTCAAAACTATAGAGCCTATAGTTTTTTAAGGAACGACTTTCTGGTTGTATTAATCCGAGCTTTGTATAGTAATCTACTGTTCGCTCACTAATACCGGCAGTCTTGGCTAATTCGCCAATCCGGTAAAGCTTCATATCCCCAAGGTATCCACCCCCATTTATAGTCATGATCAAAACAGGATCCCTTGAGTTTGCATCCTGTTTGTTTATATTACAGGAATACAAACGTTACAGTCAAACCATACAGTTTCACGTTATGCTTACTTTTACATATTCTGTAATTATTGATTAGGTACCTTATCAATGAGTATAACCATTGTCCCTTAAATTTAGATGAAAATGATCTGAATACTATATAAGTACTATAAATAAAGGCATTAAAAATAAATATTAAAAAGATCATCACAACTAGCATCTAAACAGCTCAAAAGCTTGATGAATATAGACTTTGACGATGTTAAACGGTGAAGAATTAAAGAATCTATAGATGTAACAAAAAAAGTATTTTCAAAAATTGAAAATTAACTCTTGTCATTCTTTCATTATTCTGATTATAATGACATTAAGGATTTCACGACATGTGAAGTAATATTACATAAGGAGAGTGGGTTATATGAGAAAAAAATGGGCCGTTATGGGGTTAGCGGCATCAACCCTTCTTGCTTTTCCATTAAGTGCTTTTGCAGCAGCTGAGGTAACAACAGCTGAAGTATCCACAGGGTTAAACACATTCTTCGTGTTCCTTGCGTTCGCACTGGTGTTATTCATGCAAGCTGGTTTTGCACTGTTAGAAGCAGGTTCAGTCCGTATGAAAAATGCTGGACACGTTGCAGGTAAAACAATTCTTACACTGGGTATTGCACTAATTGCTTTCTGGGCTTTTGGATTTGGTCTTGGATTTGGTAATGGTAATGGATTTTTCGGTTATGAAGGATTTTTCTTAAGTGGTGAAGGAATGATGGGGTCCTTTGATGCACTATCTGGACTCGGTATTCCGATCTCGATGATGTTCCTTTTCCATCTTGCCTTTGCAGCAGTATCTTTGTCAATTGCTTTTGGCGGATTTGCTGAACGTGCGAAGTTGAGTGTGTATATTATCTTCGGTATTTTATTTACAGTTATTATTTATCCGATCATTGCTCACTGGGTATGGGGTGGCGGATGGTTAGGCGCTATGGAAATGCAAGATTATGCAGGTTCTACCGTTGTCCATTTGACAGGTGCAACAGCAGGTCTAGCCGCTACATTAATGCTTAAACCACGTCTTGGTAAATACAATAAAGATGGTAAGCCTAACATTATTCCAGGTCATAACCAAATTTATTCTGTAGTCGGAGTATTTATTCTCTGGTTCGGATGGATGGGCTTCAACCCGGGTAGTGCGTTATCTACATTAAATGATGGATTCTTCACTTATGTTGCGCTAACGACTAACCTTGCAGCAGCAGCGGGTGGTGTAGCCGCTCTATTGATCTCATGGGTTGTTTTTGGTAAAGCAGATATTCCAAGTATGTTAAATGGTGTACTGGCTGCACTTGTAGCAATTACTGGTTCTTGTGCTTTTGTCGAAGTATGGGCAGCAATCGTTATTGGTCTGGTAGCTGGTATTGTTACCTTCTTTACATCACAATGGTTTGAAAAAGCAGGAATCGATGATCCAATCTATGCATTCTCTGTACATGGTATTGCAGGGATGTGGGGAGCTATATCTACTGGATTCTTCGCTACACCAGAATTAGTAGAAAAAACAGGCGTAGGTTCGCCAGGATTGTTCTACGGTGGTGGATTCCATCAGTTGGGTGTTCAGTTGTTAGGTATGATCGGTACATTTATCTTTGTTCTAGTGATCTCTCTTCTTATCTTATGGGTGATGAAGTCGATCAACGGTATCCGTGTTACTGAAGAAGAAGAAATGATGGGCTTGGATATTAGTGAACATGGTTCTTATGGTTATCCTGAGCAAATGAGAGCATTAGGCGAAGACGCGCGCAAATAACGCTCTTTTCTCCAACATCATGAAGAAAGAGCAGTAGGGGATGAAGCTGATGAATGAACATTCTTTTGATCTTCCCTTGCGCGATCTTGCCGATGCTGATACTCCGCAATTATTGAAAGAAAAGCGCATATCGATGCAGACCGAATTGTATCAAGCTTTGCCTGATAGCGATACACGCCAATGGGTGAAGCAGGTCAATGAGATGCACGATCATGTGATGCAACAGGCAGTTATCATTTGTGAAAAACAATTGAGTGAGGCGGGCTACGGTCCGCCTCCTGTTGCATATTCTTTTATTGTTTTCGGTAGCGCAGGGAGATTGGAATCCACATTGTGGAGTGATCAAGATAACGGATTGATCATAAGTGATGAACCTCATGAGGGCAAAGAGACTTATTTTAAGCAATTTGGAAGTATGCTTGCCGATATATTAGAAGCTATAGGGTATGAGAAATGTCAGGGTAAAGTCATGTGCTCTGAACCGATGTGGCGCAAAACACTAACCGATTGGCGTACGCAATTGAATAGTTGGCGTAATGATCTGAGCTGGGAACCTGTTCGCAATTGGATTATCGCTTCGGATATGCGTCATATGGCAGGCGATGAAGAACTTTCAGCGGCATGGTTAGATACATTATATAGCGGTGTGAAAGAAACACCACAGTTGCCTGCGGCGGTACTTCGTAATACGGTTCGTCACAAAGCTACACTTAATGTATTAGGTCAGGTGGTTGCAGAACGATTTGGAGAACATGCAGGTGATTTTGATGTGAAATATGGTATCTATATTCCACTCGTAAATGCATCACGCTATCTGGCGTTACAGCATGGTATCTATGAATCGTCTACATTGAAGCGATTAGAGCGATTAATCCAATTAGAAGCGGCTACGTTATCATTGCTTGAAATGATGCAAGAAGCTTTTTTGACAGCACTTCGTATGCGCAATTCAACGCCTGTACAAATAGTCGATGGATTGTATATTAGTACTGGATTTATGCCCCAAAAAGATTGGAAACAACGACCGTTTTTTCATGAGCTTCGAGATAGTCTGGGAACGGTTAAAAAAGCACATCGTGTGCTTCAACGGCAATTACGCTTTTTAGAAAGGAGACGCTTATGAAAGAGCCAGTGAAAACAGCGAACAATGGTTTTTGGAGAAGTCTGCGTAGTGGTGGGGTTCCATCTGCTATTGCTTCCGTATTCGGTGCGCCTTCTGCACAGCAAATGGCATTTATAAGATCTCTTTCTCGTGAACAGCGTCGCCCTGAAGTATTGTATATGCCACTGAACAAGCTAGAAACCGTCGTTTTCGATTTGGAGACGACGGGATTTCATGCGCAACATGGAGATGAAATATTATCGTTTGGAGCAGTCAAAATGATCGGTGACCAAGTAACAGACGGACACTTTTATACTTTGGTCAATGCCAAAACAAGTGTACCTGAGAATATTACAGAACTTACTGGTATTACCCAGGAAATGATTGAAGGAGCACCATCGTTGATAGATGGTTTGCATGATTTTATGGCTTTTGTCGGGAGATCGGTATTGATCGCTCATGGTACAGGTCATGATAAAGCATTTCTAAATGCAGCATTGTGGAAAACATCCAAAATTCAATTAACACATCGGATACTGGATACCATGATGATTGGTAAATGGCTCAAGCCTTCACTTGGTAGTTACGGATTAGATGAATTATTGGAAGAAGCACGTATTCCAATTACACTTCGCCATCATGCACTAGAAGATGCCAAAATGACGGCATCTTTATGGGGAGAGTATCTTCGTCTAATGCGTCACAAACAGGTGGATACACTGGAAGATTTGTATGCTTATTTGAGTAATTTTTAAGATTGATTTCAAAAAGTCAGTATGATTTAAAATAATTGTAATGTAGAAGATTGCAATGTATACCAAGGCAGTTGGGATGTATTGGTATCTGTTAGCGAAGTAGGGATTGCATAATAACCTGCTATCGTAAAAGGTTGCGTATGCTCAGGATATACGTCGTCTGAATAATGTTGATGCATATTCGATATCCATTGCTGATTCAGCACTTGTCTATGATCTACCCAGGAAGTAGAGGGTGATCCTATCAGATAGATAGGAGTCAAAGCACCAAATGACTGTAACTGATGAAGATCGGTTGACGAAGGAATTGGAGCTGACAAAGGGTGAGAGTGAAAAATGCCGATCAGATCAGACTCTTGATAACAACATTGAACCCATTCAATAGGGTCAAAAAGGAAGTGGTGCAGCGGGTCAGGTGCAACGTTGCGTAACTTCCGATAGGATTCGATGCGCATACCGCCCGCTGCTTTTCTACCGAGCAAGACCCCGCAGACTTCTGAGGATAGAGAGCTATTCATATGGTCGGTCAGTAGCTGTAGGGCTGTTGGACGAATAAAAATGGTAGTTTCTCTATCAGTGCACAGCAGGTCTGCCATTGTATTTACCCCTCTCTTTATTAGACTCTCCATACGCTATGGGGAGTCACTTTTTTTATTGTGTTGTGTATAGTCATTATCATTAGAAGGAAGTCATAAAATAAGGTTCTAGAAGCATATCTCAAAAAGATATACGATCCAGAACCTTATTTTGATATAAATTATACAAATTATAAATTCTAAATACAGATATCGATTACAGGCATACGACATAGTAGCTTATCATAATGAGAGCCTTTAATAACGTCTTGTAACGCTATGAAGCATTACAGTGCGAAGTTATCTTGAAGATACGTACATTCATAATTAATGATTAACGATCCCATGAACAGAAGGGCCATTCGAGACACTCTGATCCGGTAAAGCTTGACCAATCAATGCATAACGAATACTGTCTACCAATGCTTCCCAACTGGCTTCGATAACGTTAGCAGATACGCCGACCGTACTCCATGTGTTGCTCAAATTCTGCGATTCGATCAATACACGAACTTTAGAAGCGGTTGCGTCGGCTTCATCCAATACACGAACTTTATAATCGGATAGATGCATTTCACGCAAATTCGGATAATGTTCAACCAAAGCTTTACGAAGTGCATTATCCAGTGCATTTACAGGTCCATTACCTTCTGCGGCTGTATAGATACTTTCTCCGCCGATTCTGAGTTTGACAAAAGCTTCAGACACAACAGCAGACCCTGCATTTTTTTCGACTAACATTTTGAAAGATTCAAAAACAAATAACTCTTTGATCTCACCATTAGCTTCACGTAACAGCAATTCAAGAGAAGCGTCTGCACCTTCAAATTGATATCCTTGATGCTCCAGATCTTTGATTTTACCGATGATCTGTTTGGTGTTTTCATTTTCAGGGTCAAGGATTAGATCCATTTCTTTTGCTTTGGAAAGGATATTGCTTTGACCTGCTAATTCAGAGACGAGAATACGTTGTTTGTTACCGATTTTCTCAGGTTCGATATGCTCATACGTTCTAGAATCACGCAAAATAGCGGAAACATGTATGCCACCTTTGTGAGCAAATGCAGCATTACCTACATAAGGCTGATTCACAGGCATATGCACATTCGCAATTTCACTGACATATCGTGCGGTGTTGGTAAGTTGAGACAATTGATCATTGCTGATGCAGGTGTAATCCATTTTCAACTGTAATGTTGGTAAGATCGAACACAGATTAGCATTACCACAACGCTCACCATATCCATTCATCGTACCCTGAATTTGTCTTGCTCCGGCTTGAACAGCGCTTAATGTATTAGCTACAGCTAGTTCGCAATCGTTATGTGTATGAATTCCTAGAGGAGCGCCGCCTAGTTCAAGATTTAATCTGGATACGATTTCATAAATTTCATGAGGAAGTGTACCACCATTCGTATCGCACATAGTCAACCAATCAGCACCAGCTTCACGCGCAGTGCGCAATACGGATACAGCATATTCAGGATTGTTTTTGTATCCATCAAAAAAATGCTCGGCATCAAAAATCAGTTCCATGCCTTGTTGCTTCATGTAGGAGATCGAGTCTGCTATCATCGCTAGATTTTCTTCGAGTGTCGTCTGAAGTGCAGTATGCACATGGAAATCCCATGATTTACCGACCAATGTAGCTGCTTGTGCACCTGATTCAATCATCCGTTTGAGGTTATCGTCCTGATGGGCAACACTCCCCTTGCGACGTGTACTACCAAATGCTGTGATTTTGGCGTTCAGTCCAAGTGTTTGTACTCGTTTGAAAAACTCGATGTCTTTACCATTACTGCCTGGAATACCGCCTTCAATATAATGAACACCAAGCTCATCAAGTTTTTTGGCAATTTTGAGTTTGTCATCTGCGGACAAGCTGATCCCTTCACCTTGAGTACCATCACGAAGCGTAGTGTCGAAAATCGATATGGACTTTGACATAATGGGGAGTCCTCCTTCATTTGTGCAAAAAAATGAATACTTGTTTTTTAGTGTTTCGTTAATCATTTGTGAAGTGGGGTGTCAATAAAGCATTGTTTTTTAGTATAATTTATTATTATATCACCTGACTCATGTAAGGGATACGATAATTTTGATTTTATTTAGTTTACTAGGAGGCATTACAACATGCAATTACATATTCAAAAAGTTGAACAAAATAACAAGGTATTCACACTTTATTATACGTCTGAACAACCATTACCTTTTGATCCACACGATGTAGTGATGGTATCTGCGGGTGATTATGTTGTAGCAAGTGTACGTGAATTAACAGCAGATCATATTCAATTATACATTTCAACAGATGAGCCGCTAGAATGGGGCGACCAAATTGTGATTCAATTGGCATTTTCGCCAACCGTATCGATTGTAGGTAGCAAAGATATTATTGCAACATTGGGTCATTTCCCTGATTTTGAACATGGAGTCATTACCGATCATCATATTGGCAAAGATCAGGTAGAGTTAGATGTTCAATTGGCAGAACCTTTTGCAGATCATACAATCAAGCTTACGTTTTTAGAAGCGACAGAGATTGAATTTTCTGCACCGGATGTAGAAAAAAATGAAATCGCTGAAATGGATTTTCGCTATGATGAGACATTAATGGTGGTTGATATTGAAGCTGCACAAGGGATGTCAGGAAGTTTCTTCTGTGGCGGAATCAAAGCCGAATTCAAATCATAAGGTGAGTTGAAAGTGACAGTAGATTTCAGATGAGGAACTTCGAATGAATATTGATATGCAAGGTATAAAGGGGGCTGAAATGTGCCTAATTTAGAAGATTATAATCAACCGCTATCTGATCAAATTGTGTTTATTGTAGAACAAGGAAATCGGTTGCATCAAGATCACAAATGGGAGCAAGCGTTAGACAAATATACAGAGGCTTGGGAGTTGCTTCCAGAGCCTATAGTGCATTGGGATCTTACTGAGTGGATTGCTTCTTGTAAAATGAGCATCTATATGGATCGCCAAGATTATCAACAGGCTCACGAATGGGCGTTGATTGCTGTAGAAGCGGTAAAAGATAATCCCAGACATACTTCAGCCAAAATTAATGTCGGTATAACCTGTTATGAAACAGGTGCTACGTCTGACGCATATACATGGTTTGAACAAGCGCATCAATTCGGGGGAGCACGTGCTTTTCAAGGATTTGATCACAAATATCTACAATTCTATACACAGATAAAGCAAGTGGAGAAAGGAGAGGTCAAATGACAGTTTCTTTGGATCAATTAACGATTCAAGACATTCCATGGAATCGGATCACTACGCCTTATGGGAGAGCCACAGAAGTCCCTCAAATGATCGCTAAAAGAAATTATAGTGGTCTGTCCAATATCGTAGAACATCAATTGACATTATGGCAGGTTACCCCATGGATACTATTCTTTTTGTTAAAAGAATTATCTCTTCAATCGCCAGATGAAGTCAGTGTAGTAGAGATCGATTTGTATGAAGGAGTGATAGAAGCTCTTTCTGAACATGAACAGTTGGAAGATACGGAGCAGACATTGGAGACGATGCCTCTTTTATTAGAAGAAGTGTATCTTTGGGATCAAGATGATCAAGACGATGAATTAGAGTGGGAAAATGAAGAACCTCGTGGATATGATTCAGAAGTCTTTTTCAATTATTATGTCTACAGTTATCTCCTTCTAAAGCAAGCTCTACCTATATTTGAAAATATCTCACGTCATACCACTGATCCAGATATGCAAAATACGTTACAGGACTGTATGGAGTACTTGGAATAAGGAGGATAGATTTGTGGAGTATATCAAATCATTTTTTGAAGATGAAATGTATTATTTTGAATTGGATGATCAACAGATTGCTTATCGCCAAATTGTAGTGACAGACACAGATTCCAAAGTGTCTATTGCTCCTGATTTTATGCTCGCTGAAGCAGAAGTTGAATACGAACCTGATGAAAAGATCGGTGTGGTTGAATTTGAAATTGCCTGGGAATCAGCGATCTCCAAATATCGCAAACAGTGGGATTATTACAAACAGCAGTATCTACCCGGTGATTCAGTAACAGGAGTATTACGCATGTTCTATCCGCAAGGATGTGTTATTCAGTTGGATGAGCATACGTATGCTATTGCAGATCGAGCGATGTTACCTGAACAGATTGATGGACTTCCGCTTGGAATAGGGATTGTAATAGCAGGTAAAGTGAGCGGGTACGATGAACAGAACTTATGGGTACAATTGGATCAGTGTACTGTTGAACATATATAAGCTGATAATCATGTAATGAAAGGAGCTTGCTACGATGATCTATATCACTGGTGATATTCATGGTACTCATAGTGTGAATACACGTTTTAATACTCGGAATTTCCCGGAGCAAAAACATTTAAGTAAACAAGATATTGTGATCGTAGCAGGTGACTTTGGATTGATATGGAACGGAGACAAAGAAGATCAATACTGGTTGAAATGGTTAGATAAGACCAAACCGTTTACAACAGTATTTATTGATGGAAATCACGAAAATTTCGATCTGTTAGAACAATATCCTACTGAATTATGGCAAGGCGGATTAGTGCATCGAATCAATGACAGTGTATTACACCTCATGCGCGGACAAGTCTATGAGATAGAAGGATTAACTTTTTTTACGTTTGGAGGAGCCGCTTCACATGATAAAGCATTTCGATGCGAAGGAAAGTCATGGTGGGCTCGTGAAATGCCGGATGATGAAGAATACCAGTTAGGGCTATCCAATCTGGAAAAACATCACTGGAAAGTGGATATTGTGATCACTCATACCTGTACTGCACAAAGTCTAGCCTGGATACAACAAAAGTATTCAACAGAAGTGGTTGCTGATGAGATGCATGAATATTTTCAAATAATCCAGAGTCGACTAGATTATGATCAATGGTACTTTGGTCATTTTCATCAAGATGTACAATTACCGGATCGTCAGAGATTGTTGTATCACGATCTTTTTATGATTTCTGAATATCAGACTCAAACATAGAACGCAGAAAAATAGGAAGGTGAATGTATGAGTGGCATCAAAAAGAGTAGGCGTATGTCTATTCATGTAGAGTATTTATTAGATCAATTGTATGAGCAAGAATCGGTCGACCTCCTTGTTCAAATTAAAGAAAGTGGACAGTTAGCTGCGATTCCGTATCTCAAATCTTTTTTGTTTTCAGAACGAGCTGACATCGTGAGGGCTGCTGAAAATGCAATTAGTGATCTGTTACTACAATGCCCTGTGAGTGAATTGATCTGGTTAAGTGAACGCTGTCGCGAAACACTTCCTTTTCATTATCAACAACGTGGCAAAGCATGGATTGAGCTTCGACCAGAGACAGTATTGCATTGGTCTAACGATATTCATCCTATTCAGATCATTATGGCTAGCTTTCATTGGGATGGATATGTGCGTGAAGTGGCAGTACAACGATTAAGCCAATTTCAAAATGGATCAGAAATCCCATGGTTGCTGATTCGATTAAATGATTGGGTATCTCCTATTCGATTCAAAGCTTATCGTGCATTGAAACAAAAAATACATATCTGCAATACCGAATATTTTATTCAGTCGATCTGGTTAGTACAGCGATTAGTAGGGCGTGGCAAAGAGCATCATGAATTGTTGAATACACAGATTCAACAGCTTATTGCGCAACCTGAAGCTAGACCTGCTTTGGAACATTATATGCACTCGACAGATGTCTATATTCGTCAATTTTGCTACAACATGATGTTGAAAACAGAAGCGACAGATCGATATGATTTATTCACTTCTGCTTTACAAGATCATGCTTTAGCGATTCGTCTATGGGCTGCTCGTCAAATTGATCAAGCAATCGAAGTAGATAAAGATTCGTCTGAGAAGATATCGAATCAATGGCTAGATATCGTGTATATGATGTTAGCCGATCATTTCCCGGCATTGCGTCGTCTGGCGTTGGATATATTAAGTTATCATTTTCCAATGCAAGCCGAGACTGCGTTAATTGATGGTCTGATGAGTCATAATCTGACCATTCGCGAGACAGCACGTCGTCATTTGCCCAAAATCAAGCCAATACCCTATGTCGAATATTATTTGGATCAGATATGGAATGGAAATGAATCGTCTCTGGCTGTCGCAATCGCTGGATTAGGAGAGACGGGTACAGCAGAAGATGCCGAAGTTATAGCTGAATATAAAGATCATACACAGATTAAAGTACGTAAAGCTGTGTTGACAGCTTTGGGTAAATTAAAGCCTACCGCTTATATGGATGTTTTCTCTCAAGCTTTAGTAGATTCGCAACCCGGCGTATCCAAAATAGCGAAACAGACGCTTATCCAATATACGTATATGTTAGATCGAGAACGATTGATCCAACTGGTGCTAAATTGTCCATTGTCCCATATTTCGCGCAATGCTCTTCGTATTCTGTTTGCTTTTGACTCTTGGCAAAGTCTAGATAGTTTATTGCGAATATTAGTCCAAACTGAACATAGAATAGTAGAGCATACAGTGAATCATCTACTAGACGGTTGGATCACCAAAGCAAATTCTCAATTTCGAGCAGAACTTCCTATTGAAATGAAAAAACAGCTTTTATGCTATTTAGAGCAAAGTAAGAGTGTATTGGATCAAGGTAAGCATCGGACACTGGAATGGATTATTCAACTGGATAGCAAGTAATTGATGGTAAAAAGGCAATAAGAGTGGAGGAGTACAAAATGAATGAATTTCTTAGAGAGCAAAATGATCATCGGGATGGACGCTTACGAGCGATAGAGGTGAATCAAGCCGAGATTACTGCTTTTCAAAAAGCGATGTTGTACTTGAAATTTTCTTGTGAGGAAACAGATTCATTATTGTATGCTGGTAGCGATTCGCTCAATAGTCTACTTTATAAAATGATGAAAGCAAGCGATATGGCTGAGATTGAAGCTTCTTTTTACAATAAAGCGTCACTGGTGAATGAAGCATTTGTTGAACAAAAAGTAAAACGGTTGGAACAAGAACAACCTTATGTACAGCCACCTTCTCAAGAACAAGCCAACGAAATCATGAAGTCGTATATGTATCCATTTCTATCTTCGAATCAAACCTAAATTGTGAACAGATGTCATTCAATAAGAAATGAGGATGAACAAATGAGAACGATTACGTATAAGCATAGTAAAGCTGATGGACTACTAGGATATGAATTATTGCCTGCACGTTATGGTGAAAAGTGGGATCAGATTCAAGCTGATTCTGTGTTTATTTATGCCGGTGATTTTGATTATTTGATTCCTTATTTGAAAAAGCATTATCCTATTGTTGATCCAGTGACCAATGATCGGTATGGTTACTTTGATACATCTGGTTTTAATCCGATAGCCAAAGCACTCTGGACTAATATATTAGCAGAAATGAAAGCTTATCAGACCAAAGATCGTGAGCTCAAAGCATTTATCCGCTCGCTGGTTACCTGGTTAGAGATTCAATTAGAATGGGCAGATGAGATTATTATTTTCGGGAATTTATGAGGTGAGTCATCGTGGGTTGGGAATACGGTATTCAATGTATAGAAGAAGAGGGCATAAGTAAAGAACAGCAAGCCAGGCAGTTAATCGAGCAGTTGAGCCAAGCTTTGGTTACGTTAGATCTGGGTGATATGGTGATTGAGCAGGTAGACGATGGATTGGTTATTACAGATCCTTCTTATACAGATTGGCCAGATGTGGCACAGATTCAAGTGGAGCAGGCTGATCTAGCAATCGAATCTATAGCCGAAGGCGAAGTGTATATTCATTGTTTATTTCATCGACATGATGTACCTGTACGGCGAATGATTGATACCATCCAAACAATTATTTCTACAGAAGATCAGTGGATTGAATTGTAAATAATCATAAGAATACTGGAAGAGATGAGATTGTAATCAGGATCAGATGTGCACATGATGAAATGAGTATAATTAAGGAGGAACGATCCAATGTCTAACCAAATTCAAGTGATGACAGATACAGCAACACTTTGTATTTATGATCTGCAAGCACTCAAGCATCGATTGGAAGATACATCAGATTGGTGGTCTATTCCTGAAGATGAATTGTTAGAAGTGAATCTAGGGAATATTGCTTTTCTTAATGTAGGCGCAGATGGATTATATACTATGCAACAGGTAGATGAGATCGAACAACCCGTAGTTCAATTATGGATCAATGTTCCTTCGGGTCAATTGTATGCAGGAGCAGCAGAAAATGTGACAGGGGGGCGAGCTAGAGCCAGAAGATGGGGACAGTGGACAATATATAACGGTTGAGCCGGGCGTATATCATTTGAAAATAGCAGTAATACAGCAAAATATTGAATTTGCTTTGTTACGAACTGAACAGGCAATCGCTAACAATCAGTTTGAAGATTTGATTCGTATTGGATAAGGAGGTTAGTAGATATGTCTGGTCAACATTATGCTAGTACAAGGGATGAAATAGAACACCTCGTACAACACTATCGTATTCCAGCCCCTCGCTTTCACGAAGTAGGTAAAATGCAGTGGTCATCTATACTTTCAATAATCACACAAACGTTTATCACGTCTTCACATGCAGGAAGCGAATCTGCATTAATGCGAGGATACAATCATTTGCAAGAACCGTATGTAAGTTATCAGGTAGGAACAGAAGGGTACCGAGAGATTGCTAAACTGATTGATCGCACCGAACAAGTCTGGTTCCTCGCTCCTGAACGCTTTTATAGTGGTAAACAATATTGGGTGTATGAAGCTTATGTAGATGCGATTCAATGGATAATTGAACAAACAGGAATGACTGAATATTATATCGTCTCCAAAAAGCTACAATGGTTATTATGTGAGACTCATCATGAAGTCATCATCGGCACAGGTGAACCAATAAGTGGACGTATTCAGAAGCGCAAAAAAGAGCTAGACGATGTTTGAAAAAGCAAAATATAAAGCAGACGATATTTTGGTCATTCCAATAAAAGACAATTGCTTGGCGATCTGTCAGGTTATTAGTACTCTGTATGACCGATTTAAAAAGGTGTCTTCATTTGGTATACTCTGTATCCAAGAGGATCAAGTTTATTGTGGTGAGCAACATAACGACAGTCGCCTGATGATTCCAGTGATCTGTATTAACAGTATAGATCAGGTATTTTTCTGCACAATCTGACAGACGGGTATCCCAGAATAGTAAGTCCTTTTCCCGACTTATCGCAAAAGGAGCTGTATATTCAAATAACGATTTTGATCCGTCAGACGCCATTGCGGCTTCTTGTAATACAACTTCAGCATCTAATATTTCATCGAACCAACTCCGCCAATTGTAATATTGCGTTAACCACGAATTAGCATGATCTCCAAGTGGAATAAAGATTTGAAATGATCCACATAACTCTCCATATCCCAATGTCTATTTGAATAATTCCGAACATTTGTACTTATTTTTGCGTCATATCATAGGCTAAATGAAACAGATACGATATAATAGAATCATACGATATCTATTGTAGGCGATTCGGCTGATAGAGCATAATCCATAGGGTAAAGACTGCACAGGCAAGGAGGATGATCAGCTTGAGGCATCATGCCAATTACTACCCTGCCAAAGGAAGAGTCATTTTGCATGTAGATATGAATGCTTTTTATTGTTCTGTTCATACAGCAGAAGAACCGGAAAAATATCAAGGCAAGCCCACAGCTGTCGCAGGTAGTGTTGAACTGCGCAAAGGAATTGTGGTTACTTCTTCTTACGAAGCGAGAAAGCGTGGCGTGAAAACAGGCATGCTGGTTAGAGAAGCATTGCAGAAATGTCCGAATCTGATCTTAATTTCGCCTGACTTTTATTTATACAAACAATACTCAATAGCATTCATGAATATTGCATATAGTTACACACCGATGTTGCAAGCAACGTCAATTGATGAATGCTACTTGGATATTACAGGTTCGAGTCAATTTGGCACGCCACCTCAGATTGCGGAACAGTTGCAACAACGGATCTGGGAAGAGTTACATTTACCTTGTTCGATAGGAATTGCGCCTAATAAATTACTAGCAAAAATGGCTTCAGATATGAAAAAACCTAAAGGTATTTCGATATTGCGTATACGAGATATGCCCAAGTTATTATGGGATAAGCCATGCGGACAATTGTTTGGCATCGGCGGGAAAACATCTGCCAAATTAGTAGATATGGGCATTCGCACGATAGGGCAACTTGCAGCAGCAGATGAAGCCAGATTAACAGCTAGATTTGGTGTAATGGGAAGCTGGCTCAAGCAAGCGGCAAATGGGATAGATCATTCGCCTGTAGAGATTGATCGGGAAGTCAGTAAGTCGATAGGGCATACTACAACATTGCCTGCTGATATTCAAGATCGTGATGATATCAGAAGAGTGATGCTTAATCTAAGCGATCAAGTATGTCGCCGATTGCGTCGTCAGAAATTAATCGCTCAGACGATTCAGATTACGATTCGCACACCTGATATGAAAACAATCACTCGCTCCAAATCACTAGCTGTTCCTACAGAAACGGCGGATGAAGTGTATCGTGAAGCTTGTGCACTATATGATCGTCATTGGGGAGATCGTACGCCTGTTCGATTATTAGGAGTGGCTCTTCAAAATTTACAGCCCAAAGAAGAAGCTGCTTTGCAAATGGACTTGTTTGATTATAATCGTCAACCGGTCAAAGAGCAGTTAAATGAAGTGATGGATAAGTTACGCGATAAATTTGGTGAAAGTGCGATACTAACAGCAGGTATGTTAGGCAATGATCCTTCAGTCCTGATTCGTAATCACAAAATTAGAGGCACTTCATTGCAAAAAGATGGTATGATTTTGCCAGGCATGGAAGAATAATCAGTAAGTAATGATTCAATATTGATCTATATTGTTTAAATTTTAATCAATAATTGGATTCGTAGTACAGGTGTGTTACAATTTGTGTACTGGTAATTGTTGGTTATTCATTTGAAATAATATATCTTTTATATTATATTGTGAGTATATGTAAACTGGTGTCAGTTCTTAAAAAAAGACAACTGGTAAGTAACGATAGGAGGCATATATAAAGATGGGGAAATATAGTTGGGTTGACAAAGATACATGTATCGCTTGTGGTGCTTGTGGAGCAACAGCTCCAGACATTTACGATTATGATGATGAAGGTTTGGCTGAAGTGATTTATGAAGGTGACGCTAACCGCGGTATTATGGCAATTCCAGACGATATGTTTGATGATTTGCAAGATGCTTGTGACGGTTGTCCTACAGATTCAATTAAAATTGCTGATGAGCCTTTCGCTCAAGCTGAATAAGTTTTACTAGTGTACTGAATAGAAGTACATGGTCCGATAAAAGGCGTTGCAGAGACGAAATGTGTCTCTCAACGCCTTTTATAATCTCATTTTGAAGTAACTTGAAGAAATACACAGATTAGCCGATATACATAGTATTGCATTATATTTTAAATATAAAATAGCTATCCCTAAACTGTACATACTATAGAGACAATATAGACTATTGGAGCGTAGTGTCCATGCTGGAGGTAATAAATGAAAAATCTACTCTATCTAAAGCGTTATGTCAAAATGCACCCCAACAACAGAATGGGCTGGTATTTGCTTGGCAAAGAATATGAATCCGATGGACAAATGGGTAAAGCTAATTACTGTTACAACAAAGCTGGAGATGTATATGAAGCTTTTGAACATAGTAAAGTGCCTGCGGATATTTTGAAAGATTACGAAGCCAAGCTTATGGAGATGGCTGAAAAAAGAGATCGCAAAATTCGTCGTTGGCGATACAGTGTGTTTGCTATATTATTACTGTTTTTAATCACGTTGCGTTCTGTAGAAGCTCCTCATGCCACAGATCAGACGCTTGCAGATCGTTCTTCTCAACATATCACCAAGCCACCGACCAAAGTAGCATCGGCTATTTCAAAAAAGAAACCAGCAGATACGTTCAAAGGATACTCGGCTCCACTTAGCTTTACAGCAGAAGCTTCGCTAAATAATACCAATGCTTCATTGTCTGCCGTTTCTAAATATATGCGACAACAAATGTTAAAAACAGCCCCACAAGTTGCAGCAGTACTAGGTATGGAAAAGCAAGACGATTGGCTATTATGGACACCGAATATGCCTGTCTTGTATACGATGGCTGCCACCGATCAGCCCGGACAGATCGATCTTCAATCGTATGATCCCAAAGCATGCCAGTGTAAACCCGGAGAGTTGGATCATTATCCAAATGAATCGGCGGCTTGGGTACAGCAGCAAGAGCAGTTGGTTGTAATGAAAACAGCGATGATCAATTATATAACCGCCAAAGGAAATCTTCCAGAGCAGATGAATCAGTTGGAAGCGCCTTTTCCAGGCAATTGGTTAGCAGGTAATTCGGATACGATGAACCAGACGTTTACCGCTTTAAAGAAGCTACAGAGCAGTGGCAGTCAAAGTACTGACGATAGCGGCAATACAATTGGAGACGAAGCATTCTCATCTACACTCGGGAATCATCCTTATTTTACAAAACCACTTGAAGTGATTGTCGATAAACAAAAGCATCGTTTAGCTATAGTTAGTGGATCGATTATTTTACGTAATTATGAAGTAGGGCTTGGTGGAAGTAAAACGCCCGAGGGTACTTTTCAAGTATCGATCAAAGTGATGAATCCAAATGGCAAAGCTAATGGAGAATTTGGCAGTCGGGGTATGCAGTTATCGGATACGAATTATGCTATTCATGGTACCAATGATCCTGATAGTGTAGGTCAAGATGAATCATTAGGATGCGTGCGGATGGATCAAGCTGATGTAGAGGAATTATTTGATATGATTCCGTTAGGAACAAAAGTAACCATCGCCAGTAATGTATTGCCAGGAGACACTTCTGTACCTACTGTGCGATTCCAGACAAAACGTACACAAGATCAGACAGATCCTTCACGTCATTATCACTGGTTAAATTAGGATCGTTCCTTGTAGCGACTGGATTGATTCATTATATACCGTTTGAGTTTATGTACACAGTGGACGCTCTTTTCAAATGAGAAGAGCGCTTTTCTTTTGTCCCCGAAAAGGATAAACTGGTATAGAGAATGATTTTACAGGTTAATAGATAATAATTCCTGCAAAATCATGCATAAAGGCTTTTTGCAAATGCCAGGAACGGAGTGAATGTAACTTGCTTTACCGCAATGTTTTCAAACCTATGTTATTTCGGATGGATCCGGAAAAAGCACATCACATGGTTATTGGAGGTCTGGGCGCGGGGGTGCGTATACCAGGCACATTAGCTGCGATGAAGTCGATGTATGGAGTGAAAAGTACACCCGATATGACGACTGAATTGTTTGGACTTTCATTTCCGAGTCCTGTTGGTCTTGCAGCAGGACTCGACAAAAATGCTCAGGCAGTTCCAGGATTGTCTGCGTCAGGCTTTGGATTTATGGAAGTCGGAACAGTAACGCCCAAAGCACAATCCGGTAATGAATTGCCACGTTTGTTTCGTTTGCCTTCAGATGGAGCGCTTGTGAATCGAATGGGCTTCAATAATGAAGGGGCAGCTGCTATGGCAGGAAGATTACGTTCGTTATCTTCTAGACCTATTCCTATAGCAGTCAATATCGGTAAAAATAAAGTCACTGCAAATGCGGATGCAGCTAGCGATTATGAGACTTGTATTCGCACATTGTATCGATACGCTGATTTTTTTGTAGTGAATATCAGTTCACCTAACACACCTGATCTGCGTAACTTGCAACATGGTGATGAATTGAAAGATTTGCTTAGACTGGTAATGGGTGAAATGAAGCGCCAGGCGAAGCAAAATGGCATTTCCAAATCTGTACTGGTCAAAATTGCACCGGATGTCAATGATAATGAACTTGAACATATGGTCGATACGATCGCTGCAAGTGGAGTAGCGGGACTGATTGCTACCAATACCACATTATCCCGCGATGGATTAACTCATCAGCATGCAAGTGAAGCTGGTGGATTAAGTGGTAGACCACTCACCAAGCGATCGACAGAGATTATTTCTCAAGTCTATCGTCAAACAGAAGGTAAACTGCCTATTATCGGTTGTGGAGGAATTTTTTCGGGGCAGGATGCTTATGAGAAAATCAGAGCAGGTTCAAGTCTGGTCGAAATCTATACTTCATTTATCTATGAAGGACCGGAAGTGACCCGGAAGATACATATGGATATCCGGGAGCGTATGCTGCGTGACGGATTCACACACATTTCCCAGGCAGTGGGAGCAGATCATCATTAATCCAATATACCCTCGACTCAAGGAAGAGGTCATAGACTGAGGAGGCATGAAGATGGACGGAAGAGACTGGGGATTATTCTTGCTTCCCTATGAGCAAGCGGTTGAAGAATTAAAGGTCAAGTTCAAAACAATGCGTGCAGAACTGAAAAAACGTCAGGAGTATGCACCGATTGAATTTGTAACCGGTCGTGTCAAAAAGATATCGAGTATTCTGGATAAAGCCAAACGTCTAGACGTACCGATGGATCAGCTTGAAACTGGAATCGAGGATATCGCTGGCATCCGTATCATGTGCCAATTTGTAGAAGATATTCGTTGGGTTGCCCAGTATGTACGTTCTCGCAAAGATTTAACAGTGTTATACGAGAAAGATTATATTACTAATTTCAAAGATAGCGGATACCGTAGTTTCCATATGATTGCTGAATATCCGGTACAGACCGCTTTTGGACAAAAAATGGTGCTTGCTGAAATTCAGATTCGTACACTGGCTATGAATTTCTGGGCAACGATTGAACACTCTTTAAATTATAAATACCACAATAGTCTACCTGATGACATTCGGAGCCGACTCAAAACGGCTGCGGAAGCAGCGATGGTGCTTGATAATGAAATGTCCAGTATTCGTGAAGACATTTTGTCAGCACAGAAGAGCTTCGAAGACGATTCCAGTATCGTCCATCGGATTCTGACCGATATCCATAAGCTATATTTCTTCCATCTGATTGTAGAAGCGATCGACTTCCGCAGGCGATTTGATGAATTATGGCAAGAACATGACTTTGAAGGGCTCAAAGAATTATCCAGCGATATCAAAGCCATGCTTCGAGCAGAGTCTGTCAAAGTAAGTGGAGAAGAAGATGAAAGCCAATTTTGAGCCACTGTATGTAGCGTATCTGGTCTATTTTAATCGGGATCGCGATTACTTTGAATGTCATGAAGTGCTGGAAGAGTTGTGGCTGGAAAAAGAGCGAGAACCGGTATATCAAGGATTGCTACAAATTGCAGTTGCATTATTTCACTTCCGTAATGGAACAGTGAATCATACGTATAACAAAATCGCTGGTGCGATCAAGATGATGAAAAGCAGTTATCGTAAGTTACTGCCTTATCAACATCATGCACTAGGGATAAATATGGAAAAGCTAATGGCAGATGTGAGATTGTATATCAAGCGACTAGAACATTATCAAGAACAACCTTTTGATTTCTATGACCTTAATATCGAGATCACTGATCCGTTATTACAAAAAGAAGTAGCTCAAGCGTATCAGACCATTCAACCGAATCTACCGATGCGCATGGGCTACGAACGAGGCCCCAAATCAAAAGAACTCTAGCGCTTGGCAATATAAGCGCGACTCATTCAATAAAATAGTGATTTTTGCAAAGCAAAATATTTTACCTTAGCGCTTGGCAAAATAATCACATTAAATACACATCAAGCTTGCCGTAATGGCAAGCTTTTTGCTATGGATAGCTTTAAACTATGGTAAAATAAAATGACGTTTGTCTGGATCGATTCAGACAAATGTATCTATTAACCACCCCAATTAAAGGAGAACGACCAATTATGGCTTTGCAACTCCCGCCGCTATTTGTGCAGCGGATGCAAGATTTGCTCGGTGATGAATTCCAGTCTTTTATAGACAGCTATCAAGAATCTCCCCATGCAGGTATACGCATCAATACACTCAAAATCACCGATCAGGATTTTCAACATATAACGCCATTTGCGTTGCGTTCGATCCCATGGTGTCCTACCGGATATTATGTAGAAGAAGGCACACGCCCGGGCAAACATCCTTATTACCATGCAGGACTTTATTATATTCAAGAACCTAGTGCGATGGCTCCTGTAGAAGCGTTAGACGTACAGCCGGGTGATCGGGTACTTGATCTATGTGCGGCTCCTGGAGGCAAGTCTACACAGATTGCAGCGGCTCTACGTGGTCAAGGAATATTGGTCACCAATGATATCAGCGCAGATCGTACCAAAGCACTTGCTAAAAATATGGAATTATACGGTGTACGTAACGCAGTTGTGTTGAATGAAACGCCAGAGCATATCGCAGAGCAGTTTGCAGGATTTTTCAATAAAATATTAGTCGATGCTCCTTGTTCAGGTGAAGGTATGTTCCGCAAAGATGAAGATATGGCACGCCAATGGGCGAATCATTCAGTCGAACGCTGTGCGATCATGCAACAAGATATTCTGAATATTGTCGCCAAAATGCTAGCCCCGGGCGGACGCATCGTATACTCAACCTGTACATTTGCTCCAGAAGAAAATGAGCGCAGTATCGCTGTATTTCTAGATCAGCATGCTGACTTTCAAGTGACTACACCACGACAAGCAGAACATTTTGCAACCGGTCATAGCGATTGGGCACATCAAGTAGAACAGGAATTACAAGCAGGAACCTCAGTATTGAGCGGAACAGCTTTGGATGTTGATAGCGATACTCCGTATCAATCGATCTCAACAGCTTCGATAGAACAGACTGCCAAAAGCGCTAGACTATGGCCTCACCGCATCGAAGGAGAAGGTCATTATATCTGTGTACTGGATCATCAGGGAGTAGAAGAAGAGTTAGAAGAGAATTATTTGATACAAGTAACATCACCATCTACATTTTCCAAAGCGTACACTGACAAACCCAAACGTGCAGATAAACGCCAATCTGCTAAAGAGCAACAAGATTGGAAAAGCGACCGCCGTTCAGGTAAAAAAGGCAAAGAGCGTCGTTCGGATAGCAAAGCTTCATCTGCCGATCAGCAGGAATCTTTATCTATGATTGAAGTGATCGAAGAATTTACAGCACGTGAACTACAATTGCAATGGTCGCAAAACTGGATTCATTTCGGTGGACGTATCTATCAATCGCCGATCACAGAAGAGCAACTCAAAGGTCTTAAAGTGGTACGCCCGGGTTGGTTTGTAGGTACGATAAAGAATGGACGTTTCACCCCATCGCATGCGCTTGCTACCGCCTTACAACCTGTAGAAGCGAAGCGCTGTATTCAACTGCAATCTCATTCAGCCGAAGCGATTTCTTATTTAAAAGGGGAAACGTTAACGATAGATGCCGAGCGAGTAGAACGGAATGCAGATACTTTGCCCAAAGGATACGTACTGGTATGTATAGACGGTTATTCCGTCGGATGGGGCAAATGGCTAGATGGTATGCTTAAAAATGAATATCCAGCAGGATGGAGATGGACATAAAGGTTATGAAAAAAACAGTTAAAAAGCAACGTGTCGATAAAATATTAGGAAATCTAGGTTACGGTACACGAAGCGAACTCAAACGTGCTGCCAAGCAAGGACGAATTAAAGTCAATGATGAAGTTATCAAAGACAGCGGACTACAGATCGACCCTTATCAAGAAAAGCTAGAATTTGACGGAGAACAGGTGAATTACCGGGAATATATTTATTTGCTGATGAACAAACCGCAAGGGGTAATCTCAGCTACTGAAGATCGTCATGACTCTACGGTGGTGGATTTATTGGATATCGAATATCAGGTATTTGAACCGTTCCCTGTAGGTCGGTTGGATAAAGACACCGAAGGATTGCTATTGATTACCAATGATGGTCGATTAGCACATGAATTGTTATCACCACGCAAACATGTACCCAAAACATACGAAGCTGATGTACTGGGAGAAGTCACAGAAGACGATATCGTTCAATTTAGCAAAGGCGTTACGCTAGAAGATGGATATGTAACATTACCGGCTGAATTACAGATTCTTGCTCATACGCCAAGTCCAGAAGGAACCATGTCACAGATCCGCCTCACCATATCGGAAGGCAAATTCCATCAAGTAAAACGAATGTTTGAATCTGTAGGCAAAAAAGTAACCTTCCTCAAGCGTGTCTCTATGGGTGCTTTGCAACTAGATCCAACTTTGCCAACTGGAGAATACCGCGAATTGACTGCTGAAGAACTGGTTCAGATTGGGCGAGGAACTGAATAATAAATGTAAGGACAGGTGAACAATGACATACCGTTTAATTGCACTCGATATGGATGGAACTCTTTTAAATGATCAGCATGAGATTTCGCCACAGACCGCAGCATCGATCAAGCAAGTAGCCGCGCAAGGGGTAGAGATCGTTTTTTGCACAGGTCGAACACCGATTAACTCGATTCCGTACATGGAACAGTTAGGATTACACGAGGATGGTTATGTGATTGTCCACAATGGGGCAGCAACTGTTCATGCAGGTACGCGAGAGATTGTGCATCAATTTCCGTTAGCCGCGCAAGGGCTTGATCCCTATATCCAATACTGTCAGCAACATCATATCCATTTTGATATCAATACTGCGTTTGGATTATATGTAGACTCTATAGATCAATTACAAGCAGATGCTGGCAAAATGTATGATAACTTTCTGATGACACCTCAAGTGTTGCCACCATGGAACGAATTTACAGAACCTGTGCTCAAGCTAAGTGCTTTTGCTTCGATTGAGCAGTTAGATCAAGCGTATGCAGAATGGAGTACGTGGAATCCAGAGTTCAATATGCTACGCAGTGGAGAGTTTTTTGTCGATCTGATGCATCCTCAATCTTCCAAAGGTGCTTCACTGCAAGCACTGGCTGAAAGTAAAGGGATTGCTCCTTCCGAAGTAATGGCTATTGGTAACTATTTCAATGATCTATCGATGATTACGTATGCTGGACTCGGAGTCGCTATGGAAAATTCTCCAACAGAAGTAAAAGCAGCGGCAGATGAGGTCACGTTATCTAACAACGAAGATGGGATTCATCACATTCTGGTCAAGCATGGACTGATATCTGCTTAAATTTACCAAACCGCTCGCTAATTTGAGCGGTTTTATTGTGTTGGTTGACTTCAATACATGGTACAATCAATAATTATCAGCATACAGGAAGGAGGAACAATTTTGAGATTGTTGCAAGCTTTGTTTTTTCCTCCTGAACAGCCAGGGGGCGTATCGTCCATGATCCCTTATTTGCAGGAACGGTTCAGTTCTGCACGCTGGGAGATGGAATTATTTTCTTTGCCCAAACGGATTCGTAATAAAGGAAAAGAAGACGTAGTTTTTGAAACGTTTGACTGGACGATCTATAGTGCAAGCCCTATCGTGCAAAAGTATATTCAGACGTATAAAGATTATCGCTGGTGGGCGAAAATGCGATTGAATAAACCGTACGATCTGATTCACTCTCATCATCCACTGGTCGGTATGGTGATGAAAGAAGTATTCCCGGATACACCACTGGTACAGACGATTCACTCCAGTTATGAACGTGAGCTGATTTTGAATGGTAAAATCGAACGTGGTGGATTGGAAGATCAATTTTTGACATCGTTGTACCGTGAACTAGAACATAAAGCAGATATTTTGATGACGGTGTCTCATTCGTTCCGTCAATACTTAGCACCTTTTTTAGATCGTCCTGAACAAGTTAGAGTACTACCGAATGGATTTGATGAGAAACGATTCAAGCCAATCGCTCATGAAAATGAAGTGGCTCAGCTGATCACCGTATGTCGCCTTGTTCCTGCCAAAGGGCTAGATACCTTACTAGAAGCTTGCGCGCTTCTCAAACAGCGTGGACAAGCGTATGTACTGCATATCATCGGAGATGGCCCGAGTCGTACCGATCTTGAAGACCTGGCGAAAAAGTTAGGCATTTATGAAGAAACGATTTTTTACGGATATACATTACATCCAGAAGAGTTTATGCCTTTCTTTGATATCTTTGTTCTGCCTTCGCGCGCAGAAGCATTCGGTTCTGTGTTTGCAGAAGCGGCATTGTGCTGGTTAGCACTGGTAGGGACAGATATTGGCGGAATTGCCGAGCAGATTGAAGATGGTGTCAATGGATTATTAGTTCCACCCGAAAATGAAGTGCTACTTGCTGATGCGCTAGAGAAAGTGATCAATGATCCTTCGTATCGGTATGAATTGGCGCGTACAGGCTGGGAAAAAGCCAAAACACAATATTCATTAAGCCATATTGTAAATGAACTCAAAAAGCTGTACCTTGAATTTCAACCCGAAAATTCAGTAGAGTCGGTATCGAATGTATCTATATTACCGAATGAACCAGAATAGAAAAGCCAATCTTAGCACACAATAAATGATATGATTACAGTAAGGCAACACAAGAATACCGGTGATGGGGGTCGGAGAAAATGGAAGAATTGAAAGAACGTATTTTGGCAGAAGGATCGGTTATGTCTAACGATGTGCTGAAATTAGATGCACTATTGAATCATCAAGTCGATCCACAACTGATTATGCGTATGGGTAAAGAATTTGCAGATTTATATCGCACAGAAGGTGTGACCAAAGTAGTCACTGTTGAGTCCTCAGGGATTCCAGTCGCTTTTACAACGGCTTTTGAATTAGGGGTACCACTTGTTTTTGCACGACGTAAAAAGACTTTGCTTGCTGATCCTGATTCGTTGATCGAGCGAGTGCCTTCCTTTACCAAAGGGATAGTGACTGATATTATGCTATCTCGTCAATTCGTTACCGAGAATGATCGCATTTTATTTATTGATGATATTATCGCTAATGGAGATGCGGCGCGTGGAATGATTCGAATTATTGAACGTTCCGGTGCAACGTTGGTAGGAGTAGGCATTGTAATCGAGAAATGTTTCCAAAGTGGAGCACAAGCGATTCGTGATCAGAATATTCGTCTGGATTCACTGGTCAAAATTACTTCACTTCAAGATGGACAAATTACATTCGGGTGATCCAAAGTGCTATAATAGACGTAGTTAGGATGTAGATAGACAATTTCACCAATTAGTTTCTAGTTGAATAAAATTTGTTGCAACAAAGTCTTATATTCGGTAAAGAAGATTCCGATATGTTACAATATAACCCATATTCTTGTTTGGTTGTATAGACGCAACTCATAGTAATCAACAGATGATTATGAAGTGAACGATCGACACATCTGTCACTACATTTACAAATATCTTTAACCTTTTGTTGAAAATATGAGCAATCTCTTTCCAAATGGGGTATATTTGTCTTATAATAAAGATATGTTATCGAGGGGAGGCAGACCAATGGGGAAAGAACCGATTACTGAAGAGTTCTTCATCAAAAAACTAGCCGATGCAAAAATTCACTTCGAGCGTGCTTTGGATTGTAAGCACACTGAATTTGATGACCTGTATCCCTATATGATTGAACATCCTCAGTTCTTTTGGTATAAACGCTATGTTGCCTGGTCAGAACTATTGACCATTGTAGGATTGTGTAAAGACCTGGATTTTGCTTGGGAGCAAGAATTTTCAGCTCATCAAGTAGAATATGTAGAACAACGTGTGATGTCAGCTAAAGTGCTTGATTTCTGGTTCGAGAAAAATGATACCAAAGAACCTGCACAGCGTTAATCCGCTTTAGGAAAATCCTTTGTCGTTACAGTCAACTAGAATCTACAGACATTTCAACAAATTATCAGACCTAAATGGGATTTCATTTAGGTCTTTTTTTGTACACATAAATACAATAGAAAAGAGGGTGACATGATGATTACAGATGATGAATTAGATGCATATCGAGTATCCGGTGAGAAAGTCCGTGTCGTTCGTGATGATATTCGAGAAAATGATATTCGTGGTATTGTAGTAGCATGGGATGATGAACAGGTATTGATTCGTCGCCCAAATCGTAATGTAGTTAAATTAAGCCGTAGCTATATCTACCAACCTTCCAAAGAAGAGCGTCGAAGTCCTTTAGATGAAATGGAAGATACAGTACATCCAGCATCTGAGGAATAAGGCTTTATACTTGTAAATACTATATAGGATGTATGTGAGGCTAAATAGCAAGCTAACGATATCATGATTAGGATCTATTTATAACCAAAATGATCATAATTAAAATAAGAACTTAAGAGATTGATCTAAAGCTCTACAGAGAGTGATCCAAAATTCTACAGAGAAGTAATACACAATTGCACAAAAAAAAGCATCTATTGATCGTCTGAATAGCAGACAGATCATAGATGCTTTTATTATATAAAAGCCATTCAAGGAGTTGAATGAAAATATAGTATAGCGAAATGTGTGGTTTCACTAACAATGATTAGGATTGAATCTAGGTCATATCTATCTGTTAACCCCTAGAACAACTGTAATTAACCAAGAGTACCTGTACGATAAGGACGATAGCCAGAGTAACGAGAAGGTTCGCGTAACTTGGTATTGTTAGATACGGTTGCAGGATGTGGCGAACCTTGATCTTCATAAGACGAAGGTGTATGAACAGCCGGAACAGGAGACAATCCCAGATAAGCACGCATCCGTTCGTTCGCTTCTTGATGAAACTCGGTGATGCCTAATTGAAAAGTACCATGATGACCACTGCAAAGAATCTGAGCTTCAACATGAGTAGCCGACTGATCAATCTCGTACAATCGCAAATTATGGCTACGTAGATCACGACGAACTTCTGACAACAATAGATTAGTGCGGTCCATACCGCTACGAATCACTTCCATATATAATCCAGCCGACGGTAGTTGATTGCTTTCCTCTAACGACTTAGCATCACGATCAAATTTCTTTTGAATATAAACAAGCAACAGATAGCTTTTTACCAGAGAGCGTTCTTCTTCGGATAAAAATACAGCCATTCATATCACCACCTAGTATAAGAACTTATGTTCTTATTATATGGTATAACTTGTAAAGATGCAATACTTTGTTCGCAAAAAAGGCGAACAAAATAAAATATGATTCGCTGTTAGCAGAATTATAGATATTTGATTACACCTTATTAACATCATGATCAATTAATAATTTACCCTATGAAAAGGAAAAAGCTAATCTGCTTAGTGTTCATAAAGGTCAGTTTTGGTGAAATTATAAGAAGAGACTATTGATCCGCATTGCCGTTTCCTAATCAATACTGTAATGAATAAATAGGATTTGCAATACAAAAGGAAGTACACACATCAGGTACATAGCGGAGTAATAGGATCGATTCGACCAAATATGGATATATTGGAAGGGGAAGATCTTCATGACAGAACGCATATTTATCAGCCCGGGAAAATACGTACAGGGTAGAGATGTCACTGATAAAGCAGGGGAATATGTAAAAGGAATTAGCGATGGCAAAGCATTGGTAATCGCCGATGATATTGTCTGGGATATTGCAGGTAACCGAGTATTAGAAAGCTTGGACAAAGCTGGCGTACAGTACACCAAAGCCGTGTTTAACGGTGAAGCTTCAACCAATGAGATTAACCGTCTAGCAGGACTTGGTAAAGAAGGTCAAGCCACTATCGTTGTTGGTGTAGGTGGCGGTAAAACGTTAGATACAGCCAAAGCGGTTAGCGATCAGTTGGGTGGATATAGTGTGATTATCCCGACAACTGCTTCTACAGATGCACCAACCAGTGCACTTTCTGTTATCTACTCAGATGAAGGTGTATTTGAAAGTTATAAATTTTACAATAAAAATCCTGACTTGATTCTTGTCGATACCAAAACGATTGCAGGGGCACCGCCACGCTTCCTATCTTCAGGTATAGCAGATGCTCTGGCAACATGGGTAGAAGCAAGAGCGGTTATCGAAGCGCGTGCGACAACCATGGCAGGCGGTCTAACCACGATTGCGGCTGAAGCGATTGCCCGTAAATGTGAAGAAGTATTGTTCGACTATGGTGTACTTGCTTATGAATCGGTTAAACGCAAAGTGGTTACACCTGCGCTTGAATCAGTTGTAGAAGCGAATACGCTACTAAGTGGACTAGGATTCGAAAGTGGTGGTCTAGCCGCGGCACATGCGATCCATAACGGATTCACTGTATTAGATGGAGAGATTCATCATATGACACATGGTGAAAAAGTCGCTTTTGGTACATTGTCGCAACTGGCACTTGAAAAACGTTCTATTGAAGAAATCGAGCGTTATATTGCTTTCTATATCAGCTTGGAATTGCCTGTGACACTAGAAGATCTACATTTACAAGATGCAACAGATGAAGATCTTTATCGTGTAGCAGAAGCGGCTACCAAAGCCGATGAGACTGCTCATAATCTTCCGTTCCCTGTAACCGCCGATGATGTTAAAGATGCTATTATCGCTGCCGATCAATACTCCAAAGCATACAAAGCTAAATTGAAAAATTAATAAAACCGTATCTGAATATATGACACTTTTGGTGACGCGTACTATAGTATTTTTGTAATGATGTATTGTAGTAGCGGTATAATATAGAAGTGAGTATATAATCATACGATTTTTTATAAGAAGAACAAAAGCCTACTTTTACCATTGATTTGGTGAAAGTAGGCTTTTTTGCTTTCATTATTCGACATTTTCTGATAGGGTAGGAAAGATAGGATATAAGAATGTAGAGATCAACAAGTATTTTTTTATCCAGTAAATAAAGATGGTTGCGTAAGTGCAAGGAAGGTTGGGAATATGAGAAAGTTTGCGTTTGCTTCATATCTGATGTATTTTCTAGCAGGGTTAGTCGTCACTACGATTGGAGCGATTATGCCGCAGTTACTCGGGCATTACAATCTAAGTTATACTGAAGGTGGAACACTGGTATTTATCGGTTCAATTGGATTCCTGATCGGAGTTCCATTGTCTGCTTATATGATGCACCGATTTGGTGAAAAGGTCACACTGGCAAGTTCTGCCCTTGTTATCGCTATAACGCAGGGGATGATGCTAACATTACCGCAGTATTCGTGGATTACAGTCTTGAACTTTTTTAACAGTCTAAGTGTATCTGCGATTGAAGTCGTAGTCGCGGCTCTAGTCATGGAGCGATTTGTAAGTCGTAGAGCGGTAACGATGAGTTATTTGGAAGTGTCGTTTGGTCTGGGAGCGTTAGGGATGCCTGTTTTTGCAAGCGGTTTTATCGCACTTGGGCACTGGCAATGGGTATTTGCAGTAACAGGATTAATCTCACTTGTGATGGGGATCGTATGGATGCGGATTCAATATTCTGGTGAAGAAGAGTCTTCATCTCATCAAGCTGTCGATGCGGTAGAAGTTGCACCTTCGGCTACGGTAACAGGCAGACATAAAATAGTATTATTAAGCATATTTTTGCTGATGATTTTTGTGTATTGTGGAATTGAAGGCAGTCTCAATAATTTCTTATCATCTATCTTTATTACGTATTTCGGTAGTTCGGAATATTATGCTTCGATCAGTATCGGTGCATTCTGGGGAGCGATGGTCGTTGGACGACTTGCAACCAGTTGGATTATTCGTCGTGTGAATTACAGTCGTTTTCTATTGATTAGTATGTCGCTTAGTCTATTGGTTCTGCTAGCATTCCTTGTCTTCCGTCAAGAATGGGCTGGGTATCTATTAGTACCATTGTTAGGATTTACGATGTCGGGTGTCTATTCGATCACAATGGTCTATGCCAATCATACATTACCCGGTATGGCGCGTACGGTTACCAGTCTGATTACAGGATTTGCAGGCTTCGGTAATGCAGTATTCCCTGTATTGATCGGCTATACGATGGATCGTGCACCGATTCAAGTATCTTTGATGTTGATTGCTAGTTATGCGGTAGCCTTTTTAATTCTGTTATTGATTATTATGGGCAATTATCGCAAATGGAAACGTACAGATGCACACGAAGCAGTAAAGGCATGATAACAGAATGAATACTGCTTAATCGCCAAAAGGAGGCAGAATCGATATGAGCAATCTAGGTGTATGGGAAGATGCAGAACCAGGGGTGAAACGCTGTATTTTGAATGCTAATGCAGGCTTAATGATGATGGAAGTTCGCTTTGCCAAAGGAGCAGAAGGATACCAGCATCACCATCCTCATCAGCAGATGAGTTATTGTCTACGGGGTTCATTTACATTCACGATCGATAATCAGCAGACAACACTTACTCAAGGAGAGTCTATTAATATCCCGCCTCATGCCAGTCATGGAGTTGTAGCACTGGAAGAAGATTCTGCTCTGCTAGATGTATTTACTCCGATTCGCGAAGATTTGTTAAAATTGTAAACGCAGATCAAGCTATCTCTTTACATAAAGTGAAGAGGTAGCTATTTTTATATCCATACCTATATAGAAGGCATACCTAGAACTAATTAGATAATCTCAGATTTCTATGGATTAATATGGTAAAATTAAAAAGAGTGTATATATGGATAAGAATGATATGTATATAACTAATAGATAGTACATAATGTGTGCTTTTTACTCTCATTTTACGTTATATTTAGAAATATTTACAAATAAAGCGATTAAATTTAAAATTTTAAACAAACTTGTGTGATATAAATGGTAAAGAGAATGCTTGTTACCTATAATGTGCATAGGACGTTATAAGTTAACAACGTTCATCCAATACAAGCTACATAGGAGGCTGGAAAATGAAAAGATTTTTGTCCACAGCACTACTTGCATTGATGTTAACGGTTGTCTTCTTTACCGGTTCACAAGTAACACCTGTTGCACAGCCAGAAAAAGCTTCAGCAGCGACTTGTACGATTATCAACACATTTACAGGTGTATCGAATTACATCAAAGCGAACAAAACATTGCCTTGTAACTTTATTACGAAATCTCAAGCATCAGCGCTTGGATGGGTTTCTTCTAAAGGAAACTTGGCAGATGTAGCTCCGGGTAAAAGTATTGGTGGAGATGTATTCAGTAACCGCGAAGGATTACTCCCAACAGCAAGTGGACGCACATGGCGTGAGGCAGATATTAACTACACTTCCGGCTTCCGCAACTCCGATCGTATCTTGTACTCTAACGACGGTCTAGTGTACAAAACAACAGATCACTATGCTTCATTTACCAAAATGTAGAACATAAACGTTGTTCATACGCGTATGCCAGAGCAGATGATTGCTTCTGGCATATCGCTATGAATAGCACTTTAAGATGTAAAGGATGAGATAACAATGAAAATGGTAACGATCAATGGCGAGGAATTTCATACGATCAACGAATTACACGAGACTTTACAACAGAAGCTAGAATTGCCTGAATTTTATGGAAAAAATCTAGATGCACTATGGGATTGCTTAACAGGCATGATCGAATTGCCATTACAGATGGAATGGTTGAATTATGATGTAAGCCGTCAACGTCTAGGTGACAAAGCCGATCAGGTGCTGAGTGTATTGGAAGAAGCTCAAGCAGAAGGTAATGGCTTTCGGATATGGGTAAGGGATGAAGTGGAAGAGTGACTATAGAAGATTAAGATAGGCAATATAGAGAGATTTCATGTATCACTAAAAAGGTAAAAGAAAAGCTGTTGCTCTTAGGAGCACAGCTTTTTTTGTGTTTGGTTACAGTTGGATTGCTAGAGAAGTGCTGAGAGTTAGCATATCATAAGCAAGCTGATTATTTTAAATCAGTTGATTCTTGCTCTATAACGGGTAAAGCTTGTTTTGTCGAAGAAGCATCTACTCGTCCGATCTCTTGTTGATTTCCATTGATATCGACCAACCCGTAGAATAGATTATCTACAGAAGCATTGATCTTGTAATAAGCTAAAGGTGTCGATACCACAGGTCTTGTCCCGACTTCTTTAGTAATCTGGTAAGGCAAGAACAAAAGACCTTTATTAATCGCTGGCTTATTATCATATGTCGCAGCCCAGAGTTGTTGTGCCTGGTTATTGCGAACTTCATAATAAATAATTCGTCCACCATTATCTTGGAAATATTGATTGGATACACCTATAGGAAAATAAGAAGTAACTGTCATCAGTCCCATGCTAGGCAATTCAGGTGGAACAATAACTTGCTTGAGATTCAGTGTGTGTCTACGTGCTACGGCTAATTGTTGCGCGAGAGAATCTGTAGACGTAACAGATGAAGATAGATGATCCGTATTGCCAATAACGATACGATTTTGCTTATGATCCCACTGTACAGACAATCCCATCAATTGACTAATGGCACGTAAAGGAACCATAACACGCTTGTTGTGGATGAGCACAGGTTGAGCAAGGGTTACATGTTTGCCATCGACATTAACATAAGTACTTCCGACTTGGAACTGTAATGCAGATTGAGCGTTATCGGTATAGTCAAGGGTAGCTGTCTGCTTCGCCTGATCCCAAGTTAAGCGGATGTCAGAAGGTTGAATCTTTTGAATCGTTTGTAAAGATACCATTACTGTTCCCTTGAGCATATAAGGAGGGACATCAGTTGCAACGACTCCTGTCGCAGTTACGACTTCAATAGGCTTAGTGGCAGCAGAAATAGAAGGAGTAGCGGTTGAAAGTAGAGCAGTAGTGAGAATACATGTAGTTAAGAACTTAATATGTAGGTTGCTAAATGGCATAGGTGATATTCTCCTTTGCTGAAATAATGGATGTTTCTTGTTATATTATATAAAATATAACATATATTAAAGTTTGTTCTATGATTAATCTCTAGTTTGTTATTACATATGTATATAGAAATGCAGATTCTACGCATGTGCAAGTGAAAGTACTATAAGTAATAAAGGAGCAAACAATGTGCAAATTCGCATCAAATCATTCAGATTATGGATAGTGGTGGTGGTTATCTTAGGTAGCTTATGTTTATCTATACTACTCTATCAGTTATTACATCCTACACGAGTCCAATCGTTCGATCTACAAATTGGACATCAACACCGAGATGATCTACCGGGCATGTTAGATGATGACGTAACTTTTACGAACGATCAACAACTGTTCGCTATAGCAATCTATCCAGATGAACCTTATGTACAATTAAATCAAAAAGCTAAACTAACAGTCACCCGCAAGTCAGATGGCAAAGTCATGCAGATCAAGGAAGAAAAAGAATCGGGAGATTTAGCCGCTTGGGAAATGCCATTACATAATACACAGTGGGAAAGCGGAGTGTATAAGGTTGTATTTACAAGGAATAATGATGTGATTGAACAGCAAGAAATCACACTAAAATAGAGGAGAATTTACATATGTATAAATGGATATTAGGGTGTGGCCTAATTCTAATGATGATTACAGCCAATCATGCAGAAGCTAGAGCGATCTTTACGGTTGAAGTCCAAGTCAATGGTACACTTATAGCTATAGAAAAAAATGGAGATGCTGGACCTTATATCGAGCAAACAACGAATATAACATATGTTCCAATTCGTTTTGTATCCGATCATCTAGGAGCGACAACAGATTGGGATAAACAAAAGCAACAGGTCACTATCTTAGCCCAATCAGGTACAAAGATTGAACTAACAATAGGTAGCAAAATAGCTTATGTTGATGGCGAAGCCAAAACACTTGTAGATGCTCCAGTTATGCCATTATATCCTAATCATGTGATGGTTCCTTTGCGATTTGTATCTGAAGTGATAGGTGCACAAGTGGATGCTTCTACTGTAGATGGAATATTGCATGTGAATATTAGTGATAGATAGGAAGATATATTGGAAAAAGACTATTACTGTGTGATGCAGTAATAGCCTTTTTTTGTTAGTAGATGTAGTCAATTTTAAATTCTGAATGTTGTGCTTAATAAGATAATAACTAGAAAATAAAAATGTAAATTAAATAGAAGCAAATGCCGTTAATAAGAAGAGTACTTATGAGTAACAAAACATACATAAAAGGGGTTTTTACATGAAAAAAGTATATGAATTGATTATCAAAGGAGTACTTGTAGCAGGGCTACTCGTGCAGTGTTTGCCTGTGTCTATAATTGCTTACGCGGATAGTGAAAACAAAATGGAGTCATCTCGATTAGTACCATATGTATTACAAATTAATAATGGTAATCAACAAAATGCGAAAACTACAGGTTTTATACAAGATGGGTTATTAATGATTCCAGCAGCAGATTTATTTAATCATACTGGATTTAGAATAACACATACGCGTAAATGGATGAACGAATATAAAGTAGAGCGCAACGAGTTTCTTTCAAGTACTGTTTTTAACACTTTAGAATTTAGCGATCATACATCTGATATACATGTGAAATTAAAAGAAGGATTTAATCAAGATGAAACAGATGAATTATTATATATGCCAACATATGCTACCTTCAAAAAAGGACGTTTGTATGTGCCTTTAAATTTTATAGCCTCTATATTAAATTATGATGTACGGCATGATGAATTAACACATTTAATTACGCTTGATTATTGGGGCGATCAAAATCTAGATGAAACCAATCAGGTTAAAGATTTTGTGAATCATTATATGAAAGATTCAGTAGATGGCTATAATCCTGATCATTCTTTATATACAACAGATTATTTAGATTATGAAGCAGATTGGCTGGATTCTACTTTTTCAGATGGAGAATGGCCAGAACCAAATCTCGTATTAAAAGATTGGAATATACGATATTTATTTTTCATGTCTAAAAATGAAGCCATAGTTAAAGTTCCATATTGGGCTGAAGGTAAAGCTTCAAGAAAAGCGGGTGGAATATGGCTTAGTATTTTAAAAGTAGATGGAAAATGGAAAGTAGATAGTTCTAGAGCATGGTCACAACTATTATATTTGAAAAATGTTAATCAAATTGTAGAAAAAATGAAGCTAGATTCGCCTGAAATGGTGAAATCAGTAACACAAGCTGTATATCATTCATTTGCCACAGCTAATGCCAAAAAACAAAAGATTGATGGAACTAAAGTGAAATATAAAACATTTCCTAAAAATATGGAAGTATTGTATGGAGATGATCATATTGCATACGTATATGCAGAATACAATTGGTCATTTAAGCCAACTAATAAAAACTTTGAAAAGTACAAGGTTAATACCTATGAAGATTTTATTGTAATGGAGAAAAATAAAAACGGACAATGGATTTTTAAAGATCATTATAATTCAAATTTAAGTAATTCTCGACCTTGGACAAGCCTTAGAGGAAACTATGAAGGTGGTAGATATATTGCTTTTATGGCTTTTGATGATTATTACCTAAACGATCCTAGTGTAAGGCCTTATATTTCATTTTTTTAATTATAGTATAAAAATTAAATTAGAACTTAATCGTTTATAAAAATATTGTTTTTGATCAGGAGAAGGAAATGAAAATTTGGAAAATAAAACCTAATACAAGCAGTATCAGTTTAGTTTCTTTTGATCCAAAAAAGTTTATAGAGTTTGAACTTACTTATTTTGATGGAGAAGTTTTACCAGTACCATGGCCAGAAGAATATAGGTTAATTACAGACAACCAAAAATATAAATATAATGATTATGCTATTTATTTAAATTATATCCCTGTTATTAGCGAGAAGGTATTTAAAATTGTGACACCACTTGTTAAAGATTTGGTTCAATTTCTTCCTGTACAACATTCTGATTTTAATTTTTATATATGCAACATTATTAATGTAATTGAATGCGTAGATGCTGAAAAATCTATTCCTGATACCATCCTTGATGGAGAAATAAGAAGCTATAGTAAAATCTGTTTTTTAGAATCTGTATTAAAAGATAATGAAAAAAGGCATATATTTAAAATACCTGGACTGACTAGATTGACGTATTTTGTATCTGATGAATTTAGAGAACTGCTTTTAGTTAATGATATCAAAGGGATTGATTTTATAAAAATTTGGGATTCTGAAGCTGATTTTGAATTGGAGCAACAACACGAACAACGTATAAAGGAAGAATATGATGCTTACATTATTAAAATTAATAATCAGCCACATGATCCATTAAGTTGGAACGAAGCCGTCGAAAAATTAAAACTAGGTAAAGCAGCCATTAGTGCAGATTGGAAAATTCAATACAATTCTAAGGGTGATATTTTAATCGGACAACTGAATAGAAATCTAGAATATGAGTTTTTTAGTCCTGTTTATATACCACCTATATTGCTTGATCTTATGTGGCAAGAAGTAGATAAAAGTAATATTTAAAATAGTATTATAATTCATTTTTTAATACACAGTAGTAAACCAAGCAGAAATCGTAGCTTTATAAACGATTTCTGCTTGGTTTTTTTAGATAGAAAATGGATAAGAACCTAAAACTGTATAATTTCCTTTAATTTGTCGATATAGAAATAAGTAAGAGAATTACATAGTTTAATTGTTGATTCAACGTGTTTTTAAATTTTAATATGCAAAGAACTAAAATTAAATACAGAAAGGAATTTATGTGAATGGAAGTTTCACCAGTCATTCTTTCAGCAGTTATTTCTGCTGTAATCGCTATAATCACGCTAATCATCTCAACATCGATAACACTTCGTAAAAATATTCATGAAGAACGAAGTTATTTTGAAAAGAGCTTAAAGGAAAAATTAGAGAATATTTATTTACCTTTGAATCTAGACATCGCTTTTAGAAAAGTAAAAGAACCACTGATTAAAGAGTCGAATCAAGAATTAGTGCACAAGTATGGTTATCTATTAAGTCCAGAACTGTTAGATGAACTAAAAGACTTGATCCATATTGAACGAAATCAGGAAGAGTATTTGGATCAAGAAGAATATATAGCTTTGCGAAGTAATGTAATCGAAGGATTTAAAAAAGAGTTTGCAATGTTACAGGAACTATATAATAGCCATTTTGAAAGTTATCGTCAAAAGTATACGGTTACAAATTTTATCAAAGTGAAAAATATTGTATTAAAAATATGTATTACTATTTCAATTTTTATTTACCTGACAGTCATAACGCTATTTGCTTATGAATATTTTAATAGCAAGCCTAAATTATTTGTAAATCCTCTTCTAAATGCTATTTTTGGATTTATGATATTTACAACTCTTTTTACTACAGGATTAGCTATTGGAACAGTAGTGCTCAAATTCATCAACTGGTTAGAGAATAGAGTGGGCAAAACAAAAAGAGCATACAAATTTGATGATAAAGTTCCAATGACAGGCGATTATCGTTGTGAAGCATGTAAAAAAGTGAAAAGAAAAATTCAATATACTACTTTTGGCTATTGTGAAGATCATACAACCAAGCAAAAGTGGAAATCTATTTTCACTTTTGGATTATGGAAAAAGATGTGATTTTGTTAGTAAAATCAATTTTAAATAATGAATAAAAGGTGGTAAATGTATGATTGTAAATAGAAAAAATATAAATAGTATAAATGAAATTATATATAAAGATTTAAATTCAATATTAAAAAAGTTAGATAAAAAATTACACTTAAAAATTTATTGTGTTCTACCAGAAACTAAAAATGAACTTTATAAAGTTATACGTATCAAAAAAACATTAGCTAATGGTTTCATTCATGAAGATTTAAAAGATGTTTACAAAGAACTTAATATTGAATCTTTTAAATCAAATAGCGCAGTTTTTGATTATGATTTTTTGAAATCAAAATTAGATGGAGAATATTTTCAATTACGATCTAAACACATTATTAAAAGTGAAGTTATAAAGCATAAAGAATTAAAAGAACAAAATTCTATGTACGAATCTTCATTTAATCAAGATTTATTATATACTAATCAACTTTATTTTCATAGAAGGACTGTTTCTTATATCTTGATGATAAGAAATGTAGACAATGAGAATCAAGAAATTTTTTATAATAGTCCTGAAATTTCTTTTTTCAGGATGCTTTTAGACTACTTTTTTTTAGATTACTATACCACTGACTCTAGTAATAAAATAATAATTAATGATATTAAAGACAATACAATTCCTCAAAAATACAATGAAGATTGCATTCAATATAATCGTAGGATTGCTAGATTATATTTTGGGAAAATTCAAACTTTTATTGAATCTTCAAAATCTGAGTTTAAATTAGGAATAGACTATTTAAATTCAATTAATAGTCAATTTTATGTGAATAATTTATTAGAGTCTTTAGATGATGTCTCTTCTAGAGCCTATGAATCTTCAATTGCTTTTGGATCGATTTTGTTTATGAACAAAAGCTTAATTACAGAAAGTAACTTAATAAGATTTGCTATTAAATTTGCTAAAAATGATGTTATAAAGCTTGAAGATGCTAAACGTATACGTAAATTACTTGAATTAACAAATATTGAAAAAGACCTTTATCTTATTGCAGATCATAGTGTGATATATGGAATAGGAGAGGTGAATTGGCATTTACAAAAAGATTCTTTAATTTTAAGATTAGATTTTAACGGGGTCTCGAAATATATACTATCCTTTGCAAAATTACAAATGCAATCAATATTAGAAGGGCAATTAATTACGAAAGAAAATCAAAAATTTTATCGTTCTGATTTAAAATTAGAGGAAAAAGAATTAATATCAATTGCATTTAAAAATCCTAAGATTAATGAAGAAGGATATTCTACAGAAAGGTTTTCTAGAATATTATCTAAAGAACTTTTTGAGAATAAAGAAGAGCAGATAAAAATAGAAAAGTTGAATGAGATAGTTCAAAAAGCAAGAATGCAGAAACATGGAACAATAGTTGTTATTACAAATGTTGAAACAGCAAAAAATGAGATTAAAAAGCTTAGTAAACAATCAACAGTAATTGAAATGGGACCGATAAATCCAGAACACATTAAATTTTTAACTTCTATTGATGGAGCAATTTATTTTGATAGCGATTGTAATTGTCATGGTATTGGAGTAATTCTTGATGGAGAAGCTCAAGAGAATATAGGTGATGCTAGTAGAGGAGCAAGATTTAATTCAGCTTATCGGTATATTGCAAAATTAAAAAAATCTGCACAAAGGTGTGTTATTATAATTATTTCTGAAGATGGTATGATTGATATTCTACCAGAATTTGAAGACGAAGATAAGTTACTAGAGATTACTGAAGAAATTATTGATTTGATTAAAGAAGGAAAAGAAGATTGTGAAGAAATGATAGAAAAAGAATCAACTTTGCTTGATTCACCAATTGTAGATAACGAATGGTTATTTAGGATAGCAACCACTTATTATAACTTAGAAAATCATGTACAAGCCAATAAGTACTACGTTAAAGCAATAGAGAATTCAAAAAAAGAATTTATAGATTATAAATATTACCATTTTTCTTGTATGAGTAGTTATAGTATTGCAAGTAATTTGGAAGAAATTTTAGCTACTATAAAATTAGCTAAAAAGCTTAATGAACAAGCTGAAACTAATGATCAAAAGTTGAATAGTAATTATATTTTATCTAATTGTTTTATTAAAAAGTTTAATTTTATGGGTGATGCTTCCAGCATTGATGAGAAAACTGAAGTTTTGAAAGAAGCATTGATTGTTTCTCAAAGATCACTCTCAATCATGGAATCAGAATATGAAGAACCATGGGAAGCTATATATTCTACACTAGGAACAATTTATTGGAATTTAGCTAAGATGAATACTGATAAGAAAGAAAAAAATGGACTTTTAAATGAGACGCTCAAATATAATACAATAGCTGTAGAATTATGTGAAGATTATATTAATTTTTGGGATAGCAGAGATTATATTAATTTTTGGAATAAAGGTATGGTTCTTGAAGAATTAGGATATTTAGAAGAAGCTTTACAAGAATTTATAAAATATATATTTTTCGAAAGTACAGAAAAAGATTTAGATAAAATTAAAGAAATACTAAAAGAAAACAATCAATATATAGAAAATACAAGATCATTTTATTATAAGATAGCTACTTCTGATTTTAAAAATGAAGATTTAGAAAAATGGTTTACAGAATACGATAAAACAAAAGTTGATTTTCTTTTATAAGTTATATAGTTGTTGCCCATCCCTTAACCCCTGCTCATACATCACCGACTCTGCTATTCCCTGTAGCAGAGTCACTACATTACAATAATCCATTAACAACTTCATTCCCTCTGGCTTCACATATGTACATAACTCGGTAAACAGCCGATCACTTTCCAACATCAATTTCTTATATTCTTCTGATCCATAAATAATCTTATTTGCTATACTTTCCATACGCATCGACTTAAACTGATTAAAATCTTTTTCAAAATCGTCCATAATAAAAACCTCCAAAAAAGTGATGCCATTATCGTAGCATCGCTTATTTTAGCTGTATACGGTCACTCTGATAGCAAAGTGATGTCACTCGTGAAGTTTGGTATACTGACTACTTGCACTTAAATTTAATAAAGGCGGTACATTACATGCTATGGATTAGTGGAAATATCCGATTTGAACTCAACATCTTACATTATGATTATCCTCCAGAAAGAGTTGAATGCTTATATGACGACTGGCTAACGGTGCAGTTGATCGCTCAAGATGAGGATGGATTAAAATGGGAAGCGAGCAGTTCTTGTATGTTTGCTAAAGAATTACAGGACTTACGAGATTGGTTTGGTTCGATACGAGTACAGAATGTGGTGTGGCAGACCTTCTTTTTTATGGAACCTGAATTAAGCTTTACATATATTCCAAATGGAACAGTAGAAATAGGTATATCTCAGTCTTTTTATCCTAAAGCATTAATGGAGCATGGTAGACAAACGGTAGAAAAAAGTCTCATTATGGAATTGCCTGAACATGTTTTGTACGATCTCATACAGCAATTGGATCACATGATTGTAGAATTTCCACAGCGTTCCACCAAGCAATAAGCCAATATTATAGAATATCTTATACATACATTTTAAAATAAGGCGGTATATCATATGCTATGGGTTGATGGTAACGCAAGAGTAGAAATCAAGATTTTAGGGTATCAGTATGAAAGTATAGAAGGATGGTGTGATGATTGGCTAACCGTACAGATTATTGCTCAAGATCAAAATGGGTTTCAGTGGTAAGCCATCAGTCCGTCTATGATGACTTCGGAATTGAAAGGTTTGCAAGATTGGTTAACTTCGGTGCGAGATAACCAGATGATATGGAAATTCGCAGCATTTATGGATCCGGAAATTGAAATTTCTTATATCGAAGAAGGGCAGATTGAGCTTAGTTTAAGTCATGCATTTTATCCGCAAAATCTAATAAAACCGGATCAAGATGAATATAAGAAAAAGTTTATCATCCCATCTACAAAAGAAGCATTACAACAAAAGATTGAAGAAATTGATGAGATGCTAAAACAATTTCCAGAGCGATGCAGTCGATATAATAACTAGATCAGATCAAGCGAAAATAAACGCGTAAAAGTGCAGTAGGTAAAAAAGAAGATACAGAATCACTTTCTCCAAAGCTGACTCCAAAATCCCCCTGATAGGGATCAAGTAGAGAAGGGTGTTTTTCAGGTGGAGCAGGTAATAGACCATATTGTTTCATCAGGCGATCTTTGAGTACAGGATCGACTTCATTGGATGATTGTGCATAGATTGGTTGGAGTTGAATATTTATTGCGGATAAAGCTATAGTAAGGCTTAGCATTAATTTTAAGAATTTCAATTTATTTCTCCTTATATCTGCATCAGGAGAATTCTAAAACTTTAAAGTCCTGAATGCTTAGTACTGTAATTAGGCTAAAATAGAACGTGTGTTACGCAAAATATTTTGCATCGATTTGGTTTGAATAGACAAATGATCTACAATAGAAAAGTTACGTTTTTTAATATCCAAGCTTTTCATTTGATCGGTTAAAACAACGCCTTGAAATCGAAGACCAGCAGGAAGTTCAACTTCAAAAGGGTAATTTTTTATTTGATTCGTAATCGGACATACGACAGCAAAACCAGTGATTTGGTTAAAATTTTCTTCTGATAATACGATAGCAGGACGGCGACCAGCTTGTTCATGACCGGCTTGCGGATCAAAATCAAGCCATATTAAATCGCCACGAGTAGGGATTTTCAAAGTTTCTCGTCTCCTTCAATACCCCAATCTACTTCTTTGTGGCGGGGAGATTCTGGAGTGATTTGAGCCAAAAGATTGTTGAGGTGAGCTTTCAAATCTTGATTAGATTCTTCATGTTTAAGAAGCGGACGTAAAAGAATTTCATTATCATTTGTAATAATCATTTCCATTTCGGTACCTTCAGACCAATTTAAACGCTTAATTAAATCTGTAGGGATACGTATAGCACTACTGTTTCCCCATTTGCTAAGTGTAGCTTTGGACATATTCATCACCTCATTTTATTTTATAAATATAGTATAAGATATTTACGTGATAATGTATATCTATAGGATATACATTTGGATTTTATAAATGTTAAAAATTTTATGGAATATAAAGAAATATTTAAGCAAACAACTAGAATATGATTTATAAATAGGAGGCATTTTTGTTGAAAAAGATATTATCAGGTATTGTACTGATTCTGGTATTGGGTGTTATTTTTATCACCCAATTACAAGATGGATCTTCTACAAATACAAGTACCACAGCAACTAATCAGACCGCACAGGTTAATTCAAGTGATTCGCAGACATCGAATCAATCATCAAGTAAATCGACAAGCAACACTAGCCAAACCCAAAATAACCAGAGTAGCAACACCAGCAAGTCTAATACATCGAATACGTGTAAAGTTATCAATACCTTTGACGGTGTTGCCAATTATCTAAAAGAATATAAAAAATTACCTTGTAACTATATCACCAAGTCCAAAGCAGAATCGTTGGGCTGGGAATCGTCGAAAGGTAATCTGGATAAAGTTGCCCCTGGTAAAAGTATTGGTGGAGATTATTTTAGTAACTACGAAAAATTGTTGCCTACATCCAAAGGGCGCAAATGGTATGAAGCTGATATCAACTACACGTCAGGTTTTCGGGGAGCTAATCGGATATTGTACTCTACCGATGGCTTGATCTATAAAACAACCGATCATTATGATTCATTTCAACAGATCAAATAAAATGGTATCCTCAACTTTATATTCAATAGCGAAGATCGACAATGATTGTCGGTCTTTTGTTATAATGATAGCGATCTTATACGTACAGATGATCAATCGAATCAAGAATGGAGTATAACAACAAGTGGAAAGGAAAAACCCAGATGACAAATAATCAGATGCAACAAGCGATTGAATTACGCAAAGATGGACAAGCCGAACAAGCAAAGACGATTTTACTGAATCTATTGTCTTCAGATCCCAATGATCCTGTGTTGTTATATCAGGTGGCATGGACGTATGACAATCTAGGATTAGAAGCACAAGCTGTGCCTTATTATGAACAAGCTCTTGCCAATGGATTAGAAGGGGAAGATCGTCAAGGAGCGATGCTGGGACTCGGTAGTACTTATCGCACATTAGCTCATTACTACAAGGCAGCGGCTCTTTTCAAGCAAGCGATTCAAGAGTATCCTGAAGCACGAGAATTTAAAGTGTTTTATGCGATGGTGCTGTATAATCTAGAACAATATGCAGAAGGAATGAAGTTGTTAATGACCGAACTTGCAGAGACAACCAGTGATAAAGGGATTGAACAGTATCAGCGAGCGATTTTATTTTATGCGGACAAGTTAGATCAGGTGTGGGAGTAAGCAGGAATGTACAGATTACATAGATAAATAAAAGGAGCTGTTTGATATGCATACATGGAGTATCCGAACCATTACAGCAGATGATCAGGATTTTTTGTGGGAGACGTTGTATTTGTCGCTATATGTACGTGAAGGGGAAAAGCCTTTTGAGCGGGAAGTAATTCATGAACCACATTTAGCAAAGTATGTGGAACATTGGGGTCAAGCTGGAGATGTGGGTTATATAGCAATCAACGACCAGCAACAACCGATTGGAGCTGTAACCGCTAGAGTCTTACCTGAAGATAATCAGGGATATGGTTATATTGATGATGTCACGCCAGAGTTAGGATTAGCTGTATTGGATGAGTATCGCGGGCAGGGTATCGGTACAGCCCTGATGGAAGCATTGCTTACTGAATTGCGACAACAGCAGATTGCTCAAATCTCATTAAGTGTTGATCCGAGCAATCCAGTGGTGCGTTTGTATAAGCGGCTAGGATTTCAAGAAGTAGGTACTGTTGGTACATCGATTACAATGTTATTCATCTTATAAATGTATAGATGAGGTGGATAGTGAATCATTTACTTGGAAGTGATCGATAATACGTTGTTTGAATAACTCTGTAATTTCATTATGAGGTTTGGACTTTAATTCGATAATGCCATGTCTTATCATAATAGGTTCACCGAGAGATACTATTTTTAACGTATTAGCTTGGAGTTCGCTTTCGACAGAGCACTTGGGAACGAGCGCAATACCTATACCATTCAGCACTGTTTGTTTGATCATTTCTAAGCTAGCATACTCAATATTCTGGTAATCCAACTTGCCATGATCGACGAGCACTTTATTAGCTATTGATTGATAAATACAATTACTGCCGAAGCCTATCATCCGAACTTCATGACTGAGTAGCTTTTCCTCACCTACCCGGGTAGAAGCGATCAAGACAAATTCTTCTTCTAAAATAGGCGTATAACGAATAGCACTAAGCTTGGGGTCGATAGGAGCAATACCCAAATCGATTTTTTGGTTAATCACATCATCGATCATACTTTGATGAAAACCTGTTGTTAATTTAATTTCTGATGTTGGATAATCTTCTAGAAAGTCGAAGATAGGCTTGGAGAAGTGAGTCACGCAAAATGATTCTAACGCTTTAATTCGAACAATTCCTTGCACTTCATGAAGATTATCTTGTAATTGTTCGGTCAGTTGTAACAACGTATAAGCATATGTTGCAAATAGTTTTCCTTTTTCTGTAGGAATGACACCGTTAATCGTTCGATAGAATAACTGCACATGTAATAGTTCTTCCAGAATCTGAATATGATTAGTCACCGTTGATTGAGAAAAGCCTAACATTATCGAAGCTTTACTGATATTGCGTTGCTCATATGTTTTGAGAAATGTATAAATATATTTACCATCCAGTTGATTTAGCATCATAAACACTCCATCACTTTATTAGATAATACTTATCGATATTATTCATTATATAGATACCTTATATTCGTGTATACTCTGAATAGAGAACATCATGGATAGAGGAGTAATGATAGTGGAGAAAGCAATAAAAGCCTATTTTGCTAAATTCGTAACACATGCGAGGTCGCCTTTGAAAATAAATATATGGCAGGCTGTCGTTGCTTTTGTAGGAGGATTTTTGACGATACTTCTATTAGAAAGCATTGCTGAAGGATTGCAATGGTCTTTAGTAATAGCTCCTTTTGGAGCAAGTTGTGTGCTGGCTTTTGTACTGCCAGAGGCTCCTGTATCACAGCCGAGAAATATTATAGGTGGACACATGGTCACAACTTTGTGCGGTCTGACAGTGTATCATCTTTGGGGAAATAGTATTTGGTCTTTGTCGGTTGCTGTTGGATTAGGCATCGCGCTAATGTTACTGACCAAAACGACTCATCCGCCTGCTGGAGCCAATCCTATTGTAGTTATAACCGCAGCAAGTACGTGGTCTTTTCTAGTGACTCCGGTGTTAATCGGCTCAATTGTGATCGTATGCGTAGCTGTACTCTACAATAATTTAATCAAAAATAGAAAATATCCTACATTTTGGATATAATAAAAAAGGATCATATCAAGGTTATATCTTTTGATAGGATCCTTTTTCTATTACCGAGCCTTATGACAGGAGAAGATATGCGACAAATCTTTATTAATACTTCTATAGCAAGTATGATCTTGCTGACCAGTTGCACAAGTACAGAACAACCTTCTACATATACGAAGCCAACCATCGTACAACGCACACAAGAGGTAGAGAAACCGTTACTGCAAGATATTTATACATACGAATTTAATAAGATTGAACCGCAGCACCAAAAGTTTGTAGATGAATGGTTACAAGAGTCTCATGCAGACCATAAGAAACAGCAGATTTACTTTTTGAGTTTGGGTACAGATGATGATCCAAACGATGGATATAAGTATATGTATATTTTGGGAAAAGGATATCGAACATTTGAAACTGCATTTATGTACTCACAAGACAATGAACATACCAACGCTAGCGATACCACTTCTAACAGAGAAACCAGTCGTTATTTGAAAGACAAAGGAAAAGGAACTCTCTATGTAAAAGGAGTGAAAGGGGAAGCAACAGATGAGGTACTTCTACGTCTGTACTATAATCCCAAGTACGTCAGTGCTACAGGATTAGTAGAACGATTTCTTAAATAAAAAGTGCAGGTAAGCAACAGATATATTTTGCCTTACCCTGCACTTTTTGGCGCAACCAGTTGAATATCTTCTAACTTGGGATTACGTATCCAGTCTGAATGGTAACGGATAAAGTAAAGCTGGTCGATCTGTACCAATTGCATAATGTCTGGTGTGGTTTTGAGATTGGCCGTTTGCTGACCTTGTTGAACAACAATTCCTTGATCGGTCACTCCAATTACGCGGAATACACCTTCTGTAGTCTTGATACTGCTCACATATAGAAACGTTACAGCAACGACAACAATAGCCATCAATGTGATAATCTGTCTTGTGCGTCTGATCGGCTTACGAAGAATAGGCATGCATGTACACCTCTTTCACAAAGGAATGCGATATCATCAGTATAGTCTATAGAGAAAGATACTTCTATTTTAGACTATTCTGGACATTACGCCTACGTCAAAGAACAAATTAAAGGTAGAAGATAAATAAATATCGTATGGTAACGCTAAAAAACTCTCTAAACGATATAGAGAGTTTTTTTTATCTAGTGTTCTATTTGGCAACGTGTAGACTATAGATTACTGCGGAATATTTCCTCCAGCAATACGATCTCCTGAATTTCCGGTTGGATCCGTCATTTCATCATCAGGAGCAGCGTGAATAATAATAGAAGCACCTAAAAGAGAATGTTCATCTCCTTTTTCTAGACTGGCATTTGGCAATACCATTGTGGCATTAGCTGTACCATCTGCGGCTACTTCTAAGTTAGGTAGATCGCCTGTATGTTGTCCTTTGGGATTAAGTCGACCATGTTCATGTCCGCCTGGATTAAGATGTGATCCTGCTGTCGCAAAATCGTTATTGGTAATAGCCGATTGGTGAACATGAATTCCATGCTTGCCTGCCGGTAGATTTTTGACATTAATTTTGATATTCACATTATTCTGATCTTGTGTCAGCGTCGCTGTACCTATCGACTCGCCTTTAGCATTTTTGATCTCGACGACTGGACTGTTCACAGAGATCGTAGCAGAATGAGGTTCCCAGTACATTTTGTTTCCAAGTAGATCACTTACATGACGAATAGGTACATAGGTTGTTCCACTATACGTAAAAGACTGCGGGACAACACTACCTTGATTATTATATTGAGCTGAAGTGACTTTTTGTTCACCATCTACGTAAAATTTTAAAGCCTCTGTATTCGGAGTGACTGTCGTCGCATCTGCCGCAAACGAAATTCCTGAGAAAAATAAAGCTCCACCAAGAAAAGAAAGTACCATATGCTTTTTACCTAAAGGCTTCTTCATAAGTTCAAATTCCTCCTTTGAATAAATAGGTTCTTTTTACATTTATACCCTTAAAAATATATTGTAAGCAGAAGTGCTCAAAGTTACAGGAGTATATACATGCAATAATAGATATCGATATATGATCTTTTTGTATAAAGATATAGAAATAAAACCAGTAGAAATGACTAAATAATCAGTAGAATTATTAAAATCATTTTTTAGCGTTGATTTAAAAATAGATATCGATTGAAGTAAGTGAAGCTATTTAGCTTTGTTTTTTCTATATTTAGAAGCTAGAAATATTACTTACAATGTAATAATTTTATTAAAATATACCGTATTTGTATTAAAAACTATATAAAATAACCGATCACTCTTTAAATCCTTTAATTATATATAATGTTAAATATTAGTTGATAATACCTGAAATTTGTAATATATTATGGCAGGAATTAAAATTATATTTAAAGGGAGAAATGATGATGAAAAGTATTTCGTTAAAGTTTGTTCTAGTTTTACTTGCAGTATTTATGCTTCAGTTCAACCATGCTTCAGCTGCATCTGCTAAAAGTACACTGAACGTTGGCGAGACATTGGCTAAAGGTCAGATGTTATCCTCCCCAAGCGGTAGATTTAATCTAGTCATGCAAAACGATGGCAACTTGGTATTGTATCGCGATGCAGGCATTCCAATGTGGGATACCAATACAGATGGTGATGTATTCAGATACTATGACACATTTTTAGGTCGTGAATTTCAAAGATATCCAGAAGCATTAACACTTCTCCCTAATACACTGCGCGTTACTGATCCTTCTAAAGGTATCGCATTTTGGACAGCAGATGTGAAAGGATGGAGCAATGCACATTATAAAGGTAATGTACCTGCTGGATTAATTGGAGATAGCCTGGTTGTACAAGATGATGGAAACGTTGTTCTTTATGCTACTGGCAAAGGTCCAGTTTGGGCTTCGAATACAGGCGGTTATTAATACATACACGAGAGCCGTGTTTAGCGGCTCTTTTGTTTTGCTTTATATTGTATAATGGGTTTAAACAGACAGAACATTTTATTTTATCGTAAAAATTAAATGCGTCTAGGAGGTTATGTGCTATGCGTCAAAATATTTATGATGATCCTACTTTTTTTGAATATTATAAAGAGTTGCGGAGCTCAGGGATTACATTTAATGATTTTGTAGAGCAACCTGCTTTGAAAGCATTATTACCAGATCTACAAGGATTGCAGGTGCTTGATATGGGCTGTGGATTTGGTAAGTTAGCTTTAGCTATGGTCGAGCAAGGAGCAGACCATGTCACTGGAGCTGATATTTCAAGTAAGATGTTAAGTATTGCGCCGAAAATTCCGCAAATTACATATATTCATGCACCGATGGAAGAATTAGAGTTTGAAGCAGAATCGTTTGATTTGATTGTAAGTTCTTTAGCTTTTCATTATGTAGCAGACTATGATCGCCTGATGGCACAGATTGCAAAGTGGTTACGCCCGGGAGGAACATTGGTCTTTTCAACCGAACATCCGATTACGACAGCCAAGCTAGATATGGACGGTTGGGTAGAAGACGAGCAAGGGAATAGACTGCATTATGCAATAGATAATTATGGAGAAGAAGGACAGCGCAGTACTCATTGGGTGGTCGACAACGTGATTAAGTACCATCGGAAAGTATCGACACTGGTAAATGGCATGATTGCTCATGGACTGATGATACAACAAATCACCGAACCCGAATCGACTCCCGAAGGGTTGGAGAAAATGCCGAAGCTTGAACAAGAACGAAGAAAGCCTTCTTTTATTTTGTTTAAAGCGGTCAAATTGTAAAATAACAAAGAAAAGTACAAGTGTATGATTGAATGTATACTTGTACTAGTGAAGATCAATATCAAATAGATCTATACCAAAGGAGAGCAATCTCCTTTTTATTTTGAGTAAATGTTAATCTGGAGTAATAAAATGACCGATACATAAAAAGAAACATTATTATGTAGACGTAGAAAGAAGGTCAACTATGCATTTTTATGAAATTGATATTGCTAAAGCTATGAAACATCGAAAACCATTTGTACTGAATCCTACAAATTATATTTTGACAACAGATGATGAATTGTATCAGTTACCCGAGTTACCAGCAGGTGTACCTTACATAACACAAGAACAAATGATAGAGCAATTGTATACACAAAGCTTAGTTGAAATAGAGCGATTTCTATCTTCTGAGTACAATAAAGACGTATATGTAATGGCTATTGCTACTAACGAATTTTACGATTTTCATTTGTATATGAATACAGAAGAACAGTATAAAAAATCTCATGAACAGTATTTTACCGAGTCAAAAAATAGCATTCAAATGAATCATCAAAAGTATAATTTAGGTGATTTTTCTTTTCACAATCAGATTCATAATGATGAAATTATAAAAATTTTGGATGGACGTTATATGATTGATGAAAAAATATTAGACTTTGAAATGGATGAACTTCCTGTTCCAATGTATACAGGAGATTTTAAAGATATCTCTATTATTATGAATCAATCCCTTGTTGAATATGGACATTATATTGCTGTGCAAGAAGTAGTTAAACGTTTAAAAGATAAGGGGATTCAAGAGCAAATAAATAGCACAATGAATTTTATTTTTTACGCTGCTGTTGATGGAGATGTTATTGATTGGAGTCTCATGATGAGACAAACTGTTAAATGTGAAGTACTTTATGATGCTATCCCTAAATTGAATACAGGCGATATTCAATTTGACCAACTAAAAGTAGACTTACAAAAACGTTCATTTAGCAAACAAGTTCATTACTTGATTCAAGAAATCGAAAATAATGAGAATTCTATAGGTGAAAGTATTTTCGAACATTGTTATAAAACAGAATATCATGCGGTTGAAGCGTTAGCCGAAAATATTGACGATATTTCGAATGATCTATTTCCTGCATGGAAAAAAGCCGTAATAGAGTATGTAGAATTAGGCGAAAAACCAACAGCATTATTTTACCTCAGTTATGTACTTAGTGAATTTGAAGAACAAAAGCAAGAATACCTCCAAGAAATCAAAGATCATTTGAACATGATAGAACAAGCAGAGCAACAACAAGAGGAATCACAAGGCAATATAAAAATGATTCGTAATATTCTGATGGTAGAATAATCTAAAGATAATTTAATACAATAGATATACTTAGAAAAACCATTCCTGTATCATAAGGGATGGTTTTTGTTATTCATCAGATCATTAAATAACATGACGAATTAAGGAGGAACATACATATGCCAACAGATAAAGAAAGAATGCTAGCACAGAAATTATATATGGCAGGGGTTGGAGAGCTTGCGCTAGATAATAAAAAATCTCGGATGCTTACCCGATTATTTAATAACACAACCGAAGAACAACAGGAGTATCGGACGGAATTAATTCAGCAATTATTTGAATCGGTGGGTGAAAAAGTATTTATTGAACCACCGTTCCGTTGTGATTATGGTTGTCATATTACAGTTGGCGATTATTTTTATGCGAATTTTGATTGTATTATTATTGATGTTGCCAAAGTAAAGATAGGGAACAATGTGTTTTTCGGTCCCAGAGTAGGTGTGTATACTGCGGGGCATCCGATTGATCCTGATGTGCGCAATACCCTTTTAGAATTCGGCAAAGAAATTACAATAGGAGATAATGTGTGGGTAGGTGGAAATACAGTGATTAATCCAGGTGTAACGATTGGGAATAATGTTGTCATTGGTTCAGGATCTATTGTAACTAAAGATATTCCTGACAACGTAATCGCTGTAGGAAATCCTTGCAAAGTACTACGTGCTATTACAGAGGAAGATAAGCAGTATTGGGAACAGCAAAAAGCAGAATATGAAGCAGAGATTGAACATTAGTATTTACATGTAAAATCATATAGTGTCCAATGCAAACGAAAAAAGCATGACTACTCTTGTATAACACTTGAGTAATCATGCTTTCTTTCATTTACACAATCCGCTTCCGAATCCAACCGGAGATCAGATCAGTTAAAATAACAAGAATGATAATGCCTAATAGAATCACGCCGACTCGGTTCCAATTACGCATATTTAACGCGAAAATAAGTGGTGTTCCGATACCGCCTGCACCGACAAGACCGAGTGTGGTAGCAGAGCGAATATTGATTTCAAATCGATACAATGAGTATGACAGAAATTGTGGAATCACTTGTGGCAATACAGCAAACCACAAAATTTGCAATCGACTGGCTCCAGCAGCAGTTAACGCTTCACTAGGGCCTGTATCTATACTTTCTATCGTTTCAGAAAATAATTTGGCAAGCATCCCGATCGAGTGAATACCTAATGCCAGTACGCCGGCAAATGAACCCGGGCCTACCGCTTTGATAAATAAGATAGCTACGATCATTTCAGGGAATACACGAATCACACTAAGACTGAACTTTCCGGTTCCAGAAACAGGGCGACGACGGCTCATATTGGATGCCGCCCAGAAAGCAAATGGAATACACAAAAATGCAGAAATAAATGTACCCAGTATCGAAATAATTAACGTATCTAACAATCCACGCAATAAATCTTCGCCTGCTGGATCATAGACAAATGACCAATCTGGATGCAAAAAGCCATCTAAAATCGATAACGATACACTTTTGGCAGTCGATTGAATACCTTCAAATTGAAGACCGTTAAATGCCCATACATATACAACAACTAGAAAAAGAACCCAACAATACGGACGAATTTTGTGCCAGAGTGGCTTAGCAGGTAAGGTATGATTCATAGTAATTTCCTCCGCAATACATTACTTCCATAATCGATAACCAGTACAATCACAAGCGTGAGCAAAATAATCATCGCTGCCCGATCATACCGGAACAATCCTAGAGAACGATCCAGTAACAGACCAATCCCACCAGCACCGACAAGACCGAGTACAGAAGCAGCACGTACGTTGATTTCAAAAGCATAGAGTAGATAAGACATATAATAAGGCAATGCTTGCGGAATCACTCCGAACACAATCAATTGAATCTTATTCGCTCCGACAGCTGTCATGGCTTCCATAGGGCCTGGATCGATCGCTTCAATCGCTTCAAATGTAAGCTTGGCTATCAGTCCGAAAGAGAAAAATAGAATTGCTAACATCCCTGCAAATGGCCCTATTCCAAAAATCGCTACAAAGATAGCAGCAAATAACAGATCAGGAATCGTACGTACCAGATTTAGAATTAATCGCACAGGCAAAGACACTAATCGGCTCTGTACAATGTTGTAAGCACACAATAACGATACAGGGATCGCTAACAATCCACCTAACATCGTCCCTACTAGCGCAATCTGTACCGTTTCAACCATAGGCTTCCAGATCGTAGGCAAGTAGCTCCAATCAGGAGGAAACATTTCGCCCAGTAAAATACCCATTTGCGGTAGTCCACGTATCAGCTGATAAGGGGTCACTTCCGTTTGGATACTACATAACACAAGTACAACGACAAAGAACAACCATGTTAAGATTTTTTTATATTTTTTGGGAGCTGTCGGTGCTTCGATCGTCATATTCATAATGGTTCTCCAGAAGTTACTTTGATATCCGAGGCATCTGGAATAACAGTAACGATATCTTCACCCGGTGCATTAGCGCCCAATACTTCATCACGATGAATTGGTCGTCCGTAAATATGAGAAAATACATCGTCTGTTGCTTCAGCAGGCGTACCATCGAATACAATTTCTCCTGCCCGTAACCCGATAATACGAGTTGCATATTCACGAGCCAGATCGATAAAGTGTAGATTGATAATCGTCGTAATTTGAAGTTCTTGATTAATACGTTGAAGATCGTCCATTACTTGACGGGTCGTTAAAGGATCAAGAGAAGCAACAGGTTCATCAGCTAGAATAATCTGAGGTTGTTGCGCCAGTGCGCGCGCAATAGATACCCGTTGTTGCTGTCCACCGGATAATTGATCTGCACGACTGTATGCTTTTTCTTGCAAATTAACACGTGCTAGAGCATCTAGAGCCAATTCATGATCTTCTTTAGGAAACATGCCGAATACAGTACGTAATGTAGAATGATGACCGACTCGACCGGATAATACATTACGCATCACAGTCGAACGCTTGACCAGATTAAAGCTTTGGAAAATCATCCCGATCCCACGACGGATACGGCGCAATTTGGCACCGGAAGCAGATGTGATCGATTGGCTATTGATCTGAATATCCCCTTCGCTAATATCAATCAACCGATTGATCGAACGAAGCAACGTAGATTTACCTGCACCGGACAAACCTACAATCACAACCAGTTCACCTTCATGGATCGTAAGATTAATATTTTTAAGTCCTTTGGTGCCGTTAGGATAAACTTTGGAAACGTTATTGAATGTAATCATGATTTGCCAACTTTCTATATTCAGAATAATAATGTCATGATGCTGTCCGCAAAATAAGTAAGCTTGCTATCCAGTGTGCTATGTAAAATAGCAAACACCGCCCGTAAAAAAGGACGGTGCTGCTCAATGCTCACTACATTCTTGGTTTACTTCGTAGCTTGACCTACAGCTTCAGCATATTTACGAACAGGTTCGAAGTTTTTATCGTCGCCTTTTTCATAACCTACATGACTGTAGATTTCTTGGATAATTTTGCTACCTTCTGGATCATTACCAATATCGATAAACGCTTGACTGATTTTATCGCGCCATGCTTGATCCATATCTGAACGTACGCTGATCGTATCGTTCGGGATTGGAGCCGTAAAGTGAAGGACACGTGTTTGTTCAAATACGTCTGGAACATCTTTTTTAACATTGTTACGAGCATCTTGGAATACAGCGACAGCATCAACTTGTCCATTTAACAAAGCCATTACTGCTGCATCATGTCCTTTGATCGTTACACCTTGTACATCGGTATCAGGATCAATACCTGCTGCTTTCATTTCAGCCGCCGGGAATACATAACCCGCAGAAGAAGTTACATCTTGCCATCCCATTTTTTTACCTTTAAGATCAGCCAATGTTTTGATATTGGAATCTTTTTTAACAATAATCATAGATTTATAAAAGTTTACTTTATCTGTTGTTGGTTGACCGGTTTCATCATTAACACCGAAGCGAAGTGCTTGTAGCAACAGATCCGCAGCTTTACGATTGTCGTGAGCTAATACATAAGCATTTGGTGGCAAGAAACCAACATCAATTTGTTTGGAAGCCATCGCTTCTACGATTGTATTGTAATCAGGGGATACAGTAACTTTGACCGGAATCCCTAATTTATCTCCTAATAATTGTTCAAGTGGTTTGGCTTTGGCTTCCAGTGTATCTGCATTTTGTGAAGGTACAAATTGTACTTTCAATTCTGTCGGTACATAGCTAGAAGACTCGGCTGCATTGCTTGTTCCTGTAGATGCGGCTTGATTACCACAAGCGGCAAGTCCTGTTGCTAGAGCAACAGTCATACTTAACATTAATATTTTTTTAAACACTTTTAGTTCCCCCTAGAAAAGTAGTCTTACTGGTTGTGTAGGTAAAGCTAGACATGACGTAGACCATAGCCAAGTTTGAAGTATGCAAAACTCCCTTATGTAATCATTTGTAGGTTAGATATTTACTATTTACGAACAGCTAAGGTATAACTATGATAGTTAATATCACTTTTAAAGTTGTTATACATTTGTAAATGATGATCAACAACCCACAAATGCTATTCTACTTTTTTATGGGATACAAAGGGTCAGCGCAAATGATGAATTCTGTCAATTATTTGTAAAATATTAAACAGTGGTCAAATGTTTTGTAAAATGGTTATGATTATGAACGCGAAAGAAGGAGTCTATCATGAACACCAGGCAACCGGTTACAGCTCAGTTGCGTTTATTAGGAACCACGGATCTACATGTAAGTCTTACAGGATATGATTACTATCGAAATGTAGAGACTGTAGATATTGGTTTATCGCGTACAGCAACTCTGATTCATCAAGCACGTAAAGAAGTGAATAATCATTTGCTGTTTGATAATGGAGATATTTTGCAGGGGAATCCGTTAGGCGATTACGCCGCTTCCAGTCTGTTCTGGCAACAGGATTCAGAGCTAGAAGGTGGAGAAAAAGTTCATCCGATGTATCAGTTAATGAATAAATTGTCTTATGATGCAGCAACAGTAGGCAATCATGAATTTAATTATGGATTGGATTATTTGCGACAATGTATAACAGGAGCGAACTTTCCATATACGAATGCTAATATTTATCAAACTTCGATAGACACTATTGATTCGTCAACAGATAGAGGAGAAGGAACAGCAGATACATTACTACCACCTTATCTGATTTTAGAGCGACAGATTGTAGCTAATGATGGAAAAATACGTCCTATTCGTATCGGTGTGATTGGTGTAGTGCCACCTCAGATTATGCAATGGGACAAAGCCCATCTGGAAAGTAAAGTTACAGTACAACCTATGGTAGAAGCAGTAGAGTATTGGATTCCGCAGATGCGTGAAGCAGGCGCTGATCTTATTGTTATGCTTGCACATACAGGATATGTAGATTCAGAAGATCCGGGTGTACTTACTGAAAATGCGGTGTTACCGATTAGCCAGATACAAGGTATAGATGCGATTTTTTTTGGTCATGCGCATAAGCTATTTCCGGGCAATGAATTTGCAGGTAAACAAGGGATAGACCTGGAGCGAGGAACAATTAACGGGATACCTGCTGTAGAAGCAGGAGTATGGGGAAGCCATCTTGGTATGATCGATCTGCATTTACAATATGACAATGATATCTGGACAGTACAAGCTGGTTCTTCTCAATTACGAGCGATTTATCACCGGGAACAAGGGCTTGCCAGTGTAGAAGCAGATACTGAATTAGAACAAATAGCTTCTATTCCACATCAGATTATACTGGATCATATTCAGACGCCTGTAGGTGAAAGTGATATTCCATTGTACAGTTATTTTTCACTCATTATGGATAGCGCTTATGTGCAAGTGATTAATAATGCGCAAGTATGGTATGCAGAGCAAGCGTTATCAGATCATGCGTATGGTCATCTGCCTATATTGTCGGCTGCTTCTGCGTTCAAAACAGGCGGACGTTATGGGCCTCACTATTACGCTTATATAGAAGCAGGCGAATTAACGCTACAGCATACTTCAGATATTTATAATTACGCTAATACGTTATGCGCCGTTCGTCTAACCGGAGCAGAGATTCGAGAATGGCTGGAATGGTCTGCGGGTCTTTATCAGCAGATTGATCTACAATCTAAAGCAGAGCAAGCGCTGATTAATCCTGAGTTCCCATCGTTTAACTTTGATATAATCGACGGAATAACGTATCAGATTAATGTATGTCAGCCACCACGTTATCATCCAGCAGGATATATATTGAATCCGCAAGCCTATCGAATCGAAGCTTTATGTTATCAGGGGAAAGAGATCGAAGATCATTCTGAATATATAGTGGTCACCAATCAATACCGGGCATATTCTACACCTTTTGCTAATCCAGATGGAGAGCGTGTGATCTTGGATGTACCTGTAGAAAATCGTGAAGTGTTAATTCAGTATATTCGAGAGCAGAAGATCATTCATCCAGAAGCTGATCATAATTGGTCGCTTACACTAGGGGGATCAGACAAAAAACGCGCATCTTTATCATTACAGCCCACGATTACGATATTGTCTTCACCGGATGCACAAAAAATCCTATCCGCTTATCCACAGCTATCTTACAGTGGAATAAACGGGGAAGGATTTGCTATTTATCATTTGAAATTATAGAACAGGATCAGAATCGGGTAAAACTGTACCTGGCTTGAGAATACTGTTCATATAATGACGAAGGGTAAAGTCGACAATTTGCTGTTTGTACGGGGATATACTGTTGTCTTTTTTAGACGGTATATCCTTTTGTGTTGTCTGTGCTGATTGCTCTTCCTCTTGACCAATATTTTCTGCAAAGCTAGATAATGTTGTAGTCAGCCCATGTAACATCGCCCAGAGTGAGCGTACAATCATATCTGCTTCTGCATGGATAATATAGTTTTGATCAATCGCAATCTGTACCGCTTCATGGAGAAACGTATATCCATTGAGACGATCGTTAACATCAAGTTCTGCATTAGATACCGCTTCAAGATTGCTGATAAACATAATATCGTAATGATCAGGATGCGTAATACCATATTCTACATACGTTTTGGAAACCAGAAATAGACGTACTGGAATATCGTATCCATTTTCTTCTAATTCATTTGCTTGCTTTGTTAAAACGGTGAAAAATTGAGAGTACACTTCACGCAATAATTCTTGTACAATCGCTTCTTTATTTGCAAAATAATGATAAATCGTTGTTGGTGAATATTCAATACGATCTGCAATTTTACGCATCGACACATGAGCGTATCCTTCTGTAACAAAAAGAGTACGTGCCGCATCCATAATTTTGCTTCGTAATTGTTCATTATCTCGTTCGCGTCTAGCATGGTGCTTCATGATAGTTAGTTCCTTTCTGCATATAACAATGCACAATCCAAATGAGCAGTACCATTATACTGTATAAGATGGTTAAACCAATTCAAAAGTTATTAATCAGTAATATTTGTGTAGAAAAAGCTACGGTATATCTATCATACTGCAATCTATCCTATTCATGCCAATAGCCAGTATATTGAAATGAATGACTTGATTGAAGAATAATACTACACGATAATATATATTTCGACATTTTATCCCTATTTCTAAAGTGTAAATAGTTACTTATATAAATATTTAATCGCTTACATGATAAAAAAGAATTGGGAATAGCGCTTGCAGTACTTTACACTGTTATATAACAGGAAAAAGGGAAATATTACAAAATGATCAGAGGAGCGTGGAACGATGGATATCTATACTAATATATTATCAAGCGCGCGCAAGCAATTTCTGTATTACAAAACATTAGGCGATAAAGCGATAGCTCAGTTAGAAGAGGAACAGTTATTTATGATTCCTAATGAAGAAAGTAATAGTATTGCTATGATCGTCAAGCATTTGTGGGGAAATATGTTATCACGTTGGACTGATATATGGACAACCGATGGGGAGAAAGAATGGCGCAATCGAGATGCAGAATTTGAAAATGATCTCGCAACCGCCACAGACGTTATAGCCAAATGGGAAGAAGGCTGGCAATGTTTATTTGCTACATTAGATCAGGTTGAACCTCACCAATTAGAAGATATTATCTATATTCGTAATGAAGGGCATACGTTGCTTGAAGCGATCAATCGGCAGTTGGCTCATTATCCTTATCATGTCGGACAGATCGTCTATATTGCCAAAATGCTCAAAACCAGTCCTTGGGACAGCCTATCGATCCCGCGTAAAAGCTCTGCTACGTATAATCAGAACAAATTTGAACAAGAAAAAGGTATACGCCATTTTACTGATAGTGAATTAAAACAATAATCAGTTGAAAATAAATCGGTAATCAGGTTGTATACATCACGCTCCAATTACCATACCAGTGTAGGAACGAAACGGAAGGATGCACGCGAGAGAATAGCGACTCCTTACCGGATTCCTTTTCGAACCTAACACTATTATGGATAAGAGAAGGGTGGATATTCACATGGCAGGATCACCGAATTTAAAATTCAACACACAAGGTAATGTATTATTTCGTCGCAACGCAGACAATGTAGGGTATGAGACAAATGTTTCACAAATTCCTTCACTTGAAGGGGTCGCATCAACTGATTTGTATATGACCAAAGGTAATATTCGTGAGCCACACTGGCATCCCAATTCTGCGGAATACGATTATGTGATTGAAGGCGAGCTAGAATTTGTTATTTTCGATCCTGTATACAAACAGTTGCAGAAATATCATCTTAAAGCTCGGGATGTACTGTTTATTCCACAAGGATACTGGCACTGGATTACGCCACTAACAGACAAAACGCATATTCTGGTCGTATTCAATAACAATGAACCGACAACAGTTGCGGGTTCAGATATTTTAAGATTTACACCGGGAGAAGTATTCGATCTGGCGTATGGTATTCCAGCAGAAGATTATGAAGAATTGGTATCTCCTATCACAAGTACGGTAGTGATTGGACCTGTCAATTCAGAAACAGATGATACACTTAAAGTAGGTACAGATACTGATAATGATCCACGCTCAGATGAAGACACCGATGATAAAGACAGCAAAAAATGCAAAAAGTAATTAAAGTTTAATATCAGTAATCACTCTTTCTACATCAAAGCACTAAAACACCCGATATCCTCTGGAGTTATCTTTCAGAGGTATCGGGTATTATGATGTCCATTTATTTTTATTAAAAACGAACAAATAAGATCATTTCTACATCTTCTAGAAACGATCTTATTTGTTGTTTTAAAAGCCGCTTAAAATAAGTTCGATCAGTGCAAGTTTAAGAGTCTGCAAAGCATCTTCCTGAGGCATTTTAATAAATCGACTTAATGAAATCATTTCTTGTTCAAACAAATCAATCACCTTTTGCAAAGCATTTTTGTCGGATGTAGCTGCTTGACGAATCAATTGGCATAATTCATCTTCTGATAGATGGATTGGAGTGCTTTCTTTTTCCATTTGCTCACCGCCTGTTGTGAAATATTAAATTGTTGGGCAACTTGTTTTTCGGTTTTTTCTTGAATAAAAAGAGAACGTATAACTTCTTGTTCTTTGACAGTAGGTAGAGAGTGAATCCACTGCTCTACCAGTAATTGAGAATCAACTTCTTCTGCAAAAGAAGGTGAACTACTAAAATCATATAAGATAGGTAATTCTTTACGGAGGCGTGTATGAGTACGATATTGTAAGCGCCACGCGATCCGCTGAAGTTGTTGCTTATAGCGTTCGTACGTCTGATTGGTGGTTAGGTCTGACATGATGTACCTCCTTTGCGATAAAATAGCTTTCATATCTATAGTAAAAATTTGGATAAAAATACAACTTAGATAAGGAAAAAATTACATAATAAAACAGAAGTGCCCTATCATAGCGTTGATATTCTTAATACATTCTATTTTGCTATAGATAAATAGCTTGCCTGTCGTTCTGTCGTAAAGTAATTTTATTTGTACAATCAGGCAGAGGAAATGATAGGAAAAATAAAGGGATGTCATGTATACTATGGGTTAACACACATCAACAAGGAGTGCTTGAAAATGACAAACGCGAATATAGGAACTTGGGATATTACATTAGAAGATGACCAACATGATCAGGTACTGCGTTTGCAATTTGATGATCAGATTCAGTTGCAGAAATTTATTCTTTCATTAACCGTAGAACAATTACTTACTTCTCATATCTATGATCCCGAACAGCGCAGTATGAATGGGAAGACTTATCTGTATCATTGTTTTCAATAGCATATCTATACCAACAAGAAAGGAGGGATTATTATGGAGATGTTATTTCGTTATAACTGGCAAGTACGTCAAGAATGGTTCGATTGGTGTGAATCATTATCACAACAGGAACTATTACAACAACGTACAGGCGGAGTCGGTAGTATCTTGTATACGCTCTATCATATTATTGATGTAGAGTATAGCTGGATTAATGATCTGAGAGATCAGAACAGCTTGCTTACTGACTTTACAGATTATCAGACCGTAGAACGATTACGTGCATTATCGTCTCAATTGCATGTAGAAGTAGGCGCTTATGTAAAAGCATGGACACCTGAGCAAGAAACCAAAATTTTGCATAACGTACGTAAAGATGGCTCTACAGAACAATTAACGTATGGAGAAGTGATGCGTCATGTGATTGCACACGAGATTCATCATGTCGGGCAGTTATCAGTATGGGCGCGAGAAGTGGGACGTGAGCCAGTCAGTGCCAATCTTATTCGTAGAGGATTACAACAATAAGGATGATGTGAACACAACTTTTACTTTTGTATGACGTGAATACTAGATAGCTTGTGCAATGGGGAATCAGGCTAGCTTGCAGAGGGGGACGATGATGTTGCTTAAAAAGAAGATGATCGAAACGGATTCGTATTGGGGGACAAAATGCAGACATATACATATGACACAAGGTTCCTCTACACTAATCATTTTATTTCCGGGAAAAAGTTATTCTTGTGAACGTTCTTTATTGTATTACGCAGCCCAAAGTGCTTTAGAAAAAGGGCATGATGTATTGCAATTAGAATACGGGTATCAAGCGGCTCGAACCGAACTGGAATCAGATCAACGAGATATTTTGATTAAAGAATGTACAGATGTGATTAGCCAGTTAAGTGCATTTGGATATACCAACTACATCAGTATTAGCAAAAGTCTCGGTACATTGATAGCAGGAGGCGTATTTGAACAATACAAATCATTGCCGGTACGTCATATTTTTTTAACGCCTTTAGATCAGACTGTACCGTACATTATTCAATCTCAGGGATTGTTAATCTATGGCACCAATGATCCTATGTTCAGTCATCTTAGTCAGGACAAAATAAACCATTTACCTTATATAGACACCGTTGTTTTTCCTGACGCGAATCATTTGCTAGAAGCGCCGAGTATCGATCAATCTTTGCAATTTTTAAAGCAAGTAGTGATACACTATAACGAATTTTTCTAATATTCTATTGTTTTATTGTAATTGCAATTCTTTATCATGCGCTAAAAAATTAAGCCTGCTACATTCTCATAGATGCACAGTCATCTTAAAGGGAACTAGCAGGTTTTTTGAGCTGTGCATTTGAACGTGTATACAGCGAAATCTAAAAATATGCTCATTATAGCGTCACAATAGACTAACTTATGTTATATTTATAAATGATAATTATTCTCAATTAACATAAGGAGTGAAAAAATGAAACAATTATCTTGGGTTAAAATGTTACCTTTCTTTGTGATCATGCTATGTGTAATCATCACAGGGTGTGGAGCGAATACAGGTACATCACAATCATCAGCTACATCCAATCAACAGACTGACTCTGTACAGACAGTATCAGTAGAACATGTATTTGGCACAACAGCAATTCCGGTACATCCGAAGCGAATTTCTTCATACAATTTGGAAGATATCTTACTCTCACTTCAAGCACCATTAGTATTAGGTGTATCTGTCGGTGAAAACTATTATCTGGAAGATCGCTTGAAAGCTCAAAATGCCTCTATTCTAAATATGGATAGTGGATTAGCTAATTTAGAAGCTTTTGCAGAAGCACAACCCGATCTGATTGTAGCCAGTGCAACGATTGATCGAACTACATATGATCAGTTAAGCTTAATTGCTCCTACGATTGTGTATGATCGTGAAGATTGGAAAACATCTATTGTCAAAATAGGTAAAGCATTAGATTTGGAAGATCAAGCGCAACAAGTCATAGCAGATCATAATACTCAGGTTCAACAAGCGAAAAAAGAAATTACCAAAGCTGTAGGTTCAAAAGCTACGATTGCTTTTGTGCGGACGACTAGCAAAGATATTCGTCTGTATTTGCCAGGATATAAAGATCGAGAAGGTAAAGAATTGCCAGGTTATGCAGGCATGTTATACAACGATCTAGGGCTACTGCCTATGCCTCTTGTATCTCAATTACACACAGAAAACCCTGATAAACAAAATGTAAATCTATCTACAGAAGTACTTCCTGAAGTCACTGCTGATTATGTATTTGTTACATCCGGTAGCGCAGGTGGCACAAGTGAAGATTTGCAGAAAGATCAGTCTCAATTTGCCGAATTACAGAAGTCTCCTATCTGGCAAGCTTTGCCGGCTGTTCAACATAATCATCTATATACTGTAAATGCCAAGTATTGGATCAGTACAGGCCCTATTGCTGATCAATTCAAAATAAAAGATGCCGTACAACAACTCACTTCATCGTCATAAAATGGACTAAATCAGAGATCAGCACAACTTTTAGAGGAGATATAGCGTACACACTTATAACAAGGTTTTGGTAAAGTATAAGGTAGCGAATAAATGATTCGCCTTGCTTGTACGAAGGCTGAAATACTATAATAGATATTGCTGCATATTACCGGCCACGTGAGCATGCGTTTGATGCTACATCTGATTTAGGAGGATTTTACCGTTATGACATTTGTTAAAAAGAGCAATTGGGTATCATTAACGACCAAATTGCTAATCGTTACTGCACTAACTGCTACAATTGCGCCTGCTTCGCATATCGCTCCCAAAGCTCAAGCAGCAACTACAGAAAAGCCCGCTATCATTACGATTGCTGGCAAAGAAGTTACCTGGGAGACTGCACCATTTGTAACCAAAGGAACAACGTTGGTTCCTTTACGCCAAGCTGCTCGTGAATTAGGAGCAACAGCGCAATGGGATGCATCGACTCGTTCTGTTGTTATGTATAGTCATGGAGACAAGGTTGTACATACACCGAATACCAATAAGATTACATTAGATGGATATGAGATTGAAATGCCAGAAGTGTCTCGTAACGTATACGGTACGATGATGGTTCCTGCACGATTTTTGTCAGATTCTCTAAAAGCTAATTTGACGGTAAGTTCTACCCCAGAAGTCACTACAATTAATTTGACGCCAGATCAATCTACAGTATATGCAAGCTCTGCCAAAACAGTAGATACGTATTTACAGTCTCAAAATTATTCAGGTCTTGCTTTGATAGCTTACAAAGGAAAAGTGATTATGCGTAAAGGATATGGATTAGCTGGTGGCGAAAAAGCAACACCACCTGATGGCAAATCACGTATCGCTTCATTAAGCAAATCGTTTACTGCATCCGCAGTGATGAAATTAATCGAAGATGGTAAAGTGAAATTAACTGATCATCTATCTGATTATATTCCAGATTTTCCGCGTGGTAACGAAATTACAGTGCATATGCTGTTATCTCACACCGCAGGCTTTAACTCTAACTTTACCCGTACCGAAGGAATGACGTTAGAGCAGACTGTTGATGAGATCAAAACCAAACCATTGCGTTTTGAGCCAGGTGAACGATTTAACTATAGTAATCAGGGTTATGTATTGCTAGCTTATATTATTCAACAGGTATCTGGAGAATCGTACGGACAGTATATTCAACACACGTTCCTTGATCCATTGAATATGAAAGATACAGGCGAGACTACACCTGCAACCAAAACGATCACTGGATATGTAAAAGATGGCGATGCTTGGGATGAAGCAGGCTATTATGTTTCTCAATCCGGTACAGGTACATTTTACTCGACACTGGACGATATGATGAAATGGTACAAATCGTTTGATAATCATACGATTTTGAGTGAAGATACAGTAAACAAAATGTTTACAACGTATTCGGATCTGAAGCCATATGGCTATGCCTTTTTGATCAAAAATGTAGACGGCAAACGTACTATCTATCACAATGGTAGTGGAACAGGTTATGCAACAGGATTTACGCATAATTTAGATGATGATGTTCTCGTTATTTTACTAGGAAATCATTATGGTATGGATATGCAAAAAATGTTAGCTGATACACAAGTATTAGCGAATAAAGCACTTGTAAAATAATAGCTTAACATGAATAGGCTCTGAATCGCTTTTGCAAAAAACCACCTTTTAGAATATATAAAAGGTGGTTTTTTTATATTCTGCTAATCATTAAAGTGTATAATTGGTAAAGTAAATACTTACATTACAAATCAGCTATATCGAAAAGGAGCTATTCCATGAAATCGATTATCAATTACGCGCACAGAGGAGCTTCCGGGTATTGCCCAGAAAATACAATGGCGGCTTTTGAGAAAAGTTTGGAATTGGGAGCAACCGGGATTGAAACTGATGTACAAATGACCAAAGATGGACAACTTGTTCTTATCCATGATGAAAATTTAAAACGTACTACCGGATATGATGGTCAGATCAAAGATGTCACTTATGATGAAATCAAAACGTTAGATGCAGGTTCATGGTATGGTGAACAATTTGCTAATGAACATGTGCCATTATTAAGCGAATTATTGAACTGGATTGCACCAACAGAGATGACCCTGAATATCGAGATCAAAAATAATATTGAGCCGTACATAGGGATTGAGCAGAAATTAGTAGATTCTATCCATGAATATGGTCTAGCTGATCGGGTAGTGATTTCAAGCTTTGATCATTATACGCTGGAAACGTGTAAACAATTAGCACCTGATATTCAGACAGGGATTTTGTATGTGGAAAATCTGGTAAGACCGTGGAATTATGCTAACAGTATAGGCGCTACTGCTCTACATTCTCATTATGCTACAGTGACAGCAGAAGCTGTTCAACAAGCACAGCAAGCAGGCGTGACCTATAATGTATGGACGGTGAATGATCCTGCTATGATGCGTAAGCTGATAGAGATGGAAGTTGGCGGTATTATCACCGATTATCCCAATATTTTGGCACAATTACTCCGCGATAAAATTATTGTTTGAGTAGTAGGTATATTGCTATACATTTCAGAGCGCCTAATGCCGTTATCATACGGAAGGGCGCTTTTTGTCATATTTCGACAAATTCCATGAAGCCAGACTTTCTTTACGTAAAAGAACCAGTTACAATAAAGAATACTGACATGGATAAGGCTCTGATTGGAGGTCCTGATGAAAAAAATTCACCCGGGACGATTTTTGAAATTAAATATGATTCGCCTGCTTCGCTTAAAAAAAGGAGCACATCAAGTAGCTATTGGTTTTTCTGTAGGATTATTCCCGAGTTGGTATCCGCTGATAGGGATCGGTCCCATATTGTCATTAGGATTAACGCGTTTGTTCAAAGGAGCTATGCCAGCAGCGATTTTTGCTGCTTCATTGGATTCTTTTGTCTGGCCCTTAACATTTTTTCTTAATTATCATACAGGGCATTTTTTAGTGACATTATGGCGTTCTTCCAGTCTTCCTGCTAGTATGCCTAAGATTGATATTCCAGACTGGCCTGAAGATTATATGCAACCGATACACCAGTCTCATCATTGGCGTGATGCAGGGGTTGATTTTATTACAGGAGCTGCTGTAAACAGTGTTATTTTTGCAATTATTATTTATATTGTGATCAAATGGGTGATGTTAAAGTATCGTATACCGTTACTGCGTAGACTTCGAGGTAAAAAAGTTCATCCTTCTGCTTCACAAAAGGACTAATCTGGGGTAATACTATATATTCCACTATTTTCACAACACTATTATACTCAAAGATTAATCTATTCGAGCCCGTATTATTCAGAAGGAGGAACACATGTGAATTTTGGAGCCCGCATGCTCAAAACCGGAATTGCGGTTACGCTTGCTTTATACATTAGCTCCTGGCTTAATCTGACGCCACCGGTAATTGCTGCTGTTGCTGCTATTTTTGCGATGCAGCCATCGATTTACCGCTCTTTCCGTTATTTTCTGGATCAGATTCAGACCAATACATTAGGAGCCATACTAGCACTACTTGGAGGAATGTTTTTCTCTAACGAGCCGATCGCGATTGGCTTAATGTGTGTTGTGGTGATTATGATTTGTTTGCGTCTCAAAATGGGAGATACGATTGGCCTGACATTAGTTACTGTTATTTCGGTAATGGAAGCTTCAGGTCAATGGCAATTTGCGCTTAATCGTTTTTCACTCAGTATTATTGGTATCGTATCTGCCTTTTTAATTAATATACTGGTTGCACCACCTAAGCCATTAGAACAATTTAAAGGGCAGATTGAGAATACATTTGCTAAGTTATCTTTGCTTTTACGGACAGCGGTTTCAGATGAAATCAAAGAGTCTGTGTTTCGCGAAGAAAAAAAAGCACTGGAAAATTCGATTCAGTCGTTAAGCGATAAGTACAATCTGATGGAAGAAGAACTCAAAAAATTAAAACGAGCTTCATTCAGTCGTCATCGACACATTGTAGTGAACAAACAAATGCTAACAGCGCTTAGGAAGGGAGTAGATGTGCTAACTGCTATAGAGCAACATTATTTTCAAGCAGAACGTACTCCGCAGTTAGATGATTATTTCGATAATCATTTGGAACAATTAATTAAGTTCCATGAGCATATTTTGCTGAAGCTGGATAATAAGATTAAAAATGATGGCCATGAGGCTGAAGAAGTAGAACAAGCAAACGATCAATTTTTGGATACAATGATTGATCGCTATCAAGAAAATTTTAGCGGTGTTCTAAGGTTGTCTATTGTAGCCGCTGTGATGTATGATTATGGCTATCAATTAGAACGCCTTAATCGCTTAGTAGATCATACCAGTTCTAAACATGATACAGTTGAAAAAGAAAACGAAGAGAAACAGGAACGCAGAAATTTTCCGACTTGGCCTTGGAAGCAATAATACCCAAGTCGATACATCGAAGATGACTGTTTAAAAGGAGACTTATGGGAATGACGAATATCCCCTACACATTAGAGAACTCAATTGGTTACAAACTTTCTATTGCTACACGTCTTGCACACAATCGCTTAAATCAATATTTTCGTGATGGTGGCTATCCGGTTACACATGAACAATGGATTTTGATTTCATTTTTGTGGAGACGGGACGGGCAGACACAGAATCGTCTTGCACGTCTGTCTCGCAAAGATCAACCCAGTGTATCGAGGTTGATCGATAATATGATCAAACGCGGGATGGTGGTACGTGTTCCTCATCCTGATGATCGCCGTACCAATCTTATCTATTTGACGGATTATTGCCGTAGTATTGTAGATGATCTCGGTGATAAAGCTAGTCAAACGATCGAAGATGTATTTAATGGATTTACTGTAGAAGAGCGCAATATAACGATTAAAATGCTTGATCGTATTATCGATAACTTAGATTAATTCCATTTGTTTTGTATTAAGGTTCTCTATTTTGGTTAAATGACAAGTAGAGCTGAACTTAATACCAAGGAGGAATTAACATGATATCTGTAGAGGAAAGACAAAAGTGTCTAGAAGCTTGTCTGGAATGTATGGAAGCTTGTAATCAATGTTATGCCGCTTGTCTGGAAGAAAAACATTTGGATATGATGCGAGGCTGTTTGCGACTTGATCGTGAATGTGCAGACATATGTGCATATGCTGCCAAAGCTATGACTTCGCAAAGTCCGTATATGCAACAAATTTGTGCGTTATGTGCGCAAATCTGTGAAGATTGTGCTCAAGAATGTGCCAAACATGATCATGACCATTGTCAACGTTGTGCCGAAGCCTGCCGTCACTGCGCTGAAGCTTGTCGGAGTATGGCTGCATGACAAACGATTGTCATACTAAATATGTACAAGAAGGAGAGAGCGATTCTCTCCTTTTTGCGTTGTTTTGCCAACGATAATTCTTATAAAACTAACATGATAAATAATGAAAAATAGTAGATTTATTTGTAACGAGTGAAGATTAATTATACAATATAGAATATGAGCTAGAAGATGAATCAGGAATTATACCGAAGTGCGACACGAAGTCGCCGACAAAAAACAGGCTCCATCATACCTGCTTATTTGTCGGCGTTTCCTGACGTTTACGACAAAGGAGAAAAAGATATGATTGCCAAAACAGAACAAGATATCGAAGGATTAAAAAAAATAGGTAAAGTGGTCGCGATTATTCGTGATGAATTGAAAGAAATGACCAAACCAGGAATGCGTACGATCGATTTGGATCTGCATGCGGCTAAGTTATTTGAACAATATGGTGCATTATCAGGTCCTAAAGTGACTTATGATTTCCCTGGATTTACTTGTATTAGTGTAAATGAAGAAGTGGCTCATGGTATTCCGGGTGATCGTATTATTCAAGAAGGCGATCTAGTCAATGTAGATGTATCTGCTTCATTAGATGGATACTTTGCAGACACAGGTGTATCATTTGTAGTTGGTAACGGTGATCCCAAATTAACTCAGCTATGTGAAGCTTCTATTTTGGCATTTGAAGCAGGAGCGCAGAAAATTCGTGCAGGTTCCAAACGAAGCAATGCAGGTAAAGCTACTTATAATACAGCCAAAAAATTAGGATTCACTATCATCACCAATCTAACTGGACATGGTATCGGAAAGTCGCTACACGATGATCCTGAATATATTTTGAGTTATTACGATCCTACCGATAACGGATTATGGAAAGAAGGAATGGTTATTGCTTACGAACCGTTCGTATCTACCAAAGCCGAAGAAGTAGCAGAAGGTAATGATGGCTGGACACTCAAAACAGATGATGGTAGCTTTGTAGCTCAATATGAGCATACGATGATTATTACCAAAGGCGAGCCTATTATCTTGACTAAATAAAAAAAGATATACATGCAATCATCAAAAAAAGCCGCATTGCTGGATAATTCCAGACATGCGGCTTTGGTATTTGCAATTTGTAATAGATGAGCGTACAATAAAATTTGGTCTGCAAAAGAGCATAAATATTCCAAAATTATCAATATAGATTTAACATAACATAATTAATATATATTGTCAAATTTATAATGGCATAGAATGTGTAGACATAGACAAAGGAGATGATCCAGTATGGCAATAGATGATCAGGATTGGAAAGATGAACAAGCACGAGTAGATGATGTAACAACCAAAATCAATCGAAAAATGGCTGTGCTTGAACAAGAAGTTGGAGCGGCGCGTGGCGATGTTGTCGGTATGCGTAAAGACTTCTGGGATGAAGTGACAGTTAACTTCAGTGAGCCGGATGATGTAGGAGAAACTTCAACGAGTCTACGTCAGCAATCACAGGTATTGACCGAGATTGAATTGGCTCACAAACGTTCGAGTCTGACTTTAGATAAATTACGTCGTTTATCAGGTTCTCCTTATTTTGGACGGATCGATTTTAAAGAAGTCGGTGAACCTGCAACAGATCATATTTATTTAGGGATTGGTTCTTTTTTAGATGATGATGAAGAGACATTTTTGATCTATGATTGGCGTGCTCCGGTATCGAGTCTTTATTACGATGGAGCACCGGGGCCTGCTTCTTATCGGACACCTGTCGGAAATATCGAAGGAAATATGGAGTTAAAACGTCAGTTTGTCATTCGTGATGCGAAGATCGATGTGTTGTTTGATACAGGGGTTACAATCGGTGATGAATTGTTACAGCAAGTTCTTAGTCACACCGCAGATAACCAAATGAAAAATATCGTAGCCACTATTCAAAAAGAACAAAATAGTGTTATTCGTAACGATCGTAGTCGTCTATTGGTCGTACAAGGTGCAGCAGGAAGCGGCAAAACGTCAGCAGCGTTACAACGTGTAGCTTACTTACTGTATCGTTATCGGGATAGCTTACGTGCCGATCAGATGGTACTCTTTTCCCCGAACTCGATGTTTAATAGTTATGTCTCGACCGTATTGCCAGAGCTTGGTGAAGAGAATATGTTACAGACTACATTTCAAGCGTATTTAGAACGTCGTATCGGCAGAGAATTTGATCTGGAAGATGTCTTTTCACAAATGGAATACTTGTTAGCCTGGAGAGACGATCTGGAGCATGATGCACGAGTGCAAGGGATTCGGTACAAGTCATCTGCAACTTATCTCAAAGCCATTCGCCGTTATACCGAGCTATTATTAACAGATGGCATGGTATTCCGTCCGATTCGTTTTCAAGGTAAAGATATCGTAACCCGTCAACAGATGCTAGATAAGTTCTATGGATTTGATTCGGCTGTCAAATTAGGAAATCGGATCGAATTAATGCGTGATTGGTTGCTTAAAGAAGTCAGTCTATTTGGACGCAAAGAGCGTAAAGAAGCATGGGTAGAAGAGCAAGTACAGTTGATGAGTACGGATGATTATCATCGTGCTTATACGATGATGCGTCGTAAGCAAAAAGGGAAAATGCCTTCTTTTGATGATTTTCAATTAGAAGCAGAATTAGCAGCACGTATGGTTGTGAATGATTGGCTCAAACCGTTACGCAAATGGGTCAAACGACTTCGTTTTGCAGATATCAAAGCGGTTTATCGTAAAATGTTTACCGATGAAGTATTATTTGCCAAAATCAATAATGGTGTATTACCTGAAGGTTGGGAAGATTTTGCAAGGCAAACAGTTAGCCGTCTTGATCAAGGAGAATTGGGATATGAAGACGCAACACCATATCTGTATCTCAAAGAACAATTGCAAGGATTCCGTTCTAATCATGCGATTAAGCATGTGATTGTCGATGAAGTGCAAGATTATTCACCGTTCCAGTTAGAATTTATGAAGCGATTATTCCCGCGTGCGCGAATGACTGCTTTGGGGGATCTGAATCAAGCGATTTACAGCCATAATTCGGTGTTTGATGAAGAAGATCCATTGTTAGAATTGTATGGTAAAGAAAATAGCGAGATTATTCGTTTGACCCGTAGTTATCGTTCGACATATGAAATTGTAGACTTTACACGAGGGATGATGAAAGGCGGAGAGCATATTATTCCGTTTAATCGCCGCGGAGATAAGCCACAAGTGTCGCTATATGATGATCGTGAATCGATGCATAACGATATCATTCGAGATATTCATGGATTGCAACAGCAAGGTTATCAGTATACAGCGATTATTTGTAAAACAGAAAGTGAATGTGAAGAAGCTTATCAAGTGCTCAAAGAACAGATCACATTGCGCAAAATTACTAAAAATACACCTGCTTTTGAAAAAGGAACAGTTATTATTCCTGCTTATCTTGCCAAAGGTGTAGAATTTGACGCTGTTGTATTATATGATGCTTCCAGCCAACAATATCATCGTGAAGCAGAACGCAAATTATTTTATACAGCATGTACGCGGGCGATGCATTTGTTACATTTATATGCTATTGATGAAGTGACTCCATTTATTACCGGTATGGACGAAGAGCGATATGTATTGAATGATCATCGTGGTTGATTACACATAGATCAAAATATTTAAGTCGTTCACTAACAATACATTGAAATAACTATGAAATACGCTAAGGAGGACATCAGTAGAACTTTACTGTTGTTCTCCTTTTTTTATAGGTAATCCTGCTGTTATCATATCTTATTCCAGACTGCTTTTTTGCAATTCAGTAATCAATGAATTAGAGACACCATTGGTCTGTTTGCGATATTGAGAAGGCGTAGAGCCCCGGTGTTGCTTAAATACAGAGATAAAGTAACTCAAGCTATCAAATCCGACTTCAAGAGAGATATCAACAATTTTGCGATCACTGCTTTCTAGTAATCGGCAAGCTTGTTGCGTTCGATAGCGATTGATATAATCGATCGGGCTTTTTTGAGTTAAACTTTTGAAAAAGCGACAAAAATGCCCTTCGCTCATATTGATCTGTTCCGCTAATTCTCGCAAACGCAGCGGTTGCTGGTAGTGATCATGAATATGACCGAGTACTGTTTTGAGCCGTTCTACTTTATCACTTGGAGCAGGCAGAGGAGTGACTTGAGTATCCATATGTTCAATCATTTGAGCAAACAGAAGATAAAGATAAGCTTTGGTAGTCAGTTCACAAGTCGCTGTCTGTTGCTCATTGATATCGACAATCGCAGTCAATAATTTTAACACTTCTTGTTCCCAGACTTCTTGTCCACGAATATGCACAGGTAATACCATTTGCTTGCGTAACAACGGATCTATAAATCGTGCTTGTACCATGTCATACCCTGCACTATTTAACAAAGACATACTGAACACGGTCGCTACAAAGCTACAGGATTCATGTTCCATCTGATATGCTGTATGAATCTCACCGCTATTCACAAATACCGCTTCACCTGCATGCACTTCATAAGGAATCGTACCGATCTGAAACAACGCTCTTCCTTGCGTCACCAAAATCAATTCAGGTTCTTCATGCCAGTGACATTCTAGCACTGTCTCTTCTTCAATATCATCCATCCGATACACACTCACCGGATACATCAGACTCCCATGAATCCGATCTTCTTTTAACTCTTCACGCAACTGCTCCTGAATCATCCAATCACCGCCTTAAATAGTATGCAATAATTTCTATTTCATATTAGAAGTTACTTTACGTTCCACAAATAGATTATTGTTACGATCGCTGTTGTCATCGAATTTGTTTCATTACCGCTTTATGGTGAGACTAGCTGACAAAGGCGATCACTTCACTTCTCCAGAATCATTCCATCTGCTCCGCTGTGGAACATATTAATCAGATAAAGGGATATCTCTAAAGGTCAACACTTTACCAATTGGAACACCAGCTTTGATAATATCGACTAACTCTTCAAAACGAGGATTGATATATAAAACATTTCTATAACCAGATACTAGGCAGGATCTAGTCCATAAGCAGATATAATAACTACAACTTTGTGATTATATTCTTATACTATATCCAGCACCAAAAGCTAAATTCCTCATCACTATACATAAGAGTCATCACCATCATATTCATCAAACGCATTTCTCTGTTATTGGGCATTTCCTACACACCACCCTATTGAAATTTCCTGCATTCTTGTGAGAAGCGGATGATCCACTACCAAGAGCGGAGGGAAGGAGGAGATGCTGAAAGAGCGAAGCGCTCGCCTTTGAAGAAAAATGCCAACTGCTTGAGCAGTTATTCAAGGCATTTTCCTTCAACAGCGACGACAAGCACCGCCTTCTTCACGCAGCAACCCCCATCAAAGATCACCCACCCCTCACCAAATCAGCCAAAGATCAATATCCTTACACATATGATCAAAATAAAAGAAGAAAAGCGCTTTCTTTATCAATATTATTATAACTATAGGTAAGCGATTTGCACAAATACATTTTAATAACCAAATAAAGACTATTGGGGGAAATGACATGAAATTTACTGATGGCTATTGGATGACACGCAAAGGGTATAGTATGCAACATCCTGTAGATATTCGCGATATTGTTAACAAAAATAATGAGCTAACGTTATATGCAGCTACCAAAAAAATTGTACATAAAGGCGATACGTTAAATGGAGCATTGCTCAAAGCTTCTTTGAGTTCTCCAATGCCCAACGTAATCAAAGTACAATTTAACCATCACAAAGGTGGACTGCAAAAACTGCCTGAATTTGAACTGGCTCAATTAGAGACCGATGTTCAAGTGATCGAAGATGAGGATCGTACTGTTTTTCAATCTGGAGATTTAACAGCAACGATTCGTAAAAATACCAATTGGGGCATTAGCTTTGATTTTGCCGGTCGTCATTTGACAGGTAGTGTTCATCGTGGGCCTGGTTATATCAACGGACCTGAAGATAGCGTCTTTTTCCGCGAACAATTGGAATTAGGGATTGGTGAATATATTTATGGATTAGGCGAACGCTTTACGCCGTTTGTTAAAAATGGTCAGGTCGTTGATATCTGGAACGAAGATGGCGGTACAAGTAGTGAGCAAGCTTACAAAAATATTCCGTTTTACCTGTCTAGCAAAGGATACGGTGTATTTGTTAATCATCCAGAAAAAGTCTCCTATGAAGTCGCTTCTGAAAATGTATCCAAAGTACAATTTAGCGTAGAAGGCGAAAGCTTAGAATATTACATCATCGGCGGTCGCAATCCCAAAGAAGTATTGGATAACTATACAACTCTAACAGGTAAGCCTGCATTGCCACCAGCTTGGACATTTGGACTGTGGCTAACGACTTCGTTTACAACCGATTATGATGAAGCAACAGTGAATCATTTTGTCGATGGAATGAAAGAACGCGACCTTCCATTGTCTGTATTCCATTTTGACTGTTTCTGGATGCGTGAATACCAATGGTGTGATTTTGTGTGGGATGAGCGGATGTTCCCGGAACCAGAAGCAATGCTTACCCGTCTTAAAGAAAAAGGGCTCAAAATCTGTGCTTGGATCAATCCATATATCGCAGAGAAATCGTATTTATTTGATGAAGGTATGGAAAATGGATATCTAGTCAAACGCAAAGATGGAAGTGTATGGCAATGGGATCTATGGCAAGCTGGGATGGGTCTGGTCGACTTTACCAATCCAGATGCAGTCGCATGGTATAAGAGCAAGCTGAAAGTGCTTGTTGATCAAGGGGTAGACTCTTTCAAAACAGACTTTGGTGAGCGTATTCCGACCGATGTTGTCTATTATGATGGCTCTGATCCTGTAAAAATGCACAATTATTACACATTCTTATATAACAAAGTAGTATTTGAATTGTTGGAAGAAACGCTTGGCAAAAATGAAGCGGCATTATTCGCACGTTCTGCTACAGTCGGTGGACAACAATTCCCTGTACACTGGGGCGGCGATTGTTCTTCTACATTTGAATCAATGGCAGAATCATTACGTGGTGGATTATCTCTAGGAGTGTCTGGATTTGGTTTCTGGAGTCATGATATTTCAGGGTTTGAAATGACGGCTGCACCGGAAGTGTACAAGCGTTGGGTACAATTCGGAATGTTGTCTTCTCATAGCCGTCTGCATGGTAACGAATCGTATCGTGTGCCGTGGTTGTTCGATGAAGAGTCTGTTGATGTATTGCGTACCTTTACGAAGCTGAAATGCCGTCTGATGCCTTATCTGTTCGATGCGGCTGTTAATGCGTCTGAACAAGGGGTACCGATGATGCGTCCTATGGTGCTGGACTTCCATGAAGATCCGACAACACATACATTAGATCGTCAGTATATGTTCGGGGATTCGTTATTAGTTGCTCCGATCTTTAATAGCGAAGGGTTAGCGACATATTATGTACCAGAAGGCAAATGGACTAATTTCTTAACTGGAGATGTAGTACAAGGTGGACGCTGGTACAATGAAACGTTCGACTTTATGAATTTACCTTTACTGGTTAAGCCTAATAGCATTATTGCCCTAGGTGCAGAAGAGAACAAACCAGATTACGATTATACCGATGGCGTAGAACTTCATATTTTTGAATTGGAAGAAGGGCAATCTACTTCGATCCGTCTGGTCAATATGCAAGGTGGGCAAGAAGCCGTTGTAACAGCTTCCCGTCAAAATAATACCATTGATATCTCCGCAGAAGGGACGCTTAAATCATGGTCTATCGTATTACGTGGTATTACAGACGTAAGCGGAGTTGTAGGAGCGAATCAATTGACTGGTGAACATGGCATTATTTTGAAATCGCAAGACCAAAAAGTAACTGTAACACTGTAATTGATAAATATTCCTTTGAATACAGTGTAGGTAACAATCTACAAGTTTGTACGATTAAGATGATCTCATGAATACTCGGAGATCATCCTCCATAAAATATGAAAAAAGACTGCTCCTACATTTAGTAGAGGCAGTCTTTTTAATAGAAACAGAAGTATTGTTTTATTTTAATATAAAATCGATATTATTTAATTTTGATATGAATACTGTGTTGCGTCTGAGCAGGCGTTGTTTTAGCTTTGATCATATATACAATACCGACCACAATATAAAGGACGATAAATAATGCAGAGAAGCGGTACATAGAAGTATAACTGGTGATTCCTGCAACAGTTCCTAAGATCATAGCACCAAGCGCTACACCCATATCAAGCGAGTTCAAGAACATACCGTTCGCCATTCCGCGTTGATGTGGGCTAACTACTTGAATCATCCATGTCTGCATTGTAGGTTGTAATGCTCCCCAGCCAAGACCATAACAGATTGCCGAAGCAAATAATCCCCATGTAGAATGAGCGAAAGATAATAGCAATAGACCAGCAATTAACATCACTGCTCCGGGTACGATAAGTGCTTTGGGCCCTTTACTATCATAGATTTTACCAGAGAAAGGACGAACAATAATTACAGCCAAAGCATTAAATAAGAAAAAGTAACCCGGATTCGCAAGATGAGCTTCTTTACCAAATAAAGCGATAAAGCTTACCAGTCCACCATATGTTAATGACATTAAGAAATTTAACAGACTCGGCAATAATAATCTTTTTTCAAATTTGGAAGCTTTTGTAGGAAGTGGTGGAGTATCTATTGTTTCAACAACTATTCCTTCTGAAAGTGCTTTGGCTTGTGCAGCTAGTTTACGTTGATCGGCTGCGATTTTTTGCTCAGCAATCTTTTTATCTTGTCCTTTGACAAGGCTATAAGCAAGTGGGAATAGGATCAAAATAAATATCGAACCAATAATAATCAGCGGTGTAAATCCATATTGCTTCTCAATACTCATACCGATTAGTGGCCCCATCGACATAGAGATAGTAGTCGACAGACCAAAGTATCCCATACCTTCACCCATACGTTTGCGAGGAATAATATCGGACACCATAGTTGGGAAGGTTGTACTGTACATACCGAATCCAAATCCAAAAATAACACGCATTACCAATAATAAAATAATCGTCGCACTAAAATAATATCCGACAGTACCGAGTAAGGCGATCAATAATCCACCAAACAAAATCACATTTCGCTTACCAAGTTCTAGTGCTCTAGCCGAAAATAACCGTGACACAATAGCAGCTAATGCCATCAAGCTAGTACATAGACTTACATAGAAATCGCCTGCATTGAAATGTTCTCGCATGTACAAAGGCAGGGACGATAAGATCATATGCAAATTCAAAAAAACAAGTAAATTACAAGCTGTTAAAATCAAAAATTCTTTCGTCCACAGACGAGAAGGGGCGTCTTCCTCGATATCTGCTATAGGTGTTGTCTCTATTGAGGGGTTTGATTGTTGGGATGGAATATGTTCTTTTGATAAAAGGTTCTCTTTGTTAGTATGCTCCATAGTCTATATTTCTCTCCATTTCTGTAGCCAATCCTATACTTTACTGTTCAGTGTCTCATGTGTATCAGGATCTATCTCTAGTTTGTTGCGTAGCAAATGCAGTAAATGATGCAGTTCTTTGAATTGCTCTGGTGTAAGCAGATCGGTTAAATCTTGATTATGTTTTTGCTCAATTGCATATATTGTTTCCATAAGTTCACGCCCGGCAGGTTGAGGATAGACAAGAAAAGCTCTTCGATCATGCGGATCTGTTTCTTTACGAATTAAATTTTTGCGATGCAATACATCCAAAATACGAGCGGTAGTCGGTTGATCTTTGTATACATGCGAAGCCAGTACTTTCTGATTCATTCCTTCTTGGGCACATACATAATATAGAACACTCCATTGCTCAGGGGTAATATCATGTTCTTTTAAATGAACGGCCAGCGACTGACTGACTTTGCGGTAGGTCGTTCCTAATACAAAACCGATCGATTCTAACTCTTGCATAATAAAGCTCCCTTCACAGATTAGATATGAAATCAAATTAGATGTTATAACAATTATATCTAAAACAATTAAAATTTTCAATAGATTTCCTATATCAATGAAGTAGATGATATAGAGAAGATATATTTGAATCCACTTGTTTATTACAGATATTCCATATAAAGAAGCAGTATCAAAATATGTTATTGACCGCATAAATATAGTTGAGTAGAATTTGATCATTGATAAGTAATCTACCTGTTATTTCTACAGTGATCCGAAAAATGGAAAGGAGTACATATTTTTTTGGTTTTAAAACCGAGTATTCAGATGCGTATTATTTAAAATATAGATTAGGGGGAAAATTTAATGGTTAAGCAAAAATCATGGTTTCAATGGATCGGCGTATTTACTCTTGCACTTTTGATGGTTGTGGTAACAGCTTGCTCTAGTGGAAGTTCGACAGCGACCAATACTACAGCTCCTGCTTCTACAGATGCTACGGCTTCCACAGACAGTGGGCAACCCAAAGACGGAGGAAGTCTTATTATTGCTGTAGCGGCAGATCCGCAAGTGTTAAATCCTAACTATGCAGGGGATCGAGTCAGTCTAACGATCGACCAAGCATTATATGCACCATTATTTCAAGTGAATAAAGGCAAGAAAACATTTTACTTAGCAGATAGCTTGGATTTGTCCAAAGATAATCTAACTTATACGCTAAAACTTAAAAAGGGATTAACATGGCATGATGGAGAAAAGTTAACTGCTGATGATGTTGTATTTACGATCAACAAAATTCTGGATGAAAGTCAACATAGCTTTTTACGAAGCAGCTTTATTATTGGTGGTAAGCCTGTACAAGTCACCAAAATAAATGATACCACTATCCAATTTAAATTAGCTCAAGTTAGCCCTGCTTTTGAAGCAGCTTTAGTTCAAGTCAGTCCGATTCCTAAGCATATTTTTGAGAACGAGACAGATATTGGAAAAAGCACTAAAAACAATAATCCTATCGGATCAGGCCCTTTTAAATTTAAAGAATATAAAACAGGTGAGTATATAACATTAGAACGTTTTGACAATTATTTTGGTGGAAAACCTCATCTTGATTCTGTTACTTATCGAATTGCCAAAGACACGAATGCCGCTAATCTAGCTTTACAAAATGGTGAGATCAATGTGAAATATCTTGATCCACAGGATGTAAGTACTATTCAAGCAACAGGTAACTTTGATATTCAAGCGTATAGCGAAGGTCGCCTTGCTTATCTTATGTTTAACGAGAATAGCGATACTGGAGTTTTGAATAAAAAAGAAGTGAGACAAGCGATCTCCTACGCACTAAGTCGTGATGAAATTATTCAAGTCGCTTATACATCTACTGATTATGCAGAACCAGCTCGTTCTCCATTTACCCCGGATGCGCTGTATTTTGATAATGATGTAACCACGTATGATAATAATATAGAAAAAGCCAAACAATTATTGCAACAAGCAGGTGTAAGTAATCTGAAGTTGAGATTTATCGTATCCAGCGGTAACAAATCGCAAGAAGCGCAGTCCCTTTATATTCAGCAAAAGTTAAAAGAAATCGGTATTGATGTTGAACTACAAAATATGGATTCTTCGGCTTGGTCTAACAAATTTGTAGATCCGAATGCTAAAGATTACGAGCTGGCGATCTCTGGTTATATTATGGGCTATGATCCTGATGCTTATCGTATTTTGTATACATCTAATGAATCGTCTAATTACACTCATTACAACAATAAAAAGGTAGATCAGTTGTTTGTTGAAGGTTCTGCAGAAGCAGATACAACTAAACGTGCAGCTATATACAAAGAACTTCAAGAAATCATCGCAGCAGATGCACCTATTTATCCAATGGCTTATACCAAAACGATTGTAGCAATCGATAAAAAGTATGGTGGTCTAGATAAAGCTATTTTGAAACCTGTCGTTATCTTTGAAGATTTATCTAAAATCTATCTTAAACAATAAGGGAGACAGGTATGAAATCGACTATAGTCAAACGACTTATACAGATCATACCGATGCTTTTATTCGTGTCGATTATCTGCTTCGGGATGATCAAGTTAGCTCCTGGTGATCCTGTACTATCCTTTGTTACTCCTAATATGCATCCTGAAGATATAGAACGTATGCGTCAAAGTCTTGGTCTGGACAAACCAGCATATATTCAGTATTTATTATGGATCAAAGAAGCTTTATCTGGTAATTTGGGTTATTCATTAATTAATCATCAACCTGTATTACAACAAATGCTAGATCGTTTGCCTGCAACAGCCGGTTTGATGGGGATTTCAATCCTCATCTCGGTTGTTCTTGCTATTCCTATTGGTTTATTAGCAGCGGCTAATCGTAACCGTTGGATCGATAAATGTATTAATTTATTATGTTATATCGGAATTTCGATTCCTGTATTCTGGTTAGCGATCTTGCTTATTTATCTATTTGCTATCAAATTGCACTGGTTACCGAGTGTCGGGATGCGGACGATAGGTGTAGACTCATTTTGGGATATGGTTAAGCATGGAATATTACCATGTGCAGTGTTATCTTTTGGATTTTTAGCAGTCTACGTACGTTATATTCGTTCTAGCACACTAAGCCAACTTAAAGAAGATTATGTACAAATTCAACTCGCTTACGGCTCCAGTCCCAAATTAGTATTGTTTAGACATGTACTCAAGCATGTGCTACTGCCTATTATTACACTACTCGGGATGTCGTTAGCTGATTTGGTTGCAGGTGCTATCGTTACCGAAACTATTTTTTCTTGGCCAGGTATTGGATCGCTAGGAATGACTGCGGTTAAAGGAATGGATTACCCGATGATTATGGGAATAACGTTATTTTCATCGTTGATGTTGATTCTAGGGAATCTGATTGCCGATATTCTTTACCGATTCGCAGATCCAAGAATCAAATCAACGAGGTGAATGATAGTATGAAAAATAAATGGAAACAGGTGAGTAACGAGATAACATCCTCTCCTTTAGGATGGTTAGCGGTTATTGTATTGATTGTGTTTTCGCTAGGCGCTATATTAGCTTCCTTATCTCCCTATGATCCAGATCAGTTAAATGTGATGGAGCGTATGCAACTTCCTAGTAGTGGACATTGGTTTGGAACAGATGATTATGGTCGAGATTATTTTACAAGAGCGTTATATGGTGGACGTATATCGCTGTTAGTCGGTTTTTTATCAATGATTATCGCTACAGTAATCGGTGTGGCAGTCGGCGTAATTAGCGGTTATGCAGGCGGATGGATCGATAATTTATTAATGAGAGCTTTAGAAATTTTGATGTCTATTCCTTCCTTTTTGATTATTTTGTTGTTAAGTGTATATTTGAAGCCGGGAATTGGAAATATTATTCTTATTATTGCTTTGTTAATGTGGATGAATATGGCACGTATTATACGAGCTGAGACGATGACTTTAAAAGAAAGAGAGTATGTATTATATGCTCAAGCATCCGGTCAAAGTAGTATAGGAATTATTATGAAGCATATTCTACCGAATTTGATTCCGCTTATTATTGTAGGGGCTACTAACAATGTCGCTTCAGCTATTATGATGGAATCGGCTTTAAGCTTTCTGGGATTTGGTGTACAACCTCCAAATGCAACATGGGGCAGTATGCTTAACAATGCACAGGGGTATTTAGCGCAAGATCCTTTACTAGCTATTTTTCCAGGATTGCTTATATTTCTAACGGTACTTAGCTTTAATATTTTGGGTGATTTATTACGAGCAGGATTTGAACCCAAGTTGATCCGTAGATAATGGCGCTTATGAATAGATACGGACTAGATGGTCTTTTTTGAAAAGAGGTGAATATTCGATGACAGAACCTTTATTATCGGTGAATGATCTAAAAGTTTCATTTGATACCAAAGAAGGAGAAAATCAAGCGCTTCAAGGAGTTAGCTTCGATATTTATGCAGGAGAAACGATCGGTATAGTAGGAGAATCCGGTAGTGGAAAAAGTGTCACTGCCAAAGCCATCTTATCTCTTATTACACCGCCTGGACGTATATGGAATGGAGATATTCGATTTCACGGACAATCCCTCATCGCTTTGAATCCCAAGCAGTGGCGTAAGATTCGTGGTAAGCAAATTGCAATGATTTTTCAAGATCCGATGACTTCTTTGAATCCGGTCAAAAAAATCGGTGATCAAATGATTGAAATTATACGTCGGCATCGTGGTATGAATAAACCAGAAGCACAAGCTGAAGCGATCAAGCAGTTGGAGCAAGTAGGGATTGGTCAAGCAGAGGCAAGGCTACATCAATATCCGCATCAATTTAGTGGTGGTATGCGTCAACGGGTTATGATTGCGATAGCGCTGGCTTGCCAGCCTGAACTTATTATCGCGGACGAGCCGACAACAGCTTTAGATGTTACGATTCAATCGCAAATTCTGTTTTTACTCAAACAGTTAAAAGAGCAGTCTCATACTACAATTGCTTTGATTACTCATGATTTGGGCATTGTCGCTCAAATTTGTACCCGCGTAATTGTTATGTACGGTGGCATGATTATGGAAGAAGGGCTGGTCGAAGACATATTTTATCGTCCGCATCATCCATATACAAAAGGACTGCTTCGTTCGCTACCTAAACGCAGTGAAGGTTTGCGAGAGCGATTAATTCCTATTGAAGGATCACCACCAGATTTATTGCATCCTCCTAGCGGATGTCCATTTATGGAACGTTGTCCGCAAGCACATGAACGTTGTGCTACATTACCACCTGTATATCATATATCTGAAAGTCATCGTTCGATGTGTTGGTTAGATCAGGAAGGAGCGCATACAGCAGATGAATTCAATACGCAAATCTGATAACCGACTAGACTCTACTCCATTAGTACAAGTAGATCAACTTAAAAAGCATTTTGTAACCAGTACTACTATTTGGGGCAAAACAGAACAGGTACTCAAAGCTGTAGACGGTGTTAGTTTTCATATTAATCGTAGAGAAACATTTGGGTTGGTAGGGGAATCAGGGAGCGGCAAATCGACAGTAGGACGTTGTCTACTGCGTTTGTACGATTATACGGATGGAGAAGTCTATTATGATGGACAAAATATTTCTCGTATGTCAGCCAAACAGCTCAAGCCATTTCGTAGACGAATTCAGTCTATTTTTCAAGATCCGTATTCTTCGTTAAATCCAGGCATGAATGTTGCTGAATTGATCAGCGAACCTATGAATATTCATCGTATGCATACTGGCAAAGATCGGAAAGAAGCCATTGTTGATTTACTGGAAAAAGTAGGTCTACAAAGTGGACATCTTTATCGTTATCCGCATGAGTTTAGTGGAGGGCAACGTCAACGACTATCTATTGCAAGAGCATTATCTGTAAATCCTGAATTTATTGTGTGTGATGAACCCATCTCAGCGTTAGATGTTTCTATTCAAGCACAAGTGATCAATACCCTCGAAGATTTGCAGACTGAATTAGGCTTAACGTATTTGTTTATTGCACACGATCTATCAATGGTTCATCATATTTCTGATCGAATTGGAGTGATGTACGGCGGACGACTCGTCGAAGTAGCAGACAGTGACGAATTGTACAACAATCCATTACATCCGTATACACAAGCATTGTTATCTTCTATTCCTATTGCTGATCCGCGTGCAGTTATTCAACCCATTTCATATACGCCTTCAGTCGTCGATCCTAATGAAGCAGTACAAGCCTATTTATTACGTGAAGTCAGTCCACGTCACTATGTAAGTAACCTATAAAGTACATTGTAAATAGAAATACTGTATCAGCTATCAATCCATATTCGGATAGCTGATAAAATGAAAAAGAACGGTAAAGTAGTCTAGCTACTTTACCGTTCTTTTTATATACAACGAAGAAGTATTATTTAGTTCCAGCTTCTTCTTTTACTTGTTCTTTAGCTTGAGGAACAGATTCCCAGTCTTTCAAGAAACGTTCGATACCGCTATCTGTCAATGGGTGTTTCCACAAAACAGGAACCAAAGTACCTGGAATAGTAGCGATGTGAGCACCAGCAAGAGCAGCTGCTTCTACATGACCTACATTACGGATACTTGCAGCGATAATTTCTGATTTCAAACCATAAGTGTCTAAGATTGTACGAAGATCGCGAATCAATTTCATACCATCAACAGCGATATCATCTAGACGACCTACGAATGGGCTGATGAATGTAGCGCCAGCTTTAGCTGCCATCAAACCTTGTGCTGCGGAGAAGATCAAAGTTACGTTTGTTTTGATACCTTCTTTAGAAAGTTGGTTACAAGCGTACAATCCTTCTTCAGTCATAGGCAATTTAATAACAACGTTTGGTGCCCATTTTGCGATTTCGTGAGCTTCTTTCAACATACCTTCAGCATCAAGGCTTACAACCTCTGCGCTTACTGGTCCTTCAATAATCTCACAAATTTCGTCGATTACATCTTTAAATACGCGACCTTCTTTAGCGATCAATGAAGGGTTAGTTGTTACACCATCTACGATTCCCAAACGCGCAATACGTTTGATTTCTTCAAGGTTACCTGTGTCTAAGAAAAATTTCATTTCTCTTTTCCTCCTCGTAAAATTCTATAATTTGTATAACGTTAGGCATCAAACTGCAATTTGTAACATGTATCTACAACACGCTTAGAAATAAACACCTATCATTCTATTACCCAAAATGATCGATATGTACACTTTTAAGCGATTGTTTATTATCCAAGACAAATTGCTGAAAAACAATGTCTATGTATCATTTTTACCATAATTAAAGCATTCACACAACTCTTCCTTTTGGTTTTGAGGTCAAATGAAAGGGAACCAAAGACAAACCCAAATCGATATGTTGATTTTAAGAATTGTAATAAACCATATATAGTAGAAAAATGCACTTATTATTGTCAAAATGAGACTTTCAAAAGAAATAAAAATAATTTTAAAATGATAGATTCATTATGTAATATACAATAAATATAAAGTCTACTATTCATAAATAACTTGAAAATGACGAAATTAAATTATGAGCAATTTATGATATGAGGAGTGAACAACTTGGCTAATACATCTGTAAATTCAACAAATGATTCTGGTAATTTTGCGATTACAGGTCATGGATCGATAAGCATTGTAGATATGATGGTAATTTGTATGCAGTATTTTGAAAAAATTGTAGGTAACGATATTATGTTAGGCGTATGTGATATGACAGAGTTCAAATATTATCGTCCTGCTAGAGAATTGGATCTTGGCTTGCGTCCGGGTACACCTGTTTCACCTGACGATAACAATCTACGGACTGCTCTGGTAGATGGAGTATCTTCTGTTACTCGTGTACCGGCTTCTGCGTATGGATTTGAATTAGATGCAGCAGCAGTTCCTATTAAAGATGCAAATGGCAAAGTTGTCGGTGCGTTAGCAACAGCGTATACATTGCAACATAATGAACTATTGGCTGATTTTACAACGAATCTAGAAACGATTAGCGAACAGTTAAGCGAAATGGTACAGACTGTAGCTGCTCAATCTCAACAACTATCTGCAACAACAACAGATATTCAGTCCAATACACGTGAAGCTGTTGAAAATTCCAAAGATGTTAATAAAGTAGCTGGATTTATCCGCGAGATTTCAGAGCAAACCAATTTATTAGGTCTGAATGCAGCGATTGAAGCTGCTCGTGTAGGTGAAGCAGGCGCAGGATTTGGCGTTGTTGCTTCTGAAGTGCGTAAATTATCTGTTGATACCAAACAAGCTACACAAAATATCGAACAATCGCTATCGACTGTACAACAATCGATTCAATATATGGAGCAGGAGATCTCAGCAATAGCCAAATCTTCACAAGAACAAGCTATTTTAGTTAATGAATTTAGTGAAGTGGTAGATAGCTTGAATCAAATGAGTCACAAATTTAAAAACTTTACAAATGACTTTTTAAAATCTCGTCTGTAATGTTATTAGTATTTATCGTATATCGAGAAATAGCAGTTTTCTTCTGAAAGATGAAGAGACTGCTATTTTTTGTTATGGTTAAAAAGGGTTAATAATACAAGAATCTAGTCAATGAAAGGAAGAACTTTATTTATGAGTGCTATTTTTCGTAACGATTGGGCAGACGTATTAGAATCGGAACTGCAAAAGCCATACTATCTGGAGTTACGCCAATTTTTGGCACAAGAATATCGCACAGCAACGATCTATCCAGATATGTATGATATTTTTAATGCCTTGCATTACACGTCACTTGAATCGACCAGAGTCGTTATTTTAGGGCAAGATCCTTATCATGGGCCAGGACAAGCACATGGATTGAGCTTTTCTGTCAAACCGGGGGTTTCAATCCCACCTTCATTACATAATATCTATCAAGAGCTTCATGATGATCTCGGATGCGCTATTCCTAAGCATGGATCATTGATCCATTGGGCAGAGCAAGGTGTTCTGTTATTAAATGCTGTATTGACCGTACGACGTGGACAAGCCGCTTCTCATCAAAATCAAGGCTGGGAGACATTTACAGATCGGATTGTACAGGCTGTCAATGAACGAGAAACACCGGCTGTTTTTATATTGTGGGGAAGTCATGCACAGCGCAAAGGAGCAGCGATTGATCGCACCAAACATCATGTGATCACATCTCCGCATCCAAGCCCATTTTCAGCGCACAAAGGATTTATGGGTAGTAAACCTTTTAGCAATACCAATCAATTTTTGCAGTCTCAGGGAATGGAACCGATCGATTGGTGTATAAAGGATTGATTTGCAGAGCATGTAAGCGTTACAATCATAGAGGTTAATCTTTAGCAATATAATGCTAATCTGTCCTACTATTTTACAGATGATTTGATCCAAAGGAGGATTTTGTCGAGTGGAATACCGTGTAGAGAAAGATACAATAGGCGAAATTAATGTACCCGCTGATAAATTATGGGGTGCACAAACACAGCGCAGTAAAGAAAATTTCAAAATTGGTCAAGAAAAAATGCCGAAGCAAGTCGTGTATGCTTTTGCATTACTAAAAAAAAGCGCAGCACTTGTTAATGAACAATTAGGTAAATTATCGACTGATAAAGCACATGCGATCGCTCAAGCCGCAGATGAGATTCTAACAGGTCAATGGGATGAGCATTTCCCGTTGGTAGTCTGGCAGACAGGAAGCGGTACACAGTCCAATATGAACGTCAATGAAGTGATTGCCCATCGTGGTAATCAGTTGCTTGAAGAACAAGGGAAAAGTGAACGTCTACATCCTAATGATGATGTGAATATGTCGCAAAGTTCTAACGATACATTCCCGACAGCATTACATGTAGCAGGTGTATTGGCTGTAGAAGATCACTTGATTCCTGCGATTGCTAAGCTTCAACAAACATTTACACAGAAATCAGAAGAGTTCAAAGATCTGATCAAAATCGGACGTACTCACTTACAAGATGCAACGCCACTTACACTGGGGCAAGAGATCAGTGGATGGGAAGCAATGTTAGCGAAAAGTACACGTATGATCACACAGAGTGTAGAAGAAATGAAAGAACTGGCGATCGGTGGTACAGCCGTAGGAACAGGGATTAATGCCCATCCAGATTTTGGACGATTAACGTCTGAGAAAATTTCAGAGTTAACAGGCAAATCTTTTGTGACTGCTCCGAATAAATTCCATGCTCTAACCAGTCATGATGAAGTGGTCTATGTACATGGCGCTGTCAAAGCGCTAGCGGCTGATCTGATGAAGATTGCTAATGATGTGCGCTGGCTTGCTAGTGGACCTCGTAGCGGACTAGGAGAGCTTACAATCCCTGCTAATGAACCGGGTAGCTCTATTATGCCGGGTAAAGTAAATCCAACACAATCCGAAGCGATGACGATGGTTGTAACGCAGGTGATGGGTAACGATGCAGCGATTGGATTTGCTGCCAGTCAGGGTAACTTTGAATTGAATGTATTCAAGCCTGTTATTATTTATAACTTCTTACAATCGGTTCAATTGCTTGGGGATGCATTGATCTCTTTCAACGATCATTGTGCTATCGGAATCGAAGCCAATGTAGATCAAATTAAACACAATCTGGATAATTCGTTAATGTTAGTGACGGCGCTGAATCCGCATATCGGTTATGAAAATGCAGCTAAGATTGCCAAGCATGCGCACCAAGAAGGATTGTCTTTGAAAGAATCTGTATTGCAAAGTGGATTATTAACAGAAGAAGAGTTCGATAAATATGTCGATCCTTCGCAAATGATTCATCCAAAAGCATAATAGAATCGCAATCTTAACTATAATCTAATTTTTAATCAGCAAGCCTTTTTCAAGTAATCTTCTGAATGCAATCTTCAGAGATACATGAAAAAGGCTTTTTTTGATAGAGGAAAAGCTAGATTAGTTCCATAGCATATCAACGCTAGATCTGCTTTTACAGTGAGTTGTGAATACATAGCTATCAACTTTAAAATTTATAGACACAGATTCGCCATAAATGCTTGCCAAGTGAAATTGAATAAGCTACAATATCGATACAAGTTAATTGATAATAATTATCATTATCAATGGATAACTAAAAAAATTGAAATCAAGGAGGGCCAGTGTGAATATATTATCGGATTGTCTCTCACAACTGACAGAACATCTTCGTGGTGATTCATCGGTGAAAGGGCTGTTGATTACTGGTTCGGTCGCTTATGGCTATTCTTCACCTCATTCAGATATGAATATTATGATTATCGTATCCGATCAAGAATTTGAAGAACGTTTCCAATCGGGTTCGTTACATTATGATGGAGCCGAATGTAAAGTAGGACGTTCTTTGCACAACATAGATGGCAAGTACATTAGTATGGCTTATTTGGAAAAAGTAGCTCGCTTTGGTAGTGAACCTGCACGGTTTGCCTTTTTGGGTGCAATCGTTGTATTTTCAGATATTCCAGAATTACGAGATGTATTAAATACGATTACCGAGTATCCGATGTCGCTCAAGCAAAATAATATTCACCGATTTTATGCTCAATTTGAAGCTTGGTATGGAGAATGTAGACAAGCGTTGAAGCGTGACGATGCGTATTTGTTGCATCAAGCGGTCATGAATATGGTGTTATTTGGCGGACGCATGGTACTTGCACATAATGAAATGCTATACCCGGGACATAAGTGGATGATGCGAGTCTTAGAAGGCGTTAGAGAGAAGCCTGAGCGGTTACGTGAACAGATTCAATCATTGATGGCTGAGCCGAAAGAAGCAATGATCGAGCAATTTTATCGTCATATCACCGAGTTCCGTAACTGGGGTATAGGAGATATGAAATGGGCTGATTATGTCATTCGGGATAGTGAGTTACACTGGATGCAAGGAAGCTTATCGGTTGCAGAATTATAAGTAGTTACCCAAATGATAAATTAAGAAGTAACAGAACAAAAATGATGAATTGAATAACAACAGAACAAAAATAAAAGCGTCGTGTCTCTGGCTGAGAACGGCGCTTTTATTTTTGGATGAGCCCAGGTATACACCTTAGCTATTTGGATGCATATTGTTGTTTGATGTAAATCATCATCATACTATATGAATAGAATAGGTTGTAGTACATATAGGCTGCGTCATCAAGTGCAAAACAGGGAAAAGTATTCTCTATATGAACATGTCAGCCTTTCAAGGGAAAGCGGACATGGGATCATTAATTAGAAGCAAGAATAGATGTTTTACCTAATAAATGCTGGAAGCTGATCATACCGTTACCATACAGATTGTCTTTGCCAGTTGCGCCCAAATCAATACTGCCTTGATCTAGTGCCTGACGAATTTGTGTATTTGTACTACCAGGGTAAGCTTCTTTAAGAATAGCAGCCATACCCGTTACAAATGGAGCTGCAACAGATGTACCGCTACGAAGTTCGTATTTACCATTACTAGAAGTACTTACAATGTCTACACCCGGTGCTGTCAGTTCAATCTCAGAACCGCTAGAAGAAAAATCAGCACGTTGTAAATTATCATCTATAGCAGCCACAGCGATAACATGACTGGATTTAGCAGGGTATTGAACAGTATCTGTAGCCGCATCAGCCGTACCTTTATTACCAGCTGCTGCAATTAGCAAGATTCCATTTTGATCAGCAGAAGCAAGTACTTGTTCTACAACAGGAGAATCTTCAGGAAAAGCGATAGACATATTTACAATATCCATATGATTTTGAATAGCCCAGTCGATTCCTTTTGCTAGATCTTCGGTAGAACCATTACCTTGACTGTCTAGAATTTTAACGGCGTAAATCTGAGCATCTGGTGCTTCGCCTACAAGACCTTTACCGTTAGATTGAGCACCAATAACACCTGCTACAAAAGTTCCGTGTCCGTTATCATCAGCATAAGATTGAGTGTAGCCCACTTCAGATACGCCGCCAGCAATATTCAATTCAGGATGTGCAGAGATACCTGTATCTAAAATAGCTACTTTGACACCTTTACCAGTGTAGTTATCGTTAGAAGCGATCTGAGCATCGACTGTGCCATATCCCCATGAAGCTTGTTCATTGCCTTTGACATTAACCGTTTTGATGTTAGCGCCAAAAGCTTGAGCTGCTGACTTATAAGTTGTATTTTGTTCAATGCTTGTGATACCTGTTTGAGTAGCAAGAAGATCTTTTTGATCATTTGTCAAATTGACAGCTACCATATTAAGATGGTTAAAGGCATGAATATCATTAGCTTGACCAGCAACATTCTCGATAGTTTGTTTGCCCTGAGTATCAGAGTAAGCAACAAGATAACGATGAGTTGTTGAGTCTGTATGATTTAGAGAAGATGTATATAATGAAAACGTTAATGGAATAGCTAGAGTGGCGATCAGCGCCGTTAATTTTAATTTAGTGTTTTTAAAGTTCATTAGTCTTAGGTCTCCCTGCTTATGATTAGGTATTAAGTATTATATATTTAACCAGATTATACACTGTGAAACATATTATTACAATAAACGACAAAAATTATTTTGTTTTATTTTGTCTTAAAATGTCGTATTATGTATTATTTATATCGGATTTATTTTCAATAAGTTTATAGTTTTCAATTAAGTTGTGTAAAATCTTTTTGAAAAAATAAAAGACCCGGTTAATTTTGCCGGGTCTTTTGCATGTTTTTATCGTTTTTTAAGCATGATATAGATTAATAATCGCTAGAAATCATTTTATCTAACGTTACATCTTCTTTGACAGGTGCAGTAGGGAAGTAACCAATACTGGATGCATAACTCAACATAGCAGAAATAAATTCATAATCTGGTTTGGCACATAATACCCCTTGTTGTTCCAGTTGTTGAGCAGTATTCGGATTCGCTAGACGATAAGGAGAATCTTTCGCTCCGTCTCCATCTAATTGTCCCATCGCAAGTAAAAGAGCTTCTGCTTGCTTCTCAATCGAAGAATCTAATAACCATTCAGCATATTGTTTAGCAGGTAAAACATCTATCTCATATCCAAATTCTTTAATCATTTCTATCAAATGATCGTAATGAACTTGTTGCGGATTGCAGATATGGAATAGTTGGCCGGCAGTATCTGGTTGTAAAGCAAGATGAATAATCGAACGACCTGCATAATCGATCGGTGTAAAATCCATCCATTGATTAGCCGCTGGTGCTTTGCCTAATAATAGCATCGCTTTGATCATACGATACATAGCATTACTGTCTATATTACGCTGGAAGCGACCTGTTACTGATTGACTGGATAGATTACCTGCACGATAAATATTGACCGGAATACCACGCTCACCGGCTGCAAATATTAATTTTTCGGCTTCTAATTTACTATTTGTGTACATATTTTCTGTGTGTAGACCATCTAGAAGAGCACCGGATTGTTTGACCTGATCCCATTTGCCCTCTAATGATAAGTCTTCAGGAATCCCCATCGTAGAAATATGATGGAAACGAATACCCGGACGCGTACTTGCAATAGATAGTAATTCAGCAGTGGAATAGATATTTGATTTGGCAAATTGCTCTGTATCTCCAAAGTGTCTTACATCTGCCGCACTATGGATAATTGCATCAATACGATCTGTAATCATTTGGTAGTCGTTATCGCTAAGTCCTAGACGTACACTTTCCAAATCGCCTTCTACAGCAGTAACACGATCTTCGAAGTGCTGTAAAATTTCTTGTCCAAAATACAATTCCATTGTGCCTTTAAGACGCTCTATACTGGCTGCACTACCTGTTTTACGTACCAGTGCATATACATGAGCATTACTTTGTTGTAACAGCTCATACAGTAAATGTGATCCCAAGTATCCAGTAGCACCTGTTAGCAATACATGAGTCGTATTCAATACTCCTGAATAGTTATCGTGAATACGAGCAGGATATTCAACCAGATCTATCGTTTGTTGAATAGTTACTTCTGTCGATTCGGTGACGACTTCATTATCCAATTCTTTTACATACTCTTCTAATTGGATAACAGTTTTGTAAGTGAATAGATCCGCAATTTTGAGATTTGGAAATTGTGGTTTTAGCAATGTAAGAACATGAAGTACTTTCAGTGAATCTCCGCCAATTTCAAAAAAGTCATCATGAATACCAATTTGTTGCTTGTTCAATACTTCAGACCATGCGTTAGCTATCAATAGTTGTGTTTCATTTTGAGGTTCTACATAGTCTATAGCTGTTTCTTGCATTTCAATATGATCATAAGCAATCAATTTTTTACGTTCTGCTTTGCCTGTTGGAGAGATTGGAATCTCATCTAACTGACATACAAATCGTGGCACAAAATAAGAAGGCAGTCGATCTGACAAAAATTGCTTAATCGCAGCTGGAGACAATGCTGTACCATCAATCGTAGTAAAATAAGCCACTAGCATATTTTGACCAGTTTCATCCACTTTAGGAACAACAACCGCATCTTGCATATTAGGATATTTGTTTAAGCTATCTTCAATTTCACCGATTTCGATACGATGACCTCTGATTTTAATTTGAGAATCGCGTCTACCTACATATTCAATCGTGCCATCCGCTAACAATTTCGCTAGATCACCTGAACGATAGATTTTTTCACCGTTACCGGACGGGTCTGGAAGAAAAGCAACAGCAGTTTTTTCAGGTTGATCCAAATAACCATGTGCAATACCTACAGTCGAAATGTAGATTTCGCCAGTAACACCAATAGGAGCAAGCATTTGGAACTCATTCATAATATAGACTTTATAATTAGAAATAGGGCGTCCAATAGGCACATTCACGATATCATCGGTTAGCGTTTGGTCAACTTTATGCATCGTTGCACATACAGTACATTCTGTAGGGCCATAAGCATTAACCAGATGGATCGGCTTGCCAAATTTCTGTTGGAACGTACGTACACGTTTGCCATACAAAGCTTCACCAGCGGCAGCAATCAATTTGAGACTAGCTAAGCGTGCATAACCTTCGTCCGACAAATAAGCTGATAATTGATTGAAAAATACAGTAGGTAAAGCTGTTACAATCGTTGTCTGTGTACGCTCAACCGCAATTGCAAATTCCTCGATAGATACTCGTTCTTCAGCATCTAATAAGAATAATGTAGCACCATGGAAAAGGGCTGCAATTGTTTCCCAGACAGAGCCGTCAAAGCTATAAGTAGCAAACTGAGTCATTACATCTTGAGAAGTTACATTGAATTCTCTTTGTAAAATTTCGCCTAGATTGACAACACCACGATGAGCTACCAATGTACCTTTAGGTTTACCGGTAGATCCAGAAGTATAGATGACATAAGCCAGATCATCAGGTAATACGGTAACGTTAGGATTTAACAAAAATTGAGGATCAGATGTGATTGTAAGATATTCAATATCAATAATTCCACGTAATGTAGTAATGCCTTCTGTTAATTGAAGTACTTTGTTGTTGTATTTATGTTGAATTAATACAAAAGCAGACTGTGTATCTTGAACAATATAATGATTACGTTCATCAGGGTGAGAAGGATCTACAGGAACATAGACACCGCCAGCTTTCATAATACCCAGTAAACTAATCACACTATATAGACTACGATCAATGTACATGGTAACGAACTCGCCTGGTTGTAACCCTTGTCTTAACAACAAATGTGCAACTTGGTTAGCGCGTTGGTTTAACTCTTCGTACGTATATTCTGTTCCTTGAAATGAGACTGCAATATGTTGAGGATATTGTTGTGCAGCAGCTTCAAAAGCACCGTGGTACGTTTGTTGCTGTTGATAAGGGAAAGTGGTATTGTTCATCTCTTGATATACCGCTTGATCTTGAGCATTTAAGATATCAATAGAGCCAATAGGAAGTGTTGTATTATCTAATAATCCTTCTAGCAAACGGATATAATAATCTGCAAATCGTTCAATCGTTGCAGCCGTTAACAGAGAATCGTTATATTCGATAGCAATAGATAATGAAGTGGCATGAGCTTCTAAATTCCAGTTCATGACTTGTCCAGGTTGTGCAGGAATCTGTTGACCAAAATTAAACATCGTTTCACTTTTAACAGGTGATGTAGCAGGGGTAGTATCAAGTTGAGCATGAACATAATCTACTAATGATTGAAAGTGAGGATAATCTTCAATAGAAAGAGAGAATGGAAATAATCCTGTTGGTGATCCAGATACAGCATGTATCTCATGTTCCCCGGAGATACGATAAAGCCAGCCAAGATAAGCAGAAAATAGAACAGCTTGACGCTCAATAGGGTTGACTAATGTCCCGATGTATAAAGCAATTTTGGCACCAAGATCAAAACGATAAACAGCAAAAGTGTCTTTTTGTTGTTGTCTTGTATTATCTAGTGGAATTTGCAAAGCAGGCAGTTGAATATAATCATTAGGTAAAAAGGCATTTTCCGACAGGGACATAAAACATCTCTCCTTTGAAGTTGATCGCTGTAATGGTGGATATAAAAAAGGATACGCGATATATGTGAATTAAATATGACTGCATAACATAAACAAAAAAATTCTTAACATAGAGATATTAGGATATAAATGGAATGCCAACCACAAGTTCTGTGGAAGGCATTCTTTATACCATTTAATGATTAATCGATTTTGCGTACATGGAAATGAGAGATCAATTCTTGCAATTGCTCAGCCATTGTAGACAATTGATTAGCTGCATCTGTTGTTGAAATGATAGAAGATTTTTGACCTTCTACATGCTGAGATACTTTAGCACTATTTTCTGCTGCAACACTTGCTGTTGTTTTAAGGTTCTCAGTTGTAGCTGTCATTTCTTCTGTACCTGCGGAAATTTCTTGAGTAGCACTAGAAATATCTTGAATTTGCTCTGTTACTTGTTTGGTAACAGATTGAATTTCGGCAAACAATTTGCCAGTTTGGTCAGCAATAGACAATCCGTATTCTACTTCTTCTGTTCCTTTTTTCATTGCTGTAACAGCATTTTGAATCTCGGTTTGAATTTCTGTAATCAACGTACTGATCTGGTTAGCCGATTGAGCGGATTGTTCTGCAAGATTACGAACTTCTCCAGCAACAACTGCGAATCCACGTCCATGTTCACCTACACGAGCGGCTTCAATAGAAGCGTTCAATGCAAGCAAGTTCGTTTGACCAGAGATCCCTGTAATAATACCCAAAATATTACCGATTTCTTGTGAACGGCTTTCTAGCAATTCAACAGCTTTGGACGTGTCATGTACAGAACGAGAGATCAATGTCATTTGTTCGGTGACTTGATTGACTACTTTGTTACCTTCAACTGATTTTTGTTCCATCGAATACGCTTGGTCAGCCACGTTAGAAGAGTTATTTGCTATAGAGTGGATAACTGTTGAAATCTCGCTCATCGCTTTAGCTGTATCTTCTGTAGCTTCTTCCTGATATTTCATACCATTTGCAATATCTTGAATATTAGTAATCAATGTTAATGAACGTTCGCTATTATCAGATGAAGTATCCATTAGCATTTTGGCAGATTCAGTAACTTGTTGAGAAGCAGATTGTACATTGACGATAACACTATTCATTTTCTCAACCATTTGGTTAAATTTGTGATTGATAATACCGAGATCGTCTTTACCTGTTTTGATATGAATATCCAAATTACCTTTACTTACATCTTCAATTCCGCGAATCAATTCACGAAGAGGAGCTAGTGTTCTACGAACAACAAAGAATTGAAGTAAGAAGATAACGATCAAGAATAGCACCATGATTGTAATACCACGTACTAACAATTGATTTAGACCCTCAGGAACAGCACTTGCATCAGCATCAACGCCAAAATAAGCAACAACTTTACCGTCAGCATTTTGGATTGGATACAAAATAGTTGTCCATAGTCCAAGATCATCTGTATAAAAACTTGTAAATGTCGGTTGTTTGGTTTTGAGCATTTCTTGAATACCATTTACGATTTCAGTAGGTTGTTCATACAAATATCCAATGTTTATATTTCCTTGTTTCAAAGCTTCCATAACTTTAGTTGGAACAGCGATTAGAGACGTTTTGTTGCCATCTGCTAATTCTGTACCAAAAATATAAGCTTGTGAAATATTAGGGTTGTATTTGTTAATATTATCTAAGTAGCTACGGATTTCGGTTTGTTTAGCACCGTCATAGCTTTTTTCTGCCACAAGTTTTTCAACATCAGCATTTGTAATACCTTGAGCAAAAGTATCTGTTACCGCCTGAACTTGACCATGTAGTTGATTAATTAAGATCGTTTTCTGCGTAAAATAGCTGCTCACTAGCAAAATAACACCAATAAGTATGATGCTAATTGCTGAGATTAATAAGTTTTTGGCGAAAAAAGATAGTCTGCTGATTTTCTTCAATGCTCTCACTCCTATTTTTGATTGGTGGATCTAAGATTGTGTGCCCCTATAAAGCTTATCGGTCAGGATAGCCAACAATCTAAGATTTTTTAGATTTGATAGAGGACCCGTTACGAGACTGTTGAAAACAGCGAAAAGAAATACAAGTGACAAATTACACCAAATAAAAATTAAGCAAATTAGGTATTTAGTATGATTAGAAAATTTGCCGTTATCGAATAATTTGTCGCTTTATTTCCAGAACGCTGTAAAATATGGCACAGTAACACTCAATTCTATATGTCGGAATTTGTATTCCAATAATTTATAGTTAAAATCAATTTTCTTTATTTTTATAAACATGGTTCAATAGGATTGAATCAAAAGACCTAAAAAAATTTAAAAAAGCATATATTATGTCACTTTTTGAAATAAAAAAGGCAGGAATATAGAGAGGAATTGCTTTTGTAATTCTGAATTGATTCAGATAAAATAGAATATAGCATGATTACGCATGATATTTTCCTAGAGGCTCATTCAGTACCCATTCAAGCATGTTGGACATATCTTCGATACGAACTAGTTGTTCATTGAGCGAGGTATAAGAAGCAGTTTCAGGTGTTAAATCGGCAAGACGAGTTTGGATATTTCTTTTTTGAAGTGTCAATTCGTTGAGTTTGGATTTGATCTGATTTTCGGTTCGCATGGTTTTTAGGCTCCTTTTAATTTGTGAATGTGTATAGTATGATGCTAAGAATATTCACCCGTATATCAGTATAGTTCAAATGTTACATGAAATCTATGGATGGTATTCATTCTGTTATTTCATATCATGAACATGGTATTCAATAAATTATTAGACTAATAATGGAGTGAACAGGTAATGAACATTAAAAAGTTGGCTGCAGAAAAAGCAGTGGATTGGGTAGAAGATGGCATGATGGTTGGGCTGGGGACAGGTTCTACAGCAGCGTATGCTATCGAAAAAATCGGTGAACGTGTAAAGCAAGGACTACATATACGTGCAGTAGCGACATCCGTTCATTCTGAAAATTTAGCTCGCAAATGGTCCATTCCTATTATTCCTTTTGCAGAAGTAGGCGAAATTGATCTGACTATTGATGGAGCAGATGAAGTCGATCCTGATCTTAACTTGATTAAAGGTGGCGGTGGAGCGCTATTACGTGAAAAAATTGTAGCCGCTCGCAGTCGTCAGGTGATGATTATTACAGGTGAGAATAAAGTAGTGCAGAAATTAGGCGCATTTCCTTTACCTGTAGAAGTAGTCACATTTGCTCATGAATGGACAATAGAAAAGTTAGCCAGCTTTGGTTGCAAGCCTGTGTTGCGTCAAACTAAAGAAGGCGATGTTTTCAAAACAGACAATGGCAATTATACAGTCGATTGTCATTTTGACGTGATTGAAGATGCGGTTCGCTTACATCATCAACTGAATAATGTGCCAGGTATTGTAGATAATGGACTATTTATTCATATGGCTAGTGCTGTCGTTGTAGCTTACGAAAGTGGCGTAATCGAAGTATTGCGTGCACCATCACGTCGCTGATGAGATAAAGGTTATATACAAAACATAAAATAACCGTCTGATAGAGGAAGTGATCAGGCGGTTATCTCTATGTAATATTGAAAAAGGCACTATATAATTTATAGTTGACAAAAGTTTGTTTATATATTATCTTTAAATTAAGATTTATGAATTGATACTATTACAGTATCCAAATAAAAGGAGAGATTTTATCCATGTCTAAAGTTCTTTTTGTCAAAGCAAACAACCGTCCTGCTGATCAAGCAGTCAGTGTACAACTATACGAAGCATTCCTTAACAGCTACAAAACTGCTCATCCACAAGATGAAGTTGTAGAACTTGATTTATTCGCAGAAAATATCCCTTACTATGATGCTTTTGTATTGGGTGCTAACTTCAAAGCTTCTCAAGGTATGGAAGTATCTGCTGAAGAGCAAGCGGCTGTTGACCGTGTAAACAAATACTTAACTCAATTTTTGGATGCTGATAAAGTTGTTATTGCATTCCCATTGTGGAACTTTGCAGTTCCTGCTGTATTGCATAGCTACTTCGATTACTTGTCTCAAGCTGGTAAAACATTCAAATATACTGCTGAAGGTCCTGTAGGACTTGCTGGCGGTAAAAAAGTAATGTTGTTACACGCTAGTGGTGGCGTATATTCTGAAGGTCCTGGCGCTGATATCGAATTGGCTGTACGTTATGTACAAACATTGCTTGGCTTCTGGGGTATTACAGATGTTGAGAAATTCATTATCGAAGGTCACAACGCATTCCCAGATCGTTCACAACAAATCGTTGCTGATGGTCTTCAAAATGCAGCAACAGTTGCACAAAACTTCTAAGTTACATTTATGACCATTGTAATATAATAATAAAGCGTCTGCGTGTATTTTTCGGAATAATCGATGAAAAAGAATCGCAGGCGCTATATGTTTAGCATATACCTATTCTTAGTGTAAGGAGGTTTCAGCTATGAAACACTCATCCATACAACCTAATCCCAACACAGAAAGTGATGAAGAAAAAGAATCGCTTCATTTGCTTATTATCTTATCACGTGCTTATCAGGCTGTCATGAATCAAGTCAACGATGATATTCAAAGTTATGGTCTTAATCCAACTGAATTCGGTGTACTGGACTTTTTGTACCACAGTGAAAATCCACAGCCATTGCAGAAAATAGGACAAAAAGTATTGATTTCAAGCGGGAATATTACGTATGTTGTTGATAAATTAGAAAAGAAAAAAATGTTATGCCGTCGAGCTTGTGATAATGATCGTCGTGTTATTTTTGCAGAGCTTACAGCAGAAGGTAATCAATTTTTTGAAAGTATTTTTACCGGTCACAAACAAGCGATTATGAAAGCGACTCAAGGTCTGAATCATGATGAAAAGTTAGATATTATTCCATTGCTCAAAAAGTTAGGATATGCCGCTGCTAATAAAGAAGTCTAATCAGGGATTATACCACTGATTAGGCTTTTTTTATTTAATATTTATAAAACCTATCAATTTGGTATGAATAATCGTTGACCTCTGCGTACACAGAAGGTATATTAAATAAAAGTCACTTTTTGTCGTCTATTTAAATGGTCTAAAGTTCGTACCTTATACCATTATAGTCATGAATAAGACTATTTGATATGACATATGATCCGAAATATTACTTTATCTCAATAAATCTTCTACGTTGCACTATTATCTGTTCAATCAGGAGGAAAACATGCGAACTTATTTTCCACAACAATTTGAGAAAGTTTCTCCTAAAAAAGTTAGTGATTTTATTTTCGATCAATTAGAAGAATCTATTATTTTAAAAGAATTATTGCCAGAAGAACAACTTCCTAATGAACGCGATATGGCAGTGATGTTCAATGCTAGTCGATTAGCTGTACGTGAAGCTCTTTCTCGCTTAGAAGAAGAAGGATTGATTGAGAAGCGTGTAGGTGCTAAAGGTGGAACATTTGTGTTGCCCTTAACGCTCAATTCACATCATCGTCATCATGAACAAATTGCGACCAATTGGGAGTCTTGGAGCAAAGTATTTGAGTACCGTCTTATTATTGAACCTGAAGCTGCTTTTTTGGCGGCAAAGCGTATTCAAGCAGAAGAGTTACATCAATTACAACTATATCTGGAGATGAGTATTGAACAAGATTGTTCACGCGAGTTATTTCGTGCTCTAGATGTGAAATTTCATTTGATGATTGCCAAAGCATCCGGTAATTCTTATTTTGAAAAAGCAGTGCGAGAGATTCGTACCAAAATCAATCCTGCGCTTGATCTGATGCCTTATAGTCAGGAAGTACGTGTACGCAATTCAGATAGTCATTTTGAATTGTTGGATGTGCTTCGTGCTCATGATGGCGAACGTTCCCGACTATTAATGCGTCAACATATTGAGCAGTCTGCTTCGTCTATTTATCACCGCGTATTTGATCAACCGGTATCGATTCTGGAAAAGGAGAGTGAATCATAATGAATCATCCTGATCAGCAAGATATCCAGATTAGACTGGCGCAGTTATTACCAGCTGCGCAGTCTATGCAGGAGAATTTAACCGCATGGCGTCGTGATCTACATATTCATCCTGAGATCGGGTATGAAGAAGTTCGAACTTCAGCGATAGTAGCTGAACATTTACAAAGTCTGGGACTTGAAGTGCAGACAGGTATTGGGAAAACAGGCGTTGTCGGGCTATGGCGTGGATTAGAACCCGGTCCAACCATTGGACTGCGAGCGGATATGGATGCTTTACCGATTCAAGATGCCAAGCAAACCAGTTATGCTTCTCAATCGGAAGGTAAAGCTCATCTGTGTGGTCATGATGCTCATACCACTATGCTTATGGGTGCTGCTCAATTGTTAACGTCTATCGGTCGACCTGCATCCGGCAATATCAAATTCGTATTTCAACCCGCAGAAGAAGGATTAGCAGGAGCAGATGCAATGATTCAAGATGGTGTATTAGAGCATCCTCATGTGGATGCAATGGCTGGCTTACATGTTTTTCCGAGTTTGCAGGTAGGAGAAGTGTCAGTATGTAAAGGAGTGGCTTTTGCTTCTGCTGACTTTTTTACGCTTCGTATTGTTGGTAAAGGAGGACATGGAGCACGTCCACATGAAGGAATTGATGCGATTGCGGTATCTGCTCAAGTCATCTCTGCTTTGCAACAAATTACAAGTCGTATGATAGACCCTTTGGAGACAGCGGTTGTGAGTATCGGTCAGATTCGAGGGGGCACAATGGCGGCAGCTATTGCTTCAGAAGTCGAAATGCTAGGAACAGTACGCACATTGTCTGCGGAAGTTCGTCAGCAAATGCCGATCAAGATCAGGCAGATCATAGCAGGAATTGTATCGTCATTTGGTGCTGATTATGAACTGGATTATCAAATGAATTATCCTGTTGTCAAAAATGATAACCAGATGGTTGATTTCTTAGCAGCCACTTGTGATCTGATGGCAGAAGGGCCGAAATGGCAATATACGCGTCCTTCAACAGGTGGCGAAGATTTTGCTTTTTATGCAGAAAAAGTACCGGCTGTCTTTTTCCGCTTAGGGACAAGCAATGGACAGCCAGAGACTTCTTATCCATTACATCATCCTATGTTCGATCTGGATGAATCAGCACTTCCTTACGGTGTGGCCACGTTGTCTGCACTTGCATTACATTACTTGGATCAACCAGTGAATCATCATAAATAAAAATAAATATGATCTCAAAAGGGTAGGAGTGGAAGGTATGAAAACAAAATCTTGGATAACGAGTACAGTATTACTGCTTATAGTAGCGATAGTGGTAGCAGGTTGTGGGAGTAGCAAAGGAACATCTACTGATTCAGCGACCAACAGCAAAACATTAACAATCGGGAATGCAACAGATATCGAAAGCTTTGATCCGCATAACAATAACAATACGTCTAGTGAAGCGGTACTGGTGAATATGTTTGATTATTTAGTCAAAAATGATAATGAACAAAAGAAAGTGCCTGTACTGGCTACATCATGGGAACAGGTAAATGATACAACATGGAGATTCAAACTACGTGAAGGCGTCACATTCCATAATGGTGATCCTTTTACAGCGGCAGACGTGAAATATACGATTGATCGTGTTGCCAAAGATAGTGCACTCAAACAAAATTCGTATTTCAAATCTATCCAACAAGTCAAAGTGATTGATGATTATACTGTCGATATGATTACCGATGGCCCTGATCCATTATTGTTAAATCGTTTATCCAAAATGGGTGCAGGAATTCTTCCGTCAAAATATATCAAAGACAAAGGAATCGATGCGTTTCTTAAAAATCCAGTCGGAACAGGTCCTTACAAATTCAGCAAATGGATCAAAGATGATCGTGTAGAACTGGTCAAAAATGATAAATACTTTGGCGATGCACCGAAATGGGATACAGTGGTGTTCCGTTCGATTCCAGAAGCTTCGACACGTGTATCGGAATTGTTAGCAGGTGGGATTGATATTGCTTCAGGTATTCCTTCAACTGATGTCGAACGTATTCAAAGCGAAGAAGGAAAACAAATTGTGAAAGCTCCGATCCAACGTGTATTGCAATTGATTTTGCGTGAAACCGAAGGGACAGTCACGGCTGATCCTAAAGTACGTGAAGCGATTGATTTGGCAATTGATAAGCAAGGGATTGTAGATAGTATTGCAGGTGGAGCAGGGATTGTGACACGTACTTCTGTAACGCCGGGTAACTTTGGAGCAGATCCTTCACTATACAAACAGACTCTATACGATCCAGCCAAAGCCAAGCAATTGTTACAAGAGTCCGGTCATACAGGAGCAGAACTTAATATGACCGTATCTTCTCAGTACAAAGAATATGCAGAAGTTGTAGCAGCGATGCTCAATGAAGCAGGATTCAAAGCCAATCTGGAAGTGCTGGAACCTAGTGCTTTTAGTGAACGTTATAGCTCCAAGTCATTCAAAGAAATCTTTATGATCGGTATCGGTAATTCATTGTTCGATGCTTCTAATAACTACAATCGTTATCTCAAAACAGAAGCAGCAGGAGAAACAGACTTCAACAATCCGAAAGTTGAAAAGTTGTTACAAGATGCACTTGTAAATATGGACCCGGCATCTCGTGAAAAACAATATCAAGAAGTACAGCAGATTTTGGCAGAAGAACGTCCGGCTGTGTATTTGTTCCAAATGGAAGGTATTTATGGAGCAGATGGTCGTGTGAAATTTACACCAAGAAGTGATGAAATGTTCTATGCAGATGATATTACACCTGTGAATGGATAAAAAAATGCAGCAGGGATGGAAATGTATCGTCCCTGCTTTTTGTTATCGTAATCATTGAAATGTAAGAACTATATGCTAGGTACGGAGGTGATTAGCTTGAAAAGTTATATTGTGAAATCACTACTTCAAATTATTCCGGTATTGCTACTTGTATCGTTAATCGTTTTTATTCTGGTACGGGTGACTGGTGATCCTGTAGCTTTGATGTTACCCGAGACAGCAACAGCAGAAGATCGTGCTGTACTTACAGAAGCATTAGGCTTAGATCAACCATTATATAAGCAATACATTACATTTTTGGGAAGTGCGATTCAAGGTGATTTTGGTACTTCGTTTCGCTATGGAGAATCGGCTTTACCGCTTGTGTTAGAGCGGTTACCAGCTAGCTTTGAGTTAGCAGTGGCAGCGATGATTTTTGCAATCGTGATGGCGATTCCGCTTGGTATTTTGTCCGCAGTGAAGCGTAATACATTTACTGACTTATTGATATCAGGTATTTCGGTGATCGGCAAAGCGATGCCCAACTTTTGGATGGGAATTATGCTGATTTTGTTATTTTCAGTCATATTAGGTGCTTTACCTGTATCAGGCAGAGGTGGCATTGAACATTTATTATTGCCTGCTTTTACACTTGGTATCGGTATTGGAGCACAGATGACACGGTTGGTTCGTTCCAGTATGCTGGAAATTTTAAATCAGGATTATATAGTCACAGCCAAAAGTAAAGGATTACGTCCATTTATTATTATTATGAAGCATGCTTTTCGCAATGGATTGATTCCTGTCGTGACTATTGTAGGTCTACAATTTACCAGTCTGATCGGCGGTACATTGATTACAGAGACTGTATTCGCATGGCCAGGGTTAGGGCAACTTCTAGTAACTGCTGTGAATACACATGATATGGCGATTGTACAAGCAGCCGTATTTGTGATTGCGTTAATTGTCATTATAGGAAATCTATTAACAGATATTACGTATCGTCTGCTTGATCCTCGTATTACGTACCGTTGATCAGGAATGAATGTTAGAAAGGATGATAAGATATGCCTGATCAAGGAATGATTCGTCAGTTATTAAAAAGTAAAACCGGCACATTAGGATTGCTGATTATTTTGGCGGTAGTGTTATGCGCTCTGCTAGCACCGTGGTTAGCAACTCATGATCCTGGTTCAGTTGCACCGCTAAAACGACTCAAACCACCGGTATGGTTAGATGGAGGAGAATCGAGTTACTGGTTAGGTACAGATAATCTAGGACGTGATATTTGGAGCCGTATTGTATATGGTGCTCGTGTATCTTTAATTGTTGGTGTAGGTGCAGTACTGGTATCCGGTATGATTGGAGCAGTCTTAGGATTGTTATCCGGTTATTATGGCAAATGGATCAATGCAATTATTATGCGAGTAGCAGATTCTTTTCTAGCGATTCCTTCGATATTGTTAGCATTGGTTGTACTTGCTGTAACTCAGCCTGGATTGATAACTTTGATTATCGTAATCGGGTTAACCAATTGGGTGTCTTATGCTAGAGTGATCCGAAGTGAAGTCTTAGGTCTCAAAGAACGCGATTTTGTCAAAGCAGCGCAATCCGCAGGAGCAGGGCAAGGTCGCTTATTATTCCGTCATATTTTGCCGAATGTGATGTCATCATTAATTGTAATTTCCAGTATGAATGTAGCGACAACGATTCTAATGGAAGCATCGTTGAGCTTTCTCGGGCTAGGTATTAAGCCACCTGATGTATCATGGGGTGGAATGCTCAGTGACGGCAGACAATATATTGCGACTAGCTGGTGGGTAGCTACTTTTCCGGGATTAGCGATTACATTTACAGTATTAGGAGTTATTTTTCTAGGAGACTGGTTACGGGATAAATTAGATCCTCGCATCACTAATGATCAGTCCTAACATATAACAAAAGCGATAAATAGTTGCGGTATCAATAACGATTCGATCTGTAAAGGAGCCTATTCTGATGAGTCAAACAACGATACAACCTGAAGATCTGTATAAGTATAACTGGGTAAGTGATCCTTCGATTCATCCTGATGGTGCTATAGCTTATGTGTACAAAAGTATTGATGCTGAACGTAATCAATACAAAACGCATATCTATTATCAATCAGCCGATCGAAAGCAAAAGAAAAGAATAACCGATGGGGATTATGATTATGCACCTGACTGGTCGCCTAATGGCAGATATTTAGCATTTATTCGTAAAACAGATCATAAGCCACAATTGTGGATATTGGATATGATTGATAGCTCGATAAATCAATACAGCAAGCTTGAACGTGGAATAGGATTGTTTCGCTGGTCTCCAGATGGACGATCTATCATATTGACAAGTCGAGTGATAGGAGAGCGTGAAGTAGAAGCTCATGCACCTGATCGTGGACAAATTGTAGAGCGAACTACACCCAAAGCAGAAGGTTCTGGATTGTGGAATGGAACGTATCAACATCTGTTTTTACTTGAATTATCGACTCGTCAAATGACACAGATAACAGAGGGCGATTTTGATGCTTCGTCGCCTGTCTGGTCACCGGATGGAACCGAAATAAGTTACCTTGCTCAAAAAAATGCTTCTATTATATATAGTGATATGGATCTAGTTTTTTATCAAGATTTATACACGCTAGAAATCGCTTCTGGACATACAGAAATACAGACCAATCATGATCTTATGATTAGCCAATTTGCATATGCACCGGATAGAAAGTCATGGACATGTATAGCTAATGATCGAGAGTATGGCAGTGGTACTCAGAATCAAGTGTACCGAATAGACCGATCAAGGAAGCAAATACATTCGTTAACACCACAATCACAGATTCAGTTCGGTAATTTTATACTGAATGATATGAAGACTGCGGCTTCGATACCCGGGCCGATCTATAGTGCAGATGGACAATCTATCTATGTATTAGGAACTTATCAAGGTAGTGTAGATCTATATCGTATTACCGAAGAAGGAGTATGTACTCCCATAACAACAGGTGGAAAAGATATTCATCAGATCGTCTATGCTCCACAACAAGATATTATGGTAGCGCTGGTTGCTGATGCTACTCATCCATATGAGTTAGTAACATTTCCATTTCTTCCAGTATCCAATATCCAATGGGATGAAGTAAAACCGTTAACAAATACTCATCTATGGCTAGCTGATTACAATGTATCGGTACCCGAATTATTTTGGTATACCAATAAAGAAGGCATTCAGATTCAAGGGTGGTTGATGAAACCAACAGATATAGTAGATCATGATTCTAAAATTCCTTTGATTTTACAGATTCATGGTGGGCCACATGCGATGTATTCTGATGCTTATAGCCACGAAATGCAGGCATTAGTATCACAGGGCTATGCGGTGCTGATGATTAATCCACGTGGTAGCTTCGGTTATGGACAGCATTTTGCTCAAGCATGCCGTCAAGATTTCGGGGGTGGCGATTATCGTGATCTACTAGAAGCAGTAGATTATATACTGCAACATCATCCTGAATGTAATGATCAACAGTTAGGTATATGTGGTGGTAGTTATGGCGGACTTATGGTCAATTGGATAATTGCTCATGATGATCGTTTTCGCGTAGCCGTTACACAGCGTTGTATTTCCAATTGGATTTCCTTTTATGGAATTAGCGATATTGGTATTTCCTATACAGAAGGGATAATCGGTGGTAATCCCTGGGGAGATACAGAACGGTTATGGTCGCAATCGCCACTTGCTCATGTGCAACAGATAGAGACACCACTACTGATTATTCATGGAGAGCAAGATATGCGCTGTCCTATCGAACAAGGAGAACAGTTATATACTGCACTCAAACGTCAAGGCAAAGTGACCAAAATGGTTCGTTATCCTGATTCTAATCATATGGTACTCAAAAGTGGTAAGCCTAGCTATCGTGTAGACTTGTTAACTCATGTGAATGATTGGATCAAGCAATATATAGATAGTCCGCTAGAGGTTCATTCATGACAGAACCATTTTTGGAAAAAGTGAAGCTATCGTTACCTGTAGGATTATGGATTGAGAACTGTATGAGTAGTGGATTAGATCCAGCAACCATTATCGCTTATATCCATAACAAAGATTGGACCCCTTTATTGTCAAATGTAGCTGATCCGCAAATGGATATGTTAGATCGTCTACAGATTGCGACAGATATGAATGATCCATGGGAACAAGCGATACTTGAAGGATACAGGTTCAAGTTTATTCATATCGGTGGTGTCAAGCGACTTTTATACTTCCGATATCAACTGCAAGAACATCGGGATTACCAACAAAACGGAAATCAATTATCGGGATTGTTATTGCATTCAGACATGATATCGAATATAAACGAAAAAATCGGTATTCAGTGGGAAATTTTGATAGATACGCAAACGCTATCAAATACGCAGAATATGCAAATACGTTTAAAAAACGAAAGCTGTTGATTCATGACAGCTTTTTCTGTTTTTTTACATTAATATAGATATGAAAAGTGGGTTTTATATGCGAAATGCAACCTATAGAACTTGCTTAATTCGTCAATCTATGGGAAAATTTCACCAAGGTATACATTCTGGATATAAATGATAAGCTGAATAATCAGCAGTTATAAACACATCTTACGATCTGTGCAAGCGAATTGATCCTCGTAAGGTCTTTATGACAAGGAGGTCAGGCGCGATGGCACTACAACGAGAAGAAACAGCAGGACAACAACTCATATCGCAAGCAGATCGATTTGCAGAAAAAGTAACACAGATGCAGTATCGTCAGCAGCCAGACTTAATGCAACGATTTGGATCTAATGGCAGAATAAGAACCAAGCAAGATTCTTTATATACGATTAGCTATTTAGCTGAAAGTGTACTGATGAAGAGTCCAAGTTTGTTTATGAATTATATTTCATGGCTCAAAGTACTGTTAAATGGATATCGAGTATCCGAACAAGATTTATTAGTAAATTTACATGCGATCAAAAAAGCGCTTCAAAAAAGTTTTGATCATCCCCACAAATCCAATGTGATTGATTATCTGGATATGGGGATACATCATGTTCAAACCAGTGAATCGCAAACATCGTATATGTTGGATACCTCGTTATTAGGAAAAGAAGCAAAACAATACCTAGATTGTTTGCTACGTACAGAACGCAAAGAGGCCTACGCGCTTATCGTACATCTTCTTGAAAACGATACTCCTATCAAAGATATATACATTCATATATTCCAGACTGTACAATATGAGATCGGTCGGTTATGGCAAATTGGCGATATTAATATTGCTCAAGAACATTTCTGTACAGCGGCAACACAAAGTATCATTTCACGTCTGTATCCATATTGGATAAGCGCAGGTGAGGAACGATATCGCTTAGTTGCGGCCTGTGTCGGAGAAGAACAACATGAGATCGGGATTCGAATGTTGGCTGATTTTTTTGAAATGGAAGGCTGGAACACCTATTATTTAGGTGCTAATGTTCCAGATCACAGTCTTTTACAATCCATTGTGCATCATCAGGCGGATGTAATTGCTATTTCTGCAACAATGACCTTTCACGTTCATTTAGTGCAAGACTTAATTGAAAAAATTCGCGCTGAAGAATCAACCAGAGATGTCAAAATCATTGTCGGCGGATTGCCGTTTAATATTGACAGGGAACTGTGGAAGCGAGTTGGGGCAGATGGTTTTGCACCTGATGCAAATGAAGCTGTTGAAATAGCGACAAGCTTAGTAGCCCTGAATGAGTCAGGCAGCCAGCCCTCGGTAAAAGGTTGAATAGCCTTTAGAAGGGAAGATGAACGCAATGACGAATGCTGAACAAGAAATCACTATTTTGCGTAAAACGATAGAAGATCTTTCCCATAAGATGATTAAAGGCAAATATCAAGAAGAGCAAATATTAGCTGAATTTTCAGCAATGAATAATGAAATGGTTACGCTACAACGTCAGTTAGCCAAAACCAATGCTGAGTTGAATGCGGCAAAAGAAGAAGCTATCCATGCCAATCAAGCACGTGCTCGCTTTTTGGCAATTATGACTCATGAAATACGTACACCGATGAATGGAATGATCGGTATGTCCGAAATTTTAATGAGTTCTGGATTATCGCAAGAGCAACAACAGTCTGTGATGTTAATTCAAGAGTCGGCTGAACTATTGCTCAGTATGATTAACAATATGCTGGACCTTTCCAAAATGGAAGCCGGCAAAATGAGACTGCAAGAAGAACCTATTGATTTGCGATTATTATTGGATCATATTATTCGGTTAAGTGAACCCAAAGCGCAAAAAAATGAGAATGTGATTTCGGCTTTTATTGATTACCGGGTAGAAAATGAATTGGTGGGCGATGGCGGCAGAATCAGACAAATTTTGCTTAATCTGCTCAGTAATGCTAATAAATTTACCAAACAAGGAAAGATCGAAGTCAGTATACAATTGAAACACAACAGTGCAAATTTACAGGTTCTTCACATCGAAGTTACAGATACAGGAATCGGCATCTCTGAAGAAAATCAAAAAAATATGTTTCAGCCTTATGCACAAGCTGATCAACCTGGCAAAAACGATGTAGAAGGAACGGGGCTGGGGCTCTCCATTTGTAAGTCATTTGTAGAGCTGATGGAAGGAACGATTGATTTGAAAAGTGAAGAAAATAAAGGATCAACTTTTTGGTTCGATATTCCGCTCAAAAAAGTTCAAGCTTCTTCGGACACTCAAGCGTTAATCCATACGAGTCTCGATGAACAGCAGATCGATCATCATCAACTTCCTTCTCATTTGCATCATAAACAGACGGATAAAGCTATATTAATTGTAGAAGATAATCCTATTAATCGTCAGGTGATTCAACTACAACTGAAAAAGATGGGAATGGAACACGTCCATACAGTTAGCAACGGACAAGAAGCGATCTCCAAATATCTTGGACAAACCTATCATTTAATTTTGATGGATAACCGTATGCCTATTATGGATGGTCTGCAAGCTACTCACAAAATTCGTGAATTAGAAACAGCAGAGATGCGCTCACCAGTACCGATTATTGCTTTGACAGGTAATACCAGTCAGGAAGATCGGCAGAAGTGTCTGGATGCAGGGATGAATGATATTTTGACCAAGCCGGTTAATCTTGAAAGTCTAACCGTCATGATGCGTAAATGGCTTCCAGATATCGTTCATGAAAAAGCATTGGATATGAGTGTGATTCAAGAAATACTGGAATTAAATGATGATGGTGATCCAGAAGTATTGCGGACGCTTATCGAAATGTACAAAAGTGAGACACCTACTAAGCTAGAACGATTAAAAAAGTTAGTGCTCCGTAAAGATGCAGCAGCATTGTCGGAAGCGGCACACGAACTCAAATCCGGTAGCTTGAGTATAGGGATTCAATATATGGCACAATTGTTACATCAGATTGAGACATTGGCTAAAGAAGATGATTTGCGAGGAGTTCAAGAACTTGTCCAGTTGCTAGCTCCAGCTTATGAAAAAGCTTGTCGGGAACTAGAATATTTAGTCAAATAAAAAGAATGATCAGGGAATCTGCACTTTGCAGGTTCCTTTTTTGTATACATCCATAAATAAATGAGCGCTCCCCTTTATAATATGTGATTACTTGGGTAATGGTAGATATACCAATTGATGATAAGGGGAGATACATGATGTGCGCAGCATTTGACACAGCTAGAGAATCAGAATCCGATTACCACGAAAAGTTTTATGAAGAAAATAAATTGTTTGAACCTGGAACTTGGATGGCAGGGCCTACACCGATTGTGATGGAGTTGTTAGAACGTCTGCAAAAATATACACCTGCACCAAAAGTATTGGATATGGCTTGTGGAGTAGGCAGACATACGATTCCAGTTGCTCAACAATTAACTGAAGGCGGTGTTGTGGTAGGGGTAGATTTGCTAGATTCTGCGATTGAGCAATTGCAGAAATATGCAGAAGAATACAATGTGGCTGACCGGATCGAAGCAGTTACCAGCGATGTGGAAAGTTACACTATTGAACCGGATGCTTACGATTATATGATTGCTACCGGATGCTTAGAGCATGTATCTTCTCAAGATTCATTGCAAAAAGTAATCAACAGCATGCAAGCAGGGACTCGTACAGGTGGTATTCATCTAATCTCTATGACTTCTTCGGTTCAACAAGTGGATCAAAAGACGCAAGAAGCTGAAGAAGGAAATATCGAGCTGAATTTGACCACAGAACAATTGTTAGAACTTTTAAATGAATATTATGAAGGTTGGAATATTATCGAGCGCAAAGCAGTTGCTCAAGCGATCGAAGAAACCAAAGATGGCAAAGAGATCGAACTACAAGGCAATTGGATCACATTTGCAGCTTGTAAAGAAGATCCACAGCCTCATCCTGAAGTGTTGCAACAAGTACAGTCATCTACAGACAAGTAAGCTATAAGCATGATAAACATATTGTACTGTGTAACTGTTTGACACATCATGTAAAATAGAGAAGTAGTCAAGCAAACCGTACAGGAGGAATACAGTGTGTTAGAACGGATCGATCAAAAATTAGAGCAACCTCAATTACAGGAATTATTATCATATGCCGTATTTCCTGATCCACAAGTATTAGAGGCTGTTATTCAACAGTATCATACACAGGATCATATGCATTTATATGGATATCAAGAAGACGGCGCATGGATTGGTGTAATCGGCTGTGTAGAAGAAGCAGATACACCGGACGTTTTACGTATCCGTCATTTAGCGATTGCTCCGAATGAACGTGGTAAAGGGTATGGACGTGGTATTTTGTTAGAATTGATAGAAACTGCTCAACCTTCTGTTTTGCTTGCTGAAGCAGATGATGAAGGAGCAGAATTTTATCGCAATATCGGCTTTACTGTTATCGGAAATGGAGAGCTAAATGCGGCTTCTGAACGTTACCTGTGCCGTTATGAAGTAGAAGAGGAAGAAGAATAACAGACACATTGCAATCTCATTATTAATCTATATACACTCTTTTGTCCCTATAAGTCTGGATCATTATCAAACCAGACATTAACTATAGAGGAGAAAAGGGTGTATTTTTTTGCATTAAGAGGTCTGATAAGAGAAAAGGTATAAATAATCGTTATACTAATGCAAATGATTTGTATGTTATAATACATGACAATATTATTTGGAATTTCGTATAGATGTTAGCGGAATAGGAGGTACTCGTATGCAATTAACGGTTCAAGAAGCGCTCGCAGTGTATCCTCTGTCTGAAGCGCGCCTTGTTGCGGGTGCCCGGGGAACATCACGACTCATGAAGTCTGTGAATGTTATGGACGCGCCAGATATCGCCGACTGGATCAAAAGCGGAGAAATGTTATTTACGACTGCTTTTATTATGAAAGACAGTGAAGAAGAAGCGATCAAATTGATGCGCAAGTTAAATGAGCGCGGTTGTGCAGGGCTTGGAGTAAAGTTAGGACGATTTTGGGAAGTGATTCCGCAGGCGATTATTGATGAAGCCAATCGTTTACAATTTCCACTGCTTGAGCTTCCTTTTCAATTTACTTTTTCCGATCAGATGAATGCTCTTTTTCAAGCAGAACACGAACGGAGTACCAAACTGTTGCAATCAGTTCTACATAAGCAAAAGCGTCTTATGCAGTTTGCGCTTAATCAGGATCAACAGGGAAATGTATTTGCTGTGCTGGAAGATATTTTGAAATACCCGATAGCCATTATCGGTTCACGCGGACATATTCTGTACAATGGCGGTGAAGGCGGAGACAGTGTACTTCAAGGATGGCCGTGGAAAATGTCACCGACACGTGTAAAATGGAACTCGGGTAGCTGTTATCGTGTACCGATTATGAAGCGTAGTGAACAGTATGGATTTTTACTGGTATTTACAGATAGCTCGATGCCACTGAAAGAAGAAGAAGAATTATTCCAGCAAGCCGCTGAAGTATTAGCTTTTCATATGGATACGACATACCGTGAACATGTGAATCCTGGTGTACAAGACAAAATGCGTACACTGGTTACGCAATATCTATCCAAACGAATGTCTCTCGATGATCTTACAGAAGGTGCAGGGCGATTAGGAGTGAACTTATTTCCCGGGCCGTATCAATGTGTATTAACCACACTTGAGCCACAAGCATTTTCTTCAGAAAAGCGTCTAGCCCAGATTCATCAAGAGTTGCAGTATAATCCGCTGATGCAGTTATTTCCTTCTCAACATTTTCGGATCGAAGAAGGGATCTTATCGATCTATGCTTGTCCATCTGAGCGAGATTATGGTGAGGAACTATCTGCTTTTTTGATCAATCGGTTTGAAGATATGGAATCTCTTAGTCATGATGGGGGTAGTCCACGCTTCTGGATTAGCAAAATTAAGACAGAACCCAGTTCTTTGCGTGAAGCTCATCAAGAAACATTGGAGACCCGCAAGTTAGCGAAGCGCTTTGGAATGACACATATTGCTTTGCAATTTCAGACGTTAGAATTTGCCTATGTATTTCAGCATGTTCCTGAGAATATTATGGAGACGTATTGTCACAAAATACTGGAGCCGTTACTGATCAAAGACAGCGATCCCAATCAAGTGCTGATGAATACACTTGAAGCTTTTGTTGAAAATGACGGACTTATTAATGAAGCCGCTAAGCAGTTATATGTGCATCGCAATACTGTAACCTATCGGATGGACAAGATCGGTGGTCTGCTTCAGATGGATTTCAAAAAGACAAATGATCTGCTCAAACTTAAAATGGTATTTACATTCCGCAAATTTTTGAAAGATAAACAACAATCGTAAGTCGATCTCCTAGTAACGATGCTAGAAGAAGTTATTGCTCTACAAGGATCAATGATTGAAGATTACATCAAAATTAACTCTATACAAGTGGCATATCATTATGCTAAAGACCCTTACCTTTTGGTGAGGGCTTTTTGTATTATTCACAAAACACCACTTCAATGTTATGTTATATAACAAAATTACGGCTGATTAGTTGATATGTTCTATAACCTTACGTAAAATGATAAAAAAGAACGAACGAAAAGAGGAAAACCTTTGGTAAATACACAGAAACCATGGCAGACGTGGACTAAAGAACAATTTTTACAGCAATTTGGTGGATTATATGAACATTCCGCTTGGATTACTGAACAAGCATGGGAGCAAAGACCGTTTAATACTTTACAAGACATGTTAAATACGATGAAAAAGATTGTATCTGATTCTGATATATCGACACAATTAACGTTATTAAGACAACATCCCGATTTGGGAACCAAAATCGAAATGAGTGACCACTCACAATCAGAACAAGCAGGAGCAGGATTGACTGGACTATCGGCAGAACAATACGAACAATTAGCGAAATTGAATGAAGTGTATACTGAGCAATATCAATTTCCTTTTATTTTAGCAGTCAAAGGAAAAACGACTGATCAGATTCTGGAATCTATGCGTCATCGGACAGGAAAGCCGGCTGAAGAGGAATTTCAGACAGCACTTGGACAGGTACATACGATTGCAGGGTTAAGACTGCAAATGTGGGCAGATGAGCAAGGATTACTTCTTTCCTAATGATTCTAGATCTTATACCGCCAAACAAGAAACAGGTCACAAAGAAAGCAGGTGAAGCAAGTGAGCGGTAAAATAACAACTCATGTGTTGAATTTGGCACAAGGCACACCAGCCGAGGGTGTCAAAATCGAACTTTATTATAGTGAAAAAAATCTATTACTTGCTACAGCCTTTACTAATGCAGATGGACGTGTCGATCAACCATTGTTAGCAGGGGAACATATACAAGCTGGATTATACGAATTGATCTTTTATGTTGGTGATTATCATCGTGCGATCGGTACCAGTACAGCAGACACCTTATTATGGGAAAAGGTTCCTTTACGTTTCCATATTGTAGATACTGAACAAAATTATCATATTCCTTTATTGGTCGCTCCCGGTGGATATAGCACTTATCGTGGAAGCTAATAGATTAGATATACCAGCGTTAGACATACAACTCATGATTATAGGATGAGAATCAAAGGAAATAAGGAAGGAGTGTAGAGGATGCAACCAGAACTGGATCTGATTATTACTGGAGGCACTGTTGTATTACCAGATCGTGTAGCCAAAATGGATATTGGTATTCGAAATGGCAAAATACAATCACTAACTCCTTCTATCCCTTATACACATGGAGTGACTGTGATTCAAGCGGATGGATTGCATATATTACCGGGAACCGTTGATATTCATGTTCATTTTAATGAACCCGGATTAGGCAGTTGGGAAGGATTTCAGACAGGTTCGGCAGCTCTTGCCGCAGGAGGAATAACCACCTATGTTGATATGCCACTAAATGGTGTACCACCAACTACAAATGCTGAACATCTGGATGCCAAAAAGCAAGTAGCCAAGCAACATTCTTATGTTGATTACGCACTCTGGGGTGGACTGGTAGAAGGAAATATTGATCAATTAGCAGCAATGTCAGCAGGCGGTGTAGTGGGGTTCAAAGCATTTATGTCAGAACCGGGTGGAGAAGGAGAAGATATCTTCTCCAGAGCAGACGATACTACGTTACGATCTGGAATGACAGAGATTGCTAGATTGGGTCATGTGCTTGCATTACATGCTGAAGATGAACCCACCGTATCTGCACTAGCCAATCAAGCAGTAGCAGAAGGAAGAACAGGAGTAAGAGATTATCTGGATTCCCGACCGATTGAAGCTGAAGTGATAGCTGTGAAGCGTGCACTGGAGTATAGCCGTCAGACAAATTGCGCGCTCCACTTTGTGCATATTAGTAGCCGGGAAGCGGTCGATATCATTACCGCTGCTAAGCAAGAAGGACTGGATGTAACAGTAGAGACATGTCCTCATTATTTAGTACTAACCGATCAAGATGTAGAAGATCAAGGTGTACTTGCTAAATGTGCACCGCCTTTACGTAGTGCTACAGAGCAATCTGCTCTCTGGGATGCAGTCGCACTCGGGCTTATTGATATTATTGCTTCAGATCATTCGCCTTGCCCGCCTGAAATGAAGCAATCGAACAATTTTTTTGAAGCATGGGGCGGTATATCGGGAGCGCAGAGCACATTGTTATTGATGCTGGAAGAAGGTTATCATCGGCGTCAGATCTCTTTGCCAGCGATAGCAAATATGGTATCAAAGCATCCGGCTAAACGTGTAGGAGTATCTCAATCTAAAGGTCAGATTAAAGTAGGCTTAGATGCAGATCTTGTACTTGTGAATCTGGAGCAATCGTATACGTTAGAACATGATGATCTATATGATAAACATCGTCAAAGCCCTTATGTAGGATATTCATTTTCCTCGACGGTGCACAAGACGATAGTACGCGGACATATTGTATATGACCAGTCATCTGGATTGACGGATACATGTATCGGACAATTTATTGCTTATCAGACAGGAGGAGTGATTCATGGCTAAGCAAGCAGCGCCAATGATTGAAAATTACAGTGCAAAGTTACACAGTATGGTGGAATGGCTGGCTCAATTTGGAGCTGATGAACAAGGCGGAGTCACTCGGTTGTTATACACTCCTGCATGGTTAGAAGCACAACAAGCATTGTTTGATTATATGGAAATGCAAGGATTAGAACCTTTTTACGATCAAGTCGGGAATCTTACAGGTCGGTTAGTAGGCAAGCAATCTGAACGACTACCGATTGTAACAGGTTCGCATATTGATACTGTTGTATTTGGAGGTAAATACGATGGTGCACTGGGCGTCGTTGCAGGTGTACTGGCACTTTCTTATTTGAAAGAAACCTATGGAGAGCCTTTACGAACGATTGAAGTGATATCACTAGCTGAAGAAGAAGGTAGCCGATTTCCTTTAACGTATTGGGGATCAGGCAATATTACTGGATCATATCAAGTGAGTGAAGTTCCGGTAGTGAAAGATCGTGATGGGGTTAGCTTGGAACAGGCGATGAAGCAAGCAGGATTCGGAGCTGAATCCATATACTCTTCATGTCAGCGTGAATTTGCTGCTTATATCGAACTTCATATTGAACAAGGATTTGTATTGGAGCGCACAGGGCATCAGATTGGTGTAGTTACAGGGATTGTAGGTCAGCGCCGGATTGAAGTGAAAGTGCTCGGTGAAAGTAATCATGCAGGCACAACACCGATGCAATGGCGTAGAGATACATTAGCAGGTGCAGCCTTGATGATTAGTAGCGTCAAGCGTTCTGCATTAGAATGGGGCGATCCATTGGTCGCTACGGTGGGAAGTCTGCAAGTATCACCGAATGTACCGAATGTGATTGCAGGAGAGACAACATTTACATTGGATATTCGTCATTTGGATCATCAGATATTGAATGATTATACAGATGCTTTATATGAAGAAATTTCAGCGATAGCAGAGCAAGAAGGATTAACATTATCCTGGAAAGAGCATTTACGGGCAGAACCTGTTCCTATGCATCAAGCGATGATTGATGATTTGCAACATGTATGCGATCAAGCAGGTATATCGTCGCTATCATTACCAAGTGGAGCAGGGCATGACGCTCAGATTTTTGGTGTAGAATGTCCTTCTGCAATGATCTTTGTACCGAGTCGTGAAGGCATTAGCCATAACCCGTTAGAATATACAGCTGAAGCTGATATTATACAGGGCTTCAAAGTACTAACCGAATTGCTATATCAATATGCTTATCGAGGTGAAGACCATGAAGCGTTATAAAGACTTATCGCCACCCCCGCGCACGATTATGACCCCCGGTCCTGTTGAAGTGGACCCACGTGTATTGCGAGCGATGTCGATGCCTATTTTGGGGCAATTTGATCCTGCTTTTACCGATATTATGAATGAAACGATGGAAATGTTACGCGAGTTGTATATGACTACTAATCAATGGGCTTTTCCTGTCGATGGTACTTCACGTTCAGGGCTTGAAGCAGTGATGGTTAGCTTAATCGAACCCGGCGATAAAGTGCTGGTTCCAATCTACGGACGATTTGGACATTTACTAACTGAAATTGCTGAGCGTTGCGGTGCAGAGGTTGAGACTATTGAGACGGAATGGGGAACTGTATTTGATCCTGAAGTCGTAAAGCAAGCGATTGTCCAATATCAACCGACGATTGTAGCGATGGTACATGGTGAAACATCTACAGGATGTATGCAACCTTTGTCTGAAATAGGGCATTTTTGTCGGGAACATGATGTGCTATTTGTTGTAGATGCTGTAGCTACAATCGGAGGGGTTCCTTTTTATACGGATGAATGGAAAGTTGATGCAGTAATGGGCGGTACTCAGAAATGTCTGTCTGTTCCTTCAGGCATGGCACCGATTACGTATAATGATCGAGTAGAACGTAAGATTCTAGGACGTAAAAGTATCGAGCGTGGACTTCGGACTGCAAATGATCTTCCGTTAGCAGGTATGTCCGGTCATAATCGCATCGCCAGTAATTATTTTGATCTGGCACAATTGCAAGATTATTGGAGCCCTAAGCGACTTAATCATCATACAGAAGCTACCACGATGTTATATGGATTACGTGAAGGGTTGCGTATTTTGTTAGAAGAAGGTCTGGAAGCACGGTTTGCCCGTCATGCAGAAAATGGAGCAGCGATTGTAGCTGGTATCCGCGGAATGGGATTAGAATTATTCGGAGATGACAGTGCAAGATTGCCTGTTGTTACTTGTATCCAAATTCCAGCAGGTGTAGATGGCGAAAGTGTACGTTCGATGTTGCTTCATGATTTTGGGATTGAGATCGCCAGTTCTTTTGGTCCACTACAAGGTAAAATCTGGCGGATCGGTAGTATGGGATATAGCAGTAGTCGCAAAAATGTACTTCATGTTTTAGGTGCTCTGGAAGCAGTATTAATCCACCATGGTGTGAAATTACCGGCAGGACAAGGTGTGCAAGCGGCACTTAGTGTGTATGCTGGTCAGAAAGAGGTGACGTACCAGTGAACATTATGCCCCAATCGCGTAGAGGAATGGTTGCAGCACCGCATTATTTAGCAAGTCAGACAGGTGCCTTTATTTTGCAGTCCGGTGGCAATGCATTTGATGCTGCGGTTGCGGTAAGTGCTGTACTGGGTGTCGTCTATCCTCATATGACAGGGCCTGGTGGAGATGCTTTTTTTCTAATTCATGATGGTCATACAGGCAAGATTGAAGGATATAATGGAAGTGGGCGTTCTGCTGCCAAAGCAACACCTGAATGGTATACCAAGCAAGGGTATACGACTATTCCAAGTCGTGGCCCTTTAGCGGCTGTAACTGTTCCGGGTATGGTAGATGCCTGGGAAGCAGTCTGGAAAAAGTATGGACGGTTGCCATGGGCTGAGATTATCGCTCCGGCGGTTCGATACGCAGAAGAAGGCTTTCCAGCTTCACCAAGTCTAGCACGCTGGATTATGCGTGATCTGGAATGGATTCAGCAAGATACTCATCTTCAATCGGTATTTTGCCCTAATGGTATTCCGTTAGTAGAAGGCGATATTGTTATTCAGACTAAGCTTGCTCAGACGCTACGGTTGATTGGCGAACAAGGAAGTGCATGTTTTTACAATGGATCTATCGGACAGATGATCGGTGAAGCGACAGAACGAGATGGTAGTGTATTAACGAAGGAAGATCTGTCAGCACATCAAGGAGAATGGGTAGAACCTGTATCGACCACATATCGAGGACACCGGGTATATCAAATGCCACCGAATACACAGGGATTCTCGGTATTGATGATGCTTAATATTTTGGAAAATGTTGATTTGTCGTCTATTGCTCGCTTTTCGCCTGAATTTTATCATCTGGTAGTAGAAACCGTGAAAAAAGCTTTTCAAGATCGAGATCGTTATTTAACCGATCCTGCTTTTCGAGATATTCCTATAGAACAATTATTATCCAAAGACTATGCAAAAAAATTATGGTATGACATGCAATATCATCCTCAAGCGTCTCCGCATCTTTCACCTGCAATGGGTCAGGATACGGCTTATGCGGCTGTAACTGATGATGAAGGCAATACAGTTTCGTTTATTCAAAGTCTTTATTTTGATTTTGGATCTGCTTATGTGCCGGGGGATAGTGGTGTTATTTTGCAAAATAGAGGTTCATTCTTTTCACTCGATGATCGGGCGCCGAATGTATTGGAACCACGTAAACGTACTTTCCATACATTAATGCCAGGAATGGTAACGAAAAATGGTAAACCTTATCTGCTGTTAGGAACGCAAGGTGGAGAAGGACAACCTCAGACCCAATTATCTATTTTGACCGGTGTGATTGATTATCAATTAACAATCCAGCAGGCGATTGGATTGCCACGATGGTTGTATGGACGGACATGGGGCGATATGAGCGATACGTTAAAAATCGAAAGCCGTTCATATGAAGATATTTATTCGCGTTTAGAAGCTTACGGGCATATCGTAGAACCGATTCGTGATTACGATGCAGTAATGGGTGAAGCGCAAGGAATTATGATTAATGAACAAGGTGTATTTAGCGGTGCGGCTGATCCTCGTAGTGATGGGATTGCTATCGGAATATAGAGCGGGATAGAGACAGAGGGGGACGCATCATGGGAAGCATCATGATTAGACAAGCACAGATGGTCACAATGAACGATCGAGAAGAAGTATTTATTGGGGATTTATTGATCGAAAATAATAAAATTGTCAAAATGGCTCCACATTTGGATGATCATGCCGATCAAGAAATAGATGGACGAGGCAAAACGTTATTGCCAGGATTTATTCAGACGCATATTCATTTGTGCCAGACATTATTTCGTGGTCGAGCAGACGATATGGAACTGATGGATTGGTTACGTAAGCGTATCTGGCCATTGGAAGCTGCTCATGATGAAGAATCGATTTTTTATTCTGCATTGTTAGGAATTGGAGAATTGATTTCTAGTGGAACGACAACGATCTGTGATATGGAGACCGTACATCATACCGATTCTGCTTTTCAAGCGATGGCGCAAAGTGGGCTACGGGTCATCTCCGGTAAAGTAATGATGGATCATGGAACCGATGTCCCTGAACCGTTACAGGAAGACACCGACGAATCTCTTCAAAAAAGTGTAGATTTATTAGAAAAATGGAATGGCTTCGGTGGTGGACGTATTCAATACGCGTTCTGTCCACGATTTGTTGTTTCTTGTACAGAACGTCTGCTTACCGAAGTACGCGATCTTTCTGCTCAATACCATGTTAAAGTGCATACTCATGCTTCTGAAAATCGTGGAGAAATTTCACTGGTCGAACAAGAACGAGGAATGCGTAATATTGTGTATTTGGATCATATCGGTCTTGCTAATCCACGTCTGATTCTGGCGCACTGCGTATGGCTTAGTGAAGAAGAGAAGCAGATTTTGTACAAACGTGGAGTGAAAGTCACTCACTGCCCGGGTTCAAATCTCAAACTTTCTTCCGGTATCGCTGAAATTCCAGACTTGATGAATCGTCATATCCATGTTGGTCTTGGAGCCGATGGAGCGCCTTGTAACAATAACCTCGATATGTTTCAAGAAATGCGCTTAGCTGCATTGATCCAGAAAGTTCCTCATGGACCAACGGTTATGGATGCTAGAACAGTATTGCGTATGGCGACGATGGGCGGAGCAGAAGTACTAGGAATGGCAAAAGAAATCGGCAGTCTAGAAGTAGGCAAAAAAGCTGATGTGGTCTTGCTTGATCTGGAAGATTATCATACATTCCCTTCGTATGATGTAGATGTGTATTCCAGAGTCGTGTACTCGGCAACACGTAGCAATGTAGATACCGTTATTATTGATGGCAGTGTTGTATTGGAAAATCGCCGTGTCAAAACGATCGATCGCAGTATTGTATTACGCGAATCCGATCGTTCGATCAAACGTTTGATGACACGTATGTAATACAGGCTGACTCGCTACCTGAGAATATTTGCAATATTCACATTCAAAAAACAAAGGAGCTGGAGACTCATGGATATGAAAGACCTGTGCAAAATCGCTTTATCTCAACATCAACAACAAATGCGTACAGTTCTTGCTACTGTTGTCCATGTAGAAGGACATGCATACCGCAAAGAAGGAGTCTCCATGATTCTGACTGCTGATGGACAACAATTCGGCAGTATAAGCCCGGGTTGCCTGGAAAGCGATCTTGTAGCTCGTGTAGATGATGTCTGGAACAGTTCCCAAGTATCTATCGTGGAATACGATATGCGTCCAGCAGATGATCTATCATGGGGTGAAAATATCGGCTGTGGTGGGTTATTAAATATTTTGTTGGAGCCAGTCAGAGGTTCCTTTTTGAATGTGATTCGTGAATTGAATGATCGTTTGGATCAAGGTGAAAATGTAGTGCTTACTCGTTCTTTTCAAAAAAATGGTGAGCAGATTGATTATCAATTATCAGATCAACCATTAATGCTTGCTCATGATGCTAACTCAGGTACTGAATCTCTGTCTGATGGGCAAAAGGATCAGTATACATTTGTTCGTACTTATCGTCCTAAGCCACGTCTTATTCTAATCGGTGCTGGCGACGACAGTATACTTGTAAGTTCGCTAGCACAGTTATCAGGGTTTGATGTAGTTGTAGGGGATTGGCGTGCAGGATTGTGTACAGAGGAGCGGTTTGCAGGCGCTACCTGTATCGTAGGATTTCCGCAGTCTTTATATGAACAAATACAACCGGGTGAACAAGACTATATGATCTTAATGAGTCATAATTTTCCGCGTGAACGAGAATGGGTGGAATTGATGGTAGATCAGCATTGTGCTTATCTAGGCATTATGGGTTCCAAAGAACGAACACGCCGATTAATGGATCAATTACCAGCATACCCTTCGTTACATTCTCCTGTAGGCTTATCCATTGGGGCAGATGGACCAGATGAAATTGCAATCAGTATTATCGCCGAACTGATCGCTGTCAAACGTGGACGTGTACTTGTACCGAGAAAGGATGTTACACATGAACATCACCGCCTTAGTGCTTACAGCGGGCAAAAGTAGTCGTATGGGCAAAGACAAATTGAGTATGCCTTTGTATACAGCAGATAGCGCGCCTGTATCTGAGCCTGTACCGACGATCGGAGGTAAAGTACTATCTACCGTTTTGACCAATCCACAGATTCAGCATGTAGTTCCAGTGACTGCTCCGTATTCTTCGCTTGAATGGCAACAAGAAATTCAAGCTTGGACAGACCAATATCCTTCCAAAATGCAACCTGTTGTATGCGAACAAGCTCATTTAGGAATGTCATATTCTATTCGTTGTGGTATGAAGCAAGTACGGTTATCTCAAGCAGATGCCGTACTTATTTTGCTTGGCGATCAGCCTTTAATCACATCAACCATGTTAACAGAACTAATAACAATCTATCAGTATCAACCTGATGTCGACTATATCGCTTCTGCTGATCATGAAGGCATCAAACCTCCTGTCATTTTCCCCGCCCATATGTGGACTTATCTAGAGCAACTGCAAGGTGATCAAGGAGCTCGTAAAGTATTCATGAATCCAGATTTCTATAGCAATATCGTTAAATATCCAGATCATTTTTTCTGGGATGCTGATACGCCTGAAGCTCTAGCTCAAATCCAGCATTATATACGTTCTGCTACATAACTAACTATCATAATCTATTAATAAGTGAGTTACTGTTTCATTAGCCATTAGAAGCATCTTATGTAACACAAGTTATACATAAATAATAATTAGATCAATCCACTTCTTTTGTGTTAGTATATATTACATAATAATTTGATTTTGAAGAATCAAAAAGTGCATAAAGCACAAAATAAAGCTATTTATTTATATTTACTACAAATTTAAGTGAGAATAATTGACATAAGACTGTGATTTCATTAAGATTTGTTCAATTGATAGATGATGGAGAGTATTTCGATCATCTAACGTGCGAAAAGAACAAATGGAGGTGACATCATGGAAATGAATATAGAGACGAGCAGGATTCCTGATCCTTTTTCACGTAAAGTCTGGGAGCCAGCAGATGCAGAAGAAGCCATGATGATCAAACGTCAATATGGAGCCGACGCAGTATTCGTAGCAGGAGGAACATTACTACGTACGCAGTGGGAAGGCGGTATTGTAAATAGACCTGAGCACTTTATTCGACTGGATACGATTGCTGATCTATGCGGAATTCATGAAAGTGATCAACATATATATATTGGTGCATTAACAAGGCTTCGTGAATGTGGAGCAGATGCTTATATCGCTCATCATGGAGCTACGTTATATGAATCGTGTCGTCATATTGCAGCACCTTCTATTCGCAATCAAGCTACGATTGGCGGAAATATAGCTTCTGCTGTAGGGGATGCTATTCCTGCTCTACTGGTACACAATGCCTCGCTTCATTGGGCAGATATTGGAAGTGAAGTCACAACGATCGAACAGGATCTTAGCGATTGGTTAGAGATCGTGAAAAGCGGTAGAAAAAGTATGAATGCCGTGTTGTTAGGAATAAATTTGGAGAAACAGAATCGCTTGTTAGCTACAGAATCGATAGAACAGTCTGTCGATCATCAACAAGAGATTACTTTTTTTCGCAAAATTGGTCGCAGAGAAGCATTCACACCATCGCTTGTCACAGTAGCATTTCGCGCCAAGATAGATCCATTAGGATACTTTTCACAAGTAAGAATAGCCGCAGGTGGTGGTTCTGGTATCGCAATGCGCTTATCTACATGTGAACAGTTATTAGAAGGCAATCGATATCAAGCTGATATGATTACTTCTTTAGCACGACTTGCAAGCGATCAATTTATAACATACAGTGATCCTTTTGCCAGTGAACAGTATCGTCAACAAACAGCAGGAAATCTATTAGCAGCAGGATTATGGGAAACGATACATGCACAGATCGAAAGGAGATGATAGCCTATGTTGCTGAATCGAGAAAGTAGTGGAGAGCGCTGGCGTAAGCGGAGAGACGGCAAAGAAAAAGTAACAGGAGAATTGCAGTATTTGACCGATATGACTGCTGAAGGAATGTTATATGGACGCGTACTACGAAGTATTCATCCTCATGCACGTATTCTATCATTAGATGTGTCTGCGGCAGAAGCATATGAAGGGGTTATCGCTGTAATTACTCATCATGATGTTCCAGGATTGAATCGCTTTGGTATAGCTACACCAGATCAACCGGCATTATGTGAAGATACAGTGCGTTATATTGGAGATGCAATAGCCGCTGTAGCAGCAACTTCATTAGAGATTGCCGAGTATGCTCTTTCTCTCATACGTGTGGAATATGAAGTGTTAGAGACGATTACAGATACAGATAGAGCACTAGAAGAATCGGCGCCAAGACTTCATCCACAAGGTAATGTATTACATCGGACTCAAGTGAAGCGTGGCAGCACCGATACTGCTCTTGCCAACTGTGCTCATGTTGTTCATCAAGTGTATCGTACACCAAGACAGATGCATGCTTATATGGAGACAGAAGGTGGATTATTTGTTCCTGAAGAAGATGGTCGTCTAACAGTCTACGCCCCTACACAGCATGGATATAAAGACCGGATGCAAATTGCTCGTATTCTAGGATGGGAAGAAGAACGGATTCGTGTCATCTCCAGTCCAATCGGCGGTTCATTTGGTGGAAAAGATGAATTAAATGTACAACCATATGGTTCATTATTAGCACTGAAAAGTGGTCGTCCTATCAAAATGCATAATTCAAGACAAGAATCGGTTCGTGCTGGACTTAAGCGTCATCCGATGAAGATTGAAATGAAAACAGGGATTGATGAATACGGTCATTTAGTTGCTCATTATGTGCGTATCGTAGCCGATACAGGAGCTTATGCAACATTGGGAGCGCCGGTACTTAATTTTGCCACAGAGCATTCAATGGGACCTTATCGTATAGAGCATGTCGATGTAGAAGGGGTATCTGTGTATACCAATAATGGATTATCCGGCGAGTTTCGTGGATTTGGTGGAAATCAAGCGATATTTGCGATGGAAGGGCAAATGGATCGCTTGGCTGAATTGATCCAGATGGACCCGTGGGAGTTTCGGATGTTGAATCGGCGCCAGCAAAATGATCCAGGGCCACTAGAACAACGCATTTTACAAACCAATGGTCTTGAACAAGTGATGCAAGCACTGACTCAGTCTAAGCTATGGCAACGCAAGCTACACCCTTCACAATATTATGAACAAGATCGTTCTGTGGAGATTATGAGTGGGATGAGTGAACAGAAGTCTGCATTTCAGCCACCGTGGATCAAGCGTGGGATAGGAGCAGCACTGGCTATGCATGGTGCAGGTCTCGGTTATGGTATAGATGATCCAGCAGGTGGACGACTTGCGCTAAATGAACAGGGAAAGATTGAAGTTTTCTTTAGCTATGAAGAATTCGGGCAAGGACTGATTGCGACGTTAGAGATCATGTTAATCGATCTGTTCCAATGTGAACCTGATGATCTGAGTATCGTTATCGGAGATACAGATCGTGTTCCTCATAGTGGATCAAGTACAGCTTCACGCTCAACAACGATGGCATGGATGGCATTACAGCGCTTAAAGACTCCTTTTCTCCAAAGCATTTTAACGATAGCGTCTGAGATTAGCGGTGTGCCTTCCGAGCAGTTAACTACAGGCAAAGCAGGTATCTGGTTACTGAGCGACGATCTTATCGTTGTAGATGAATCTGAACCTGTTATTACGTACCTTGAAATTGCAACACATATGAGTATAGCAGGCAAGTCAAATGAATTGATTTTTGATACAGAATTTGCTTATCCCACTACACCGGATGCGGTAGTAGGCGGGCATTATTTATATACGTATGCGGCTGTTGCAGCAGAAGTAGAAGTGAATACGTTAACAGGACATGTAAAATTGTTGGCTAATTATCATACTGTTGCCGCAGGCCCTGTCATTAATCCAATGGGATTTTTGGGGCAGATTGAAGGCGGTAGTGTGATGGCACTAGGATTTACATTAACCGAAGATGCAGTGATGAATGAAGGACATTATTTGACCAAAAATATGGATACGTATCTTATTCCTACAATCAAAGACATGCATACTTCACTTGAAGTTGAAGCAATCGAAGATTTACCAGAAGGCGATACTTTTGGCCCGCGCGGCATAGGAGAGATTGGCTCGGTTGCACTTGCACCAGCAATCACGGCTGCGATTCGTGATGCTGTCGGAGTATGGGTTCCTCATTTACCAGTGGCAAGGGAATTACTGATTCAACCGATAGAGACATGGCAAGCAGAAAGGGTGAGTCCACGATGAAAACAACAGATACAACATGGCAAGCTACTGTGAATGGAGAACATCGTGAATTGGATATTGATCCTTCGCGTCGTCTGGTCGATGTGATTCGTGGAGACTTGAATCTAACAGGAACTAAAGTTTCTTGCGAAATTGGTCGCTGTGGTGCGTGCATGGTCATGATCGATGGGGAACCGGTCAATTCTTGTCTGACTATGGCATATCAATGTGCTGGTAAAGAAATCACAACGATTGAAGGATTACATGGAGAAAGCAAAGAGCAATTGCATCCGATTCAAGAAGCATTTTTGGAAGAAGGGGGATTTCAGTGTGGATATTGTACACCGGGTATGATTATTTCCACCAAAGCATTGCTCGATCAGACCCCCCATCCTAATGATGATGAGATCAAAGAAGGATTATGCGGTAATCTATGTCGCTGTACAGGATACGGTGGCATTATGCGCGCAGTACAGAGTGCGGCTACCAAATGTCAGCAACAACAGCAAGAATTATCAGATACATCCCACATCGTTCGTTGAATCCATAGGAACAAATATCGTATAGATCTATGCTATACATGAGTGAATCCTTTCCTTACAGCAGATTATTGCATTGAGGGAAAGGATTTTGTTTTGTACATATAGTTGTCCCAGATATACACCTTACATCCTGTAACAAAGGACTATCATCATCAGTATAGACTCTATCCCTTCATAAATGAGCTGTAACCAAAGTGTAATGTAAAACTTTTGGTATTCGCTAAAATTTGGATTGGTAAGGACACCTGAATTGTTATATTATTAACGAACAGGTAAAAGGTTATGCGTTGGCTTTTCATCGGAAAATAAGATGCAATAAGCTGATAGGATTGCTGAATAGTAGACAGACAATGTAATAGATGAAGTATGATTGAATAGCTCATTTTATGGCTAACATACTTGGGCTTGTGATAAGTCAGTGTCTGCACCTAGAGTTCTTATGGATATGGACTCAATCAGCTTCTCCATTACCCGCATTACAAAAGGCAGCAAGGAGGGGAACCTTTGGAAAGCGAATATATAGATTCCATGGAACAACTGGCAGATCATTATTTTCCATCTGGAAATTGGCATATGGTTGAAGGCAAAGGCGGTATGAATAATACCACAATGTTTATAGATCACGCGTCTAGCCGCTATGTGCTACGACGATACGAAACCCATAAAGAACCGGACAAAGTTCGCTATGAACATGAAGTGTTATCTGCGCTTCCTGCGGTTCTAGTTGGACTGAATACACCGAAGCCTGTCAAAGATACCCAAGGACAGACAATTCATGTTACAGGGCCAGTGAATGAAGAGGATTCTCGTAGCGCTGGCAGAATAGCCGCGTTATTTCATTATATGGATGGTCATACACCTCAATTAAGAACAACAGAAGAGATTTTTCACTTTGGTCAGGTGACCGGGCAGTTATCTGCCGCATTGGCGCAGATTGATATTGATCTGCATCCGGTATATCCGCCTTATTATCGGTTGGGACAATCGTATCCTTTATGTAGTCCAGGTCGATTAGAAGCATTTTGTGCTCATCCGCCTGAAGACTTTAATAGTATCGCAGATATTTTATATCGTATTGGAGAACGTCTGGGTGAGCAGTTGATGCGGATCACTCGTCTGGTATCATTACCTCATCAATTGATTCATGGTGATCTGAACGCATCCAATATGCTGGAATCTACAGATGGACAGATTACAGCGATTTTAGATTTTGAATTTGTGACACGTGATTTACGGGCGATGGAACCGGCAGTCTGTTTGTCAGATATGTTGCAGACAGTCGAATGGAATGTAGCTGATGAGAAGCAGTGTACTGCTTTTTTGCAAGGGTATGCGACCCGGATTCATTTGTCAGATCAAGAGATTGAAGCGATTCCACTACTTATTTTGTTGCGTCGTATCGATGTATTTATGCATTTTTTAAGTCGTTATTTTGAAGGGATCGATGATGCTGACGTGGTAATTGCGCAAGCACAACGTCTGGATGCTGGACTACAATGGTATGAGAAAAGTGGTCCTCTTTTACAATTACTGTGCCGTCGTATCTTTAAATAATGAACTTTGTATTGACGCGAAAATGAAAATAAAAATAGCGAATGTCGAAAAAGTTATCGATATTCGCTATTTTTTTTATGTATAACCAAACCATATGCAGGATATCTATTGTAAAAAAGATATTTCACAATATTTAAATATATTTTATTTGACTATTTTTATTCATTTGATGCTACAATAGGTAGCAAATAAGAGTCATATTTTGTAAAATGTTAACGTGAACAATATTGATACACCAATTTTAGCTATGGACAACGTCATTGTGTATCTTTTAACAAGTGATCTGTATAAAGGCATAACACCCATTTATAAATGAGCAAAAAGAAAATGTATAAAGGAATGGAGGAATACGATGTCGCTAGGAAAATATATGCAACCATTGCGAATTGGAATAAATAGTCAGGATGAACGTCGTAAGATTGAAAATATTCGTCAATTGCCGATCAAAATTTTACAAATAGGAGCAGGTAACTTTTTGAGAGGTTTTTTTGATTGGATGATCTATGAAAGTATTACCCAAGGAAAATACCATGGCAGTATTGCGTTGACTCCACCGACACCGAATGGAGCAGTCAAACTACAACAATTAGCAGAGCAAGATGGATTGTATACCTTAATTACAAGAGGAGTACAACATGGAGAAGTGACCGAGCACCGATCGATTATTCCTGTTTTCAAAACGTTTATCGATCCGTATACCGAATGGGAGCAATTTCTACAGTTAGCTGAATTAGAGTCGCTGGATATTATTATATCGAATACGACAGAAGCAGGATTAACGTATGAACCGATCGATTATATTGCAGGAGAGCCATTACGTAATTATCCTGCACGATTAACTGTATTTTTATATCGAAGATTTCAACATTTTGCAGGAGATTCAAGTCATGGGTTGTTAATTTTACCTTGTGAATTGATTGAAAATAATGGTGATGTACTCAAACAGTATGTGCTTCGTTATGCAGATGACTTTGGATTTGGTGTTGATTTTGTGCAATGGATAGAACAATCACAGCGCTTTTTGAACAATCTTGTTGATCGGATTGTACCGGGGTTGCCACCGGAAGAAGAATATGCACGTTTAGTAGAGCAATACGGATATGAAGATTCATTTATCAATACAGCAGAGCCTTATCATCTGTGGGCGATTCAAGGAGAGCCTGAATTAGATAAAAGGCTACCACTGGCACAGATTGGACTTAATGTACACTGGGTGAAAGATTTACAACCTTTTCAAGAACGTAAAGTACGTATCCTAAATGGAGCTCATACATTAATGACACCTGTTGGTTTATTGTACGGCAAAACCACTGTGCGTGATGTGATGGACGATCCACATCTTAGCCAATGGATGATTTCAACGATTACAGAAGAAGTGATTCCGTCACTGACATTAGATGAGAAAGAGCTACAGTCTTATGCGACAGAAACATTTGAACGCTTCCGTAATCCTTATCTGGAACACCGATTACAAGATATCGCACTGAATAGTCTAAGCAAATTCAAAACAAGAATTTTACCAACATTGAAAGCGTATACAGAAAAATATAATCAACTGCCTGCTGAGATCGTATATTCACTGGCGGCTTTGATCGTATTGTACCGATTACAACCAGCAGAAGAAGGACAACCTCATCAAGCTCAGACATTATCAGGTGCAACACTGACGATCAAAGATAATAGAGAGTATATTCAGCGTCTTGCAGAACATTGGCAACAACCACAGTTATCCGATATTGTGACTTCTATTTTGTCTGATCAGCAGATATGGGAAGAAGATTTAACACAGATTCAAGGATTAGAAGCAGCTATTGTATCAAATATTCATATATTGGAGGAGCAACGGCAATGAATACAATGATAAAAGATTGCATAACGATTCAGAAGCAAGATGATGTTGTGATTGCACTTCGAGATGTGTCACCGGGCGAATCGATTATTTTGGAAAATGGGACTATCCTAAATGTCAGCGATCATATTCCACGTGGTCACAAAATAGCGATACATGATATTGCTCCAGATCAAGATGTGATTAAATATGGATTTTCAATCGGCAAAGCCAAAGAGCGTATTCAACCCGGACAATGGATTCATACGCATAACCTGCGCACAGGCTTAGAAGGCACATTAGATTATCGGTATGAACCTACGCCTAGCTGGAATCCTAATCATGTACCTGAACATTTACAGACATTTGAAGGATATGTACGTGAAAATGGTGAAGTTGGTATTCGTAACGAAATCTGGATTATCAATACAGTGGGTTGTATTAATAAAGTTTGCGAAGCACTAGCGCGTACTGCTCATGCAGATATGCAAGGACGTGTAGAAGGCGTGTATCATTTTCCACATCCATTTGGTTGTTCGCAATTAGGCGATGATCTGGAATATACGAAGCAGTTGTTAGCTTCACTTGTACTTCATCCGAATGCCGCCGGTGTTTTGGTAATTGGATTAGGTTGTGAGAACAATCAGATTGAACAATTTGCCGAAGTTATTCCAGACGAGTATGCTCACAAAGTTCGTTATCTCAAAGCTCAAGAAGAAGATGATGAGATCGAAGCAGGATTGTTACTGTTAGAAGAATTGGTTACTCAAGCAGAACAAATATCGCGTCAACCTGTACCTTTATCCAAATTAAAAATAGGCTTGAAATGTGGAGGCTCGGATGGGTTATCTGGAATTACAGCTAATCCATTAGTCGGTTCTGTAGCCGACCTTATCGTTTCTGCTGGTGGAACAGCTATTTTAACCGAAGTGCCCGAGATGTTCGGTGCAGAGACCATCTTAATGAATCGTGCTCAGACTCCGCAAGTATTTGACGAGTTGGTAGATTTGATTAATGGATTTAAGCAATACTTTGTTAATCATGGTCAAAATATTTACGAAAATCCTTCACCCGGCAACAAAGCTGGAGGGATTACGACACTGGAAGAAAAATCACTAGGTTGTACGCAAAAAGGTGGACACTCCCAAGTCATCGATGTACTAAAATACGGTCAAAGGGTGCATCAGTCTGGATTGAATATTATCGAAGCACCGGGTAATGATCTTGTGTCTGTTACTGCTTTGTCAGCGGCAGGCGCTCATATCGTTTTATTTACAACCGGTAGAGGGACTCCTTTTGGCGGGCCTGTACCGACTATGAAAATTGCTACTCAATCCGATCTAGCCAATCGCAAAAAGCATTGGATCGATTATAATGCAGGTCAATTATTAGAAGGAAAAACGATGGAAGAAGTATCACTTGATCTATTAACATCAATTGTAGATATCGCTTCAGGACGTAAGCAGACCAATAGTGAAAAGCATGGTTTTCGTGAAATTGCTATTTTTAAAGACGGTGTAATTTTATAAAAAAGTGCTGTCTAGTATCTCAAAATAAGCCAGCAAATTCACTCTTCACAATACAAGAAAAACTAGAAATAAGATTGAAAAAAAGCGATACGTAAATGTAATTAAATACATTTTACGTATCGCTTCATTCGTGGTAAAATAAGGATGTTAATCGATTGCTATGTCATATATTACCAATTGAGATTGATATTACTCTAAATTGGTTTTAACTGCTATACGGTGCACTTAGAATCACTGAACCGCGTGCAGGCACTTCAATCGATTGACCCGTATGATCAGGATCGAGCAGATTGGTTACTTGTAGATCGTTCAGTTCTACCGTAGCTGCTTCAGCATTGTGGTTGAGTAAGAAAATGAATTGTTCACCGTTTTTGACACGTCGTCCAGCTTCTACACCGGCTGGAGTATCTAGAACAGGTTGAATTCCTTTTTGATCAGCTACAAATTTCATAAGACCAGCAATAAACGCTTCTTCTCCATCGGAAGCGATATACCATGCTTCTCCTTTGCCGTACGTATTACGGGTAAGCACAGGCATTCCTTTATAAAAGTCATCACCATAGTGGGCAAGAACTTCGGCACCTTCGGTATGAAGCAAATCGCAGAGCATTCCGCATTCATAATCGCCGCTTAGATCACCTAATGATTGATTCATTACAATCTGGTTCCGCATCGTAGGAAGTAGAGCGTCTGTTTCTTCTACCCAGATGCCAAGCAGTTTGCGTAGCTCGCCAGGATAACCACCAAGTGCAACCAGATCACTCTCGCCTACAATGCCGCTAAAGAATGTGGTGACAAATGTGCCTCCATTTTGCGTAAATTGTTCTAGTTTATCGGCTAGACCTGGTTTAACCATGTACAGAACAGGAGCGATGACCAGCTCATATGCGCTAAGATCAGAATCTACGCCAACTACATCGACCTGAATATTACGGTTATAAAAGGCTTTGTAGTATTTATGTATCTGATCTACATATTTGAGCGCAATTGTTGGCCCACTTGATTTCTCAATCGCCCACCAGTTGTCCCAATCAAACAGTATAGCAACTTTGGATTCAATACGCGAATCAAGCAAAGTATCACCCAATGTCTGAAGTTCGCTACCCAGTGCTGCTGTTTCGCAGAAAACACGAGTATTGGAATGACCTACATGTTCAATCACAGCGCCATGGAACTTTTCACATGCGCCTGCTGAACGGCGAAGTTGGAAAAACATAATCGTATCTGCACCATGAGCCACGGCTTGATAGCTCCATAAGCGCATTACACCCGGACGTTTGAGCGAATTGTAAGCTTGCCAGTTTTGTTGACTAGGCGTTTGTTCCATAAGCATAAATGGATCACCATTTTTGATACCACGCATCAGATCATGTGCAAGAGCGGTATAACTTACAGGTGTATCGAGCCCAGGATAGTTATCCCATGAGATAATGTCCATTTGTTTTGCCCATTTAAAATAATCTAAAGGTTTGAAAAAGCCCATCAAGTTTGTCGTAATCAGCGCATCTGGAACAACACTTTTAATCGCATCATACTCTAGTTGATAACATTCGAGCATGCTGTCCGAGTTGAAGCGGGAATAATCAAGAGACATCCCTTGAAAGTTCGTATTATCGTCTCCCCATTCTTCGCTTAGATTACTTGGCAATACAACTTCATCCCAGTCATAGAACGTATGACCCCAGAAAGAAGTGTTCCATGCTGTATTTAATGCATCTAGCGTCTGGTAACGTGTTTTGAGCCAGACACGAAAAGCCCGTTCACAGTTGTCACAATAACAATCGCCACCGTATTCGTTAGATACATGCCAGACCACAATAGCTGGATGATCTTTGTAGCGTTCTGCAAGTCGACTAGCAATCTCTGTCGAGTATTTACGATAAGTTGGACTGTTAGGGCAAGAGTTATGACGCCCACCGAATTTGCGTTTTCTGCCGTCTTTGTCGGTACGTAATACATCAGGATACTTTTTCGCCATCCATGCCGGATGAGCAGCCGTACTTGTGGCAAGGCAGGTATAGATACCGCTTTCATAAAGGCTATCGATTAACTCATCCAACCATTCAAATTGATAATGAACCTCATCGGGTTGATTGCGTGCCCAAGAGAATACATTGACTGTGGCGATATCGATTCCTGCTTGTTTAAATAGTTGTAAATCTTCTTGGTGAGTCTGTTGATCCCATTGCTCAGGATTATAATCACCACCGTAAAAAATTTTAGGAAGTTTGCTGCTAATCATGACTGTCACTCCTTGTATAAGAATAACTCTATAGTAATTCAACTCGTTCCCTTATAAAATATAATAAAATGCGCTTAGTATATAAAAATATGGAGATTGGAAGTGAAAAATATGTACGTAACTATACCTGACCGCCGTTTTTTTACAGAGCTCAGAGACTTACAGTTACCTATTCATATGGAGAGTATCGGGTACAATGCTGATCAAGAATCGATTGATCGTCCAGACGGTTATCCTTGTTATCATTGGATTCAAGCGGTAAATGGAGAAGGCGAGCTTTATTTTGGCGGAACCAGCTATACGGTCAAAGCAGGATCAGGTGTATTACTGGCACCCCGAGATGCTCATGGATATCGTCCAATCAGCGGAGTATGGGAGACAGCTTATTTAACATTTGGCGGGCCGCAATCTCTTGCGATTGTATCTACACTCGGGTTATCACATTCAGCTTATTATGAATGGGATCGTGGATGTGAATTAGAGACTTTTGCTAGTGGTCTATTGGGACAGATTCGTAGTGATCGTGATCTATCCGGTCTGGATACCAGTTCAGATCTATATCGCTTTTTAACATTGCTCAAAAAGCATGGACGTGTAAACAATCTTCCTTCGTTATCGCATACAGTCGAACGACTCAAGCCATTGATGTCATTTATGGAATCTCATTATGACGATCCTAATATCGGGCTTGAAGATATGGCAGATCAAGTAGGCGTAAGTGCAAGGCATTTAAATACATTATTCCGACAGACATTCGGTATGACCGCGTATGCGTATTTTATTTTACTACGTATTCGTAAAGCCAAAGAACTGATGACACTTTATCCACGAATGACGATCAAAGAAGTGGCAGGTCAGGTGGGATTTAGAGATTCCAGTCATTTTGTAGCTACATTCCGTAGATTAGAGGATGTAACGCCTGAACAATTTCGTAATTTGTATTAAATATAACTTCTATTGCATGTAAGTTGGATTGCATGTGAGTTCGAAGCAATCTATAAATGATATTAATATTTGTCTAATCAATGAATCATGAAGCGGATAGGTCCGGTCTGCTTCAATTATTGAGTTGATTTTATTAAGCGCTTACAATATATTGATAACCAGTGTGATATCAGAAAGGGGATGATCAGGTGAGTATAGAAAAGATATGGATTGATGTAGAAGAAGATATAAATACTACAGAAGAAAAAGCTTATTTGGTACCATTTATAGTGGATTCTTCAGATAGTGTGGTTATTGTATTGCCAGGTGGAGGATATGAACATCGTGCAGATCATGAAGGCGCGCCTGTCGCACAGTGGTTAAATGAACATGGTATTTCTGCTTTTGTACTTCATTATCGTTTATCACCGAAACAGCAACGTATTCCGTTAGAAGATGGTAAACGTGCTATTCGTTATATTCGGGCACATGCGGCTGAATATGGAATCGATCCGTCCAAAATAGGGATATTGGGATTTTCAGCAGGAGGTCATTTAGCCGCTATTACCGGTACAGTATATGAAGAACAACCGATAACTGTAGCAGGAATCACTCAATCGATCAGTTCGAGACCGGATGCGATGATTTTGTGCTATCCGGTTATTACGATGAAGCACTACGGGCATGAAGGATCTAGATTAGCTCTTTTGGGATCAGATGCTTCAGAGGAACAGATAGCTGATTATAGTGCAGAGCAACGTGTTACCGCACAGACCCCGCCTGCATTTATCTGGCACAATACAGATGATGATGTAGTACCTGTACAAAATAGTTTGCAGATGGCACTGGCTTTAGAACAGCATCATGTTCCATTTGAATTACATATTTATGAGAGTGGCGGACATGGGCAGGGGCTTGCTTTGGAACACCCAGTTATGGGAAACTGGACCAAGCAATGTATGATTTGGCTTCAACGTCAAGGTTGGTAATCTATACACTAGCCGATGACCCTATTTTTGTCAGTGTAGAGGAGATGGATAGAGATGAAAATTGAAAAAAACAGCACATTATTGATGATTGGTGACTCGGTTACAGATTGTGGACGCGGTCGACCTGTAGGGCAATACTGGGAGATTGGCAATGGGTATGTGTCTTTAGTCGATTCTCTTTTGCAAACGGTTTATCCTGATTATAATATTCGTGTTCTTAATACAGGAACGAGTGGAGATCAAGTCAAACATCTCAAAGAACGCTGGGAAGAAGATGTGTTCAAACATGATCCAGATTGGGTATCTATTATGATCGGGATCAATGATGTATGGAGACAATTCAGTCATCCGCTAGAAACCGATTGGCATGTATATTTAGAAGAATATGAACAGACTTTGCGTGAACTGGTACAACAGACGTTACCGAAAGTAAAAGGATTGGTCTTAATGACTCCTTATTACTTATCGACAACGACTGAAGATCCGATGCGTGCCACAATGGATGTATACGGAGAAGCAGTGAAGCGAATTGCGCAAGAAACAGGAGCGATCTTTGTTGATACTCAAGCTGCTTTTGACGCATTATCCGCTTATGTATATCCAGCTTCATTATCCAATGGATGGGATCATGTTCATCCGAATCAAAATGGACATTTAGTGCTTGCTCGTTCATTCTTGCAAGCTGTTCAATACGATTGGAACCGTTCTACGACATAATGGAAATGTAAGGAGTGATACTTATTAAGACCTATACAGCAAATATCGTGGTCGATGCCAAAGCCAAATTAGGTGAAGGGCCAAGTTGGGATCAATCATTTGGACGATTATTATGGGTAGATATCGAAGGATATCAATTGCATATTTATGATCCATCTACTCAGCAAGATCGTACAGTAGATGTGGGGGAACATATTAGTGCCGTAGTGCCTTATTTGGAAAATGAAGTGATTGTCGCACTGATTAGTGGTCTGTATCGCTTGAATACTCAGACAGGTGAGAAAATCTTGATTCATGATCCTGAAGAAGGTAGACCGGGTAACCGATTTAACGATGGTAAATGCGATCCAGCAGGGCGTTTTCTTGCAGGAACAATGAGTTTGAATGGAGAATCAGAGCAAGGCGCATTTTACAGCTTGAGTACAGAGGGCAATGTTTCTTTGCTGATAGATGAAGTGTCCACGTCTAATGGATTAGCATGGAGTGCAGACCATAGCACTTTATATTATATTGATACACCAACACTTGAAATTGTATCTTTTGATTATGATATGCAAAAAGGTACAATTTCGAACAAACAAGTGATTGCTACATTAGATGAAAGTGAAGGATACCCTGACGGAATGACGATCGATGCAGAAGGTATGTTATGGGTCGCTCGTTGGGGAGGTCAACGTGTCTCACGTATTGATCCAACCAATGGAGAAGTCATAGGTGAAGTATCGTTACCTGTAAATTGTGTGACTTCTTGTGCTTTTGGCGGTGAACATCTGGATGAACTATATATCACTACAGCGCAAGATGATAGCGAAGATCAACCTTTAGCAGGCGGGTTATTTATGGTTAAGCCGGGTGTAAAAGGCATGCCTACTATTGCTTTTAATCAGGGGCAGCGCGCATCTAGTCTTGAGCAATCTATATCGTAATAGTAAATATTCTATAAAAACAGCGCAAAAAGCTTCAATCGATCGAGACTGAAGCTTTTTGCGCTGTTCCCAAGTCTGTGTAACACAGACAAGGCTACATATTCCGCAGAAATAGAAGAAAAGAAAAGTGTTCTTAACTTCTTTTAAGCGCGAATATCTAGTGATCCTCCCAAATTCGGGTGAGGTGCTTGTTTGAGCATTTCTGCCATCTGTTGACCTTGTTGTTCAGCCATGTCTTTAGATAACGAAAGTACTTTGATACCTACAGCTTGCGAAAGCGAGCTTTGGCTCATTGCCGTGGATAATGAAGCGATATCCATGATAGGACCTCCTTTCGTTGCCTTTATTGGATGAGAAGGCATACCTAATATATATCGGACAACTTTTTCAAAATATAAATGAAAAGTATAGAAATTTAATCTTATTTTCAGGCAATCATCAGATTAATTTCATCTGGAGTGGTTAAGATACATGCATACCCCTTTTGAAATAAATATAAATATATACCCTGTCGGTGATCGGCAGGGTTCTTTTTTTGTTTATTTATGTAAGATAAATGTTAACTATATGTAAAGTGTAATCTGAAATGTAGGACATTATTAAATATTACTCACAATTTATGTTTGTTAAATTTACATAAATCTATTTTAAAAATCACAAATGTAAGTTAAAATAATCTCAGTTCTTATATTATTTAAATAAAAAATGGAAGGAAGTTGATGTATGAAAAAGATTTTGTTTACAGCTATGACGTTTATGATGTTGGTTACGATGTCGGTTTTATTTCAAGGCGAGGGCAAAATACATAATACGGTATACGCAGCAGCAGCCTATGATTACACGCTTACTTTTCCAACCAGTCGCTATCCTGAAACAGCAGATCATATCAAAGATGCCATTGCAGATGGACATTCTGATGTCTGTACGATTGATCGTGATGGAGCAGACCAACGACGTGAAGATTCTTTAAAAGGAGTACCTACTAAATCCGGTTATGATCGTGATGAATGGCCAATGGCGATGTGTCTGGAAGGCGGAACAGGAGCAGATATCCGTTATGTGACCCCGTCAGATAATCGTGGAGCAGGTTCTTGGGTCGGCAACCAACTCACCAAATATCCAGATGGAACCAAAGTGAAATTCATAGTGCAATAATCAACTTTAGATGTCATCTGTATACTTATTTTAAAATACAAAAAGTCCCTACAGTCATTGTAGGGGCTTTTCAATTTATATATCGCTATATCTATTACTATATTTATCCTGCTGATCTAAGCTTAGGATACATTCCTTTTGAACCATAGACATGATATGATACGATAGCTTTGTACATCGTAGAACTAACATATGAGGCAAAAATAGACTGTGCTACGAAATATTATAAAGACAGGTGAGCGTAAGATGAGAGTCATATCAGGTAGTGCCAAAGGACGTCCATTAAAAGCTGTACCCGGTAATGGGACACGTCCGACAACAGATAAAGTTAAAGAATCAATTTTTAGTATTATTGGACCTTATTTTGATGGTGGTAAAGTATTAGACCTTTTTGCAGGTACAGGCGGTCTGGGGATCGAAGCACTCAGCCGTGGTATAGAGCAAGGGGTATTTATAGATTTGGAACATAAAAGTATCGAAGTCATTCGTGGCAATCTGCAAGCCACAGGGTTAACGGAACAAGCGGAAGTGTACCGTAATGAAGCAGGACGTGCGCTCAAAGTATTAGCCAAGCGCGAAGCTACATTTGATCTCGTTTTTCTCGATCCTCCTTATAAAATGAAAAATGGTATTGAACTGATGAACGAAATGCATGAACGTGGATTGTTAGCGCCAGCCGCCACGATTGTTTTGGAATATGAGTCAGGTCATGATTATCCACAAGAAGTAGAACATTTTGCAGGTATTCGTCATGCAGTATATGGAGAAACCGCGATTAATGTATACGAATATGAGCCACAACAACAGGGAGGACAACCATCTCATGAGTGAACATATCACCAAGTCCCATCTAGCCGTATATCCAGGCAGTTTTGACCCTGTTACGATGGGACATATGGATATTATTCATCGCGCTGCTAAACAGTTCGATCATCTGGTTGTAGCCGTTCTAAACAATATGAGCAAAAAGCCCTTATTTAGTGTAGAAGAACGGGTCGAATTGTTAAAAGAAGTTACTGCCGATCTACCCAATGTGACGATTGAAAGTTTTCGTGATCTGTTAGCGAATTACATACGTGAACGTCAAGCACAGGTGATTGTACGCGGTATTCGTTCAGTGACTGATTTTGAGTATGAATTACAGATGGCTTCAATCAATCGTGAACTCAATCCGGATGCAGAAACAATTTTTATGATGACCAATCCGAAATATTCTTATTTAAGTTCTAGCGTGGTCAAAGAGATTGCTCGCTTTAATGGAAAAGTATCTGACTTTGTACCTCCTATTATAGAGCAACATTTAAAGCAAAAATTCAGTCAAGGACCGGATAGCGAGTAACTAGATTGCCAATATGGAATTGAAAACATAAGCATGGGATAATAAGAGTAGCCATGAATATAGGCTGTAAAAGAATCAAAGGAGCGAAAACCATGCCTGGCCGATTATTAAAATCCCCGATGAGTCGCAAACAATCTTTGTTGTATATCATCTGTGTTGTTATTCTTGTGTATGTGCTTGTGTATATGCCAACACCTTATATGATCAATGGACCTGGTAGCGCAGATGAACTGAAGCCGATTGTCAGTGTGACAGGTGGACAGAACGATGAAAAAGGAACATTTATGCTAACGACTATCTCTGTAACGTATGCTAATACAGCGATGCTGATTGCTTCTTTGTTTGATTCTAACGAAGAAATTGTCCGCAAAACGATCCAGAGTAATCGTGCTGAATACGAAGCAGAGCAGTTGTATTACATGAGTAGTTCACAATCTTATGCGATCGCTGCTGCCTACAAAAAAGCAGGTATTCCTTATCGTGTACAGCCGCAATATGTATTTGTGGTCAGTGTACCGGATACCAATACAACGATTCATGCAGGAGACAAATTCGTCTCTATCGATGGTCAATCGATTACTTCTTTTGAACAGTTGGAACAAGTCTTAAAAACTAAAAAAGACGGTCAGCAAGTGAAAGTGGTGCTAGAACGTGCAGGCTCTCAAGTCACCGAACAAATTGGACTAACCCAATTTAAAGATAGTCAGGGACAAACACGTGTCGGATTTGGCGTGTCGATCGGAGAAGTGCAAAAAATTGCGCCTGAGGATGCCAGACATGAAGTCAATTTTGCCAATACGAATATCGGTGGGCCTTCGGCTGGATTGATGTTTACTTTAGAAATCTATAATCAATTAACAGCAGGGGATTTGACCCGAGGACATCGTATTGCAGGTACAGGAACGATTAATCCTCAAGGTCAAGTGGGAGAAATTGGTGGTGTTCAGCACAAAGTAGTCGCTGCTCAGCAAGCAGGAGCTACTATTTTTCTAGTGCCTCAAGGTAATTATGCAGATGCCAAAGCACAGTTATCCAAAATGAAATCCTCTATGCAATTGATTCCTGTCAGTACTTTGGATGATGCACTCAAAGCGTTAGATACATTATCTACTTCGTAATATTAATTTGGATTGTACATGTCTATACTCTTATCGGAGAACGTTGATAATCCGAATATAAATAAGAAGATTGTTGCGCCGCAAAGCAAGAAGCTTGAATCGCGGAAGCACGAATATCTAGTTCCATATGAGGATGATCGGTATCTGTTGGTCGTGTAATCACCGGCAGAGAAGCGGTCTTTTTCATTTGCCGTAATAATTCTCTACCTGTATCGGTAAAGCCTAGTACACGAATATAGCCGGGTCCTTTTTTCAAATTAGCAGTATTTAATACAGATGTCGTATGACCTAATAGCAAGTGAGCGATAAGCCGTTGTAATCGGGTATACGTATAACGTTTGGTTTTGAGTGCTGTAATCAGATCGGTAATACTGCAATTTTGCAAAGTACGTAATATTTTTTTGAAGCGGTATTCCAAGCCTTCACTCATATCGTAATACTGTGCCAATTGTTCAGGTGAATGAGTTGTAATCATTTGAAATAAAGATTGCCATAGTTGATTAAGCTCTACAGCACCTCGTCCTGCTGCAACTTCCCGCTGAATAATACTCATCGTAGTCTCTGGCAAATACGAAGAGGCTTGCTGATCATTATTAAGAAGTAACTGACGTACCGCTGTAGCACTGGCAATTTGATGATGAGTCGGTTGCAGATCATGATACTGAGATTGTTCGCGCTGGATCGTAGCAGGAACAATCGAACTATGTAGACGATTAAGCGCAATAATATATTGAAGTCCGAGTGTATTATTAGGTTGTGCTAACAAAGATGCGGCTTGATCTGGTATACTATAGAGACGGGCTACTGCTTGACCAAGCGCTCGAGGATAGCTTATGCCTTCTTTCAGACTATTCTGTATCAACAGGCGCAGTTCAGGTGATTCATTCGTTAGCAGGTCAGCTAAAGCCTGTAATTGGGAGAGCGAACCAGACTCACTGCCGAATACGAGTGAATGTACGATTCCAGTATGTTCAAGAAGTGATACAGCTCCATAAGCGAACCATTCAGCAGGTTGTACCGTATAAGCAGAAGGCAGTTCGATCACTAGATCGCAACCAGCTTGTAATGCCATTTCTGTGCGTGACCATTTGTCAAAAATAGCCGGCTCACCACGTTGTGTGAAGCCACCGCTCATCACAGCTACAATAGCATCAGCTTGTGTATGTTCGCGCGTTTTTTGCAAATGAAGTAAATGTCCGTAATGAAGCGGGTTGTATTCAACAATAATTCCTGCGACTTTCATAGGTAGGCTCCTTTATCAAATTTCAAGCTTTCAGATCGAATATAGGTATAAGTATAAACGAAAATAGGTGTTAACCAAAATACCTTAACAAATATTCATTGACAAAGCTTGCGTATAATCGGTATAATAATTTTTGTTTGTTTGGAGTGATAATGATGCAATTTCAATTTAGAAAATTGGCGCAAAGCGATCAACCGATAGAGTTTCATGACACGCTTGACATGAGTTCCATTTTAAAGGAACATAGCGATGTTCTGTCTTATACACCTCTCCAAGTAGATGTGAAAGCGGCGCAAAGAGTCAATGAAGTGGTTGATGTACAAGGAACACTGAAACTTGACTTACAGATGGCGTGTATACGTTGTCTGAAGCCTGTGGATTTGAACTTACAGTTCAAGATTCAGGAAGAATTCAAGCATGGTGAAGAACCAGAAGATGTAGCAGAAGACGACGATACGCTGTATGTGAATACAGATACTGTTGACCTAGCTCCATATATGGAACAAGCTGCTGTACTTGAACTTCCACCTGGAGTATTATGCAGTGAAGACTGCAAAGGTCTTTGCCCGACATGCGGAGTCAACCTGAACGAGCAGGATTGCGGTTGTGACAACACACCTATCGATCCTAGAATGGCAGGACTCAAAGATTTCTTTAAGTGATTTAATGATCATGTAATATGTTCATTGGATAAGATTGATTAGATGAAGGAGGTGGGAACAATGGCAGTACCTCAACGGAGAACTTCCAAAACACGTCGTGACAAACGTCGTACACATTTTAAATTGGCAGTACCTGGTTTGGTGAAATGCGAGCAATGCGGAGAAATGAAATTGGCTCACCGCGTTTGCAAAGTATGCGGAACATACAAATCAAGAGAGATTATCAAACAATAGTCTTTCACAAAGGTAGTACTTCATCTTTTGGTGAAGTACTATTTTTTTGTATGTAGACTTTTATCTATACAACACAATGTTCACAGAAAAAAGAAGTTTGGAGTATAACCTAGACCAGGCACTTTCTTTTTGGTGCAATATGCTTTATACTACATTCTTAGTACCAGGTTCTAAAAAATGAATAACAACTAAAACCACATAGGTTTACATATATTATGAATTGTAATAAACAATATAGAGATTATAGTTGGTATGTTCTATAACTATGCTAAATCTGTGTGCGATATGCGTAACACCAAGGAGGTGCGTAGCCATCGAACGTTTGCCCAAACGGCAGCGACAACAACGGCTCGTGAAGATTATCGAAGAGAATCCGTTTGTGACTGATCAAGAATTAACCAGACAACTAAAAGTCAGTATTCAGACGATTCGTCTGGATCGAATGGAACTCGGAATACCGGAGTTGCGCGAGCGAATGAAGTTGATGGCTGAGCGCTCCTACGATCAGGTAAAATCACTTCCTCTAGATGAAGTCATCGGAGATGTTGTTGATCTGCAACTCGACAAAAGCGGAATTTCAATTTTTGAAATTCGTGAAGAACATATATTTTCTCGTACACAGATTGCACGTGGACATCATATTTTTGCACAGGCGAATTCATTAGCAGTAGCGGTTATTAACGATGCGATTGCTTTGACAGCATCGGCAGATATTCGTTTTGTTCGTTCGGTTCATCTAGGTGAAAAATGTATTGCCAAAGCATATGTACAATCAAACCCTTCACGCAAAGGAAAAGCTAAAGTAGAAGTGCTGACCTATGTTGGTGAAGAAATGGTATTTCAAGGAAACTTTACGATCTATCGATCAGACGGTGAAGAACAGCATGAAGGAGGAGTAGATCATGATAATCGCCATTGATGCGATGGGCGGAGATCACGCTCCAGACAGCAATGTATTAGGTGGGCTAGAAGCCGCCAAAGAATGGCAAGATACCGAGATCATTCTAGTAGGAGACGAATCCCGTATCCGAGCATTACTTACAGAGATTCCATCCAATTTAAAAATAGTACATACGACTGAAATCATTGAAGCTGAAGATGAGCCTGTCAAAGCAGTTCGTCGCAAAAAAGACGCTTCGATGGTGGTAGCAGGTCGTATGGTCAAAGAAGGCAATGCTCAAGCGATGATCTCAGCAGGGAATACAGGTGCACTGATGACAACAGGTTTATTGGTTGTCGGTCGTATCAAGGGCATCGAGCGTCCTGCGCTGGCACCTATGATTCCAACGATTGATGATGGCGGTACACTGGCGCTTGATCTTGGAGCCAATATGGATGCGAAGCCAGAACATCTAGCTCAGTACGCGCTAATGGGGAGCATTTACAGAGATAAAGTTCATGGCATTTCTAACCCGCGTGTCGGATTATTAAACGTAGGTACAGAAGCGAACAAAGGAAATGAATTAACCAAAGAAGCGTATCCGTTACTAGAAGCATTACCTATTAATTTTGTAGGCAATGTAGAAGCACGTGATGTACTTAATGGTGTATGCGATGTGTTGGTCTGTGATGGTTTTGCAGGAAATATTATGTTAAAGTCACTTGAAGGTACAGCATCGGCTATGTTCTCGCTGCTCAAGCAACAATTTAGCAAGTCGCTAAAAACGAAGATTGGAGCAGCATTATTGATGCCTGAACTTCGCGGTCTAAAAAGCAAGCTGGATTACAAAGAGCACGGAGGCGCTCCTCTGCTAGGATTGAACGGGCTTGTTCTCAAAAGTCATGGTTCATCTGATGCCGGAGCCATTAAGCATGCTGTTCGTCAAGCTAGAATAGCGATCAGCAATCAGTTAGTTGAAAATATATCTAAAGAAGTTATACAATAAGCATCTTGCGTCATGTTTTATCCATCCCCACCGTAATGACATGGAATGAAAACGATGAGGAAATTAGTGGGAAGAGAGTGACACCAATGATTAATGTTTTACCTATCGGAATTATCGGAACAGGAAAATATGTTCCTGAAAAAATATTAACAAATGCTGATCTTGAAAAAATGGTAGAAACGAATGACGAATGGATTGTCAGTCGTACAGGTATTCGTGAACGTCATATTGCAGCTCCTGAGCAAGCAACTTCTGATTTGGCGTATGAAGCAGCCCTCAAAGCATTAGAATCAGCAGGTATGGATGCAACAGAATTGGATTTGATTGTTGTAGCTACGATTACACCGGATACTTTTTTCCCGTCAACCGCTTGTATTTTGCAAGATAAATTAGGTGCAAAAAACGCGGCGGCTTTTGATTTATCAGCAGCTTGTTCTGGATTTGTCTATTCATTAGCATCTGCAACGAGTATGTTGCAAATGGGTTTATATAAAAATGCGCTTGTTATTGGAGCAGATACACTATCTCGTATTACAGATTATACAGATCGTAACACTTGTGTATTGTTCGGTGATGGTGCTGGAGCAGTTATTATCGGCGAAGTAGGCGAAGGTCGTGGTTTCAAATCATTCGATCTAGGTGCTGAAGGTTCTGGTGGCGAGTTGTTGACGATGCCAGCCGGTGGTTCACGTTTGCCAGCTTCAACAGAAACGTTAAGCAATAATCAACATTACATTCGTATGGGTGGACGTGAAGTATTCAAATTTGCTGTTCGTGTTATGGGTTCAGCAACAGATGAAGTCCTTCGCAAAGCTGGAATGACCAAAGACGATATCGATATCTTAATTCCGCATCAAGCGAATATTCGTATTATTCAATCTGCAATGAATCGTCTGGAGTTATCAGAAGATCGTGTCATGATTAATGTAGACAAATACGCGAATACATCAGCGGCTTCGATTCCGCTTGCATTGGTAGAAGCGGTAGAATTAGGACGTATCAAAGAAGGCGACCGTGTAGTCATGGTTGGCTTTGGTGGCGGTCTGACTTGGGGCGCATCCGTATTAGTCTGGTAATGATATATAATTGGACGAGTAGAAGTAATAGGGAGGAGATTATTCCTATGGGTAAAATAGCATTTGTATTTCCAGGTCAAGGTGCGCAAAAAGTAGGTATGGCAAAAGATGTACATGATGCATTACCTCAAGCCGCACAATTATTCAAAACAGCTGATCAAACACTAGGCTTTAGTATCAGCGAGCTTGCTTTTGAAGGACCGGAAGAGCAATTGAAACAAACAGCGAATACACAACCTGCTTTGTTAACAGCTAGTATCGCTTTACTGGAAGCTTTGAAATCTAAAAATATTACACCTGATTATGTAGCAGGACATAGTCTTGGTGAGTATAGCGCTCTTGTAGCAGCTAATGCTTTAGATTTTGAAGAAGCGGTGGCGATTGTTCGTGCACGCGGACAATTTATGGAACAAGCCGTACCATCCGGTCAAGGAGCTATGGCAGCCGTACTTGGAGCAGAACGTGAACCTTTAGCCGCATTATGTGCTGAAATTTCGGCTACAGGGCATGCTGTTGAACTTGCGAATGTGAACTGTCCTGGACAGATTGTAGTATCCGGTTCGGTAGAAGGTGTTAACGCTGTATCTGCAAAAGTCAAAGAAATTGGTGGTAAGCGCGCGATCATGCTTGAAGTCAGTGGGCCTTTCCATTCTTCATTGATGAGGTCAGCAGCAGATCAATTGTCTGAGCGTTTGCAGTCGGTATCTTTCCGCGATGCTACAGTGCCTGTAGTAGCGAACGTCACAGCAACAACCGTTACCACAGCAAGCGAGATTCAAGCATTACTGGTAGAACAGGTATACTCTCCTGTATTATGGGAAGATAGTGTTCGCTTTCTGATCAATGAAGGGGTGGATACTTTTATCGAAATTGGTCCTGGGAACGTATTGACAGGATTGATCAAAAAAATAGATAAAAATGTACGCTTGATTAATATAAGCAGTCTGGAAAGTATAGAAGCACTTCAAGTGGAAGTATAATCTTCCCTCCAGAAGCCGGATCAGATGATTCATTTGAAAAGGAGATGCGTATGTTATGAGTAAGCCACTTCAAGGACAAGCTGCTTTGGTTACAGGAGCTTCACGAGGAATAGGTCGTAGTATTGCGCTTGCACTAGCAGAAGCTGGAGCAGATATCGCAGTTAACTATGCAGGTAGTGAAGATGCTGCTAACGAAACAGTACGTCTGATCGAAGAATTAGGTGTCAAAGCTTTTGCAGTTCGCGCCAATGTAGGTATTGCTGCAGAAGCAGAAGCGATGGTCAAACAAGTTAATGAAACATTTGGTAAAATCGACATTTTGATTAATAATGCAGGTATTACCCGTGATAACCTGATCATGCGAATGAAAGAAGACGAATTTGATCAAGTGATTGAGACGAACCTCAAAGGCGTATTCAATTGCCTCAAAGCGGTGACTCGTCCCATGATGAAACAACGTTACGGTCGCATTATTAATATTTCTTCTGTAGTTGGTGTACTGGGTAACCCTGGTCAAGCTAACTATGTCGCAGCCAAAGCAGGTGTGATTGGTTTAACCAAAGCATCGGCAAAAGAATTAGCTTCACGTGGCATCACAGTGAATTGTGTGGCGCCCGGATTTATTGCAACAGATATGACGGATGAACTGAGTGAAGAACTGCGTAACAAAATGCTAGAAGGGATTCCGCTTGCACGTCTCGGTCAGCCCGAGGAAATTGCATCGGTTGTTTCTTTCCTGGTATCACCAGCAGCTTCTTACATGACAGGACAGACGCTTCATGTGGATGGCGGTATGTACATGTAAAAGAAGTACAATATCCCTTTTATGGATATGTGGCTTTTTGCGTGTGATTTTCGTATAATACTTTGGAAGAGGAGGTGAAACGGATGTCTGATGTTTTGGATCGTGTAAAACGCATCGTTATTGACCGTTTGGGAGCTGACGAAGCTGAAATTAAATTAGAATCATCTTTTAAAGATGATCTTGGAGCAGATTCGCTTGATGTAGTGGAACTGGTTATGGAATTGGAAGATGAGTTTGACTTGGAAATTTCTGACGAAGATGCGGAGAAAATTACGACCGTAGGTGAAGTTGTAACTTACATACAATCTCATACCTAAGGCTTAACAAAAGTCCCGTTACCTGCTTGTTAGCGGGCCGGGACTTCTCCTCATTTTGGCGTCTTTTGTCTTTTGGATGGAACAAAAAATATACACATGCAGTCGATATAGAGGTGAATGTGTTTGAAGCATAGAGTAGTAATTACAGGCTTGGGAGTTATGACTTCCCTTGGTAAAGATAAAGATACATTTTGGAATAATATTATTACCGGTCAATCCGGTGTAAGTACCATTGAAAGTTTTGATGTCAGTGGCTATCCTACGCAAATTGCTGCCGAAGTCAAAGACTTCAATGCAGAAGATTATATGGAACGCAAAGAAGCGCGCAAAATGGATCGTTTTGTTCAATTTGCAGAAGCAGCAACTGTAGAAGCATTAAAAGACAGTAAGCTTAATATTGCAGAAGATACTGATCCTGAACGTGTAGGGGTTATTATCGGATCTGGTATTGGTGGTCTAGGAACGTTTGAAGATCAACATGCTATTCTGATGCAAAAAGGACCAAAACGGATTAGTCCATTCTTTATTCCAATGATGATCGCTAATATGGCTTCTGGTCATGTGTCTATTCTTCACGGCGCAAAAGGACCAAACTTGGCTCCTGTAAGTGCTTGTGCAAGTGGTAGTCATGCGATTGGAGATTCATTTAAGTTTATTCGTGATGGTGAAGCAGACGTTATGATCACTGGTGGTGCTGAAGCAACGATTCGTCCTTCGGGATTGGGTGGTTTCTGTGCGATGCGTGCGATGTCTACACGCAACGATGAAGCAACAACAGCAAGTCGTCCGTTTGATACCGGTCGTGATGGATTTGTAATGGGTGAAGGTTCAGGAATCATGATTCTTGAATCGTTGGAACATGCTCAAAAGCGTGGTGCTCATATCTATGCTGAAGTAATCGGTTATGGATTAAGCGCAGATGCTCATCATATGACAGAGCCTGATCCTGATGGCCCAGCTCGTTGTATGAAAATGGCAATTCGCAGTGCAGGAATTACACCGGAAGATATTGATTATATCAATGCTCATGGTACATCTACTCCTGTAGGCGATAAGTCCGAAACGAAAGCAATCAAATTGGCATTAGGCGATCATGCGTATAACATCGCTGTAAGTTCGACCAAGTCGATGACAGGTCATTTATTAGGAGCAGCTGGTGGTATCGAAGCTGTAATCTGTGCACTATCTTTAGAAAATCAGATTATTGCTCCAACGATCAATTTGCATGATCAAGATCCTGAATGTGATTTAGACTATGTGCCGAATGAAGCGCGTAAAGCAGATTTGAATGTAGTAATGTCCAACTCTTTTGGATTCGGGGGGCACAATGCCTCAATCATCCTGAAGAAATTTGAAGTGTAAGGAGTCAGTTTCTTGAACGGAGATGTGAAACAGCTACAACAGCAAATTCAAATCCAATTTCAAAACCGTCAATTGCTCAAACAGGCGTTCACTCATGCTTCTTATGTGAATGAACATCGGTTTAGTCAGCATCAAGATAATGAGCGTCTCGAATTTTTGGGCGATGCGGTTTTGGAATTGACAGTGTCGGAGTACCTGTACAATGCATATCCTGAGCGTCCTGAAGGTGAACTTACGAAATTGCGTGCAGCGATTGTATGCGAACCTTCGTTAGTGAAATTTGCAGAAGCGCTCGACTTTGGCAGATACGTTTTGCTTGGCAAAGGAGAAGAATTGACAGGCGGACGTCAGCGTCCAGCACTGCTCGCTGATGTTTTTGAATCTTTTATTGGAGCATTATATCTGGATCAAGGCTTAGAAGCTGTGAAGTCTTTTCTAAACGCACATGTATTCTCAGGCATTTCTCCAGGTGGGCAGTTCCAGATGATGGACTTCAAGACCGAGCTTCAGGAATTAACTCAGCATCACAATATGGGAGTACTGGAGTATCGTATTATTGAAGAGAAAGGCCCTGCACATGAGCGGGAGTTTGTCTCGGAAGTATGTATGGGAGAAGAGAGTTTAGGTCAGGGAGCCGGGCGTTCTAAAAAAGAAGCAGAGCAACGGGCAGCTGCCGCGGCATTGAATCGGTTGAAGTTGAAATAACCGTTCTCTTTTCTGACAATTACAGGACAAACAAAGAGCAAAGAGCAGTCACAGCCAGCTTGCGTGAATCAAGAGGCATCGACCGCTTTTTGCTCTTTTTCCATTGATGAAGCAGCAGGTAATTATGCTACAATAGCAGTAGAGGTGAACAACGAACTATGTTCCTGAAAAGAATAGAATTAGCAGGATTTAAATCTTTTGCTGATAAGACAGAAATGGAATTTGTAAAAGGCATTACCGCCGTTGTCGGACCAAACGGTAGCGGTAAAAGTAACATATCTGACGGAATCCGCTGGGTGCTTGGTGAGCAAAGTGCCAAGTCTCTTCGTGGTGGCAAAATGGAAGATATCATTTTTGCAGGTAGCGATAGTCGAAAAGCAGTCAGCTATTCAGAAGTATCGCTGACACTCGACAATGAAGATCAGACATTACCACTTGATTTCGGTGAAGTCACGATTACGCGTCGTGTACATCGTAGTGGAGATAGCGAATATTTGATCAACAAACAATCGTGTCGTCTCAAAGATATCACCGAGTTATTTATGGATACAGGAATCGGAAAAGAAGCGTATTCGATTATCGGGCAAGGACGGATCGAAGAAATACTAAGTACTCGTTCTGAAGATCGACGGGGTATTTTTGAAGAAGCATCAGGTATTGTAAAATACAAATCTCGTAAAAAAGACGCTGTTCGCAAATTAGATGATACCGAGCAAAATTTATTGCGTATTTATGATCTTGTGCATGAGCTTGAAGATCAAATAGAACCGCTCAAAGAACAATCGACCAAAGCGATTCATTTCAAAGAACTGAAAGAAGAACTTAAACATAAAGAAATCTCTCTCTATGTTCATGGGATTGAACGGATTCATACAGCTTGGAGTACAGCAAGTGCCAAAATGGCTGAACTGGAAAAAGTACAACAACGACTAGCTAGTGTAGTATCCGGTCATGATGAGAAGCTTGAAAATGAACGTGGTGCTCTACGTGAAGCTGAAGAAGCCGTAGAAACATTACAAGGACTGTTGTTGCAATATAGCGAGCAGACAGAGAAGTCTGAAGGTCTGGGCGAATTACTCAAAGAACGCCGCCTTAATTTAGAGCAAAATCAAAAGCAATTAGGTGTAGCGTTAGAGCGTAGCGAAGAACGTACCAGTCAGCGCACAGATGAAAGTCAACAGCTACAGACCAAATTTGCAACATTAACCAAGCAGTTACATGAACTACAACAAATGATTGCTCAAGAAGAAAATAGTTTGTTGCAGATCAATGGTGGTATTGGACAGCATCAAGAAGAAAGTTTAAAAGGTGAACTTTTAGAATTGATGAATACAATGGCACAAGCTCGTAATGAAATTCGGTATGCTGATCAACAGACAGAGAATACTCAGCGGCGGATGGTACGAGCTGAAAGCGAATCGGGTAAATGGCAGACCGAGAAAAAACGGCTTGAAGATAGCAAAGCCGCTTCTGCGGTACAAACCGATAAGTTAGCCAAAGAAATCGCTAAAGTACGTGTTGATTATATTCAACATAGTGAGCAATTGCATAAATTGCAAAAGTCTGGCGAAGAAATGCAGACAGCTATTCGCAAATGGGAACAGCGCCGTGAAGCGTTGATATCTCGCCGTGATACGATGCAGGAAATGCAAGAAGATTTTGAAGGCTTTATGTTAGGAGTCAAAGAAGTACTCAAAGCTTCACGCAATTCTCAGCTTCAAGGTGTACACGGAGCTGTTGCTGAACTTATTACAGTTCCTGAAAAATTAGAACTGGCTATGGAGACAGCACTAGGCGCGTCCGTACAGCATGTCGTTATGGAAAATGAAGAAGTATCGCGTAAAGCGATCGCTTTTTTGAAGCAACGTCAATTAGGCAGAGCTACATTTTTGCCACTAGATGTTATTCGTCCGCGTAAGATGCAAGACAATGACAAACGACTTGCTGAAAATGCAGAAGGTTTTGTTGGTATCGGTGCTGAGCTTGTAGGTTATGATGAGCGTTATGCAGCGATCGTAGGCAGTCTGATCGGTAGTGTAGTTATAGCAGAGACGTTAGAACAAGCCAACCGTATAGCAGGGAAATTAGGTTACCGTTACCGGATCGTCACGCTTGAAGGTGATGTGGTGAACGCGGGTGGATCGATGACCGGTGGTAGTCAACACAAAAAGAACAACAATCTACTGGGACGTAAGCGTCAACTTGATCAACTAGAACATGAGATTGTTGAAAGTGAATCTCAAGTCAAACGTCTGCAAAAAGAAATTATCGATGTGCAAAAACGATTACAAGATCATGAAAATCGTCTGGATCAATTGCGAGCAGATGGTGATCGCAAACGTACAGAAGAACAGCAAGTTGCAGGTGAACTCAAACAAATTGAACATGAGTTACGTCATGTGAATGAACAATATGAATTATACGGGCAAGAGAAAAGCAGCTATACCGAAGAGTTAGCAGCTATTGCGAAAGCTCGTAAAGAAGCAGAACAGAAACTGATTGAATTGCAAAAGCAAGAGCAGGCGATTCAAGACGGTATTCAAAATGCAGAAAAAATGCGTAAATCAAATGAGTCTGCTAAAGAGCAATTGCAAGAAAAAGTGACTGATCTCAAAATTCGTGAAGGTAAGCTCAGTCAGGAAATATTTTCGCTGGAAGAGCAGTTGTCTCGTTCACAGGAAGAATCGCAAGATTATGGTCAGGAGTTACAGAGCAATCGTGATCAACTGGCTGTGATTGTCAAAGATTTGGAAAAAAATGAACGAGAACAAAAGCGTCAGCGTGAAGAATTGGAACGTCTACGCCGTAAACGTACAGAGACCAGCGAACAACTAGAGTTAAAACGTGCAGAACGTGCGCGATTACAACAAAAGTTAGAGTTGGAAGAAAACGAAACGCGCGAACAACGAAATGAACTCAAAGTCGTTGAAGATGAACTTCGCAAAATAGAGATTCAAGTCAATCGTCTGGATGTAGAGTTGGAAAATATTCTAGCTAAATTACGCGAAGATTATGAACTCACTTACGAAATGGCAAAAAGAGATTATGAATTACCTGAAGATATCGAGTTCGCTGAAAAAGAGGTACGTCATCTCAAATCTAGAATTACCAACTTGGGTGAAGTCAATCTAGGAGCGATCGAAGAATATCAACGCGTCAATGAACGCTATGAGTTTTTAACACTTCAACAAAATGATCTGGTTGAAGCCAAAACAACGCTATATCAAGTGATTCGCGAAATGGATGAAGAAATGTCCAAACGTTTCAAAGTTACATTCGATGCGATTCGTGGTCAATTTGGAACGGTCTTCAGTAAATTGTTCGGAGGCGGTCGTGCTGATCTTGTATTGATTGATCCTGAACGTATGCTAGAAACAGGGATTGATATTGTGGCACAACCACCGGGTAAAAAATTGCAAAATCTACAACTGCTTTCTGGTGGCGAACGAGCTTTAACTGCGATGGCATTATTATTTGCAATTTTACAAGTCAAACCTGTACCGTTCTGTGTACTGGATGAAGTAGAAGCAGCACTTGATGAAGCAAATGTAGTGCGGTTTGCACAGTATTTAAGAGAGTTTTCAGGACTTACCCAGTTTATCGTAGTCACTCATCGTAAAGGGACTATGGAAGAAGCTGACGTGCTCTATGGAGTCACGATGGAAGAAGGCGGCGTATCGAAGCTAGTCTCGGTCAAATTAGATGATGAAGAAGCAGATATTGCGTAATAATCATTTTTTTGAACGACAGCATATTCGTATACAGCGATAACGATTGAAGTAACATCAATACCGTTAAGATATCTAACGGGATGTATAGGATCGGTAGATATCTTGATATTAAGCACTTTACACTATAGATCATCTGGAGGAATCTCATGAGCTTTTTTAAAAAGTTAAAAGACAGTATTTCTACAAAAACAGAAACAGTAACCAAACAGTTCCGTGATGGTCTGGAAAAAACACGTAAAGGGTTTGTCGAAAAAGTATCTGACCTTGTGATTCGTCGCAAAAAAATCGATGAAGAATTTTATGAAGAATTAGAAGAGATCCTAATTGGAGCAGATGTGGGCGTCAACACAGTGATGGAACTGATTGATGATCTTCGTGATGAAGTGCGTATTCGTAGAATCGAAAATGCTGCTGAACTACAACCTGTATTATCTGAGAAATTAACAGGTTTACTTCGTGGAAACGAAAATACAGGCTTAAACATGCAACCAAGTGGAATTACAGTCATTCTATTTGTTGGTGTGAATGGTGTTGGTAAAACAACAACAATTGGTAAAATGGCGCACCGTTTCAAACAAGAAGGCAAAAAAGTACTACTGGCAGCAGGAGATACATTCCGTGCCGGCGCTATCGAGCAATTAGAAGTATGGGGTCAACGTGCAGGGGTAGAAGTCATCAAGCAACAATCAGGTTCTGATCCGGCAGCCGTAATGTACGATGCTGTACGTGCAGCTAAGCAACGTGGAGCAGATGTATTGTTATGTGATACCGCAGGACGTTTACAAAATAAAAGTAATCTAATGGATGAGTTGAATAAAATTTTCCGTGTTATTCAACGTGAAATTCCAGACGCTCCGCATGAAGTACTGATGGTATTGGATGCGACAACAGGTCAGAATGCATTAAGTCAGGCTAAATTATTCGGTGAGAAAAGTGGCGTGACTGGTCTGGTACTGACCAAGTTAGATGGAACAGCTAAAGGCGGAATTGTTGTTGCGATTCGTCAAGAATTAGATTTACCTGTGAAATTTGTAGGTTTGGGTGAGAAGATCGATGATCTACAACCATTTGATAGTGAGCAATTTGTACATGCTCTATTTGCTGGTTTGATTCAAGAAGAGGAAGAGACAGAACAAGCCGACTCTAAAGAGTAAGTAAGAATAGCAAAACTAGCATCTGAATTAGCAACTACGTTATACTAGAAGTATAAGATATATCATTTCAGACAGTAGCCGTCGAACATTATAATAAGAGATAACGTTCGCTGGCTACTGTTTTTTTATATCTAATAGACACCAATTCGTTTGGTATACATAACCTTTACGCATCAAGTAGATATAGTAGATTTGGGATATTGGTTAGGAGAAAGGAAGTGAATTATGGCTGATACACATACTTATAGCCGTAAAGAAGAAGTAGCTAATGCTGTAACTCATGGTATAGGAGCTGCTCTTAGTATTGCTGCCCTTGTTATTTTGATTGTATTTGCTACATTAAAAGGTAGCCCATGGCATGTAGTCAGTTTTACGATTTATGGAGTTAGTATGTTGCTGTTATATATTAGCTCAACATTGGTTCATGGATTTAGAGATGGCAAAGCCAAAGATTTGTTTGAAATTTTTGATCATTCAGCGATTTATCTATTTATTGCAGGCACATATACACCTTTAATGCTTATTGTTGTTAAAGGAGTTCTAGGTTGGAGTATTTTTGGAATCGTATGGGGTATAGCTATTTTGGGCTGTGCGTTTAAAGCGTATTTCGTCAAACGGTTTTTATTTATGTCGACGATTTTTTATATTTTAATGGGCTGGTTAATCGTTGTCGCTTGGGAACCGTTAACGACCAATATGGCAAGTGGTGGTATTATTTTACTCGCTATTGGTGGACTGATGTATACACTCGGAACGATCTTTTATGTATGGCGCGGATTTCCTTTTCATCATGCGGTCTGGCATCTATTCGTACTCGCAGGAAGCATTTTGCATTTCTTTATGATTTTATTTTATGTGTTGCCGATTCATCTATAAGAATGAAATCGACCTAAAAAGTTCATATTTTGGTCTTAAAATATCAATATTTTGGTTCCATTTATAAAAGTAATAAGATGTTAAGTAATTATGCTTGACATCTTATTTTATTTTTTGCTATGATATAGAACGTTGATGAGGTGTAAAGTGTTTTTCCTTGACGGAGGGAGTGCCCCAGATGAGTCAAGAGAATCGGCTCGATAAAACGACCCGTGTTAATTCATTATTTGATTTCTATGAGCTTCTGCTTACAGACAAACAGCAGATGTTCCTTAAATACTATTTTCATGATGATTACTCTCTTGGAGAGATTGCCGCAGAGTTCAGTATTAGTCGACAAGCGGTGTACGAACATATCAAACGTGCCGAGCAAGTATTAGAGATGTATGAAGAAAAGCTTGGTTTGATGGAAAAGCATTATCGTCGTTTACGCGACCTAGAAGAACTTAAAAACACATTATCTACAAGCGGGATAGCGCATGATCAGCAATCGCATATGATGGATATCGTAGAGCGCTTGGAAGGTAACGATTAATTCATATATACTTATACATGTAACGATATTCGATATAGATACACACGTAGTACATTTAGGTGAAATAAACGGAGGTGAAGACACATGGCATTTGAAAGCTTAACAACACGACTGCAAAACGTATTTAGCAAACTTCGCGGTAAAGGTAAAGTATCTGAAGAAGATGTAAACGAAGCAATGCGCGAAGTACGGTTAGCGTTGCTTGAAGCAGACGTTAATTTCAAAGTCGTTAAAGAATTCATTTCCAAAGTAAAAGAAAAAGCGGTCGGTACAGATGTGATGGAAAGCTTCACACCTGGCATGGTTATTATTGACATTGTTAATAAAGAATTGACCGAGTTGATGGGTGGAACACAGTCCAAACTTGCCAAAGCAGCCAAACCACCAACAGTGATTATGATGGTTGGTTTGCAAGGTGCTGGTAAAACAACCACATCCGGTAAACTAGCTAAAATGCTTCAAAAGCAAAATCATCGTCCACTACTGGTTGCAGGCGATATTTATCGTCCGGCAGCGATCAAGCAGTTGCAAGTACTGGGAGAGCAAATCAATGCGCCTGTATTTACAATGGGAGATCAGACAAGTCCAGTTGAAATTGCTCGTCAAGCGTTGCAAGAAGCCAAAAACAACAATAATGATTACGTGATTATTGATACAGCAGGTCGCTTGCATATTGATGAAGAATTAATGGATGAATTGCGTCAGATTCATGAATTAACGAATCCAGACGAAGTGCTGTTAGTTGTAGATGCGATGACAGGTCAGGATGCAGTCAATGTAGCCGAGAACTTTAACAGTCAATTGCAATTAACAGGTGTAGTATTGACCAAGCTTGATGGAGATACTCGTGGTGGTGCAGCATTGTCTGTCAAAGCCGTAACAGGTTGCCCGATTAAATTCACAACACTTGGTGAAAAGCTAGACGCTATGGAAGCTTTCCATCCAGAACGTATGGCTTCACGTATTCTAGGTATGGGTGATATGTTATCACTGATCGAAAAAGCTCAAATGAATATCGATGAAGACAAGGCAAAAGAAATGGAACGCAAAATGCGTAATGCCGAGTTCACATTTGAAGATTTCTTAGAGCAAATGGATCAAGTGAAAAAGCTTGGACCGCTTGATCAGATTATGGACATGATTCCTGGTATGGGAAAAATGAAAAACCAAAATCTACAAGTAGATGATAAGCAAGTAGGACGTATCGAAGCGATTGTTCAGTCGATGACTGTTCAGGAGAAACAACATCCAGAAGTGATTAATCATAGTCGTCGTAAGCGGATTGCTACAGGGAGCGGAACGTCTGTTGCAGAAGTAAACCGTCTGATCAAGCAGTTCGATGAGATGCGCCGTATGATGAAGCAGTTCTCGGATATGATGGATCCTAAGGGCGGCGGCAAAAACAATAAAATGATGAAACAAATGCAAAAAATGGGTGGCAAAGGAATGAAATTTCCTTTCCGTTAAGCCCAGGAAATGCAATGTATATACTATTGAACTAATTTGAAGGAGGTGAATTTTCGTGGCAGTACGTATTCGTCTAAAACGCATCGGTGCTCATAAAGCGCCTTTCTATCGTATCGTGGTTTCCGATTCTCGGTCCCCTCGTGATGGCCGTTTCATCGAAGAAATCGGTACTTATAATCCAATTGCAGAACCTTCTGTAACTAAGATTGATGAGGAAAAAGCTCTTCAATGGCTTCAACAAGGAGCACAAGCTTCTGATACCGTTCGCAACTTGCTTAGCAAAGCGGGCGTTATGAAAAAGTTTCATGAGCTTAAACAGCAAAAATAATTGCTGATTCGGAGGAGAATCTATGGAACAATTAGTAATGGTTATTGCTAAAGCTCTCGTGGATCATCCCGATGATGTAAAAGTGAACGTTGTGGAAAAAGAGAACTTGATCGTATACGAACTTAGCGTCCATCCGGACGATGCCGGTAAAGTTATCGGCAAGCAAGGACGTATCGCCAAGGCTCTCCGCACGGTCGTTACATCAGCAGCAGTCAAGACTAATAAACGGGTGACCGTTGATATAATGTCTTAAAAATATACGAAAGAGGGTTAGGATGATGTCCTAGCCCTTTTTCGTACATTTTCAATCAAATTTAAGGTAATATAGCATCAATGATAGATTATTTGTTAGAGGAGAATAACATGACTGAACAATTTTTAACGGTAGGTAAAGTAGCTAATACACATGGCATCCGTGGAGAACTCAAAATCTATCCAAATACCGATTTTGCTGAAATTCGCTTTGCAGAAGGTAAAAAGCTATGGATGATCAATGAAGAAAATGGCAGTAAATTAGAAGTTCAAATTGTAAGCTCTCGTTTGCAAAAAAATATGTATGTGGTTCGTTTTAAAGGATTCAGCAATATTAACGAAGTAGAGAAATATAAAGGCTGGACATTGAAAGTATCTAAAGATGATACGATCGAGCTAGAAGAAGACGAATTTTATTTCCACGAGATTCTAGATTGTGAAGTATTTACTGAAGAAGGAACCAAAATCGGTAAAATCGTAGATATTTTAAAACCGGGTGCTAATGATGTATGGGTCGTCCGTCCAGATAAAGGCGAAGAAGTATTGATTCCTTATATCCATGATGTCGTGCTTGATATTAATGTAGAAGAGAAAAAAGTACTGATCCATGTGATGGAAGGTCTTTTGGAATGATGAAGATTGATGTGCTGACGTTATTTCCAGAAATGTTTACCGGTGTTTTTGGTTCTAGCATTCTGGGTAAAGCAGCAGCTAAAGGCATTGTAGAATTGAATGCTATTAATTTCCGCACGTATTCTAAAAGCAAACATGGTACTGTAGACGATACACCTTATGGTGGAGGCGGAGGAATGGTGCTCAAGCCAGAGCCTATTTTTGACGCTGTAGAAGATTTAGCACCTGCGTCTACTTCTACATCTCCACGTATTATTTTGATGTGTCCACAGGGAGAGCCATTTACGCAGTACAAAGCTGAAGAGCTTGCTCAAGAAGAACATTTGATTTTTATCTGTGGTCATTATGAAGGTTATGATGAGCGCATTAGAGAGCATCTGGTGACCGATGAGATATCAATCGGTGATTATGTACTTACCGGTGGGGAAATACCCGCTATGGCGGCTGTAGACAGTATTGTGCGCCTTTTACCAGGGGTATTAGGAAATGCTAACAGTGCAGTGACCGATTCATTTAGTACAGGGCTGTTAGAATATCCACATTATACGCGTCCTGTAGAATATAGAGGAATGAAAGTACCTGATATTTTATTATCCGGTCATCATGCCAATGTCGAGAAGTGGCGGCGTGAACAATCGTTACTGCGTACATTAGAACGTCGTCCCGAATTGTTAGAACAGGCTGATTTGACAATCAAAGAGCGCGAGTGGCTCAAAAATCAGCGTAACTAAATATACATCAGAATTTCGCTGTAGGAAGATCTTCATCGATCCCTTATAGGGAAATTCTTTTTTATGTATACCCTATATACATAGGTGCAACAATAAATAAGCTCAAGTCATCATTTAGAGCATAAGACTGAGCCTACAGTAAGAGCGCTCATAACAAGGTAACAAAGATAGGAGTTCAGACATCATGAATGAATTGCAGAAGGAGTATTCACAATGGTTAGATCGGTTAAGCAGTGACTTGCGCAGTCAAGGATATGCTTCGGTGTTAAATAAAGAGTTTGTAGAGCATGATGCTACGATCGTACTGAATCATTTATTACCGGAATTTACACATCTGATCTATATTGAAGTCGAATCATATAAAAAATATTTTATTGCTGATTATAGCGGTCGCAATACAGTAGTAAAATTAATTGATCGCAGTATCGATCACCAAAAAACAGCCAGACTTCGCACATTAGAAAATAGTCGCTTAACCGATCATTATCTATTTGAGCAAGAAATCAATCGCTTGAAAAGTCTGCAATCTTTATTAGAACATAGCGACTTTGAGTAAGCGGCAATGACGAGGCATACTTATAGCTGATCTCAAATAATCAGCTATTTTATAATTTTTTTGAAAAAGTATTGTTATTTTATGATGTTCTATGATAGTATTAGACTGTTGTGTGAATCTGATGGTCCTCTACGATCAATGATGAGGAATTATTCCCTGAGACGTATGAACATCTGTGTGGAAGGAGGAAGTTATTAATGAATATCATTCAAGAAATTACTCAAGATCAACTTCGTAAAGATATCCCTAATTTCCGTGCAGGAGACACTTTAAAAGTGCATGTTAAGGTAATTGAGGGTACTCGCGAACGTGTTCAGTTGTTCGAGGGAGTTGTAATCAAACGCCAAGGTGGCGGCATCGGTGAAACTTTTACAGTACGTAAAATTTCTTACGGTGTAGGTGTGGAAAGAACTTTCCCAGTAAATTCACCTAAAATCGATAAACTAGAAGTAGCTCGTCGTGGTAAAGTTCGCCGTGCGAAATTGTACTATCTTCGTGAGCTTCGCGGTAAAGCAGCTAGAATTAAAGAATTGCGTCGTTAATCCTTTCGGATACGCGATTGAGAAGGGCTTGGTGAAACAAGCCCTTTTCGTTATTTTTAAGCTGTTATTTATAAAAATGATTAACATCCGATTCCGCCGGACAGCCTTTATACACGGCTGTAGACGGGATTTTTTGTATTTCTTGACGAATAGAATCCTTCAAAATTTGGTTTTTATAAAATTGTGTGTAAAATAGATAGAGTGAAATCGTATAGGTACTTGGTATACACTACATAAGGCTTAGCCGAATATGGTAGTCAGTACATATACAAAGCGCCAATTCAACCAGGAAAGAAGGCATGGCCTATGGAGCAAGACACAAAACCATCTAACAATGAAGTACATGCAGCAAATACGACAGAAGTACAAGAACCTGTCAACACGGGAACTCCAGATTCAGGAACGATTCAACCTGAAAAGAAAAAGAAAAGTGAAACGAAAGAGTGGATCAAAGCGATCGTGGTTGCTTTGTTGCTCGTTGTCGTTATCCGCTGGTTCTTGTTTGAACCGTTTATTGTAGACGGTCCATCCATGCAACCGAATTTTCATACAGGTGAACGTGTGATCGTGAACAAAATTCTGTATGATATCCGTACCCCGCAACCTGGAGAAGTGGTTGTACTAAAAGTACCTTCTCAAAATCGTGACTTTATCAAACGTGTAATTGCTGTTGCTGGAGATACCGTCAAAGTAGAAGGCGACAAAGTAACCGTTAATGGTAAAGAAATCAGTGAGCCTTATATCCAAGCTGCATTAGATAAGGCACATGCACAAGGTAGCGATTATAATATCAATAATTTCCCAACAGAGAACTTCCCTGATGGAACAGTACCAGCAGGTCATGTATTTGTTATGGGAGATAATCGCTCCAACAGTCAAGACAGTCGTATGATCGGTTATATACCGCTTGGAGATATTATTGGACGTGCAGATGTTATTTTCTGGCCGTTTAGTGATGCGAAGTGGGTTGAACAATAAAGCTGCCTAACATATATGGACAGCTAATTTAAAGAAGTAAGGGGGAAAACCGATGGCTATTCAATGGTTTCCCGGACATATGACAAGAGCACGCCGCCAGATCGAATCGAAGCTTAAATTGATCGATATGGTTATTGAACTCGTAGATGCACGTCTGCCACTCTCCAGTCGTAATCCGATGATTGATGAGATTTTGCAGGGCAAACCGAGAATGATTATTTTGAACAAATCCGATTTGGCTGATCCTAAAGTAACTGCCGAATGGGTTGAATATTTTAAGCAAGAAGGACATGCTGTTCTTCCTTTAGACTCAGCAAGCGGACAAGGTATCAAAGAAATTGCTGAACGCTCTAAAGTATTGCTCAAAGACAAGCGCGACAAACGTGCAGCTAAAGGAATGAATCAACGTCCTATGCGCGGATTAATTGTAGGTATTCCGAATGTGGGTAAATCGACACTAATCAATCGCCTTGCTGGAAAAAGTATTGCTTTGACAGGTGATCGTCCAGGTGTAACCAAAGGACAACAATGGATCAAAGTAGGAACAGAAATGGAATTGCTAGATACACCAGGTATTCTATGGCCTAAATTTGAAGATCAAATTATCGGTTATAAGCTGGCTGTAACAGGCGCTATTCGTGAAGAAATTCTAAATGTAGAAGATGTTGCTTACTTCGGTATGAAATACATCTGTCAGCATTATTGGGACAATATCGCTGAACGTTTTGAATTATCTGAACAACCACAAGATTTTGAAAATCCGAATGAAATCGTAGAAATTATGGAAGAAATCGGACGCAAACGTGGTTGCTTAATGAGCGGTGGACGTATTGATTTAGAAAAAGCATCCAAAGTCATATTACGTGAATTGCGTGCAGGTAAAATGGGACGAATCTCCATGGAGACTCCTTAAGTATTGGAGGAATCATCATGTCAGAATTGTTAAAGTATGAACGTGAATGTCTACTGGAAGGTTACCATTATATTGCTGGTGTAGATGAAGTGGGTCGAGGGTGTCTATTTGGAGATGTGATCGCTGCTGCGGTGATTATGCCAGAAGGTGTAATCATTGAAGGCGTGAACGACTCCAAAAAGCTATCTGAGAAAAAGCGTGAGCAACTCTATGATCAGATTATGGAGCAAGCACTTGCTGTAGGTGTAGGTTATGTTGATGCAGCAACGATTGATGAGATCAATATTAAGCAAGCCGCTCGATTAGCAATGAAGATCGCTTTGCAACAATTAAGCGTATCTCCTGACTATATTCTAGTCGATGCTGAAAAGGTTGATCTGGATATTCCGCAACGTTCTATTATCAAAGGAGATGCGAATAGTCATAGTATTGCAGCAGCTTCCATTATTGCTAAAGTCACTCGTGATCGTCTGTGTGTAGGTGAATGGGAAGAGCAATATCCTGGCTACGGAATCGCCGGACATAAAGGATATGCGACCAAAGTTCATCGTGCTCAGATTATCGCGCAGGGCATCACACCATTACATCGCAAAAGCTTTTTAGGTAATTTGTTACTAGAACAACCTACTTTATTTTAAGCATAAAAGTATTGAATTATAGTATAGAATGATTTATCATGCATCTATATTACTTTATGTGAAGATAGAAATAGACATGCTAAGGGAAGAACCCGCATCTTACTATAAAGAGCGGGTTCTTTTTTTGTACAGATAGGCGCTCATGATCAATGCCTTTTTAACCGATAAATAAGATAATCAAGCAGACGAATGTTAAATCAAAATATACATAAGCATAGACTATAAATTGTCTGTATTACTATGAATTTATTTATAGTCTACTTGTTATCTATACCTCAATGTAGGCAACGCTCAAGTAGAAACAATGATAGGAGGGATTACTATGAATATTGGATCACTATTCCGTGGACTTATAGGAGATAGCAAACCAGGTGAAGCACGACAAATGGAATTGAAAGAAGGGCAAGTTGTCCGCGGAGTGGTGACAAGCGTATCTGAAGATGGACAAGAAGCTGTTGTCCAAATTCAAGGAGTCAAAGTAAGAGCCAAATTAGAGACTCCTTTACAACAAGGCGCAACCACTTTACTACAAGTACAGCCTCCTGATCAAGATGGAATGCCTGTGCTCAAACCTGTAGCAGGAAATCCAGCGAATCCTTTACCTAATGCATCTATGGGAGAAGTATTAGATTCGTTTAATTTACCAGATACCAAAGAAAATCGTGAAATGATTACTCAAATGAGAGCATCCGGTATCACACTTAATGCAGATAACGTCAAAAATATACAAGCTACTCTTTCTCAAAAGCCAGCCGGTGTACCTGTAGGAGAATGGGTACAATCTGCGGCTGTAGCTATTCAGCGAGGTCTACCTGTTACAGCGCAAAGCGTGAGCGGTCTACAACAAGCGATATTCGGACCTCCGCTTCATGATCTATTAAGTAATCTGGATAATCTTGTTCGTGCTACAGTGCCACAAGTACAAGACAATGCAGCCAATGTAAATACAGGCACAAATGCCAATCAAGATCCAGAGACTGTATCTTCAAACACATCTGGAAATAACCCGGCAGTTAACGGAAATACCAATCCAGCACAAAGCAATAACACAACGTCTGCTTTACTGGGAAAATTACAGACTGTGCTTGATCAATTAGGAAGTATAGTGGCTCAATCTGGAGATCAGGCTACAGATGCGACTGGTGGTAAATTAACTTCACCAGCTGTACCGAATCCTACTGTGTCTCAAGCACCAACAGCATTTGCGACGATGGCAACAGTCAATACTCAAGCACAACAAGCAGATGATATCACTCCATCTGCTTCGACAACGGTTAGCCCATCGTTATCTGCAACAACAGATGATGCCGAACCTGTTACAGCGAACTCTACAAATACAGCATCAACAGTCAATCCCAAAGTGCAAACCACAGAACCCTGGTTAGGTCGTGTATTGAAATTACTAGGAGCAGAGCATGAACAACAGATGGTACGTGCAAGTGTCAATAACCCTTCACCTGAAGCAGTAACTACACGCACTGAGCAGACACCAGCATCTCTAAATGCTAATGGGCTAACGCAAGCACAGGCATCTTTAGATCCGGCAACGTCTCGTAATGGAAATCCAGCTCTTGCGCCTAATGTACTGAATAGTACATTAAATAATGGAGTAGAAGAGCAATTACCTGCGTCTCGTGTTGCGAATTCTGCGAATCCGAATGCACTGCAACAAACAGTAGCTAATGATTTACTAATAGATCCAGAAATAGAATTAAACAATCCAGCGAATAGCAAACAAGCTACTACCAATGCACAGACAGTAGTGAACGGGCAAAATGTACCAACAGATGATCTTCTACCGAATGCTGCTCTATTGAAAAATCCTAATAGTCTAGAAGCCACCAATCCGGCTCATATCGCTCAACAGATGGCTTCTCATACAGATGATGCGGTTAGTAAAGCTCAAGATACTTTAAAAGGGCTTTTGCTTCAATTAACTGCCGCAGATGATGTGCCACCTGCACTGAAAGATGCTGCACAACAATTGGTTCAACAATTAACCGGTCAGCAGTTATTATTAAATACTGATCGTACAGCACCATTTGCACAAGTGACGATGTTTGTCCCGTTTAGAGGGCCGGATGGACAAGAAACGGCTTCTGTACAGATTCAGTCTCGTCGTGGCCCTAAAGGAGAACTAGACGCTTCTAACTGCCGTCTATGGTTCGATCTCGATATGCATTCATTAGGACCAACACTTGTCGATGTGCATGTAGTAGACAAAATTGTGACTCTTAAAGTGCATAATGATCTAGAACAGCTTGCTCCGCTTGTCGAAAGTAAACGCGAAGAGATGGCTAGCGCTATGGGAGCGCTCGGATACCAATTGCTATCGCTCAAAGTAGATACGATGCCAGTTCGATCAGATACAGTGAACGACAATAGTCTTGGCATGTCAGATAGCGATCTTTTACAACGGTATGCACCGCCTGATTACAAAGGGGTGGATATGAAAATATGAATAAACCCAAAGACGATATGGCCATGAGAGCCAAAAGAGCAGTTGCCCTCAAATATGATCCGAATCAGAATACAGCTCCAGTAGTAGTCGCCAAAGGAAAAGGGCGTATCGCTGAAAGTATTCTTGAGAAAGCCAAAGAAGCTGGTGTCGCTGTTCAACAAGATTCTGCTTTGGTAGAAGTATTGTCCAAGCTTGATCTTGATCAACAAATCCCAGGTGAATTATTTGAACTGGTTGCCGAAATTCTTAGCTTTATTTATCGTGCAGATAAGAATTTGAATCGAGGCGGTCGGGGTCGGTGAAAACAGATGATCGCAAATATAAAGGACGTATCGCTGAAGATACAGCAGCTTACTATTTAGAACAGCAAGGTTATCAGATCGGCTATCGCAATTGGAGCTGTCGTAGTGGTGAATTAGATATTATTGCTTATCATGAAGGCACGATTGTGATTGTTGAGGTGCGCAGTCGTACAAGTGATCTATTTGGTACACCTGCTGAATCGGTAGATTGGCGTAAGCAAAAACAAATTCGTGAAACGGCTGAAGTCTATGCTCATCAGAATCAGCAGTCTCATTTTCCTTTCCGATATGATGTCATAACGATTCAGATGAATTATTCATATCAGGTAGTAGAGTTAGAGCATATTGTAGCTGCTTTTGTCTAATGGATGTCAAAATAAAAATCTATTGAAAATAGAGGAAGCACCCTTTTTCAGTAAACCATCATGTATATCCGCACTGTGATCAGGAGCGAGATTTAGAAGGTTTTGGAGAAAGGGTGTTTTTTGGTATGTATGGTAAATTATTTAGCGCTTGTTTACAGGGAATCAATGGAGTAATGGTTGAAGTAGAGACCGATTTGTCGAATGGTCTACCGATGGTAGTTATTATCGGGTTGCCAGATTCAGCTATTCGAGAATCAATCGAAAGAGTACGTTCAGCTATCAAAAATTGTGGATTTACTTTTCCTAATCAACGAGTAACGATTAATCTAGCACCAGCCGATTTGCGTAAAGAAGGATCGGCTTTTGATCTTGCGATTGCTATGGGGATTTTGACCACAAGTGATCAGATTATATTACCGGATGCAGAGCAGATGTTGCTGATCGGAGAATTAGCATTAGATGGTACATTGCGACCTGTGCCGGGTGTATTATCAATGGTAGATACAGCTCGTCAACATGGTTTGAAATCGGTATTGGTTCCTCAAGAAAATGCAGCAGAAGCAGTATTGGTTGAAGGAATCAATGTGTATGCAATTCATCATTTGAATGATTTATTTGCGAATGCACCACATCAGCCTACTATCCCAAAAGATCAGTCTGCTCAGCAGGATCATATCGAATCATTTCGAATGTCTTTGCCAGGTCAACCGGAGATTGTAGTCAAACAAATCCAGACCAACTCGTCTTCAAATGATCCTATAAATACATCTCAATCTGTTAAAGATATATCAGGTATAACTAAAAAGAAATCCGATCCACGTAAAGTGGTAGTGCTTCCGCCATTACTTGTGCAAAGATCAAAAAAGCAATATATCAACCATTCTGTTTCAACGATGCAAGAAGATTATGGAGATGTATTTGGGCAACAACATGTGAAGCGAGCATTGATGATTGCTGCTGCGGGAATGCATAATATTTTGTTACTGGGACCGCCGGGTACAGGGAAGACGATGCTAATTAAACGTCTACCTACGATTTTACCGGTATTAACTGACTCGGAAGCATTGGAAGTGACTAAGATTTTTAGTGTATCAGGACGATTCAAAGACTCTAACGCTGGATTGATCTCTGTACGTCCTTTTCGTGCGCCTCATCACAGTACAACAGTCACAGGGTTGATTGGAGGAGGAAGTATACCCAAGCCGGGAGAAGTGAGCCTAGCGCATCAAGGCATTTTATTTTTAGATGAATTGCCAGAATTTCCGAGATCGGTATTAGAAGTATTGCGACAACCATTAGAAGATCATCAAGTGACAATCAGCCGTGCGCGAGCGGTATTTTCATTCCCAGCTAATTTCTTATTGGCAGGTTCAATGAATCCATGTCCTTGTGGATATCTTGGAAGTACCCATGCGGCTCATCCTTGTACTTGTAGCCATAGTCAGATTGCTCGTTATCGCTCCAAAATATCAGGTCCTTTGTTAGATCGGATAGATCTGCAAATAGAAGTTCCTCGACCTACTGAGCAAGACTGGCAACGGGCAAAAGCAGGAACAGAAGATATCGGTTACGATTCGGCTAGTATGCGCACAATCGTAGAGCAAGCGCATCAGATTCAATTAAAACGATATCAGCATTTGGATATTCATTGGAATAGTGAATTGTCTGGTAAATGGTTACGTGAGTATACATTCTTATCAGATGCAGGTAATCAATTGCTAGAAACAGCATTTGAACAATTAGGTATGAGTATGCGAGCTAGAGATCGAATTTTGAAGTTGGCAAGAACGATTGCTGATCTGGAAAATATGGAGCAGATACAAGCGGTTCATATTGCAGAAGCGATTCAATATCGGCAATTGGATTTGAGTCAGCCAGTGAATGGATAAGTAGTGCTATGTATCAATAGAATATAGATCAAAGAGTGAAAAGAAGGAATGACTAATGTGATCCCTTCTTTTCTTTTTTATTCGTTTGCATCATATGTTCTATTTCACTGGAGTATGTGAGCAATAGATGGAATTTAAATATTGTAAAATAGACGATGATTCTTCTATAGAAGTACGGAGTGCAATATAGCCATCTGGACGGATCAATAGGAGTTCTTCACTTAATATATTGTAAATTCGATAAGCATTTCCTGCGTGATCAATGATATGATCTGTTCTCTTTGTATCAGATGGAAGTATACAATATAGTCGAAGCTGATCATGAATAAGATTTTCTAATACAGAAGAATCAGTATGATTTACAAAAGCCAAAACTGTCCAATGTGTACCACGGAGCAGATCAAAAATATTTCCGGAAAATTCTTTGTTTTGCATAATATCAGCATTAGGAGCACGATCTCCAGGTAATAAAAGAAGAGTATCTTTTCCAGTAAATGAACGATTAAGAGAACTGGAGCGATAGGAAATAGGAAGCCCGCTTGTCAGATCATCGGATACTGTACTTAAAGATTGCGACAAGGATCTACTTTCAGTCACCGTTGCAGTAATTGCTTTGATTTTCTTAGAACTATCTTGAAGAACAGCTTGAGCAACAGGACGACGTTCTTCATCATAAGTATGCAGTAAAGTAGCATCTGCTCCTTGAAGGACAGCGGCTAGCTTCCATCCAAGATTGTAAGCATCTTGTATACCTGTATTCATACCCTGACCTCCTGCTGGAGAATGAACATGTGCTGCATCACCAGCAAGGAACACTCTGTTGTTATGATAACATTCCACCATCCGCACATTGACTCGGTAAATAGACAACCATGATGCATGAGTGATCTTAACAAGACCGGCACCAGCACGTTGATCCAACATAGCTTGATACATTTCTAATGATGGTTCTGCGGGATTTTGAATTTCTGTTGAAATAGTAGCTTGTAGTTGCCAAATATTCGATTGGGGTAGTGGAGTTAGTCCTAACATTCCTTCTGAAGATGTCCAAATATGAATATGATCACGATCCAGACCTTCTAATTGGATATCTCCAAGATACCACCGCTCATCATCATATGTTTCCCCAACCAGTGGCAATTGAATAAACTTACGAATATTACTTTTACCACCATCCGCACCGACTACATAACGAGCATGAATTTGCTCTTCTCCTTGTGGTGTCTTGACCGTTACTGTTACTCCATTCAAATCTTGAACAAGGTTTAGAGCTTCTACACCTAACTCGACTTGACCACCAAGAACAGCATAGCGATCACGTAATGCTTTTTCTACATCAAATTGAGCAATCCAGACTGGATTACGGTAAGGTGTCTCAAACTTACTACTGACAGCCACAGTAATAGAAGGTTTGTCTATGCTTTTACCATCTGGAGTATGATAACGAACAGGCAAATCTACAACACCTGTGTCCAAAATGTAATCAATCGCTTCCAAATCATCAACGACTTCAAGTGAACGAGGTTGAATAGCTTTGGAGCGTGATGCTACGTTATAGACGGGATTTTTATCAATGATACGATGGTTAATGTGTCGACGTGCAAGATCACAAGCAAGTGTAAGTCCTGTAGGCCCAGCTCCAACAATAAGCACATCAACAGAAGAAAATAGAGTGTCCATGTATAAAATCCTCCTTGGAATATAGCAGATTATAAATTATACTACACCGTGCAGTGTAATTAGTAAAGTGGAATCTGAATCAAATTTTGATAATATACTTAATAAGGGGGAATATGAGAATGAATACGATAGAAAATAAAAAGATTCGTAAAGGTTCTTTAGATAAACGAGCTAAAATTATTGAGGCAGCACGAGAACTTTTTTTATCTGAAGGATTTAATCAATCGAGTGTTGATGCTGTTGCTAATAGAGCAGGAGTGTCTAAGCGCACAGTGTATGATTATTATGGAGATAAACAACACTTATTACTTGCTGTTATGGAAGAAACGAGTGTAACTGTTCTGAATATGATTGAACAAGGGATTTCAGATCACCTTTTGGAATTTGATGATTTGGAGCAAGCTCTTATTTTATTTTGTGAACAAATTGTTGCCTCTGCAAATGGTTCATCTGATTACAAAGCTTTGATTCGCCTAGCTATGGTAGAGGTTGCTAATTTGCCAGAATCTTTTTATGAAAATATGGATCAAGCAACAGAGGAAAGTATTATCAAAAGATTTATAGAGTTTGGAAAAAATAAATTACTGGATATACCTGATCCTCGTATGGCTGTAAAGCACTTTGTTGCTTTAACTATTCTTCTTGTATTTAATCAGCCTAAACCTGAAGCTTTGGATCAAGAACAAGTGAAGCATATTATTACTGAAGGTGTACGCGTTTTTCTTCGTGCTTATGCGCCTACTATGTAATCAAAAAGAGAAGTGGCTATAATAGCTACTTCTCTTTTTAAGATTGATTGATTTCTAACATACGTCAAATGTGTAATCACTAAAGTATTTTTTGCTCAACTATTGCCTAACGTAATCACCTGACATTAACGGTGGATCACTCTGCTATGATAAATAATTTCGATGCCTTTATCAGCTAGACGTGGTAACATGGCTTGAACTTCTATATGTATTGTTTTTGACTCATATCTACAATATATCAATTTAACTTTTCAGCAACTGTTGCATAAAATTTTTGTTCTTTTTCCATGTGATAGCTTAATTGTATATATGACATATGTATTTATGGAATATAATGGTACTATATGATAAACATAAAAGATATGCTCTGTAAGACATACTCGTTAGTAGAGAGGAACACATATGACTAGAAAAAGTACGTTTATTGTAATGATCGTAGTTGGTATATTTATGATTTGTACAGCGATTGGATGGGCATCTGGTAGTAAAGGCAAATCAATAGCACAGACAAAACCTATCGTGCTTGGTTATTATACTGATGCATCGCCAGCAGCATTTAATAAATATCACAGTTATATGAATCAAATGTCTACAGATACATTAAACACAGATGGATCTGGCAATCTGATCGGGAGCGTTCCTAAGCAAGCTGTTCAACAAGCGAATAAGTGGAAGATCGATACATTTGCGCTTGTTTCTAACTACGGGGAAACAGATTGGGATCCAGAAGCAGCACATGACGTGATAACAGACCCTATAGCTAAGAAAAAGCTGATTGCAGGGCTTTTACAAACTGTCAAACAAAATCAATATCGAGGGGTTAATCTAGACTTTGAATCTCTTGTGCCAGCAGACCGTCAAGCACTTAGCACCTTTGTACGCGATACAGCCAAAGTCATGAAAGCTAATGGATTTCAAACGATGGTATCTGTACCGGCCAAACAGAAAGATGATCCCAAAGATGGCTGGTCTGGAGCCTATGATTATAAAGCGATCGGAAGCGCAGTAGATTGGTTACAAGTGATGACCTATGATGAACATGGCGTATGGAGTGAGCCTGGTTCTTCTGCCGGCAAAGAGTGGATACAATCTTCACTCGCTTTTGCTGTAAAGCAAGTACCTTCCAATAAAGTATTAATGGGATTACCAGCATACGGTAATGATTGGAATGTTACACAGACTACACAAAAACATGATGATCAAAATGTGATGCTCAGTTGGAAAGACACTCCAGCTTTACTGGCAAAATATCATCTTACGGGTAAACGAGATAACGTTTCTGGTTCTATGATCGCACGCTATACAGATAGTCAAGGCGATCAACATGAGGTGTGGTATGAAGATGCAACAAGTATTGAGCAAAAAGCAAAACTTTCTCAGCAATACAATCTTGCCGGGGTATCTATGTATGCTATAGGTATGGAAGATCAACAGTTCTGGCAGGCAGCACAAAAAGGAGTCAGCGCAACAAAATAAATAATTATTGTATTAGCAGTAGCTGGCAGAATAAATGTAGGAATTTCCAGTATAAACACAGTGAAATGTAAAAAAGAACTACTCTATAGAGTGGTTCTTTTTTCATGTTCAGTTACTTCTGATATAAATACGTCAAACGTATAATGATAAAAGTATTTTTTATTGAGATATTGCCTAAAGTAACCACCTGACATTAATTGTGGATCACGAACATCTGCTGTGATGATTTCGATATCTTTGTCAGCCACACTTTGTAACATCGCTTGAACTTCTATCTCTAACTGTTCTTGACTCATATCCACAATATACTGATTTAACTTTTCAGCCACTGTGGAATAATATTGTTGTTGTAACTGGGACTTTTGTTCTTTTTCCAATTTGAGAGCTTGTTGTCGATCCAGTTCGATATCTAGTTCTGTTTTCTTTTTACGATAGTCATTTTTTAGAGCAGCGACAGTATAAGCTGGAATATCATGTACACGGCCACTTAGTACATCTATTTTGACCACATCTAGAATCTCTGTAATATATTCTTTTTCATACGATTTTAGAATAGTCTGAATCGTGACTGTAGTTAATCCAAATTCTTTTTTTAAACGATCGCTTAACCGATTGGCTGTATGAGGTTGTACAGCAGCTAATGCTTCAGTAGGGGGAAGAATGGTGACTGTCTGCTTGGCTTTAGTTTTGATCGTAAATACAATTTCATCTACTTTACGACCACTTTTGCGTTCTACATAATTGAATTCGATATCGGTACTTTTATTGATTTCTTGCTGTGCTTTGGTAATTACACGCTTTTTAAAATCAGAGTACACTGGATACTGATCTTCAATACCAAGTAATTCTTTTAACCGTTGAACTTTAAGGGTTCGTTGCCCTAACTTTTCGTATTGTTTCAACAGTTCATAAATCCGCATCGAATAAGCACTTTTCAATTTTAAAATATCGTTTAACCGAAAAGAAGTGAATTTTTCTTTCAATTGAAGCAGATAAGGTTTTAACTTGGGTGAAAATTCTACTTCGATAATACCTTCATTAGGAAAGTATTCCGCAGACGCTAACCAGTTTACTTGTAAGTTTTCATTTATGTAAAAAGGGTGCGACATTAGATTAAGCGTATATTCTTTCACTTGTGCATAAATGTTTTTGTTTTTAACACCAGCTAATTTGGCGAATTCACTAATCTTAAAACGATATCGTTGAAACTCCTGATCATCAGGCGAAATAATACTAATAAGCACATAAATAATACGTAACTCTACTACACTCATTTTTAAAGGCATTTCAATAAGATCATTAGACTTTGTAACTAAATTATTTTTCTTCATATGTTATAACCTCCAAGACGTTCCTTCATTATAATAGATTATCTGGTATAAAAGTAGCTTAATCAGCACAATGATTTCCTTTGAGTTGTTTATCTTATTTTACATACCTTGTTTTTATTGTTTTAAAATATTTACTTGTTTAGCATCTGGTAAATGTGTTGGTACTCATAGCTTTGCAGTCATAATATAAGACAAAAATAGGGTGAAAGATGGACAATTATAGGGTCAACTATAGACCAAAAGAGGGCAATTCCGAGACAAATTTAGGGTGACACTATAGACAAATGTAGGGTAGAATGCGACAAAAATAGGACAAAGTATAGACAATAGTAGGGCATACTATGGACAGAAATAGGGTCTCAATCAACGATCAATATGATCCAATAAAAGCTGATTATAAAACGAAATGCGACAAAAATAGGGTGATAAATAAGCAAATAATGCTTTTCTACGGACAAAAATAGGGTGATGATACAAAAATCAAAATATTGACCCTATTTTTGTCCATAGTAAAGTTAAAATGAGCTTGTTTTGCTGAAAATATACCGAATACAAGCGATTTTAAAGTAAATGACCCTATATTTGTCCGATTTCAATTTATGATCAAAATCGATCCTGTATATAAAGCATTTGTACAAAGTATTTGTTAGTACACATATCAGTAACTGTTGCTATAAATGGGTAATGATTAATGTTAAAATATAGAATATACATGAAATAGATGGGAGAGTTGATGATGCAAAATAAAGCAGATCGTCTAAAAGGCGCTAGAGTTCCTCAAACGCCTGAATTAGGGCAAGATATGCAACATCGTTTACCTCCAGGGCAGACACTTACTGAAAGCTTCCCGATTTTGCATGAAGGTAGTGTACCTGAGTATGATATGAATCTATGGAATCTACGTATTTTTGGAGAAGTAGAAGAAGAGCAGTTTTTTACATTTGAAGATTTGCAAAAGCTACCTGTTACGCGTACTGTGAGCGATATTCATTGTGTAACTCGCTGGTCTAAGTTTGATACCGTATGGGAAGGTGTTAAGTTTTCAGATTTGATGAACGTACTAAAAGTGAAATCTGAAGCCAAATATGTAATGATTCATGCTGATCCTGATTATGAGACCAATGTAGCACTGAAAGATTTGATGGATGAAGATGTATTGTTAGCTTGGAATTACGATGATAAGCCTATTACAGCCAAACATGGTGGACCATTGCGTATGATTGTGCCGAAATTTTATTTTTGGAAAAGTGCAAAATGGATACGTGGCATTGAATTTATGAAAGAAGATCGACGAGGATTCTGGGAAAATCATGGCTTTCACAATGTGGCTGACCCTTTCCAAGAACAACGTTTTTCTTCAGATGAATATGAAATGCCAGAAGATGAATGGAAGTATTGTGAAGCGGACTAATCATTAGGAGCTGATAACTATGAATGGATTAGGCTTTATTATCGTAACAGTAGTTTCTGCGGTAGCTGGTGTACTGTATTATGCAGGAATTGGCAAACGTATCGCTGAAGAAGAAAAAAAAGCAGGGCGAGATCTTACGTATGAGATCAATCCTTTTACAGGTGGAAGAAAGTAAATATTCTGTTAGTTGATCGTAGCAATACTGAGCACAGCTAGAATACTTAAAATAATAGTACAAAAAAGAACCGTTCCCTAAGGACGGTTCTTTTTATTCGTTGATCGAATGTGAGCCTAGAAAAGTAGATACTTGATGTATATAAATACTACTTCAAAGGGGATAAACTACAATTACAAGCTATCTACAGCTTTTTGCAGTTTAGCATCTAACATACCTTTTTCTTTGCTACCTTGGTTTAAAGAAGGTTCAAACCAATATACTACTACAGCATTACCTTTAATATATGTTGATTTGTTCAACAAGTCATAAGGAGTTTTGCTTGTTTGAGTTTTCAAATCTTCTAGACCTTTTTTAGCATCGTCAGCAGACTTGAAGCTATAAATTGAAACCGTTTCTTGTTTATTTAAATCTTTATCAGTAACAAAACGAGTGGCTTTCACATCATTCAATACCCAACTGTTTTGTTCATCTGGAGCAGAAATCAAATCGATTTTTTGTGCTTTGATTGCACTAGCTACTTTATCAACAGAAATATCAGATTTAGCGCTATCTGTAGTCGTATCCATTGTCGCTTTGTCTGTGCTTTCTGTTGCTTCGTCTGTCGCAGTTGCGTCTTCGCTTGTGCTGTTGTCGTTGTCAGTTACAGCTGTACTTTCTCCTGTTGTTGTAGAGGAGTCTGTCGCTGTAGATTCATTCGTTGTTGTTGGTGTTGTAGTGCTAGCTGGTGTTTGAGTGCTGTTATTAGAACAGCCGGCGGTCGCAGCTACAACGGTTAGTGCAAGTAGAAAAGTACTGATTTTGAGTTTCATAAAATGGACCTCCTGTTTGTTAAGTTCATCTTTACGTTGATGAATCTTTTGAATATGAATAACGAAATAACGTTTTTCACTATAACATACATACACATAACAGTCGATTTTGACACGAACCTTACATATTGTAACAAATGTCAATCCATTATAAGAATGATGATATTCCTGTCATATCAAGGGTTTGAAGGATTTGTAACGAAATTGTTCTTTCTGAAAATAAATCATAATAAAAACAAAATTGTTTTATGTACAGACAAAAAAGAAGCAGTTAGGGGACTGCTTCTTTCGTTAAATCGATATCAAAATGATCTTCTAAACTCTATATAAGGGGGTAGAGTTAGAAAGGGTTTATAGGGATAGTGTACAAGTTGGACAATCTAAAATTAGATAACGTTTAATTCAACAGCGATGTTTCCACGTGTTGCACGAGAGTAAGGACATACATTGTGAGCTTCTTCTACCAGTTTAGTAGCTACTTCACGATCTACACCTTTAACCAAAACATCCATTTTTACAGCTAGCGCAAATCCGCCATCTTCAGCTTTACCAAACATTACAGTAGCGTTTACTTCTGTACCTTCGTGTTTGATTTTTTGCATACGAGCAACCATATTTAGAGCACTATCAAAACAAGCAGAATAACCTGCTGCAAATAATTGTTCAGGGTTAGTACCAGCACCGCCAGCGCCACCCATTTCTTTTGGTGTTGCAATATCTAAACGAAGTTCAGGACTAGAAGATTCAATATAACCTGCACGTCCGCCGACTGCTTTTACTGTAGTTTCATACATTTTTTGTTGAATTGTTAACATGAATAACTCCACCTTTTCGAACGATTTATTTTACAAAATTAAATTTAACACAATTAATATGAAAAGTAAAATATTTTTCGCTATATTTATGTAAATCAGTAGATTTTATGATATAATCATACGTATAAAGTAGATTTCGCACACTCTTGTTCGTCACTAATTTTGTCGTTTTGGGTAAATATTAGATAAGAATATTTATATTTCATATTAATTATAGGTAGGTGATATAGCATGACTACAGAATCAAATGAGTATCCACACCCGCAGTTAAAGCTTGAAAATCAACTTTGTTTTGCTATTTATGCTTCTTCTCGTGAGATGACTAAAATGTATCAGCCATTGCTAGATCGTTTGGGAGTAACTTATTCTCAATATTTAGTGATGATTGTTTTATGGGAGAAACAAGAATGTACAGTTAAAGAATTAGGAAATGCGTTGTATTTGGATTCAGGTACATTGACTCCATTACTTAAACGTCTGGAAGCAGCAGGCTTAATTATTCGTAAGCGTTCTACAGAAGATGAGCGTAAAGTGCATATTACATTGACTGAAGCCGGTCAAAATTTGCAAGAAGAAGCAGTTAATATTCCGAATGATGTTTTAACCGGAACATGTATGAATACGAAGAAGCTAGAAGAATTATTAGGTGAATTTAAACAGCTACTTCATAACATTCACCAAACGAATGTCGAAATGGCGAATAACAAGTCTTAATGGATACAAAATACGTGTATCTTGTGCAATAGAATAAAGCTTTAAAATCAGCCCTTTTATCGAAATTTGGTAAAAGGGTGTTTATTTTTTTACTTTGATAGCGTATACATGATATATTAAGTAAGAGCTAGCTTACTCAAGATAACTTCCAGTAAATGGAGTAAATTGGCGAAATTTTTAAGGAAAGCGTTTTAAAAACATGTTACAATATTGAAGGTTATTGATTTGCCGGGTGATGTTGCCGGAATGCATTCATGTTGATAGGAGGATTTATTGAATGAATATCCATGAATATCAGGGAAAACAAGTACTTAAACAGTACGGAGTAGTAGTACCGGAAGGTAAAGTTGCTTTCACGGTAGAAGAAGCTGTAGAAGCAGCTCAGTCACTGGGCAGCCCAGTGTGTGTTGTCAAAGCTCAAATTCACGCTGGTGGCCGAGGTAAAGCTGGCGGAGTTAAAGTAGCTAAAAGTCTAGATGAAGTACGTACGTATGCTCAAGAAATTTTGGGTAAAGTGCTTGTAACGCATCAGACAGGACCTGAAGGAAAAGAAGTAAAACGACTTCTAATCGAAGAAGGCTGTGATATTCAAAAAGAATATTACATAGGCGTTGTTATCGATCGTGCTACAGGTAGAGTCGTCATGATGGCTTCTGAAGAAGGCGGCACTGAGATTGAAGAAGTCGCTGAAAAAACACCTGAAAAGATTTTCCGTGAAACTGTAGATCCGGCTATTGGGCTACAAATGTTCCAAGCTCGCAAACTAGCATATGCAATCAATATTCCTACTAAGCAAGTGAACAAAGCAGCTAAATTTATGACTGCCTTGTATACTGCTTTTATCGAAAAAGATTGCTCAATTGCAGAAATCAATCCGCTGGTTGTAACAGGCGATGGTGAAGTAATTGCTTTGGATGCGAAATTGAACTTTGATTCTAATGCGATCTTTAGACATCCTGATATTCTTGAACTTCGTGATCTGGATGAAGAAGATGCAAAAGAAATTGAAGCTTCTAAATACGATCTAAGTTATATCGCTCTTGATGGTAACATCGGTTGTATGGTCAACGGTGCAGGTTTAGCGATGGCTACAATGGATATTATCAAATATTATGGCGGCGAACCGGCTAACTTCCTTGACGTAGGGGGCGGTGCAACAACGGAGAAAGTAACAGAAGCTTTCAAAATTATTTTGTCCGATAGTAGTGTAAAAGGTATTTTCATTAATATATTTGGTGGTATTATGCGTTGCGATGTTATTGCTAACGGTGTAGTTGAAGCTGCCAAACAAATCGGTCTGGATCGTCCTTTAGTTGTAAGACTTGAAGGTACGAACGTAGATTTAGGTAAACAAATTCTCGCTGAATCAGGGCTAAACATCGTTGCCGCGGATTCTATGGCGGACGGAGCACAGAAGATCGTAGCTCTCGTATAAAATCCAGGACCTAAATTAAGTGATAGGAGCTGTGTCTAAACAATGAGTATTTTGGTAGATAAGCATACAAAAGTCATCACTCAGGGTATCACCGGGGCAACAGGACTCTTTCATACTAAGGGTGCGCTAGATTACGGTACTCAAATGGTAGGCGGCGTAACACCTGGTAAAGGTGGAACTGATGTTGAGATTACACTCGAAGATGGCAAAACTGTAAAATTGCCAGTCTTTAATACAGTTGTAGAAGCCAAACAAAAAACTGGTGCTACAGCAAGTGTTATCTATGTACCTCCTGCATTTGCAGCTGATTCTATTCTTGAAGCAATCGATGCTGAACTAGATTTGGTTATCTGTATTACAGAAGGTATTCCAGTATTGGATATGGTCAAAGTATCCCGTTATCTAGAAGGCAAGAAAACAGTTCTTATCGGACCTAACTGCCCGGGTGTGATTACACCAGGTGAGTGTAAAATTGGTATTATGCCAGGTTACATTCACAAGCCAGGTTATGTAGGTGTTGTATCACGTAGTGGTACATTAACGTATGAAGCTGTTCATCAATTGTCTACTCGTGGAATTGGTCAATCGTCTGCAGTAGGTATCGGTGGAGATCCAGTAAAAGGTTCAGAATTTATTGATATTCTGAAATTATTTAACGAAGATCCCAATACACGTGCTGTTATCATGATCGGTGAGATCGGTGGTACAGCAGAAGAAGAAGCTGCAGAGTGGATTGAAGCGAATATGACGAAGCCTGTTGTAGGCTTTATCGGCGGCGCAACAGCTCCTCCAGGCAAACGTATGGGACATGCAGGCGCAATCATTTCCGGTGGTAAAGGTACTGCTGCTGAAAAAATTGCTAAATTAGAATCTTGCGGTATTAAAGTAGCACCTACTCCTTCTGAAATGGGTTCAACACTTGTTGAAGTTTTAGAAGAAAAAGGTCTTTTAAGTGAGTGCACTACGCACTAAAAAGAACTTTAATCTATCGGTATAGACTTTTAATGGCCTGTTCTTTATAATGGGTGTAATTAGATAGTGACAGACGTATAAGGTAAGCAACCTTTGTATTCTCTTGAGGAGACAAAGGTTGCTTTTTTTGCGTTCTTTTTCGTTTATTTTGAAAAAACAGCTCTAAATAATGGAAGAAAATACCTAAAAATGAAGTAAACGCTTGCAAAATAGTTAGGTTTACGATTAAATGGAGAAGGATGATTTGTTCCTGCTCCTGAAAAGGAGATTATATTATGAATGAGAAATTAATATGGCTTGGACTATGTGAAGCTTCTGGAATAGGTTGGAAAAGAATGAGCGATATATTACAGAACCATGTAGATCTGCGCGAACTGCCGGAATGGGATGCCGGAAGCTGGCGTGGATTAGGCATGCCTGAAAAAGTTGCTCAATCTTTACCACAGCAGTTACAACCGGAATATCTGATGTCCAAAATGAAGAAGTATAAAGATCAAGGGATTCATATTATTACTATGCTAGATGAAGAGTATCCTACTTTAATGAAGGAAACTTTTCAACCACCCTGGATCTTATATGCTAAAGGAAGATTAGAATTATTATCGAGCTTCTGTATAGGTATGGTTGGAACAAGGGTTCCGACAGCTTATGGTCGTAAAGTTGGTGAGTTACTTGCTGGTGAAATGGCAGAACGTGGTGTTACGATAGTAAGCGGGATGGCTCGAGGAATAGATAGTGTCTGTCACGATGCGGCGCTTAGAGTAAATGGATCAACAATCGCAGTACTAGGTACAGCTATTGATATGATCTATCCAGCGGAAAATCGTTCACTGTATCATCGAATAGCAGATCAAGGATTGATTTTGTCCGAGTATCCAATAGGAACCAAATCTTCGCCAGGTCTATTTCCACAGCGTAATCGAATTATATCAGGGCTTTCGTATGGTTCTGTTGTTGTCGAAGCAGATGCTAGAAGTGGATCGTTAATTACAGCCGATTTTGCAATGGAACAGAATCGTGATGTATTTGCTGTACCGGGTCCGATCACTTCTCCTAAAAGTCAGGGTACACTTTCTTTACTCAAACAAGGAGCCATTCTGGTTACATCTACAGAAGATATAATGAAGGAATATGATTCAAGTTTAATTAAACGGTGTGATAATCCGTACGAAATGAAAGAAAATTCCAGTGAAATTAGCGACTCAAATGCTTCGATTTCACCCTTTTCTCAAAAATTCGATTTGACAACAGACGAAAAAACGATATACCTTATATTGGAGCAGGGTGATGCAACAATCGATGAACTTCATGTTCAATCGAATTTTGATTTTGGACTTTTGCATACGGTTCTGTTATCTTTAATCATAAAAAAACAGATCAGTCAACGCTCTGGCGCGTTATATACCTTAATATAAATCACATAAAAGATAAAATGAAAGGGGGACGAACCTAATGGCAGATACACTTGTTATTGTAGAATCACCAGCGAAAGCGAAAACAATCGGTAAGTACCTGGGCAGTAAGTATATTGTGAAAGCATCCATGGGACACGTTCGAGATTTGCCGAAAAGCCAAATCGGTGTTGATGTAGAGCATAATTTTGATCCTAGATATATCACTATTCGTGGCAAAGGCTCTATCCTCAAAGAATTAAAAGATGCCCGTAAAAAAGTAAAAAAAGTCTATCTCGCAGCCGATCCGGATCGCGAAGGTGAAGCAATCGCTTGGCACTTAGCCCATGCGCTTGATGTTGGCGAATCCGAAATGTGTAGAGTTGTTTTTAACGAAATCACCAAACAAGCAGTCAAAGATGCTTTCAAAACACCACGCCAAATTAATATGGATCTTGTTAACGCACAACAAGCGCGTCGTATATTAGATCGCTTGGTGGGTTATAAAATCAGTCCATTATTATGGAAAAAAGTAAAAAAAGGTTTGTCCGCAGGTCGTGTACAATCTGTAGCTGTTAAAATTATTATTGATCGTGAAAATGAAATCTCTGATTTCGTAGCTGAAGAGTACTGGAGTATTACAGCGAAGTTAACGATTAATGATACTACGTTCGAAGCCAAGTTCAACAAATTGAACGGTGAGAAAAAAGACCTTCATAATGAAGAAGAAGTTAAAGAAATTTTGGCGGCTATTGGAGATTCTTCTTTTGAAGTCACCAATGTAAAAGAGCGTGAGCGTTTGCGTCATCCTTCAGCTCCATTTACTACATCTTCTTTACAACAAGAAGCCGCTCGTAAATTGAATTTCCGTGCAGCAAAAACAATGTCTGTAGCTCAGCAGTTGTATGAAGGTATTGATCTAGGCAAAGAAGGTACTGTTGGTCTTATTACTTACATGCGTACAGATTCTACTCGTATCGCTGCATCAGCACAAGAAGAAGTGAAAGAGTTTATTTTAGAAAAATACGGTAAAGAGTTTGTTCCTGATGAACCACGCCAATATTCTAAAAAAGCTGCTAATTCTCAAGATGCGCATGAAGCGATCCGTCCTACGTCTGCTGTACGTGATCCAGATTCTCTCAAACCATTAATGAGTCGTGATCAATTCCGTCTTTATAAATTGATTTGGGAACGGTTTGCCGCAAGTCAAATGTCTTCCGCAGTATTGGATACATTATCTGTTGATATTGCAGCAGGTCCTACTACTTTTCGTGCGGTAGGTTCCAAAGTACGTTTTCAAGGATTTATGAAATTATATGTTGAAGGCAATGATGATGGTAAAGAAGAAGGCGACAAATTTTTACCACCACTTGCTCAAGGCGATCAACTTCAAAAAGAAGAGATTGAACCCAAACAGCATTTCACTCAACCGCCGCCACGCTATACAGAGGCACGTCTAGTAAAAACGTTAGAAGAGTTAGGGATAGGACGACCAAGTACGTATGCACCTACACTCGAAACGATTCAAAAACGTGGTTATGTCGCGATTGAAGAAAAGAAATTTATGCCGACAGAACTGGGCGAATTGGTTATTCAGCAGATGGAAGAATTTTTCCCTGAAATATTAAATGCTGAGTTTACAGCGAATATGGAACAGAACTTGGACCATGTGGAAGATGGGGAAGAAGACTGGGTTCACGTATTAAGTGAATTTTACGAATCTTTTGAAAAACGCTTAGAATTTGCTGAAGAAGAAATGAAAGAAATTGAGATCGAAGACGAAGTGTCTGACGAGCTGTGTGACAAATGTGGATTGCCAATGGTTTATAAATTAGGACGCTTTGGTAAATTCCTGGCATGTTCTGGTTTCCCAGATTGTCGTAACACCAAACCGATTATTAAAGATATTGGGGTTACTTGTCCAACATGTAAAGAAGGGCATGTCGTTGAACGCCGTAGTAAAAAGGGTCGGGTATTCTACGGTTGCGATCGTTATCCTGATTGTGATTTTGTATCATGGGATCGTCCATCACCTAAACCTTGTCCAGTCTGTGAATCAATGATGGTCGAAAAACGTAACAAACAAGGTGTGAAGTTGCAATGTACTCATTGTGATCATACTGAAATGGTGGAAGAACCAGAAGATGAGGCATTAGAGGTGGATTAACGTTTCCTTTCTACAAAATAGGATTTTGAGACTTTTTCACGTATAATACGTATCATTAAATACAGTGTGGATCTTTTGGATCCACGTTACCTATCATAACTTGTATCTTGTTTATTCAAACAGGGTGCAAGTTATAACTATTTAGATTAAGTGCATTATGCAGGAGGTTTTTTATTGTGTCAGATATTCAAAAAGTAACGGTTATTGGAGCAGGTCTTGCAGGTAGTGAAGCAGCCTGGCAAATCGCAAGTCAAGGTGTACCTGTTACCTTATACGAAATGCGTCCTGTGGTAAAAACACCAGCGCATCATACAAATCAATTTGCAGAGTTGGTATGTAGTAACTCTTTACGTTCCAATACTTTAGCAAATGCAGTAGGCGTAATGAAAGAAGAAATGCGTATGCTGAATTCGTTAGTTCTTGGAGCAGCAGATCGTCATGCCGTTCCAGCCGGTGGAGCACTTGCTGTAGATCGTGATGGATTCTCTGGTGAGATTACTTCTACGCTACACAATCATCCTTTGGTGACCGTAGTTAATGAAGAATTACAACAAATTCCTACAGACGGTATTGTGGTTATTGCGACAGGACCTTTAACATCGCCTGCATTGTCGCAACAAATTCAATTACTTTTAGGTGAAGAATATTTCTATTTCTATGATGCAGCAGCTCCTATTGTAGAAAAAGATTCAATTGATATGAATAAAGTTTATTTAGCTTCGCGTTATGATAAAGGTGAAGCCGCTTACCTGAACTGCCCGATGAACGAAGAAGAGTTCAATGCGTTTTATGAAGCACTGATCGAAGCAGAAACGGCTCAATTAAAAGATTTTGAAAAAGAAATCTATTTTGAAGGTTGTATGCCTATCGAAGTGATGATGAAACGTGGTAGACAAACAGCTTTATTTGGACCGATGAAACCAGTAGGTTTGGTTAATCCTCATACAGGTGAATTGCCTTATGCGGTTGTTCAATTGCGTCAAGATAATGCAGCAGGTACTCTTTATAATCTAGTTGGATTCCAAACGCATTTGAAATGGGGCGAGCAACGTCGTGTATTTTCTATGATTCCTGGTCTTGAAAATGCAGAGTATGTTCGTTTTGGTGTGATGCATCGTAATACGTTTATCAATTCTCCTAAGCTGTTAGAAGATACATATCAGCTTAAAAATGATCATCGTATTTTCTTTGCCGGACAGATGACAGGTGTAGAAGGATATGTAGAATCTGCCGCATCTGGTTTGATTGCTGGTATGAATGCTGCACGTCTAGCTAAAGGGCAAGAATTGCTTCATTTACCTTTGGAGAGTACACTAGGAAGTATGGCTCACTATATTACACATGCTGATCCAGATCATTTCCAACCGATGAATGCTAATTTTGGTCTATTACCTAAACCAGAAAAACGTATTCGTAATAAAAAAGAAAAAAATGAAATGCTGGCAAATCAGGCTTTAGAAAGTATTAAAACTTTTTTTGAGCTAGAGCAAACAGAAGTTACACAATAATTCACGTTTGATTATGTAGAGGAGGGGAAGTATAAATGGATCTCTCATTTCACGCTACAACGATATGTGCTGTTCGTCACAATGGTAAAGCAGCTATAGCTGGTGATGGTCAAGTCACATTCGGACAAAATGTTATTATGAAGCAACATGCTAAAAAAATACGTCGCCTCTATCGTGGACAAGTATTAGCTGGATTTGCTGGTTCGGTAGCTGATGCGATTACGTTATTTGAAAAGTTTGAAGCGAAGCTTGAAGAGCATCATGGTAATTTGCAACGTGCTGCGGTAGAGCTTGCTAAAGAATGGCGTTCTGATCGTGTACTTCGCAAATTAGAAGCTTTATTGATTGTTATGGATCAAAGCGGAATTTTGTTAATCTCTGGTGGCGGAGAAATTATCGAACCGGATGACGATGTTATTGCGATCGGTTCTGGAGGTAATTTTGCTTTGTCTGCTGCACGTGCACTTAAACGTCATGGTAAAGATTTAGAAGCAAAAGACATTGTGGAAGCTTCACTGCATATCGCTGCGGAAATTTGTGTATATACGAATGATAATATTATTGTAGAAGAATTGTAAGATGGACCGGTGCTACTGCGTACTTTAGTAACAGGTGCGATAAGCACCGGTTTTTATATAATCGTTATACTGTTTAATCACTATAGTTACTATCAGTTCACTACTTTTATCGATATGGAGGTAAGATCATGACAACCACTGCTTTGACCCCTAGAGAAATAGTTACCGAATTGGATAAGTATATTGTTGGACAAAAAAATGCTAAAAAATCGGTTGCAGTTGCACTTCGTAATCGTTATCGCCGTAGTCTTTTGCCTGAAAATATACAGGATGAGATTGTACCAAAAAATATTTTGATGATCGGGCCAACAGGTGTAGGTAAAACAGAGATTGCCCGTAGGCTCGCGAAGCTCGTTCATGCTCCGTTTATCAAAGTAGAAGCAACCAAGTTTACTGAAGTAGGTTATGTTGGACGAGATGTAGAATCTATGGTGCGTGATCTTGTAGAAACAGCTATTCGTATGGTCAAATTGGAACGTACTGAAAAAGTAAAAGATCAAGCAGAAGAAATGGCAAATGAACGTATTGTCGAAATTTTAGTGCCTTCTGGCTTTAAAAACAAATCACAACGTAATCCGCTTGAAATGCTATTTGGTAATCAAAATCAAACGGAAGAACCTCAGACTAATTTTGAGCAAGATGGTTCGATTCAAGATAAAAGACGCAGAGTGCGTTTTGATCTATTAGCAGGCAAATTAGAAAATGATGTGATTGAAGTAGAAGTAGAAGATTCTATGCCTTCTTTGATGGATATGTTTGCAGGTCAGGGCAACGATCAAATGGGGATGAATATGCAAGAAATGTTAGGTAGCTTTTTACCTAAAAAAACAAAAAAACGTAAACTTCCGATTAAAGATGCTCGCAAAATATTAACACAGCAAGAAGCGAACAAATTGATGGATATGGACGATGTGAATCAAGAGTCACTACGTCGTGCAGAACAAACGGGTATTATTTTTATCGATGAGATAGATAAAGTAACCAGTTCTGGGCGTGGTACAGGCCCTGATGTTTCTAGAGAAGGGGTACAGCGTGATATCCTTCCGATTGTAGAAGGTTCTACGATTATGACGAAGTATGGCCCGGTCAAAACAGATTATATTTTATTTATAGCAGCCGGTGCTTTCCATACGTCTAAGCCTTCTGATCTGATTCCAGAATTGCAAGGTCGCTTCCCGATTCGGGTAGAACTGGATAGTTTGACATTAGAGGACTTTGTAAATATTTTGACAGAGCCTGAAAATGCATTAACAAAACAGTATGTCTATCTTTTACGTTCGGAAAATATAGAATTGGAATTTTCTAATGAAGCTATTCGAGAAATCGCTTCGATCGCAGCGGCAGTTAATCAAAACACTGAGAATATCGGTGCACGTCGTTTGCATACGATTTTAGAAAAACTGTTAGAAGATTTATCTTTTGAAGCGCCAGAATTGACGTTAGAGAAAATGATTATTACACCTCAATATGTACAAGAAAAATTACGTGAGATTGCTCAAAACAGAGATTTAAGTCAATATATTTTGTAATGAGCTACGTCTCTAGCACCTGTACTAGTCGATAAAGACCGAAATTGAATAGGAAATCATCTTTTTAGGAAAAAGGTGGGGTACTGTTTCTCAAAGTTCCCCGCCTTTTTCCTATATTTTCGTAGTCGCGAAAGAGGTATGATGAGTACAGAAAGAAAAACGTTGTACAAGTTATTGTTAGATGATCCGATATAGTAAACAACACGTATATATTATACTAGCCATTTTACAATGAATAAGTTATGATTGATTCATTTTCGCAAACATGCAAATTATTTCTCCTCAGCATGTACTATTCTATAAAAAAGCAAATTTGTCTAAAAATAAATGATTAGACGCAAGAAAATTCACAAAATCTTTAAAAATTATTTTGCAGTAAGTAATATGCACTAGGCTATATGTCGTGAAAATATAAGTTATGATCATCTATTAACTTATTTGGTTAATTTTTATCATGATAAGATGAATGATAAAAGACCTAAAATATTTAAAATTAATATTAGACTTTAAAAGTTAAGTTAGTTAAATTCGTGCATAATCGACAATTATTACATGGTTTTATTGTTCTCAAATGGTATTTTCTTCATGTAATTTGGAAGAATATTTTTAAAACAAGACAAAAAGACTCAGTTTTTGTCAAAAGATAGGGCTTTATTCTCATTGTGTTATGACCAATTCTCTAGGAAACTTATGTTATAAGATTTTAGGAAGAATGACGCACAAAGAGCTATAAACTGAGAATGAGTTTTGTGATGATTTTGTCGAAAAAAAAAGAATTATGATAAAAATATGGAATTTACTTTCCAGAACAGCATGGATATTGAAAGGAGTGATGTCAATGAACCTTTTAAATGATGTTGGATTTAAAAGATTAGAAGGAGCAATGGGTGCTGCTACACTTCGACAACAAGTAATTTCAAACAATATAGCAAATGCAGATACCCCTTATTTTAAAAGATCAGATGTTTCTTTTGAAAATATGCTTCAAAGCCAAATGGATGATTCTCAAATGCCATTTAGTGGTAAAGTTGAAGATAAAAGACATTTCCAAATTGGTAATACTAACTCTGTTCCGCAAGCAATGGTCACTAGCAATCAAAGTACAGTCATGAACAACAACTTGAACAATGTTGATATGGATGTAGAAATGAGTAACCTTGCTGAAAACCAACTTCGTTACAATGCTTACATCGAACAAATTAACCATCAGATTAAAATGATGCGAACCGCTATTCAAGGAGGAAGCTAATCCATGAGAATTAGTAGCAGTTTTGATATTAGTGCTTCTGCGTTAACAGCACAGCGACTTCGAATGGATGTTGTCTCCTCCAATATTGCGAATGCAGAGACAACAAGAGCACAAGTCGTTAATGGTGAAGCTGTTCCTTACCGTCGTAAAGAAGTTGTGTTATCGACAAACAAACCATCTTTCGCAGATACACTTGATTCCGCAATGAATGGAAGCCGCAACGGGATTAACGGTGTTAAAGCTTCAGCCATTCAAGAAGATCCAGAACCTTTCAAACTTGTATATAATCCGACACATCCAGACGCAGACAAAGATGGCTATGTAAAAATGCCTAACGTCGATAATTTAAAAGAAATGGTGGACATGATATCGGCTTCGCGTTCATATGAAGCTAACGTAACTGCACTTAATGCTTCCAAAGCAATGATTACCAAAGCTTTACAAATTGGTAAATAAACGATCAAAAATGGAAAGGTGGGGTAAATAATGATAGAGAACACAATGTTCAATGCTGCATCCCCTTTGAAGATGACGACGGGAATGACGACACAAGCCAAAGCAACACCTGGTGAAGCAATGGAACAATTTGGTTCTTACTTAGAAGATGCTATGAATCAAGTTGGACAACAGGAGAAAACAGTTCACCAGATGAACGATAAGTTCTTGCTAGGACAAGTAGATGTGGATCAAGTAATGGTCGCCTCTGAGAAATCACTACTTAGTCTACAAATGGTTTCTCAAGTTCGTAACAAAGCGCTTGAAGCTTATCAGGAAATCATGCGTACTCAATTGTAAGTAGCTGTATATGTTCCATAGCATAGTTTCGAGTGGGGTGACATTGTGAATGAAAGAGTTGCCCAGTATAGAGATAAACTTGTCCAATACTGGAAGAATTTTAATAAAAACCAAAAAATATTACTGATCTCAACGCTGGCATTTATTATTATTGCTATTGTTGTACTAACTATTCAATTTTCTAAAGTCCAATATGAAGTAGCATTCCAAAACTTAGATGCTACAGATTCCGCTGCAATTATGGAATACTTAGATGGACAAGGTATTCCTTACCAGTTAAGTAGCGATGGTACAAGCATTTCTGTAGCAAGTGAAAGTGCTGCTAGAGCTAAAGTCGCTGTAGGATCACAAGGATTAATGCAAAACGGAACGATCGGATTTAGCGAATTTAATGCAAGCTCTTCTGCTATTGGTATGACAGATAATGAATTTAACGTGAAATATAATAACGCTTTGAATGGCGAAGTATCGCAATTGCTCAAACAGATGAACGGAGTAAGCAATGCGAAAGTATTGGTGAATTTACCAGAAGAAAGTCTTTTTGCTAGTACAGAAGACGAAGATACAGGAACAGCATCAGTAGTTATGCAGTTCAAACCAGGATTTCGTGTAACGCAAGAAGCAGTTGATGGTTATTACAATTTAGTAAGTACTGCTGTTCCACATTTACCGATTGCGAATATTACAATCACGAATGGAACAGATGGTAGTGAATTGGTATCTACCGTTAAAGGTGGCGGACCTTCTGGGTTGGCTGGAGCAGTACAAGAAAACATGGCTTTACAGAAAAAATATGAAGCAGATGTTGAAAATAATGTAAGACAGTTTTTGGGAAGATTGCTAGGACCTGAACGTGTAAATGTACTGGTTGCTTCGAACTTGAATTTTGATCAAAAAAATTCTAAAGAAGATCGTGTAGAGCCTGTAGATGTCGAGAATATGAAAGGTATCGAAATCAGTGCACAGCAGATCCAAGAAAGTAGTACAGGTACTTCTACTCCAGATAGTGGTGTTGCTGGAACAGGAGGTACAGATACTCCAACGTATCCAGGTGGTTCATCATCAGGTAGTAACGAATCCGAAAAATCTCAAAGTACAATCAATTATGATGTAAATAAAATTCATAATGAAATTGTATCTAGTCCTTATTTTGTAAAAGATTTAACAATTAATGTAGCTATTGATCCAGTAGCAGGTCAAACGGTTACGCAACAATCTGATTTGAATAAACAAGTTCAAACCATGCTTGAAAGTATTGTTAGAACTTCGTTATCAGAAAATGGTGTGACCTATGCAGAAAATGATCCTGCTTTAGCTTCTAAAGTAAATGTGTTCTCACAAGCATTCGCTACAGATACAACAGATCAAGGATTTTTTGCTAATAATATGACTTGGATTATTGCAGCAATCGCAGCACTTGTTATCGCGGCTGTTGTCTTTATAATCTTACGTCGTCGCAAACAGCAACAAACAGGAGACTATGAAGAAGATATGCTGTTACCAGTAGTAACTGAGCTTCCTTCGATTAGTTTGGACAACTTGACGAATGATAGTCAGGTACGTAAGCAACTTGAATCACTTGCCAAAAAGAAACCGGATGAATTTGTTAACTTATTACGTACATGGCTTGCTGATGAATAAGAGGTGAATCGATGGCAAAGGGAAGTACTCAGGCGCTTAACGGAAGACAAAAAGCAGCCATATTATTAATCTCACTCGGACCGGAAGTATCGGCTCAAATATTTAAACATCTACGTGATGAAGAAATAGAACAATTAACACTTGAAATTGCTAATGTACGTAAAGTAGAAAGTGCTGAGAAAGATTCAGTCGTTTCTGAATTTCATCAGATTTGCTTAGCTCAAGAATATATTTCTCAAGGTGGTATTAATTACGCTAAAGAAATTTTGGAAAAAGCATTAGGTGAAAACAAAGCTCTTGAAGTGATTAACAGACTAACAGCTACATTACAAGTAAGACCGTTCGATTTTGCTCGTAAAGCTGATCCTAGTCAGATTTTGAATTTTATTCAAAATGAAAATCCACAAACCATTGCTTTGGTACTTTCTTATCTACAATTTGAACAAGCGGCTGCTATTCTTTCTTCGCTACCTCAGGAAAAGCAAGCTGAAGTAGCAAGAAGAGTGGCGATGATGGATAGTACATCACCGGAAGTTATTTCGCAAATTGAACGTGTATTGGAGCAGAAATTATCAGCTACGGTTACACAGGATTATACAAATGCGGGTGGTATCGAATCGATTGTTCAAATCTTGAATGGTGTTGACCGAGGAACAGAAAGAACGATCCTTGATTCACTAGAAATTCAAGATCCTGAACTTGCTGAAGAAATCAAAAAACGGATGTTTGTTTTCGAAGATATTGTCAATATCGACGATCGTTCGATTCAACGGATTGTACGGGATGTCGAAAATGCCGATCTTCAATTGGCACTCAAAGTGGCAAGCGAAGATGTACGCGAATCGGTATTCAAAAATATGTCCAAACGTATGGCTGAAACATTCAAAGAAGAAATGGAATTTATGGGACCTGTCCGCTTGAAAGATGTAGAAGAAGCACAGACTCGTATAGTGGGAATTATTAGAAGACTTGAAGAGTCAGGTGAAATTATCATAGCACGCGGTGGAGGAGATGATATCATTGTCTAATTTGATCAAATCATCCCAATATATTCCGGTAGAAGTGCTTAAAAAGCTCGATTTCAGCCGTGATTATTACAAGCAATCTGATGGAGCTACTCAAGACACTTATACGGTTTCTCATCCACATGCTTATGATCAACCTCATGTGGATGAACATACCGTTCGTTTAAAAGAAGAAATGCTGACAGATGCCAAAGAATTTGCAGAACGTCAAGTACGCGAAGCAGCAGAGGAAGCAGAACGTATTCTCCAAAATGCTCAAGAAACGATAGCAGCTTGGTGGGAAGAACGTCGCCAGCAAGATGAACATTTGATTGAAGCTATCAAAGTACAAGCTTTTCAAGAAGGCTTTGAAGAAGGTCGAGAACGTGTAGAAGCGGAAATGCAAATTCATATGAGTGAAGTTATGCAAGAAGCACAAACAGTTCTGGGTCAAGCTTATGAAGCAAAAGAACAAATTATTCAAGAAGCAGAACCTTTTTTAGTTAATCTAAGTTGTGGTATAGCTGAAAAAGTAATCAATAAAAAGCTTGAAGAACAACAAGATTATGTAATTGATCTCATCAAAAGAACACTGGCTCGTAAACGCGAACAAGGTGTTATCACATTATGTATTAGTCCTAGTCAATTTGATTTTGTACATGCTGCTAGAGAAGAGTTAACACTGTCAATCGATTCTCAAGCAGAACTTCAAATCTTACCGGATTCGACGGTAATCGATCGCGGATGTGTCATTCGGTCAGCATTTGGTAGTGTAGATGCTCGTATTGATACTCAACTAAGCGAAATTAAAAAAGAATTGGTTCGCTTAGCGCTTCATGACGAAGAGCGGGGGAATAGTAATGCAGGATCTTAATTCTTCAAGGTATTTAGAATATCTCAAACAACTTGATCCGGTTCGTATTAATGGCAAGGTCACTCAAGTAATTGGATTAATGGTTGAGTCTGAAGGGCCGGACGCAAGTATTGGTGATGTGTGTTACATCTATCCAACCAAAGGTATTGCTCCTTTACGAGCAGAAGTTGTTGGCTTTCGAGATAATAAAGTGCTATTGATGCCACTCGGTGAATTACAATCGATTGGCCCTGGATGCGATGTTGTAGGTACAGGTAAACCACTTACGGTTCAAGTAGGTTCAGAACTACTAGGTAAAGTGCTAGATGGATTGGGTCAACCTTTAGATGGTTCATTGATTCCAGCTAGAATGACTCATTATTCTACATTCAATACACCGCCTAATCCACTTTCAAGACCAAGGGTTCAAGATCCTATCAGTATAGGAGTAAGAGCAATAGACGGTCTGCTTACAATAGGCAAAGGTCAACGTGTAGGTATCTTCGCTGGTTCTGGTGTTGGTAAAAGTACGTTAATGGGAATGATTGCTCGTAATACAGAAGCAGATGTGAATGTCATTGCACTTATTGGAGAACGTGGACGCGAAGTACGCGATTTTATCGAACGCGATCTTGGTCCAGAAGGTCTACAACGTTCTGTAGTTATCGTAGCTACATCTGATCAACCTGCACTCATTCGTATCAAAGGTGCTTTGATTGCTACAACGATAGCTGAATATTTCAGAGATCGTGGAATGAATGTGATGTTCATGATGGACTCTGTCACTCGTTATGCTATGGCGCAACGTGAAGTAGGGTTAGCAGTTGGTGAACCACCAGCAATGAGAGGATATACGCCATCTGTATTTGCAGGCTTACCTAAATTGCTAGAACGAGCAGGTACAGGTCCTACAGGCTCTATCACAGCTTTCTATACGGTGTTGGTAGATGGTGATGATATGAACGAACCGATCGCCGATGCAGTCAGAGGTATCTTAGACGGCCATATTGTACTAAACCGTTCTATTGCCAATAAAGGACAGTTCCCAGCTATTGATGTCTTGGCAAGTATTAGCCGGGTTATGAAAGACATCGTAGAAGAAGAACAGACAGATGCAGCAGATAACATGAAGCGATTAATGTCTGTTTTTAAAGAATCCGAAGATTTGATTAATATTGGTGCTTATCAAAAAGGATCAAGTCCTGATATTGATGAAGCCATTGAACGTATACAGGATATATGGAGATTTACCAAACAAAAAGTACATGAAAAAACGACACTATCTGGAGCACAAGAACAGATGATTGCCGAATTTGCGAGGAGCTGATAAATTATGAAATTCCAGTATACTTTTCAAAAAGTTGTTGATATTAAATCAAGTGCAAAAAACCAGGCAGAATGGCTCCTATCTTCAGCACTGGGAGAATTACAAGCACAGGAACAAACATTAGATCAACTGCTGGAAGATCAGGGTCGCACGTTGGAAATGATTAATCAGGCAATTGAAAATAGAGCACCTATTTCTGAATTGCAAGATTTACAGCGTTACGTCGTTTATCTAGACCAATGCATATCGCGCAAAATTGTTGATATTCGTGAAGCTCAAGTAGAAGTAGAACACAAAAAACTTCATTTGACTGAAAAAATGGTAGATGAAAAAGTATGGCTACAAGCTAAAGACAAAGCAAAGACTAAATTCAATCATGAATATATGGTTCGTGAACAAAACGATCTTGATGAAATGGCTACAGTACGGTATGTAATGAACTCCAAGTAATATATACACCAAACTATACCTGAATGACGCTAATAAGAAATAAGCATGTTGTGATCAAGGAGGTTTACCGTGGCGAAGAAAAGTCCAGAAATGGAAGTAGAAAAGGAATCAGGCGGAATGGGAAGATTCCTTTTTATTGCGACTCCAATTCTGTTTACCCTTGTATTAGTTGGCGTAATTGTTATGTTATTTAACGTAGATTTACGTAATAGTATGTTTAGTACACTAGACAAAATTCCTATAGTGAAAAATTGGGTGCCTTCTGCCGATAAAGGTAGTAGTGCTACTGCAAGTACTACTCAATCAGAAAGTGATAGTGCTACAGTAGATAAATTAAAAAAAGAACTTGCTGCTTCCAAAGCAACTCAAGAAGAACAAGCAAAAGAAATTGAGACTCTTAAAAAGAATGCTACAACAAATACGAACGGAACATCGACAACACCGGCAACGACTGGAACCACACCAGCAACTACAGGCACGACAACTGGAACAACAGCTACAGGTACTACGAGTACAGGCACATCAACACTTAATGATTATCAAAAACAAGTTAAGAATGTTGCGAAAATATACTCTAATATGAGTTCTTCCAAAGCAGCAGCAATTTTGCAAAATATGACTACACCTCAACAAGTAGAAATATTAAATGCAATGAATGCGACAGACCAAGCAGGAATTTTGCAAAAAATGGATGCCAAAGTTGCTTCAGTGACTTCACTAGCTTTGCAAAATGCTACAACAACAGTAGCTCCTACACCAGCTTCATCTACTACGAGTTCTAAATTAGATGATCAAGCATTGGCTCAAACATTTACAAGTATGCCAGCAGCTAGTGCAGCAGATTTATTATTGCAAACAGCTAAAGGTAGCCAGGCGAAAGTATTGAAAGTGTTAAACACAATGGATGACACTACAAGAGCAGGAATCCTTTCTGCGATGTCTACTAAAGATCCAGCAGCAACAGTGAAAATTATTAATCAGCTTATGGCAGGTAATTAATAATGATAAGAACAGTCGGAAGCATTTCCTATTGTATGGCTATAGGGCACAGTTGGGAAGTCTGTCTTATTAACCTTTTCCTTAAAGGAGGTGATAATAAATGAGTATGATACTTCAAAACTTATTAGGCAATGCAGGCGCAACGACGGCAACCAAAGCATCAGGTACGAATGTAGCTTCGGCTCCAGGATTTAATCAAGCTCTTGTGCAAGTGATGGGAACAAACGGTACACCAGCTAATCCACTAGCTCAAACAGCTTCTGGAATTATGGGTACAGCTGCTTCTTTATTAGAAACACTACAGGCGATGATTTCTGGTGGTCAGCAATCTACTGATGTTACAGGTGAGGGCACAGATGGAGAACAAGTTGAAAAAGTAGGTAAACTTCTAGATGACTTGTTAGACAAACTGCAAGATATGGACCAAGCGATTACAACGGATCCTGCTCTTGTTCAATCATTACAAGGTTGGCTAACACAAGTTCAACAAGTTTTATCTGGTTCTTCAGAACAGACTTCTTCTACAGAAGGAACAGAAGCACAAAATGTAACAGGTGCTAACGTTTTGAATACAGGTCAGGAAGCGATGAACAATCTAGCGAAAAACCCGGAAACACTTCGCTTTGCAGTTGCAGATGCTGTGACACAAATTGTAGATACTTTACAAGCTGTTAAAAATGGTACACAGGCTGCTAATCCTGAACTTGAACAATTGTTAACAGGATTACAAACGATGTTACAAAAAGCGAGTACTCAAACACCTGATGCAGTAACAACTTCTGTAAATAATCAAGGAGCTATTATCACAGCACCTAAAGATGAAGCCAAAGCTAATACAGCGGCACAGATCACAGTAGTGGATGAAACGAAAAAAGCTGCTGAACAAGGTGCAGTACAAAGCATTGTTCAAAATGCTGCGAAAGATGCAAGTGGAGATCAAGCTGCAACATCTGATCAATCAGACGAGCAACCTGAACCAGTAGTAATGACTGTAGGACAATTTGCAATGCGTGCTGAAGCTGCTCCAACCGCTAAAGTTGTAGTGCCAACTACTACAGTAAACATTCAGAACTTTCCAGATGAAATGAGTAAATTTATCGTTAATAAATTAGACGTTCAACAAGTTAAAGGAATGTCTGAAGCGACTATCTCTTTAAACCCGGAAAACTTGGGTCAAGTGGATGTCAAAATTACGATACAAAATGGTCAAGTGTTAGCTCAGTTTATTACTGAAAAGCATATGGCTAAAGATATGTTAGATCAGCAAATGTCTCAATTACGTTCAGCACTTCAATCTCAAGGGCTTCAAGTTGAAAAGCTAGAAGTAACGCAAAGTTCTTCATTACAATCACAGATGTATAACGGCGGACAAGGATTTGGTTCTAGTGCAGGTCAACAACAATCCGGAAGACGTTCTAACGGAAGAGAAGAACAAAATGATGATGCAATCCTTGCTGTTGAGTTGAATGGTGAATTGAAAGAATGGCGCGAAGAAACAAAAGCAGCTACAGCATCAAGCACTATGAATTACGGTAGTACGTATGTAGCGAAAGCATAAACGAATGGAGGTGAATATAATTGGCAGATGCAATATCAACATCCAACATGTGGCCTAATTATTCAACAGGCAATGTACAAAAAGCAGCATCGACAAGTAAAAGTGAACTAGGTAAAGATCAATTTCTAACTATCTTAGTCGCTCAATTGAAAAACCAAGATCCAATGTCTCCTATGGAAAACACAGAATTTATCGGACAGATGGCTCAGTTCTCCTCACTAGAACAATTGATTAATATCGGTAAAAAAATTGATTCTGTAGGTTCATCTGTAGATAATTCACTCGGAGCTTCTTCACAATTGATCGGTAAAAAAATCACGTGGCCTGAAGAAAAAACCGATAGTGCAACAGGTGAAAAAACAACAACGTATCAATCCGGAGTTGTAGGATCAATCGTTCTCAAAGCTGGCGTGCAATATGCGCAGGTAGGAGAAAATGCGGTTCCGCTTAGTATCATTGCTATGGTAGAAGCAGCAAATGCAACGACAACACCAACCAAAACAGATACAACAACGCCTACACCAGCGACAACAACACCATCAGGCGTAACTGAGACACCAACAGCACCTGTAGAAACAACAACACCAGCTACAACAACTGAACCAGCAGCAACAACGCCTACTACAACTACTGAAGAAACAGCTACTCCATCTTCAGGAGAACAAGCAAGTACGCCTACAGAAGCAACACCGACAACATCAGAACCTGTAACGGATACAACAACACCGGCTAGTGAAGAAGGTTCATCATGAGTGGTCCTATCCAAGTAGGTCAGTTATATCCGACTAATCTCAATTCAGGTCTACTGGGACGTACCAAAAACGTAAACAACGAAAATTCAACATCTGACTTTCAAAATATTTTAGATAACAAATTACTAAAGTTCAGCAATCATGCTTCTAAACGATTAGAGCAGCGAGGAATAGAACTTAGTGCAGATCAGTTAAAAAGTGTAAATCAAGCAATAGATAAAGCCGCTGCCAAAGGTGCTAAAGAGTCACTGATACTCATGCAGAATAGCGTTGCTTTAATAGTGAATGTACCCAATCGGACCGTTGTTACCGCCATGGATGGCAAATCAATGAAAGACAACGTTTTTACTCAAATCGACAGTGCCGTAATTATTTGATTGCTGACTGGACCATCACTGGAAAGTCAGGAGACTGCCGACCGACTGAAGCAGTCTCAACCCACTAATTGAACATCCATAGGAGGAAACACAATGTTAAGATCTTTATATTCAGGAATTTCAGGTATGAAAGGCTTTCAAACAAAATTAGATGTTATTGGTAACAATATTGCCAATGTAAATACAGTAGGTTTCAAACAATCTCGCGTTATGTTCCAGGATATTTTGAGCCAAACAGTCAAAGGAACTTCGGCTCCTACAGATACAGCGGGTGGTGTAAATGCTCAACAAATCGGGTTGGGTTCATCTGTATCTTCTATCGATACTCTTCATTTAGCAGGTAGTGCACAGACAACAAACAACCCTACAGACTTACGTCTAGATGGTGATGGATTCTTCGCTGTTAAATTATCTGAAGATCAAGAAACTCCTTATTTAACGCGCGCAGGGGACTTTCACGTCGATGCTAACCGTAACCTTGTAACTTCTGATGGTGCTTATGTAGTAGATAGTGATGGCGCTCCTGTAGTCGTTGGAGAAGAAGCAACTTCATTCACTATTCAGCAAAATGGTCAATTATTGTATACATTGGCTGATGGTACAACAGCTACTGGGCAGACTTTGGGAGTTGCTAAAGTGACTAACCCTGAAGGTTTGGAAAAAATTGGAGGTAGCTTGTATCGTGTAACACCAAATGCGATCACTGATGGTGCAATCGAATTGACTACAGCTAATAATGCTGAAACAGGTACAGGTTCAATCGTAGCAGGTCAGCTTGAAATGTCTAACGTTGATTTGACAAGTGAATTTACAGAAATGATCGTAGCTCAACGTGGTTTCCAAGCGAACTCTCGTATTATTACAACGTCTGACTCTATTCTTGAAGAAATCGTTAACTTGAAACGATAATTAATTAAAGGTTCGAGAAGGATAGTGCTATCCTTCTCATCCTTTTGCTGTATAAGGACATTTTTTGAGGAGGGGCAAAATGATCCCTGTAACAAGATTAAACGGCTCACCGATGTGGCTTAACTCTCTATTGATCGAGATGATCGAAGAGACACCGGATACGTATGTCACATTAACTACAGGTAAGCGAATTATCGTTTTAGAAAAAGCAGATCAATTAAACAAGCTCATCCACGAATACAATAAAAGTATAGGTACACTGACAGGAACTATTAAAGTGCAGCATATGGAGGAATTATCATGAAGAAGTTACTACCTTGGATCGTTAGCGGGGTATTAGCAGTAGGATTAATCGGTGTGGTCGCATATTTCTTGATGGGGAATATGTTTGGAGAAAAAGAGCCAGTAAGTGCCGCAGCTGCTGCCGCAGCTGAAAAAGAAGCATTATCTAAAATGACTGCTTCTGAAATTGCTGATGTTTCTTCGACAATAGACGATATTAAAACGAACTTGGGTGATCCTTCATATGTAGTCAATATGAGTTTCTCATTCCAACTTCAAGATGCCAAAACAAAAGAAGCTTTTGAATTAATTAAAGACTTGAAAGTGAAGCCATTAATTATCAAAACACTTGCTGATACGAACCCAGATGCTTTGAACGGAGCAAAAGGAAAAGATGCTCTTAATGATAAGTTGCTTAAATTGATCAACAGTTCTCTTCCAGAAGACGGAGGTAAAGTGGTAGATATTGAGATTACTAATTTTATTGTGAGTGCGATTTAATCTTGGAATAAGATAGTTCTCATTATAAATAAACTAGCAAGGGGGGTGAGATTATGGTAGATGTATTATCCCAAAATGAGATAGATGCTCTTCTAGCAGCACTTTCTTCCGGTGAGATGGATGCAGAAGAACTAAAAAAAGAAGATACACAGAAAAAGGTTAGAGCATATGATTTTAAACGGGCTGTCCGTTTTTCGAAAGATCATATTCGAAGTTTGACAAGGATTCACGAAAACTTTGCCAGATATCTGACCACCTATTTTTCTGCTCAACTTCGTACTTTTGTTCAAATTAGCGTTGTACAGGTAGAACAGCTTCCTTACGATGAATTTATTCGTTCTATTCCTAAAATGACGATACTTAATATTTTTGAAGCTGAACCACTTGAAGGTAGAATGGTTATGGAAGTTCATCCTAATATTGCTTATGCGATGTTAGATCGCTTACTTGGTGGTGTAGGAAACGCTCCTTCAAAAATAAATGCGTTGACAGAAATTGAAACGACTATTATCGAAAGAGTGTTCAGCCGTACATTTGATAGTTTGCAAGAAGCGTGGAAAACCGTTATTGATCTTTCACCAAGAATGGAAGCACTAGAGACCAATCCTCAATTTATGCAGATTGTCTCACCCAATGAAACGATAGCCTTGATCTCACTAAGCACCAAAATCGGTGATACTACAGGAATGATCAACTTATGTATTCCTCACGTGGTTATTGAACCAATTATGACCAAACTATCTGCGCATCACTGGTTCGTTTCTCAGAAAAAAGAGCCTGCTCCTGAAGAGGTAGAAGCTCTACAACATCGTGTGAATCGTGCTACATTGCCTGTTATTGCTGAATTGGGAGAATCTAACTTATCTATTCAGGAGTTTATCGGGTTATCGATAGGCGATGTGATTTCTTTAAACAAACCGGTACATGATGCTTTATCGATCAAAATTGGTAACAAAGTTAAATTTATTGGTAGTCCGGGAACTGTAAAAGACCGGGTAGCTATACAGATTGATGAAATTGTGAGTGAAGGAGTGGAAGATTTTGACGAGTAAGGATTATTTGTCACAAGAAGAAATCGACGCTTTGCTAAAACAGTCTGCAAGCGATGATGATACTTCTTCGTCATCGTCTGTCAAAACGGTAGACGACTTTTTGACTCCTATGGAGCAGGATGCTCTTGGTGAGATTGGTAATATTACTTTTGGTAGTGCAGCGACAGCTTTATCTACACTACTTGGACAAAAAGTAGATATTACAACTCCTCAAGTAGGAATTATCACACGTCCTGAGTTTGAAAATGAATTTCCAAAACCACATGTTGCTGTTCATGTTGAATATGTAGATGGATTTCAAGGTATCAATTCATTAGTAATTCAAACAAGAGATGCACAGGTAATCGCTGATCTGATGTTAGGCGGCGAAGGAGATCCGAAAGACGAAGAATTAAATGAGATTCATATTAGTGCTGTTCAAGAAGCGATGAATCAGATGATGGGTTCTTCTGCAACTTCAATGTCTACTATTTTTAACCGCTTTGTTAATATTTCACCACCGGGAATTGATATCCTTGATGTAAGCAATGATCAAGGGGTAACCATGCTTCCTAATGATGAGACATTAATCAAAATCTCATTCCGACTTTTGATTGGTGATTTGATTGATTCTACAATCATGCAATTGTTGACAGTCAAATTTGCTAAATATATGGTAGATATATTAATTAATGGAGGTGTTGAAGAAACTGTAGCCGAACCAGAAGTTCCAGTCGCACCACCAGCACCTACGGCTGCCGTACCACCTCAACAGGCTCCACAGCAACCCGTTGCACCGCCTGCTATGCCACAACCTGGTATGCAACCGGATTATGGCCAACAGCCTCCATACGGAGCGCCTGAACAACCATATCCACCATACCCGCCGTATCCACAGTATCCACCAGGGTACGCGATGCCGCCACAGCCTTATCCACCACAGGCTCCACAGCATTACGGTGGTATGGCTGGACGAGAGGTTAATGTTCAACCAGTTCAATTTGCAAACTTCCAATCACCGTCAGTAACAAACATGGATGAAAATAATTTGAACTTATTGATGGACATACCGCTCAAAGTAACCGTAGAATTAGGTAGAACCCAAAAGCAGATTAAAGATATCCTCGAATTGTCTCAGGGCGCAATTATTGAACTAGACAAATTGGCAGGTGAACCAGTAGACATCCTTGTAAATAACAAACTGATCGCCAAAGGCGAAGTTGTTGTTATTGATGAAAACTTTGGTGTTCGTGTTACGGATATCATCAGCCAATGGGACCGCATTCAAAAAATACAATAATGATCATTTAGGGAGGATTTTAAATCAATGGCAAACCGAATTCTTATCGTGGACGATGCAGCTTTTATGAGAATGATGATTCGAGACATTTTGAGTAAAAACGGATATGAAGTAGTGGGGGAAGCACAAGATGGCTCACAAGCTATCGAGAAATTTAAAGAATTGCGTCCTGATTTAATTACTATGGATATCACAATGCCTGAAATGGATGGTATCGCTGCTCTTAAAGAAATTAAAAAGCTAGATGCAGCTGCAAAAGTAATTATGTGTTCTGCGATGGGTCAACAAGCAATGGTTATTGATGCAATTCAAGCAGGAGCTAAAGATTTTATCGTTAAACCCTTCCAGGCTGACCGCGTTATCGAAGCTATTAGCAAAACGCTTGGCGTGTAGGAGATTATTCCCATGTCAGGTGAAACAGCCACAATGGGAGGAACAGGCGATTATTTCCTAAGCATAGTCTGGGTTATAATCGTCTTGGCTGTAATTATAGCGCTCATTATTTTATTGCTTAAATTTCTTGGTCGCAAAAGTCAAACCTGGTTATCACGTCGTGCAATACGCACAATCGGCGGGGTAGCAATGGGACCAAATAAATCATTACAAGTTATTGAAATTGGTAGCAGTATATATTTAGTTGGTGTTGGAGATGATATTACGTTAGTAGATAAAATCTCTGATCCAGAAGAAGCTATGCTGATTATCAATTCATTTCAGACAGAAGCGGTGGAGCAGAAAAATATTCTTTCTCCACTGATCTCCAAAATCAGTGAAAGATTTCGTCCAAAATCGGATGTACAAGAAGAGGAGTTAGGCGAAACAGAAGCTTTTCAAGAAGTATTTGAAAGCAAGCTACGCCAAATTCCAAATCGCAAACAGAAGATGGAAGAGCTGATGAAGGAGGAAAACTCTACAGATCGGTCGAGGGATTCATGAAAAAAAAGCTGATTATAACGCTCGTACTGCTTTTTATCGTTAGTCTGACATCTGTAAGTTCAGCATTTGCCACTGCCGATCCGATACCTAATATTGATATTCAGATCGGCAATGATAGTGGCTCAGGAGATGCAGCACCAGCAACTAGCTCGTTATCTATCCTGTTGCTGCTTACCATTATCAGTGTTGCGCCAGCATTTTTGGTCTTAATGACCAGTTTTACACGTATTGTTATCGTGCTCAGCTTTGTCCGGACGTCGCTCGGGACTAACCAGATGCCTCCTAACCAGGTATTGGTGGGGCTGGCTTTATTTTTAACTATTTTTATAATGTCGCCGGTATTATCAACAATGAATCAAACAGCGCTTCAACCTTATTTAAAAGGTAGCATCACACAGACGGAAGCTCTGAAAGCTGCTGAAATACCGATTAAAGAATTTATGTTCAAACATACACGTGAAAAAGATTTACTTCTTTTCCTCAATTACACTGGTGCAGAAAAACCTAGCAATATTCAAGATATTCCGCTTACGGTTATGGTGCCTTCTTACGCAATCAGTGAATTGAAAACAGCTTTTCAAATGGGCTTTATGATTTTCATACCGTTTCTAGTTATTGATATTGTAGTCGCCAGTGTACTGATGGCTATGGGTATGATGATGCTACCGCCGATTATGATCTCATTACCGTTTAAAATTTTACTGTTCGTTCTCGTAGACGGATGGTATTTGGTCGTTAAGTCCCTCTTACTCAGCTTCAATTAGCGAAGTTAGAGATGTTCCTAATTAAGGGAGGTTAATCATGAGTTCGGAGTTTATCATCGGTATGGCGGGACAGGCAGTGTATACAGTACTCAAAGTCAGCGCACCGATGCTTGTACTTGGACTTGTAGTCGGTCTATTAGTAAGTATTTTTCAGGCGACTACGCAAATTCAGGAGCAAACGCTTGCCTTTGTACCTAAAATCGTGGCTGTTATGCTTGCACTTCTGCTATTCGGTCCATGGATACTGAGTGTTTTAGTAGATTACACGTATAATATTCTCGACAATTTATACAAATATGTCGGTTAGGCTGATTGCTTATGGAGATGTTACAGCAAAGTTTTCCTGTTTTTTTGCTTGTTTTTTGTCGAATGATTGCTTTTTTTGTAGTTTCACCCGTCTTTTCATCAAAAGGGGTTCCAAATACGTTTAAAGTAGGCATTGCATTTTTTATCTCGCTTCTGATTTATCTGATCAAAAGCACAACGGTAACCGTATCCGAAAGCCCTGAAATTTATATTCTGCTTGTGATGAGAGAAGTTATGATTGGCTTGATGCTTGGATATGTAGCATATTTAATGTTTACTGTTATACAAATGGCTGGTGCGTTTATTGATATTCAAACAGGTTTTGGTATCGCTAGCGTACTTGATCCATTAACAGGTGCTTCTTCACCTCTATTCGGTAATCTGAAATATATGATTGCAATGCTTTTATTTTTGAGCATGAATGGTCATCATTATTTAATTCAGTCGGTACTTTATAGTTATGACTGGATTCCAATTGATTCTGAAATTATGAGTAAGATGATGGACGGCTCGATGAGTGAGTTTTTGATACGAACATTTAGCAATTCGTTTTTAATTGCTTTTCAAATGGCTGCTCCGATTGTAGTAGCAATGTTTTTAACAGACGTAGGACTTGGATTTCTTGCACGTAGTGCACCGCAATTTAACATTTTTGTTATCGGTGTACCTGTAAAGATTATTCTTGGGCTCTTTATGTTAATGCTGTTAACTCCAAGCTTTGGATATCTGTTTGAACATTTGTTTGGTCAATTATTTCAAGCAATGCAATCGTTCTTAAAAGTAGTAGGTAACAGACCACAATAAACTTCGTTTGGAAGGAGGTTGTGAATTGGCATTCAGATTACGGATCAATCTGCAATTATTTTCTGGAGAAAAAACAGAAGAAGCAACATCTCAGAAAAAGCAAGAAACTCGTAAAAAAGGTCAAGTTGCCAAAAGTATGGATATACCTGGTTCTGCTGTATTGCTAGGTGGATTATTTTCTTTGATGATGTTTAGCAGTTTTTTTATGAAACGAATTGAATGGCTATTCACAGATTCTTTTCTACATCGTTTATCTACAGATGTTACTGTTGCTAATATTATGCAGATGCTAGGTCAATATGCGATACAAATTATGTTGTTAGTATCACCGGTATTTGGCGTAGTCGTGGTACTTGCTCTGGTTGCCAACTATGCACAGGTTGGATTTTTGTTAGTTGGAGAACCTATACAGCCTAAATTCAGCAAGCTTGATCCTATTAAAGGGTTTAAAAATATTGCTTCTATGCGCTCGGTTGTTGAGTTTTTAAAATCAATATTAAAACTTTCAGTAATAGGATATTTAGTCTATCAAACGTTATCCGGTGCTTCTCATGAATTATCCAAAACAGCATTTATGTCTGTAGAAGCGATTCTTCATTATACAGCTGGATTAACAATGAACTTGGGAATCAAAGTAGGGGTGGCTTTACTGATACTTGCTATTTTTGATTATATGTATCAAAGATATGAGCACAATAAAGGTATACGGATGTCCAAACAAGATATTAAAGATGAATATAAAAAAGTGGAAGGGGATCCGTTGATAAAAGGGAAAATTCGCGAAAGACAACGCCGAATGGCGATGCAGCGAATGATGCAGGACGTTCCCAATGCTGACGTTATTATCACTAACCCGACTCACTTTGCAGTAGCTTTAAAATATGACAATGGTCAGATGGCTGCACCGCAAGTGATCGCAAAAGGACAAGATTACGTCGCCCTGCGAATAAGAGAACTAGCTAAACAACATGGAGTTGTTGTGATGGAGAACAAACCGCTTGCAAGAGCGTTGTTTGCTCGATCAGAAATTGGAGATTCTATTCCTGGAGATCTGTTTCAAGCGGTAGCAGAAGTTCTTGCTTATGTGTACAAGATGAAAGGCAAAACAAAGTAAACCAGGGGATCGGAGGGCTGGATAGCATTGAAAACTAAAGATTTGGTTGTGCTTGCGGGTGTCATAGGAATTGTTATGATGATGATTCTTCCGATCCCGACATGGCTACTCGATATATTGCTAATTATAAATATTTCCCTGGCAATGATTATTCTTCTAATTGCAATGAATACGAAAGAAGCATTAGAATTTTCTATTTTCCCAGCTATGTTGCTAATCACTACATTATTCCGGCTGGCTTTGAATATATCTACAACAAAATTGATTTTGGGACAAGGGGATGCAGGTTCAGTTGTTGCTACATTTGGTAGCTGGATCGCTGGTGGACAAATCGCTATTGGATTTGTAGTTTTCCTTATTCTTGTGGTTGTACAATTTATCGTTATTACCAAAGGTTCGGAACGGGTAGCAGAAGTTGGAGCCCGTTTTACACTCGATGCTATGCCTGGTAAGCAGATGAGTATTGATGCTGATTTGAACGCAGGTCTTATCAATGAACATCAAGCGAGAGAACGTCGTAGCAAAATCGAACGTGAAGCCGATTTCTACGGAGCTATGGATGGTGCGAGTAAATTTGTTAAAGGGGATGCTATTGCGAGTATTATCATCCTCTTAATTAATCTAATTGGTGGATTTATTATCGGGATGACTGTTCACGGAATGGCATTCGCTGATGCACTTTCAACGTATTCTGTTTTAACAATTGGTGATGGTCTCGTGAGCCAGATTCCAGCATTGCTTATTTCCACAGCTGCTGGTCTGATTGTAACCCGTGCTTCTTCTGAGGGTAACTTAGCAGATGATATCACTTCACAACTATTCTCATATCCCAAATTGTTATATATCGTAGCAGGCGTAATTACACTGTTAGGTATTTTTACACCGATTCACTTTATTACAACATTCCCTCTAGCTATTCTGTTAGTATTTGCTGCTCGGAAGATGCAGTCGAATCTGGATCAAAAAGTGGTTGAAGCAGAACAGCAACAAGAAGAACAGCAGATTGAAGAAGTACGTAGTCCAGAAAGTGTTATCAATTTATTACAGATTGATCCAATCGAATTTGAATTTGGATATGGTTTGATTCCTCTTGCAGATACGCAACAGGGTGGAGATTTATTAGACCGTATTATTATGATTCGTCGTCAATGTGCGCTAGAACTAGGTCTTGTGGTACCTGTTATCCGTATTCGGGATAATATTCAATTAAAACCGAACGAATATGTCATCAAAATTAAAGGAAATGTTGTAGGTGGTGGTGAATTACTACTAAATCACTATCTCGCTATGAGTCCTGGGTTTGATGATGATTCAATTACGGGTATAGAGACTTTAGAACCAGCTTTTGGATTGCCTGCATTATGGATAGATGAATTAACAAAAGAACGGGCTGAGTTATCAGGGTATACCGTTGTTGATCCACCTTCTGTAGTAGCTACGCATTTGACAGAATTAATTAAAAAACATTGTCACGAATTACTGGGTCGTCAAGAAACAAGAGCGCTTATCGACAACTTACGTGAGAACTATCCTGTACTTGTAGATGACTTGATTCCTTCTGTGTTAGCAGTAGGGGATGTGCAAAAAGTATTCGTTAAATTGCTAAGAGAAAAAATTTCTATTCGGGATATGGTTACAATATTCGAGACACTTGCCGATTATGGAACATATACCAAAGATCCAGATGTATTAACTGAATATGTACGTCAAGCTCTATCCCGACAAATTACGCAGCAATTTACAAGCCAGGGTGAAACACTACGTGTGATTACAGTAGGACCTAATCTGGAGAAAAAGATTGCCGAAAGTGTACAGCAATCTGAACAAGGAAGTTATCTGGCACTTGATCCGGTATCGACTCAATCGATGTATCAGAAGATGAACGAACAAGTAAATCGACTGTTACAAATGGGACAACAACCGATCGTTTTGACTTCGCCAGCTATACGCATGTATCTGCGTCAAGTGATTGAACGTACGATGCAGGATATTCCAGTTCTTTCTTACAGTGAACTTGAACCTAACGTTGAAATTCAAAGTGTCGGGGTGGTGAACTTATGAGGGTAAAACGATATATCGTTGATACAATGCCCGATGCGATGTTAAAAATTCGAACTGATCTTGGTAGCGATGCTGTAATTTTAAGTACAAAAGAGCTAAAAACCGGTGGTTTTCTAGGAATGTTTCAGAAGAAAAAGATTGAAGTGATTGCCGCAGTAGAAAAAGAGCAAGCTTCTGAACCAGTCAAAGCGCAGCCAGAAACGATTATTCCGGCTGCCTCTGCTGTACCTAAACGTGTAGTACCGGATGCTTATCGCAAATCAAGCGAAGCTTTTGCTGAATCGATGCGCCAAGCACTCGCTGGAGAACCAACCCAGTCAGCAGAAGGTAACTCGTTAGCTTCTTCAGCACCAGCTCCATCATTTAATCCATCGGTACCGGAGATTCCGCAACCAACTTTACAGCATATTCCTTTAGTACCTGAGGAACCTGTACATCGCGTCTCAGAATATAATGGGTCAGCAGATGGACTTCAACAAGAGAAGTTGTTTGAAGAATTGCGTGAAATGAAAAAAATGATGGCTGAATTGAGCCGCGAAAAAGAAATGGCAGCATTACCTGAATCATTAATCGAAATCGCAGAACGTCTAAAAAAACAAGGCATTCAACAGGAATTGCTAGATACGTGGTTAAGCGAAGCGATGGGTCAATTTCCAGCGCCTGAATTAATTACTACCGTAGATGCCAAAGCAGCAATGAAATTTCAGATCGAACAGTTTACGCAATCACGCATCGGTGGAGGCATCAACACTTCTACCAAAATTGTATACGTCGCAGGTCCTACGGGAGTAGGTAAGACGACTACAATTGCAAAGTTGGCTGCTGAACAGTTATTCAAATATAAACGTAAAGTAGGTTTTATTACTTCGGATACATATCGTATCTCGGCAGTAGAGCAGCTTAGAACTTATGCTTCTATTTTGGGTGTGCCTTTAGAAGTGGTTCAATCTCCCGGAGATTTGCAGCGCTCACTACAACGTTTAGCTGAATGCGATCTGATTCTAATGGATACGGCAGGACGTAACTACCGCAATGAATTACTTGTTTCTGAATTACAAAGTTTGTTGGCTCCTTTGGAAAATAGTGAGACGTATCTAGTGTTATCGTTTACTTCCAAAACGGAAGATATGAGAACGATCACAGAACATTTCAGCAAATACCCATTGGACAAAGTGATCTTTACCAAAGCAGATGAAACAGGAAGCTATGGTGCATTATTCAATCTTCTTCAGGAATATCCATTACGACTATCGTATATGACCAATGGACAAAATGTACCTGATGATCTGTTGATGCCAAGTCCAGATTTTCTCGCTAATCTATTACTTGGAGAGATATTGCCATGATGGATCAAGCCCAATCATTAAGAAATTTGATGTCGTCTAAAACGGTGCAGCCTCCTCAAACAGAACCACGCAGTGCGAAGTTTATTACAATCACTAGCGGTAAAGGTGGAGTAGGAAAATCGAATTTCACGCTTAATTTTGCGCTTGCACTTCAGCGACTAGGGCGGAAAGTACTGGTATTTGATGCCGATATTGGAATGGCGAATATCGATGTACTGATGGGTGTGCGATCTAAATTCAATTTATCTCATCTGCTTAGCGGAGAGAAACAGATCAACGAGATTATTGAAAAGGGAGCAGGATCATTACCTTATATTGCAGGTGGGTCTGGACTGTCTTCATTGTTCTCTTTATCTGATAAAGATTTGATCTATTTTACAGATCAGATTCAGAAAGTCGCCACAGACATGGATTACATTTTGTTTGACACCGGCGCAGGTTTATCAAAAGAAACACTACAATTTATTATGTCAGCTGACGAATGTATAGTAGTGACTACTCCAGAACCAACTTCGATTACAGATGCTTATGCTTTGATTAAAGTGGTGCATGGTATGGAAGAAGATGTGTCTTTCAAACTAGTAGTAAACCGGGCTGAAAATGAAAAAGAAGCCGTACAAACATCAGACAAAATTAGATTGGTTACTAGCCGCTTTCTGAACTTGGAAATTCCTCTTTTGGGATTTGTTAGTGACGATTCTCATGTTAGTCAATCCGTAAAAAAACAAGTTCCTTTTTCAATTTACTCTCCAGGATGTCTTGCTTCTAAAGACATTCAACAGTTGGCTCAACGCTACATGGTTGCACCAAATGCAAGTTCAGAAGGAACCTTAACAGGAATCAAAGGATTTATGCAAAAATGGCTCAAACGGACTAAATGATTCTGTAGGGAACAGAGGTGCTGATAATGGCAACTTATAAAATATTAGTTGTTGACGATTCTCCTTTTATGAGAAAAATCATTTCAGATTTAATTGAGACAGATCCTCTGTTTCAAGTAATAGATACTGCAAATAACGGGCGTGAAGCTGCTAAAAAAGTAGTCGAACTTAAACCCGATGTTGTTACAATGGATGTAGAAATGCCAGAAATGAATGGTCTGGAAGCACTAAAAATTATAATGTCTCAGCGTCCTCTGCCGATAATTATGTTATCAGGCATTAATGAACAGGGTATGCGAGAAACAATTATGGCGTTGGAGAACGGAGCTTTTGACTTTATCCGTAAGCCTTCGGTCAGTAATTCGCAAGATATCGAAGAAGTTGGACAACAATTACGCAGACAACTTCATACCGCTGTTCATGCACTGGAAAGAAACCGCAAACGGGCTGAACAAAAAAACATGGCGGCTGACGTTGCTCCGTCGCCATATCTGCAAGACAGTCAAGAGCTGCGCGAAGAAGGTCAACAACCTTTGACAGAGCTTCAGGCAGCACCTTCTGAGAAAAAACTATTAAAACGCGACGCTGACAAACGTTTGGATCAAGGTCGTCCAGAGCGCTTTCAGGTCAAACCGGCACCACAGACTCCAAACACAAATGTACGTCCTTCACGTCCAGAAGTATCAACAGATAAAACAGCGCAAGATAAACGTTCAGTAGCTCCTAAGCCCGCTGATACACGTCCTGTGTCCAAGCCATCTTTTGTTACTGGAACTCCGGCTAAAAAACAACCGGAAATTCCAACTAAACCTGTGCGCGAAGAAGAACCAAAACGAACAAAACCGGTTATTACTCCGCCGGTAGCACCTGTTTTCAAAAAAGAAATCGAAAAACCAGTAGCACCTTCTTCACCACCAACGGCTACGCCTGCGTTAAATCGCCCAGCAGCCGTTGAACGTAACACAGCTCCTTGGCGTCAACTGGTAGCAGTTGGATGCTCTACCGGCGGTCCTAGGGCGCTTAAAAGCTTACTAGAAAATATTCCGGCTAACTTCCCGGCTCCGATTGTGATTGTTCAGCATATGCCGCCGAATTTTACACGATCTCTGGCACAGCGTTTGAACAGTTTAAGTCGTATTACTGTGGTTGAAGCAGAACAGGGAATGGTTCTTCAAGCAGGTACAGCTTATATTGCTCCTGGTGGCTATCATATGACAGTCACTCGTAGCCAAGGAAGTTACCGAATACAGCTTTCTCAAGAACCACCACGCAATGGACATCGCCCTTCAGTGGATACGCTTTTTGCCTCTATCCAACCTTTTACCGATCTACAGCGTCATGCTGTACTAATGACCGGTATGGGAAGCGATGGCGCAAGAGAAATGAAAAATTTATATGATAGCGGTATAAACTCTACCATCGCAGAAAACGAAGATACCTGTGTAGTGTACGGAATGCCGCGGTCGGCTGTAGAGCTCGGATGTGTAAATCATCTGCTCCCACTGCCAGAAATTGCGCCTAAACTTATACAAATCGTTAAATAGTTTACAACAAGCTATATGCTATCTTATGGAGGAGGTGTCTCACGGTGGACATGAATCAATATTTAAACATGTTTATTGATGAGTCGAACGATCATCTACAATCGTTGAATGAAAAAATGCTGGAATTGGAAAGCAGCCCGGCTGACCTTGGGATTGTCCAAGTTATTTTCCGTTCAGCACATACGCTTAAAGGTATGGCTGCAACAATGGGATTTGAAGATTTAGCGGCATTGACGCACCAAATGGAAAATGTACTTGATTTGGTACGTAATGAAAAATTAGCCATGCAAGAATTTATTTTCGATACATTATTTAAAAGTCTAGATGCTTTGGAATCCATGGTTCAAGACATTACGCAGGGTGGAGAAGGTAAAGCGGATGTAACAGCAATCGTGGAATCTCTGCAAGCGATTGTACGCGGAGAAATGACACCTGCTGCACCGGCAGCAACTGTAGCTGCTACACCAACACCGTCTGCTGTAACTGCTGATGCTGAAGTTGTTCAAGAGAGCAAAGGAATCCAATTGGATGAGTTCCAGCAATCTGTTATTGAACAATCGATGTCTGAAGGTCATCAAGCACTTTACGTTGAAGTTTTTATTCGTGAAGATTGTCAATTAAAAGCGGTTCGCGCATACATGGTATTCGATATGTTAGAGCGTTTCGGTGAAGTCATCAAATCCGAACCGTCTACACAAGATATCGAACAAGACAAATTCGATCGTAGCTTCTCTCTGTATTACATTACGCAAAAAGATCAAGATGAACTTAAAACGATGATTCTAGGGGTATCTGAGATTGAGAATGTAACGATGACACGTTTGGATGCAGAATCTTTGAAAGAAATGTCTGCTCCAGCAAATCAATCATCTCCAATTGCTGCTGAAACAGTATCTTTAGAAGCTACACCTTCGACTTCAGCTCCTGTAGTAGAAGATAAAGCAGCAGTAGCACCACCACAAGCAAAAGCAGCTGCGAAATCTCCAGTTGCTGCTCCATCTCGCACAATTCGCGTAGATATCGATCGCCTGGATGTTCTTATGAACTTATTCAGCGAATTGCTAATTGACCGTGTACGTTTAGAGCAATTGGCTAGTGAAGTGAAAGTACCTGCATTAACAGATGCTGTCGAGCATATGGGACGTGTAAGTAGTGATTTGCAAAATATTGTACTGAAATTGAGAATGGTTCCGGTAGACACAGTGTTTAACCGTTTCCCTCGTATGGTACGTGATTTGGCCAAATCATTAGACAAAAAACTAGACTTGATTATCACAGGTGCTGAAACCGAGCTAGACCGCACAGTTATCGACGAAATCGGTGATCCACTGGTGCATTTATTGCGTAACTCAGTTGACCACGGTGTTGAGCCAATTGCAGATCGTATTGCAGCAGGTAAAGACGAGACCGGTGTAGTCAAACTAAGCGCATTCCATAGTGGTAATCATGTATTTATCGAAATTGAAGATGATGGACGTGGGATTTACCGCGATAAGATTCTTCAAAGCGCAATTAAAAAAGGTGTTGTGACTCAAGAGCAATCAGTCACAATGAAAGACGAAGAAGTATACCAACTTCTTTTTGCACCAGGATTCAGTACAGCAGAAGTTATCTCTGATATTTCTGGACGCGGTGTAGGTCTAGACGTGGTTAAATCCAAAATTTCATCACTTGGTGGACATGTAACGGTATACTCCACACCAGGTAAAGGAACCAAGTTCTCTGTACAACTACCACTAACATTGTCCATTATTTCAGCAATGTTGATCCGCGTAGGTTCGGAGAAATATGCGATTCCATTAACTTCGATTGTGGAAACAGGCATTATCAAATCCAAACAGGTACGTGATTTGCATGGTAGTCAATTAATTCCTTATCGTGAAACGCATATTCCGTTACTTTCACTAAGTCGTGTATTCGAAGTTCCAGACTTTGATGAGCGTGAAGAGGAAGAAACAGAGATTGTTGTAATCCGTAAAGGTGACAAACTAGCAGCACTAGCTGTTGAGAACTTCATTGGTCAAAACGAAATCGTTCTGAAAAGCTTGGGCAAATATCTTCCAGATATTCAAGGCGTTTCAGGAGCAACGATTCTTGGAGACGGCCAAGTGGCTTTGATTATTGATCCGAATGCATTTATCAAGTGATGTAGTTTATAACAAGGAGGATTTACCATGGCAGAAGATATAAAAGTTATTGTTTTCAAACTTGCAAAAGAAGAATACGGTATTGAAGTAGATAAAGTACAAACGATTGAGCGTATGTTACCTATTACGCGTGTACCTAAAACATTTGATTTTGTAAAAGGTGTTATTAATTTACGCGGTGTGGTTATTCCAGTTATCGATCTTCGTGGTCGTTTTAACCTTCCAGAAAATGAATATAACGATCAAACACGTATTATCATCGTAGAGGTAGATACAACTCAAGTTGGATTTATTGTAGATTCAGCTAACGATGTAGTAGATTTAGATCGCGGACGTATTGAGAAACCGCCAGAAGTTGTAGGCGGAGTGAAAGCAAGATATCTTGATGGAGTTGCTAAGCTGGACGAAGAACGGCTGCTGATTATGCTTAACCTTGCTGAAGTCTTGAACCGAAGCGAAGTCAGTCAACTAGAAAATATCGAGGATTAAGCTTATGAACCTTTTTGGTAATCTTGAAGGGTTCAAAATGGATGTTCTAAAAGAAGTGGGAAATATAGGGGCAGGCAATGCAGCCACTGCCCTTTCCCAGCTTTTAGATAAACCGATTGATATGGCAGTACCCAAAGTTCAAATTCTACCTTTTGAAAAAATCGCTGATAAAGTTGGCGGACCTGAACAAATCGTTCTTGCTGTTTTCTTTCGTGTAGAAGGTGAAGCGCCGGGCAATTTGTTTTTTATTCTAACTCCTGAAGCAGGTAAAGGATTGCTTCATCGCTTAGCAGGGATTGAAGCCAGCGACGAAGAATTTTTTAATGAGATGGAACAATCTGCACTTTCAGAAATTGGAAATATTTTGGCAGGTTCGTATTTATCTTCATTAGCAGACTTTACCAAACTTTCAATGACACCTACAGTGCCTGGACTCGCAATGGATATGGCAGGTGCAATTTTGAACTATGGTCTGATCCAATTCGGAGAAATGGGTGACGATGCGTTGTTGATCGATACTACATTTTTAGAAGGAAAAGAAGAAGTGGAAGGGCAGTTTTTCTTGATTCCGGACCCTGAATCTTTTGATAAAATTTTCAAATCATTAGGAGTTCCATTAACTGATGATTGAAGAGCAAAATATTGTTAAAGTGGGTATGGCGGATTTAAACGTCGTGAAAACATCCGGAATTATTCGAACGACGGGACTTGGTTCTTGTGTGGGCCTAACGCTATATGACAAAAACATTCAACTTGCAGGGATGGCTCATGTGATGCTTCCTTCATCGGATATTGCTAGAGACGGACAATTGAATATAGCAAAATACGCAGATACTGCACTTCCAGAATTAGTTCGCAAAATGACTGAGCTTGGCGCTTCACGCTCACGATTGGTTGCCAAAATGGCTGGTGGTGCTCAAATGTTTAATTTTTCTAGTGGTGGTGATCACATGCGAATTGGTCCTCGTAATGTGGAAGCATGTAAATTGTTTTTAGAAGAGTACAAAATTCCATTGTTAGCAGAGGACACTGGCGCTAATTACGGACGAACCATAGAGATGGATTGTATTTCTGGGATTTTGTTCATAAGAAGTGTACAAATGGGTAAGAAGGAATTATAGCCTATGGTAGGGAATATTAAAATTAATCTCTGGTTAGGCTTTATCGGTTTTTTGATTACTTTTTTTGCTTCTATCGAAAACAATTTATGGACCACAAGTTTATTTAGAGGGGTTTTAGGATTCGCATTATGGTTTTTCTTGGCATTCGTGTTGCGCTTTGTTTTAGGGATTCTAGCCAATCCTGCAAGCGCAACATCGAATAAGCCTTCTAGCCCTACTTCTTCGGGAAATGAATCAACTTCTGTTTCCGCAGATGATCCAAATAGAGGCAGCCAATTTGATGTAGTCACACCTGATCAAGATCAGGAATTAAGTGACTTACTAACACCGAAACCAACAGACACAGTGGAAAAGGATAGCTTTGCTCCTCTTAATCCACCCAAACTGGTTTCAACCAAGCAACAAGATCCGGAGGAAATGGCGAAGGCTGTTCGTCACCTGACACAAAAGTAAGGAGGGTGAAAGCAATTGAGCGAGCAAAAAGCAACCCATCTAAATCATTCAGAGTTGTGGGTACAGTGGAAGGAGTATGGAAACGTCGAAGCCAAGAAGAAGCTAATTGAAAACTACTATGGCACCGTTGAATATGTTTCCAGCCGCCTTGCAATTGGATTACCCAAAAATGTCTCTAAAGATGATCTGATGAGTAATGGAGTTATGGGTTTAATTGATGCAATTGAAAAGTTTGATTATAAACGTGGACTTCAATTTGAAACATATGCTTCTTGGAGAGTACGTGGTGCGATATTGGATGGTCTTCGTCAAGGAGATTGGGTTCCAAGATCGGTACGTGAGAAAGCACGCAAAATTGAAGACGCCTATCAGCAATTGGAACAAAAATATCTACGTTCTGTATCGGATGCAGAAATTAGTAACTATTTGGATATTACAGAAAAAGACTTTCAAAATATGCTTCAAGACGTAGCGGTTATGACGATTACTTCATTGGAAGATCCTATTCGTGAAGAAGAGTCTGAAACAAGAATGTCTTTGATCGTAGATGAGAAAGCCAAAAATCCAGATCGTACTGTAAACGATTTTGTACTTAAAGAATCGCTTATGAAAGGTATTGAAAAGCTTACCGATAAAGAGAGAACGGTTGTATCACTACTTTATTATGAAGACCTATCACTCAGTGAGATTGCTGAAGTCATGTCATTATCACCATCACGAATCTCTCAACTTCATTCCAAAGCTATTCTACGATTACGTGGAGCACTGGATAAGCAAAAAGGTCTATTAATGCAAGACATGTGAGACGCCGCTACTTGTATGAAAGGGTGAATTAGGCGTGACCTCTCAATTAGCAATAGACCCGTATTTAAAAGTTATTTTTTCTGATGATAAATCTGTCGCCTATCTTGAATTTACTAAGTTTGATCAAGAATTTGAATGCACAGCCGAACAACTGGAGGGATTTTTGCGTACGCAAGGCTTGAGTAATGGAATTGATTCAATCATCTTACAACAAATTTCTAGTAATCCTGAAGCTTATACTTTGGACAAAGTGATCGTTGCTCAAGGACAAAAGCCAGTGAATGGAATAGATGGAAGAATTGAATATACCGTATCATTTGATGATGTTGGTAGAAGACCACTCGAAACTCAAGATGGTAAAGTAGACTACAAAGAATTAGTACAGCTGAACAATGTTCGTAAAGGACAAATGATCGGTAAAAAAATCGATCCTTTACCAGGGCAAGATGGAATATCTGTTACAGGAGAACCTATTCCTTACAAAGCAGGTAAAGAAGCTCGATTTAAAGTAGGTAAAAATATTGTATTAAATCCTGAACATACCGTTATATATGCTGCTTTGGATGGTATGATATCTTTAACCGAAAAAAGTAAAATTAATGTATTTCCTGTGTATGAAGTTAATGGAGATATAGATTACCATACAGGCAATATCGACTTTGTAGGAACAGTCGTTATTCGTGGTAATGTATTATCTAATTTTCGCGTTAAAGCATCTGGAGATATTAGAATTGTTGGCGGTGTAGAAGGCGCAGAGCTAGAAGCTGGTGGTTCAATTGAAATCACAGGCGGAGTGATCGGTTATCATAAAGGTCTGGTCAAAGCAGCTGTCAATGTCAAAAGTTCATTTATCCAGGATGGAAATGTAGAAGCTGGTGAAGCGGTAATTGTTTCTCAAAGTATTATGCATTCTAACGTGCGTGCTGGTAAAAGTATTTTCTGTAATGGACCTAAAGGGTTAATTGTAGGTGGACAATTACAAGCAGGTGAAACAGTTGTTGCGCGAACCATTGGTAATACGAGCTTTACAGTAACAGATATTGAAGTAGGCGTATTGCCTGAACTACGCAATCAATTAGGTGTGTTACGTAAAGAATTAAAAACGCATGTGGAAAATTTGGAAAAAACAGAAAAAGCACTTCATTTACTCGATCAGCTTGCTTCTGCTGGACAACTAGGTTCAGACAAATTGGCTTTGCGTATTAAATTATCGGCGACTAAAAAAAGCCAACTGCGTGAACATGATGAAATTAAAGAAAGTATTTGGGAAATTGAAAGAACACTTGAAGAATCAGCAAAAGCCAAAGTTGAAGTGATTCATACGATTTTTGGCGGTTCCAAAGTTGTGATCGGTCGATATACCAAATATATTAAGGATACCTCTGAACGTGTTAGCTTCACATATGATGATGGTGATATTGTGATGGTTTCCAACCATTAATTGACCATAAGGTGGGGTGTTTGAAATGAGTATGCGAAATATTGAATTGCAAATTGCTATTCCTAGAACCAGTGAAGTGGGTAAAATTCAACAAGCGCACTTGTTGCGTCCAGCGATTGATCAGACTTTACTGGCCGAGCAAATAAATGAGCATACAGAGCGTATGCGTAACCGTAGTGGAGAAGTAAGCGAGTCGTCATCCAACTTTATTCATGATGGAGAAGCTGGAGAACATCATCATACGGCGAGCGAGCATCAATCAGACGAACACCCTACTCCTGAAGCTACGCCAGCGGAACATCCTTACAAAGGCAAGAATATCGATTTGTCTTTCTAAAAATGTAAACCACATAAAAAGTGAGTTGAATGAATTTGCCAGGATGGATATATATTGTTCTAATCGGGGCAGTCGCGATTGTATATGGATTTTTGTTACCCAAAGCTCGTAATGTGGCAGCTACCGCTCAGTCTATGGCTACTGTGGATAAAGTAGAGGATACATTGGAACATTATATGGCCGAGATCGAGAAAGAGAACGAAGAGATTATTGATCTAGTCTCCAAAATCAAACAAGAGTCTACAGCGAAGCAATTAGCGCTGCAAGAGCAGTTAACCGAAATGAGACAACGTTTGATACAGTTAGAACAAAAGCCAGATCCTGTTATAATGCAACCTGTTGCTCAGCCGATACCTCCTACGCAGAACCCTTCGTATACGCCATCACAGGGCACAGGAACGCAAGGAGATGCGTTACGAGAGTCAGCTGCGCGAATGGCGCAAGAGCATAGTGAGCCAATTGTAGAACAGCAAGCAGATACGACAGAACGTATTCAGGATCGCTATCAAGAACTGTTTGCCCTTTACAAAAATGGGAAGTCAATTGATACAATAGCCAAAACGGTAGGTTTACAACGTGGCGAAGTTCAATTGATTTTGCAGTTGGCCAAACAGGAGGAACATACGTGATTAAAAACCGTTCTTTGATGATTGGGATAGGAATAGGAATTATTATTGGTGCTGTATTGCTTCAACTTTTCAATATTGGCAAAGGACAAACGATGCTTGATGGTACACAGCTAACAGCTGAGCAGATTCGAGAAGCGGCTCAAGCTCAAAATATGCAGGTGTATGCTTCAACAGAGAAAGTCTATAGTAGCGACGAGTGGAAACAGTTGCAACAAGAAGAAAAGCAAAAAGAAGAAGCAGCCAAACAGGCGAAGGAAAAAGCGAACGGTCAGGCTACTACAAAAGAACCGACCAGTGAGCAACCGACCACGCCAGCAGATCCAACAACACCAGAGTCTAAAGAAACCAAAACGACCACTAATTCAACAACGCCTAAAACAAGTAATCCAAGTTCCCCGGCACAACCGAATACACCAACTACTTTTAAGATTACAAGCGGAGAAATGCTTAATGATATCGCTTATAATTTAAAAACAGAAGGTGTGATCGACAGTCAAAAAGAATTTGTGAATCGTGTTTCGGAACTCAAAGCCAATACTAAATTACAGGTTGGTACTTTTACGCTAAATGCGGGTGAAGATCTGGATTCGATTATTGATAAGATTACACATGAGCCGTCTCAATAATGTGATTACTGCATTATTAAGACGGCTTCACGTCTGAATATGATCCCATATACATAATGATCAATTTGGGTGTTGCGCAATAGCTATTTGATGTGATATATTAACTAATGGTGTTAAAACACACGCATTCTGATTTCAGGTAAAGGTGCTTTTCAGACGAAAAGTTTTACCGAAAGTTGACGTTTGCGGAGGCACACAAAAAACCAAAATAATAGGAGGTACATGGATATGGCAGTTATTTCCATGAAACAGCTTTTAGAAGCTGGCGTACACTTCGGTCACCAAACACGTCGTTGGAACCCGAAAATGGATCGTTACATTTTTACAGAAAGAAACGGAATTTACATCATTGATTTGCAAAAAACAGTGAAAAAAGTTGATGAAGCTTACAACTTTGTAAAATCCATCGCTGCTGACGGCGGTACAGTATTGTTCGTTGGTACGAAAAAACAAGCTCAAGATTCTGTTAAAGAAGAAGCTGAGCGTTCTGGTCAATTCTACATCAACCAACGTTGGTTGGGTGGAACTCTAACTAACTTTGAAACGATCAAAAAACGTATCAATCGTTTGAAAGAGTTGGAAAAATGGGAAGAAGATGGTACTTTCGAAGTTCTTCCTAAAAAAGAAGTAATCTTGCTTCGCAAAGAAAAAGATCGTCTTGAGAAATTCTTGGGTGGTATCAAAAACATGAAAGGTTTGCCTAGCGCGTTGTTCATCATCGATCCTCGTAAAGAGCGTATCGCTGTTGCAGAAGCACGTAAATTGGGTATTCCAATCGTAGGTATCGTTGATACTAACTGTGATCCAGACGAAATCGATTATGTTATTCCTGGTAATGATGACGCGATTCGCGCTGTTAAATTGTTGACTGGAAAAATGGCTGATGCTGTGGTTGAAGCTAACCAAGGCGAGCAAACTGCATAATTGTTTCTATTCATATTATCTTTAAATGAATGACAAAATAAAAAGGGTGGTTGGCAGGTGGATAACCTCTCACTGCCCTTTTTTTAAGATGATGTATAAAAAAACTAAATTTTTAATTATATGGAGGTTACAACAATGGCAGTTAATGCTAGCGCAGTAAAAGAACTTCGTGAAAAAACAGGCGCAGGAATGTTAGATTGTAAAAAAGCGCTTGAAGAAACAAATGGTGATATCTCTAAAGCAGTAGACGTACTTCGTGAAAAAGGTCTTTCTGCAGCAGCTGGTAAAGCTGGACGCGCTGCAACAGAAGGCGTAGTTGAATCTTACATCCACGCTGGTGGTCGTATCGGCGTATTGGTAGAAATCAACTGTGAAACTGACTTTGTTGGTAAAACAGACCAATTTAAAGAGTTTGCACGCGATATCGCTATGCAAATCGCAGCAGCTAGCCCATTGTATGTTCGTCGTGAAGAAGTTCCTACAGAAGCTCTTGAGAAAGAAAAAGAAATTTTGAAAGCTCAAGCGTTGAACGAAGGCAAACCAGAAAAAATCGTTGAAAAAATGGTTGAAGGCCGCATCGGTAAATACTATGAAGAGTATTGCTTGATGGAGCAAACTTTCGTTAAAAACCCTGATAAAACAATCGATCAATTGTTGAATGAAAAAATCAGCACAATCGGTGAAAACATTTCAATCCGTCGCTTCGTTCGTTATGAACTAGGTGAAGGTCTTGAGAAAAAACAAGACAACTTTGTTGAAGAAGTTATGGCACAAGTAAATCAATAATCGCGACTAGCGACAAAGCGATTTACAATAACCGGAACACGATTTAAGAATAGAACAGAAGGAAGGGACACAGACTGTGTTCCTTCTTTTGTAAAATCTTATCATTCCGAGAACCTCATGGCAGAGCCGGAACAGGCAGTATTAGCGCCCTATCCGGCTTTATTACCATCAGGACTAATTTTCACAAAGTGGAGGGTATACAATTGAATAAACCTGTATTTAAAAGAGTTGTCTTGAAAGTCAGCGGTGAATCATTATCGGGTCAAAACGGATACGGTATTGATGCCGATACAATCGTCTCAATTGCCAATCAGATCAAAGAAGTCGTCGCGTTGGGTGTAGAAGTTGCGATTGTATGTGGAGGAGGCAACATCTGGCGGGGAATCGCGGGTAGCGCAAATGGTATTGACCGCGCGACAGCCGATTATATGGGTATGCTTGCTACTGTAATGAATTCTTTAGCTTTGCAAGATGCATTAGAGCAAATTGAAGTTCCTACTCGTGTGCAGACTTCTATTGCAATGCAACAAATCGCAGAACCCTATATTCGCAGAAGAGCTATTCGTCACTTAGAAAAAGGTCGTGTCGTTATTTTCGCAGCGGGTACGGGTAATCCTTTCTTCTCTACAGATACAACAGCTGCTTTACGTGCTGCTGAAATCGAAGCAGAAGTTATTTTGATGGCGAAAAACAAAGTGGATGGCGTTTACTCAGCAGATCCATTTAAAGACGAAAATGCTCAAAAATTCGAACAGCTTACATACCTGGATATCTTGAACCAAAATCTAGGTGTAATGGACTCTACAGCTTCATCGTTATGTATGGATAACAATATTCCACTCATCGTGTTTGCGATTACCGAAGAAGGAAACATCAAACGGGTCGTGCTCGGCGAGAAGATCGGGACGATCGTCAAAGGGAGTGTAGATTAATGCCTCAATCAATCAAAAAAAGTGCAGAAGAACGCATGGAAAAAGCGATTCAAGCGTTAAGTCGTGATCTATCCACGCTTCGTGCTGGACGCGCTTCATCTTCTATTTTAGATCGCGTACAAGTTGAATATTATGGTGCTTTGACACCTCTTAATCAATTGGCTAATATCAGTACTCCAGATTCTCGTACATTGATTATTCAGCCTTGGGATAAATCTTCTTTAGCTGATATTGAACGTGCGATTATGAAGTCAGATTTGGGTCTTACACCTGCTAATGATGGTAACATCGTACGCTTGAGTATTCCTGCTTTGACAGAAGAACGTCGTTCTGAATTAGTGAAATTAACTAAAAAGTTTGGCGAAGAATCTAAAGTTGCGGTTCGTAATATTCGTCGTGATGCAAATGACGATATCAAAAAGCTAGAAAAAACAGATATCTCTGAGGACGAATCACGTCGTCACCAAGAAGATGTTCAAAAACTTACGGACAAATTCATTGCGGAAGTCGACAATGTACTTGCTTCAAAAGAAAAAGAGATTATGGAAGTGTAAGAGACTTACGACCCCTCCGAATAGGTGGGGTTTGTCTCTTTTCACTACTGGCATGGAGGAAAAGTGATGCTCAAGCGTGTTCGCTCGTGGTGGAAAAAGGAAGAGCTACAGGTTTCCGCCGAGCTTTCGCAAGATAATATTCCAAAGCATATCGCTATCATTATGGATGGCAATGGACGATGGGCGAAAAGTTTGGGATTACCGCGTGTAATGGGTCATCAAAATGGTATGAAGGCTGTAAAGCGTGCCACAATTGCTGCGGATGACTTGGGAGTTCAATATTTAACCATGTATGCTTTCTCTACTGAAAATTGGAAAAGACCCAAAGAGGAAGTTGACTTTTTGATGAAACTTCCTGGTGAATTTATAGTATCTGAATTGGATGAATTGATTGAAAAAAATGTACAGATTCGTTTGATGGGACATAAAGAAGTATTGCCTCCTCATACGATAGAGCCTTTGGAAAAAGCGATTCGCGATACTGCTAATAATACAGGGCTGGTACTTACATTTGCTCTGAATTATGGAGGTCGTGATGAAATTACTGAAGGTGTTAAAGAAGTAGCACAAGCGGTACAAAACGGTACAATGCGTATAGAAGATATCACTTCTGAAAGTTTTGAGCGTGTTTTGCAATCGTCAGGGATGCCTGATCCTGATTTACTTATACGAACAAGCGGAGAACTTCGCCTGAGTAATTTTATGTTGTGGCAACTTGCCTATACAGAATTGTGGTTTACTCCTATTTTTTGGCCAGAGTTTGGCAAGCAACATATGATCGAAGCGGTAGTAGAATACCAGCGTAGAACTCGTAGATATGGTGGTTTGAAATGAATGGGAATCTCTGCAATGGCAGGGGATATCCATTTGTTCGGATGGAGGATGGATTGTGAAAGAGCGGATAATCACTGGCATTGTAGCCGGAACACTCTACTTAGGGCTTTGCCTGCTCGGTGGCTATGCTTATCATGGCCTGCTGGTGGTGATGGCTCTTATTGGATATTATGAGTTTGTAATCATGACAAAGTCGACTCCGTTTGGAGCACCGGCAGTAATCGGATATATTAGTGTACTGTATATGCTTTTCCCATGGACATTAATGAATCTTGAACCGCCGTTGTCTAATGATCACAGTATGTGGATTGTGATGCTATTGTTGTTATCCATTACTGTTATTTCCAAAAATAAAGTGGATATTAAACAAATGGCGCTACTGTTTATCGGAGCCGTTTATATAGGTACAGGATTTGCATATATTGCAGATACACGTCAGACACCAGATGGACATGGATTATTCTGGACCTTTATGTTGCTTGCTTCGATTTGGGCTAGTGATATTGGAGCTTATTTTACAGGCAAAATGTTGGGCAAAAATAAGCTGTGGCCTTCAATCAGCCCTAACAAAACAGTGGAAGGTGCGATTGGTGGAGTTGTATTTGCTATTGTAGTGGCTGTTATTTTTTCACTGATATCACCACAACTACTTCCAATGACCAATGCGATATGTATAGGTATTGCTGCGGCTGTAGTAGGACAAATGGGTGACTTGATTCAATCGGCATACAAGCGTATCTATGGAATCAAAGACTCTGGTAAATTATTACCTGGTCATGGTGGCATTTTGGATCGTTGTGATAGCTGGTTAATGGTATTTCCGCTTGTTCATATTGCGTTCCTTTTACCTTTTTAATAAATAATCATTTAAACGATAACCTATTGTAATCTAACGGGGTGCACAATGAAAAAATTAGCTATTCTTGGCTCTACAGGTTCAATCGGTACTCAAACATTAGATGTTGTACGTGCTCATCCTGAAGCTTTTGAAGTCGAAGGACTTGCAGCAGGCAACAATATAGAATTGTTAATGCAGCAAGTGTTGGAATTTAAGCCATCTAAAATTTCTGTAGGTTCTAAAGAATCAGCAGAACAGATCAAACAGCAATTGCCTGCTCATATTCAAGTATTTTATGGCGAGCAAGGGCTGATTGAAATTGCAGCCGGAACAGATGCCGATACAGTAGTAACAGCAGTGATGGGTAGCATGGGTCTTCCTTCTACACTAGCAGCGATTGATGCTGGCAAAACGATAGGTCTAGCTAACAAAGAAACATTGGTAACAGCAGGACATTTAGTGACAGCTCGTGCTAGACAAAAAGGTGTTCAATTGTTGCCGATTGATAGCGAACATTCAGCATTATTTCAATGTCTAAATGGAGAACCTCGTGAACGTATACATCAATTAACGTTGACTGCTTCAGGTGGTTCATTTCGTGATCGTACACGAGAGCAATTGAAGCATGTGACTGTTGCTGATGCACTCAAGCATCCTAACTGGTCTATGGGTTCTAAAATTACGATTGATTCTGCAACGATGGCGAATAAAGGACTAGAAGTGATCGAAGCACACTGGTTATTTGATATGCCGTATGATCAGATTTCTGTATTGCTACATCCTGAAAGTATTATTCATTCGTTTGTTGAATTTGTAGATACGAGTATTATTGCGCAGCTAGGTAATCCTGATATGCGTGTACCGATTCAATATGCTTTAACTTATCCGGATCGTCAGCAAGCTCCTTCTTCGCGTCTGTCATTAGCTCAGATCGGGCAATTGAATTTCCGTGAAATGGATTATGTTCGTTTTCCTTGCTTGAGTATGGCTTTTGAAGCGGGTCGTCTGGGCGGTACAGCTCCTACAGTATTTAATGCTGCTAATGAAATTGCAGTTTCTCGGTTTCTAAATGGAGAAATTCCTTTCTTGCTGATTGAAGACATTATTGCAGATGCGCTACAACAGCATGAAGTGATTGCCAATCCAGAACTGGAAGTTATTTATGCTACTGATGCACAGACAAGAGCGAGAGCAAGTGCATTTTCAGTATTATAAGTATGAAGATCATATGTTTTAAATCATGAAGTGATCAGAATATAGACGTTTCGTATCGATTATGCGGTAGTGGTTTTGTATCATTACGATTATGCCTATAACCGGGATTATCAACAGAAATGGAATTTATTTCTTGATGTTCGCCATGCTCTGCTTGTATCAGACCATACAAAAGTGATAATCTAAAAGTGCAGACCTTCGGTCGCAAGCGAAAAAGGAGGATTTGGCGATTTGGAGACACTTCAAGTAGTAGTTATGACGGTACTCATGTTTTTTATTATTGTAACGGTGCATGAGTGGGGGCATTATTATTTTGCCAAGCGTGCAGGAGTTTTAGTACGCGAATTTGCTATTGGCTTCGGCCCAAAACTGTTTTCATATAAAAAAGATGAAACTGTATTTACATTGCGTCTATTACCTTTCGGTGGTTACGCACGTATGGCTGGTGAAGATCCTGAACTGGTTGAGATTCAGCCTGGACAGACGATCGCTATTCGCACAGCAAATGAAGTGGTAAAAACGATTTTTGTAGATCAATTAGATAATCGCAAAAATGTAATTCGTGGTGAAGTACAATCGATAGATATTATAGACGATCTCACAATTGTACTGGATGTTGATGGTGATATTCAGACTTTTAATGTAGATCCCAAAGCGATGATGTCGATTAAAGGTCAAGATATTCAGATTGCACCACGTAATCGTCAGTTTAATAGTGCAACTGTAGGTCAACGTGCATTGTCTATTTTTGCAGGGCCGGCGATGAACTTTATTCTTGCTTTTATTCTTTGTCTGATCTTAGTACGTATGACAGGTGTACCTGTAGAGAATCCGACTGGCGTTATTTTGGGTCAAGTTACTTCTAATTCTCCTGCTCAATCTAGTGGACTGATGAAAGGCGATCTAGTTGAAAAGGTTAATGGAACTAACATTGCTGGGGATTCTGTGAAAATGATTAGTTTGATTGAATCTTCTGCTGGGAAACCAATGGAATGGACGATTGAACGTGGTGGTAAAGAACAAACGGTTACTATTACTCCGAAAGCCAATGAAAAAAATGTAGGTAAAGTCGGTGTAGCAGTAGAACCTCAGACTCGTTCAGCTTCATTTGGTGAAACATTCAGCTATGCAGGTGAACGTTTTATCGATATGAGTACAACGATTTTGACAAGTTTGAAAATGTTGATTTTCGGACAGTTCCATCTGAATGATCTTGCAGGGCCTGTAGGTACGATTCAAGTAACGACTGAAGTGGCTAGACAAGGACTCGACAGTATGATTCTGTGGACAGCGCTAATCAGTACCAACTTGGGTATATTCAATTTGCTCCCTATTCCAGCATTAGATGGAAGTCGTTTGATTTTCTTACTTGTGGAATGGATACGTCGTAAGCCACTTGAACCAAGCAAAGAAGGTCTGGTTCATTTGATCGGATTTGGAATGTTATTCTTGCTTATGATTGCTGTAACTTATAATGATATTGTACGTTTAATTAAAGGATAATTTCTCTCCTTTAACATCTAGACAGACATGATATACTAAAGGAAAGACCACAGAAGCAGAAGGGTGGAAATGCAACATGTACGCCTCAGCGTAAAGTTGAAGGATGTTGCAATACTCACTCTTTTGCTTCTTTGTCTGAAATCATTCAACAAGCACTACCAATCGTGATACAATAAGATAAAATGAGTGAGCAATAGTGGCAGATATCGATGCTACCATTATTGATGTACACTCGCTAAATATTTGGTTACTTACAGGAGGATATCCATTTTTATGTCGAATGATAAGCAGGACAAACAATTCGTAACTGAAATTACACCACAAGGTGAAGACTTCTCACGCTGGTATATTGATGTGATCAAAAAAGCTGAATTAATGGACTATTCACCTGTACGCGGTTGTATCGTATTCCGCCCGGATGGATACGAAATTTGGGAACATATTCAGCAAGATCTAGATCGTCGTTTCAAAGAAACCGGTCATCGTAATGCATATTTCCCATTGTTTATTCCAGAAAGCTTTTTTGAAAAAGAAAAAGAGCATATTGAAGGATTTAACCCTGAGTTGCCATGGGTAACTGAAGCAGGTGGAGATAAGCTGGAAGAACGTTTGGCAATCCGTCCTACATCAGAGACAATGTTCGGACATATGTATTCCAAATGGATTCAATCGTACCGTGATCTACCTGTATTGATTAACCAATGGGCGAACGTTGTTCGTTGGGAAAAACGTACATTACCGTTCTTACGTACAAGTGAATTCTTGTGGCAAGAAGGTCATACAGCTCATGAGACAGAAACAGAAGCACGTGAAGAAACTATGCGTATGCTTGAAGTATATCGTGACTTTGTAGAAAGTTTCTTAGCCATCCCTGTAATTACAGGACAGAAGAGCCCTTCTGAGAAATTTGCAGGCGCACGTGATACGTATTCGATCGAAGCCATGATGAAAGATGGACGTGCAGTACAAGCAGGTACATCTCACTTTATGGGTACTAACTTTGCGGAAGCATTTGAAATTCAGTACTTAAGTCGTGAAAATACGCAAGAGTATGCACATACAACATCATGGGGTGTAAGTACACGTCTAATCGGTGCACTGATCATGGTGCATGGTGATGATCGTGGATTAGCATTGCCTCCTAAAGTAGCTCCAAAACAGGTCATGATCATTCCGATTGGCCCTCCTAAAACACGTGATATGGTGGTAGGACGTGCTGACGAATTATTTGCCGAGTTGAAAAAAGCAGGTGTACGTGTAGGCATTGATGATCGTGCAGATGTACGTCCAGGTTGGAAATTCAACGAGTACGAGATGCGCGGTATCCCGGTTCGTCTGGAAATTGGACCTCGTGATATGGAAAATGGAGTATGCGTATTGGTTTCTCGTATTACAGGCGAGAAAAAACAAGTCGCTCTTGAAAATATCGTTACAGAAGTTCAAAATATGTTAGAGCAAGTACAACAAGAAATGTATGATCGTGCACTGGCGTTCCGTGAAGAAAACATGCATGAAGTAGATACACTAGATGAAATGAAAGCTATTATGGAAGAAAAACGTGGCTTCTTTATCGCAGGCTGGGATGGTACGATCGAATCCGAAGCCAAAGTTAAAGAAGAAACAGGAGCAACGATCCGTAATATTCCTTTCCAATTAGATGTTCAAAAAGAAAAATGTTTAGTAACTGGAAAGCCAGCGAAACACACTGTTGTATTCGCTCGTGCGTATTAAGATATTTGGTCATACAAGATCTATTCAGGTAGATCAAATACATGTACAATTCAATTTCTAGCTGCTGTTGGTATAGGGCTGAAATGAACATATAGCTAAAGGTTCAAAGCTATTGAAGCAGGCAAGCTTCCAACAGAGTGGAGTAGACGGCAGTCTGATACCAACTTTTGTGGAGGCTTGTTGCTTTTTGGAAAGGGGGATCTTATGAGCGTTAGTGGAGAGAAAAGAACACGATTCGAGCTGTTAATGAATCAGGCACAAGTACCTGCTGGATTAATGGAGCCTCATTTTGCAGATGGGATGATTGATCGTGTAGAGATTAGTCGTAGTAACAAAGAATGGAAAATCGTGATTGCTAAAGAAACATTAGTCGCAGCACCTACCTATCGTGCATTTTGCTTGCATATTCAGGAGAAAATGGGACATATCGCGAAAATCCGTTTTCTTTTTCAATACGATGAAGCTGTAGATGTCGTACAGATTGTAGAAGAATATTGGAATATGTTTTTGGAATGGGTACAACGCGAAATTCCTTCGGTCAACGGTTGGATGACACGTGCTAAATATATGGTAGATGATCATACCGTCACAGTGACGATGAGCGATAATATGTCATTGGAACTGGCTAAAAAGAAACAAATCGATCAAGCGATTATTCGTTTTTATCAAGATTATTTTAATCTGACTTTGCGGATCAAGCTTCAAGTCGGGGAGAATACAACAGAAGCGGTAGAAGAATTCCATGTACAACGTCGCAAAGAAGAACTGGAAGAAATCGAGAAATTGATGACCAGTATGGAATCTGAATTTGAAGAAGATACCGATGCAGATGGAGAACCTGTTCGCTTGCAAGTCGGTTATGAGATCAAAGAGCAACCGACACCGCTACAAGATATTCAAGACGAAGAAAAGAAAATTACGATTCAAGGAACAATTTTCGGACTCGAAAGCAAAGAGCTTCGTAACGGTAGTACATTATTCACGTATTTCTTAACTGATTTTAGTGACTCATTACAAATGAAAATGTTCGCCAAAAATAAAGAAGATCTCAAAATTATGAATCTACTGGCTAATGGTAAATGGGTGAAAGCTCGCGGTAGAGTGGAATATGATCGCTTTATGACGATACCGGAACTTGTTATGATTCCGTCTGATCTTAGTGAAGTCAAAGCACCGGCTGGACGCAAAGATGATGCAGATGAAAAACGCGTTGAATTCCATTTGCATACGACAATGAGTTCGATGGATGGAATTACACCGATAGATCAATATGTGAAAACAGCGGCAGCATGGGGACACTCAGCGATTGCTGTAACCGATCATGGCGGAGTGCAATGTTATCCAGAAGCTTATAAAGCAGCTAAAAAGCATGGTATCAAAATCATGTATGGACTTGAAGCGAATGTAGTGAACGATGCTGTAGCGATTGTACTCAATCCTCAACCGATTGATCTGAAAACAGCTACGTATATCGTTTTTGATATAGAGACCACAGGTTTATCTGTAACACAGAACAAAATTATAGAAATTGCAGCGATCAAAATGGTAGATGGCAAAGAGTTGGATCGTTATGCTACTTTTGTCGATCCGCATGAACGTATTCCTTATAATATTCAACAATTGACGAATATTACAGACGATATGGTTCGCGGAGCGCCAGAGATTGATCAAGTCATTCGTGAATTTGTAGAATTTGCTGGCGATGGTATTCTCGTCGCTCATAATGCGCGTTTTGATATAGGATTTATTCAAGCAACACTCAAAAATCATGATTTACCTGAAATGGAAAATCCGGTACTCGATACACTTGAACTTGCACGTTTACTTTATCCAACATTGAAAAATCATCGTCTGAACACATTAGCAGCCAAATATAAAGTTTCGCTGGAAAGTCATCACCGGGCGATAGATGATACGATAGCGCTTGGAGGCATCTTATTCGGCTTATTAAATGATGCGGATAAAGAGCGTCGCTTAACTCGTTTGGATCGGCTAAATGAATTTGTAGGACAGGATCTATCCAATGTACGTCCTTTCCATTGTGGCATTTATGCATTAAATGAGATTGGTAAAAAGAATCTATTCAAATTAGTCACTTTATCGCATACTCAGTATTTCAAACGGGTAGCTCGTATTCCTAAGTCAGTGTTGACTGAATATAGAGAAGGATTAATCGTACTGTCTGGTTGTGAAAAGGGAGAGTTTTTCGAAGCTGTTTTGAACAAATCGGTTGAAGAAGCAGAAGAAATCGCTCAATTTTATGATGTACTAGAAATCCAACCGTTAACGATGTATATGCATCTTGTAGACAAAGGATTGGTTGCAAGTCCTCGTGAGTTAGAGATTGCAGTAAACAAGATTTATGATATTGGAGCTAAATTAGAAAAGCCCGTAGTGGCTACAGGAAATGTTCATTATTTAGAACCAAGACAGAAATTGTTCCGCGATATTACGATTAACGGGATTACAGGCTTTAGCCCGCTTAAAGATCAACGTAAACCGGATGCTCATTTACGCACTACCAATGAAATGCTAGAAGAATTTAGCTTTATGGGTGAAAGCAAAGCGAAAGAAGTTGTTATCACCAATACGCAAGCATTAGCAGAACGTTTTGAAGCATTTGAACTGTTTCCTGATAAATTATTTACACCGATTTTAGATGGAGCAGATGAAGAAATTCGGAATACTTGTTATGATACGGCGAAATCTATTTATGGTGAAGATCTGCCAGATGTAGTAGTAAAACGTCTTGAAAAAGAATTAGAGCCTATTATCAAGTTCGGATTTTCTGCCAACTATTTGATTTCAGAAAAATTAGTTAAAAAGTCAAATCAAGATGGTTATCTAGTAGGTTCAAGGGGTTCAGTAGGTTCTTCAGTAGTAGCAACATTTCTGGGGATCTCTGAAGTAAATCCATTGCCTGCTCATTATATCTGTACCAATCCAGAGTGCAGACATAGTGAATGGTTTTTAGATGGTAGTATTCCTAGTGGATTTGATTTACCTGATAAAGACTGCCCTGATTGCAATGGTAAGCTTAAAGGGGAAGGCCAAGATATTCCATTTGAAACGTTCTTAGGATTTAAAGGAGATAAAGTTCCCGATATCGATTTGAACTTCTCTGGAGATTATCAACCGAAAGCTCATAATTATACCAAAGAATTATTTGGCGAAAAAAATGTATTCCGCGCAGGTACGATTGGTACAGTAGCCGAGAAAACAGCGTTTGGATTTGCCAAAAAGTATGAAGAGTTACATCAGAAAAAATGGCGTAATGCTGAACTCAGTCGTCTTGCGTCTGGATGTACAGGCGTTAAGCGGAGTACAGGACAGCATCCCGGCGGTATCGTTGTTGTACCGGATTATATGGATGTCGAAGATATTACACCAGTTCAATTTCCAGCGGATGATGTGACAGCAGAATGGAAAACCACTCATTTCGATTATCATGCATTTGAAGCGAACTTGCTCAAACTTGATATACTGGGACATGATGATCCAACGATGATGCGGATGTTACAGGATTTGACTGGTGTCGATCCAACTCAAATTCCAATGAATGATCCTAAAGTCATGAGTATGTTCAACTCAACAGAAGCTTTAGGAATTACAGCAGAACAATTGCGTAGCCCTGTAGCGACTTATGGCGTGCCAGAAATGGGTACCAAATTTGTACGTCAGATGTTGATTGAATCTTTGCCATCTTCATTTGCCGATTTGTTACAGATATCCGGTCTGTCTCATGGAACAGGGGTATGGCTAGGCAATGCGCAAGATTTGATCAAAAATAATACATGTAATATCAAAACGGTTATTGGTTGTCGTGATGATATTATGTTGTTCTTAATTTATAAAGCAGGTATGGATGCCAGTCTTGCTTTTAAAATTACAGAGAGTGTACGTAAAGGTAAAGGGTTATCACAAGAGTGGATCGATGAGATGAAGAAATGCAAAGTACCGCAATGGTATATTGATTCTTGTCTTAAAATCCAATACATGTTCCCGAAAGCCCATGCGGCTGCATATGTTATTTCAGCAGTGCGGACGGCTTACTTCAAACTGTATTATCCGATCCAATATTATGCGACTTATTTTACAGTGCGGATTGAAGACTTTGATCCTGATCTATGTTGTCAGGGATACGAAGCGATCTATCGCAAAATTGTAGAGATTGAGCAAATGGGATTCCAAGCGCCAACCAAAGAAAAGAATATGATTCCGATGCTAGAAATGGCACTGGAAATGACAGCTCGTGGATTCAAATTCCAACCGGTTGATCTGTATCGCTCAGAAGCGACAACATTTACAGTGGATGAAGATAGCTTAATTCCTCCATTTTCCGCAGTACCGGGTATTGGTGATAATGCAGCACGTAATATTGCAGCTTCACGCCAACATGGAGAATATTTATCGATAGAAGATTTCCAACAGAAGTCCAAAGCAAGTAAAACGATTGTAGAATTGATGACTCAAATGGGTTGCTTCCGTGGCTTGCCAGAAAGTAATCAGTTGTCGCTGTTTTAAGAAAGCTTGTGATAAGATTACATCAAGCGCTAGCGCTGTGTAGTCAAGGTTATTTACTTGTCACTCCTTTGGAATTATGATATAATTTTAAGGTGATAAGGAAGATAAAACCGTTTTGTGAAGAGTGGGGAAACCCACTCTTTACTCTTTGGTATAAGGTTGTTGAATACATTTACAGGAAATAATGACGCAGACGATCGAACCGAGAGAATTAAATTGGTTCGATTTTCTACAAAAAGCGGCAATAATGAATTTGTTCAACAACATGTTTTGCATATAGGATTTTAAGGTGATGGAGGGTTGAATTGTTTGAGCACACCGAAGATTAAAACGACCGTAGAAGAAATGGTACAGCCATTTTTGAGTGAGCATGGCTTCGAGTTGGTCGATGTGGAATATGTAAAAGAGGGTAACAACTGGTTTTTGCGAGTGTTCGTGGATAAGGACGGCGGTATTGATATCGAAGATTGCAGTCGGGTTAGCGAATATCTAAGTGAACAATTGGATGGTAATGATCCGATCTCTGGAGCTTATTTTCTAGAAGTATCTTCTCCAGGTGCAGAGCGTCCACTTAAAAAGAGTGAAGATGTTGCAAAAGCAGTTGGCAAAGATGTTTTTGTAACGACGTATGCACCTTTAGACGGACAGAAGGAATTTGAAGGACGATTGCTTTCATTCGAGAATGAAGAATTGCTGATCGAAGCGGGCAAAAAAACACACACTATTCCATATGAAAAAGTAGCCAGCGCAAGACTGGCAATCATTTTTTAAACGGTAGTTTTTTGAAAGGGGGAACTTGAAGCACATGAGTATGGAGTTTATTGAAGCAATGAATGAATTGGAAAGAGACAGAGGGATTAGCAAAGACATCCTGTTTGAAGCGATCGAGGCAGCCCTAATTTCCAGTTATAAGCGTAATTTTAATGCGGCACAAAATGTACGTGTTGATATGAACCGTAATACAGGAGTTATCAAAGTATTTGCTCGTAAAAATGTAGTGGAAGAAGTCATGGATGTACGTACAGAAATTTCTGTCGTATCTGCACGTGAGATTAACCCGAATTTTCAGTTAGATGATGTAGCTGAGATCGAAGTGACTCCACGTGACTTTGGACGTATTGCTGCACAAACAGCGAAGCAAGTCGTAACTCAACGTATTCGTGAAGCTGAACGCGGTCTGATCTACAATGCATTTATCGACAAAGAAGAAGATATTGTAACAGGTATCGTTCAACGTCAAGATGCGCGTAACATCTATGTAGATTTAGGCAAAATTGAAGCTGTACTTCCTTTAACTGAATTGATGCCTAACGAGAAATTCACCATGAATGAACGTATTAAGGCATACATCACTAAAGTTGAAAATACAACTAAAGGCCCTCAAATTATTTTATCACGTACACATCCAGGATTACTTAAACGTTTGTTTGAACTTGAAGTGCCTGAGATTTTTGATGGCGTAGTTGAAATTCGTTCTGTAGCACGTGAAGCAGGCTTCCGTTCTAAAATTGCTGTATTCTCACGCAATGAAGAAGTAGATCCAGTTGGTTCATGTGTAGGTCCTCGTGGTATACGTGTACAGATGATCGTTGGCGAACTTCGCGGTGAAAAAATCGATATCGTTCGCTATTCTGAAAGTGTTGAAGAGTATGTTGCTAATGCTCTAAGTCCATCCAAAGTGCTTGAAGTTCAAGTATTTGAAGATGAGAAGATGGCACGTGTAATCGTTCCTGATTATCAACTATCTCTAGCAATTGGTATCAAAGGGCAAAATGCTCGTCTTGCTGCCAAATTGACAGGATGGAAGATTGATATTAAGAGCGAGACGCAAGCAGAAGAAGAGTACGGTCGTCCTAAAGAAGCCGGCGAAGAAATGCATCAAGATTCAATATCGGTTGACTAAACATTTTCATTTGTATGCCTGATAGGACTTTCCCTCAAAATGGCAGGGGACAGGTGCCGCTTTGGATGTTGATGTTATGATAACAATATGGGGAGTTCGAAGGGGGACATGAGATGATGATAAAAACCAAAAAAGTGCCACTGCGCAAATGTGTAGCTTGCCAGCAGATGATGCCGAAAAAAAGTCTAGTGCGTATTGTACGTACGCCAGACGATCAGGTAGAAATGGATTTGACCGGTAAAAAATCGGGACGTGGTGCGTATATTTGTGGCAACATGGCCTGTTTTCGTTTGGCACAAAAGAGTCGTGCGTTTGATCGCGCACTCAAAGCGCCTGTTAGTGCGGAAATATATGAGCAACTTGCCAACGAATTTAGCAACGTAGAAAACGATTTTTGTACAGTACAGGAAAGAGGCGCTAATGAATAACGAACTATCCCTACTCGGGCTTGCGATGCGAGCCGGCAAAGTGTTATCGGGAGACGAATTGGTTCTCAAAGCTATTCGTTCTCGCGAAGCCACCCTTGTCGTATTAGCTGGAGATGCTTCAGATAATACACAAAAAAAATTCCGTGATAAATGCGGAAGTTACACTATTCCGCTTCTTATTGGGTATGATCGTGATCAGCTCGGCTCAAGCATAGGTAAAGATGGGCGAGTCGTGTTGGCTCTAACCGACAAGGGTTTCGCAGAGTTATTCCGCAAACGAATGGGGAATTCCTCGGAGGTGGAATATATTGAGCACACAGGAGCAGAAGGATAAACTGAGAGTTTATGAATATGCGAAATCTCTCAATATGAGTAGTAAGGAAATCATTACGATCTTAAAAAGACTGGATGTACCGGTCAATAATCATATGAGTGTTATGGAAAATGATGCTGTATCCAAAGTGGAAAAGTTTTTTAAAGATATCAAATCCAATGCTGAGGATAAGCATGTCAATGCAACAACCAAAAACACGAGTGCGGATAGTACTCGTCCAAAAATTCAACAGGAAAAGCAGGTAGGTATGGATACGAAAACGCAGAACAACTCAAATAGTGGGAATAACAAACCCCAAAACGGTTCCTCTAACAGTAACCGTAGTAACTCGTCGTCTAGTCAATCAAGTAACCGTCCAAGTACGGGAAGCAATAACAGCAGTGCTAGAACATCTTCAACATCAGGACCAAGCAGCCGTCAACCAAGCAGCGCTTCTCGTCCACCATCTCAATCCAGCTCTCAAAACCGTCAACCTTCAGGTCAAGTAAGAAGTGCTGGTTCTACAGGCGGTAACAGCAGTACTAGCAGCAATGGTAACCGTAATGCTAGTGGCGGTGCTGGAAATGGTAATGCCGGTCCTAAACGCAACAACAGTACTGGTGGCGGTCAAGGCGGAGGCAATCGCTCCGGTGGTGGCGGTGGTAACCGTTATGGTAGCAACAACGGTAACCGTAACAATAACGGTCGTGGCGGTAAAGGTCGCGGCAAAAATCAATATAGCAACCAACCTCCTCGTGAGAAAATTGATAATACACCTAAGAAAATCATCGTTCGCGGTGAAATGACTGTTGGTGAAACAGCTAAATTGCTTCATAAAGATGCTTCAGAAGTTATCAAAAAGTTGATCACAAGTGGCGTAATGGCTACGATTAACCAAGAGCTTGATTTAGATACGATCCAGTTGCTTGCTAGCGACTATGGGGTAGAAGTCGAAATCAAAATCGCGGTTGAAGATGATCGTTTTGAAACGGTTGAAGAAGTCGATGATGAAGCTGATTTGAGCACACGTCCTCCAGTTGTAACGATCATGGGTCACGTCGATCATGGTAAAACAACATTGCTTGATGCGATTCGTTCTACCAATGTAACAGGTGGCGAAGCTGGTGGTATCACTCAGCATATCGGTGCATATCAAGTTGAAATCAACAAAAAGAAAATTACTTTCTTGGATACACCGGGTCACGAAGCGTTTACAGCTATGCGTGCTCGTGGTGCACAAGTAACAGATATTACAATTATCGTAGTTGCAGCAGATGATGGCGTTATGCCACAGACAGTAGAAGCGATTAACCATGCGAAAGCAGCGGGTCTTCCTATTATTGTTGCTGTAAACAAAATCGATAAACCAGGCGCTAACCCTGATAAAGTAAAACAAGAATTAACAGAGTATGAATTGGTACCGGAAGAGTGGGGTGGAGATACAATCTTCGTGAATGTATCTGCAAAACAACGTAATGGTATCGAAGACTTGCTTGAAATGATCTTGTTGGTTGCTGAAGTCAATGATTACAAAGCAAATCCTGACAAACGTGCTCGTGGTGCAGTTATTGAAGCTGAACTAGATAAAGGTCGCGGTCCAGTAGTTCGTGTCCTTGTTCAAAACGGTACGCTTAAAGTTGGAGATGCTTTTGTAGCAGGTAACTGCTTTGGACGTATTCGTGCAATGGTAAGTGATAAAGGTCGTCGCCTCAAAGAAGCAGGTCCTTCTACACCAGTAGAAATTACAGGTCTGACTGAAGTTCCTTTAGCTGGAGATCCGTTCATGGTGTTTGAAGATGAGCGTAAAGCTCGTTCAATCGCTGACAAACGTGCGATTACACATCGCCAGTCTGAATTGGGTGCGAACACTCGCGTAACATTGGATGATCTTTTCCAACATATCAAAGATGGTGAAATCAAAGATCTTAACGTTATTATCAAAGGTGACGTTCAAGGTTCGGTTGAAGCTCTTAAAGGTTCATTGGAAAAAATCGAAGTCGAAGGCGTTCGCGTCAAAATTATCCACCGTGGTGTAGGTGCGATTAACGATTCCGATATTATCCTTGCTGCTGCTTCTAATGCGATCGTTATCGGTTTTAACGTTCGTCCAGATAGCCAAGCAACACAAACAGCAGAACAAGAAAAAGTAGATATCCGTCTACATCGTGTTATCTATAATGCTATTGAAGAAATCGAGCAAGCTATGAAAGGCATGCTGGATCCAGAATATAAAGAAGTTGTTGTTGGTCACGCTGAAGTACGTAGCGTATTCAAAATCAGTAAAGTTGGAGCGATTGCAGGATGTATGGTTACTTCCGGTAAAATGGTCCGCGCTGCTGAAAGCCGTCTGATCCGCGATGGTATTGTTATCTTTGAAGGTAAACTTGATTCACTTAAACGTTTCAAAGACGATGCTAAAGAAGTGGCTCAAGGGTATGAATGTGGTATTACATTAGATGGCTACAATGACCTCAAAGAAGGCGACATTATCGAAGCATTCATAATGGAAACCGTAGAGCGCTAAGTGCGAGGTGAAAAAACATGGCTAAAATCCGAACAGGTAGAGTCGGAGAACAAATCAAAAAAGAATTAAGCTTGCTTATTCAAAGTGAAATGAAAGACCCGCGTATCGGTTTTGTAACGGTAACAGGTGTAGATGTCACTAATGATCTATCACAAGCTGAGGTATACCTTAGTGTGATGGGTGATGAAGAGCAAAAAGCAAATTCTTTAAAAGGTATCGAAAAAGCAACAGGATTCCTTCGTTCTGAATTGGGCAAACGTATCCGTTTGCGTCACACTCCTGAGTTGATTTTCAAAATCGACGAGTCGATTGCTTATGGCAGTCGTATCGAAGAACTTTTGGGTGAGATCAAAAAAGACGAAACGAACGAATAAGGATAAACACTTTTACAAGGATCAAGCCATATAGCTTGATCTTTAAAGGAGACGGCGATGCAGACCTATGAACAGGGGCTTCTGAATGCGAAAGCATTTATTGAGGAGCACGATGATTTTCTAGTGGTTTCGCATGTTCAGCCGGACGGAGACGCAGTCAGTTCCACTGTAGTAGTGGGCTGGCTTCTGTCTTGTCTAGGCAAAAAATTCACATTAGTGAATGAAGGACCGATTCCCAAAAGAATGCACTATTTAACTTTATCTGATCAGATTATTGATCAACAAGCAGATGGTAGTGAACGTCAATATCAACATGTTATTTGTGTAGATTGTGCAGATTTCAAACGTGTCGGTTTAGTTAGCCATTGGATGAGCGATGCAGCCTCTATTTTAAATATTGATCATCACCCAACCAATGATAATTATGGCGAAGTAAATCTGATCAAAGCAGATGCAGCCGCAACTGCTGAAATTTTATATGACTGGATTGAATGTTTTGATGTGAAATGGACGACAGAAGTAGCAGAAGCTATTTATACTGGTCTGTTAACAGATACAGGTGGATTCCGTTATTCTAGTACTTCTCCTAAAGTGATGGAGATTGCTTCACGATTACTTGATCTTGGTGTAAATGGACCTGATTTAGCAGAAACGTTGCTAGAAGAAGTGACTTTACCACAAGTAAAAGTATTAGGGATGGCATTATCGACATTACAATTGAGTGAAGATGGCAAAATTGCTCATGTCCATGTTACACCTGAACATATGATTATAGCTGGAGCCGATAATGAAGACTTAGAAGGTATTGTTAACTATCCTCGCAATATTCAAGGCGTCGAAGTTGGTATCTTTTTCAAAGTGATTGATGATCATGCTGTCAAAGCAAGTCTCCGTTCTGCAGGTAAAGTGAATGTGGCAGCCGTTGCTCAACATTTTGGCGGTGGAGGTCATATCAAAGCTGCAGGTTGCCGTTTGGAAGGTACTCTGGAAGAAGTTACAGCACAGGTGATCCAGCAGGTGAAGGAGTCATTATGAATGAATTTGATGGAGTGCTTGCGGTACATAAACCGGCGGGCTTTACGTCTCACGATGTAGTTGCCAAAGTTCGGCGTCTTGTAAGCATGAAAAGAATAGGGCATACCGGTACACTTGATCCAGCAGTAACAGGTGTATTACCATTATGTCTGGGACGATCTACGCGAATTGTTGAATATTTGCAAGAAATGCCCAAAGAATATGTAGCCACACTTCGATTAGGAATAGCTACAGATACCGAAGATATGACCGGTACGATTACGGAGCAGATTGACTCTGTAGACGTTTCGGAAGAGCAAGTACGTCATGTACTCGGACAAATGATTGGAACGATCTCTCAAGTACCACCTATGTACTCTGCTATCAAAGTAGACGGTAAACGTCTATACGAATTAGCACGAGAAGGCAAAACGATTGAACGCAAAGCAAGAGAAGTAACGATCTATGAATTAGAAATTATCGATTTCAAAGCAGGAGATCATCCTGAAGTTTCTTTTCGAGCATTATGTTCCAAAGGAACTTATATTCGTACGCTTTGTGTAGATATTGGACGTGCTTTACACGTACCTTCGGTGATGGTTGAATTGATCCGTACACAATCGGCTGGTATTTCACTCGATCAGTGTGTAACTTTTGAACAAATTGCAGAAGCTGTAGAACAAGGCGTATTAGAACAACATTTGATCCAGCCAGATCAAGCTATGTCTAATCTACCTTCTTATACAGTAGACGCTTCGGTATATAAGCATACATTACAGGGCAAACGTATCAGTATTGATGCTATTAAGCCACATGACGGATCTCAACTTCTATCTACTGATGAGACAACAGATTCGCCTGTATTTAAATTGTATGCACCAGATGGAATTTTTATCGGTATTTTTCGTCTGGAACAATCCGCACAAGAAATTGTACCTGTTAAAGTATTTTTACCGTAACGAATCCATTGTGGAATTGCAGGTGATATCGTAATGAATACAGTACATTTATCTTATCCATGGCCTGAAGATGTAGTGAAACATGCTTCCAAACCACAAGTACTTGTGATTGGACAGTTTGATGGATTGCATCTTGGACATGCAAGTGTGATTGATCATGGGATTCGTCTAGCTAGACGACTGGGTGTTCCTGCTTCAGTGATGACTTTCAATCCTCATCCTAAAGAAGTTATGGGAAAAGGCGATTATGAAGGCTATCTTACACCGCTAGCAATGAAAGAAGAATTGTTGCGTGCAATGGGTGTCGATACGTTATACATTGCTGAATTCAATCATGCTTTTTCACAGGTAACGCCGCTGCAATTTTATGAGCAAATGCTATGTCCGTTACAAGTGCATACGGTAGTAGTAGGCTTTGATTTCCACTTTGGTTATAAAGGGGAAGGGAATCCGGATCTACTCCGTACATTTGGCGAAAATGTATTGTCTGTAGAAACAGTTCCTGCCTTTTTGTTAGAGGGAGACAAAGTAAGCAGTTCAGCTATTCGTAGTGCATTGCGTGAAGGCAATGTTGCTCACGCGTATAAGCTATTGGGTCGTCCTTATCAGATTCGCGGAAAAGTCATTGATGGCGACAAGCGTGGACGGACGATTGGTTTCCCTACAGCTAATCTAGAACTGGATGGAAATTATGTTGTACCTTCTTCGGGTGTATATGCTGTGCGTGTTCTTGCTGAAGGAGCATGGCGTGCAGGCGTAATGAATATCGGGTACAAACCTACTTTCCAGACAGGAGAGACGAGACCTAGCTTTGAAGCGCATATTCTTGATTTTCAAGGTGATCTGTATGGTCAGCAACTAGCGGTAGAATTGATCGATTATATTCGTCCTGAGCAAAAATTTAGCGGGATTGAAGAATTAGTTACTCAAATTCGCAAAGATGCAGATCGTGCACGTTTCTTATTATCTAACCTTGAAGATTAATCATAAGAATACCGTTGATATTTAATATCGACTTATGCTATACTAATCAACGTTGTCATTCTAATAAATGACAGTCTTCAAAACCTTGGCTTGGTTATACGATCTCACCGTCGATAACGAGGCTAACGGTTATCATGAATTACACTATTAGGAGGTGAATAGGATGGCATTAACACAAGAACGCAAGCACCAATTGATCGAAGAGCACAGAACTCACGAATCCGATACAGGATCTGTTGAGGTGCAAGTCGCTATCCTTACTGAGAACATCGTGAACCTGCAAACGCATTTTCGCGCTCACAAGAAGGATCATCATTCCCGTCGCGGATTGTTGAAAATGGTTGGTCAACGTCGTAAGCTTTTGGCTTACATCAAAAAGACTGACGTTAAACGTTATAGTGCATTGATCGAAAAATTAGGTCTTCGTCGCTAAAATTAAACAGTATGTCCAAAGCAGCCTGGTTGTTCAGCCGTATGGTCTTTTCGGAGCCGACGGTGACGGCCGGGTTGCTTTTTGTAAGTAGAGGTAATTTAACTATTCTTATAAATATTGAAATGATAATAGTGATTTAGAGTCTAGCGGTGAGATTTCCTTGAAGCAGGGAATCATCACCTTTTTATAGAATACAAATAATGGACTTAAAAAAGGAGGAATTTCATGGAACAGCGAGTTGAAATGCAGCTCGGAGGAAGAACGCTGACATTTGAAACAGGTCGTTTAGCAAAACAAGCGAATGCAGCAGTTATGGTACGTTACGGTGATACAGCAGTACTATGTACAGTAACGGCATCATCAGGTCCTAAAGACTTAGACTTTTTCCCACTTACCGTAAACTACGAAGAAAAATTATATGCAGTAGGTAAAATTCCAGGCGGATTTATCAAACGTGAAGGTCGTCCAAGTGAGAAAGCAATCTTGGCAAGCCGTTTGACAGACCGTCCTATTCGTCCGTTATTCCCTGAAGGTTTCCGTAATGATGTTCAAATTGCTAACCTTGTAATGAGTGTAGAGCAAGATTGCGAGCCTCAAATTGCGGCAATGATCGGTACTTCAGCAGCATTAAGTATTTCAGATGTTCCTTTTAACGGTCCTGTAGGTAGCGTAGCAGTTGGACGCATCGATGGACAATTTATTGTGAACCCAACAGTTGCACAACAAGAAGTGAGTGACCTTTATCTTGTGGTTGCAGGAACAAGAGAAGCGATCATGATGGTTGAAGCAGAAGCTAACGAAATGCCAGAAGACGTTATGCTAGAAGCAATCATGTTCGGTCATGATGAAATTCAACATATCGTAGCAGCGATCGAAGAGCTAGTAAGCAAAGCAGGCAAACCGAAAATGGAAGTTAAACTTCATACGGTAGATAGCGATGTAAATACAGCAGTTCGTGAATATGCTCAAGCTCGTTTGGTTGATGCTGTACGTGTAGCTGAAAAACAAGCTCGTCAAGATGCTATTGATGAGATTAACGATGAAGCTGTAGCCTTTTTTGAGGAGAAGTACATAGAGACTCCTGACCTCATGAAAGACGTAAAAGAAATTTTACATGATATCGTAAAAGAAGAAGTACGTCGTCTAATCACTCACGAAAAAGTACGTCCAGATGGTCGTAGCTTAGCTGAAATTCGTGCAATTGAATGTGACGTAGACTTGTTACCAAGAACACACGGTTCAGGATTGTTTACTCGTGGACAGACTCAAGCATTGAGTATTTGTACATTGGGTGCTCTTGGAGACGGACAAATTTTGGATGGTATCGCGCCAGAATCTTCTAAACGCTTTATGCATCATTATAATTTCCCTCCATTTAGCGTAGGGGAAGCTCGTCCACTTCGTCCACCAGGTCGTCGTGAAATCGGTCACGGTGCTCTAGGCGAACGTGCACTAATGAAAGTTATTCCTTCTGAAAAAGAATTCCCTTATACAATTCGTCTTGTATCTGAAGTATTGGAATCTAACGGTTCTACATCACAAGCAAGTATTTGTGCAAGTACACTTGCGATGATGGATGCTGGTGTACCTATCAAAGCACCTGTAGCAGGGATTGCAATGGGTCTAATCAAAGATCAAGAGCACGTATCCATTCTAAGTGATATTCAAGGTATGGAAGATCATTTGGGAGATATGGACTTTAAAGTAGCAGGTACTGCTGAAGGCGTAACTGCGATTCAAATGGATATCAAAATTGACGGAATCAGTCGTCAAATTTTATCTGATGCATTATCCCAAGCACGTGAAGGACGTTTATTTATTCTTAGCAAAATGATGGAAATCATTCAAACGCCAAGAACAAGCCTTTCTGCTTATGCTCCGAAAATCATGATTATCAATATCAATCCAGACAAAATCCGCGATGTTATCGGACCGGGTGGTAAAATCATCAACAAAATTATTGATGAAACTGGCGTAAAAATTGATATCGAACAAGATGGTCGTGTGTTTATCGGTTCTTCTGATGAAGCAATGATCAAACAAGCTCAAACGATGATCGAAAACTTAGTACGTGAAGTGAAAGTTGGCGAAACGTATCTAGGCAAAGTAAAACGTATTGAGAAGTTCGGTGCATTTGTAGAAATTATTCCAGGTAAAGATGGACTGGTTCACATTTCTCAACTGTCTACAGAGCGTGTAGCTAACGTAGAAGATGTGATCGCTATCGGTGATTCGATTACTGTTAAAGTTACAGAAATTGATAATCAAGGTCGCGTAAATCTTTCTCGCAAAGCTGTACTTGTTGCTGAAGGAACAGCGAAAACACAATCGTAAGATCATCTATGGCTATTTACGTAGTAATGATTAAATAAAGTAAAACAATTCAAAGAGCCAGAAGATTTTATTCTGACTCTTTTTTTGTAGCATTTTATTTTCGTTATTGTGAAAAAATAGCGAGAAGTACATGGACTGATTAGACAAGGTGAAGAAAGCGAAGCCTTGAGCCGTTTTTAAAAGTCTGGTAGGATAGGTATGCATTTATCGAATGGGAGGCCCTCGCATGGAACGAGTTCAACTACACAATGGTCTACGAATAGTTATGGAAAAAATGCCGACCTTCCGTTCTGTCACAATTGGAATCTGGATCAAAACAGGTTCACGTTACGAAGATTTAGTGACCAATGGAATTTCACATTTTATCGAGCATATGTTATTTAAAGGAACAAAGCGGTTTGATGCGCAAAAGATAGCTGAAGTATTTGATGGTATCGGTGGCGATGTGAATGCTTTTACCGCCAAAGAATATACATGTTTTTATGCAAAAGTGTTAGATGAGCATTTATCGATAGCAGTTGATATTTTATCAGATATGTTTTTCCACTCTTTGCTGGATCCAGAAGAATTGAAAAAAGAAAAGAATGTCATTTTGGAAGAAATCTCGATGTATGAAGATGATCCAGATGATCTGGTACACGATCTAGTCACGATGTCTTCGTATGGCGATCATCCACTAGCTTATCCTATTTTGGGAACCGAAGAGCGACTTCATCCTATGGGTAGTGACGAGCTTAGAGCATACATGAAAGAACATTATACGATAGAAAATACAGTCATCAGTGTGGCGGGGAATATAGACGACAGTGTTATTCCTTTGCTGGAGAAACATTTTGGTGATTTTGATAATCATGGAACCAAGCAAGAGTTAAGTATACCTTCTTTTGCAGGTGGACAGATTTTTCATAAGAAAAAAACAGAACAAAATCATATCTGTATGAACTTCCCGGGTGGTAAAATAGATGATCCACGGTATTATGCTATGGTTCTTCTGAATAATACACTGGGTGGTGGAATGAGTTCCCGTCTTTTCCAGGAGATTCGTGAAAAAAGAGGATTGGCGTATTCTGTTTATTCTTATTATACGGCTCATGCAGATAGCGGACTGTTTACGATCTACGCAGGAACAGCACCGAAGCAGACCAAAGATGTTTTTGAATTGACACATGCACTTTTACATGATGTCAAAGTCAATGGCATTACTGAACAAGAGTTATATCAAGGAAAGCAACAATTGAAAGGCAGTCTCGTGCTAAGTCTGGAAAGTACAAGCAGTATTATGAATCGTTTGGGTAAAAACGAAATCATGCTTGGAAAGCACAATACTGTCGATCAGACATTGCAATATATTGAAGAAGTGACGATGGAAGATATTCGCTCAGTGATTGATGATATGTTTGCAGAGCCTTATGCGCTTGCAATGGTAGGTCATTCTGAACGAAGTCTTGCTCATGTTAGGAGAGATGAACTTGTCTATTAATGTTGAAATTATGGCTTTACCCGGAAGTGAAGGATTAGAATTACCTCGTAAAATGTCTGAACTTGCTTCTGGATTCGATCTGTATGCTGCGGTGACTGAGCCGATGGTGTTAGAACCCGGCAAAAGAGCATTAGTACCTACAGGATTGGCATTAGCAATGCCTGCTGGACTAGAAGCACAGATTCGTCCGCGTAGTGGACTTGCGTATAAGCATGGGATCACTTGTCTAAATACACCGGGTACGATTGATGCGGATTATCGCGGAGAGATCAAAGTGTTATTGATCAATCTAGGTGAAGAACCGTTTGCTATCGCTCGTGGTGAACGAATTGCGCAAATGGTATTCCAAATTGTACCTGAGGTAGATCTGATTGAAGTACAACAATTATCAGAAACGGTACGTGGTGCTGGTGGTTTTGGACATACAGGAACGAAGTAAAGCTTTACATGATTAAAATGTTTTTGCGAAAACAGTTGAAAGATATAACAGGGAATGATATTATTTCTACAATTATTGCAGAACACTGAAATTATAATCCAGTGCAAACTGGCTAAAAGTTGACGGTAGTCTTTGCGACTGCCGTTTACGTTTACATTCAGATGTAAATGGACTTTTTGAAATCGAAGGGGAGAGATATGCCAGATGTCTAATCAATCGTTTAATGTGGCTGTCGTAGGAGCGACAGGAGCAGTGGGTCAACAAATCGTAAGATTGCTTGAAGAACGAGATTTTCCGGTGAACACATTGAAGTTATTATCTTCTGCACGTTCCGCTGGGAAAAAGGTAATCTTTAAAGGGCAGGAAGTTACAGTAGAGGAAGCGACACCGGATAGTTTTGAAGGTGTACATATCGCTTTATTTAGCGCAGGAGGAGATATCAGTAAGGCACTCGCTCCTCACGCCGTCAGACATGGCGCTGTATGCATCGATAATACAAATGCATTCCGTATGGACCCTAATACCCCTCTTGTCGTTCCTGAGGTCAATAGCGACCGTATAGCAGATCATAACGGTATTATTGCGAACCCGAACTGTTCTACGATCCAGATGGTTGCAGCTCTGAAACCTCTTTATGATCGTTATGGTATCGATCGTATTATTGCTTCTACGTATCAAGCGGTATCTGGAGCAGGGAATCAGGCGATTGATGAGTTAAAACGTCAAAGCAAATCGGTGCTTGAAGGCGAAGAAGTGAATCCGGATATTTTGCCAGTAGGCTCATTACCGGTCAAACACCAAATCGCTTTCAATGCGATCCCGCAAATCGATAAATTTCAGGACAACGGATATACACTGGAAGAAATGAAAATGGTCAATGAGACCAAAAAAATTATGGAAGATGAGTCGATCCATGTTACAACAACATGTGTACGTATTCCTGTTGTCTATGGTCACTCTGAATCTGTCTATGTCGAATTAAAACAGGATTATGATCTAGATGAAGTGAAAGCTTTATTGCAAAATGCGCCAGGTATCACTTTAGTAGACGATCCGGCTAATCAAGCTTACCCGCTAGCTACAGACGCAGCAGGTAAAAATGATGTATTTGTAGGACGTTTACGTCGTGATCTAGGCCATGAACGTGGCTTGAATATGTGGATTGTATCTGACAACTTGCTTAAAGGTGCAGCTTGGAACGCCGTGCAAATTGCCGAGATTATTGCAGCAAAAACACCAGCAATTAGCTAACGGAGGCGCATAGTTATTATGTCTACTGTGGTAGAAAAGCAAAATATTTTAGTGCAAAAATTTGGAGGAACTTCGCTATCTACACCTGAAGCGAGAGTTCATGTACTTCGTCATATCAAACGCGAGCTTGCCGAGCAAGTCAAGCTCGTTATCGTTGTTTCAGCCATGGGACGTAGCGGAGATCCTTATGCTACAGATACATTACTTGAGAGCACTGTACTGAATGGCAGTATTCCTTCTCCACGTGAACGTGATTTGTTAATGGGTTGCGGAGAAATGATTTCGGCAGTGACGCTAAGTGGTATTTTGAATAGCGAAGGAATCGCTTCGATCGTTTTAACAGGAGCACAAGCTGGATTTATTACAGATGATAATTTTGGTAATGCCCGTATTCTTGCTGTCCGTCCAGATCGTGTGACACGCGAATTAGAAAGTGGCAAAGTAGTGATCGTTACCGGTTTTCAAGGGCAAAGCGAAGCAGGTGATCTAACAACACTTGGACGCGGCGGAAGTGATACTTCAGCTACAGCGCTTGGAGCAGCACTACATGCCGATATGGTTGATATTTATACCGATGTAAATGGTATCTTAACAGCTGATCCGCGTATTGTAGAAGATGCTAAGCCACTTGCCTATGTGAGCTATAATGAAATCTGTAATATGGCACATCAAGGTGCAAAAGTGATTCATCCGCGTGCAGTAGAAATTGCGATGCAAGCTCAAGTACCGGTACGTGTTCGTTCTACCTTTGGAGATACCGAAGGAACCCTTGTCACTCAATCGGAGCGTTTTGCAGATACACCTACAGGTGTCGTCGATCGTCTGGTAACAGGTATCGCTTATGTGAATAACGTTACACAGATTACGGTAGGCCAACAAGAAGGGGTAGAACATCTTCAATTGAAAGTGTTCCAAGCAATGGCTGAAAATAGTATCAGTGTCGATTTTATCAATGTAACGCCATTTGGAGCCGTATATACCGTATTTGATAGCGAAGCAGAACGTGCGCTTGCGGTATTGGAAGGAATGGGTCTGCAACCAACAGGATTATCAGGTTGCGCTAAAGTTTCTGTGATCGGTGGCGGAATTAATGGAGTGCCTGGAATTATGGCTCGTATCGTAGCTGCACTGACAGGGCAAAATATTCCTATATTGCAATCGGCTGATTCGAATACAACGATATGGGTGCTTGTGAAAAAAGAAGATATGGTGCAAGCGGTGCGTGCTCTGCATTCTCAATTCCAATTGCATCTATAATGTGCTGAATACAGGTCATCGGATAGCTCCGTATTTGAAGGAGGAAATAGAGTGGTAGACTTTGGAAGATTAATGACAGCGATGATTACCCCTTTTAATGAACAAGATGAGATTGATTGGGATGCTACAGCAAGATTAATCGATTATTTAATTGATGAGCAAAAATCAGAATCGTTAGTCGTATGCGGTACAACTGGTGAATCGCCTACACTAAGCGATGAAGAAAAATTACAAATGTTTGAATTTGCAGTTAAACATGCAGCAGGACGATGTAAAATTATTGCTGGTACAGGAAGCAACGAGACACGTCATTCGATTCATTTGACGCGTGAAGCATCCAAATTAGGCATAGATGGTGTACTAATTGTTGTTCCTTATTACAATAAACCTAATCAGGCTGGAATATATGCACATTTTAAAGTGATTGCAGAAGCAACAGACTTGCCTGTTATTATGTATAATGTACCTGGACGTACGATCACCAGTATGTCTGTAGCCACGACACTCAAGTTAGCAGAGATCCCTAATGTTGTAGGAACCAAAGAATGTGCATCACTTGAACAAGTGACACAGATTGTGGCTCATGCACCAAAAGGATTTCTCGTCTATTCAGGTGATGACTCTTCAGGATTGCCAGCACTTGCAGTAGGTGCTCATGGTATTATTAGTGTAGCTAGTCATGTGGTAGGAACAGAAATGACCGATATGATCGAAGCATATCTTGCCGGTCGTCCTGTAGAAGCAGCGAAGCTTAACCAAAAGCTGTTCCCTATTTTCAAAGGGCTATTTGAGAGCCCTGAGCCGCTTCCTAATCCATCTGCGGTTAAATATGAATTATCCAAACGTGGTTTTGGTAATGGTAACGTAAGATTGCCATTGTTGCCGCCTACAGAGCAAGAACAACAATTTATTGATCAATTGTTTGTATAAGTAAATCATGATTATAGGATAAATAGACAAGCTGCTCTCACTTTGGAGCAGCTTTTTTTATGAACATAGAACTATTTCTTATAAATACATAGCAAGTAGTCAGCAAAATATAGCGAATTGTTACATAAAATTTGCATGAAATCGTGCAGATTATAAAGGCTTTAGTAGACTCAAGTAAACATGACTTGTGTTTTTGTTTTTTAATCATGTATAATAATCTCAAGTGACTGGGTGCGGTATAAAGAAATAGAGGTTTGCTGAATGAATTCTTTGTCAGGCAAAGTATTCGTGTAACTCAGCAGACGGTCAACGAACCGATAAAGCTTTCGGGTGCTGATTCCTTGCGGAATCGAAACGGTTTGATAGATATCCGTTTTGAAAAGGGAACCCACCTTTATTGAAGGTTTTGTAATTAATTGTATGTACACATTAAATTTTGTTTAAAAATATTTAGTAATAACGTCCAATACTTATAGGAGGTCTAGATAACATTGTCGAAAAAAACGAATAACGAAAAACTGACGATCTTTGCTTTGGGCGGCGTCGGTGAAATTGGTAAAAATATGTACGTCATTCAATATGGTAATGACATTGTCGTGATTGATTCAGGTCTTAAATTCCCAGAGGAGGATATGCTAGGGATCGATATCGTTATCCCTGATATTTCTTACCTTACTGAAAATCGTGACAAAGTGCGCGCTATCATTTTAACGCATGGTCATGAAGATCATATTGGTGGTCTACCATACGTATTGAAACATTTAAATGTACCTGTATACGGTACCAAATTAACGATTGGATTAGTGGAGAACAAGCTAAAAGAAGCTAATCTGCTTGGCGAAACGAAACGTATCCTTATCAACGAAGATTCCGAACTTAAATTAGGTAACACCCTCACTGCTACATTCTTCCGTACGAACCACAGTATTCCTGATTCTGTAGGTGTATGTGTAGCTACTCCAGAAGGTAACGTTGTACACACAGGTGACTTTAAATTTGATCATACGCCTGTAAATGGTGAGTTCGCTAACTTGCAACGTATGGCTGAAATTGGTAGTAAAGGTGTTCTTGCATTACTATCTGATAGTACAAATGCAGAAAAACCAGGCTTTACGCCTTCAGAACGCAATGTAGGTATTGTGTTGGAAGATATTTTCCGCAAAGCAACACAACGTGTAGTTGTAGCTACATTTGCATCTAACGTTCACCGTATTCAGCAAGTAGTTAATGCTGCTGCTGCAACAGGTCGTAAGATCACTGTAATCGGTAGAAGTATGGTAAATGTAGTAGGTATTGCTTCTGATCTTGGATATCTTGATATTCCAGACGGCATGATTATTGAGCCGGAAGAAGTAAACAAAATGGCAGCAGATCGCGTCGTTATCCTGTCTACAGGAAGCCAAGGCGAACCGATGTCAGCACTTACACGTATGGCCCGTTCGACACACCGCAAAGTCGATATTTTACCGGGAGATACTGTTATTATTGCAGCTACACCTGTACCGGGTAATGAAAAATATATTGGACGTACGATTGATGAATTGTTCCGCTTAGGTGCAAACGTTATCTACAGTGGCTCTAACTCAGGCGTCCATGTATCTGGACACGGATCACAAGAAGAGCTTAAATTAATGCTTAACTTGATGAAACCGAAATTCTTTATCCCAATTCATGGTGAACACCGTATGCAACGCAAACATGCTTTACTAGGTGAAGCAGTGGGTATCGCTCCAGAAGATATCTTTATGATTGATATCGGTGATACAGTTGAGATTCAAGGTGGAGTAGCACGCAAAGCCGGTAAAGTCACTTCTGGTAACGTGTTGATCGATGGATTAGGCGTAGGTGATGTAGGTAATATCGTTCTTCGTGATCGTAAACTATTGTCACAAGATGGTATCCTTGTTGTTGTCGTTACCCTGAGCAAACAAGATGGACAGATCGTATCTGGACCAGACATTATCTCTCGTGGATTCGTATATGTTCGTGAATCTGAAGGATTACTTGATGAAGCGAACCGCATCGTAACAAGCACATTGCAACGCTTAATGAGCGAACGTGTGAACGAGTGGGCATCATTGAAAACAAGTGTTAAAGACTCTCTTGGTCGTTTCTTATATGAGCAAACGCGCCGTAGACCAATGATCCTTCCGATCATTATGGAAGTCTGAGTTCATGAAATATAGAATAAACGGGTAAGAGGCAACCAGTCGCCCCCGTTCATCACATGGTATATTGGACGGTCCCATGTGATGAACGGGGGTTTTGCGTTTTTTTTTAGAAGTCAAATAGACTTCATTTGCTTGGTATATGATATAATAGTGCATCGGAGGTGGTGACAAATGGCGAAGCCAACAACAACCCAGAAGTCCAAGTCAGCACAAAGTTCACCACGAAAAAAAGTGGTGTCCAAATCATCGTCTGCGACTCGGAAAACAACAACGACAACAAAGCGCAAACCGGTTGCCCGTAAGCGAAATAGCAAAGCAAAAGCTTCGGCTTGGGCAACGTTAAAATATGAAGTCTATGGTATTATTTTAATCACATTTTCTGTGATTGCTTTATCCAGACAAGCGGCAGTAGGCGAATTTTTGCATTACATAACTGCTTTTATACTAGGCAAGGTCTATTTTGTGTTGCCTTTGGTTGGTATTTACATAGGGCTGGCTATTATGCTTCGGCGAAAATGGCCACGAGGATGGAATGGTAGATTATCAGGCTTGGTCTTATTAACTTGCGCGGCGACATTAATCAGTATTTTGACATATGTGCCAGTCGAACAATTAACTTCTTTGCCAGCAAGGCAAGCGGCAGGTGGTTATATTGGTGCTGTACAAATGTGGTTATTTATGATGTTATTCGGTGTGATCGGAACCAAATTAATCGCTACAGTTATGGTGATTATCAGTCTGATGTTAATTACTCAGTTATCGGTTGCTGATCTAGTACAGCGTATACGTGGTTATGTAAAACAATTATCGGCATGGGGTCAAGAAAAGCTGGAATTGATGCAGATTGCCAAAGCTGAACGTCAAGAAGAACGTGAACTGCAAGCAGCGGAAGCCGCCGAGATGGAAGCATATGAAGACGAACTAGAAGAAGAGGAACAAGATTCCAAACGTTCTGCATCAGGTCTATTTCCGTGGAGTCGTAAACGGAATCGTCAATCAGAACAAGATGAAGAAAATCCATATGCAGTGATAGATGCTCAATTTGAAGAAGAACCTACACCAGCATCTGTTGTTACTGCTATGCCAACAAGATCCAAAAGTCGTGTGTCTCCAAAAGCAGGAATTACTCAACAAGCAGATATCTTATCTTCACCTGCGATAGCTACTACGCCTGAAAGTGATCTCTGGGATAATGCAGATGCAGAAGGACAGGTAGATAAGAAACCGCCTATTATTCGTGATTTTTTTGCACAAATGCAGTATGAACGTGGAGAACGTAATGAAGAGGACACACATAGTGAGAATATAGGCGCTGATGCTTCAACAACAGATATAGAAGCAGAAGCTTTAACAGCTATTCTTCAGACTGATTCAAATGAAACGAATGGAACACCATTACAGGTAGTCGAAGAAGATATCACTCATACAGATGCAGAATCTATGTCGTCTGAGAATAATCAAGCTGTAGAAGGACATCCACATTCCAATAGTGGTTCTGTAGTAGAAGGTGGAACCCTTATACCACCTCCTGTGCCACAGCCTAAGCCTTACAAATTGCCTTCGTTTGCATTATTAGCCAAACCGAAGAATATTAGTACTGCTAATGACCAGAATGATTATATGGTGATTGCACGTAAGCTAGAGACTACACTTGAAAGTTTTGGAGTACGGGCGAAAGTAGTTGAAGTTGTTCGCGGACCAGCGGTAACTCGTTATGAGCTACAACCCGATGTAGGTGTAAAAGTAAGTCGTATCGTAGGCTTAACCGATGATATTGCACTGGCACTAGCTGCCAAAGATATACGGATGGAAGCTCCGATTCCGGGTAAAGCGGCAGTCGGTATAGAAGTACCGAACAACGAAGTTGCTATGGTCACGATGCGTGAAGTAATGGAGACATCTATTTTCAAAGAATCTGAAGCCAAATTGTCGATTGCTTTTGGACGGGATATCGCAGGGCAGACGATTGTAGGCAACTTAGCCAAAATGCCCCATTTACTTGTAGCAGGAGCTACAGGTTCGGGTAAATCAGTATGTATTAACGGGATTATTACAAGTATTTTATACAAAGCTAAGCCTGATGAAGTAAAATTCTTAATGGTCGATCCCAAAATGGTAGAGTTGAATATTTATAACGGTATTCCGCATTTGTTAGCACCTGTAGTAACCGATCCTAAGCGTGCATCATTAGCACTCAAAAAGATCGTTGTCGAAATGGAAAAACGGTATGAGCTATTTTCCAAATCAGGTACACGTAATATGGAAGGTTATAACAACCTGATGAAAGATAATCCAGCAGCAGTTTTACCGTACATTGTTGTTATTGTCGATGAGTTAGCCGATCTCATGATGGTAGCTGCGGGCGATGTAGAAGATGCGATTGCACGTCTAGCACAGATGGCGCGGGCAGCAGGGATTCATTTGATTATTGCTACTCAGCGTCCTTCGGTTGATGTTATTACCGGCGTGATCAAAGCGAATATTCCTTCGCGTATTGCTTTTGGTGTATCTTCACAAATTGATTCACGTACTATTTTGGATATGGGCGGAGCAGAGAAATTGTTAGGACGCGGAGATATGCTATTTATGCCTGTAGGTTCTTCTAAGCCTACTCGTGTACAGGGAGCATTTATGTCTGACGAAGAAGTTGAAGCGATTGTATCTTATTGTCGTGGTCAAGGTGATGCACAATATGTAGAAGACCTTGTGCCAGAGATCGATGATACAGTTAACAATATAGATGAACAGTTGGATGAATTATATGATCAAGCTGTGCAGATTGTAGTAGAAGGGAAGCAAGCTTCTGTATCGCTATTACAACGCCGAATGAGAGTTGGATATACTCGTGCTGCACGTCTGATTGATTCACTGGAAGCTCATGGTATTGTGGGGCCTTATGAAGGCAGTAAGCCTCGTGAAGTGTTAATTACTGTTGAACAATATCAGCAGAAGTTAGCCAGTAATTCATAATATGCTTTAAAATAGACCGTAGAAGATTCAATCTATCTGTCTAAAGTAGATGCTGTCTGTATGGACTAGACTATAACAAAAAAGAAGCGCCACTCCTATGTATTAGCGAGTAGCGCTTCTTTTTTTATGAGTATTCAATGCTCAACGAACGGAATCTTATGAACCGTTATAACGATCTAAAATACTTGTTTTGTTAGAGCTATCATATACAAATCCATAAATCTTTTTGTTCATATTGCTATAGGCGCTGTCAATTTCTTCAGCAACACTATTGAACAAAGTATTGGTTTGGTATGAAGTTAAAGAATTCCAATCGCCTTTGTTCGCATAGATACGGAATACGATTTCTTCATCATTATCGTTAGACAATTCAATCGATAATTTAACACCTTTGTACGTACCGAAGTCGTTATTCAAAGTCGTTTGAACTGTGCTCAAATCAACATTTGAACCGATGATGATACTGTTACTGCTATTTGTTGAGAATGTTAGCAATTTAACAGAGTTTTTGTTCACTACAGTTCCTGTTACTGTAGCATCATCATATGTGCTGTTATCATGAATAGCATCTACGATATTTTGTAACAATGTTCTACGGTTAGAAGTAGACAGATCATTCCATACACTTTCAGTGACTTTGATATTCACTTTCAATTTGTCTGAATTACCTGTTAATTCAATATTAGCACTTGTACCTTTGTAATCAGCATAAGAATTGTTAAGTGTTGTTTGTAACTTGTTCAAAGTAGTGCTGTTTGAATTTGAGCTAGTGTTATTGTTTTTCAAATCTGTAATTTGAGTATTTAAGCTTGTGATTTGCGCTTGCAATTGAGCAATCGTTGTATCTTTTGTTGTATTTTGTGCTGTTGCTGTATTCAATTGCAATTGTAGATTTTGAATTTGAGAATTCAATGTATCTACAGTCGTTTGCGGTACTTGAGTTGTTTTGTCAGCAACATTTACAATTTTGTTCGTATTGTCCCAAGTTACTTTTTTATCAAATACATCACCCATCATACGAAGTGGAATGTATGTAGTACCATTGACCATGAATGGTTCTTGGCTGGCATCTACAGTCACTTCCTGGTTGTTGTAAATGACTTTAATATTGTTGTACATCGCTTTGAGTTGCTTGGTCGCTTGCGAAGCATAAGTGCTATTTACAAAAATACTGCCGGAAATAGCAAGAGCGGACACAGTAGCAATAATCACAGGTTTTTTTCTTAGTTTCATGTTGTTCGTCGAGCTCCTTTTTTTCTAGATTTGGAGATATACTTTTTTACTATACGTAATCTAAAGTATGACCCCTTCGTAATCCTTTTTGTTTTTGCTCGGTAGGTTGAGCATGACCATTCCTCGTATAGTATGACGAAGTGTGTATAAAATATGTTGCTATAAAGATGCTGATTTCCAGAAATTCGACATTAGAACGTCTATATTCCTCTATCAGAGACTAAATTTTATCACAAATAGAGGTAGGAAAGAAACCCAACGCCTTTTTTGAATACTTTGTCTTATATTGCAGTATAACGAAATACCTATCATCTCGTTTGCTTCTTGTATTTCGATTAGTATAAAATAAGTAAAGTTAGAGCATTACCAAATTGGCTTGATAAAGGAGTTTTGACGTTGAATAATACCGGATTCGAACGCGGTGAAGTAAATGGGATACGTGTACATGTAATGCCAACTACACGATTCAAAACATTTGCCGTTTCACTTTATATGGGAACCCCTCTTGCAGAAGATACAGTTACTCCTACAGCTTTGATTCCTTTTATTTTACGTAGAGGAACAGCCAAGTATCCAGAAACAACACAATTTCGTGAAGCTTTAGAAAATATGTATGGTGCAGGCTTTGGATTTGATGTATACAAAAAAGGCGATTATCAGATGGTGCAATTCCGTATGGATACGATCAATGATTCGTTTGTATCTGCCGATGAATCGCTGTTAAAACAAAGCATTTCTTTTTTAGGAGATGCCGTAACCAATCCTGTACTTGAAAATAATGCATTCCGTGAAAAATATGTAACCGCAGAACGTGAAAATGTTCGTAAACGCTTGGAGTCTGTGGTAAACGATAAAATTCGTTATGCTGCTGAACGTTGTATCCAGGAAATGTGCAAAGATGAGCCTTATCGCTTAAACGCTTTGGGACAATTAAGTGATCTGGATGGGCTTAATGGTGCTAATGTATATGAACGTTACCAACAATGGCTTGAAAATAGCACGATGGATCTGTATGTTGTGGGTGATACTACCCTTGAAGAAGTGTTAGAACTTGTAGGCAGTCAATTTGCTCGCAAAACGAATACACTACATGCTTACAAAATATCGATTCCACGCTCTGCTGGTGCAGAAGTCAAACATATTGTTGAAAAAATGGAAATCAGTCAAGGTAAACTGAATATGGGATTACGTACACCGATTACGTACGGAGATAATCGTTATGCTTCCGCTTGGGTAGCAAATGGTATTTTAGGTGGTTTCCCACATTCTAAATTGTTTACCAATGTACGTGAAAAAGAAAGTTTGGCTTACTATGTAGGCTCACGCTTTGATCCATATAAAGGCATTACAACGATCCAATCAGGAATTGAAATACAGAACTTTGATAAAGCATTAAATATTATCAAAGAACAATTGGCTAATCTACAAGCTGGAGACATCAGTGAATCAGAGATTAGTCAGACCAAAGCTATGATCCGTAACGATTTGTTAGAGTCTCGTGATTCTGCGTATCAAATGATCGGTTATGATTTTAATGGTCGTTTTGCAGATAAAGATCGTCCGGTAGAACAATTGTTGTCTGAAGTAGAGTCGGTTACACCAGAACAGATCCAGTCTGCTGCAAGTGTATTAACGCTTGATACGATTTATTTCCTTACGACAGAACAGAAGGAGGCATAATTATGGAAAGTATCCGCTATGATCGTTTACAAGAAACTTTATATTTCGAAACTATGGATAATGGATTACAAGTATATGTGCTTCCCAAAGAAGGATTTCAAAAAACATATGCTACATTTGCTACCAAATATGGCTCTGTAGATAATCATTTCCAAGTAGAAGGACAAGAAGAAGTTAAAGTACCGGATGGGATTGCTCACTTTTTGGAGCACAAAATGTTTGAAGAACCTGATGGTGTTGATGTATTTTCTAAATTTTCGGTTAAAGGTGCTTCGGCTAACGCATTTACTAGCTTTGAGCAGACGGTATATTTATTTTCTGCAACCGAACAGATTGAAGACAATTTAGAAACATTGCTTAATTATGTACAAAACCCTTACTTTACTAAAGAAAATGTAGATAAAGAAAAAGGGATTATCGGTCAAGAAATTCAAATGTATCAAGATAATGCCGACTGGCGTGTATATTATGGATTGTTAGAAGCAATGTATCAAAAAAATCCATTACGTATTGATATCGCAGGTACGATTGAATCGATCAGCACGATTACAAAAGATACACTGTATGAGTGTTACAACACGTTTTATCATCCTTCCAATATGATGTTATTTGTAGTAGGTGGAGTAGATCCTGCGACAGTGATAGAGCAAGTGCGTGCTAATCAGCAAGCCAAAGATTATCAACCACAAGGTTCGATCAGTCGTTTCTTTGAAGAAGAACCGGTGGCTGTAGGTGAACCGTGGCATGAAGTTCGTTTGCCTGTATCAGAGCCTAAATGTCTATTAGGTCTGAAAGAAGTCAAAAATGGTCTGACTGGTGAAGCATTGCAACGTCGTACATTAACGACCAAGCTGATGCTTGATTTGTTACTTGGTAACAGTACTCAGTTGTATCAGACATTGTATGATGAAGAATTAATTTCCGATGATTTCGGTAGCGATTATAGCAGTACAACAGAGTATGGCTATTCGATGATGGGTGGAGATACCCGCGATCCGAAGCTACTTGTACAACGTTTGCAAGAAGAGATCAATAAAGTGATTGCTACAGGATTTAGTCAGGATGCATTTGATCGTGCATTGCGTAAAAAAATTGGTGGATATTTGCGTATGCTGAATTCACCTGAAAGTATCGCTCATGAATTCACACGCAATCGTTTCCGTGATAGCGACTTTTTCGATATTCTTCCAATCTATGAATCGCTTACAGTAGAAGATGTGAATGCTCGCTTGCGTGAACATATGAACTGGGATCAACTGGCTGTATCGGTGGTTGTTAGTCCGTGAATCAGCCCCAATCTGTAGCTGCAAGTAGCAAGCCTTTTTCACAAATGACTGTACTGATTACAGGTGCAAGTAAAGGAATAGGGGCTGCTACAGCAAAGAGATTTGCTATGGCTGGCATCAATGTAGCTGTTCATTATCGCAGTTCGCATGAAGAAGCGAATGATGTTGCTCGTATATGTCTGGAATATGGTGTGAAAGTGTTGACCATTGCCGCAGACTTACGCAGTATGGAGCAGATTAAGCGAATGCGTGATAAGTTAGAACAGCATGATATGTTGCCTGATATTTTGGTAAATAATGCAGGAATTGCTCATTATGGCATGCTTACCGATATGACAGAACAAGATTTCGACGATGTTATAGCGACAAATCTCAAAAGTGTATTTCTCTGTACTCAAGTCTTTATGCCTCATATGATCAATCAACGTTATGGGCGGATTATTAATGTATCTAGTATTTGGGGCATTACAGGCGCTTCTTGTGAAGTATTGTATTCGGCAAGTAAAGGTGGTATCAATGCTTTTACCAAAGCGTTAGCCAAAGAACTAGCCCCTTCAGGTGTGACAGTGAATGCTATCGCACCCGGAGTTGTCCGCACTGAAATGATTGCTCATCTGGAACCAGCAGAGATTGAGTCGTTAGAAGAAGAGATTCCTGCAGGACGGATCGCTGAACCAGATGAGATTGCTTCGATGGTTTACTTTTTGGCTTTGCCGGAATCAGGTTATATGACAGGTCAAGTCGTAAGTCCTAACGGTGGATTTTTGACCTGATATTGCTATCGATCCATAAGATATTATACGATGAAGGAGCTTCTATATTTAGGTATAGAAGCTTCTATTCATATCATGCTATAATCTTGTAGTTTGAGTGATTACGAAGTTGTTACTGTCTGCTTCTTGCCTTTCTATTTTATTTTATATATCATTAACGTGTTAATGACTTTGCATTGAATAGCAGAAAAGGGTCGGAGTTGGTATAGACTATCTGCTTTGATGACTATATAGCAGTGCCGTTATAAAAATAAATGTGTGATCCATCGACATAGGATTCGGGCTAGAAAGTATTCATGCGATAGAAAGGTTAGAGGTGAACGTGGAACTAAAACAGTGGTATTTGGAATACAGGATACATAAAAATCGTCCTGGTCTATTGGGAGATGTAGCGTCTTTATTAGGTATGCTGAATGTTAACATTTTGACCATTAATGGTGTAGAGGGTAAGACACGTGGTATGCTATTAGAGACGGATGATGATGAGAAGATTCGTCTACTTGGTGATATGCTTGCCAAAGTTAGCAATATTACAGTGACGGCTTTGCGTCAACCCAAGCTTGTTGATATTTTAGCGGTACGTCATGGACGCTATATTGAGCGTGATTCGGATGACAAAAAAACATTCCGTTTTACAAGAGATGAATTGGGCTTACTGGTTGATTTCTTAGGTGAAATCTTCAAACGTGAAGGCAATCAAATTATCGGTTTACGCGGAATGCCTCGTGTTGGTAAAACAGAATCGATTATTGCAGGTAGCGTATGTGCGATGAAACGCTGGACATTTGTGTCTTCGACGTTGCTAAGACAAACTGTACGAAGCCAATTATCGGAAGAGGAAAACAATCCAAACAACATCTTTATTATCGATGGGATTGTCAGTACGATTCGTTCCAATGAACGTCACCATCAATTGCTTCAAGATATTATGGCGATGCCAAGTACCAAAGTGATCGAACATCCCGATATTTTTGTGCGGGAATCTGATTATGAATACAGTGATTTCAACATTATTATTGAATTGCGCAACAATCCGGGAGAAGAGATCGTCTATGATACATTCACGGAAAGTTATGCGGATGATATATAAAAAAAGTCAAAAAACATTCTAAGCAGGAGGTAATAGTATGTCAGATCTAGGTCGGCAGTTAAGGGATGCCCGCCTTGCGAAAGGTTTATCACTTGATGATGTGCAAGAAATGACCAAAATACGTAAACGCTATTTGGAAGCAATTGAAGCAGGAGATTTTAAGGTGCTTCCAGGCAGTTTTTATGTACGTGCATTTATTAAAACGTATGCGGAAGCGGTAGGTCTTAGTGCGGACGAGTTGTTACAAGAGCATCAAGACGATGTTCCAGAGACCGAAACAGAAGCAGTGATGGAACCGGTAGTGCAACAAAGGCGAGCGGCAAGAAGAACATCTTCATCAGGAGGACGAAGCGGCAAATGGTTATCGACCACATTAATGTGGATCTTCCCATTGTTAATTGTCGTATTGGTCTATATTTTTGTAGTACGTAACGATAATGGCGCTCCTGAAGTGGCAAGTAATAACAAAGGTCAACAGCAACAAGAAACAACAACTAAGCCAACGACCACCACTACACCGCCAGCGACTACAACACCTGAAAGCACAACAACGACTCCAGAAAGTACAACGACAACACCACCTACTGGAGCAGGTACAGAGCAAGAACAATCAACACCTGATGCAACTGGGACGGATGAAGAAGCAACAGATTCTACAACACCGCCTACAGATACAGCATCACAACCTGTCGTTACACAAGCAGGTAAAGAAGGAAGAAATACTATTTTTAATGTGAATTACACAGGTACAACACCGCTTAAAGTAAGTATCAAAGCAACAGGTCAAAGTTGGCTTGAAGTATACAAATCAGCAGATTCTAGTGGAGAACGTTTATTTTTCAATAATACGGAAAGTGGACAAGACCTTTCTTATGATCTAGGTGATACAGGATTATATATCAAATCTGGTAATTCTCCAGCGACCGATATTACAATCAATGGACAACCAATCACAGATGGTAAAGCAACTTCACGTATTGTTCTAAAATTAGTAAAAGAAGCTGCTACAGATAGTAGTACTGATTCTACAAGCACATCTACAGATGGAACTACTGACGAATCAACTTCTACAGAGACAAGCGGAAATTAATGGTCAGTCACACAAAAGGACATACCTTCAAGCTGCCATAAGACAGCAGATTAAGGATGTCCTTTTTGTGCCATTAGACTTGTAACAACATATATTCTATAATTTTATCTAAAAGGGGGAGATCACATGGCAGATAGTTCATTCGATATCGTATCCAAAATGGATATGCAAGAAATGACCAATGCTATTACTCAAACGGAGAAAGAATTAGCGAGCCGTTTTGATTTTAAAGGAAGCAAAAGTAGTCTAACTTTGGAAAAAGAAACATTAGTTGTTGTTTCGGATGACGATTATAAGTTGGGTGCTTTGATCGATATTTTGCAATCTAAAATGATCAAAAGAGGATTGCCGATCAAAAATATAGAATATGGAACAATAGAGTCTGCTTCGATGGGAACAGTACGTCAACGACTCAAATTAAAACAAGGCATCGATCAAGAAAACTCCAAAAAAATCAATACATTGATTCGCGATGCGAAGCTGAAAGTAAAAAGTCAGATTCAAGGCGATCAGATTCGGGTTACCGGAAAGAATAGAGATGATTTGCAAGCAGTGATTCAATTGCTTCGCAAAGCTGACCTTACTGTGGATCTTCAATTCACCAATATGAAATAAACACGGTATTATCCTATTTGCTATAGAATTGATGGAGGCAGTAAAAGTATGAAACAAAAGATGCAGGCGGGAGCAATTACATATCATTGGTTCGCTGTGGACAATAGATACAGCAAGGAGGATACACAATGAATTTACCTAATCGCATAACGCTTACACGTATTTTCTTAGTACCAGTGATGATGTTGTTCCTGCTCGTTAATTTTTCGTTTGGAGAAGGGCTTTTAAAAATTGGAGCATCTTTTGAGGTCAGTTATAACGATCTGATTGCAGCATTAATTTTTATTATTGCAGCCAGTACAGATGGAATTGACGGACATATTGCCCGTAGTCGTAACCTGGTAACGAATCTAGGCAAATTACTTGATCCTTTGGCTGATAAATTATTAGTATCTGCTGCTTTGATCTCTTTGGTTGCACTGGGTAAATGTGAAGCATGGATGGTTGTAGTTATTATCAGTCGCGAATTTGCAGTCACAGGACTTCGTCAAATTGCTTTATTGGATGGTAAAGTAATGGCTGCTAGCAATTGGGGCAAAGCCAAAACGATTACACAAATTATTGCGATTTCTGCTTTGATGATTAACAATTTTCCATTTGCTCTACTAGGTATTCCATTTGCAGAAATTATGATCTGGATAGCTACGTTAATCACCATCTATTCAGGGATTGATTATTTTGTCAAAAACAAATCGGTTATTCATTTTTCCGAATAAACTACCTGTTTCTGTTTAACAGCAAATAGGTGATATAACAAGTAATACAGCGTAAGTGGCAATAGGGTTCTCTCTATTGCCTTTTCCTTTTGCCATACGTATGATTGGTTTATTTTTTAAGCACTTACATCACAGAGCAACCCTAATAACGAGGAGGCACTTGTAATGAAAGCAGAAATTATCGCAGTAGGTACAGAACTATTACTAGGTCAAATTACGAATACGAATGCCAGATATTTATCTCAACAATTATCCTATATAGGAATAGATGTATATTATCAGACTGTAGTAGGGGATAACTTAAATCGACTCAAACAAGCGATTGAGCTTGCCAGTAGTCGTGCAGATGTTATTTTATTTTCAGGCGGGATCGGACCAACGCAAGATGATTTAACCAAAGATGCATTAGCTGAAGTGCTAGGCAGATCTATCTATATAGATCCTGCTTCTATGGAAAAAGTCGCAAGCTTTTTTGAAGGTAGAAATATTACGATGACTGAAAATAATCGTCGTCAAGCACTGGTTATTGAGAACAGCCATATATTGGCAAATTCAACAGGGCTTGCTGTCGGTATAGCGATTGAAGATAAAGAAAAATATTATATCGTTCTACCAGGCCCACCAAAAGAGTTACAGCCTATGTTTGAAAATGAAGCAAAACCTTGGTTGTTAGAACATGTATTAACAGATGAACATCCTATTTATTCGAAAATGCTTAAATTTGCCGGTATTGGTGAATCTGCATTGGAGGAAGCATTGATTGATCTGATTAACGATCAAAGTGATCCTACAATTGCTCCATATGCCAAAGAAGCCGAAGTCACGATTCGTTTGACAACCAAAGCCGCTACAGAAAAAGAAGCCATGGTCAAACTCAAACAGATGGAATCTCAAATTCGGGAACGTTTGCCTGACCATATGTATGCTGATCAAGATATCGGAATCGAAGAACAGATTTTGCTGATGATGACAGGTATGAAATTGACACTCACAGCAGCAGAAAGTTGCACAGGTGGTCTATTGATGCAAAATCTAACCGCTATTCCGGGAAGTGGAAATGTATTTCTTGGTGGAATCGTCTGCTATTCCAACGAAATGAAAGAAAAAATGTTAAATGTGCCTCGTGAATTGTTAGAAGGCGAAGAAGCTCCAGGAGCAGTAAGCCCGGAAGTAGCCGAAGTATTAGCCGATGAAGCAAGAAAGATATTAGATACTGATTTTGCTGTTTCGATTACCGGTGTTGCTGGTCCAGGATCTTCAGAACGCAAACCTGTGGGATTGGTCTATATTGGACTCGCAGAACGGAATCAACCTACACAGGTATTTGAATTAAATATACGTGGCAATCGTGAGTCGATTCGTGTTCGCGCTGCCAAAAGTATTCTGTACCGTTTGTGGCTTCGTTTAAGTGAACTTCAGAAGGAATCTTTACCAAAGTAACAAAATGCGTACAAACGTGTGTGACAGACGTCTTATCATGCCAAGCATATGTTGCAATGTATAGTTCTACTATGGTAAAATAAGCGCAGACGGAAGAACCGCAGCAAATTTATTTGTTGCGGTTTTTTTATGTTTACACCCCAAAAAGTAAAAAAGTTACGTAAAAAAATGAAATCCTGATTTATTACCAATAAATGTAATATAATATGGATTTCATATCAAAAACACGAATATATGTTCGAAAAAAGCTTGGCAAATGAGAAAAAAAGTAGTATAATTAGAGTATAAATAAGAAGAAGAGGGACGTGAGTTTATTGTCAGATCGTCGTGCAGCGTTAGATATGGCGCTTCGTCAAATAGAGAAGCAATTCGGTAAAGGTTCAGTTATGAAACTTGGAGAATCCACTCATATGCAAGTTGAAGTTATTCCTAGTGGATCTATTGCATTAGATATTGCTTTGGGTACAGGCGGTATGCCAAGAGGACGTATTATCGAAATATACGGACCAGAGTCTTCTGGTAAAACAACTGTAGCACTTCATGCAATTGCAGAAGTTCAAAAAGCTGGAGGACAAGCAGCATTTATCGATGCAGAGCATGCTCTAGATCCTCAATATGCTAAAAACTTAGGCGTTAACATTGATGAATTACTACTTTCTCAACCAGATACAGGTGAGCAAGGTCTAGAAATCGCTGAAGCACTTGTACGTAGTGGTGCTGTTGATATTATCGTTGTCGATTCTGTAGCAGCATTGGTACCAAAAGCAGAGATCGAAGGCGAAATGGGAGATTCTCACGTTGGTTTGCAAGCACGTTTGATGTCTCAAGCTTTGCGTAAATTGTCTGGTGCAATTAGCAAATCCAAAACAATCACAATCTTTATCAATCAGCTTCGTGAAAAAGTTGGAGTTATGTTTGGTAACCCTGAGACAACTCCAGGTGGTCGTGCGCTTAAATTCTACTCCACTGTACGTTTAGACGTACGTCGTATAGAAGCAATCAAAAACGGTAACGATGTTGTTGGTAACCGTACACGTATCAAAGTTGTTAAAAACAAAGTTGCTCCTCCATTCAAACAAGCTGAAGTAGATATCATGTACGGAGAAGGTATCTCTAAAGAAGGAAGCTTGATCGATATCGGTGTAGAACACGATATTGTAAATAAAAGTGGTGCTTGGTACTCTTACGAAGGTGAACGTATGGGTCAAGGTCGTGAGAACTCTAAACAATTCTTGAAAGAAAATCCGCATATTGCAGATATCATCGAGCAAAAAATTCGTGTATCTAGCAATTTGACAACAGTGGTTGAAGAACCATCTGCTGAAGAAAAAGAAAAAGAGAGTCTTGAAGAGCAAGAATTATTCTCTAAAGCAACTGAATAATAACTTTAAGATGCTTCAAGCTTAAATCCTGTAGCGCCCAGGACGTGAAATACGTTCAGGGCGTTTTTTATTTATATTTAATAAGAGATTCATATGAACACTATACACTGATTTAAAATATAGATAGACGAAAGGAAACAATTATGGCTGATTATCGTCGTTATTCCAAAAAAACATCAAATACTACATCTGAACCTGAGGGCGATGAAGAATGGGATATCTATGCAGATGAAGGAGAACGCTTAGATGGGTTTCCCGAGGAAGGTGAAGTAGAGATTACCGCTGTAACCCCTCTACGTAAGCCTAGGCATCATTACAAGTTATCTTTCGGGGAATTGGCTCTTATGGTGCATGAAGATGTTATGATCAAATATAGGCTGTTAAAAGGGATGTCTTTTTCTAAAGAAGAACTAGAGAATATTGTTATTGCGAATGAACGTCAAACAGCATATGCAGAATCTTTAAATTATTTAAGCCGTAAAGCAAGAACTCGTACTGAGATTGCACGCAAACTCAAAGAAAAAGAAATCCATCCTGAAATTATCGAAACTACTCTGGTGCGATTACAACAAGAGAAACTGATCGATGATGAGTTATATGCTCAACAGTGGGCGAAGCAAAGAGTCAAAAGTCAGAAAAAAGGTAAAGTATGGATTAGACAAGAATTACGCCAAAAAGGTGTAAATAAAGAAAATATTGAGCAAGCTTTGGAAGATATCGATCCAGATGATGAGATAGCCAGTGCTACTATATTGGCAGAAAAAAAATGGAAATCCACTTCGGGAGAAGTTTTTGATAAAAAAAGAAAAACAATGGCTTTTTTAATGAGAAGAGGATATTCTTCGGATATTGTAAGGAAAGCATTGGAAGCTGTTCAACAAAAACCAGAAGATGATTGGGAATAACCGCCAAAATCCAAATATAATAAAACAGAATAACCGCTTTATTTGGGATAACAAACTTGACATCTATAAATACGGTTACGGCAATTGCTTGACAATGTCTTTTGGCAAATAATAAAATGTACTTGTGCAGATTGTCATTTTTACGTCATCTTTTCCCGGCAGGTGATAAGATGAAGGTGATCATGGATTCTGTAGCAAGGCATTTCTGAAGAATTTTAGAATGTTTGATCTCCCTATGAACAGGGAATTAGCACATGTACCCGCATGAGCAATGAATCAAATGCATAAGGGACGAATCATCGATTAACCAATGAACATGTAATTCCCAGGGAATACCTTGGAGGAATCAGCGAGGAGGTGAACAGAATGGAAGTTCTCTGGACCACAATTCTCGTTGTTGCCGCATTATTCTTTGGGTTCTTGGTCGGATATTTTATTCGCAAGTCTCTTGCAGAAGCTAAAATTTCTAGTGCTGAACAAGCTGCTATCCAAATCGTAGAAAGTGCGAAGAAAGAAGCAGAAGCACAAAAGAAAGAAACAGTTCTGGAAGCAAAAGACGAAGTGCACAAACTCAGAACTGAAGCTGAAAAAGACATTCGTGAGCGTCGTAATGAAAATCAACGCCTGGAAAGACGATTGTTGCAGAAGGAAGAGTCGCTGGATAAAAAAATTGAATCATTAGAACGCAAAGAAGAACAAGTGGCTAACAAAGAGAAACGTATTGAAGAGACTCAGCAACAAATCGAACAACTTCACACCAGTCAGGTTGCGGAACTCGAACGAATTTCTAATCTGTCGATGGAAGATGCTCGTGGTATCATTTTGAGCAACGTGGAGCAGGAAGTTCGCCACGAAACATCACAAATGATCAAGGATATTGAACAACAGGCGAAAAATGAAGCAGACAAACGTTCTCGTGAGATTATTACTCTTGCTATTCAACGTTGTGCTGCTGATCATGTAGCCGAGACTACCGTCTCTGTTGTCACCTTGCCTAATGAAGAAATGAAAGGCAGAATTATTGGTCGTGAAGGTCGTAATATTCGTGCATTGGAGACACTTACAGGTATCGATTTGATTATCGATGATACACCGGAAGCTGTTATCCTTTCTGGATTTGACCCGATTCGCCGTGAAATTGCCCGTACAGCTCTTGAAAAACTGGTAGCAGATGGACGTATACATCCTGCAAGAATTGAAGAAATGGTGGATAAAGCACGCCGCGAAGTGGATGAGCGTATCCGTGAATACGGTGAGCAATCTACATTTGAAGTTGGCGTACATGGACTTCATCCAGATCTTATCAAAATTTTGGGTCGTCTCAAATTCCGTACCAGTTACGGTCAAAACGTACTCAAGCACTCCATGGAAGTGGCTTACCTTACCGGCCTAATGGCTTCCGAATTGGGACAAGATATCACATTAGCGAAACGTGCAGGCTTACTGCATGATATCGGTAAAGCACTAGATCACGAAGTGGAAGGTTCTCATGTAGAGATTGGCGTAGAGTTGGCTAAGAAATACAAAGAACATCCAGTCGTTATTAACAGTATTGCGTCTCACCATGGCGATACGGAAGCCACTTCTATTATAGCGATGCTTGTTGGTGCAGCAGATGCATTGTCTGCCGCAAGACCAGGCGCACGTCGTGAAACATTAGAAACGTATATCCGTCGTCTGGAGAAACTAGAAGAAATCTCTGAATCCTTTGAAGGCGTAGAGAAATCTTATGCTATTCAAGCCGGACGCGAAATTCGTGTTATGGTTCAACCGGATAAAGTGGATGATGCAGATAGTTTCCGTTTGGCACGTGATATTACTAAAATGATCGAAAATGAACTGGATTATCCAGGACATATCAAAGTCACTGTAATCCGTGAAACGAGAGCAGTCGATTACGCAAAATAAAGAACGATGCGAAAAGTGACCTGGCAATCAGGTCACTTTTTCTCTTCGTGGACGGAGGAATTATCATTAAAGTTATTTTTATTGGAGATATTGTAGGAAGTACAGGTCGTAAAGCGATTAAAGAGACGCTACCTCGGTTAAAATCAAAGTATACCCCGGACATCATCATAGCGAATGCCGAAAATTCTGCTTCAGGTCGAGGAATTACACGAGGGATTGCACGTCAACTTTTTGAAATGGGTGTACATGGTATAACGATGGGTAACCATACATGGGACAACAAAGAGATTTTTGAATTTATAGATGATGAACCTCGTATGATTCGTCCCGCTAACTTTCCTCCAGGTACGCCTGGTCGTGGATATACGATTATCAAAGCTGGCGGTAAGCAGTTAGGTATTGTTAATCTACAGGGTCGTACCTTTTTACCAGCGATCGATTGTCCTTTTCGCAAAGTCGATGAGATTATGGATGAGCTTAAAGGGAAAGTAAATTGCGTATTAGTTGATTTCCATGCAGAAGCCACTTCTGAGAAGATTGCTATGGGATGGCATTTGGATGGTAGAGCTTCTATGGTCGTTGGTACACACACTCATGTACAAAGTAATGACGATACCTTACTACCTGGCGGAACAGCTTATCTGACCGATACAGGGATGGTAGGCTCGTATGAAGGCGTACTCGGTATGCAGCGTGATGCGGTATTATATAAATTTCAGACACAGTTGCCAGCACGTTTTCAAGTTTGTGAAGGCAAATGGCATTTTCATGCTGTGTATGTGGATATAGACGATCAGACCGGTAGAGCGAAAAAGATCGAAAAGATTCGCATGTATGAAGATGAATGGCATATGGAATAGTTTCAAGTAGAAGCAGGATGTTTAAAATCTTTATAAATTTTCTCTGAAAATAATCGATTTTTGATTTAATTCAGCAGGAACAGTAGAGATGTTGTCGAATATTATCTACTAATCATGGAATCAAGCCATCATTCATTCCCAGGGGAGGTACTTATCATGGAAGTATTAAAAGTTTCAGCAAAATCCAACCCGAATTCTGTAGCAGGAGCATTGGCAGGTGTATTGCGTGAAAGAGGTGCCGCTGAACTTCAAGCCATTGGAGCAGGTGCCCTTAATCAAGCGATTAAAGCAGTAGCTATTGCCCGGGGATTCGTAGCACCAAGTGGAGTTGACCTGATTTGTATTCCAGCCTTTACGGACATTGTGATTGATGGAGAAGACAGAACCGCCATGAAATTGATTGTAGAACCTAGATAATACTGCTGCTATCCTGAACGTAAGTAGATACCTATAGTCCTAACGATCATAGCGTATACCTCTTGCAACAGAGATGATGGTGAAAGTGGTCATTTGTTTGCATACTTGGGACCTGTAAGCTTGTTTTATAAGCTTGGAGGTCTTTTTGCTGAGTTGCTTTTCATTTTTGGTACAAAAGATGTATAATAAAGTAGCATGCATTTTGCAAATGTACGAGTATGTGCGTTTTGTTACAAAGTGCAAATGAAATAGAGAATAATAGAGGAGTGAGTGATTACATGAGTAAAATCGTACCTGTAGGCGTGTCAGCACGTCATATTCATCTAACCCAAGAACATATCGAAGTATTATTTGGTGAAGGTTACCAATTAACAGAATTCAAACCGTTGTCCCAACCAGGACAATTTGCTGCTAATGAAACGGTTGCTGTAGTAGGAAGCAAAGGAACGTTTGAAAAAGTTCGTATTTTGGGACCTGCTCGTCCAGCAACACAATTGGAAATCTCTCGTACGGATTCTTTCGCTATTGGTGTGAAAGCTCCTGTTCGTGAGTCTGGTAAAATCGATGGTACACCGGGTGTACTTCTAAAAGGACCAGCTGGTGAAGTGCAAATCGAAGAAGGCGTGATTGTAGCTGCACGTCATATTCATTTCCATACTTCTGATGCAGAAAAATGGGGAATTAAAGATCAAGAGTTGTTAAAAGTGCGTTTGTCTGGTGAACGTGGTCTTGTTCTTGAAAACGTCATTGCACGTGTATCCGATTCTTTCGCTTTGGATATGCACATTGATACAGATGAAGCAAATGCTTCCGGTGCTGCGACTGGTGACACTGCTGAAATTATCGATTAATCATAAATAGATAGACAAAAAGCCTATTTCGCTCTATAGAAATAGGCTTTTTTGTTTATCTTTTTTATGGTACATTCCTTATTAAAATCAAATATACAATGGAGGAATATAGATGTCATGTAAAAGTATAGGCAAATGGATATCATTAGCGATCATTTTATATACATTAAGTGCTATCACGAATACAACCACATCGGTAAGCATAGCAGCATCCAATCTGCCTAGCGCTCAACAAGATGCGTATCAGCAAAATCTTTTTCGGACATTTGATCAATTGCATACAGAACAGGTGGTTCTCGTTACCGCTGCACACAACAATACATTTAAAGGCACACTTCAGGTATATACCAAACAAAATGGACAATGGACATTGCAATTATCGGCATTACCTGTGGTCTTGGGTAAGCATGGACTGGGCAAAACCAAAGAAGGTGATGGTAAAACACCAATCGGTACATATTCATTAGGAACAGCGTTTGGTACAGCACCTAAGCCTACAGGGTTACAATTAGATTATGAACAACACACCGCTCAAGATTACTGGGTCGATGATGTGAATTCTAGTGATTATAATCAGAAAGTGACAGAATCGGGCGATCCCAACCAACGCTGGGCATCTTATGAGAAAATGAATAATCCTCTTTATAAATATGGAATGGTGGTTAATTACAATATCAATCCGATTGTAAAAGGCAAAGGTAGTGCGATTTTTGTACACAAATGGAGAAGTTCCACCCAACCGACAGATGGGTGTATCGCTTTATCAGAAGCCAATTTGTTAAAAGTATTAAAAGCGATTGATCCTGCCAAATCACCTAAGATTCGTATCGGTACAGTAAATGCTCGTTAAATCTTGTTAAGTAACTAAGAACATGAACCATTGTACTGGTGGAACAGGCACGATTTGACAGCTTTTTATAATAGAGTAAGCATGATATAATTAGCAGTAATGCTTTTTTAAGATGTTGGAAGAGGCATACAGAAACTTTAGAATGATGCTTACAGTGGGGAGTGGCAGCATGTCAAAAGAAATTAAGGATTATTCCAAGTACTTTGATTTTTCGGATGCTAAAGTGATTTCAGAAGATGAAAACGGCAAAAAAATTCGTATCCGAGGTCGGGAAATCCATATTATATCTGAACCGAATCAACGTGAAGAAAAGAAACGTGGTAAACAAGATGTGCAAGTTGTCTATGAGGAAAGTATTCCAGAAGAACTACGTACTGTTGGGATAGGCAAGCATTATCTTGTCTATACATTTGGTTGTCAGATGAATGAGCATGATTCTGAGACGATCAAAGGTATGTTAGAACAGATGGGCTATCAAGCCACAGAAAGTCGTGAAGAAGCAGATATTATTTTGTTAAATACGTGCGCTATTCGCGAAAATGCAGAAGATCGAGTATTTGGTGAATTGGGTCATCTCAAAACATTAAAACTTGAAAAGCCAGGCCTATTATTAGGCGTATGCGGTTGCATGTCTCAAGAAGAAGGCGTCGTTAATCGTATTATGCAAAAGCATGGTTTTGTCGATATGATCTTTGGTACACATAATATTCACCGTCTGCCTTATTTAATTCAAGAATCGCTATTCAGTAAAGAAATGGTCGTCGAGGTCTGGTCCAAAGAAGGAGATATCGTCGAAAATTTACCGAAAAAGCGGCAGGGTATGCGTGGTTGGGTAAATATTATGTATGGATGCGATAAATTCTGTACGTATTGCATCGTGCCTTTTACACGTGGTAAAGAACGCAGTCGTCTTCCGCAAGATGTGATCGCTGAAGTGCGTGAATTAGCGCGTCAAGGATTTAAAGAAATTACACTACTAGGTCAAAATGTTAATGCTTATGGCAAAGACTTGACAGGTATGAACTATACATTTGGAGATTTGATGGATGATATCTCCAAAATTGATATCCCGCGTGTTCGCTTCACCACATCGCATCCAAGAGATTTCGATGATCGTCTGATCGAAGTATTGGCTAAAGGTGGTAATCTGGTAGAACATATTCACTTGCCTGTACAATCAGGTAGCAGTGCTGTATTGAAAAAAATGAGTCGTAAATATACACGCGAGTTATATTTGGATCTGGTAGGTAGAATCAAAGCCTCCATTCCTAATGCTGTACTGACTACCGATATTATCGTAGGTTTCCCTGGCGAAACAGACGAGCAATTTGAAGAAACATTATCACTTGTACGTGAAGTTGGATTTGATTCGGCATATACATTTATCTATTCACCACGTGAAGGTACACCGGCAGCTGTGATGGAAGACAATGTACCGATGGAAGTGAAAAAAGAACGATTGCAACGCTTGAACCAAACGATTAAAGACTACAGCTTAATCGGTAGTGAAAAATTCTTAGGTCAAGTGGTTGAAGTACTGGTTGAAGGTGAAAGTAAAAACAATGCAACGGTTCTGGCAGGACGCACGCGTTCTAACAAATTAGTTCATTTTGAAGGATCAGCAGACTTGATCGGTCAATTCGTACACGTACAGATTACCGATTACAAAACGTTTTATATCAAAGGCGAACTGGTTGCTGAACCTGCTGTAGCCTATTAATTAAATTTGAGCAAGTAAACGGAGGATTGTCGATGGAGCATCATGATCGCAATGTTGAATCAACGACAGGCGGAGCACCACTTGAATTAAATACACAGGGTCTTTTTATTCGTGAAGATATTATGGCAAAAACCAAGCAATTGGCTGCGCTGATCTCAGAAAGTGAAGAAGTGGATCATTTCAAAAGAGCAGAAAAAATGATTCAATCTCATCCACGAATCGAAGAATTAATTCGTACGATTAAGAAAAAGCAAAAAGAAGTGGTTGCTTTTGAATCGATGAAAAATGAAAAAATGATTGCTAGAATTGAAGGCGAATTAACAGCCTTACAACAAGAACTGGATGATATTCCATTAGTATCGGATTATCAAGAAAGTCAGGTTGAAATTAACGACATGTTACAAATGGTTATTTCAGTTATTCATGATACCGTTTCTGAGAAAATCAATGTAGAGAGCGGTAAGGATTCACCTCCATCGTCCTGCAATGACTAGAACAAATCCAAAGACGCGGAGCATATAGCCGCGTCTTTTTTGATTTTTGTAGAACTCTATGGGCTATCTCTATAGGTACCTGCCATATGATTTCATATTGTTGACTCTACATGCAGAAAGAAGTGAATGGTCATGGAATCTTCTAATTATGGTTATGATTCTGTGTTAATCCGTACTCAATCCAATCACGAATGTGTACCTATTACATTATTGATGCTTGCTGATCCTGATCTAGAAGCGATACAGCGTTACAAAGCATATTGTCGTTGGTGGATAGCAGAGATAGCGAATCATGTAGTAGGAGTCTGTGGAGTGCTTCAACGTACAGCACAAGAATGGGAAATTATGAATATCGCAGTCGAAGAGGGTTATGAAGGTCAAGGCATAGGCAGTAAGTTACTGGACGAAGTATTAGAGCAACTCAAGCAGTTCAAAGCTAACGTTGTGACAGTAGCTACAGGTAATTCCAGTCTGCGCGCACTTGCCTTTTATCAAAAACATGGGTTTCGTATCATAAGAATAGAACATGATCATTTTACTACTCATTATGAACAGCCTATTATTGAAAATGGTATTGTATGTCGGGATCAAATCATTTTGCAAAAGAGTTGGGGCGATTCTAACTCTCTATCTTATATGTATCCTTATAGCAAAGAACCTTATTTGGCGATGGTTGTCTCTGTGCGGATTGCTCAGATTCGGGATTCTGGTGCTTTGATTCGGATGAAGCAGAAATTAGACGAGCAGACTACTTTTATGTTGCTTGAGCCTGGTGAGCGGAATCTGAATGAAGCAGAACAACGGGATATGATTCGTTATGCACTGCGTAGTGCTAATTCTAATATTTTTCTAGCTGAACACGAAGGTCAGATTATTGGATATTTGGAAGCGATTGGTGGCAAAGTTGCACGTAATCGCCATAGTGTATATATTGTTGTAGGTGTACTGCAAGAGTATGCAAATCGTGGTATAGGACGACGGTTATTTCAGACGATGATTCACTGGGCACAAGATCGTCATTTGCATCGTCTTGAATTGAATGTGCAAGGTAATAATGAACGCGCTTTACATTTATATCGTTCATTGGGTTTTCGGATTGAAGGGATTCAAAAAAACGCATTAGTGGTTGAACAGCGCTATGTAGATTTGATACAAATGGGATTGTTATTGTAACAAGCCGTTTTGAACAGGAGGAGCATTTTTTTGACACATTGGGATGAAATATTAAAAAAAAGCGAACAACTATACTGGGGACTACTAGGTTGCCGTCTTATTGCAAGTGAACAGGATTATATTACGATAGGGCTTACAGCAACACCTCAACATTTAAATCATATGCATATTGTGCATGGTGGTGTACAGATGTCGATGATGGATCAAGTGATGGGGATGTTGTCGATGGCGATTCAAGATGGACAACCTTGTGTAACCACAAATATGAACACTCATTTTGTAGAATCGATGAAAGAAGGCGAACTGTTTGCGACAGCTCGTATACTTCATCTCGCTGGTAGAACAGTGACTTTGCAAGCAGAAGTATCTAACGCAGAAGGAACAATAGGAGCTATCTCAACTGCAACATTTATAGCAACTCGCAAATAAAGATTGACCTATCTGAGAGAATCATTCATAATGATATTATCAAATAGATAAAATGAACAGTGGTGATAACGATGACGGATAACAGCAAACAGCATTCGTATGATGTCAAAAAGTATCGTACGCCCGATGGCGCACCAGCCGATATTGTTATGTTTACTTTGACTAAAAAAGAGCGGAAGACTTTTACCAAAACATTACCTTTACGTGAATTGAAAGTAATGTTGATTCGTCGCCGCTCATGGCCTTTTGCCGGGAAATGGGCGTTGCCTGGTGGATTTTCACACGACGATGAATCGTTATTTGAAGCAGCGCAACGTGAGCTCAAAGAAGAAACAGGAGTAGATGGTCGCCATCTGGAGTATCTTGGTGTCTATAGTGAACCAGGGCGTGATCCTCGTGGTTGGATTATCTCTCATGCGTTTTTTGCTTTAGTAGAAGAGCAGGTGTTAGAGAAACGGCAGGCGGCTGACGATGCAGAAGAAGTAGGTCTATTTACAATTGAAGAAGCACTGGAAAAGCTAGAACTTGGATTTGATCATCATGATATTATTCGTGATGCATATATGCGGATTCAAGAACAGATGCTCAGTACAGTCATCGCTAAAAAGTTTTTACCGCCTGAATTTACATTAAGTGAATTGTATCAGGTGATCAAAGCAGTTGTGCCTGATTTTGAAGAACCGAATTTTATTCGTAAAATTACATCAACTCGTAGTCGCAAAGGGATTATTGAAGAGGTTCACGATGAAGAAGGGAACTTGTTAAGTTCTAATCAGTATTCTCAGCGACCTGCACAATTATATCGTTTTACAGGTCTTGTACCACGTCTTTCAATTTATTCGTAAAGATATTCTGAGTCGTTATTTTTATTTCGATATCTGGAGGCGTATATTATGAAAGCTCTAATTGTAATCGATTATACTCGTGACTTTGTAGATGGTGCTTTACCTGTAGGACAACCTGCGATCGATATTGAACAGCGTATGGTGGAGTTGACCGAGAAATTTGTTAATAACGATGATTATGTAGTGATGGCTGTTGATATGCACGAGCCTAATGATGCTTACCATCCAGAGACCAATCTTTTTCCACCGCATAATATTCGCGGTACAGCAGGTCGAGAATTGTATGGTGGACTGAGTGAAGTGTATGCGAATCATCAACAGCAGATCGTATGGATGGACAAGACTAGATATAGCGCTTTTGCAGGTACTGATCTTGAATTGAAGTTACGTGAACGTGGAATTACAGAAGTGCATCTGATTGGAGTATGCACAGATATTTGTGTTTTGCATACAGCGGTAGATGCTTATAATAAAGGATTCAAATTAGTGATCCATACGGATGCAATCGCAAGCTTTAATCCAGAAGGTCATGTATGGGCAATCAGTCATTTTGAACAAAGTATGGGTGCAGAGCTTATTGATAGCTATTAATGTGCAATGATTCACAATTCTGCTTGTGCAGCAGAAAGACGTGCAAGCAGAGTTGCTTTTGCATGATCAACAATGAAGAGGTGACATGGTGATGAATGAAATGGGACTGGCTTTACATACAGATAAGTATCAGATCAATATGATGTATGCTCATTGGATTAATGGTACACATCATAAGAAAGCAGTATTTGAAGCTTATTTCCGCAAACTTCCTTTTGGTAATGGCTACGCCGTTTTTGCAGGTCTGGAACGGATTGTGAATTATATAACCAACTTGAGTTTTCGTGAAGAAGATATTGCTTATCTGGCAGAACAGGAAGAAAACTATGACGCTAAGTTTTTAGAAGAATTGCGCCAGTTCCGTTTTCATGGCAATCTGTTTTCGATGAAAGAAGGAGCAGTTGTTTTTGCAGATGAGCCATTGATTCGTGTAGAAGGTTCGATTATTGAAGCACAGTTGGTAGAAACGGCTTTGCTTAACTTTATGAACTATCAGACCCTAATCGCTACCAAAGCTTCACGCATCAAGCAGGTGGGCGGTAACGATATTCTACTAGAGTTTGGTACAAGACGCGCTCAAGAAGCAGATGCGGCGATCTGGGGAGCCAGAGCAGCTTATATCGCAGGCTTTCATGCAACATCCAATATGTTAGCAGGAGCAAGATTCGGCATTCCTACCAAAGGCACACATGCTCATGCATGGGTACAGAGCTTTGGCAATGAACAAGAAGCGTTTGATCGTTATGCCAATGCAATGCCAGACGGAGTGACATTGCTAGTCGATACATTTGATACATTAGGTAGCGGTGTTCCACATGCGATCAAAACAGCTAAAGACTTGGAAGCTCGTGGTAAAAAGATGATCGCTATTCGTCTGGATAGTGGTGACCTTGCTTACTTATCGATTCAAGCGCGTAAAATGCTAGACGATGCCGGATTATCGTATGTCAAAATCGTTGCTTCTAACGATCTGGATGAAAATACGATTCTCGATCTAAAAGCTCAAGGAGCACGTATCGATACATGGGGCGTAGGTACACAGTTGATAACAGCATCCGATCAACCTTCTTTAGGTGGAGTATACAAATTAGTCGAATGTGAGATTGATGGTGAAATGGTACCAACGATCAAAATCTCTGCTAATCCTGAAAAAGTATCTACACCGGGTACCAAAGAAGTATACCGGATTATTAATCCAACCAACGGTAAAGCGATCGCTGATTATATCTGTTTCCCTGATGAGAAAGATCCGCTCGAAGGCAAGCGACTTAAATTATTTAACCCGGCACATCCATATATCCGTAAATATGTATCAGATTACAAAGCGGTTCCGATGTTAGAACCTATTTTTATCGAAGGCAAGCAAGTGTATACGATGCCTAATTTGGAAGAGATTCGCGCTTATCATGTGAGTCAATTGGATGAATTCTGGCCTGAATATTTGCGTAAATTAAATCCTGAGATTTATCGTGTAAATGTAAGTGTGAAAGCTTGGGAAATGAAGCAGAAATTACTTGCGCAATATTTACCAGAAGAAGAATTGTAATTCATATTCAACCTTATGCCAGACCTGCCTTTTGCTAAAGGTAGGTTTTTTGGTTATATAATATAGGAGAGTGTTGTTCGTATACTGTACAATTTATCGCTGCCTTATTATACGTTAATCATTATAATCAACAAGGAAATACAGAAAGGATGAATCACATGGAACAGACATTTCGTGCTTTTGTTTTAGAAAAGACAGGTCAAGAAGTTACAGGCGGAGTTCAATCGTTACAGTTGGATCAATTACCAGAAGGGTCTGTAACTATTAAAGTATCTTATTCAGATGTCAATTATAAAGATGGACTGGCAAGTATCGCAGAAGGTAAAATCGTCAAGCAGTACCCATTTGTACCGGGTATTGATCTGGCAGGAGAAGTGGTACATTCTACCGATGAACAATTTCAAGTAGGAGATCAAGTACTTTGTACAGGTTATAAGCTTGGAGTTAGTCATTATGGCGGATATAGTGAATATGCTCGCGTACCAGCAGAATGGTTGATCAAGCTACCTCAAGGGCTAACTGCCAAAGAAGCGATGATTATCGGCACAGCTGGTTTTACAGCGGGCATGTCTGTCGACGCATTGGTTCAACATGGAGTGAAACCTGAAGATGGACCTATTCTTGTCACAGGAGCTACCGGTGGAGTCGGCACGATCGCAATATCGATACTAAGTGCATTAGGCTATGAAGTCTATGCAGCAAGTGGCAAAGCAGAGCAAAAAGAATGGTTAACCACATTAGGTGCTACCTCTATTATTTCTAGAGAAGAAGCAGAGCAGACTGTAAAAGGTCCATTAGGTACATCTACATGGGCAGGTATTATTGATCCTACAGGTGGTAAAGGATTAGGAGAGCGTCTCAAATCATTAACATATCGCGGTGTAGTAGCTGTATCTGGTATGACCGCAGGTAATGATTTTGAAAGTTCAGTATTTCCGTTTATTTTACGTGGAGCGCATCTAATCGGTATTGATTCAGTGTTCTGTCCGTTAGAGATTAGACAACGAGTCTGGAATCATCTAGCAAGCGACTGGAAACCGACAACAGCGATTAATCAGGCAGTGACCGAATATACACTGGAAGAGATACCACAAGCGTTAGAAACGATTCTGGCAGGCAAAGCAGTAGGTCGCCAGTTGATTAAAGTAACATCTTAACGTTAATCTTATATCACTGTATCAGATAACAAATAACATAGAAAAGCACACTGTTTATCAATCACAGTGTGCTTTTTGCTATATTTTTTTGCGCTAATTTCATCTATATATTGTAATTAGTATAACCAGCGGTATACATCATTTCTTATCGAGAAAATAACTATTTTATAATAATTACTTTCCATTTTTAACTATTAAAATTATTTTTTATAAATTTCTCGCATAACATGACCTAATTCGGGAATAATAATTCGTTCCATTGCTAGCTTAACAGCACCTCGTGAACCAGGCATGGAGAATACAGCGGTTCCTCCGATTGTACCTGCAATTGCACGGCTCATAATCGCAGCCGAACCAATATCTTCAGTAAAACTCAAAAAGCGGAAAATTTCTCCAAAGCCAGGCAATTCTTTAGTTAAAAGACTTTGTACCGCTTCAAAAGTTACATCTTGTGGTGCGATACCTGTTCCGCCTGTTAACAAAATAGCTTCGACTTCCGGACGTTCTGCGGCATCATGAAGCAATTCACGAATACCTACATAACTATCTTTAACAATCGTATAATCGATAACCTCATAACCATGTTCAGTTAACAGAGATTGCAATAATTGTCCACCTGTATCCGTTTCTATCGTACGTGTATCAGATACTGTAATTACCATACAGCGTACAGTATTAGGTGCTTCTGCGCGATGTTCATCCACTGATCTCATATGATTATTCACTCCTTTGTTCTCATTCAAGCATCTTTGCCATTGTAACACAGGTCATGATTGATCATGAACACTTGCCAGGTCAGTGTATAATAAAAGAGTAGACCAATAATGAAAAAAGTAAAGAAAGAGACATAAGGAGGATATCAATGACAACACCTGTATATATTTTGTCTGGATTTCTAGGCAGTGGTAAGACTACATTGCTTCAACATATGATTCAAGAATGGAAAGCACTTGGCAAAACACCTGCTGTCATTATGAATGAGATCGGCGATGTCAATCTGGATGGGATGATGGTTGATCAAGATGTAGCAATGGCTGAATTACTGAGTGGATGTATCTGTTGTTCGATTCGTGCGGATCTAAGCATGGAATTGTACAATCTGATGGAAACCGAAAAGCCTGATGTGATTATTATCGAAGCTTCTGGAGTAGCGAATCCAATCGAGATTTTAGATGCTGTCACCGAGACTTCATTATACAACCGTATGGAATTGAAAAATTTGATTACCGTTGTCGATGCTGCTCATCTATGGGAATTGTATCAAGAGCAAAAAGGTAAAACGTATCGTCTTATGCAAGAACAGATTCGCTGTGCTTCTGTATTGATTTTGAATAAAAGCGATCGTGTTGATACGGAAACGATTACCCAATTAGAAGGCATTTTGCGGGGCTGGAATGCGTATGCACCTATCCATACTACTGTACGCTGTGAAGTACCAAGTACACTGTATACAGACCTTTCATCGGTAGTCGATGCCAAAGAAACACTGGATAGAAATAAGTCTACTTCATCTGCTAGCGAACATCAGCAAGATCATTCTGAACATGACCATACTCATGATCATGCAGAGCATATGCATGGTTCTCATAGTCATGTGATGGCGTACACACATTATTTTGAACATCCGATCAATAGTGAAGATTTTGAGAATGTGATTCGGTCTTTACCTACCGAAGTATACCGGGCGAAAGGAATTCTAACATTTAACGACACTGCAAGTCGATTTTTGTTCCAGTATGCTTATCGTGAAATGGATTTTATGAAGATTACTCCGCAAAAAGAAGTACCGGATGTGGCTGTTTTTATCGGTGAACATTTCGACAAACGGCAGATAAAGGAACAGTTGTTAGCATTAGAAGAGCAAGCTGCTAAATTATCGTAAGTACACAGTTTCAATATGAGTATAGCCGGGGTAATAGTTCGATATAACTATTACAATCTCAACGGAGGTCATACTAATGATGACTAATCAAAAATTATACCATGCTCATATTGAAGCTTGTGTCGAGGCTATGAATGCTTGTAACCTTTCGTATGTGGCTAATTTGAAAGAATATAATCTTGAAAAATTATGTGAATGTATACGTATTACTCGTGAATGTGCAGAAATCTGCTCTTTTACCGCGCAATCGCTAAGTCAAGGTAGTCAATTTGCAGGTGAAATTGCTGAATTATGTGCAAAAGTATGTGAAGCTTGTATCGCTGAATGTGCTAAGCATGATAATCAACATTCTCGTGAATGTATCGAAGCTTGCCGTCATTGTGTAGAAATGTGTAAAGACCTAATGGTAGCTGCATAATCTACTACTTTATACATAGATGACTGTGATAAATATCTATTGCTAAAGACCTTTGCATATTTGCGAAGGTCTTTTTGTTTGGGTTTTATTGATAGCCTATCGGCGAATGAATTTTACGAAAAGAAAACATATTTTTTAAAAAATAAAGTTGCTTCAACCTAACATGGTATGTATAATACATTCTAACTTTAATATTTATCGTTAATGAACGAGAGAGTAGCCATAACGATCACTGTTTGAGCAGCGAGCCGGGAGAGTGAGAGCCGGTAAAACATTCGTAGGTGAACCGCACTCGGGAAATGATTTATTGAAAGGGCGACCGCACAGATACTGTTGCGAACCTGTATAGATAAGTCCGGCTGACACCGTTATCGTAATCAAGTGACAGTAAAATTGATGAATGCAATAGGATTGTATGTCCTGATTGATCATCAATACACTGTACAAAGAGTGGTACCGCGGGAATGCTAATCATAAGCACTCGTCTCTTAAGTGATAATTCACTTAAAAGATGAGTGCTTTTTTGCTGTTTTTTTGAGGATTGCCAACGTACCGTCATATTATTCAAAGGAGACTAGAACGATGAAATTAGCATCTTTTTTCCAACACCAAGCCGTTTCGATTCTACAACCATTAACATCGCTTACTGAAGAACAATTGATACATATGTTAGAAGTTCCACCACAGATTGAAATGGGTGATCTGGCATTTCCCTGTTACTTGCTTGCCAAAACATGGAGACGTTCACCTCAAGCGATTGCTCTTGAATTAACAGTCGCGATTCAAAATCATCCCGATTCTTGGGTTCAAGCTACCGCTGTAGGTGCTTATGTTAATTTGAAATGGAATCGTGAGCATTATGGAGCTCAATTATTATCCAGCTTAGCGGAAAAGCAAAATACAGAACTTACGATCGGCGCAGGGCAGCGGATTGTGATCGATATGTCGTCACCTAATATTGCTAAGCCATTTGGCGTAGGGCATTTACGTTCTACCGTAATCGGAGCAGCTTTGCATCGGATCTATGAGGCAGCAGGATATGAAGCGATTAGAGTCAATCATTTAGGAGACTGGGGAACACAATTTGGTAAATTAATTACAGCATATTTACGCTGGGGCGATCCAGAACAGCTCAAGCATCATCCGATTCGTGAATCGTTAAGAGTGTATATTCAATTTCATGAAGAGGTTCTACAAGCACCGGAGTTAGAAGATGAAGCAAGAGAATGGTTTGCCAGATTAGAACAAGGTGATGCTCAAGCGGTAGAATTATGGAAGTATTTTGTAGATGTGAGTATAGAGTCACTTCAGCCCATGTATCAACGGTTAGGTGTGGAATTTGATTATGTGTTGGGAGAAAGTTTTTATAACGATAAAATGCCTGCGGTGATCGAACAATTGCAGAGCAAAGGATTGTTAGTAGAAAGCGATGGAGCACAGGTAGTTAGATTGGATGAGCACCAATTACCACCATGTTTGATTTTGAAATCAGACGGTACAACGATTTATCCTACACGTGATTTGGCTACTGCTATTTACCGCAAAGAAGTGATGGGTGCAGATCAATTAGTCTATGTGGTTGGCGGAGAGCAGACTCTTCATTTCAAACAAGTTTTTGAAGTACTTCGCAAAATGGGCTACACATGGGCAAAAGATTGTACACATGTATCATTTGGATTAATGAAAGTCGATGGCAAAAAAATGTCTACACGTAAAGGAAAAGTTGTCTTTTTAGAGGAGGTACTGGATGAAGCAGTAGAACAGGCACGTCGAATTATTTCTGAAAAAAGCCCTGATTTACCGGATAAAGAGCGTGTAGCTGAACAAGTAGGTATTGGTGCAATTATTTTCGGTGATCTCAAAAATAATCGTCAAAACGAAATCAATTTTTCATTACAACAAGCTGTAACGTTTGAAGGAGAAACAGGGCCTTATATTCAATATACGTATGCTAGAATCCAGAGTATTTTGAGAAAAGTCACATCAGACCTTAATGCTGTTGAACAAGAAATATCCAACCATCCTTGGAGTGATGAAAGTTGGGCTTTGTTGGTTCATTTATCTACGTATACACAGCAGTTAGAGCGCGCAGTTGCTCAACATGAGCCATCCATTTTGGCTAGATATATTATCGAAATAGCGAAGTTATTTAACCAATTTTATAATAAAGATCGTATTGTAGATGCCCCTACAGCATTGAAAAATCAGCGTGTAGCATTAACGGTACAAACCGGATTATATTTAAAACGAGTGATGACGTTATTAGGAATAGAGACGCCAGCTCAGATGTAAGATAAGATCAAAAAGGTGCAACAAATAATTACTTCTGTACGTCTAGGGCATTGTAAGGTTGAATAACATACCATTATTCAGCAACAGACCTATTCAAATGGAGGGAATATAATATATGTGGAATCATAAACAAAAAGCGGTAGCAGTATTAACATTATCATTGGCAATTGCTGGGGCAGGAAGTGCAAGTGCAGCTTCTACGTTTACAGATGTAAAAGATAAAGATAATCAAACAATTGTCAACGCGTTACATGACAAAGGGGTTATTAACGGAGTGAGCTCAACTCAATTTAAGCCGGATATGACACTAACACAACCACAAGCCATTCAAATCCTTGTAAAAGCATTTGATCTTAAAGGTGATGTAACAGAACCAGGTGATGATCTTGCACGTAAAGCATGGTATACCGATTCTTTGCGTATTGCCAAAGCAAACAACTTATCATTGCCAGAAACATTTAATGCTGAAGAAAAAGTAACACGTGAGCAATTTGCTTTGTGGTTACATGAAGCGATTAATGTTACAGGAACGTACCCGAGTACAAAAATGTTTGTCGTCTTTACCGATCAAGACAAAATCAGCAAAACAGCTTCAGCAGCGATTCAAGATTTGGTCAATATGAATGTGATCGATCGTAGTACAATGGGTAAAGCATTTATGCCTACCAAAGATATTACACGTATGGAAGCAGCAGAGTGGGTATATCATGCGGTACAAATGGTAGATCGCTACAATAAAGCTAATGATGATACAACAACTCCTACACCGGGCGAAACGGATGGTGGTCAAATGGGTTATGATCCAGAACTTAGCATTGCACCTGCAGATACAGCAGATCAACAAACAGTAACATTGACAGTACAGCTTCCTAACCCGGGATACTCGGTCAAAATTACTGATGTGAAATTGACAGATGATAAGCGTGCAGTGATTAGCTATACTACAGCCAAACCAGCTCCAGGTGAAATGAATCCTCAAGTAATTACAGAAGGTAAAGTAACAACAACAATACCAGCAGGTTATACACCAGAACTAGCTAAATAAAGCATTAATTCCTGTATATCTGCAACGTTAATAAATCTTTATACCAAAAAAGACCTGAATCCCACTGTGCTGACATAGACAGTCGGTTCAGGTCTTTTTGATGGATTAATGTAATAAGAAAATCGCAATATACGTTATTTCATTAAGGCTTGATAACAGGTGGTTCAGTTGCTTTTTTGGTCTCATATAGATTGGAGCTAACTTTAAACCAATCGAATAGATGAGTCACGATTACTTTGAGTACTGCATATCCAGGAACAGCTAACAAAATACCAACTACTCCGAATAATTTACCAGCTGTTAAAATCACAAAGATAATCGTAATAGGATGCACTTTAAGTGATTTACCCATAATTTGTGGCGAGATAAGCTTACCTTCAACCAATTGAACAATCGTCCATACAATTACCATTTTGAGCAACATAAATGGCGAAGTCACCAAGGCGACAATCAATGCTGGTGTGATTGCAATCGCAGGTCCTAGATAAGGAACAATACTCGTACAAGAAGCAACAATGGCTAACACTAATGAATAATCAAGTCCGATAATCTGATACCCTATATATAGTAGAATCCCTATACATAGACTTACAATAATCTGTCCACGAATATATGAGCTAATTTGGTGGTTCATTTCAGACATCACTTTGCCTGTCTGACTACGTAAAGTGACCGGTACAAATTTCATAATAAAGCCCGGTAATTTGGCACCATCTTTTAATAAGTAAAATAAAATAAATGGCACTGTAACGATAGATAATATCGTTTCTGTTAATGCTCCCAAAAATCCACCGATACCGGTAAACGTCTGATTGATAATCGAAGAACCTTTTTCCGATAAATTTTGTACCAGATCATTAGGATTGATACTAAATGTATGTTGAATTTGTTTGGAAACATCGCCGCCCAACCAGTATTGAATCTGATTTACAATTCCATCATAAAAGGCAGGAATATTACGGATTAATTCTCGAATCTGTGTCTGAATGACAGGAATCACAAGACTAACAATTAATACGATCAGACCGATAATAAGAAGGTATAGCAAAATGATGGAATAAATTCTTTTTACTTTACGTTTTTCCAGAAAATTCACTAATGGATTTAGTAAGTAAAACAATATACCGCTTAAAACGATCGGTAAGATGACCGTCTTGACCAAAACAAACAGAGGAGTAAACACATAAGGTATTTTGGAAAGTAGAAAAATATTTAGTGAGATTAACAATAAGACGAGTAAAAAAATAACAAACCGATTGTTTAGAAAAAATAATTTGAATCGCTCGCTCCAAAGCCGAGTTCGTTCCATAGTGATTCATCCCCTTTGACGACGTTATGCTCTAATTAGGTTAGTGAAAAAGCTTTAAGTTAAGAATAGCTTGCTACAAGCAAGAGAGCAAGTTACATATACAAGGATATGAAAAAAGACACAAAAATAATTATTGCGTCGAAAGACTCATAAAATTTACTTTGCTATGACTTTTATCACACCGATTTCTCTTATTTTTTGCTAAAATTTAAATTAATAAGTGACTCAAGTGATAGAAAAGTAAATACAAGTAGGAGCAAAGTATGGCTCATCTTTTGACTCATTATCCAGTATATGACCTTATTTATTTCTACTCCAAATCTTAGATATATGAGGTGTATCATGAAATTATCTTTAGGTTCAAAGTTAGTATTGAGTTTTATCGGCGTATCTATTATTACGTATGGAACAAGTGCTTTTTTTATTTTTTACTTGAAAGCGTATTTAGCAACAGCGATGAGTGATTGGTTATACGTATCTATTATATTGCTTATGGGTATTACATGGAGCGGAATATTAGGATTTGTTATTTCTAAATTTTTAACTAAACCAATCGTTAATTTATCCAAAGCCGCCAAACGGGTATCAGATGGTGATCTGATGGTAGATATTCCAGAACGTCGTGAAGAAGATGAAATCAAAGTGCTTAACGATGCGTTTCGCGTAATGGTTACTAATATTAAAGATATTATTAATGATATTTCTAACAATACCACTACAACATCGCATAATGCAGAGAATTTAAGTCAATCTATTACAGAAGCGACTAGCCAGATTGAATCGATGGCAGCAGTAGCCGATGATATTTATCATGGTGTTGGTAAGCAACGTGAATCTTCTGAATCTTCACTACAAACGGCAGAGCAGATGTTAGGTTCTTTCCAAGAAATGAAAGAGAAGTCATCGCATATGCGCGCATTGTCCAGTAATATGGAGCAATCGGTAGAAGCAACCAAGCATATTTTTTCATCGTTAAAATCAGGCATGAGTACCCTTGCAGACTCTCAGACACAAGCGGAACAAACGGTACGTCTACTGGATCATCAAGCTTCCGATATCGGTGCCGTTACAGGAACGGTCAAAGAATTAGCCGAACAGACTCATTTGTTAGCATTAAATGCTTCTATTGAAGCCGCCCATGCAGGGGAGCATGGAGCAGGATTTGCAGTAGTAGCGACAGAAATTCGTAAATTAGCTGAACAAAGTAACGATTCTGCGCAAAAAATTCATAGTCTGATTATGGCAGTCCAATCTCAGATTCATGATACAGTGCAATTGATTCATAATCAAAATGAACTGGTACAAAATGAAACATCCAATACGCATAAAGTCGAATCTACACTGATTGAATTTGCAAATGTAGTCTATGAATTTATGTCTGCTGTTCAAGGAATGGAACATTCGATCACTGAACAAACCGATCGTGTAGAATTAACATACCAGAATGTGCATACAATTCGTCAAATGGCTGATAAATTTTATGAAGGAGCCAAACAAATCTCAATGGCTACTCATGAAGAAACAGCGATCATGGAAGAAATCTCATCATCGTCTGATGAATTGAGCATGATGACCAGTCGTTTATTAGAAAAAACAAAAGCGTTTTCGTTGTAAAAATTGAGAGAATAAGTAAACAAAAAGAAGCCTATATCATCCGTTAATCTGGATCATGCAGGCTTCTTTTGTTTATTATGTGGTGCGTCCAATTAGATGAGAAGGTACAGGAACTTCTTTGTCTTTGGCAGACTCTGTACCATCAGCAATAGCGTTAGAACCAGAACCAACTTGCATTCGGTACATCTGGCGATAGCGTCCGTCGAGTTCCATCAATTCATCATGGTTACCACGTTCGACAATTTCACCGCGATGTAGGACTAGAATCTGATCTGCACTACGGATAGTGGATAAGCGGTGAGCAATAATAAAAGTCGTACGACCTTTTTTCAAAACATCCAAAGCCGATTGAATCAAAGCTTCGGTCTCGGTATCAATATTGGCTGTAGCTTCGTCCAGAATAAGAATCGCTGGATCAAAAGCAAGTGCTCTAGCAAACGAAATCAATTGACGTTGTCCAGCCGACAATGTGCTTCCTTTTTCCATAACAGGTTCATCATAGCCTTTAGGAAGATCAGACAAAATCTGCTCGGCACCGACATCACGTAAAGCTTGTTCGATGCGTTCGCGTGAAATCTGTTCATTTTCCAAATTGACGTTAGAAGCAATCGTTCCTGTAAATAGATAAGGGTCTTGCAATACGATGCCCATATGCTGACGTAACCATTGTTTGGGCAACTGTTGTACATCTTGTCCATCAATCGTAATCGTGCCTTGTTGTGGATCATAGAAGCGGAACAGTAGATTAATGATAGAACTTTTACCCGAACCTGTATGACCCACCAGAGCGACAGTCTGTCCTTGCTTCGCTTCAAAGGTGATATGCTTGAGAACAGGATCTTTTTTATAAGCAAAAGTCACATCTTTAAATTCGACATTACCTTTGTAACGAGGCATTCCACCATCGGTTACTGGCTCGCCTTTTTCATCCATTAATTCAAATACACGTCCTGCGGATACCATAGAAAGATCGAGTGCTGCTAGTTGATTGACCATACCTGTAACCGGTTGGAACAATCTTCCCAATACATCGACAAACGCATATAGTACCCCTAATGAAATGACACCTTCAACTCCGCCCAGTGCAGAAGCACCGAAATACCATAATACAATAGCAAATGTAAGACTACGCAACACATTGACTAGATTATGCGAAGTAAAAGCATTTAGATTTAACATTTTATTCTGATAAAACAGATAATCGTTGTTTAGATTTTCAAATTCTTCTTGAGTCTGACGTTGCTTACGGAATACACGAATAATCGACATTCCTTGAATCGATTCATTGATAATAGCGTTAATCTCACTAAGTCTAGAACGGATAATAGTGTTGTATTTGGTTGCAACTTTGCGGTATAACACAATCCACAAAACAAGCAATGGAACAACAAACAAACAGATCAGACCCAGTCGAAAGTCTAGTAAAAACAGTGCAATATAGACACCGATCATATATACAATTCCTGAGCTGAAGTTAGCCAATACTGCGACAAATAAATCTTTGACCGCTTCCGTATCATTGGTAATACGTGATACGACTTTACCGGCTGGCAGATTATCAAAAAAAGGAATTGGTAATCGCTGAATATGAGCATATAAGTCTAAGCGTAATTGCTGAATAACTTTGTTAGCTGACGATTGCAACCAGTAGGTTTTCCCGAATTCCATAATGATTGTAATAAGCAAGAATACAAAGTACCAGCCAATTAGCTTATAAATACCCGGTAGTTCTGGTTGATAAAATGAAAATAATTTATTAGCTGTTAACGGAACCGCTGGATATTTCGCTGTACTTTGGTTATTTTGAATCGTTAAGACACCATTACTGTACGTGCGTTCTCCTTTGGTTGATTCAACAGCACCTTCGATAAAATAAAAGCTCGTTCCACTTTGGATCACATGAGCCTGTGCGCCTTTGGTTTCGCCTGCTGTCCAGAATCCTTCGCGTTTATAATAATTGCCGTTATACAAGACAGCATTCGTACTAGAAGAAGTCTGATAAAAAGGTTGTTCAATCGCAAATAAATGATTATCAATAATATTTTTAGCGATAAAAGGGCCGGCAAGCTCAGCCCCTACACCGATCGCTAACATAATTAACGCGATAATAAATGTTTTTTTCGAACGTAATGCATATTGATAAAGCCTTTTGGTAATTGTTTTGTTATCGAGCTTCGTTGTGGGTTGCTCGTTATAATCTTGAGTCTCCAATAAAGACACCTACCCCTCTAAGGAATCTGCCAGTTGCTGACGTTCATATTGCTCACGATACCAGCCATCCGACTGTAGCAATTCAGCATGAGTTCCTTCTTCAATAATTTTACCGCGATCGAGTACTACGATATGATCTGCATGTTCTACCGCTGATAGGCGATGAGTTGCGATTAGAGTTGTTTTACCCGCACGTTTGGTGCGAATATTCTCGATAATTCTAGTTTCGGTACGAGCATCAACAGCAGATAAAGCATCATCTAAAATCAATACTTCAGGTTCAGCGATAAATGCACGTGCTAGAGATACACGCTGCTTCTGACCACCGGACAAAGCCACACCGCGTTCACCGACAATCGTATCTAGACCATCAGAAAGTGTATGCAAATCTTTATCAAATGCTGCTGTATGGATCGCATTCAATACTTCATCATCGGATGCATCTGATTTGCCGAAGCGAATATTTTCACGCACACTGCGCGAGAATAAGATCTGTTCTTGCGGAACATAACCGATCCATCCATGCAATTGGTCTTTGGCGATATCGTGGATAGATACACCACCAATTTCAAGTTCACCTGTTCCTGTAGGATATTCATAGAGTAGTTGTTTGAGCAGAGTAGACTTACCACTACCTGTTCTACCGACTACGCCTAGCGTTTCACCAGCTCGAATCTGTAGATTCAGATGCTCTAGATTATCCACTGTAGAAGTAGGATAACGGAAAGTGACATCTTTAAATTCAATCTTATGAAGCGATGGCACATGAACCGGTTGAGCGATATCTTCAACATCCGGTTTGACATAGAGTACTTCGTTTACACGATCTAGCGAAGCGCTACCACGTTGCATCAAGTTGATCAATTCACCAATTGCAAACATCGGCCAGATCATCATTCCCAGATACAAGTTAAACGATACAAGATCGCCCAGTGTTAACTCATTATGAAATACCAGATAGATTCCATAACCGAGTGCAATAATATAACTGAGTCCAACAAATAGTCGGATCGTCGGTTCGAACAGTGCATCGACCATAACGACACGTAAGTTTTTGCGATAGACATCATCGGTAATCTTTTCAAAACGATTCTCATCAAAACGTTCTTGTACATAGGCACGGATAACACGTACACCAGCGACTGATTCAAGTACCTGATCATTCATATCCCCGAAAGCATCTTGCGCCAGAGTATAGCGTTCATGTACGACTTTTCCGTAAATCGCCATAGCAAGAGCAATAAAGGGAAGAGGGAGAATTGCAGCGATCGTTAATTTCCAGCTGATCACAAATCCCATCGCTAACAATATTGTTAATAAAAAGAATGTAGAATCGGTAAGAGTAAGCATTCCGAATCCAACCGTCATAGAAACAGAACGTAGATCATTGGTAGCACGAGCCATCAAATCACCTGTACGGTTCCGTTCAAAAAAGGGTGGAGTCATACGCAATAGATGAGCCATAAATCGAGTCCGTAAAAGACGCTCTACTAGATTCGATCCACCGAATAGACTGTGCATCCATACATACGTAATTCCATAAATAACAACCAAAATAACTAACGTGACTGAAATATAATAAACTAATGAAGAGACAGTAATCGTTCCCCCTGAAATCTCATCAATCGCACTTCCTAACAGCTTAGGAGGCGCTAATTCAAGCACGCCGGCAATGATCAATAAAATAACACCGATCAAGTACCGCTTTCGTTCACGACTGAAAAACCAGCCTAAATTTTTGAAAACTGCAAACATATCATCACTACCTTTCTTTCGAACACTGGTCAAAATCCACATAAAAAGACACGTCGTCTGCAAACGCAAACGACGTGTCTTGTATGGACATCATATAGCGCGATTGCTGAGCAACCGCCATATGACAAATAGATATCATTGTGGATAAAGATCAAGCGTGATTTAAAGTACACAATCTACTTGAAGAATTCCATCTGCCGGGGTGCTCCGATATTTAATTGTGATAAAGCTACGGGAATATAAGCGTCAATATGTACGTTCATCATTTTATCCATGGAGATTCACCCTTTCTTCTCAAATGTAGTATGCAGATGGTAATAACTTCTAAATTAGTACCTGTCTGCTGTTGATTGTATCATTGCAATTTTTGCATTGTCAACGTAAAATTCATAAAATCTTCATATTTTTTTAAGGTATTGTTATTTGGATACACAGAAATGAATAAAAAAGCAATAGTGATATCGTGTTATAATAGGCTAGAGAATAGGGTAAATGTTAAAAAGAGAGGTGGTATAAATCATGAGTATAGTTGTATCTGATGAAGCCGCACGCTGGTATAAAAAAGAATTGAGTTTAGCAGAAGGCGATGCTGTGCGCTTTTATGCACGATACAGTAGTAATAGTGAAATTCATCCTGGATTTTCATTAGGTATTTCTGTAGAACCGCCAGTGAGTCCGGCACTAACGCAGGATGTCGAAAATATCCATTTTTATATGGAAGATCAAGATTTGTGGTATATCAACGGATATCAATTGAATGTAGAATATATTGAACATGAAGATGATATTCGGTACGCCTATATGCCGCAATCTCAGTAAACAGAACAGACCTAAAAAAAGCTTCTTCCTCGAATAAGGAAGAAGCTTTTTTGCTTATTGATCCACATATTACAACTTACATTACACTGTAGGTGTTCCTTCAAGCGCAAAAGAAAAGTCTTCAATGTCATACACTTGAACAGGGATTTTGGCTTCAATAATCCGATGAATCATTTCAAATTGATCGGTTAACATAGGAACTTCTTTTTTTAGAGCAGAAAGAATCATTTCGGTCTCAATCGGATCAAACGATTCACCATAATGAGCAATATCCATTGCATTGATAATTTTCAATTGTACTTTTTCACTGAGTAAAATAGCTGAACTTTGAGCCCACGGAACATTCAGTGAACGTTGAATTTTCTTTTTGTTAAGCGGTTCTTCGAAATAAGCAATCAATTGCTGAATTCTTGTTTTGACATACTGATTCTCATTGTCTTCGTTCATTAGAGGTTCAGTACTTTCAGCAAATTCGTATAATTCCATAATACTTGTGTATGGCACAATATATTCTACCGGTTTTTCCGGATCAAGCAGTTGACCATAGATAGCGATCATAACCGCTTCAATAACAAAAGTTTGAGACATAGGTGTATCCTCCTGGATGATGCTAACACATTCAATATAAGCATTTTATCATCGATTCATATTTAGAAAGTATACCACACCTAAGCCTATCGGATAAGCACAATCGTTGAATAGAGTTTGTCCTCATGTAGAATAGTTGCTAGGATTTGCCGATTAATAAAGAGAGCAGACCTGCTGCAATCAATGGCCCAACAGGAACACCTTTGAAAAAAGCGACACCGATTAGTGTTCCGATCAATAACCCGGCTACTACTGTTGGTTGATTGGTCATTAATATGGTTCCTCGTCCGCCCAAGTAAGCGACAAATAAACCAATCCCTATCGCAGCAAGTGATTTCCAACTTAAAAAAGAAGAAAGGATCGTATCTAGTGAAATTTTGCCACTTGCGAGTGGAGTCATCACACCAATTGTCAAAATAATAATCCCGATCGTTAACCCATATTTCTGCAACCATGGGAATGCTTGATGCCAGCCTAATACACGAATAAGCAATAACACAAGCATTGCAATCGTAACCGTAGAGTTGTTGCCGATAATCCCAAGAGCGACAAGCACTAACAAAATTATTGCCGGTGTATCAATCGCAGCCATTTTGATAAGATCACTCCTTTCATGATGTCATTACATAGCAAAATGCCCGCCTAAGCGGACACTTTTTACAGGTAATCAACTACATGTAGTCTATTCTGTATGGATTCTACAATGATTAATGAGCCATTTGCTTATGAATATGGTTAGCAATTTTGTTACCATGACGACGACCGGTTTCGATAAATACTTCATTAGCATTACGACCCGAAGCGATAACGCCTGCTACATAGAGCCCTGGAATATTGGATTCCATCGTTTCCAGATCGAACTTCGGCTTATCCATATCATCACTCATTTCAATACCAGCAGAAGTGAGTAATTTACGATCAGGATGGAAGCCTGTCATCGCAAGTACAAAATCATTTTCGATCGTCGCTGTTTCCCCATCATTTTGCGTAATAATAACTTGAGATGGAGTGATCTCGGTTACTTTAGAATTGAGATGAAGAGTCACATTGCCTTTGAGTACCTGACCTTCAAATACAGGGCGTACCCAGGATTTGATATTTTGCGAAAGATCACTACCACGATAGACCATATCGACATGAGCCCCTACACGTACAATTTCAAGTGCAGCATCGACAGCAGAGTTACTGCCTCCGATTACTGTTACTTTCATACCTGCATAAGGATGAGCTTCGCGGAAATAGTGAGTGACTTTATCCAATTCTTCGCCCGGGATACCCAAGTAGTTAGGATGATCAAAATAACCTGTCGCCAGAATCACTTTGCGTGCCGTATAAGTTTTGTCTTCACCATGACGATTGGTGGTCTGAATTGCAAATGTACCGTCTTGTAGTGGCTGTACCTCAAGCGCTTCTGTATAAGGTTGAACACGCAGATCATAATGACCTGCTGCACGACGATAATAAGCTAAAGCTTCATGGCGGAAAGGCTTGTCATACGGAGTTGAAAATGGCAAATCTCCGATTTCTAACAGTTCCGGGGTACTGAAAAATTGCATATTTGTGGGGTACAAATAAATAGAATGTACCATATTATACTTTTCGATCAATAATGTCTTCGTGCCTAAGCGTGTGCATTCGATTGCAGCAGACAGCCCGCAAGGCCCTGCACCGATAATAATTACATCTTCCATCACAGTGGTCTAGCTCCTTCCATAATCTCTTTTCTGTATAAACGATCTTATCCGTTCAGATCGTTATTAAAATAGAACCATATTTATCCTACCTTAATATGTTATAAAATTCTAGCGTACTTAGGCACATAGACACAATTTAACGTTCAAAACGCACAAATTTGTAAAAAATTGAATCAATGTATGTTAAATGAGGTACAATGATAGTAAGCACAAAAAAGTTAGCAACTTTCTTTACACGTATCTGAAAACGTTTTCGCACTCGATCGCTTAATAATCCCAGCTTGAGGGAGGAGAGACCGATATGTCTGTACTTGGACTATTTAGAAGAAAAGACAAAGAAGACGTCAATAAGTTACCATCTGTTCATGTCACATTAGATGAGTTGCGGTGTGCCGTATTGCAATTTGAACGCGAAATGGATAACGGTATTAATCGTACGGTGTTGATGAAAGAAGATGGAAGTCTCGATCTGCCACGAATTGCTCGTTATTTAGGCGGAGTGAGTGACCAGAAGTTCTATTTATCACGTGAAACATTTGAAATTTTTGCAGAAGAAGAACAGTCTATTCCGTACCATTTGGATCGTGTACAGCTTGCTGTCGATGATTATATGAATGAGACTGGAAAATTACCGATTGTAGAAGATTCTGTGTATTTTGAAGTCGATTGTCGTATGTTGTATCAACAGCATTATTTGCATGAGATTCCTGAATTCAAATTGTATATGACCGATCAAGAAATGATGGTTACCCATCGTCAACCTGTGGCATTACCTGATGTCAAAGCACAGGAAGATCATTCTTACGTATTATTGTAAAATGACTTATAAGTTATCATAAAGTTGAACATTCACAGACCAAAGAGAGAATATTCTCTGCAAACTGTATACTTAATAAAACCCGCTTAGTAATGTGCGGGTTTTTTGCTGTGTTGTTTGCTATTTTGATAGATATTCTACGATAGGCAAAAGCGAAGCCAGACAAGATTTGGTATACTTTTAGCAGAATGTATACATAATTTACTTGTAGGAGTGGACAGAATATGAAGATTAGTGCAGTTATTTTTGATTTGGATAATACATTGATGGATCGAGATTATACGTTTCGAGCCTTTTCGCAAAAGTTGATCAATCATTATTTAGGTCATATCAATGAAGAGAAAGCGAGAGATATACTAGGATATATGCGTATCGCTGATGCCGATGGGTATCGTCCTAAACGTGGATTTTTTGAAGAATTAGTTGAACTCCTACCCTGGGCAGAGAAGCCTACTGTAGATGAGTTATTTGCTTATTATACAGAGCACTATATGAAAGAAGCACGTCTAATGAATCATGCGCTCGATGCTATTCAAGCATGTCGGGATCAAGGGTATAAGTTAGGCATGTTAACCAATGGAGCACATGAAATACAATATGGCAAAGTAGAGCATTTGGGATTGGAATCTTACTTTGATGTCATTTTGACTTCAGGTGAAGCAGGGATCAAAAAGCCAGATCCGAAGATTTACGAGATGATATTAGAGAAATTAGGCACAACCGGAGAAGAAACAATATTTGTCGGCGATCATCCTACCAACGATATCTGGGGAGCCTCCCAATCAGGCATGCGCGGTATTTTCCTGCGTCGAAGTTTTGAGTGGGATAAGAAGTTGGGTGTAGAACCTTGGTATATGATTGATGAATTGAATGAGTTGGAGGATATTTGGCAGGGGGTTAAGAAGTAGTATTAGGAGAGTAGACATGATTTTGATTTGAAAATGAAACTAAAGACCTTATTATTAAGGTCTTTTTTTGTCGTTCAATGAAGAAAATTCTATTTTTTGAAAAAATAATGTGATACTATAGGCTTACTTGTTTGTTAGATTGCCCCTTATTTTACAATTAAATGGATTAGAATATTAAAGTTGAAATAAACACCTAATAACTATGAATTATTTGGAGGAAATGATGACAGAATCATTATCAAAAAATCAA